>NZ_CP096115.1:0-1200000 GCF_024662215.1 Methanoplanus endosymbiosus
GAGAATGATTATTTTTGATTCAACTTTCTTAATAGATTTAATGCTTGGGAAAAATAATCCTAAACTTAAGAAATGCAAATATATTCTCAATGATATCGTTGAGAGTGAAGAGATATTTGCAACAACATTTGTGAGTGTATTGGAGATACATAATGGTGCATACGGCAGTGAGAATGCTGAAAAAGAAATAAATAAAATTAATGAAATCCTGAAAGTCATACCTGTACTTAAATTCGATGACATGTATTATTCTCAGTATGGAAAATTATCTTCTTACCTTAAGAAAAAAGGGACGCCAATAGGAAAATTTGATGAACTTATTGCTGCAATAGCTTTATGCCACAATGCAAAAATTTTGACTAACAATACCAGAGATTTTTCAAGAGTACCAAAATTAAAAATAATAGATCACTGAAAATATTATATTCTGGGAATTAAATAATGTTGCTTCAAAGCTCTTGCATAAGGTTTCAATATAATTTATATTAATCTTGGAATTATTTTCGTCAGAGTTATTTTTATCTCCGGAAATTCCTGTGACTCCTGAGATTTTGTCACAAAATAACTTTGCAACACTTTCATCTGCTGGTCATAGATGACAGTTCATACTGTCTGTCAGGGAAGGATGAACCGGACATATTTGTGTACTTTAGAGTTTTATACATTTAAGTATAATCTCAGATTAAATCTTCTCTAATCAACCGGTCAGAAACATAATCTGAGAACAGAAGGAAAAGATCATAATACCATAATCTCTGCCGGAACAGAATCATAAAATACAATAAAAAACTGAATAATAGCAGTTATCACAGAGCAGAGGAGGTAAAAAAACTGGATATAATAATCGGAGGCGGAGAATTCGGAAATTCCGCCCTTGAAAAACTAATAAAAGAAAACCGGCCTGTAATCGTAATAGATGAAGATCCGGAGTGTAAAGCCTGTCAGAAGTATAACCTGACATTCATCTCCGGAAATCTGCGAAGAGAGATTATTAATGATAATCCTGCCGGAAAATACTTCATAACAGGTGGCATAGAAAGAGCCGCAGAATTAATATCTGAAGATATGCGGGTTGATAGAATTTTTCCCACAGCACCTGTGCATGTGTCAGCCGGAATTATTGCTGAAAATGCCGGATTTGTGCCCGATCCTGACAGCACAGAAGAGATTGTAAAATTGCTGCTACAAAAGCTTATTATCGGCAGAAGAGATGCTGAGATCTACTGCTCATTAAATCCGGAAAATACCTGCATACCAGACTGCCCCGAACCACCTGTATGTCCGGTGACGAAAGAGAGACGTGATACACCCTTATGGTCAATGCTCGATGAACTGTTAAGAAAAAGCGATCAGAGAGCAGAAAGACCGTTTATCCGGGTAATTCAGAGCCGGCAGTATGGACCCGGACTTGGCTACATCGCAGCAGCAGACATAAAAAATGCCATAATATCAGCTGAAAGCCACAATAAATTATGGATTGCAACCGCCTGCAAATGTCACGGAGTTGTAACTGCACTGAAGAGAACACTTCCGGAATAATAAGATATCCGGATGAAATAATCAAAACTATCTGGTCTTTATGGTGAAAGAAGAAAATTTCTCCGGTTATTTGGTCCGAAGTGTGAGAGATATTATCAGAATATCTCTACTGAATGTTGAACAATTATTAATGTCAGTACTTTAAATTAAGTGCTCGATTAATATTTAAAATTGATGAATATTGTTTTAAAAATGTCTTACTGTATGCCCCTAAATTGAATATTATATCCAAATGTCCTGCATTTCAAATTTGAGGGATAAAAATGTATTTTGTAAACCGATTTTGGTTAACACCATTTTATCCCACTTGAACCACAACACACTGCTTCATATTTCATGAATAAATGTCTGAATAAATGAGTTTGAATCGAAATTATACCGTTTCCAGTAAAGATATTGTAAAATTTAAAATAGCTACCGCTAAACCTGGCCATCTGCATACTCAATTCATGAAGATGTCTGAATATCAGCTTATGGCAATTTCATTAAGGCTCAATAAATGGAAATGCTCCCAAGCCTCTTTAATTAAGATAGTGATAAAATGGTGCAAGGGAAATCGATCTCTATAAATTACCTTTGGTCCCCTCTGAAGTTTTGCAAATCTCTTCCATTTGATTGAAACCCAATGGTTCTGTATTATAAAAGAGATTAAAAAATAATAAAACCTAACTACCGGATCCTTAGTGGATGTCCTTGCACCACTTTTATTAGCAAGGACATATGTGGACTCAATGGCAAATCTGTGTTTATACAATCTTCTAATCGATTTTGGAGATTTACATACCTTATAAACTACAAATGCTCGATGAAGTACACCATTTTTGCCTTTCTTTCCCATTTGATAGACAATACAGTCAACTATTTCTATCTCCACTGGGAACTTTGATTTTGAATTTAGGGTGTGTTTAAAGGATTTTGATTTTTTACCTTTTAGATTCTTTTTGAGTTCCTCACCATGTTGCTTCACCGGCATGAGGTGTGGGACATCTGATTCTTTTAGGTAGCTAAAGATTTTACCTGTGTAGAACTCCCTGTCTAACATTAAACATTTTATTTTCAGACCTAAACTCCAAATTAACTCAACACATGTTTTTATTCCATCTAAATTATTATCATTATCTTTCCAGGGAATAACAAGAAAGGTGAGGTGCTTATCCTGGTCCACAATCGATAAAGTCATGTAAGCAAAGAACTTGGTTGTCGATGCTTTCTTCTTGTTGCGTATAATATTAGGATCTTCTTCTTCGTCTTTAACCCCATAATATGGCTTGAGGGTTTTATCAATAGCAAAATTGTAAGCCCTGCCTTCTATAATTATGCCTTCCCCTGCCAATAAAAGTATTTTAGAGGAATCTGATTCTAATTTCTCCATGTCAATATTATGTAAATATTTCAGACAGGTTGTATGGGATGGCAAACCATCTGTCATTTTTACAAGTCCTGAAATCGAATTTTTAGAACATGCCGCTGCTATTGTTCCTCTTACAATTGTTTTTGAATCATAATATCTGCCATCTGGAAAGGAGATATGATCCTCAATAATATCACAGATCAATTCAAGTTTTCCAAGCTTCAGTCCTGTATCTGACTGGATTTTGCTGTTTTTTTGACCAAATATTGCCACAAGGATGATGTTTTGGAGGCAATATATATCTATTGATTGGCAATTGGTACATCAAAAAAACAAGATCATATTGAACATTTGTCTGATTCAGATTGTGCAAACATTCCACGGCACGCAGCAGAGGTTTTGACACAATATAATATTGAGAAGTACTTAACTATTTGAGTTTAGGCAGAAAACTCCGGGGTCTTATGTGATGAAATTTGCGGAATCTTTAAAGTACTGAATGTGTAAACTCTTGTTTTTGTAATAAATCCGGATTTTTTCAATTCCCAATTAAATCTCTGCAACAGACAGTTAGAGATTTCTGATCTATAAGTCATTCATACTCCCTGAAGAATATATCTCAGATATGAAACGGGCAGAGTCAATTGCTGCAATTATGGCAGTCTGCATGCTGATATATTCCCTCACAGAATTCAGGCTCAGAAAAAATCTGAGAGATGAAGGCATGACAATTCCAAACCAGTTTTGAAAACAGATCGATAATCCAGCACTCAGGTGGGTGTTTTACCTGTGCAGAAATATTGATGAAGTGACAAAAGGTTCAGATGGTATGAGAAAAAAAGAGTTTTGATTCCTGAATAAAGAAAAAGCCACAGTTATTGATGCATTAGGGCCTGAATGTATCAGATATTACCTCGGTGAAGAGGTCTGTGTAAACCGGAATAAGGTATCCCAAATTGTGAATCTATCCGGGAAAATGGTTATTTGTCCGGAAAAAAGGTCTCTCATTTTTAATAGTTTTTTAGATATATGTCAGTTATTTTATTGGTCCCGATGCTCTATGGCTCATCAGCTCCGATCAGCCCTGCTTAAAAATTCGCTTATAACCGCCATATACTGGTTCTGCTTCTCAAGATGGTGTTCATGTGATGCCCCCTTAAATAAAGCCATCTTAGAGCCGGGAGTATTTCTATGGTAATATCTGGTTGTCTCCGGCGTGCACTCATCAAACTCGCCGCAGGTGTACAGCACAGGAAGGTTAAGTTCTGAGAGCCGGTCAGTCAGGTCAAGATCTCTTAAGGTTCCGGTTACTGTGAACTCGCTTGGCCCCTGCATGTATTCATACACATCATGACCAAGCTTTTCCATTGTCCGGTTAAACTCATCCGGCCATGGTCTGGTACGACAGACGTGCTGCCTGTAAAAAACCTCCATGGCTTTTTCATATGCAGGATCTGAAAAATTTCCGGATTTTTCACAGTCATAAATTATCTTCTCCAGGTCATCCGGCATCTCCTTAAGCAGCCTTCTGACATCCTTTTCAAACATCTTCATGCTCATAACAGGCCCTGAAAATGTGAGTGACTGTACACCGTCTGGTTTTCTGTCAAGATAGTATGAGGCTGCGAGGGTAGAACCCCAGGACTGACCCATAATGTGAACTTTTGAGAGATTCAGAGCCTCCCTGACAGTCTCAAGCTCGTCAATGAATCTCTCAACTGTAAAATAATTTACATCATGTGGTTTATCTGAATTTCCGCAGCCGATCTGGTCATAAAATATTACCGGCCTTTCGTCTGAGAGTCTCTCAAGGGGTTTTAGGTAGTCATGTGGTGCGCCAGGCCCGCCGTGCAGGCATAAGAGAGGAATGCCATTTTTATTTTCTCCGGCTATACTATACCAGAGTTTTAATCCGGAAATATCTATATATCCTTCTTTTATTTCATACATAAAAACACCTGTGCCGGTTATGTTTCTTTGAACACCGGAATAACCAGAAATTATCTCCAGAGAATATATTTGTTTGTGTTGAGGAAAATATTGGCATTCTAACGGCTATTGGCAATATTGCATTGCTTATGGTCGTAAAAAATGTTTTATTGCGATATAATCCGGATGGAGTTTTATTTATACTCTTTCCCGGAAAAAATATTGGCTGCCGTAAGACTGATTTTTGGGTTTTTTCAGTGCAGAGGTTATTTTATTATTACTCTCCGGAGTGAGAGCGACAGTAGAGGGATGAATTGAACAATAGTATTATACTTGTGTAGGCATATATACTCTCTTTCACTGATCTTTATCTTACATCTGATATATGGAAATGTGAACTTTTAGGGTGTGTCCTGAAAACAATCTCTTTTTCATATCGATTACCTCAAAACATCAGGCTCTGCACTATAATTTTATGCAAATTTTCCCGTTTAGCCTCATCGTCAGGTCTAATCTTCTCTTAAGGGTATATCTGTAGTTATCTGTTTTATGGACAAGATAAGCATAACTAAATAGTTGCTTTTGTCAGGTCTGTGGGAAGATGGATAATTATTGTGGTTCGGGCATCCGGCTATGGATGTTGGCTTATGCTGTACTGTTCCTGTACCATCCTTCCGGCACAGAGATCTCAAACCTGGCACCTTCTCCTTCTGCGCCTGTCTCTCTGATTGAAATACCTGATATTGATAAGATTTCCCTGACCAAATAAAGACCCAGGCCCGTATTTGAACCAAAACCGCGTTCGAAAATTCTCTCCTTTAACCCTTCTAAAATTCCTGTGCCGTCATCCTCCCAGACTAACAGAAGACCTTTTGGAGTGAACTTATGCGTAACTGTAATCTTTGTAACCCCGTTGCCATGCCGGACGGCGTTATCAACCAGGTTATGCACAACCTTGCCAAGCATTGGATCTGCCAGGATTTCAATCCCGGTAAGATCTGAACGTACAAAAATCCCTTCCGGAATTTTTTCTTTATCCAGGTAGTCTGCAACATCCTGCCATAATAATCCCAGGTTTCCAATGTCTTCATAGTCCCTTGCAAATTCAAGCTCTTCAGATATGGCATCAACAAGATCTTCGATATATTCAAGTTTTTTGGTTAAGTCTGTATCGGCAAGTTTTACCTTCAGCAGTTCAATGGAGAGCAGAATCCCGGTGATCTTATTAAATGTATCGTGTCTTGTAATCGAGGATAAGAGGCTCAGTTTGTCATTTGCCTGGCGCAGGGCTTCTTCAGTTTCTTTGAGATGGGTTATATCTGTATTTAAGCCAATCATTCTGGTAGCCTTCCAGTTTGAATCCCAGGCAACAACCTTCCCTTTTGAATTGATCCATCTCCATGAACCATCTCTGTATTTCATCCGGCAGACAACATCGAAGATGTCATTCTTTCCAGATAGGTGATCTTTGTGTGCCTGATAGACATGTGGGAGATCTTTTGGGTGAATATTTTCTTTCCAGAATTTAAAATCATCTTTAATCTCATGGGAATTATAGCCAAACATCTCAGCCCAGTTGTCATTGTGAAATATCTCATTTGTTATGAGGTTTCTGTCCCACAGGCCAAGTTTTGTTCCGTCTATTGCAAAATTGAGCGTATCCCTGGTTCTTTTCAGCTCAGTTTCATAATGCCTTGCATCAGTAATGTCTTGGATGGAGACAACATATTTATTTACATCCGGAATAATGGCCACATTTATAATGGCAGTTTTAATGCTGCCATCCTTATGGGTAAATTTTAATTCATAGTTTTTAGGGACACTTTCAGGATCTGATTTTCTTAGATTATGATATTCAATAATTCTGGAGAGATCTTCTTTAACTGTCAGAAAGGAAGCATCTGTGCATATGCTTAAATATTCGTCGTCATATCCGGTGATTCTCTTCAGTTCTTCGTTGTAATCAAGAATTGATAAGTCTTCTTTTATAATAAGCATAGCAGTGCCGGTATTTTCAAAGACTGTTTTATAGAGTTCTTCAGTCTCTTTAATTCCGGTTATATCCACAACAGTTGATGAGACTAATTCAACCTCTCCGTTGTCTCCAGGTATCGGAGATAACTCATAGATATAATTCCGGAATCCGTTTATTGTGTGATAATTAGATTTTCCCTTAATTACCTCTCCTGACTCAAAGACAGAAATTATATTCTCTACAAGTGGTTTTAGGTATTTTTCCTGCATTTTGAGTTCACGCCAGGTTTTTCCTGTCATTTCCTCAGCAGTCATTCCCATCTGTTCTGCACCTTTTGGACTGACATATTTAAATCTCAGATCTATGTCATAGACGTAGAAGTTAACCGGGGTTACATCTAAGAGTGTATTTATCAGTCTGGTCTGTATGCTGAGTTTTTCAAGAAGTTCTTCCCTCTCATTTTCAGCAGATTTTCTGAGGGATATATCCCTTGCAATCCCTTCAATGCCGCAGAAATTTCCATTTTTGTCATGACAGATGTGGCTGTTCAGTGAAACGTCCATCTTCGAACCGTCACTGCACTTAAACTGTATATCATAGTCACTTACAGAGCCTGTTTCATGGATAATTTCAAGCAGATTCTTTCTTTTTTCAGGTTCGGCCCAGATTTTTTCAACCGGAATACCGATCATATCTCTGGTGGACTTATATCCGAGAATTTTTGGGGTGTTGTTGTTAATCAGGGTAATGCTGCCATTTTCATCAACGCGGTAAAATATATCATTAATATTGTCTATAATATCCCTGAAGTGCAGATCTTTCTGCTGAATCTCATTTTCTGCTTCTACTATACCGGTAATATCCATTGCAGTGGAGACTACGGTCTCAACTGCACCGTTGATGTTAAAGATGGGGCTTAATTCATACTGGTAGTAGCGGTTGCCAAGAACTGTCGGGTAAATTGTCCGGGCAGATATTACTTTTCCGGTACTAAATACCTGCATAATTTTCTCTTCAAGCGGCTCTAACAGTTCAGCAGGCATACCGAGTTCACGCCAGGTTCTGCCGGTCATCTCCTCCGGCTTCATGCCAAGCTGCTCTGCACCTTTTGTACAGACATACCGGAATTTCATATCTTCTTCATAGACATAGAAGTTTACAGGGGTTACATCAAAGACTGCATCAATCAGGCTTTTTTGTTCCCGGAGTTTTTCAGTTAGTTCAGCTCTCTCTTTTTCAGCCGATTTTTCGTCTGATATGTCCCTTATTGATTCTATTGCGCCTCTGACCTCTCCGTCAGAGCCGTATAATACAGAGGCTGTGCACCGGATATATGCCCCTTTTCCTCCGTATAATTCCGGTGCAAAGGTCTCTGCTATTATTTTTTCATCTTCGGGGTACAGGATGAAGTAATCTGAGTCCTGAAGAAGGTTTTTGTTGAGTACAATCTCTATTAGGAATGGTCTTCTTTCACCATAGAAAGGCAGGGAGTATTTAATGCTGTCCTTCCCAAGTATATCTCCGGCTGAGATTCCGGTGATCTTCTCCATTGCCCTGTTCCAGGCTATAACTTTTCCTGATTTGTCTATGGCAAAGGTGGCATCCGGAAGGAAGTTCATTACGTCTGCCATTTTGCGTTCTTGCTCTCTGACGGTCTTTTCTGCCCTGTTTTTTGATACTGCGTGCCGGATAAAATTCTGAAGTTCGGTGATGCTTACCCTTGGGTTTACGCCTTTCTGGAGGTAATAGTCGGCTCCGGCATTGAGTGCTTGTATTGCGACCTCTTCACGCCCTTTCCCGGTGTAGAGGATGAAAGGTGTGTTATTACCGGAATTTCTTATTTCGGTTAGGAGTTCTATTCCGTCCATTTCCGGCATCTGGTAATCGGAGATTACGGCATCGTAGTGGTTTGTGTTTAATCTTATGAGGCCTTCTGCTGCACAATTGGCTGTATCAAGCCTGAATTCATCAGAACGGCTGATGAATGCTTTCATTATATCAAGCAGTACGGCTTCATCATCTACGTATAAAAGGGATATTTTGTTGTCAGAATCTGCCATTTTTTTGGCCTCTTTTATAGAATTGGGGATGAAAAATAATAATGGTGATCATTTGGGATTGCCGGGGGTCTGGGAGAGATGTCCGGTGTGTTTGGTTTATTATATTATTTTCTTCTTCCCGGCATTTTTACTGCTTTTAAGCTGTTGTAATTTCCACGTATATAACCGGCTTTTTTTAATTCATCTATTATTTTTACTGTATTTTCCGGTTCTGACATAAGTGCAGAATGGTTGTATTCATCACTGCCGGGGAGCCATTCGGCGCTGATCTGATCGTTTAAATGCTCAAGGGATATCCCCTGATTATTCTTCAGGATCTCCATTATTGTTGTGAATATGTTCTGTTTAAATCTGTATACATTAATTTCTTCTTTTTTATCCGGAGAATTGTAGTTGTGTTTGTTAATTATATCGCAGAGATGTTCTGTACTGATTAATTTATATGCCTCTATTGGCAGAGTTATCTCATAGGTGATGTCTGTTGTGTATATGAATGTGTTTCTGATTCCGGGATGGTGGACAAAACCTGCTTTATCAAGAACATTTATTTTTAATAAGACATTTATTGTGCCTGGTTCGACTTTCTTTTTCAGATAATATGAGTCTCCTCTGATAGTGATGATGTCATTTTGTTCAAGAAACTGAGAGAAGTATATGGGGGACATTCCATCCGGAATTTTATTTTTAAGGAAATTGGATTTGCATTCCGGAATTTTTATGCCTTTATTTAATTTTACTCCTGTATATTCTGCAATATATTTGGTCCCTATGTTTTGAACATCTTCTATGCTGAACAATCTGTCTCCGGGAGAATAGTTTTCAAATAGATAATTTATGGGTATCTTGTATCTGTTGTGTGCTTTAATGTATTCGTTATAGATTTCTGCGTTTTTTTCGTCATTTTTAAGACCTTCTTCTGCCCACTTTATGATTGCATCTATGCTTCCTTCAATGATGTCGCATGGTATGTAATCCAGTTTTTCAGTGAGCTTTACGTGCACGTAATTTTTGTCAAATAATTGTTTAAAGTCTTTTGCTGTGTTTTCATCGTCAAATGTCAGGGTGCTCTCAAGTAACATGTTTATAGTTATTGACTGTTATGGGAAAAATAAGTATTTTATGTCCGGGTGCTGTTTCATTTATCCGGTTATATTCCGGAATTTTTGTGATTGATGTAATCACAGATGGGGATGGCATCTTTTTGGTAGTGTTCGTAGAGTTCCATGCCCCAGTTTATTGCCTCTTCTGATGTGGATATCAGGCCGCGTGAGGTGTCGAATGCTCCGTCGGTTGTGGAGGAGAATCTTATTATGAGGGTTTTGTCTGTGACTGTCATGATAAAAAATATGGGGTGATCTGTAACCATGAGTTTTACATTATCAAATTTATTCTGTTCAATCAGATCTCTTATTGCCGGTTCACCATAAATATGTGATATGGAATATTTTGTTATGATTGCATTAATTTTTATGTCTGATTGTGCTTTGTTGATAAGTGGATCTAAATATTCCCCTGCTATATGATTTGATATAGAATTTATCTCTTCAGCTTCAAGAATTATACTCTTGTTCAGGTTGTTATATTTATATGGATCTTTTGGTGAATTACAGATATATTCTGAGTTATACAGACCGCACATGTTATTCTGAGCAAATTCGGGGAGTTCTTTTATGGTATGATTATTTAGGTAATCACCATGGTTAATGATTAATACAGTGGATTTTATTATATTCTGAATTTTTATTATATTATCTTCAAATTTTTTATTTACCAGAAGGGTATTTCTTCTTTCAATAAGAATTTTTTTTTCTGTCAGCCATCTTATTTTGTTTGTGAATGTGGCCGTGTTTGAGTTTTTTATGCCTATATTATTTTTTAGTTCATAGCGATCTACTTTATTTTCCTGAAAACAAAGCAATATTTTTATGAGATGACCTGATCTGAATATCGTCTGGATATCTTCAAGTGATTTATTGAAGTTTTTTGAATTTTCAAGTAGATATACTGTATTGTTTAAGTCTGAATTTTTGGAATCTTCAATAAATTCTTTATCTTTACATTTTTTATCTGAACAATTTTGTGCTTTTTCGCAGGTGTATTTTTCTGAATCCTCCGGGTAACATTTGGTGTAGTAATCGGTTATTAATAATTCAATTGCCTTGGCTATTATTTCACCTGTATTTGTCAGCAAGTAGTTGCCATTTTCACAGGTTATTAATTTTCTCTCCTTTAGTTCTTTAATTTTTTTAACTATTGGACTATGGGAATGGTTAATTCCATGTGATATCTCTGAAATGGTGGCTGAATTATCTTTTAAAAACAGACATGTTTTAATATTTATCTTCGATTTAAAGAAATTCTGAATTTCTTCACAGTATTGACTATAATAACCCCATGTATTTTGCATTTGATACAATCCCCAAATATTAATTGAATCAAATTAACGTTTATAATTATTATTATTTATTGTTATGCCTGATCAAAATTGTTGTTCCGTATAAATATATTGTGTTTGTACTAAAGACTAATGTATGAACAAAAAAGGGGTTGTTCGTTTAAAAGATTTTAAGGTGCTATATTTTGCAGCTATTCTTTTATTTATTGGTATAGCGATTATAACGCCGGTTTCAGCGGTTGATGATGTTTTTGTTTCAGACCTGGTTAATTATGAGGGAAAAGAATTCCTGGATGTATTTGAACCGGTTGATAAAAATAATCTTACAGATTCTGAAAAAAAATTATCTACAAATCTTCAATATCTGGTTGATAGTGACATTCGACCCTCTCCTGAAGATATGAGGAATGTTGTTGAAGGAATGATTGAGCTGGATCAGTTTATTCCGGAAAGTTATGGATTCTCTGCCAATGAAGGTGATTTTGAAGAAGATATTGTGTATGTATATATCTATCTCAATCCGGGTTATTCAACTTCGGTAATCGATCCTTATGTTAATGAAATAAAAGGAAGAGATGAACAATTCCATTATGTAGCAGCTTATGTCAATGTTGGGAATTTAAATGAGATTGCTTCTCTTGATTCAGTCAGATTTATCAATGAAGTATTACCCCCGGTTGTAAATTCCGGTTCTGTTGAATCTGAGGGAGATTTAATTCTTAAGACAAAGGAACTGAGGGAAGCAACGGAATTTACAGGCGAAGGTATAAAAATTGGAATTATATCTGATGGTGTGGACCATCTGTCTGATTCACAGGCTACAGGAGATCTACCCTCTAATGTACATGTTTTAAATAACAGACGCGGTGGCGATGAAGGTACTGCCATGCTTGAAATTGTTCATGATATGGCACCAGGTGCGGAACTGTATTTCCATGACGCAGGATCAAATACAATCGAATTCAATGGAGCTATTGATGCCCTTGTCGAAGCAGGCTGTGACATTGTTTGTGATGATGTCGGTTGGAGGTTTGAACCATTTTTTGAAGATGGACCAGTTGCATCACATGTTGATGAAATTTTAAAAAATAATGATATTTTATATATTTCATCAGCAGGAAATGGTGCAAAAGAACATTATCAGGGTATGTTTTATGATTCTGGGAGTGGTTGGCATGACTTTAGTTCCGGAACTTCTGAGACTCCTGATCTCTATCAGGCAGTATTGCCAGATTCACTCATCATAATAGTTTTACAATGGGACGATAAATTTTCAGGATCAAATAATGATTATAATTTATACTTAGTTGATATTACGGGTTCTGCTCCAGTTTTATTGGCAAAAAGTATAATTCGTCAGGATGGTTCTGAACCACCTCTAGAAATTATAGTTTATAAAAATCCAACCAGTACTACTAAAACAACTACAATATGGGTTAATAAGTATTCGGGAGTAAATAAAGAGTTGGAATTGTTTGTCGATAGTTCATACAATTATAATAATAATATGGTTACATCGGATTCAATATTTGGTCATCCTGCTGTAGAAGATGTCATTGCTGTTGGAGCGATTGACGCTTCGGATTCCGGGAATGATGAAATAGAGGATTTTTCATCTCAGGGGCCGGTAACAATTTGTTATCCATCCTCTGAACAGAGAAATAAACCAGATATTGCAGGGATTGACGGTGTAAGTATCACAGGAGCCGGTGATTTTGGATCTGTATCCGGCGATAAACATCTATTCTTTGGTACCAGTGCATCAGCACCTGGAATTGCAGGTCTTCTTGGTCTGATAATGGATGCCTGCCCGGACAAAACTCCGGATGAAATAAAGCAGGCACTTTATTCCACGGCGGATGATCTGGGAGATTCAGGATTTGATTATGAATTTGGTAATGGACGTGCAAATGCAGTTGAGTTATTTGATTCTTTAGAACCAACACCAACACCAACACCAACACCAACACCAACACCAACACCAACACCAACACCAACACCAACACCAACACCAACACCAACACCAACACCAACACCAACACCAACACCAACACCAACACCAACACCAACACCAACACCAACACCAACACCAACACCAACACCAACACCAACACCAACACCAACACCAACACCAACACCAACACCAGGTGACGGAGAGTGGACAATTCCATTATGTTATGAATTTTCGTCTCCATCAGGACGACATACAGATTTTAGCGGACTTGCATTTGGAACTAAAAATGGTGCAACAGATGGTTATGATGAAGGAATTGATACTCGTGCAGCACCGGCAGATCCGGATGGATATACACAGTATTTCAAATTAACAGGTTCTAATACTAAATTGTACAAAGATTTCCGGGCGATCATTGATGATACCAACAATGAAAATTCCTGGACATTAAAACTTGTCTGTGGAGATGCTGAAGAGGAGATAACGAGAGATGTGACTTTATCCTGGGATACGTCTGAGTTAAATGAAGATATAAGTTGTCTGACTTTGGATGTTTCAGGAGAAAAAATCGATATGACCACTCAGTCCTCCTATACATTTGAAACCAGTGAACTCTCAAACATAGTTGAAATTAAAGCAGGTTCGACATCAAGTATAGATATTCCACTGAAAAATGGCTGGAATTTCATCTCGATTCCACTTAGTGATGCTATAATTACTCCTGGGGATGGGGTAGATTCTACAGTGTTCCTTTATGATTCCTCAATACATAATTACGATACTATTAGTATTAATAATATGGAGCTTGGTGCCGGTTACTGGATTTATGCAAATAAAGATACATCCGTAAACATTGTGGGCATACCAGTTTCAGAATATTCATCCGATCTTAAAGCCGGTTGGAATACAATTGGATCTCTCTCAAAGACAACAACAACAGATGCATTGATAACAGATCCTGATAATTCACTTGGCGTTGAATTTTTTTGTTATAGTACCGAAGTTAAGAATTATGAAGATGTCTCAAATATAGATTCTGGAATGGGAATCTGGGCTTGGGCTAACAATGACTGCAATCTATATTGCAGTTAATATTCAGGAGATTTTCTATGAAAAAGATAATTATTTTTTTGCTTGGATTGGCACTTCTAAGTAGTGCGGTGAGTGCCTCAGATTGGCAGGTCAATGTTACTTATAAGGTTGATTCAACCTCAGGCTTTGTTACCAATTTCGATATACTTGCATTAGGTACAAAAACCGGTGCTACAGATGGTTATGATGAAGGAATTGATGTTCACGCACCTCCTAAAAATCCTGATGGCTATGATCAATATATTAAGGTATCCGGATGTACAGATTCCTTCTACAAAGCATTTTGTTCTCCTCTTTCATCAGAAGTTACGACAAAAGAATGGAAATTATATCTGGTTGTTGGAGATAAGGAAGAAGATGCAACAAGGGATATAACATTGTCATGGGATAGTAGTAATGTTCCTGATGAAATTTCTGTATTAACAATGAATATTGGTTCTGAGACGAAAGACATGCTTACAGAAACAGAGTGGTCATTTTCAAGAGATGGAAATGAACTCAGTACCAGGGCTTATATTAATGCTGAATATAGGGTACAATCAACACCGGTTTTGACCAATATTACAATCGAGCCTTCACAGGTAAGCGTTGAAGAAGATAATACTCAGCTGTTTACTGCAACCGGTTATGATCAGGATGGTCATGAGATGACCGGTTTGACATTTGCATGGTCCTCGTCCAACACGACAGTTGGGACCGTAGATTCATCAACAGGTCTCTTCACAGCTGATAATGCAGGAACTACGACTGTTTCAGCAACTTCCGGCGGAAAAACCGGTAATGCTGAGGTAACTGTTACAAGGGCAGCACCTGTTCTTACTGAAATTACAGTTAATCCAGCCCAGGCAACACTTTTAGAGGGTGAAAAGCAGCAGTTTACAGCAACCGGTTATGATCAATATGGCTCAGTAATTACAGGTATTTCATTTTCATGGACCTCGTCCAATACGAAAGTCGGAACCGTAGTTTCATCAACAGGACTTTTCACAGCCGATAATGCAGGAACCACAACAGTCTCTGCAACTTCCGGCGGAAAAACCGGTAATGCCGAGGTAACTGTTACAAGGGCAGCACCTGTTCTTACTGAAATTACAGTTAATCCGGCCCAGGCAACACTTTTAGAGGATGAAAAGCAGCAGTTTACAGCAACCGGTTATGATCAGTATGGCTCTGTTATAACAGGAATTTCATTTTCATGGACCTCGTCCAATACGACAGTCGGAACCGTAGTTTCATCAACAGGACTCTTCACAGCTGATAATGCAGGAACAACAACAGTCTCTGCCACTTCCGGCGGAAAAACCGGTAATGCCGAGGTAACTGTTACAAGGGCAGCACCTGTTCTTACTGAAATTACAGTTAATCCGGCCCAGGCAACACTTTTAGAGGATGAAAAGCAGCAGTTTACAGCAACCGGTTATGATCAGTATGGCTCTGTTATAACAGGAATTTCATTTTCATGGACCTCGTCCAATACGACAGTCGGAACCGTAGTTTCATCAACAGGACTCTTCACAGCTGATAATGCAGGAACAACAACAGTCTCTGCCACTTCCGGCGGAAAAACCAGTAATGCTCAGGTAACAGTAACATCAATGCCAATGTCTGAGGCTATGCTTTCTTTGCTGGATCTTGAAGTTAAGAAGTATTCTTCTGGAATCGTTCCGTTATCTATTGGAAACATTTCCAATGGTGAGGGATTTAATGTAACTATATCCTGGGATAGCAAAGTCATAGATGTTAATACAGTGAGGCTGAATGAAACAGCATATGGCAATTTATCATTATACTATGATCTTACTGAGAATTCCGCAGTTATTCAGATCAGTAATCCGGATAAATTCAATACCGTATCTTCAAAACCGGTTGTGGATCTAGTATATAAGGCAGTTGGGAATAAAAATGATTATTCTGAACTTTCTCTCTGTGATGCCTCATGCAGCTGTTCTTTTAATAAATATGAATGCTTCTGCATGGATGGAAGTGTAACAATAGTTGGAATTAAGGGAGATTTCAATGTTAACAATGAGATTGATATTGGTGATTCATGCAGAGTTGCCTATATGGTAGCAGATAAGACTCCGGTTAACATTGAGGCAGATTTCAATAATGATGGGAAAGTGGATGTTGGAGATGCCGCAAAGATTGCATATTTCATAATTGGCAAGATCTCATCTCTCTGATCTAATTTAATTATATTTTTATTTTATGGGAATAGTAACTGTGTTGATCTGGTATGGTAAATAAAATAAATATTTATTGCACTATTATCCGTTTCAATTATTTATTATTGATTAATGAAGTTTAAAATTATTATTTGGGGATATTTATGAAAGATATTTTAAAATTAGTAGCAATTAGCATAATATTTGTGTTATGCCTGATTGCACCTGCATTAGCGGTTGATAATGTCAGTGATCTGATCAGCAATCAGAGCGAAGTTCTCCAACCTGAGGAAACGATGGAAATATTTGAAAATTCAACATTAATATCTCATGAAAAAAATCAGGAGTTTGATGTCAACCAGAATTCAACATATCCTCAAAGTGAAGAGGAGGTTCCTTCAGTAGTTCAGGTTCCTGAAATTCCGGATGAATATATTATGCCATCCGGATTTGCACCAATAAATCCGGAATTCATTGAGTGGCAGATGCAGCATAAGGATGACAATTATTTATTTGGAGAATGCAATGGTGGTTCATGTAATCCGACATTTGCTGATGATGTGTTCGGGGAGGTGTATTACACCGGAGAAATCCCGTCACCTGCTGTGATCAGTAGTAAAAAACCTGATCTGACCATGATTTCCGGAGATGACATGACAATTCCGGATGATGGGGCACTTCCATCTTCATATGATCTAAGGGATTATGGGAGAGTGACAAGTGTTAAAAACCAGGGTGGCTGCGGAAGCTGCTGGACGTTTGCCACATATGGTTCTCTTGAGTCATATTTTCTGGTGAGTGAATCAGAGACTTATGACTTTTCAGAGAACAACATGAAAAATAAGAATGGGTTTGCAGCTTTATGCTGTGCCGGTGGAAATGCTTACAAGTCAACTGCATACCTGACCAGATGGGATGTTCCTGATTGTGTATCCTGGTACACCGGACCTGTGAGTGAATCTGACGATCCTTATGATGATTCGTCCTGCTTAAGTCCTTCATCTCCGGAAGTTCAGAAGCATGTACAGGATGTCTTTTATCTGTATGATCAGCCTGCCAGTGATAATTCACTTGCAAAAACCATGATTAAAAATTATGGGGCACTGCACGGGCATGTTTACTGGAATTATACAACAGCGATAAATTATGCAACTTCTGCACCATCATATTATTTTGATTCTTCAAAAGGAATGGTAAGTAATGGTGGCCATGCGATCACCCTTGTCGGCTGGGATGATTTGTACAGCAAAACAAACTTCAATGTACAGCCGCCGGGCGATGGTGCATTCATTGCCAAAAATTCCTGGGGAACAGGCTGGGGCAATGACGGGGGATACTTTATGATCTCCTATTATGATCAGAGAATTAAGAATGGAATGGTATTGTTCACCGCTGAAGGGACAGAGAATTACGAAAAATTATATGATCACTCTCCGTTTGGCTATATCGGAAGCTATGGTGCCGGAAGCACAACATTTAAATTTTCAAATGTTTACACGGCAGGCGGAGATGAGAAGATACAGGCTATCGGCTTTTTTACAAACGAAGCCGGTGCAGAGTACACCATAAATGTCTATAAAAACCCGGAATCAGGCCCTGTCAATACAACTGCGGGATCATTATCCATAAAAACCGGCACCGCCGCTCTTGCAGGTTATCATACAGTTAAGCTTACAACACCAGTTGACATACAGACTGGAGATAAGTTTTCGGTTGTAATTGAGATTACAAATCCGGAATATAATTATCCGGCATGTATAGAGTATAATGTCGCAAATTACCTCACACAGGCGACATCAGCTAAAGGGCAGAGTTATTATTATAATGGTGTCTCCTGGCTGGACCTATATGACTGGAATCCTTCTGTCAGCCCGGATTTCTGCATTAAAGTATATACCGATGATTACAGTTCAGAATCTGCTCCTGTGGCAGACTTTTCAGCACTGCCTGTCCTGGGTACGGCACCGCTGAAAGTTGCCTTTAATGATACATCAACCGGAAATCCAACATCGTGGTCATGGAACTTTGGTGATGGTGATACATCAACGCTCCAGAATCCGGAGCATACCTATACTGAATCTAGAAATTATTCTATTTCGCTTGAGGTTTCAAATTCAGCCGGTAGTGACTCCATAACAAAAACTGATTATATCATAGTTACTGAGTCAACACCTGAACCAGGCAAAATAAGTTGGCAGAAATGTTTTGGAGGAAGTGATTATGATTATAGCAGAAGTATCATTCAGACATCCGATGATGGATATATAGCTACAGGTTCAACTGAATCAACCAATGGTGATGTTTTTGGAGATCATGGTAGTACTGATGTGTGGGTTGTAAAACTCAATTCAGAAGGTGTTTTTTCCTGGCAGAAATGTCTTGGTGGAAGTTCCGCTGATTCCGGAAATAGTATTGCTCAGACAACAGATGGGGGGTATATTGTAGCTGGAACTACAGAGTCATATAATGGTGATGTTTCAGGAAAACATAGTTACCAGGATGTATGGGTAGTTAAGCTTAATTCAGCCGGAAGTATGACCTGGCAGAAATGTCTTGGTGGTACCTCCTATGATTATGGTAAATGTATCTTACAAACTTCTGATGGAGGTTATATTGTTGCAGGTTATACGGGTTCATTAAATGGTGATGTTTCCGGTAATCATGGTTATTCTGATGGGTGGGTAGTCAAACTTAATTCAACCGGAAGCCTGACCTGGCAGAAATGTCTTGGAGGGAGTGATTATGATTATTTCAAAAATATTGTACAAACATCAGATGGAGGATATATTCTTGTAGGTTATACAAAATCAACAAATGGCGATGTATCCGGGAATCATGGAAATTATGATATCTGGGTTGTAAAACTAAATGCAGACGGTAATCTGTTATGGCAGAGATGTCTTGGAGGAAGTAATACTGATGAGGGAAATATTATTATACAGTCTTCTGATGGAGGATATGTTATAACAGGAGAAACCTATTCTCATGATGGTACCTCTAATAAAGAAGATATTATCGTAGCTAAACTTGATGCAGATGGAAATACTTTATGGCAGAAATTTTTAGGTGGATCACTGAGTGACATTGGAAATAGTATTGTACAAACATCTGACGGAGGATACATTCTTACAGGTGAAACATATTCATTAAATGGTGATGTTTCCGGCAATCATGGAAGTTCTGATGTATGGGTTGTAAAACTTGATTCTTCAGGTAATTTTATCTGGCAAAAATGCCTTGGAGGGGATGAATCTGATAGCGGTGAAAGTATTGTACAGACATCTGACGGAGGTTATATAGTTGCAGGTTATACAAAATCAACAAATGGCGATGTATCCGGAAATCATGGAAGTTCTGATGTATGGGTTGTAAAGCTCGAAGGAAACGGAATGCCCCAGTCAGAATTTACTGCATCACCAATCGCGGGGACAAAACCTCTGGAAGTTCAGTTTACAGATGAATCTACCGGAAATCCGACATCATGGCTGTGGGATTTTGGTGATGGAGATACATCAACACTACAGAATCCGGAGCACACATACACTGAATCCGGAAATTATTCTGTTTCGCTTGAGGTTTCAAATTCAGCTGGTAGTAACTCCATAACAAAAACTGATTATATCTCAGTTTCAGGTTTAACACCTAGTGATGGGGAGTGGACAATTCCATTGTTTTATGAATTTTCGTCTTTATCAGGACGACATACAGATTTTAGAGAACTTGCATTCGGAACAAAAACCGGTGCAACAGATAGTTATGATGAAGGAATTGATACTCGTGCAGCCCCGGCTGATCCGGATGGTTATACACAGTATTTCAAATTGACAGGTTCTGCAATTAAATTATACAAAGACTTCCGGCCGATCATTGATGAAGGCAATAATGAAAATTCCTGGACATTAAAACTTATCTGTGGGGATGCTGAAGAGGATATAACGAGAGAAGTAACTTTATCCTGGGATACGTCTGAATTAAATGAAAATGTAAGTAGTCTGACTTTGAATGTTGCAGGAGAAACAATTGATATGACTACTCAGTCCTCCTATACATTTGAAACCTGTGATCTATTAAATCTAGTTGAAATTAAAGCAGGTTCTACATCAAGTATAGATATTCCACTGAAAAATGGCTGGAATTTCATCTCGATTCCACTTAGTAATGCTATAATAACTCCTGGAGATGGAGTAGATTCTACAGTGTACCTTTATAATTCTTCAATACAGAATTATAATATTATAAATGTTGATGATATGGAGCAGCTTGGTGCAGGTTACTGGGTTTATGCAAATAAAAATACATCCATAAGTATTGTGGGAATACCGCTTTTAGAATATTCATCCGATCTAAAAACCGGTTGGAATACAATCGGATCTCTTTCAAAGGAAACAACAACAGCTGAATTGATAACAGATCCTGATAATTCACTTGGCATAGAATTTTATTTTTATGATGCCGAAGTTCAAAATTATAGGACCGCCTTGAATATAGATTCTGGAATGGGTATTTGGACATGGGCTAATAATGACTGCAATCTTTACTGCAGTTAAATTTCATGGGTCTTTTCATGAAAAAAATAATTATTTTTTTGCTTGCATTGGCACTTCTAATTACTGCGGGGAGTGCCTCGGATTGGGAAGTGGACATCACTTACATGGTCAATTCAACCTCAGGTTTTGTCACAAGTTTTGATGAACTTGCATTAGGTACAAAAACAAGTGCAACAGATCGTTATGATGAAGGAATTGATACTCGTGCAGCACCTTTAAATCCGGATGGCAATGGACAGTATATCAAAGTTTCCGGTTATTCGGAGAAGTTATACAAAGCATTTTGTTCTCCATTATCATCAGAAGTAACAACGAAAGAATGGATATTATATCTGGTTGTTGGAGATAAGGAAGAAGAAGCGACAAGGGCTATAACATTGTCATGGGAAAATAGTAATGTTCCTGAAGAAATTTCTTCAATAACAATGAAAATTGGTTCTGATTTAAAAGACATGCTCACGGAGAGGCAGTGGTCCTTTTCAAGGGATGGAGATGAACTTACAACTAAAGTTTATATTTATGCTGAATATGGTGCAGAAACAATACCCGTTTTTACAACTATAAATATTACTCCAGAAAGTCCCTCTATTGTTGTTGGTGCAAAAGAGATTTTTAATGCTTTACCAAGAGATCAGAGTGAAAATATTATGGATTCAGCTGAGCTAAATGTTGTGTGGTCATCATCGAATACAACTGTCGGAGCAATTGATCAATCCGGTTGTTTCACTGCTCTTGCTCCGGGTGAAACAACTGTTACTGTGTCATCTGAAGGAGTTTTTGGTAGTATTACTGTAACAGTTAGTGATAATGATGGACGGGGATGGGCAGATAGTATAACTGCAACTGAAGTTACACCAACAGAAGCAAAACCAACTGAATCACCACTAAGTGGAGTTTATTCAGTAGATGAAAATACACAGCAGTTTACAGCTACTCTCGATAATAATAGTGTTGAGTTAATTTCTGGTAATAATTCTGAAGCTGAAGTTTTGGAAACATCAACAGGTGATAAGTCACAAAATACTGGTGAAGTGATAAATAATGAAGATCATGTGACTGCCAACCAGTCAGCTGATAAAGAAACACCCGGGTTTTTGTTTATTCCAGTGATAGTAGCGTTAATTATTGCAACTCTTTGTTCCATATACAAGAGGTAGTTGTTATATTGATGGGTCGTTTTAAATTCCTTCACTAACAACGAGATCGACATCGGTGATTCATCAAAAGTCGCCTATGCAGTAGCAGATAAAGTTGAGCTTACTGTTGAAGAGGCAGATTTCAATAATGATGGTCAGTTAGATGTTGGTGATGAGGCTGTTGCGTGAATAAAATTTGATGGATAAATGGATTAAAAATTAGTGGCTGTGGGACAATATTCTCCAAAAACCAGACAATTGTCCTGTGAAATTATCTTATTGTCTACAGAAAAATAACCGTGCAACAGCCTCTGATGCTGCAAAGATTGCGTATTATCTCATCGGAAAAATCCCAACACTATAATCCCAAACAATTTTTCTAAAAACACTCCTATGAAAAACTTCTGTTTTTCATCCATCATCTATGAACCATTGCTCATGGGTGACTTTTTTCTACAAGACTCATTATCCCGGCTAAAATTCCGGCTAAAAACCCATCTGCCACCAAAGGGTTCATTTTAAATAAAATCCTGACAACAATATATATTGACCGGGGGAACTGATTCAGTAATTATAACCGGAAAAGTAAAAATCCGGATAACAATTAATGTTTGGATATATTATCAATGTCTCGGTATAATATTGATGTTCAGATATAATATTAGAATCCGGATGAATATTTAAAATCCGCAACAAAGACAAAATTAACCGAAATCTAAACAGATAAATCATAAAATGCATTTTGGGGGTGCATTATATTGTTAAGATTACATTTGGGAAACAGATCATTACATCCATGTGGTAAATTAAGACAGATATTATATCTGTCTGTACTAATTTTTGCAGTAATACCTCTCTCATATTTTAAGGACGATGAAGAATCCGGCAGAGATGAGATCTGCAACCGGAAAGCGCACAGCCGTGAATACGGCTATGCCGCAGAGAGCAGAGAGTACATACACAGAATAAGCAACAGTGAATACTGTTACAAAACATCACCGGAAGGGTATTTATCTGACGGGTCAGATTCAAAAAAAATCCGGATAAACCATCCTGAAATTCCATCCGGCACCAAACCTGAGATCAGGGTTCCGGTTTCCGGCGACAAAATAAAAATTCTCGACATCACAGACGGTTATATCAGATTAATCAACGGAAATATCACCATTAACCTGACACAGTATCGTGCAGACGGTGAAGAAAAATTATCCGATAAACTGCTGATCTACTACTCATCAGGCACTGGTCAGGAAAACCTGAACTCTCCGAAGTTAACACTTGGCGGCTCAGGAATTGACCTGTCAGATTACAACTATCACATCAGCATCTTCAGCAACTGCCGGCAGATGGAAAATTATACCATCCTTAATTATGACAGTAAGAAAACATTCCACCTTGACGGATGCCTCGATTCAAGTCCTGATACAGAAAATCATCCTGACCCATATCCTGTAAAACCGGCAGAAGGTCAGCTGGGCTTATGCGACCTAATCATCAGAAAAGGCGAAAAAATTACATTCAGGGTGAATGCAGAACTGGATAATAATTTCCGGATTCCAAAGGGTATGTCCGTTAAAGTCAGGCTGTATTTAAATTCCGGGGAAGAATATATAGACTCAGAATCACAATGCCTGAATGACAACCTGCCGCAGGATTTTATCCTTACGTACAGGCCAAAAGATTACAAAGAGATATACTGCATAATTCCGGTAGTCTACGCGGAAAAGACTGCAAACTGACCTGAATTATAACATCTCCAAAAACCGGATTACTTATAATTCCGGTCAAAAAAAAATATATTTTTACATAGATAATCATCCCATCAGGGCTGATCATCTCCTCTCATACTTCCTGAAGAAGTAATAAACCCCTCCGGCAGCACAGACCAGAAGGAGAATTCCAAAAATACCGATTAAAGAACTCTCATTTATGATAATTCTTATATCATCGCTCTCCTCTTCCTGATCTGACACAACTTTTACTGTAATCTTATACTCCGAAGCAGCAATGCTTGCCGGAGGTATAACCTTCAGATTAACTGTCTTACGTTCGCCCGGACCGATTGACGGAATAGTTTCAGGAACAGACTTTACATTCCATCCTTCAGGGGCAGATACCTCAATATGGACGTTGGTGAGTGATTCACCGGAACCTGTATTTGCAATCCTGACCGGAATATCAACCGAATCCCCTTTAGTCACGTCATAGCGGTATTTATCTGAAAATACAGACATGCCGATATTTCCTGAGATCTTAGCTTCAAGATTTTCCCTGTACTCACCATCGGACGAGGTTATAAGGGCCTGAAATTCATAGTCACCCTTACCGGCAGAGTATGGTGGAATTACCTCAAGGTAAACCGTCTTATCAGCACCTGACTCTATAAATATCCTTGATACACCTGCACCTGAGTCCTTATCCTCCTTATACCTGAAGTACCATCCTTCAGGCAGTCCGTCTCCTCCAAGCTCAAAGAGATCATCACTCTTGCCGACATTTGAAAGCTTAAGTTCAAATTGTGGTTTATCACCGACAGAAGCTGTCACAACCGGAGACTTGACATCAATGTTAAGACCGAAGTTCTTCTTCTCAAGCATTATTGTTCCGGCATCGGTTGTATATCCGGATTTAATCGATATATCGTCCTCTGTTTTGGTGCTGTATCCGTCACATTCAACTTTCAGGTAATACTCGCCCTGGTCCACCTCGGTTCTTATTTCACCCTCAGCAGAGGTATATACTGATGTAATTTCAGCATCGCCCTTTTCCCGGAAAACACCTATTTTTGCACCTTTAATCTTCTCATCCTGGTCATTTACAACAACGGCCTTTAATACCCCTGTCTCTCCTGCATGTGTCTTGTCAATGATAACATAAAGCCACATCCGTGCATCGTCAATTCTGACCCTGACCGGATATGTGTCAACCGCAGTATCGCCATCCGTATCTATCTCAAAAGTGACAGTAATCGACTGTCCTTCAGTTAAGGCCACCCTGTCAATCTCGAAATCGCCGGAATAGAACCTGAATTTCCAGCCTTCTTCTCCCTGAAAGGTATCATAATTCAGTTTTTTAGAGTATGTGCCCTCATTGTTCTTAATATTCAGATCAAATTTGATGGTTTCCCCGGCTTCGGCAATCTTTCCGGGGTACGTGCAGGAGAGTTCTACATTCTGACCTGAATCTGCTGATACAACAGCCGGCATAAATACCGATGATACCAGCAGAAATATTATGGATAGTTTAAATATCCTCAGAAATTTGTTTTTTAACATAATCATCTCACATCAAGCCTCATGAATTTAATATATGCTGCTGAGAAGAACGCCACCGGAATTACAATCAGGGATAAAAGGTTAATCCAGATCCCGCCTATAATGTCCATGAATCCGGGTTCTTCAGGCTCTTTCATCTCTCCCGGCATAATTCCGGAATAGTACATCTCTTTCTGGGAAAATGCCTGCGGGTATGTAAGATAGCCTGTAATATACTGGAAGTTGTTCGTTGGTGAGAGCAGGTTGATAAAGTCTGATATCATCTGGCGCTTGTCCCAGTAATTCCGCATATCCTCCTGGTACTGCTGGAATACTTCATTATCCTCATAGGGATCTTTATAAGCAGAGACTTCAGTAACTTTTTCTCCGTCTGATGACGATGAGACAACAACTGAATCATATGCGACTTCTCTGACCTCCATCATTGCCTCTTCCGGAAATTCAGGCGGAGGTCCGGTGATGAGATCCATGGTTGGTCCCCAGACAAAGACCGGCAGAAGGCTTGAGAGGAATACAAAGATTATCAGGGTATATACAAGCGAACTGCCGCTGTCCTTTGAAACGGTGGACATAAAGAGTGATATTGCAAAGTATGAGAATATCATCAGGAATGCAGCAAACCCGAAGAGAACCAGAAGCAGAATCTCACTGCCTGACGGAACGATCGAGAAGATGAGCATTGTCGCAAAGGCAATTAAAAATGTGACCGCAAGTGCGGCAACAAGGGCGATAATTCCGCCGATTGCCTTACCGTTTATGACTTCGTCACGGAATATCGGGTGCGAGAGAAGAATCTTGAGCGATTTGCTCTCCTTCTCCTTTGTTATCAGGTCAAAACCCATTGCAATACCAAGAATTGCACCAAGAGATGCCAGAAGTGTTCCGACTCCGGAGAAGATGGTCATTACAGACGGCTTAAACATGCCCCAGCTGATCTCATCTCCGATCTCAGCCTGATTCTCGTTATACTGTTCAATCTGTTCATTATACTGTATTGAACCTGATGCCATGCCGATGATGGTTACGGCAAGGATTATTCCAAGAAAAAGCAGGAATTTCCTGCTGTATATATGGTCCTGAAACTCCTTTTCAGAGATTACAAAAAGTCCTTTTGATTTCAATTTTCAGGCCTCCGGGTTATAGTATGAGAGGACTGCATCCTCAAGTGTGGTCTGATCAATGCAGAGTTCTTTAATGAGCACATTGCTCCGGTTTAAAATCCGTGAAATTTCGGAGCGGACATCTGATGAGGCAGTAATGACAGCTTTTTTTCCATCTGCTGATATTTCTGTGCCGGTAATTTCAGGAATGTTTAGCTCCGGAATTTCAGTCTCTGCTTCGAGATTGATTATAATGCTCTCAAGACCACAGATGTTCAGGCTGCCTGATAACTCCTGCCATGAACCGCGATGGACAAGTTTTCCCTCCTGCATGATGCCGACATCAGAGCAGACTTTGCTCACCTCTGATAAAATATGGGATGATACAAGCACTGTCTTTTCTGAGTCCGAGATCTGTCTGATTATCTTTCTGTAGTCTGAGACACCCTGCGGGTCAAGGTTTGCGGTTGGTTCGTCAAGTATTACTACAGACGGGTCGTTTATGAGAGCTTTGGCAATTCCAAGCCTCTGCCTCATTCCCTTTGAATATCCGCCGACAAGTTTTTCAACTCCTGAAAGGCCAACGAGTTCAAGAAGTTCAGGGATTTTTTTCTCCCGGAGGTCTGGTTTCATATCGTACAGTTTTGCAAAAAAGGTAAGGTTCTGCATTGCTGTCAGATTTGGATAAAATCCGACATCTTCGGGCATATACCCGATATTTCTCTTGACCTCTACCGGGTTTTTTGAGACCTCGACCCCGTCAATTAAGCACTCCCCGGATGTCGGCTGAATCAGCCCGCAGAGCATTAATATTGTAGTACTCTTTCCGGCACCGTTAGGGCCTAACAGTCCGAATATTTCCCCGTTTTCAATTGTCAGGGAGAGATTGTCAACGGCATTTATACCGTTGTAGGTTTTGGTGAGATTTTTAAATTCGATCAATGTATCATATCCTGTGATTCAGGAGGAATACCCCCGTTTTTTCAGATAAATGTTCAGCTTTATCACTTATCCGATTCTTGAATTATTCGGATTTTTAATTTTTCCGGATGAAAAGATCATTTATATCCATTTTGGGCAGTAGAAATATCTGATATAAATCCGGAAATCCAATAATCGTAATTATATGGTGTGTTCAATAATATATATCCAATGATCACTTCAGGTTTTTTCGTAGTTATCGGTGGTTATATGCCGGGAACTTTTCTTCCCCGGACCGCAGGATATATATGAAAAAATGACTCTTTGTGGGTGTATTGTTTCTGCCTGATTTCCGGCAGTTCAGCTCTGTGATAATTCTCTCTTATCCGGGTATTACAGGGTTTTTGATTCCCGGAAAAATTTGTATATGTCCGGAAGAATATCACTTCAGGACAGTGATCCTTCCGTCAGTTCCCGGCGAAATCGGTGAATTTTCTGAAATATCATCCACAAGAAGATTTTCAAGATTTATCTCAGTATTGAATTTCCGGCTGTCAGCAATCGCTTCAAGATTGGTATAGCCGTCCCCTCCGCCGGAGATGTAGTCATTTACAGCAACAGTGTAGGTTTTAGAAGGTTCAAGGGGCACAGTGCCTGATTCTGTCACAACTGACAGGTTTTCTATCCGCATGCCTGCACACTTAATGATGCCTGAGTCTGATGCTGAATCAGAATCCTGACTGCCGGAAGATAAACTGCTGTCATAATCAATACAGAAAGGATCTGCCTTTGTGTTAATATCAAACCTGATTCCCGAAACCTGCAAAAATCCTCCGGATGGTGCTCTGTCCTCACCCGGACAGTTATCGCCGTCAATAATTATTGCAGATGCTGAGCGTTCAAGTGTCTCCTTAATCTCCTCACCTGTCATCTCAATTTTGACGATGATATTTTCATATGGCAGAATTTTGCTGACAGTAAGATATGTTATCTCACCGGCAGGGACGATACAGTCGCCCCGTATTGACCCTGAATTTATCATTGCAACATCAACACCGGGCACATTTTTCCGGATAGAATCAACAACGAGATCTCCGGAATTTGCCTCACCGGTTCTAAGGGTGGATTGGCGTAAGTCAAGAGGGACGGTTGTGTATCCTATAGGTTTAGA
Organism: Methanoplanus endosymbiosus; assembly: GCF_024662215.1. Taxonomy (NCBI): domain Archaea; kingdom Methanobacteriati; phylum Methanobacteriota; class Methanomicrobia; order Methanomicrobiales; family Methanomicrobiaceae; genus Methanoplanus; species Methanoplanus endosymbiosus. The sequence continues at coordinate 28,611 of NZ_CP096115.1, forward strand.
GAGACTTTCATTGTAGTTTTCATAATATGGCATTACATAAGAGGTGATGGCATCATCGTCCGGCAGATCTTCTGTAATCTGGTAGCGTCCTATTGAACTGAAAGTGACATCCCTGTCCTCAACTGTCAGATCCACAGTATCCATCTCCTCACCATATTTTCCGGAATGGACAATCAGAGTATCTTTTCCGCTGGCAGAAGTTACTGTCTCGTTCCAGACAAGATGGTCATGCCCGCCTATGATAAGATCAATTCCGGGTACAGACTCTGCAAATGAGAGGTCTTCATCTCTCTCCTGATGTGTGAGGGCAATAATTATATCCACACATTCGTCTTTTAGTGATCTGACTGCTGAGTTGCCCTTCTCTGTGGTATTCCTGTACAGAATGACATCATCATCAAGGTTTACGATTCTGTCAAGCTGCGGAGTAATAATCCCAAATACACCGACCTTCAGACCGTCTGCCTCAAGGATGGTGTAATCCTCTATGGATGAGTTCAGTTCCGGATCAGTGAAATCGAGGTTTGTGCAGATTACCGGATATGAAGCATTTGTGACCCACTGTTTAAAATTTCCGGTGGAGAAGTCGAAGGCATGGTTTCCGGGAACAGCAGCGTCAACGCCTGCCATGGAGTATGATTTCACTTCCGGAATTCCGGAATACATATGATAAAAACTGCCCTCTCCGAGATCGCCTGCAAAGAGATATAACGTATCCTCATCTTCTTCCCCTAAGGAATCTGCAAGTGCTCCGATTCTCCCTATCCGTGTCCCTGTATCGTTATCGCTCATCGGGAATATGTGGCTGTGTATATCAGGAGTTGCAATAATTCTGATATTCTTAAAACCAGGTAATTCTTCGGATGGCATCTGGATATCCGTGGCATATTCTTCAGGCGGGGTCTCATTGGCTGCCGGGTCGTAAACCGGATTTTTTGGCAGAGCAAATGCAAAAAGTATGACTGTAAATATTACGGCCAGAATGATAATTCCGGCAAAGAGTTTATTCTCTGATATTCTTCTCATAATTAATTCCCATTTATTTGTTTTTCTATAAATCTCCCGGATATTTTGTATTATCCGGGTTTTATGACTTATTCCTGATTCCCCTGTATTTTGGCAGATTCCCGTCTGCAGCAGAATAACATTCAGGTGATGTAATAATAATCTGTAATGTGAGGATTTATAGGTTCACTCATGCCTGTGCCGGTGGTGAATATCAGGTCTGTGGGGATGCTCATGTGAGAATTCCTCATGGGTGTGGATATGTGAGTGGTAGCCGTTTTTGTCTACCGGAGGATCTGTCGGGAGATGATCGTGGTAATGATGAAGGTCGTCATGGCAATGCCGGTGCTCATGAGTCTCAGCCGGATGGGTGTGCATATGTGAATGGTTCTCGGTTGCAAGTAGGTACAGACCCACTGCCATTAACGGCAGAACCAGGAAGAACATTGAATTTGGCATATCCCGGAATATCAGGAAGGATATTATCACTCCAAATGCCGGGTTCATACCGAATATTGAACTTGCACGGGCTGCTCCAAGTCCACGGAGACCATAGAAGTACAGTGTCACCATAAGGCCGCCGAATGAGAGGAATCCGACTATCATTGCCGGAATCATAATCTCAAAGGGTGGAAATTCCCCGCCGTAAATTTTTGCGATTATAAAGAGGACCACTCCTGCACCCCATCCCTTTGCAAGGACAATTAATACAGGATCTTTGGATGAAATTTTTCTGCCCAGATTGCAGTCTATTCCCCAGCAGACACAGGTCAGAATGACACCGACTGCACCGAGCGAGAACCCGAATTCACTTCCGGGAGAATATGTCAGGCCGAGGCAGGCGAGGGTGATAAGGCCGAGTGCAGCCCATACCCTTCTGCCGACAGGTTCGTGAAATATCGTTGCTGCTATTGTCGTTGCCGCAACGGCTTCAAAACAGAGGAGCATTGATGCAGTCACTGCCGGAGTGTACTGGAGGCTTACCATCAGGATTAATGTTGAGAGAATTGAGCCGAAGAAGACTGAGCCTGCAAGCCAGGGGAGATCTTCTCTTTTAAGCGGGGCTTCACTCACATTTCTGCTCTCTCTTTTCTTCTGTTTCAGAAATATTTTTGAAATGATGAAGCATAAGGAAAGCCCGGTTGCACTGCCGAGATAAAGCACAGATGCAAGGGTTAAAGGCCCTATGTCGTTTAGAAGAAGTTTAGCAAGCGGAGTTCCGGCTGCGAAGAGTGCTCCGGCTGTAAGCACACATAATACGGGGATTAATTTCCGGCTCATCATAAGGGTGCTTACATATAGTCACGGTTTTAGGATATAGATTTTTAATTTGCTAAAAATGGGTGGATATTACAATTATATTTCAGTTCACAATCACTTCTTCATCAGCTATAATTGATCCAAGTCTGTTATCTTTAATAACAACCCGCCAGTTGCTCTCCTTAAAGGGCTTAAGGTATGACCATCCGCCCCCCCAGTTGCTGTCGTCCCCGATTCTTGCATAATCATTGGTGATGTAATACTGGCCGTTTATATTCGTGGATACAGTAAAATAATAATATACAGCACCCGGATTTATCTTCTGGCCTTTCATCGTTATTGACTGCATTGCCTCATGGCAGTTGCCATTTGGGTCAAAGAGCATGAATTTAATCCCCTCTGTCCCGGCATAAACCCCCTCTTCATACTGAAGGTCAAGTTCATTCCCGGCAATGAACTCAATTTTTATTGCATCTGCATTCCATTTGTCCTCCCCTGAAAGACCCGGAACTACTTCTGCATTCATCATTGCGTACTGTGGTTTATACCCGGAAATTGCACTGCTTCCGGGGATATTTATTATATACGCCGAAACCACGCCGGCAACTGCCATCAGAAGAAATATCATAAGAATACTCCCGATATTTCCCGAAACCCCTGAATCATCCATATATGTCTGTTGTTATAATTGCAGATAAAATTTTTTATTTATATCATGGTTGAAAAAAGTAAATTTTCCGGATTAAAATATAATTTTATCTGTCATCCGGGATTTTTGCAGTAATTGTTACAATCAGAAATTATATTGTATCTGTTGTCACTCTTCGTAATTTTCAACAATCACCTGCATCCAGTCCGGAATTTTGACATCGTCCCTGGGATAAAACTCAATTACATATGGCTTAATATCAATAACAGGGCTTTTGTCAATGGCATCAAGTCCTGATACTTTAAGGACATTTCCGCTTACTTCCAGGAGGCGGACGACCTTTGTCAGGACAGGGTTAGGTCTTGCCGGGCTGCATGTACAGAACAGTCCGGTGAGTGGATTGGTTTCAACGCCCATGGGGTGGACTTTCTTAAGGCGGCGGCCGTCCTCTGTTACCTCATGCCCCCAGTATATAATTAGAATATGTGAATATTGTTCAATATCTTCTAACAGTCCTGCATACTCTTCCTTGAGTATAATTTCAGATATGTCCTCCCTGACAGAGTGAAACTTCTCCATCGTCTCTTCATACTCACCGTTTATTTTAAGGCCGTCTTTTCCTGCAATAAGCGGGGGCTTTGATACATTGTTTTTCACAATACCAATCGGCCGGATAACAATATCCTCAAAATTATCAACTTCAGAATCATCTGCATAAGCAGGTGTGTTTCTCTTTTTTTCAGCCATATTAATCTATATTTTTATTTCAGGCAATTAAAATATGCTGATATTATAGTGCACTATGTGACCTTTAGGAATAACTGAGGTGATATCAGAATCAGACCTGCTTTGATCCTGAAAAAATACCTGTCCTGATGCTTATGGTTGGGTTCATTGATGTATATTGTTTCCTTCTCTGTGGGTGGATGCGCTCTTCTTTCTATAGTTAATATAGTTATCTATATTTGTCCGTATTTGCCGCTTTCAATTACGATTATTCTTATATAGATTATGACTAACCTTTATTGGAACATGACAATCAATGACGTTGCAATGAACCCGAACGAACTCGTTCAGTTTCTGAAGAAATCACCTTCAGAATTTACAAAAGACGATATCGTTGCCTTCTGTGAGGCAAAAGGTATTGAGATGGTAAACTTCCGCTATGAAGGCGGAGACGGTCAGCTCAAGATGCTGAACTTTGTTATCTCATCAAAGGAATACCTCAACACAATTCTCACAGACGGAGAGAGGGTTGACGGAAGCAGTCTCTTCTCATTCGTTGGAGCAGAGAGCAGTGATCTGTATGTAATCCCACGCTACAGGACAGCTTTTGTAAATCCATTCACAGAAATCCCGACACTTGAGATTCTCTGTTCATACTATGACAATGAAGGAAAGCCACTGGCAACCTCAGCAGAAACAATCCTTAAGAAGGCAGACGCTGAATTCACAAAGCAGACAGGTGCAACCTTCAAGTGCCTCGCAGAACTTGAGTACTACGTAATCGGCGACAAGGAAGATACATTCCCGCCTGTTGACCAGAAGGGATACCACTCAGTTGAGCCGTTTGTAAAATACGAAGAACTCCGTGTTGAAGCAATGAAGCTCATTGCACAGGCAGGTGGAAAGATCAAGTACGGCCACTCTGAAGTAGGATGCTTTACCCAGGGCGAAGCATACAACGAACAGCACGAGATTGAGTTCCTTCCAATGCCGGCAGAGCAGGCAGTTGAGTCACTCATCATCGCAAAGTGGATGGTCAGAATGCTCGGATACAGATACGGTGTTGAGATCAGCTTTGCTCCTAAGATCACAGTCGGAAAGGCAGGTTCAGGTCTTCACATTCACATGCTTGCAGAGAAGGACGGCAAGAACATGCTTGTTGAGAACGGTGTACTGAGCACAACAGCAAAGAAGATGATTGCAGGTGTTCTTGACATCGGTGATGCAATTACAGCATTTGGAAACACAGTTCCTACATCATACCTCCGTTTAGTTCCACACCAGGAAGCGCCAACAAACATCTGCTGGGGAGACCGCAACCGCTCAGTTGTTATCCGTGTCCCGCTCGGATGGAACGGCTTAACCAGCATGACTCTCGATGCAAACCCTGGTGACGCTACAATTTCACTGGACAGACCATCAAAGCAGACCTTTGAATACCGTGTCGGTGACGGATCAGCTGACCCATACCTCCTTGTTGCAAGTCTTATCGTTGGATCACTCCACGGACTTAACATGGCAGACGGACTTGAGAGAGCGGAGGATCTCTACGTCAATGTAAACATCTTCGCACCTGAAAACGCAGACCGCCTTGCACAGCTCAAGCAGCTCCCTGTTTCCTGTGAGGAATCAGCTGATGTTCTTGATGCAAAGCGTGCAGTATTCGAGGAGAACGACATCTTCCCGGCAAACATGATTGACGCAAGAATCGAGATGCTCAAGGCATACAAAGACAAGGGTCTCTCGGAGAAACTCTACGGTAACGATGAAGCTATCGCAGAACTCGTTGCAAAATATATCCACATTGCATAATTCAATATAAAACCCAAAATCATTTTTTTCTGACATCTTCCTTTTTATTAACTAATGTTGTCCTCATGTAAATGTCCGGTTCTCTTTTGAAAATCCGTTTTTAAGACCGGCTGAAAATTACCCGGTTTTCTGCACGTAAGTTCTGTCTTTGTTTATAGTGCAGAACCTAAGCGTTTTAAGAATGCCCGGAGTGAAACTGAGAGCATTACGGGATATGCACTCTAATCACACTACATAATATCAAGCAAACTTTCCGGAAATTTTTGTATTATACTATTGTTTAGTCATACCTCAATTGCCGGTTGAGGGCATTTTGATTTTCTCCTCGTATTGTCCATTGTAAATTGCAAATTTGCTTTATTATTCTGATCACTTCTGGAAATTTGACAAAACTGACTTGACACTATAATGTCTGTAGGTTAAGCACTCTGTCCAAATAATTAAAATACCGGGAGGTTAACATATTTATCCGGGTTGAATGCAGATTGTAAAGAAGTCTGATAAGAGCATAATTGTCAGTGGGAAAGTCATTACAGAACTTGATAATTTTGTTGCCGATATAGCAGAAATAATCAGCAGATATACTGAATATGTGATTGTAAGCGGCTACGTGGCAATTCTTTTTGGAAGAGCACGAGGTACAGAAGATGTTGATTTTCTCATTCAGTATATGCCGTATGATAAATTTTCATCTTTATTTCATGAATTATCTGAAGAAAATTATTATTTTCTGAATTCAGACAATATTAATGAGTTATACTCAATGCTTTGCAGTGGTCTTGCTGTAAGAGTCGCAGCCGTGAATATGGTTATCCCAAATATTGAAATTAAGTTTCAAAAGGATGACTATGATGATTATGCAGTTTCTGAAAAAGTGACAGCTTCTTTTGGAGATATTTCTTTTTTTATTTCACCGGTGGAACTTCAGATTCCGTATAAATTCTATCTGGGAAGTGAAAAAGATATAGAGGATGCACAGTATTTATGGAGAATTTTTAAGGATATAATAGATCTGCCTCTGCTGGATTCTTTTCTTAGTTCTTTTGATATTGATGGTGAAATTTATGGAATTGAAATTTGACAGGGAAGATAACAGAAAAGAGAGGCTTGACTTTATCAGAAAATATGCAGAGTGGGTCAGGAGTGTTCCAAATGATGTCTGGAGCAGTCAACAGGCTGTAATACTCAATTCATTCATGAAAAATGCCGCAAATTATGCTCTTTCTCCTGAAGAATATCTCAAAATGAAAGCTAAAAGTTCTGCAAAAAGAGATACGAAAATAAGGCAGCTCTCCCAAAAGAAACTGAGGATAAAATAAGTGATAATAGTGTCAGTTATTATACAGTGTATTTTTCGGAATTATCAGGATTTCTGATAGTTAATCAGCCGGAGAATTACAATGGTACTCTGAGAAATAACTGAAATCAGGTTTGTTCGTCATCTCTTTTCAAGCCACACCGGTATAGCTCCTCCTGATTTTTCATAACTCTTAACAGCAACCGGAGATTTTATAAGAATTCTCCGGATGGTGTTGTACACCGCCGGAGTGGTATCTTTATCCGCAGACTTTAAGGCATTCAGTAGCAGGGTGACGCAGGGTTTTTGATACTCTTCAGCCATCCTGTCAAGGTTGCCGAATACTGAGAGGATATTTACACTGCTGTATTCGTTCACCGGAATCAGAGCTTTCAGAATTTCAGACAGGAGTTTCCTGCCGGAATCTGTCTCAAGTGAGATCTTTTTATTGTGAGCAAACCTGCCGAATAAAGCCCTCTGGTCGTTTGCCTGTTCTATGTTGAAATCCGGAGAATTCATAAGAATTCTGACAAGTTTTACAGTGTCATCACTGCTGCACCCGGCAACAGCGGCATAAAATGCTTCCCGGCTGACCGGGTGTGACATAGAATCTGCCCTGAATTTCTCCATAATTTCAATTCTGTCTTCTGCACTGCTGTTTAAGTAACATGCAAATGCCGTCAGTTTATCAGAGGCATTTGTGGAACTTTCAAACTGCTCCTTTGCCAGATCACGAACTTTTGGCAGATCGAGGGATGAAAGCAGGGTCAGAACCACATTTTTAACCTGCCTTGGCTTTATACCGGCAATCATGCTGTCCGGATCAGAACTCCCGGAGGTCTGAGCAGAGATCTGTGAACTGTATTTATCATAAATCCCCACAAGCTCATCATAATTCCGGGACGCAACAGCACCGCAGATCTTCTGCTTTATATCATACATCAGCCTGTAATTGTGGGCATATGATTCGTCATCTACAGATTCAAAGATTGTCAGTAAAAGTCCGCCGGTCTTTTGGATGAGATTTTCATCCCTCAGTAATTCCATATACAGATCTGTAATCCCTGCTGAGATCTCATGGGCCGGATCTTTTATGGCATTCATCTTTTCAAGGTCTAAAAGTCTGTAAAATGCAATGAATCGATTTGTTACATCACTGTCATTTTTAGCCTGCAATATCAGTTTTTCAGGCGTGGTATCGGTGAAAACTTTGCCGTACACACCGTAGCCCCTGCTGTAGGATACAAACTCCGGCTCATCAATATCATTAATGATTATTTCTTCCGCCCGGCCCTTTACCCATGATGTGATATTGGTAAGGTCTCTGCTGTCTCTGCCCACCGGAGTAATGGAGAACGGAAACTCCCATATATCCTTTTCTTTCTGCCCCGACTGATCTATTTTAACTAAAAGTTGTCGTTCTTCCGGGCTGTAATCCGAAGAGACCTTTATCTCCGGATATCCGGTCTGCTTAAGCCACTGTTCTGCCATAACCGAAAAGTCAAGGCTCGACTCATCTTCCATAACCTTGAGCCACTCTTTTCCGGTTGCATTGCCGTGGCTGTACTCTGTATGGTAGCGGTCAAGGGCACGGGCAAAGGTCTCTTTTCCCATAAGTGTCTCAATCATCCTGACAAATTCCGGTGATTTTACGTATGTAACTCCGGTTATCAGGTCATTTGGGTCATTGAATCCGTCAGGCTCAATTGGAATTGAACCTGTGCCCCGGTCATATGCCATGGTCCCGTTTCCGGGGGCCAATAGATCAATCACAGTCTGAAGGCGGGCATACTCTTCACCGAATTTAAAGGCATGATACTGATCCTCAACAAATACTGTTACGGCTTCATTTAACCAGATCTCAAAGGGACTCTGTCCTGTAACCTCTGAACCGTTTAAGTTGTGATAGAATTCATGCACCTTAACACGGGTCAGGTATTCATATGCCGGATCTGTAATCTGTGAGAAGGGCATTATCCGGTTTGTGGTAATGGTCGTATTTCCTACATTCTCCATGCCGCCGAAATCTGAGTTTTGCATGCCTATCTCACGGTACACTGTGCCGGTATACTGGTATCCCGGATGAATTGTTCCGGAAAGTTCTGCAAGTTCAGTTCTTATCCGGTTAATCTCATCCGGATTTCCGGCTGAAAATTTCAGCCTGTCTCTCTCTTTTGCAAGTTCATGCATTCTCTGGCGGGTCCCGGTATTATGGTACTGCTCCGGCCCTGTAAAGAGGTACATCCACATAATCCCGTCTGCAAGGATCTCAAGGGCACTTTCTGCCTCAGATCTGCTGCTGCCCGGAGGTACCAGAAGTTCAAGGCTGAATATTTTGCCGTCCGGATATTCAGATTCACGGGTGAATGTGTCATATGTGCCGGCACCCAGGAAGAAGAGATATGGCGCCATGGGCGTAATTTCGTTGGAATAGGTGATTGATACACGCCCGTTGCCGATGTCATGCCGGGGAACGGATATATCCCCGTTGCTGATGAGGTTTGTGTATCTCCCGTCGGCTTTTATTTTTGTTGTGTATGTGCATTTTGCAGTCATCTCATCAATGCAGGGGACAATTCTCTGAAATCCCCACTGCTGGCACTGGGTTATCTGCTGTGGCGGTGCACCGTTTGGGGTTACATCGTAATAGAGGCCTTCAAGGATGTTTGCGGTTGGCCGGCAGACTGTTCTGGTCTGGACTGTAAATTCTGTTCCTGCCGGAATTTCATCCTCAAATGAGATATTTAACAGGTTATTTTCAGTGTCATACTCATATGTCAGTTCATGTCCGGAGCATTCGACAAGCTGAATTTCGAGATTTTTTGCATTTAGGGTTAAGTTCTTCACCGGATTTTTGGGTGATTCCAGGTGAAGGTGTGAATCTGTTATGGTATGGTCGTCATAGATGTCAAATTCAAGGTCCATGTGAATGACATTGACCACAGGTTCACTGAAATCTTTTGGATAATATTTGAAAAGCTTATTTTCCGGATTAGTTCCCGGTTTATTTTGGGTCATATTTTCTATAATGTGTCCTTATATCAGATATAGTTTACAAAGGGCGTTTTGTCGGGGTGGGAAGTTATTTTCATTATTTTTTCATTACTTAATTCTCATATCAGGGGCAGGTCATTTTTTTATATCCGGAATTTGCTTTGGTTATGAATCCTATTTTGTTAAATCAATTTGTAATAAGTAAATATTTATCTAATTAATTCAAAAAGAATATACTTAATTACTAAAAAATGGTGAAGTATGGATCTTAAAATTTTAAAGCTTTTATCTGGGCTGCTATTGGCCTTCTGCCTTGTAACATTCGTTTCTGCCGGGGCTGGCACTGCGAACGGAACAGACAGTATCGTTGAATCGACTCCGGAAGTGGTGCCGGTTACAGATATATATGAAGTGTCTGAAGAAACGATTGAGAATATAACTGAGAAAAATCCGGCAGTTACGGACGAAGTAAATCTCATTCCAATTGGAGATGATTCAGCCACAGATGAAGAATCTGAAGAAGGATCGTCTCTGATGTCAGAATTTGTGTCTGAAACAACAAAAATTGTCATTGAGGAAAGTGACTTTAACTGGGAGGGTGAAGTAAGTCTGACCGAAGGTCCGGACTTCAAATACTCACCAACAACCAATCTGACTGCCGAATATGACATCAATGCAACATCCGACCTTGCAGCACTGCTAAAAGCGTCAGAGAAAGGTGGATTTGACTTCTACACTGACGATTCCGATTATCCTGAGCATGGTACATTCTGGCTTACCGGAATTGATGGGATCAATAATGCTGCTGACTGGTCGTACTACTGGTCAGTTTACATAAACGGTAATGCAACTGAAAGTGGTCTTTCCAGCAATATCCTTAATGACGGAGATCTTTTACAGTTCTGCTATGGCTATTCCAGCTGGACAGAGGGTATTTTCCCGTCACCGACAAGTTTTACAAACATCGTAAACATCACCGTTGATGTTAAGAGTGACTTTAACTGGGAGGGTGAAGTAAGTCTGACAGAAGGTCCGGACTTCAAATACTCACCAACAACCAATCTGACTGCCGAATATGACATCAATGCAACATCCGACCTTGCAGCACTGCTAAAAGCGTCAGAGAAAGGTGGATTTGACTTCTACACTGACGATTCCGATTATCCTGAGCATGGTACATTCTGGCTTGCCGGAATTGATGGGATCAATAATGCTGCTGACTGGTCGTACTACTGGTCAGTTTACATAAACGGCAATGCAACTGAAAGTGGTCTTTCCGGCAATATCCTTAATGACGGAGATCTTTTACAGTTCTGCTATGGCTATTCCAGCTGGACAGAGGGTATTTTCCCGTCACCGACAAGTTTTACAAACATCGTAAACATCACCGTTGATGTTAAGAGTGACTTTAACTGGGAGGGTGAAGTAAGTCTGACCGAAGGTCCGGACTTCAAATACTCACCAACAACCAATCTGACTGCCGAATATGACATCAATGCAACATCCGACCTTGCAGCACTGCTAAAAGCGTCAGAGAAAGGTGGATTTGACTTCTACACTGACGATTCCGATTATCCTGAGCATGGTACATTCTGGCTTACCGGAATTGATGGGATCAATAATGCTGCTGACTGGTCGTACTACTGGTCAGTTTACATAAACGGTAATGCAACTGAAAGTGGTCTTTCCGGCAATATCCTTAATGACGGAGATCTTTTACAGTTCTGCTATGGCTATTCCAGCTGGACAGAGGGTATTTTCCCGTCACCGACAAGTTTTACAAACATCGTAAACATCACCGTTGATGTTAAGAGTGACTTTAACTGGGAGGGTGAAGTAAGTCTGACCGAAGGTCCGGACTTCAAATACTCGCCTACAACCAATCTGACTGCCGAATATGACGTCAATGCAACATCCGACCTTGCAGCACTGCTAAAAGCGTCAGAGAAAGGTGGATTTGACTTCTACACTGACGATTCCAATTATCCTGAGCATGGTACATTCTGGCTTGCCGGAATTGATGGGATCAATAATGCTGCTGACTGGTCGTACTACTGGTCAGTTTACATAAACGGTAATGCAACTGAAAGTGGTCTTTCCGGCAATATCCTTAATGACGGTGACCATTTACAGTTCTGCTATGGCTATTCCAGCTGGACAGAGGGTATCTTCCCGTCACCGACAAGCTTTACAAACATCGTAAACATCACCGTTGATGTTGAAAGTGACTTTAACTGGGAGGGTGAAGTAAGTCTGACCGAAGGTCCGGACTTCAAATACTCACCAACAACCAATCTGACTGCCGAATATGACGTCAATGCAACATCCGACCTTGCAGCACTGCTAAAAGCGTCAGAGATAGGTGTATTTGACTTCTACACTGACGATTCCGATTATCCTGAGCATGGTACATTCTGGCTTGCCGGAATTGATGGGATCAATAATGCTGCTGACTGGTCATACTACTGGTCAGTTTACATAAACGGTAATGCAACTGAAAGTGGTCTTTCCGGCAATATCCTTAATGACGGTGACCTTTTACAGTTCTGCTATGGCTATTCCAGCTGGACAGAGGGTATCTTCCCGTCACCGACAAGTTTTACAAACATCGTAAACATCACCGTTGATGTTAAGAGTGACTTTAACTGGGAGGGTGAAGTAAGTCTGACCGAAGGTCCGGACTTCAAATACTCACCAACAACCAATCTGACTGCCGAATATGACGTCAATGCAACATCCGACCTTGCAGCACTGCTAAAAGCGTCAGAGAAAGGTGGATTTGACTTCTACACTGACGATTCCGATTATCCTGAGCATGGTACATTCTGGCTTGCCGGAATTGATGGGATCAATAATGCTGCTGACTGGTCGTACTACTGGTCAGTTTACATAAACGGTAATGCAACTGAAAGTGGTCTTTCCGGCAATATCCTTAATGACGGAGATCTTTTACAGTTCTGCTATGGCTATTCCAGCTGGACAGAGGGTATCTTCCCGTCACCGACAAGTTTTACAAACATCGTAAACATCACGGTAAACATTGAAGAATACAGCAGCATGGCAATGCTTATTCCTTCAAAAGGCCTGATGGAGGACACACCATACACAACGCAGATTTCTGTTGCAAATATCACAGATGCTTCCGGACTGAGCACATTCCTTACATGGAATCCTGATGTGATTGATATCCTGAATGTAACTGCAAATTCATCAGTATTCTCAGGTTCTGCAATATATCTGAACCTTACAGAAGGTTATGCGGAGGTTGCACTAACAAACACGGACGGTATGACCACAGATGCACCTGCACCGGTTTTTGATGTTAAGTTCCGTTCAAAGAAAGGCCTTCACCAGGAGACCATCCTCCTTGGCACCGGCACACAGTACAGTGACAAGTCATTTATTAATCACACTCTGCCGTGCGAAGACGGAATTTTCCGTATTGAGAGAGTTAAAGGTGACTTCAACGGAAACGGCTTTGTTGATATAGGCGATGTCTCAAGGGTTGCCTATATGGTTGCAGATAAGACTCCTGTGGATATGGAAGCTGACTTCAATGAGAACGGAAGAATTGATGTTGGAGATGCTGCTGCAATAGCGTGGTTCTTCATCGGAAAAACCGGTTATCTCTGACCTACTCTAAATCTATCTGAAACTATTTTTTTCACCCGGAATTAAATTTTGCAGAATTCCGGTTTAATTTTCCAAAATGCCGCAATAAATATCTATTTATGGGAATCATACCAATTTAGCACAATTCTATTGATTTTGCACAATGGATTATTAATTCTGGTTGGTTTGACTTATGAATGTTAGATTTAAAACGATTGCTCTATTGTCTCTCTTCGTATTATGCTTTTTTTCGCCTTTTGCGGCAGCATACAGTGAAGACAGTGTTTATGAAACCGGCATTCCGGAAAGTATGCAGGCTGGAACCGCACCATTAAACCCTGAATTTCTGAAATGGCAGGAAGAGCAGCTTAATAGTGAAGATTATGCTTCATGTGATTGTGATTCATGCTTATCTGCCGATGAGTCTGCCCCGGCGGGTGGATATTATCTTGGTGAAATTCCCTCCCCCGCTGTGATGAGCAGTAAAAAACCGGACAATATAGTAATTTCTGGTGAAGACGGAATAGTCGCAGCTGATGAAACACTTCCGTCATCATATGATCTAAGGGACTACGGGAAAGTTACCAGTGTTAAAAATCAGGGTGACTGCGGAAGCTGCTGGGCTTTTGCCACATACGGTTCTCTTGAGTCATATTTTCTGGTGAGTGAATCAGAGACTTATAATTTTTCAGAGAACAATATGAAAAATAAGAATGGTTTTGCGGCTTTATGCTGTGCCGGTGGAAATGTTTACAAGTCAACTGCATACCTGACCAGATGGGAGGTTCCTGATGGCGTCTCATGGTACACCGGACCTGTAAGTGAAGCTGATGACCCGTACAGTGATGATGAATATAACTGTGTAAGTCCTGATTCTCCGGCAGTTCAGAAGCATGCGCAGGATGTCTTTTACCTGTATGATCAGCCCGCAGATGACAACTCCTATGCAAAAACCATGATTAAAAATTATGGGGCAATCCATGGGCACATTTACTGGAATAAATCAATTGCCCTTAATATGGAGACTTCTGCACCATCATTTTACTTCAATTCTTCAGAAGGAATGTTAAGTGGTGGTGGCCATGCAATTACCCTTGTCGGCTGGGATGATTCATACAGCAAAACCAACTTTAATGTACAGCCGCCGGGTGATGGTGCATATATTGCCAAGAATTCCTGGGGTACATCATGGGGCAGTGATGGTGGATATTTCATGATCTCTTATTATGATCAGAGAATAAGAGGTGGAATGGTGTTATTCACCGCTGAGGAGACAGATAATTACGACAAATTATATGATCACTCTCCGTTTGGCTATATCAGCAATTTCGGAGGAAGCACCACATTTAAATTTTCAAACGTCTACACGGCAGGCGGAGATGAAACAATAGAAGCTGTTGGCTTCTATACAAATGAAGCCGGTGCAGAGTACACAATAAATGTCTATAAGAATCCGGACTCAGGCCCTGTAAATACAACCGTGGGATCATTATCCACAAAAACCGGCACAGCTGCACTTGCAGGTTATCATACAGTTGAGCTTACATCACCAGTTGACATACAGACTGGTGATAAGTTTTCGGTTGTAATTGAAATTACAAATCCGGAATATAAGTATCCGGCATGTTTTGAAAAAAATGTCACAAATTACCTCACACAGGCTACATCTGCCAGTGGACAGAGCTATTATTATAATGGTGTATCCTGGCTGGACTTATATGACTGGGATTCATCAGCAAACTTCTGCATAAAGGCATATACAGATGACAGTTCTGCCCTGATGCCGGTGGCAAACTTCACGGCAGTTCCTCCAAACGGACAGGTTCCGCTTGAAGTTCAGTTCATGGACAACTCCACGGGCACGCCAACATCATGGAACTGGGACTTTGGTGACGGAAATACCTCAACAACCCAGAATCCGGTTTACACATATCCGGATGCAGGACTTTACAATGTTACACTTGCGGTATCAAATGCATACGGCTCTGATTCCCTGACAAGGTATTACTATATTAATGTTACAGAAAGGATTCCTGATGCAGAACTTGACTTTAACAGGAATAATGTGGCACAGTTATACAACGACAGTTTCACACCCGGAACATATCCTGCACCTGTAACATACCGCCCTCATATCATGAACTACGATGAGATATTATTACTCGGAAATATCTCTGAGACAGCGTTTGTTGACAATATCACGGGTGTTAGCTATGATGCCTTTGCAGCATGGAACTCAACCCATGTGGAGTGGAATTTCCCTCCGGAATTTGCTATCGGCCCGGTAAGTGGTCTTGATACGAGAATATATACCTCAACATCGGAGGATATATTTTATAACCATACGCTGACCCGCACATTCAATGAGACAGTATTTACATCTCCGGGAGTTCAGCATGTCAATCTGACTGTAAACTTTGGTGATACTGATTTTGAATCGGTATGTATCGGACTATGGCCTGCAAAGGACCTCAATGCCACGGGAGTTATTGTCAACAATTCCTTTGCTACAAATGCACCGGTTGCACCGATAATTTCGTATAATCATCTGGGACTTGACAAAAACGGCATTGTTACAGGTTATGATTACTACTTCTCATATGATATTGCAATAATCCCGAATGCCTCAGCGGTTATTCATAAACCTATGACCTATGTATGGGAAGGCATTGAGCATGAGAAGAGGTATTTGCCAGGTGTAAATGTGACAATTGATCTTCCGGCTGACATGCTGAAATACGATGCACATGCTTTTTCGCTCACCACCAATACATCATGTGACTGGGTCGTGGAAACACAGGACAACTATCTATCTGTGCTGTCCGGAGAATCACAGGCTGTCTCAGTTTCTGCTCCGGTGGCAGATTTCACTGCAAATGTCACATCCGGAACAGCACCTCTGAGTGTTCAGTTTAATGATAACTCCACAAATACACCTACATCATGGTCATGGGAGTTTGGTGACGGCAATACCTCAGCGGCTGAGAATCCGGCTTATACCTATCCTGATGCAGGTGTTTATAACGTCACACTTACGGTATCAAACGCAGGAGGAACTGACTCTGAGATTAAGTACGGTTATATCAATGTCACAGATGTCGTATCTGACTGTGCATCTGCTGAACTTGACTTAAACAGGAATAATGTCGTACTCGAGTACAATGACAGTTTCTCCACAGGCACTTATGCAGCACCTGTTACATACAGGCCGCATATCCAGAATTATGACGAGAACTACACTCTCGGAAATGTCTCAGTCGCCGGAGCGGTGGACAACATAACCGGCGTTGATTACAAAGCCTTTGCGTCATGGAATTCAAGCTATGCAGAGTGGAACTTCCCTGAATATATGGCAATTAATCCGGGTGAAGGACTTGATACAAGGATATATACGACAACGACTGAGTATGTCTTTTACAACAGCACAATAGTCCGTACATGCAATGATACGGTATTTACATCTCCGGGCGTGCAGCACGTTAATCTGACTGTTAACTTCGGGGATAAGGATTTTGAGTCGGTATTTATAGGACTCTGGCCTGCAAAGGACCTCAATGTCACAGGGATGATTATTAATGGTTCTGTTACCACAGATGCACCGCTTGACCCTGAACCTGATTTTGCCGGCAATGAACATCTGAGGCTTGATAAAAATGCCCTTGTTACAGGTTACGACTATTACTTCTCATATGATGTAACGGTAATTCCTAATGCTTCAGTCCCTGCGGTAGTTCATAAACCTCTGGCTTATGTCTGGGAGGGTATTGAACATGAGACTGATCTCGTATATGGTACGAAAACCCTGAATGTTCCGCCCGGCATGCTGGCGTATGATGCACATGCATTTTCGGTTACAACCAATACAACCTGCAACTGGACAGCAAAAACACAGGACAATTATCTCTCTGTGCTCACCGGAACATCACAGGCAGTTGCACTCCCTGCCCCTGTTGCTGATTTCACTGCCAATGTCACATCCGGAAAAATGCCTCTTGCTGTGCAGTTTACAGATGCCTCCACCGGAAGTCCGTCCGGCTGGTCATGGAGCTTTGGTGACGGAGATACGTCAGCTGACAAAAACCCGGCGCATATATATGACTCTGCCGGGACATACAGTGTCAGCCTGACTGTCACAAATGCCGCCGGAAATGATACTGAGACAAAGAACGGCTATATCTCCGTATATGCACCTGGGGAGATGCCTGAACTGATAATTCCGGAGATCACCCTCGGCTGGGGCAATTCGACTGTAATCCCGGTTATGGTTACAAATATGACCAACGGTACCGGAATTTCCGGGACATTTACATGGGACTCGTCTGTGATAAGGGTGACATCGGTTACGGCAAATTCCACGGTGTTCTCCGGTTCGGTAGTCAATGTAAATATTACTGGTAATTCGACATTAATCAGCCTTACAAATACGGACGGGATGTCTGCAATTGATCCTGCGGCTCTCTTTGACATATCTGTAACTGCGGCCGGCAGCAATGGCGATAAATCGTATATCTCCGGTACTGATACATACTGGAGCGATACGACCTTTGACCGTCTTGACCTTGCATGCAGAGATGGTTTTGTTGAGATTTCCGGAGTTAAAGGGGATTTCAATGGAAACGGAGCTGTTGATATCGGAGATGTATCAAAGGTCGCCTATATGGTTGCCGGAAAGACCGATGTTGATATGAGGGCTGACTTCAACGGCAATGGTGAGGTTGATGTCGGTGACGCTGCAAAGATTGCATGGTTTTTTATAGGAATAACCAGTGATCTTTAGAATCCTGAATTATATCCGGATTTCTGAAAATAATCCCCACTACTCTTTTTTATATTCTGCCTGTCATAATCCCTCATGTCAGAGATACTATTAAATGTGATTGGTGGTATTACAGTATAATTCACTTTTTTGGTTGGTATGAATTATGTCTGCGAATGTAAAAACGATTATTCTGTCATTTCTTTTAATCTTAGTTCTGGCTGTGCCGGCAGTTGCAGGTGCAGAGGATTTGGGAAATGATACAGGTACAGATGTGGAGATCTGTGGCGGTAACTTAACTCCGCTGGTTCAGGATGAGGTGGCGGATACCTGTGACTCATGTGACCCGTGCAGTTGCGGGCAGAAAATTTCATCGGATTTGAATTCCGGGGAGGATGAAGCAGATCCTGTTGTTAATTATCCTCTTGGATATGTTCCTGCACCATATGAGATTGCCGACAGGACACCGGCTGATATCTCAGTTCTGACACTTGGTGACGGAGTATCCATAATGGCTGATGAACCACTCCCTGAAAGCTATGATTTAAGGGATCACGGCCGGATGACAAGTGTGAAGAATCAGAGTAAATGCGGTTCATGCTGGACATTTGCAACATATGGTTCCCTTGAATCACTTCTGCTTGGAGAGGAAAAGATGGATTTTGATTTCTCCGAAAACAATATGAAGAATAAGCATGGCTTTGACAAAGGATGCTGTGATGGCGGGAATTATGAAATGTCAACAGCATATCTTACAAGATGGGCTTTGCCGGATGATGTAACCTGGTATTCAGGGCCGGTAAGTGAAACTGCTGATCCATATGATCCATTCTCATGCAATGGCAGCCCCCCTGCACCGGAAATTCAGAAGCATGTGCAGGATGTATATTTCCTGCCACAGCAGTCTCCGGATGACAACTCGCTTGCAAAATCAGTAATCATGGATTGCGGCGCTCTGGCGGCAGCATTTCAGGTAAACTGGTCACCGGGTTTTAATATGGAGAGTGAGTACCCAAGCTATTATTTCAATTCCAGTTATGGGATGAATATTAATGGTGGGCATGCAATCACCATTGCCGGGTGGGATGATGAATACTCTAAGGATAATTTCAATGTAGTGCCACCAGGAGACGGAGCTTATCTTGTTAAGAACAGCTGGGGGACAGGCTGGGGCAATGAAGGATATTTCTACATATCATATTATGATGAATATATCAACGATGATATGGCATTTTTCACTGCCGAAAACCTGAGTAATTATGATTCGGTCTATTATTATGATGCCTTTGGTGCAACTGACTTTATGAGCATTGACGATCAGACAACGGGTTCCTTTGCAAATGTATTCCCTGCCTGGGGCAATGAAACAATAAGGGCAGCCGGAGTTTACACATATCAGACAGGTGCTGAGTTTGAGGCTGAAATGCATTTTAATCCTGATGACGGTCCTGAGAACAGCACAGCCGGAGTGGTTTCTGTTGTAAACGGCACTTTTGATCTGCCTGGTTATCATACAGTTGACTTTAAAACTCCGGTAGATATCTCAATCGGCGATACTTTCTCAGTCATCTTTACGGTAACTAACCCGTCCAGTCTTCTGACAGTACCAATTGAGAGGAAAATTGATAGTTATACGCCCAATGCAACCTCAGCACCGGGAGATGGTTTTTACCTTGCCGGCAACGGAGACTGGGCAGATGCCTATGATCTGACAGAATATAACCGCCCGAGTATCTGTATTAAAGCCTATACAACATTTGGCCATGTAGGCCCTGCTCCGGTAGCGAATTTCACAGCCGCACCACTCTCCGGAAAGGCACCGCTTACAGTTCAGTTCAATGACACTTCAGAAAATTCACCGACAGAGTGGTCATGGTCATTTGGTGACGGAAATTTATCCACTGAGCAGAATCCCGCATATGTCTATGACACAGCCGGAAGCTACAATGTTACACTTACGGTTAAAAACGAAGGCGGCAGTGATTCTCTGATAAAGACAAATTATATTGCTGCCTATTCTCCAGGAGATTCGCCGGGTATTGAATGGCAGAACTGTCTTGGTGGAAGTGCTGCTGATGACAGTTTTTCAGTAATACAGACATCTGATGGCAGTTATGCTGCAACAGGTTATACCCGTTCAGATAATGGTGATGTCTCAGGAAATCACGGAGAAGATGACTACTGGGCTGTAAAAGTAAGTCCGGAAGGTGAACTGTCATGGCAGAAATGCCTTGGCGGAAGCAGTTATGATAAAGCACAGCAAATTGCTGAGAGTTCTGCCGGAGATTACTATCTTATAGGGGAGACGTATTCAGATGATGACGATGTATCCGGCAATAATGGCAGTTATGATTTCTGGGTTGCAAAGACAGATTCTTCCGGAAATATAACCGGACAGAAGTGCCTGGGCGGAACCAGTGTTGATTGTGGTTATGCCATTGCTCTGACATCGGACGGTGGCTACGCGGCTGCCGGATATACCCAGTCAAATGACGGTGATGTCTCCGGAAGGCACGGGGCGCAGGACATCTGGGCCGTAAAAGTTGACTCTTCCGGAAATATTGACTGGCAGAACTGCCTTGGCGGAACCAATTATGATTATGGCTACAGTATAAATCAGACATCTGATGGTGGATATATCATCGCCGGGCAGACTGGTTCCAATGACGATGATGTCTCCGGAAACCATGGAAATGGTGATGTATGGATTGTGAAACTTGGCCCGTCCGGAAGTCTGCAATGGCAGAAATGCCTTGGGGGAACGGCAGATGACTGTGGAGAGTGTGTACTGGAGACATCTGACGGTGGATATATCGTAACCGGAACAACGGAGTCAGATGACTGTGATGTCTCAGGTAATCACGGAGGAGAAGATCTCTGGGTTGTGAAGATGAATTCATCAGGAGATATTATCTGGCAGAGATGCTTTGGCGGAAGTGGTGATGATTCCGGTGAAAGTATTGGTTTAACAGATGATGGAGGATATGTTATAACCGGAACAACATATTCGGATGATGATGATGTCTCCGGAAACCATGGCAATAGTGATGTGTGGGTAATAAAGGTGGATTCTGCGGGTCTTTTGCTATGGGAAAAATGCCTTGGAGGACCTGGTTATGAAAAAGGACACAGCATAGCTGAAACTGATGATTCTGGTTATATAGTGAGCGGTGGGGCATCTTCAGATGGTGGTGATGTTTCGGGCAGTCATGGCATGTGGGATGTATGGGTTGTAAAACTCGGAGTTACTGCTGCACCGTCAGCAGAGTTTGACTTTAACCGGAATTTTGTTGCATCAACGGATAAGAATACCTTCACAGCCGGAGATTATCCCTCTGATCTGGTGTACCGTCTGCATGCCGCCAATAAGGATATGAACTCCACGCTTGGTGACCTGACTTATATTGCACATGCAGAGAATCTCTCATGGATTGATTATTCTGCTTATGCGACCCGGAATTTAACATATGTTCAGTGGAATTTCCCGTCTGAATATGTTATTCCGGGCGGTTCAGGGTTTGATACAGGGGCAGGCACGACATTTGATGAGGATAAATTCTATAACCATGAATTTACAAGAGTCTGTAATGCCACAATCTTCAGGACACCCGGTGTGCAGAGGACAAATCTTACAGTGACATTCAATGATCTCGACTTTGAATCCATATTTGTCGGATTTGCATCTGCAAAGGATCTGAATATGACAACCGGAATTATCAACAGTTCGGTTGTGACAGATGCACCGCTCGCAGAACCGCTTCCATCCGGTGGGGATTATCATTTAAAACTTGATAAGGGTGCCCTTACAGCCGGAACTGAGTATTATTTCAGGTTTGACACACTTATTACGCCAAACGGCTCAACTGTAATTCATAAGCCGCTTGTCTATGTCTGGGAAGGCATTAATCATGAATCGGCCAGTCTCGGTG
Source organism: Methanoplanus endosymbiosus (assembly GCF_024662215.1). Classification (NCBI taxonomy): domain Archaea; kingdom Methanobacteriati; phylum Methanobacteriota; class Methanomicrobia; order Methanomicrobiales; family Methanomicrobiaceae; genus Methanoplanus; species Methanoplanus endosymbiosus. The sequence continues at coordinate 50,651 of NZ_CP096115.1, forward strand.
CAACCTATAAAGCCGAAGTTCCGGAAGGGCTGCTTTTAGCTGACGAATATGAGTTCTCGGTTGAGACTAATACTTCATGTGACTGGTCTGTAACCCGGCAGAACAATCTCATTTCGGTGCTTGAAGGTTCTTCGTTAAAGCCAAATGGCACACTTCCTGTGGCAGAATTCTCTGCAACTCCACTATCCGGTGCTGCCATCCGGCAGGTCAACTTTACAGATATTTCTGAGGGCAGTCCGGATACATGGTTCTGGGACTTTGGTGACGGAGAAACATCATCTGAGGTAAATCCGGTGCACAACTATACATCGTCCGGAACATATTCGGTCACCCTTGCGGTATCAAAGGACGGTGCAACTGATTCCATAACAAAGACTGATTACATAACAGTCTTTATTAAAGGCGATTTCAACGGAAACGGCATTGTTGATATCGGTGATGTCTCAAGGGTTGCCTATATGGTTGTGGGCTTAACTCCGGTTGATATGGCGGCTGACTTTAACGGCAACGGTGAGGTCGATACCGGAGACGCTGCAAAAATTGCCTGGTATTTTGTCGGAAAGATCGGGGAACTGTGATCTGTAAGGCAGAAATTTAAATTAATTTTTTGCGTTGTGTTTAAGATAGCCAAATTTCCGGGTCATTCTACATATCCTGGAATCTGCAGATCGTTATCTATTAAAACCATGAATTAAACAGAACTATATTTGTTTTCTGGGAGATCTGATTTATGAAAAAAGTTACTCTGTTTCTATTTATATTTATTCTTCTGACGTGCTTATCCGTTCCGGCGGTTTCCGGTGAAGATGTTAATTTTATTGGTGTGACTGAATCGTCCTTTGGGTATGAATTTGTGACAAAATGGGGTGTTAAGGGCAGCGATGATGGTGAATTCTCTTTTCCACGTGGCGTTGCAGTGGACAATGCGGGCAAAATCTATGTTACAGACTGGGGCAATAACCGCGTCCAGAAATTTACCGGTGGTGGTACCTTTGAGATGAAGTGGGGCACTAATGGCACTGAAGACGGGAATTTCCGGAGTCTGCTAGGCATAGCAGTGGACGATGTTGGTAATGTCTTTGTAGCCGATAGTGACAATAGCCGCATCCAGAAGTTCACCAGTGAAGGTAGCTTTGTGACTAAGTGGGGCAAATATGGTTTTGGTGATGGTGAGTTTAAATGCCCATCAGGTATAGCTATTGACGGTTTGGGTAATGTCTATGTGATAGACTGGAGCAGTTCCTGCGTCCAGAAATTTACCAGTGATGGTACCTTTGAGATGAAGTGGGGCACAAATAGCACATTTCCCAATGACATTGCATTTGACAGTGCCGGCAGTCTCTATATCACCGACACTCGCAATGATCGCATCCAAAAATTTACTACTAATGGCACTCTTGTGAAAGAGTGGGGCAGTTTCGGTACCGGTGATGGTGAATTTTCTTTTCCACGTGGCATTGCGGTTGATAGTACGGGCAATGTCTATGTTGCCGACGGCAATAATTGTCGCATCCAGAAGTTCACCAGTGAAGGCAGCTTTTTGACAAAGTGGGGCAGTTTCGGTAATGGTGATGGTGAGTTCAAATTTCCGTTTGGCATAGATGTTGACGATTTTGGCAATGTTTATGTTGCCGATAGCGACAATTCTCGTGTGCAGGTCTTCAGGCCCGAAGTTGTGACACCGGCACTTGTTGCCAATTTCACAGCAAACACCAAAACCGGTGCCGCCCCGCTTGAAGTTCAGTTTAATGACACCTCTACTGGCATTCCTACCTCGTGGTTGTGGAACTTCGGTAACGGAAACACCTCAACAGTGCAGAATCCGGTGCACACCTATCATACAGCCGGCAACTATACAGTAAACCTCACAGCCATGAATTCCGGAGGCTCAGATACTACGGAAAAGATGGATTATATTGAAGTGACCACATCATCCAATGAATATGAATTTATGACAAAGTGGGGTTCTCCCGGATCAGGGGATGGTGAGTTTTATTATCCGTTTGGTATCGCAGTTGACGGAGCGGGAATGGTCTATGTCTCTGATACAGGTAATCATCGTATCCAGAAGTTTACCAGTGACGGAACTTTTGTGACTGCATGGGGTACCAACGGCATGGGCGACGGTGATTTTTATGCCCCCCATGGCATCGCGGTGGACAGTTTGGGCAATGCCTATGTAGCAGACAGGGGCCAGTACCGCATCCAGAAGTTTACCAGTGGCGGGACTTTTGCGGCTAAGTGGGGTATTAAAGGTACCGGTGATGGTGAGTTTAACAAGCCGGAAGGTATCACGGTGGATAATGCAGGAAATGTCTATGTTGCCGATACCTATAATAACTGCATCCAGAAATTTACCAGTGGCGGTACCTTCCTGATGAAATGGGGATCAAAGGGCACCGGCAACAGTGAGTTTAATTATCCGTCCGGCATAGCAGTTGACGGTTTGGGCAGTGTTTATGTTGCCGACACTTACAATCACCGCATCCAGAAGTTCACAGGCAATGGCACTTTCGTGACAAAGTGGGACCCGAAGGTCACCAGCTACTGGGAGTTTAATTATCCTCATGGCATTACTGTGGACGGTTTGGGCAATGTCTATGTGGCTGATTCAGGGAATCACCGTATCCAGAAGTTAACCGGTGACGGTATCCTCGTGACGAAATGGGGCACATATGGCACCGATGATGGTGAGTTTGATGATCCCTGTGGCATCGCTGTTGATGGTGCCGGTAATGTCTATGTCATTGATACTGACAATGAACGTGTGCAGGTCTTCAGACCTGGAAATGTGACTCCGGTACCCGTTGCCGGTTTCTCGGCTAATATTACAGATGGTGCCATTCCGCTTGCCGTGCAGTTTACAGATGCCTCAACCGGAGATCCAACCGCATGGAGCTGGAGTTTTGGTGATGGTGGGACATCGGCAGATGAGAATCCAACCTATGTTTATGAGGCAGCCGGAAGCTACAACGTCAGCCTCGCAGTGACAAACGCTGCGGGAACTGACACAATTACAAAATTAAGCCTGATTAATGTAACAGCACCTGCACCAAAGGCAGAGTTTGACTTTAACCGGAACTTTGTTGCACTGATTGATGATAATACGTTCTCAGCCGGAAATTACACATCTGAACTGACCTATCTTCTGCATGCGGCAAGTATGGATATGAACTCCACGCTTGGTGACCTGACTTATATTGCACAGGCAGAGAATCTCTCATGGATTGATTATTCTGCTTATGCGACCCGGAATTTAACATATGTTGAGTGGAATTTCCCGTCTGAATATGTTATTCCGGGCGGTTCAGGGTTTGATACAAGGGCAGGCACAAATTTTTCTGAGGATAAATTCTATAACCATGAATTTACAAGAGTCTGTAATGCCACAATCTTCAGGGCACCCGGTGTGCAGAGGACAAATCTTACAGTGACATTCAATGATCTCGACTTTGAATCCATATTTGTCGGATTTGCATCTGCAAAGGATCTGAATATGACAACCGGAATTATCAACACATCGGTTGTGACAGATGCACCGCTCGCAGAACCGCTTCCATCCGGTGGGGATTATCATTTAAAACTTGATAAGGGTGCCCTTACAGCCGGAACTGAGTATTATTTCAGGTTTGACACACTTATTACGCCAAACGGCTCAACTGTAATTCATAAGCCGCTTGTCTATGTCTGGGAAGGCATTAATCATGAATCGGCCAGTCTCGGTGAGACTTATAAAGCCGAAGTTCCGGCAGGCATGCTTTTAGCTGATGAATATGAGTTCTCAGTTGAGACCAATACTTCATGTGACTGGTCTGTTGTCAGGCAGGACAACCTTATTTCAGTGCTGGAAGGGACATCCATAAAGCCAAATGGCACACTTCCGGTGGCAGACTTCTCCGCATCTCCACTATCCGGAGCTGCCATCCGGCAGGTTAACTTTACAGATATCTCTGAGGGCAGTCCGGATACATGGTTCTGGGACTTTGGTGACGGAGAAACATCATCTGAGGTAAATCCGGTGCACAACTACACATCATCCGGAAAATATTCGGTCACTCTTGCGGTATCTAAGGGCGATGCCGTTGACTCTATAACAAAGGCGGATTATATCACGGTCTTTCTAAAAGGCGACTTCAACGGCAACGGCATTGTTGATATCGGTGATGTATCAAGGGTTGCCTATATGGTTGTGGGCTTAACTCCGGTTGATATGGCGGCTGACTTCAACGGCAACGGTGAGGTCGATACCGGAGACGCTGCAAAAATTGCCTGGTATTTTGTCGGGAATATAAGTGAACTCTGAGAGATATGAATGGCAATGGCTGAGTTTATTCCGGGAGAAATATCCCGGCATAAATTTCCTTGAATTCAGTTATCCTCAAAAAAGAGCTGGATTTATATCAAATATATATTTCCCTACTCAGCCGGAGTCATCCGCCGCATCTGATGCCGGAGATTCGGGCAATGATCTGAACTCTGTAATCTCCTCTGCAAATTTTCTGATCATTGCCCTCTGAAGGTTTATATCATCTGAATATTTCTCAATGATCTTAACGATCGCACTTCCGACGATGAAACCGTCAGCACCGGCATTGATTATATCCTCTGCCTGACTCCGGCGGGCTATCCCGAAACCGACAGCCAGCGGCATGGAAATTCCGAGTTCATCTGATATCTGCCTTACCTTTGATATGAGGGAGAATACATCGTGCGACAGTGAATCTCTTGCGCCTGTAACACCCGGAGATGAGACCAGGTACACAAAACCTCTGGTTATTGTGCTGCCTGAATTTCCGGAACTGATATTAATCTCCGCAGATGCCTGGAGTATTCCTGCAATTCTCTCTTCAGAGGTATTTGTGGATATAAGAAATATCTGGGCAAGATCATATCTTTTTGCAGCATCTGTGATAATATCCGACTCTTCTACAGGCATATCCACTATTAAAATGCCGTTCACACCTGACTCCTTTGCAGTCTTATAGAAGAGATCAGTTCCCGTTGTCACGACAGGATTCAGGTATGTCATTATGACAACCGGAACATCTGAATACTCCCTGATTCCTTCTGCAACCCTGAATATATCTCCGGTTTTAAACCCGGCATCAAGTGCCCTTGTATCTGCCCTCTGAATTACCGGGCCGTCACCGACAGGGTCTGAGAACGGAAATCCAAGTTCTATAACGTCCGCACCACCGTCAATGAGTGCTTTTGCTGTTTCAATGCTCTCAGCGGGAGAAGGATCTCCTGCAACTATATATGAAACGAAAGCCGGTTTTTCAAATGCCTTATTGAATGGATTTATATCTGTATCTCTCATTTTCATCTCTCCTTTAAGGCTTCAGTTTTCTCATCTGCCATGATACTGCTGACAGTTGCAACATCTTTGTCCCCCCTTCCGGAGAGGCAGATAACCACAATATCGTCCCTGTCAAAACGGTCTGCATTATTTATCGCATATGCGATGGCATGGGCAGATTCAAGGGCAGGAATTATTCCCTCTTTAACCGAGAGGTACCTGAAAGCGTTAATGACCTCGTCATCGTACGCAATGCCGTATGACACCCTCCCCGAATCGTTGAGCATTGAATGCTCAGGTCCGACACCGGGATAGTCAAGGCCGGCGGATATGCTGTGGGTTGTTCCAATCTGTCCGCATTCGTCCTGAATCAGATACGAGAGTGCACCGTGCAGAACTCCGGGTCTGCCAAACCTTACAGATGCACCGTTGTCACCCGGAGCATCGCCCCGGCCGCCGGCCTCAACGCCTGTAAGCCTGACATCGTTCTTTAAAAACGGATGAAATAGGCCTATTGCATTTGAACCGCCGCCTACGCAGGCGATCGCCTCATCGGGCAGTCTGCCCTCCGCTTTCAGGATCTGCTCCTTTGTCTCCGTCCCTATTACAGACTGAAAGTCCCTGACAATCTCCGGGAATGGGTGAGGACCGACAACCGATCCTATCAGGTAATGGGTATCTGCCGAACTTGCGGCGTACTCTCTCAGTGCTTCGTTTGTTGCATCCTTAAGCGTAGCCGTGCCGCTCTCTACCGGATGAACCTTCGCTCCCATAAGCTCCATCCTGAATACATTGAGCTTCTGCCTTTCGCAGTCTGTGCTGCCCATATACACCTCGACAGGAAGGCCTGTCACAGCACCTGCAATCGCGGTTGCAACCCCGTGCTGTCCGGCACCAGTCTCTGCAATGAGGCGTTTTTTGCCCATATGCTTTGCAAGGATGGCCTGCCCTAGGGTGTTGTTCAGCTTATGGGCACCGCCGTGCATCAGGTCCTCTCTCTTAAGGTAGATTCTGCACCCAAGGTCCTCTGACATATTCCGGCAGAATGTAAGAGGTGTCTCTCTTCCGGCATACTCTTTCAGGTAAAAGTCAAGCTCCCGCCTGAAGCTCTCCTCACCGCATATTGCCTGGTATGACTTTTCAAGTTCATAGAGTGCCTCCATCAGGGTCTCCGGGACAAACCTGCCGCCATAACTTCCGTAATATCCTGCTTTTGCCATATTATGCCTCCCTGCATATTCTGATAAATTCACTCATCTTTTTTCTGTCCTTTATCCCCGGACTTTTTTCAACCCCTGATGAGACATCAACACCATAGGGATTCATCATCCTGACAGCCTCACCGACATTCTCCGGAGAGAGTCCCCCTGCAAGAAATACAGGCTTCTCTGTCCGGTTTATAAATCCGGATGCAAAATTCCGGTCAAAAACCATGCCCTTTCCCATACTTCCGTCAATGATGAAGGCATCACAGTCACCTGATAGTTCTTTCATTCCGGGTTTTACTGCCCGGATTATTCTGACCGGAGGTCTCTTTCTGAATTCAAACGGATGGGTAATCTGCACAGCGTCCGGTCTTTGTGCCATCATCAGCTCAAGTTCGGGATAGGACTTTGTGTTTGTCACAAGAATTTTTTCTGTTGTGGGTTTAAGGGCGGAAAAAATCTCCCTTGCACGTTTCAGGGTGACATTTCTCTGTGACTCTGAACAGACTACGACACCTATAGCATCGGCACCAAGTGATTCTGCGATGACGGCATCTCTGACTGTTGTAATTCCGCATATTTTTATACGCATACAAAACCCTCCACCGCTTCTCTCCTGTTTTTGGCTTTCATAAGTGAGCTTCCTATCAGGAACCCGTTACAGTATCCCTTCATTGCTGCAAGATCTTTGGGAAAGTTATACCCGCTCTCTGAAATTATAACGGCTTCTTCGTATTCATCTCTGATATATGCCGAGAGTTCAGCAGTCTTATTGAGGTTAATTTTCATGTCTGTTAGATCACGGTTGTTGATGCCGATAATTTCTGCACCGCAGGAGATGGCAAGATCTGCCTCTTCTTCTGTTCTGACTTCTATAAGGCTCTCAAGTGAGAGGGCTGATGCAGTCTCCTTAAATTCCGGAAGCTTCCCGCCCAGAATTTTAGCTATGAGAAGCACTGCATCCGCTCCGATAATCTTTGTCTCATACAGCTGTTTTTCATCTACAATGAAATCTTTTCTGAGCAGAGGCACTGTGGAAATCCTGGAAATTTCTGTCAGGTACTCCTTCTTTCCTCCGAAAAATTTCTCATCTGTAAGAACCGAAATTGCAGTACATCCGCCCCTGATGTATTCGTCTGCAATATCCTTTTGATCTGAGGAGGGTGCAATTTCTCCTCCTGATGGTGACCGGAATTTTATCTCGGCTATCACTGCATTTCTATTCTGATTTAGTACTGCACCTGAGAGGCTCTTTACTTTATAATCCGGCATCATGAATTCGTACGGCATATCTATTCCGGCTGCCTCTGCCTCTTTAAGACGGACGATCTCACTTAAAAATCCGTTTATATCTGTATTCATAATAATTCCTCTCCGCCTGTGGCTTTTATGAGTCTGCTCAGCTTTTCAGCCGCATTTCCGGAGTCGATACTCATCTCCGCCATCCCTATTCCGTCATGGATGCTTCCGGCATTCCCGCTTATATATATCGCAGCAGCCGAATTCATCAGTACAATATCCCGGCAGGCACTCCTCCTTCCATTCAGGATATCCCTGATAATTTCTGCATTGCGGCCCGCATCCCCGCCTGAAATATCGGATAGTTCTGCTCTTTGGATTCCGAACTCCTCAGGGGTCAGGTAAAATGTTTCAGTCTCTCCTCTACCCCTAAACATCGAAATCTTTGTCTCTCCTGTTGTTGTTATTTCGTCAAGCCCGCAGCCATGCACAACCATTGCATTCCTGACACCCATAATCCGGAGCACATCTGCAATTGTCTCTGTAAGCTCCGGATCGTATATACCTAAAAGGCGTGCATCTGCCGATGCAGGGTTTGAAACCGGGCCTAATATATTGAAGAAACTCCGGATGCCAATCTCTTCCCTGGCTCTTCCTGCATATCTCATCGCGGGGTGGTGATTCTTTGCATAGAGAAAGCCTATCCCGTTCTCTTCAATGGATAATTTCACCGCATCCGGGGCAGCATCAATATTAACCCCAAGTTCTTCGAGAACGTCTGCTGAACCGCATCTGCTGCTCACACTCCTGTTGCCGTGTTTTACAACCGGAATTCCTGCACCGGCAGTGACTATTGCCGAGGCTGTGCTGATATTGAAGGTATTTAATCCGTCCCCGCCTGTTCCGCATGTGTCAACGAGCATACCGGAAACTTCCGGCCTTACCTGTACTGAAGCCCTCATCATAGCAGATGCAAAGGCTGCAATCTCGCCGGAAGTTGTTCCTTTTGTCATCATTGCGGCTATAAATGCACCAATCTGGGCATCGGTTGTTCTTCCGGAGATGATTGCATCCATGGCGGATTCTGCCTCAGTTACTGTAAGTGTCTCTCTGTTTACGGCTTTAAAGAGTGATTCGGTTATCATTGCCTCACCCCATATCTGAGGAAGTTCTCTATAAGGCGGTCGCCGTCCTCTGTAAGTATACTCTCAGGGTGAAACTGCACCCCTTCTATGGGATAATTCCGGTGGCGGACTCCCATTATGCACCTGTCATCAGCTGAGAGAGCGGTGACTCTGAGGCAGTCGGGAAGTGAAGTCTTCTCAGCAGCAAGTGAGTGGTATCTCGTTGCTGAAAAGCCGTTTTTCATTCCTTCAAATATGCTCTCCCCGTCATGGTTAATTCCGGATACTTTGCCGTGATATGGGGTTGTTCTTAAAACCCTGCCCCCGAATATGGTACATATTGCCTGATGTCCGAGGCATATGCCGAGTGTCGGAACTGTCTTTGAGATATTATTCAGTGCTTTTAGGCAGAGTCCGGATTTCTCCGGGGTTCCGGGTCCCGGTGAGAGGACAATTCTGTCATAATTATCATTTAATATGGTGTCCTCAGGCTCATCGTTTTTCACAACCGTAATTTCGCATCCGGATTTTCCTATCTGCTGGCAGAGATTGTATGTGAAACTGTCATAGCAGTCGATTACCAGGACTTTCATGCTGATTTCACCTCATCTGCAAGGGTTATTGCCTTTGCAACCGCAAGGGCTTTCTTTTCAGCCTCCATATATTCCGCTTTAGGGTCAGAGTCTGCAACAATTCCTGCTCCTGCCTGAAATGTCAGACTGCCCTCTTCAAGAAGGAGCGTCCGGATAGCAATAGCAAAGTCAGTTCTGCCGTTAAATCCGATATGGCCGACAGCACCGCCGTAAAGACCTCTTCTCTCAGATTCAAGTTCATCTATTATCTGCATGGCACGGACTTTTGGTGCACCTGTCAGAGTTCCGGCGGGGAAGACAGATTTAAATGCATCTGCGGCGTTAAGGCCGTTCTTTAGTTCTCCGGATACTGTTGATACGATATGCTGGACATGGGAGAATTTCTCAATCTTCATGAAATCATCGACACTGACTGAGCCGTACCTGCTGATTCTGCCTATATCATTTCTCGCAAGATCGACAAGCATCAGATGTTCTGCACGCTCTTTTTCATCGGACAGGAGTTCATTTTCAAGGATTTTATCCTCTTTTGGGTTTTTTCCCCTTATTCCGGTACCTGCAATAGGAACGGTTGTAACCCGGTTATCCTCAACCTTTACAAGCATCTCAGGACTTGAACCGATTACCTGCCGGTCACCATAATCTATGTAATACATATAAGGGCCGGGGTTTATTCTCCTCAGTGCCGAGTATATTGAGAACGGGTCGCCTTCGTACCGGCAGCTGTTCTTCTTGGATATAACTCCCTGAAAGATATCACCTGCAAAGATGTACTCTTTTGTCTTTCTGACAAGATCTTCAAATTCTTCCTTTGGTATGTTCTCGGAGTAATTAACATCCGGAATTATCTCTTTATCAGGATCTCTTTTCTTATCGCTGCTCTTCCTGTCAGTTATATCACCAGGTTTTATGACTTCGTTATCTGCATGACTGTAAATCCGGTTATAAATTTCCTGAACTCTTAAGCCTGCCTCTTTGGTTGCTGTTTCTGCATCAGTATTCTCTGCTGCAAGTGAAAGACTGAAGATATACAGGTCTTCTGCCGGGTGATCAAAGAGAATGTACTCTGATGTCATTATGAAATCAGCAAGCGGTGAATTCAGGTCGGTTTTATCAGTGCTTACTGTCTCAAATAGTGAATATACGAGATCATATGAGAAATATCCTGTAAGGCCACCCTGGTATCCGGGTATCTCTTCGCCCCGGTAATCAAAGAAATCCATTATCTGATGGATTCCGGCTACGGGTTCCGGCTCTGGGACAGTTATTATCTCAAAATTATCCGGAATACTGCATCTGTTATCTCTGCCTTCGTCTGCCTCTGTGCTGTCAGAACTTTTGGATATAATTCTGCCTGAAAAAAGCGGCATAAGTGCATCTGTATATTTTTTATCTCCGGAAATTACCATTCTGTTGCAGTTTTCTGCTTTTACTCTTAATACCGGATTTAATCCTATCAGTGAGTACTTCGCTTTTTTCTCCTCTCCACAGGCAGATTCGAGCATAAACGGAGCTGAATCCTTAAATGTCCTGAATATCTCTTCAGGGGAATAACAGTTGGCTTTTTTCCCTGTCAATTTCAGGCTGACCGGAATTATCTGAGGTTTTTTAATCTCTTTTCCGTGTTTATCTTTATTTTTAGTTATGCTGGCAGTAACCATTCCACCGGCATCACCTCACGTTTAATTGATGTCATCTCTGTACAATTATGTTCGCCGTTGTACATATTTATATGTTTTGTTGATGGCGGGAATAACCTGTAATGTGATTACTCTGAATATGTGAACGCCGTAGGTGCTGTTGTGTAATGTGAATACTGCTGATGCTATAGAAATGATGGCTGCTCCGGGCGCTGTGTATATATTTACCAAAGATTCAGCCACCATCACTCATATTAAGAGGTTATTTATAATATTGTGGAAAATTTATGTTATGCAGGATTTTAAATCGTGGACTGATGCAGGCCTTGCAGAGAGGCTGAATTCAAAAATTCCGGCAGTGATTCTGGCATCACTGCTTCTGTTATTGTTCATTCCGGGCACTGTCTCGGCATGCACCATCTTTGGTATAACGCCCGGTGCATCTGAGGACGGCTCGGTGTACGCCGGACATACCAACGATGGTGTCGGGAAAGACTGGAGAAATATTGATGATGTAACCTTAACCTACATCCCCCCGGCTGATCATAAACCCGGCGATAAAAGGCCGGTATTCTTCGATCCAAACAGCGGTTCCGATGCTGCCGGAGGAAAGGAAAGTCCGGATAAGATGACCGTTATTGGCTATATTGATCAGGTGCCGCATACCTATGGCTATTACACCAGTTCCTATGGAATGATCAATGAGAAGAATCTCATGAGCGCTGAATGCACCGACTATGCAAAGTTTGAACCGAATGCAGAGGAAGGGAAGAGAATTTTTTATTCGTCAGGACTTTCAAATGTAGCACTTGAACGATGCACAAATGCAAGGGACGCTGTTCTGCTTGTTGGTGAGCTGATTGACAATTACGGCTACTATGGAACGGGTGAGACTCTCATCTTTGCTGATAGTGAGGAGGTATGGGTAATTGAGATGTGCGGAAATCCGGTAGATGAAACAGGCGGACTGTGGGTTGCAAAGAAGGTTCCAAATGGTGAAATCTTTGTTGCAGGAAATGAGTTCCGGATCCGTGAGGTGGAAACAGGCACTTCTGATATGTACTACTCTGAAAATCTCTTTAAGGCTGCAGAAAAAGCCGGCTGGTGGTCACCCGCAGACGGTACTCTTGACTGGCTCTCTACTGTGAGCTATGGTGAATATGCACACCCTTACTACTCTTTAATGAGAGTATGGAGGCTTGAGGACAAACTTGCACCGTCACTGAACCTCAGTCCTTATGTGGAGAATTCATATACGAAGGCGTATCCGTTCTCGGTGAAGCCCGATGAAAAGGTTGACTTTGAGACTGCACTTAATATGTTTCGGGACCACTATGAGGGAACAGAGTTCGATCTAAGGGATGGAAAAGCATCAGGGCCGTTTGAGAACCCCTACCGTTATCTCGGACCGATGGATGCACACACCAACTTCCAGAATGAATCATATCTGGATGTCCGTGCCGGTGCAAACGTAAGACCGATATCGGCAATATTCTGTGCATACAGCTATGTCGCACAGGTACGGTCCGGGCTTCCGGATGAGACCGCCGGAGTGCTCTGGTTCGGTCCGGCAGTTGCGTATGAGACGGTATATGCTCCGTTTTATGCAAACTCTGAATCTGTTTCAGATCGCTATTCAAAGGGAAGCCGCCTGAAGTACAATTATAACACGGCATACTGGACCTTTGATCTGCTCACAAACTGGGCAATGCTGAAGTATGATGCTATGATTGATGACATTCAGACTGAACAGAAGAAGCTTGAAACAGAGTCATATGATCTGCTGATGGATACTGACAAAAAAGCAGGTGAATGCCTCTCTGCCGGAGATGAGGCCGGTGCAAAGGCTCTCATGACAAATTTCACGCTTGGAAGGGGTGATGAGATAATTAATGACTGGAAGGCACTCACCGCAACTCTTATTGTTAAGTATTCAAACGGACTTGTGACAGATCCGGTTACTGAGGAAGTTACTGAGGGTGGTTATCCTGACTGGTGGTATGATGATACAGATTACCAGTATGGTCCAAGGGTCTATCAGCTTGATGAGTTAAGAAATACTCCGGGGTTAAACTATACAGGAAAGATTGTTTCTGTGTCAAAGGATGCCTCATTTGAGGAGATTAAAGAAGTAATTCAGTAATGGTGTCAGGATTGAAAATCATCCTGTCTGCTTAGGAGATCCTGATCTCCGTTTTAACCGGAGATTGACAGTATAATTTATACCCCAGGAAACAAAATTCATTTTTATGCAGGATTTTAAAGGTGCAGGGAAGCTGAAGGCATTAATTCCGGCTGCACTTATGGTGTCATTGCTGATACTAATATTTATTCCGGGAATTGTTTCGGCGTGTACTATCATTGGTATAACTCCGGGTGCATCTGAGGACGGTTCGGTGTATGCCGGACATACTAATGATGGCATCGGAAAAGACTGGAGGAATATTTATGATGTAGTGGTAACCTACATTCCGCCGGCAGATCATAAATCCGGTTCAGAAAGGCCGGTATTCTTTGCACCAAACAGTGGTTCCGATGCTGTTGACGGAGGAAGAAAGGACAATCTGACAAAGATGACAGTGCTTGGATACATCGATGAGGTGCCGCATACCTATGGCTATTACACCAGTTCATATGGTATGATTAATGAGAAGAACCTCATGAGTGCGGAGTGCACTGACCATGTAAAATATGAGCCCGATGCAGAGATCAATAAGAGAATATTTTACTCCTCTGATCTCTCAAATGTAGCACTTGAGCGCTGCACCAATGCAAGGGATGCAGTGCTTCTTGTTGGTGATCTTATTGACAGTTATGGCTATTATGGCACTGGAGAAACTCTTCTCTTTGCCGACAGTAAGGAGGTCTGGGTCATTGAGATGTGCGGAAATCCTGTGGGGGATACAGGTGGACTATGGGTTGCAAAGAAAGTTACAGATGGAGAGATCTTCATAGCCGGAAATGAGTTCAGGATCCGTGAAGTGAAATCGGGAACGCCCGATATGTATTACTCAGAAAACCTCTTTGATGCTACAAAGGAGGCAGGGTGGTGGGATCCTTCAGAGGGCACTTTTGACTGGCTTAAAGCCGTAAGTTACGGAGAATATGCCCATCCGTATTATTCACTTATGAGGGTATGGCGGCTTACAGATAAACTTGCACCATCACTGAACCTGAGTCCCTATGTTGAAAATTCATATACGAAAGCTTATCCATTCTCCTTTAAGCCTGATGAAAAGGTGGACTTTGAAACTGCCCTGAATATATTCAGAGACCACTACGAAGGAACGGAATTTGACCTTACCAAAGGGAAAGCCGCAGGGCCGTTTGGCAACCCCTACCGGTATGTTGGCCCGGTGGATTCCCATAGGGCTTTCCAGAATGAAACATCAATGGAAATACGCCCCGGTGCAAATGTAAGGCCTGTATCTGCAATATTCTGTTCTTTTAGTTATATTGCCCAGATCAGAACCAACCTTCCGGATGAGACTGCCGGAATTCTCTGGTTTGGTCCGGCTGTCCCCTCTGAGACTGTTTATGCACCGATATATGCAAATTCGGGCAATGTTTCACCTTCATACTCAGAAGGCAGTCGTATGAATTATAATTATGATATGGCATACTGGACCTTTGATCTGCTCACTAACTGGGCAATGCTGAAATACAATGCTATGATCGGTGATATACAGGATGAGCAGAGGTCACTTGAGGAAGGTTCGTACAGTATGCTCCGGCAGACAGATGCAAAAGCTGCTGAATTCCTAAACAAAGGAGATTATAATGGTGCAAAAGCAGTTATGACCAATTTCACAGTTCAGAGAGGCGATGAGATCATTAATGAATGGAAGGCACTCACCGGCACTTTGATTGTGAAGTATTCAAACGGACTTGTGACAGATCCGGTAACAGAAGAAGTGACTGAGAGTGGTTATCCTGACTGGTGGTATGATGATACAGATTACCAGTATGGGCCAAGGGTCTATCAGCTTGATGAACTGAGGGAAACTCCGGGGCTCAACTACACGGGAAAGATTGTTTCTGTGCCAAAGGATGCCTCATTTGAGGAGATTAAAGAGGTAATTTAATCTTCCTGTTTTTTTGACAGTAAAAATCTGAATTCATTTTTTTCAGACAAACAAATAAGTTTAAGCTTTCCCGGATGAAATCATTTCAAAGCAGATTGAAATGGATTTGTGATTTATTATGGAAATGGAATTAATATACATACTTGCACTTCTCTTCACCGGAATTATAGTCGGATTTGCCGGCGGGCTATTGGGAGTCGGCGGATGCTTCATTATGATCCCGGTGCAGTACTGGGTGCTTACATCAATGGGCTATGACCCTCAGATCTCAATACTTGTGGCATTCGGGACAAATCTTGCAGTCGTTTTGCCGACTGCACTTTCCGGAGCATACGGACATAACAAAAAAGGTGCTGTTATGTGGAATGCCGCAGTCACAATGGGTATTGCCGGATTTTTTGGTGCAATAATCGGGGGGTATATCGCAACCCTGATTCCGGGCGACTACCTGAAAGTTATCTTTGGTGTTGTAATACTTCTCAGTGCTGTAAGAATGCTCACCGCAAAACCGCCAAAGCTAGATAAAAGTCCGGTGAATGACACTCTTACATTTCTGCTGTGGGGAATTCCAATCGGGCTTTTGTCCGGAATTATCGGCATAGGCGGAGGTGTTGTGCTTATTCCTGTAATGGTGCTTGCCCTTCACTTTAAGATGCACAGTGCTGTCGGGACATCCACAGCTCTCATGGCATTTACCGCACTTGGCGGAACGATTGCATATGTTATAAACGGATTTGGAGTTATTGGGCTTCCGGAATATTCCTTAGGTTATCTAAATCTTCTGCAATGGATTCTGCTTGCAGTTCCCAGTGTTATTATGGCACAGGTGGGTGTCCGGGTTGCACATAAACTGCCTGCAAAGCAGCTTAAATATGTATTTATAGCTGTGATGATCTATATGGGGCTTAAAATGGCCGGAGTCTTCACATTTCTGGGACTTCCGTTATAATGTGAACTACCTCTGGGCTAAAGACCCAGAGGCTTCCTGCTTCATACCCCAAACCATTGTTCGTAAGTCCACAGGCCCTTCCCCTTGTTCCAAGGGTGCAAAGATATTATATTCCAATTAGATTCTGTCTATCTAAAGCAAACTTCTTGATATTTATTGCGGCATTAATATCCCGGTCATGATGTATCCCACAATCCGGACAAATCCAGTCTCTATCAGATAAAGTCAAATCACGGTTGTAATACCCACATTCACTACAGATTTTTGTAGATGGTTCAAATTGTCCAATCCGTAAGATAGTTTTACCTTGTTTTTGTGCTTTATATTCCAATTGAGTAACAAATGAACTCCATGATGCATCAGCAATATGTTGTGCCAATTTATGATTTTTTAGCATCCCTTCAACATTCAAAGTTTCCAGTGCAATTGCCTGGTTCTCGCATACTAATCTAACCTAAGTTTGACACTTGAGCCAAATAAATTTTGATGGTATCACCTATCTCAATCAAAATTTTTCCAAATTATTGTCAGAAGATCCTATTTGACAGTTAAGGATTTTTGTGATCTCAAATCATGAAACTGCCCAATTTAGCCTTAGAATCATAGTGTTTATTCCATCAAAGTTTGAGTAAACGTACTTTTTTGTCTTCCTTTCCCATGAATCAACGGTAACTGTCAAATTCGATAGTGATTTTTTGATGAACTTTGTTGAAGTATGCTTAAGATCTGAAATTTCATGCCTTAGCAGTGAGATGAATAGCTGAGTTATAAATCCAATAATTAAAGCCCCGTAAATGCTCTCATCCGTCCATACTCTTAACGGTTTTATTTCAATATCATTCTTTAAGGAGTGAAATATTTTCTCAATGCTGTCCTTTTTACGGTATGTCCGGAGAGCCTCATTCAGTGTCAAATTCTTACTGGATTTTAGGCAGAAAAAACCTTCTCTACCATTTATGAATTTATCTTCAAGCAGCTTTACAGCCTCATCTTCTGAGAGTTCAATGAGTTTTGTCTGAAGAGAATAATCCACATCCACAAGAAGGTTGTTAATACGGAATTTCTTTGGGAGTTGTTTATCATCATCCAGGCTTTTTTGTATTGCCTTTGCTTCTTCTATTTGCCTCTTAACTTTTCGCGCTCGTGATTTTAGCTGCTTTTTTTGAAGTTCTTTTGAAAATATGAGATAATTGGTGGAGCTTGGTTTTTCTATTTTAATCCCACGAATGCCTGATTCTTCATCAATAATCTCAGGATTTAATTCCTCAAATACTGCGATTAATTTATCATCACTTTTATTCAGCTTCTTTGCAGTCAGATAGTGCATATTATCGGCACGAACCATTGCTGTATTGGTTACACTATTTGCTCCTTTATCAAATATTACAAGAGAATCCTTTTTTAACCTCTTATTCACCTGTAAATACGTTTTTTCAAAATGAGTTTGATCGTTGATATTCCCAGGTTCAACTGTAAGGCCAATTGGAATGTTTATAGGAGAAGATAATTCACTAACACCAACAGTAATCTGTTTTTTATCGGGCCTGTGATCCCGACTATAGCCATGTTTCCCAAGAGGGGCTTTGTCTCCATGAAGGATTATACTTGTCCAGTCCATATTGATATCAGTGTGCTCAAAATTATACAGTTTAAAGATAAAGTCCTGAATGTCGGAAATTATCTCATATCTGTTCATTCCGATTATTGTGAGAACGCGATATAATGTTCTTTCTGTAAATTCATCCAAATGATACAATTCGAGAATTTCACTCTGATTTATCCAGCTATGCCCTCTTTTTATGCTAAAATTATCAGATAACTTATAGCTTATAAGTGCCCTGAGCAATTTGTTGATATCAATCCCTTTCTTTTTATGCTTTCCAAATATTTCTTCAAAATTTAGAAATTCGTACATTCTGTCTACAAATTTAATGGTCCCAATAGGAAAGGATATATTCTGGTTGGGAACAATATCATGGGTTCTTAGTTTTGTTTGCATATGCATTACTCAGCAATAACTAAGAACATCTAAACTTATTTTAATTGCCAAATTTTGGCGTGAATTGACATAATATTCTTTTTTATAGGATTTTTTTAGAATTGGGCAGAGCCTTAACTGTCAAACTTAGGATCTAAAAGAGAGTTTGTGCTGGAAATCGCTTCTTTGATTGTGAATTTTTTCATGAATTTTTGCTACTGCATTTTTTGCTTTATTTCTGTTGTTAGAACCTTTTTGTTTTCTACTCAATCGTTTTTGCAACACTTTCATTCGGAGAAGTGACTGTTTCAAATATCGGGGATTGTCAATCTTTTCCCCATTGGAAAGTATTGCAAAATCTTTGATACCTACATCAACACCCACGGTTGTATTTACATCAAAATATTGTGCAGGAGGTTGT
Organism: Methanoplanus endosymbiosus; assembly: GCF_024662215.1. Classification (NCBI taxonomy): domain Archaea; kingdom Methanobacteriati; phylum Methanobacteriota; class Methanomicrobia; order Methanomicrobiales; family Methanomicrobiaceae; genus Methanoplanus; species Methanoplanus endosymbiosus. Next base: position 69,184 of record NZ_CP096115.1, read on the forward strand.
TCCTGTCCATCATCTATCAGAATACTAATGAAAAATTTGCCCGTTGAGGTGACTGACACTGTTGCAGTTTTTCCGGGCTCCTTCATATTTCCTGTGTAATTTTGTTTTAACCCATCCAATTTTAGGTAATTTAATTTTATGAGTATCAAAATTCACAATATAATGTTGTGGAACTGAAAATGACTGCACTGGATTTTTTCGGGATTTGAATTTTGGAAATCCTTTCTTTTCCCGGAAGAAACGAGTAAATGCATTCTCAGGATTTAACAATGCACTCTGTATTGATTGCGAATTAACATCTTTCATCCAATCATGCTCTGATTTCAAATCAGGTAGCATTTTTTGTAATGCAAATCTCGATATTGATTTTCCATCTGTTTCATAAGTTCGGATCTTATTTTCCAGACCCCAATTGTAGATAAACCTACAGGCACCGAAATGCTGAAAGAACATTTTCTCCTGTTCTTTGTTAGGATAGATTCGGTATTTGTAGGCTCTCAACATATATATCTGGTTTGATTTCAACCCCCCATATATTTTTTGGTAAAACTACAATTACGAAATATATATATGAGAACAAAGATGATGTCGCTTACATCCCCTTGGCTAAAGACCAAGGGGATTTACGCTAAATTTTTAAATTCATCTTTTTTTAACTGACTGAATTCCTTTTTTTTACAAAATGATAATTATATGAATATGTTTAACTCTGTCTGACTGAAATCATTTTAGACGTGGCTGAAGTGATGTTGTGGTAATATAATGGAAATGGAATTAATTTACATACTTATACTTCTCTTCACCGGAATTATAGTTGGATTTGCCAGTGGTCTTTTAGGGGTTGGCGGTGGTTTCATCATGGTCCCGGTGCAGTACTGGGTTTTAACATCAATGGGCTATGATCCACAGATCTCAATACTTGTTACATTCGGGACTAATATTGCAGTTGTGCTGCCGACTGCCATATCCGGGGCGTACGGGCATAATAAAAGGGGGACTGTAGTATGGAATGCAGCACTTATTATGGGTATTACAGGATTTTTCAGTGCTATTGCCGGAGGATATGCTGCAACTCTGGTTCCGGGTGAATGGCTCAAAGTGATCTTTGGTGCTGTAATTCTTATCAGTGCTGCAAGAATGCTGACTGCAAGACCGCCCGGAGTGGATAAACCAGTCGTGAACAACACCCTCATGTACATCATCTGCGGAATTCCTATTGGTTTTATCTCCGGAATGATTGGTATAGGCGGAGGTGTTGTGCTTATTCCGGTGATGATTTATGTACTCCATTTTAAAATTCTCAATGCCATCGGGACATCAACTGCACTTATGGTATTTTCAGCATTTGGAGGAACAATTGCATATATTATGAACGGACTTTCTGCTGCCGGGCTTCCTGAATATTCCTTTGGTTATGTAAACCTTCTTCAGTGGGTTCTTCTTGCAGTTCCTGGTATTATTATGGCTCAGTCAGGTGTCCGTGTTGCCCATAAACTGCCGGCAAAGCAGTTAAAGTATGTCTTCATCGCCGTTATGATCTATATGGGGCTGAAGATGTCAGGAGTCTTTACATTTTTTGGGCTTCTTTTATAAAAATGGTTTTTACGCTATTTAAGGCCGGAAAAAAGCAACTTTCTATTTTTGCCTTAATGTCTCTGTTTGTCTCTTAAGTACTGTATTTTATCTTTAACTGCTGATATTTCAGAGTACAGATATGTCAGGGATGTAAATGAAATATTTTTTCTTATTGTAACTTGTTAGTAATGTTACTTCTAATCTGAGCCGGATGAATTATCCGGAAAATAAGGGATTGTAATATGTCAGAGAATAAGCAAAAAACCGGAAAAAAGGGTTCGGGAAATATGGATGAGATTGCCAAAACTATATTTGCACCGATATACCCTGTAATTGCAGAGAATATAATCAGAAGATTTGGAATAAAAACAGGAATATGTATTGATCTCGGAAGCGGCCCTGCGTTGCTATCAATTGCAATTGCTGAAATGAGTGATCTCAGTGTAACCGCTCTTGATTATTCAAATGAAATGCATGAAGCAGCTTCCGGAAATATTGAAGAGGCGGGACTTTCAGACAGGATTACTCTCATGTGTGGCGATGTCCACAATATCCCGCTTGATGACGATTATGCAGATCTGATAATCAGCCGTGGTTCAATGTTCTTCTGGGATGATATACATCAGGCATTTAAGGAGATATACCGCATCTTAAAACCGGGTGGTAAAACCTATATCGGCGGCGGGTTTGGGAACAAAGAGCTTTTTGAGAGTGTTTCTGCCAAAATGATCCGTAAAAATCCCAAATGGAAGGAGTTTAACAGGAAAAATATCTCTGAGGAGAATGTAACTCGCTTTAAAAATATGCTTGAAGATATAGGAGTGCCGGATTATGAAGTCATACTTGGTGATGAGGGGTTCTGGATTATAATTTCAAAATCAGTGCCGGGAGTATTAAAATAAATCCGCAGAAAACATGAAATTAAATCTATATCAGGTGAATTAATCCTGATACGAAAACCAGTTCTGTAACTTTTACCTGGTTGTCAGCAGGATGATTTTATGATATTGCTGAATAAATTGAAACAAAAGCGTTTTCCTGTCAGAAATAATAGATGATGTTTATGAAAGTCGGAATTATACGCTGCCTGATGACTGAGGATATCTGCCCCGGAACAACGGATTTCAAAATTACAAAGGAAGGTAAGGGATCATTTCAGGAAACCGGACCTGTGGATATTGTGGGTTTTGTAACCTGCGGGGGATGTCCGGGCAAGAGGGCAATTCCAAGGGCAAAGATGCTTGTAGAGAGAGGTGCTGAGGCAATTGTATTTGCTTCCTGTATTTCAAAGGGAAATCCGATAGGCTATCCATGCCCGCATTATGCAAATATGAGGGATGCTGTAATCAAAGCAGTAGGGCCTGATATTAAAATTATTGAGTGGACACACTAATGGATTTGTTATAGGGTTTGTTGCAGAATTTATTGACTGAAGATCGTGGCAGAAAGTGAAATTTAATACTATTAGCCTACCAATTTTTTTACAGTTATGGTCTCCGAAGATAAAAAAGCAAAAAATTCCGGTATTCTAAGGCTTAAGGAATCCGGAACCGTGTCACTGAGAGTGAAAACCGTTGCAGGAAAGCTCTCGTCATCCCAGTTAAAAGTGCTTTCAGAAATTGTTGATCAGTATGGTGATGGATATATCTGTTCTACTGCAAGGCTTAATATTGAAATTCCGGGTATAGATAAATCCCTTGCAGATTCTGTAAGGGAAGAACTTTCAGTGGCTGATCTTGATGTGGGGAGTTCTAAATCTGAGGTCAGATCAATTGTTGCCTGCAAAGGCACTGTATGCCGGCATGGATGCTGTGATACATGGGCAATTGCAGAGAAACTCGAAGAGGAGCAGGGCGGCAGGAAGCTGCCAAGAAAACTGAAAATTGCCATTGCAGGATGCCCTAACAACTGTTCAAAGGTTCAGTTTAATGACATCGGTTTTATGGGACATTTATACCCCTTCTTTGATGAAGATGCCTGCACACTCTGCGGTGCATGTGAAAAAGCCTGCAAAGAGAATGCATTAAAGATTGAGGATGAGAAACTTAATTTCAATCCGGAATTGTGTGTCGGCTGTGGAGACTGCATTAAAAAATGCAGCAGTGATGCGGTAAAGATCAGTGAAAGCGGACTTACACTTTACCTTGGCGGAAGGGCAGGCAGGGAGATCTATATTGGTGAAGAGGCAGAAGGTCTTATTCCTGAAGATAAAATTCCGGAGATTACTGACTGTATAATCACTTACTTTGAAAATAATGCAGATATAGGTGAGAGGTTTGGCAGTATGATGGCACGCATTGGCAAAGGGAAAGTTTTTAATGATCTTGGTCTGCACTCCGGTGAGACCGGATAAATTAAATTTTTTTGATCTATAGATACTGTTGGACAACTACTTTTCCATGGACGATGAGGCAATTAAATTGGCCATTTGAATAATTTACTGCCTCAACATCACCCTGATATACTTGGAAATTGTCCAATTGTCGGTTGATTTTTATTCGTGCAGCAGCCTTTATAATTGCTCATATTTACTTTATGTGTATTTGGCACAGCCTGATTTATCAGTTGTATTAGTGCATAAAACTGGCTATGGTCATTCTGATCAGCAGAATATACAAGTAATACCTGGTAATGATCAGTCTATTGCTGAATTGTCAGAGGGTTTTGTGAGTTCTCCGTCTGTGCCAATGAACCATAAAAGTCTTTAACTTCAGAGAGTAAGTTTATCCAGGAAGATTTTGATTCTTCTATGTTTGAATTACAGTTTGGGCACTTATACTTTCCAATTCTAAGACTGCCCAAATTTTTCCTCGAATAGCTATTATGACCATTATGAACCATCTGATGGCCACATTTTTCACATTTTGGTGGATTTATTCTTCGAATTACAGAATTATGATCAAATACGTAATCATTGGAAAGATCTCCGAATATTTTAAAGATGGACCCAACATAATTGTCATCATATAACTTCTCTTGAATTTGTACCATGTTGCTCTAAAATAGTATTGGTTGTACAAATATGAATATATTTCATTTTTAGGTTCAAAATAGCTGTACTTATCCTATCACTGATTTTTCAGACTGTGCCTGCAAACCATAATCATTATTACCTGTAAGACATTATATTAACTGAGCATCGCATATCAGAACAATTAATTATTTTGTATGGCATGAACTACACTAAATAGAGGGGATGCAGATGAAAGGGGAAGATTCCACAATATCGATACTTTATGTTGATGACGAACCAATGCTCCTTGACGTTGGAAAGCTTTACATTGAAAAATCCGGCAATTTTAATGTAACAACGGCTGAGGATGCCAAAGAAGGGTTAAATCTTTTAAATGATCAGAATTTTGACTGTATAATCTCAGATTTTCAGATGCCCGGAATGGACGGGATTGAATTTTTAAAACAATTCCGGCAGAGTGACAGCATTACTCCTTTCATCATCTTCACCGGAAGAGGCCGTGAGGAGGTTGTCATTAATGCAATCAACAACGGCGCTGATTTCTATGTCCAGAAAGGCGGGGACCCTAAATCACAGTTTACTGACCTTCTGCACAAAGTAAAGCGTTCTGTCTCAGCCAGAAGTTATGAGAAAGAGCTGGCAAAGTCAGAGAGGAAATATAGGGACCTTGTAGAATATTCTCCAAATTTTATATACAGTTATGACTCTCAAAATCGTTTCAGAACGGCAAACCGCAGCCTTTGTGAATTTTTAGGTATGAGTGAAGGGGATATTATCAGCAAAAGATATGAGGAACTTGGTTTCCCAAAAGATACCTACGAATACCTCTATAAACTTCATGACAAAGTTTACCGGACAAAAGATGCTGTCAGGGCCGAATCTTCAATAACCATGCCGGACGGAAAGACATATCACTACAATGTGGTATTTGTCCCGGTATTTGATGAAATGGGTTCTGTTGTTGGAATCAGGGGCAATAGTGCAGATATTACTGATAAAGTCAATGCAGAAAGAGAGCTTACTGAGAAGAACAATACTCTCTTAAAGCTTAATGAAGATCTTGCGGCAGCTGAGGAGGAAATGCGGCAGCAGATGGATGAGATATCCAGGGGGCAGCATACTCTGATGGAGACTAATCAGTACATGGAGAACCTCTTCAACAACTCTGCGTCTCTTGTCATAGTCTGGGATAGTGATCTTAAGATCACCAAAGCTAATGAGGCCGTTACAAATCTCACCGGAATTTCAGAAGGTGAGGTGACCGGGCTATCTCTTGAAGAGATAATTACTCCTGAGAAGCAAAGTGAACTTAAGGAAAAATTAAGCGGCCTTACATCCGGGGAGTATATTAAAGGTTTTAATGTCCGGGTAAAATCTGCTTCCGGAGAAATAAGAACAATTCAGCTTGATGTCGCAGAGATCTTTGATTATTCCGGAAAGAAGATTGCCACAGTTGCCCAGGGTCAGGATATAACGGATATTCTGGATTATCAGGAACTGCTCTTAAAGAAGAATGGGGAACTCAATCTTGCATATGAGGAGATTGCAGCCGCTGAAGAAGAACTCCGGCAGCAGATGGATGAGATAGTCTCTGCCCAGAAAATTATCCGTAAATCAGAGCAGAGAATGTCTGATTTCATCAATCTTCTTCCGGATCAGACCTTTGCAATTGATAAAAAAGGTGAGGTTTTCGTATGGAATGCTGCAATGTCAGAGGCATATAGTAAGTCTGCTGAAGAGATGACCGGAAAATCAGGTTATGAATACTCCCGCTTTATTTATGGGTATGACCACCCTACCCTTGCTGATATTATTCTGAACTATGATGAAGATGCAATTAAACAGAATTACAGGTCATGCACATATGAAAACGGGAAGCTGGAAGGTTATGCCACTTTTAAAGATGTGAATGGTGAGGAGAAGACACTCTGGGGCATTGCAGCACTTCTCTACAATGAAGATGGAGAGGTAGAAGGGGCAATTGAGACTTTCAGGGATATAACTGTCATTGAGAAAAACAGGAACGAGCTTGAGCTCCGGAATGAGGATCTTGCAGCTGCTGAAGAGGAGATCAGGCAGCAGATGGGTGAGATTGCCAAATCAGAGCATGCACTTGCCGAAACTAATCAGTATATGGATAATCTCTTCAATAATTCAGCATCCCTTGTGATTATATTTGGCGCTGATTTCCGGATTACAAAGGCAAACGGAGCTGTTGTAAACCTCACCGGAATTGAGGAGAGTGAACTTAAGAAGCTCTGTTTTGATGATCTTATATCTCCTGAGAAGAAGAGGGAACTTTTCTTAAAGATGGATGAAACTGAGAGAGGTAAGCATATAACCGGTTTTGAAATCCCGCTGAAATCCCCATCCGGAGAAATGAGGACAATCTCATGGGATTTTGCACAGATCTTTGATAATTCCGGAAGGCATATCTCAACGAGTGCCCAGGGTCAGGATATAACAAATGTTCTGGAATATCAGGAACGGCTCTTAAATAAGAATGAGGAGCTTAATCTGGCAAATGAGGAGATCGCTGCATCTGAGGAAGAACTCCGGCAGCAGATGGATGAGATTGCCATTGCCCAGAGGATTATTCTGAAATCAGAACGAAGAATGTCCGCTCTCGTAAACCTTCTTCCTGATCCCACTTTTGCCATTGATAAAGATGGGGATATTATCCTCTGGAATGCTTCAATGGCAACGATATATGAACATTCTGCTGAAGAGATGCTGGGTAAAAATAACCGTTCACTGTCAGAATTTGTATATGGTTATGATCGTCCAACGCTTGCTGACATTATACTGAATTATGATGAAGCTCTGGTGAAGAAGTATTATAAGACATATTCATACAATGGCGGGAAACTGGAAGTTTATGTCACTTTTAAGGATGTGAATGGTGAAGAAAAAACACTCTGGTGCATTGCTTCATTATTATACAATCAGGACGGTGGAGTTGAAGGTGCAGTTGAGACCTTCAGGGATATAACTGCAATTGAGAAGAACACGGCTGAGCTTGAGGGCCGGAATGAAGACCTTGCGGCTGCTGAGGAGGAGATCAGGCAGCAGATGGATGAGATTGTTACTGCACATGAACTGCTCTTAACATCTGAAAATCTCTACAGGGCAATATTTGAAAATACCGGCACTGCTACTATGATAATCGGGGAAAACAATGAAATTTCTCTTGTTAACAGTGAATTTGAGAAGCTGAGCGGATATACGGCGGCTGAACTTAACAGTAAGGAATGGATGGATTTTGTCCATCCTGCTGATCAGGCTAAAGTCTTTGAAAGGTACGCAAAAAGAAGGGAGTCAGGAGATTCAGATCTGCCAAAGCATTATGAATTTAAGTTTGTTGACCGGAAAGGTGATATCCACAATATATGCCTCACTGCCGGATATTCTGATAAGACAAAGCAGATTGTTGTATCGCTCAATGACATCTCTGCGATAAACCGTGTGAACCGTGCCCTTTGTGAGAGTGAGGAGAAGTTCAGGCTGATCTTTGAAAACTCGCCGCTTGGCAAATTCCATTTCAGTGCAGATGGCAAAATTACGGCATACAACGATATATTTGCAGATATTATCTCTATTCCTGCCGGATCAATGGAAGATGTGGATGTGTCTGTAATTGCCAACAGGTGTATAAATTCTGCTATAGATGAAATTATAAATGGTAATGCTGAGAGGTCTGATCAGGAGTGTGTGATTAAGGCCGGTGATAAAAAGACCTATGTGAGGGTTATAATTGCTCCGCTTAAAGGCAGTAAGGGCAGGATTAAAGGTGGTATAGGGATAATTGAGGATATAACCGAGAAGAGAAAGGCCGAGGAAGAGCAGAGGAGATTTAAGGTAATATTTGACAAGGCAAATTACGGCTCGGTTATCGCCGATCTAAATGGGAATATTGTATATAATAATAAATATTTTGCTGATGTCCACGGTTATTCTCCGGAGGAATTAACAGGTAATAACCTTAAAAATCTTCACCATGATGGAGGAGATCTTTCACTGCCGGAATTTATGGGTACGATAATTGAAGAGGGTGAATTCGGTGCTGAGGAACTCTGGCACAGGAATAGGGCAGAGGAGAGATTCCCGATGCTTGTAAATGGTATCCTTCTCAGAGATGATGATGATATTCCGGAGTACATTGCTGCTACTGCAATTGATATATCTGATCGAAAAAGGCAGGAGGAGAGTCTCTCAGTTGTCAATAAGAAGTTAAAGATTCTCTCCGGCATTACCCGTCATGATATTCTAAATCAGATCTCGGCTCTCAGCAGTTATATTGAGCTTACGAAGGAGACTGGAGATGGTTTGCCTCTGCCGGAATATCTGGGACGTATGGAGAGTGCTGCCTCAACTGTAAGACAGCAGATCGAATTTACACGCGAATATGAGGAACTGGGTGTAAATGAACCTCTCTGGATAGATGTTTCTGAGATGACTGAAAAACCATGCAGTTTAAACACCAGTGGTATTGAGATTATCAATGAGTGCAGCGGGCTGATGATATATGCTGATCAGATGCTTGAGAAGGTCTTTTACAATCTTTTAGATAATACAATACGCTATGGGGTTGGTGCAGATAAAATCAGGGTGCACTATAAGCCGGCTGACGGCGGTGTTGTAATATTATGGGAGGACAATGGTCATGGTATTGCGGAAGGTAAAAAGGAGAGGATTTTTGACAGGAAGTTTGGAGATAATACGGGATATGGACTTTTCCTGAGCAGGGAAATTCTCTCAATTACCGGCATAACTATTAAGGAGACCGGAGAACCCGGCAGGGGAGCCAGATTTGAGATCTCTGTTCCTTCCGGGAATTTCAGGATTGAACAGATCACAGGGATGTAGGAATATCTACCGTCCGGGCGCTGTGAAAAATATCCGGCTTTGTATAATATTTGTGTGGTATTATTTATCTCATAAACCAGGATGTTGTTTTATTCCGTCAGGATGTCCTGATAATATTTTCAATTACTCTGAAATAACTTTCTGCACGGTTTAAGGCGTTTATTACTTCTGTATCAGAAATTACTCCTGCCTGATCATAAACGAGGGAATGTCTTTTTCTTCTCATTCTGTCCAGTTGCAGGGACCATTTTTTTTCAATGTGAATCTCTGCATATTTTACTACAGCTACATGCTGATTTGAACCGGAGGGTCTGAATCCATTATGGAACATAAGTGCCCGTGTTGCCTGAAGCATTGAATTATATGCTATATTATATGCCCAGTCAGGATCAATCTCCAGAAGTGAGAGTGCCGTTCTGAGATCGCGTTCTGAAAGTTTTATTGCATCTTCAACTTTCCTGGGATCATACTTTAACTCTTTTATTATGCCCTTTTTCAGCAATTCATAATTATCCGTAATCATACCTTCAGTTCAATTATTTTTCCGGATTTTATCTCTGAGATAAAGGGGTCCCCTGAGTTCTCTCTGGATTTATATTCTTTTTCTGTCATCAGGATATAATTAATTTCACGCCCTGTTTTTTCTTCAAGCACTGAAATGGTCTCAATTAATAAATCTTCATTCACATCACCAATTACCATTAGATCAATATCACTGTCGGGCCCAAAATTCCCCTGTGCATATGATCCAAATATAAATGTCCGGTTTATTCCTTTTAATTCTGTTAAATCTTCAGAGATCATGCTGCCTGCTCCGGCGGTTTTCATGAATACTGATTTTAACTCATTGTACAGTGGAAATGATTTATTAACGGAATAATACTTCTGTTTTCCTCTCCACAAACTCTTTAATAAACCAATACCTTCGAGATTATTTAATTCTCTTCTGACTGAATTGACATTGTCGCCGGTTTCTCTTGCAATTTCCCGGAGATATTTATCTATGTCCGGATTAAGAAGAAACAGGCTTAGAATATCCACTCTTGTTCCTGAGGAAAACAGGTTTATAAGCATAGTTAGTAATGGTATTGTGTATTAAAAAAGTATTCTATTGTATAAAATATTTATACTGTTGTGTGAGTATTGTAAACATCAGGTGTTGTGCTTAGACATCCCCCAATGATTACAGTCGCAGGCTTTCCGCCTGCTTTTTTCGTAAACAATTTTTGTGATGATTTCTCCGGGCATTTATGCTCAGGTTATCTCTGCCGGAATTTTATCTCTTTTATTGCCGGATTGTTCTGTATCACTCATAAAACTCTGCAAATACAAGGACGGGCACACCATCAATTCTGTCAAAGATCACCGGATAAAACCTAAGCCGCCATGACTGCTCCAAAAGTTCCGGTGATGAGAGATTTAAGTCTTCTATAAGCATTATCTCCGGGGATTTACAGAGGAAATTTCTGTGGCATTCCCTGCCCTCCTGCCTGAAGGAAGGAACAGACACTGATATTGCATCCAGGCCAAAGAATCTCAGTTCCGGGCAGATTTCCCTGAGGTAATCCGGTACATCCGGATGGATCCACGGATGCACTGTGGCATAGGTGTCGGGGTCAGCGTCCCTGATGTCACCAGAACCTGTTCTGATAAAGAGTGCTTCAGTATCTTTTATCTCATGGATATAGGGTTTTATATCCTCCGGAATTACAGGTCTGTCACCTGTTTTAGGGATGTCGATACAGACCGCCCCTTCTATTATATTTTCCGGCTTTAAAGTTTCAGATACTGTCAGCGCCCTGCCGCAGAAATGATTTGGTGCGTCAATATGTGTCCCGGAATGTCCGTTGAAGGTGATGAGGGTTGTATTGGAACTGTCTCCCTTTTCAATGGATTTTGCAGGCTCAAGTTTCATTGTGTTGGTTCCGGGATAAAGAGGTGTGTGCCGGTTTAAGGCATATGATAATCTGATCAGCATTCCTGAATATGCAGTGATTTTAAAAAATAAAAAGTTATCCTCCGGAAATCCCGGCAGATTGTCCGGAATATATTCTGGTCTTGCATCTCCGGATATAAAGGCAAAATCTGTTATTATGATCCGGCAAAAATATCAGGTCTAAATTCCGGATGAAAAAAAGGTTTTTTTAAAAATTCAGCTTTTTCAGGCAAAGCCCAGCATACCTGCAAAACCTGAAAGGAAGGTTGCAATTACAATTCCAAAGAGTAGGAATCCAAATAAAACCAGGAACACCGGCAGCAGAACCACAAGTAAGGCATGTTCTGTCTGTATCCCCTGAAGTTCGCGAATGCCTATTACCTGAAGTGCAAGCATCCATATTGCCGCAATTATGTTCACATAGGGTATCCATCCGAAGATAAGGTAAGGGGTGTAAGCATACATCATTGACTTTATAGTCTGTGAATACCCCTTTTCTCCTCCAAGCAAGAGCACAAAGCAGTGAAGCATAAGGCCGGAGATGAAGATTGAGAATAGGGATATGACAAACATCACATAGATGAAGAATATATCAAAGGAGACTGCAAAGTTTCCGAATGATGCTAAAGATGCTGCCCATTCCATCCCCGGAATACTGCTCAGCGAGGCAATAGTAGTGTTGAATACGCTCATATCCATTACAATTGCAACAATCCCGTAGAGGACTGAGAAGAGAACCAGAAGAACAACATAATACCTGTAAGCAGCACCAAGATGTTCTCCACTCTGTTTTTGGAAGGTTTCCACAGGATTTATGAGAAAACCCTTTATTTTTTCGCTATCACCAGACATGATCAGAAATGATTTGCATCATAGATAAAACTTTTGGCAAAAAGAATGCTGTAAAATAAAGTGGCAGATCTGAATGAGTTTTCTTTTGGGTAATCTTTCTTTTCAATTATCGGAGCATAGTTTTCAGGAATGAAATGATAACTGAAAGTTGCTTTAAAAAGGGATATTTTTGCAGGAGTTATGCAATTCAGAGTTCTCCGATCTTTCCGACAAAATACCAGGCAATCCTTGCTGCATCTCCGGTATCGACCTCACCGTTTTCGTTGAAGTCAGCAGCCATATCAACGGGCGTCAGTCCGGCAACCATATATGCAACCTTTGAAACGTCCCCTATGTCAACAAGGCCGTTGCCGTTGAAGTCGCCTTTCTTATAGACTGTAATGTAATCCGTTTTTGTCATCGTATCGCTGCCGCCATCGTTTGTTACAGTAAGGCTTACGGTATATGTGCCGTTTACTGTGTAGTTGTGCACCGGATTCTGTACTGATGATGTATTTCCGTCACCAAAATTCCATGACCATGTATGCGGACTTTCTGTGGAGAGGTCTGTAAAATTTACCTGCCTGACTGCTGCTCCGGTGAGTGGTGCTGCATTGAAGTTTGCAACCGGAGGTGGAACCGGTGTTGGGGTTGGGGTGGGTGTTGGGGTCGGTGTAGGACCTGGCCCCACAGTGTTGGATATCGGTGCAAAAATGACCTTGCTCTTTACCTCCAGTATTCCACAGCCAACCATGTTCTGATCGGTGTTCAGCCAGCTTTCGCCTTTCCATGTGGAAGTTTTGCCGTCATCCCATCCGAAATTATAGCGCCATACTGAGAGATCATCTTCATTAATGCCGGAAGCCTGATCATCTGTGTACCTAAAAGTAAGATTATATATTGGATCATATGGTGAGTAGGTATAAGCTTCAACATAATTGCTGATATTCATCAGGGTTATTGTTGGATCTCCTGAATCAGGATTTGCTGGTGCATTCTCAACGCCACGAAGGAGAATCTTTCCACTTGTGTTTGTTACATCGAAAACTGTAGGATTTGCAGTACCTGCATAATTTTCAGTCATGGAGACTGATGGGTTGGCATAAAGGTCGGAATTTGAGCAGTAGATGCTCCATGCGTCCGCTCCGGTAATGACTGCAATGCCGTTTTTACTGAATTCTGAACCTGCACAGTCATAAATTCTCATTGAATATAATGTGCTGTCATTGAATGAATTGCCTGTTACAGTGTTTGAAGGGCCTGTCAGATAAAGGCCGTATTTCATCTCCTCACATCTGTTATTACTGATGTTAAGGGAGTTTCCGTACTTTGCATAAATGCCCCTCTCTGCATCTGTAACATAATTTCCGGATACTTCACTGTAATATGAATTATCAACATATATTCCGTATTCTTCTGCAATATTTATGATATTGCTGTTTACTGTGTTTGAATCTGATCTGATCCTGATGCCTGTCTCTGTATCTGAGATATGATTGTCATTAATTTGTATTGAATTGCCGCTGTTGTATGCATCAATTCCGTAAATTTTTGAGCCGTTTATCCAGTTTGAAAGAATTACAGAGTTGTTATTTTTGCTGTAAACTTTTATTCCGTTGTCTGCCCGTGTGTCAATATAATTGTCAGCAACTGTTGTATTTGGTGCTTTTTCAAGCTTTATTGAACTCTCACGATAGTACTGTGAGATTATAGTGTTGTTTAATATTCTGCTGTATGTGGGGGACGGAGTATATTCACTGTCACAAATATATATGTCAGTTTTAACTCCGCTTCCTCTCGATCCTATATCTTTCAGATTGTTATTTTCAATCAGGCAGTTCTTTGATCTCAGGTGGTAAATTCCGTTTGTTCCAAGGGATATATTATTTTCTCTTACAGTTGTGTTCTCTGAATCCTTGAGCGAAAAACCCTGAGTATTGTCAGTAAGCTGATTTTTGAGTGCATCAGCATTGTCTGATCCTGAGATCTCTATTCCGCATGAGCATCCTTCAACACTGTTAAAACTTACATAGGCATAGTCAGCATTCTCAACCTTAATGCCATCGCCCAGATCAGGTGATTTGATGTAATTCTCATAGACATTCATGTCTGTGCCCTTAAGATCCATTGCTATGGATGCGGCACTTCCGTTTACAACTGTATTGTTATATACTGTAGCAAATTCACCACCGCCAATGTAGATTCCCCTTAGTCTCTGGCCGTCCAGACTGTTCTTAATATAGGCGCTGTTTGTGTCCGATTCTATCCATATGCCGTAATCTCCGCCAGAGACTGTATTGTTGAGTATCCGGGAATTTTTCAGAGTGCCGTCTTCAATTTTTACTGCGTAATCAAATGTATCTCCGGGGCAGATTTCATTTTCTGAGATGTTGTACTCATTGAATATGTCACCTTCTGTTTCTGATTTGACATTGATCGCTCCCACTTTATTGTCTGTTATGGTTATTTCAGAATTACTGTCAGAAATTACAATCTCTCCGGGAATTTCAGCCATTCCGGTTCTGGAGTAGTCATTCTTCTCAATGATCAGATCATGGCAGTTTTTGATGGTGATCTTCTTTCCTCCGCCGTTATAATTGTCAAAGACTTTTGAACCGTCATCAGAACCATCTGAATATGCGAGTGCAAGATTACAGGCGTTATTATCTTTCATCTCTACGGCAGGGCCTGAAACGCTGATCTCACAATCTCCATTCCCGGATACCTCATTGTGGCTGAGGTAAGGAATGTCTGTAACTCCGGCAGTAATTTTGCATTCCTTATTATCTTTTATATCTCCGGTTTTTGCTGTGGCATTGAATTCTATATTGCTGTTGGAGTTTATAGTAAATCCGTCTCCAAAAATATCAAAGAAGCATGTCTGCTCATCTGTACTGATCCTTTCATTATCGTTAAATGAAATATCTCCGCCGTTTATTTTCACTGCCGGCCATGCTGTTGTATTGTAGAAATCACAATATTCAAATGAAGTATGATTTGTGTATCCTCCGGAATTTAGGTTAATTCCTACATTGTCAACCTTTGTGTTTTTGATGTTCAGAACACCGTTTCCTTTTATGTAGCGTGTGGTTGACTCCGATCTGAATAACAGTTCTGCAGTCTCCTCGCTTCCGCCCACTATTGTAAGATCACAGTCATGCAGAGTGAGATCATATTTCATGTATATTTCATTCTGATCTGTCCATTCGTCGTTGAAGAAGAGATCCCCTTCTATATGTCTGAGTTGTAGATTTAGAAGCCCTCCAAGGGTTGTTTCAGTCCCGTCATTATTTACAAGAACAATGTGATATGTGTATATCAGGGAGTCAAATTCCGGGATGTCTGTATATTCAACAGTATCCAGATTTACATCGGCAATCTTCTGCCATTCGGTATTTATATCGTCTTTTCTGTATATGGTGATGTGGTTTGCATCTTCCGGCATAGGACTTGGTGTGTCCCATTCAAACCAGACCTTGTCCTTGCCAACGTAGGCATACTTTACATTATGTGCAGAAACCGAACCTGCAACCAGAAGCAGTGCAATTAAGGCAGCAATTATAATTAACCCATAATTTAGTTTCATCCCAATCAACCCATTAAGTATTGTAATTGCCAAATCTGTCAAAAACCTAAAAATCCGGAGCTGAAACCCTGGCTATAAACCAGTTCTATATACGTAAAAATACTTATTTGTTACCCTTAAAGTCAGGTTTTATTATCTGAAATAATGAGGCTGTTGCAATAATGAAAATTAATAGACTATGAAATAATTTATAGGTTTAATCGCTCAGATCTGCCTCAAAAAATGTCCGGTTGTCAAATGATGTTGTCATATTGTCTTCAAAAAATTAGTTCCACAACGGATTATTATCCTGAATTTTGGAGAAAATATTTTATTTTGGTGTTTCTTTTGATGTATGTTACTATAATTCACTAATCTTCCCGACAAAATACCATGCAATCCTTGCTGCATCTCCGGTATCGACCTCACCGTTTTCGTTGAAGTCAGCAGCCATGTCAACGTGGGTCAGTCCGGCAACCATATATGCAACCTTTGAAACGTCCCCTATGTCAACAACACCGTTGCCGTTAAAGTCGCCTTTCTTATAGACTGTAATATAATCCGTCTTTGTCATCGTATCACTGCCGCCATCGTTTGTTACAGTAAGGCTTACGGTATAGGTTCCGTTTACTGTGTAGTTGTGCACCGGATTCTGTACTGATGATGTATTTCCGTCACCAAAATTCCATGACCATGTATGCGGACTTTCTGTGGAGAGATCTGTGAAATTTACCTGCCGGATTGCAGCACCTGATAGCGGTGCTGCTGTGAAATTTGCAACCGGATTAGGGATATATCCGTTCCACATCGGTGCAAAGACCGAGAATTCAGTGATATTGTCGGCATAGGTGTACATTGCAGCTGTGTCAACACCGTTTGGCTGGGGCAGTTTGACCCAGCTGTCTCCCTTATAGTGCCACATGGACAGGAGATTTGGATCTTTTGTACCTAAGTCTCCGGCTGAATAATTCACCTCAAGGGATAATTCTGAACCGGAATCTCCGTTAATGTCGAGATAATGGCCGATATTTATCAGGTCATCACCGTCAGGCGGCGGGGTTAATGCCCATCCAAACGTCATATTGCCCTTTCCTTTCATTGAAAATGTCGTTGCATTCTCTCCGGCAAATGTGATTCCTGACAGACTGTTTGTATAGCCAAAGTTCTCAGCCGAAATTCCGGCTGAAACATTTGGAGATGCAATACTATTCAGATATGAATTTTTCAGGGTATTGCCATAGTCCCCGTTTAGTATCCAGCCATATGAATTGTTTGTGGCAGAAATACCTGTAAATCCGGAATTTTTAACAATATTTGGTCCGGATGTGAGCTTCAGCCCGTATGCACCGCCGTATGCAGCACTCAGACCGGATACGGTTACATTTTCTATTATATTACCGCTTCCTGAGGTGAGCGTTATGCCTGTACACTTTGAGGATTCAAAACCGGAAATACTTGAGTTTGATATTGAGTTACTGTCTGAATCGCCGTAGATCTTAAAACCGTCAACGGAATATCCTACAGATGCAATATCGTGGATATTACAGTTTTCTATTGTATTGCTCTCTGAACCTGAGATCTCAAATCCGGTGACGAAACCGTCAGAATTGCCTTTGAATTCACAGTCTGTAAAACTGTTTGAGTCTGAATTCTTAAGATATGCTCCACTTCCGAATGAATCGGAAGAGATGTCTGAAAATGTATTCCGGTCTGAATCCTCAGCATTGATTACGGTGTCTGCCGTGTTTTTGAAGGTTAATCCTGAAAAGGTGTTCTTCTCAGTATCATAGAGGTAGATTCCGTTCTCTGTGTCTGTGAATTCACATGACATAATCTCATTTACAGAACCGCCATGCTGAACAACAACACCGTATTCTGAATTTCCGGAGAAGGTACAGTCGGAAACTAAGCCCGATATGCCGTTTTCAATCGCAATTCCGATGGGATCTTTTATCTCACAGTCAAATACATTGTTCTCGTCCGAATCGTTGATATATACACCACAGTTTGAATTTCCGGAGAATTCGGAGTATGATATTGTACAGTACTCAGACTTTTCAGGGGTTCCTATTTCCGATTTGGCTAAGGATGCTCCGACAGAGTTTCCTGTTATTTTACAGTTGGATACCTTAACAACTTCACATCCTTCAATTTTTAATCCGTATGAGAATGCTGCCCCTGTGATGACGAAACCGTCAATTTCAACATTGTCTGAAAATATCTTTATAGCCGGATCATATGGATCATCTGCTGTAATGGTCACTGATGCCGCTTTTCCGGATGAAGATTTCAGCCTGACCTCTTTGTAAATATTGATGTTCTCCTTTGTGCCGGTGTATGATGTGTCAACGGTTATGGTGTCTCCGTCTGTGAATTCAAAGTCATCAAGGGCCTCTTTTATTGACATATAATCCGCTTCAAGCCGTGGGTTGTGCACCGGTTTTCCGGTTAGCGGCGCAAATATGCAGCAGTGGTATATGCTTGCTCCGACAATATTTCTCTCTGGATTCACCCAGTGTTTATTGTCCCAGCTCTCCCAGTCATCAGGATTGCCTTCGTCCCAGGTTGTTCCGTTGTGCTTCCATACCCACAGTGAACTCTCGTTATAGCCCTCAATCTCCTCATCTGTGTAATGGAATTCTATGTCCAGTTCAAGTTCAGTGCTCAGATTGTACACCTGTGCCCACTTTCCGATTGAGGTTCTGGTTGTGTTGTATTCCGGAGGTTTGGGTGGTTCGGGCGGATCTTCTACGCTCATTACTGCAAAGCAGTCTGAGATGTTTGAGAATGTAAGGTTTGTCGGGTTTGAAACGCCTATGGTATTGGTGTCAAGTGTCAGTGTATCCTGGAATAACCCTTCTTCAGTATTTATGTATAAGTCCCAGGGGTTGTAGGATGTATTTTTCTTCAGTATGTTACTGCTGATGTTTGTTCCCTCGCCCATTGTAAGATAGATGCCGTTCTGGGTATATCCGGTTACAGTATTGGACGTGACAGTTGTATTTTTAGCATCAACTTTGATGCCTGTGTTCTTTGATTCAACTGAGTTGTCGGAGATTTCATTCAGATAGCATCCTCCATATGTTTCTGTATATGGTCCGAATTCAATTCCGGATGTGGTGGTCTGTGTAATATTGTTATTCTCAATTAAAGTCCCGTTTACACTAAACAGAGTTATTCCCTTAGCAAAATTGGAAATCTCATTGTCGGTTATCTCTGCTTCATCAATATAGGTAAGGGCTATTCCAAATCCAGCTGAAGAGCCTTTGATTATGTTGTCCCTGACAGTGAAGTCAGACGGGCCTGATGAACTGACATATATTCCTGAACCATTGCTGATTATATTTTTCTCAACTGTTGTGCCGTCTGTGCCTCCGTCAAAATACATGCATCTGTAGGCTGTATCAACTGTATTATCTGTTATACTCAGGTTATTGCCGGAATTAATGTAAATTCCGCCATAGTAGACATTGTTAAAGTTTGAGTTATTTATGAGAGTGTTTCCGGAAATATTGCCAAATACAGCATCCAGGGTTATTCCTGAATTAAGGTTGTTCGTAACCGTATTTTTGGCAACTGTAATATTGAAGCCTTCGCATGAGATCCCTTCATAGCTCCACGATACGGTATTATTGATGACAGTACTGTTGTCAGATTCAGCATCAAGCCCGATATATCCTTCGCGGGTGTTTGATACTATATTATCTCTTACTGAATTGTATCCAATTGTACTCCACCAGCCGTCATTACCATAAATCTCCATGGATGACTTATCGGCATAATTCCCGGTGAACTCCGAACTGACAGCATGAATGCTCATTCCGGCATAACTACAGTTTACAAAACGGTTTTCCTTTACTAAAAGATCAGTCCCATCTACTCTGAGACCAATGTTTCCAAGATCTGAGAATAAATTACGTGAAAACTCTCCGCCACTTACAGGGTCCCATGTCCGGAATCCCTCTGAACCTGTCCGGCTGACAGTGTTGTTTATCAGAGTTACATTAATGATCTCTTCCAGGTAAGGGGAACTGATGTATATTCCGCGATCCCGGCAGTCACTTATGACATTATCCACAATTAGAGGATTTTTATCAGTGTATAAATTAATTCCCGTTCCCTTAATTCCAGACACTATATTGCCTGAAATTACCGTATTATTGCCGTTTTCAGTAGAAATGCCAGGATAATTGTCATAAACAGAGTTGCCGACTGTATTTCCGGTTATAACCGGAGATTCACCGCTCACCTGAATAATCATACAGTTGTTGTCTTCAAAGTGATTGTTGTCACCTTCAGCTTTTATGAACCCGCCGCAGTCACTTACGGTATTTGAATCCCCGATTATCCAGAATGAAACCGGATTTCCGTTATATGTCCCTTCTGCTGTAATATTTAGAAATGTCTTCTCACTGCAACGGAATTTTATGTCCTGGTTTGCTGACATTCCGGAAAAGAAGCTGTCATTAAGGGTTACATCGACGGTGACGTTTGTAAACTGAGAGTTTATAACCATCAGATCGCCTGAACCTTTGATAGTTTCCGGATAGTAATACTGATTGCTGGTCGGGCCTGAAAAAACGTTTGAATTACGCACTGATAGTTCATGACCATACAGATCAATATCACCTGTCATATTGACATCTATGCTGTTCCAGTCATCATCTCCAAGCCTGAGTGTTCCATGCACCTGTCCTATGTGAATATCTTTTGAATCAGTACTCTTCAGTTTATCGCTCTTATCGTAGTACTCAACCTCAAAATTGTACACCCGGTCTGTCGTCAGGCCGTCTGCACGGCATCTTGTCTCAGACTGGTCATATATGGTATCAACAGGCGATGAATCGGCATAGATCACGTATTTTCCAAAATCATCTCCAACATACTGCGACCATGAAATATCGGCCTTGTCATAGCCGACATAAATTACACCTATTGCAGATGCTGTTCCTGCAAATACCGCTGTGCAGATTAAAATTACCATTAAATAAGTCCCAATCCTCATAACAATCTCCTCATTCGGGCCTGTCCGGAACTCATTGACAGGAGCATAAAAAAAGAATACTAAATTAATGAATCTCCGGTTTATTATTCAGGAAAATACTCTGAGTGAAACTCTCTGCCAGATGAAAATCACTCATTACATATCCGGAATATCAGGCGCTTTAAAGTTTAAGTTGATCATGATCTTATAAATTTATTTCTTCAGATAAGAAGAGAGTCCGGCTGTCGTTTATCTGGTATTCCGGTAACTTTCATATTCATCATAATCCACGGTTAAAAACAAATGATTAAAATTCAGTAGTGCTTAAATTTCTGATTAATGGCAGAATCTCTCAATAAATACAGGCTTGGTTTTTTTACATTTGCAATGATCACAGCCTCAATAATGATTAGCCTCAGAAGCCTGCCTTCACAGGCGGTTACAGGCATGAATATCCTCTTTTATTTTGCCATAACCACAATCGGCTTTCTCCTGCCAATGACCCTTGTCCTGAAGATGTTTGGCTGTGCCTTTCCGGTTGAGGGCGGGCTTTATGCCTGGGTTAAGGAGTCATTTGGTGAGAGATGGGGATTTACTGCGATATTTATTCAGTGGATGCACCTGATTATCGTATCTGTTCTTCTCTTAAGCTTCATATCCGGAGCAATAGCCTATCTCTTCGCACCTGAATTGTCGGAGAACAAAATTTATATTCTTGCAGTATCTCTGATATTTTTCTGGTCAGCGACCCTAATCAGCATGAAAGGGCTGAAAGTATCAGCAAAGATAAGCACATTCTGCGTAATTATCGGAGTATTCATTCCGGCATTTGTGATAATCTCAATGGCGGCTTTACATATCGCAACCGGACATCTGCCCCAGACTGACCTCTCCTTTACATATGCTAATATTGTGCCCGATCTCTCATCCCTTGCAGCTCTTTCAATGATTGCGGCTTTTGTTAATCCCTTCTTTGGCATTGAAGCCTCAGCGGCACACCTTGGCGATCTAAAGGATGCAGCGAAAAATTATCTGCCAACCCTTGTAATCGGCGGAATATTCTGTGTTCTGGTAAACATTCTCTGCTCCCTCTCCATCGCAACCGTAATTCCGGAAGGGAATATCAGCCTTGTAAACGGCCTTTTACAGGCGCTGAATATGCTATTTGCTGAGATGAATGCGGGCTGGATGCTGTTTGTCATAATTCTCATGATAATGTTTGGGACTGTTGGTGAGATCAATTCCTGGATTTTAGCCCCGGCAAGGGGACTTACACTTACTGCCCGGAAAGGTTCACTTCCGCCTTTTATGCAGTATATCAATGAAAACGGAATTCCGGCACACACATTAATAATTCAGGCAGTTGCAGTCACTGTATTCTGCCTTATTTTCACTCTGATTCCGGGTGTGAATTCAGCATACTGGGTGATGCTTGCACTTTTAACTCATATATACCTCATTGCCTATCTTATACTGATGCTCTCAGCGTTTAAGAGCAGGAAAAGACTATTTGAGGCAAACGGTTACCGTACAATGGCAAAAAAAGCTATCTTTTCAGTTATGGGAATACTGGGGATAGTAACAGTTCTCTTCATGGAATTTGTGACCTTCTATGATCCTGAAACCGCACCCGGTTATGAGCTTATCTATGCCGCAGGTATGACCTTTGGTATGATTGTGATTATCTCAGTTCCGCTGATCACTTATGCCATCAGAAAACCGGAATGGAAGAGCAAAGATTAGGGCATAACAGAGTCAGTTGTTGTAAATTCATGATGAAAATTCAGAATCAAATCAAAATTATTATCTCATATAAGTGATAATGTTAATGGGTAGGTTTACTTCAGCAGTAAGGCCGGGTAATTAACTCTGTTTACGTCCGGAATAATTTGCATGTAAGTGTTTACTCAATAGATTGGGCCTGTAGCTCAGTTAGGCAGAGCGCCTGACTTTTAATCAGGTGGTCGGGGGTTCAAATCCCTCCGGGCCCGCTAAATTTTTCTTTGTTCTCTTTAGAATATTTCCGGATATCGTTTCTGAAATTCTTTCATAAGATCGCATTCTTTCTTCACTGTTCATTTATTTTCAGGCCCACATATAATTATGACCGGCCGATTATTTTGACAGTTCATATAATAAATAGTAACAGTTTAAATCCGGAATGTCTCCTAAACGGCAAAAATTTCAGTTTTTTAAAAAATCACCTTTAAGGATATAATATATCTGCAATACTCTGGTCATATCTCCTGTAAATTCCGGATCAAAATAATTCTGCCAGATATAAGATAGGTCGTGGTGGTATTGTCTGAAAAATCAGGTTTAAATATTATATCCTCCAATAGTACGATAATGAACTGTTTAAATTAGTATGGTTCTTTTTTAAATAGTTCTTTTAAGAAATAAATGGTGATAATATGAGCGGGCCGCTGAAATTTACGGAAAGGAAAAATGGAGGGAGGGGCAGGGGTTTAATCCAGCTTTATATCCTTCATTCCCTTAAAGATGATCCAAAATCCGGATATGAACTGTTAAAGGAGATATCTGTTAAGACAAAAGGTGCATGGGTACCAAGCAAGGGCACATTATACCCAATGCTAAAAAAAATGGACGAAGAAGGATTGATTACAATATCAGATACCGGAAAGCGCTGCAAGAATATCTTTGAGCTGACTCCGGACGGGAAAGATACACTTGATTCAATTGTACGGGGGAGGAAAGAAGAGAAGGAGAAGTTTTTCATGTTCAGGGATCTCCTCGTGGAGATATTCGGAGAAGAGAACGGAAATCTGAGATCTGACCTGCTGAATATACGGTCTGTTGCAGAAGGTATTCCGGCTGAAAAGCAGGATGATGTACAGAGAATTATTAATAAATGCCTTGCGGAATTACAGGAGCTGAATTCGGATGAAAGCGGTAGCAGTTGAAGAACTCACTAAAAAATTCGGTGATTTCACCGCCGTTGACAGCATATCATTTGATATAAATGAGGGTGAAATATTCGGCCTTCTTGGGCCAAACGGTGCAGGGAAGACGACTACAATTTCAATGCTTGCAACAATGCTCTCTCCAACTTCGGGAAAAGCTGAAGTTGCCGGACATGATATCAGTGCTGATGAAGACGGTGTCAGAAAGTCAATAGGGATTGTCTTTCAGGACCAGAGCCTTGATGAAGAGCTTACTGCATGGGAGAATATGGACTTTCACGGCAGGCTGTACCGGATTCCAAAACAAATCCGGGCCGAAAGAACAGAAGAACTGCTTGAACTTGTCGGGCTTACTGAGAGAAAGGACGATTTTGTAAAGACCTATTCCGGTGGTATGAGAAGAAGGCTTGAGATTGCAAGGGGTCTGCTGCACCGGCCAAAGGTGCTATTTTTAGATGAACCGACACTTGGACTTGATCCACAGACGAGGAATTACCTATGGGATTATATCGATAAGCTCAGCCGTGAGATGAAGATAACCGTAATTCTGACTACACATTACATGGACGAGGCCGACAGGCTCTGTGGGCGTATAGGGATAATTGACAAAGGTCAGATCGTTGCCCTTGATACACCTGAAAACCTTAAGAAGAGGCTGGGAGGGGATGTTATAACCATAAAATCTCCTGATTATTCCGGTAAAATTTCCGGCCTTGAAAAATCGTGGATTGAGAATACTGAGGGCTATAATGGCTTTTTCACAGTTGCCCTGCATGATGCCGAAGAGCATTTGTCAGAACTGATCGAGACCCTGATAAACCGGAAAATAAAGATAACATCAGTTTCAGTTCATAAACCAACACTTGAGGATGTATTTCTGCATTATACCGGCAGGACGATCCGCGATGAGGAAGCCGGGGCAAAGGATCACATGAGAATGGATTATAAGAGAAGGAGGCACTGATCATGGATGTCATCTACACAATCTGGCTCAGAAACCTCAAAAGATATCTCCGGTCAAGAAGCAGGATTGTAGGGAGTCTTGGGATGCCGCTCTTCTTCCTGATAATCCTTGGTTTCGGGCTGAATTCGGTTGTGAACATCTCAGGTGTCGGGGGGAATTATGTGGACTTCCTTGTCCCCGGAATTGTGGCGATGAGTGTTTTATTTACCTCGATATTCTCCGGAGTTCAGGTGATCTGGGATAAGCAGTTTGGTTTTTTAAAGGAGACTCTTGTTGCTCCGGTCTCGCGGACAGAGATTATGCTTGGGCAGACATTCGGCGGGGCAACAACGGCGATTATACAGGGTACAATAATTCTTGTGCTCTCGCTCTTTATCGGGCTTGAAATACCTGATATTGCCGGGCTGTTTATCGCATTCGGATTCATGGCACTGGTCGGAATAGGCTTCACCTCCCTTGGGATTGCAATTGCATCAAGGATGGAGGATATGAACGGTTTTCAGCTTATTATGAGCTTTATAATCTTTCCGATATTCGGACTTTCAGGGGCTATGTTTCCGATAGAGAGCCTCCCCCCGGCTTTTAAGACACTGACGCTCTTTGACCCGCTGACATATGGTGTTGAGGGGATTAGGTATGGCCTTAACGGAGTGTCACAGATAAATCCTTTGGTATGCCTTGCAGTCCTGCTCGGATTTTCAGGTGCAATGATAATTCTGGGAGCATTTCTCTTCCGGAAAACAAAAATATAATTCTTTTCCGGATAGTTCTAAAAAATTTTTCTTTTAAAAGAGGGTTTTTTGGGGGTAAAATCCTCAGTATTTTTCCCTGTGCTGCATAAGAATAAATCCTGCAGATGCCAGAAGAAGAACAAAAAGTCCAAAGCCGGGGCTTGCTGTCGGGAGGGGTGCATCCTTTCTGTCCGTTTTTTCTGTGATTATCACGTCTGTTTCTGTCTTTTCAGCTGTTATAATATCTCCTGCGGGTTTATCAAAGGCTATTGCAAAGGATGAAAGTGACGGTGTTTCTGCACTGTAGAGTTCATTGCCGTCCTTTTCACCCGTTTTTACGGTTGGGAGACTTACCCACTTTCCGTCTGTGTAATGCAGGAGGACAGTTTTCTTACCGGAAACGAGGTTTTGGGGAACTGAAAATTTGATACTTGCAGATGATACATCTGAGGGATCGGCTTTATAGAGTTCAAAGGTCAGGTAGCGATAGACCTCCAGTTCCGGCTCATTCTGTACACCGGGAGGAACCGTGCTCCTTGTATTCACTGTCAGGAGTACTGATGAGAGATCTCTGTTAAAGTTAATATCAGCCTCATAAACAGGCCCGTCCTTAACTGTAAATGCCGCCGGAACTCCTGCTTTTACACTTCCGGATGAGGAAGCAACAGTATCCCCGCCGCTTCCTCCTCCGCCTGATGAGGACGAAGATCCGCCGGACGGCCCTGGTGCAGGTGAAGGCACCGCCGATACGGCCACCATTGCAAATGCCGAGAACCCGTCAGGCGATATGGCCTCAAAGATCATATTGCCCTTTCCGTCTGTGCCGATATAGGTCGTTTCAAGGAACTGGCAGGTTCCGTTGTCTGCCTCCCTTATTACCCTTATGGCATCCTTTCCGCCGTTTGCATTAACCCATGCCTCTCCGGCAGTAAACCGCAGGACTGCATTGGATATGGTGTCATTTGCTGTCAGGTTTGTTTTGGTGATATAGACAGAATATGCTGTTGAATCAATATTAAGGCCATTCTTAGAGGCAGTCAGGCTGAACTGTGTGGCTGCATGATCACTTGGCTTTTCATAAAGTGATGTCTCAATGACGGCATCCGGGTTGTACCTCGGCATAGAGGCATTGAACGAGAATGAGGCATTGCCTACATTTCCGCCGATATCAGAAGTCAGGGGATCACTGCTCAGGTTTACGCCCGTAACATTGCCCGAGTACATCCCGCTTGTATTTGTAAGCCCGTCTGTGGTGATTGTGACATTAATCCCGTTATTTCTGAGGATGATATTGTCCCCCGATATCTCTCCGCCTGAACTTTCAGATGAATTGAAACTGACCTGCTGTTTTCCTCCGATTTCAGAGACTTTTGTCCCGTTGTCCTTTAAGGTCATGTTCTCAGTCTTCTTTGGCGGCTCAGGTGGTACATCCCTGACGGTTATGTAATCCATAACTGTTTTTGTATCACTTCCAAGCGGATTTGTGACTTTCAGACTTACTGTAAATGTTCCTATGCTGTTGTATGTGTAAACCGGATTTTTTTCTTCTGAAGTGCTGCCGTCACCAAATGTCCATAACCATATCTGTGCATTTTCTGATTTGTCAGTAAATCTTACCTGAAGCGGGACAGTGCCTTCTGTCGGTTCTGCTGTGAAATCTGCGACTGGAAGGTCTTTTCCGGACCACATCGGTGCAAATACTGAAAATTCAGTGATATTATCAGCATAAACATAACGCTCTGCCGTATTCACACCGTTTGGCTGTGGCACCTGCTGCCATCCGGTGCCTTCATTTCTCCATACCGAGAGAAGTGCCGGATCCTTTCCACCGAGGTCTTCATCAGTATAGTCAAATGAAAGCCATGCTTCAGCTGAACTTCCGGTGGAGAGATTCAGGTAATGGCCGATGTTATAGAGTCCGTCCCCGTCCGGCGGAATATCTGTCGTGTCTGAAACCGTGAGATCACCTGCTGCACGGAGTTCGTGAATATTTGCATTATTTCCAAGTGCTGTTGATTCGATGACATTTGAGTATTCTGAATCCTTAAATATTACAAATGATGAGGTATTTTCGGGATTTATTGCACCTGCTGTGCAGTCTTTAATCGTCAGATCTATGGCGTCATTATTCGGTTGGAAATATTGAATTTTGATAGCCATTTTTCAGCTGAACGTCCACCTTCAAGCAAGTTTATGAATTCTTCCAAATACTCCAATCTCTTACTGTCAGAATGTACAATTTCTTTATGTGCATATGGCCTCACCAGTTCACTTGCACTGCTGATCTCTTCAGCTGTAATATCCTGTATCTCTCGAATAAAATCTTTTATGTCATAGAGAATTTCTCTCACATAAGTTTCATTCTCAAGGTTTGAGAAAATGGCCATTAGTGCACCATATTGTGCCATTTCGTTTGTAGTTCTATTTCTTCCGGTTCGTCTTCGTATGTGCATTCTACTCCACCTATGGCCGCGTTCTTCAATATTATTATCTCTCATAATGTCAACTACATTACCAAATGTGTCTTTTACTTCCACAAAAAGTTCATCCATGTGTTTTCTGCAGTTGTTTGTTATTTGCCTTGCTCCGCGGAGTAATTCGCCCCCTTTGGTTACTCCATCTATGTCAATGGCATTCAGAATGATCTCAAAATCGTCTCTCATATTTTGAGCATTTGTGGTTATCATATCACTTCCATTTTGACTTAAGTGCCTGCCAACCCTTAAAGTAATCCTCACTTTCTCAAACCATTCCCATATCTTTTGAATTTTAGAATATTGGGAGTTTATGCCTGCATTGTTTGTGATATCATCTAATTTTTCAGAAAACTCCTTAATTTCACATACGTTAACTTTATGGGCCATATTCCATTCTAATATTTTGTGGGCCATTATTTGGACATCTAAAATTCTATTCATTATTTCAAAGTAGGGTAAACCAAATGGGTAATTTGAACTCCTTTCACGGCAGATAAGAAGATGCTCTATAGCAAGAATAATCCATTTTTGCTCTGCGAAGAATATATCTTTTTCAGAACCATGATGTTTTATTGCACTGAGGTCCCCTTTCATTTTCTTGATTTGACTTAGGATCCTCATTTTCACAATATCTTTGCGAAAAGTAGAGTATCTGGTTTTAAAAATGGTTTTACCAAGATTTTTAACGAAGTGATACTGACAAATTTGGTGCTTTACGTCAGGAAAAATCTCAAATGCTGCATCTCGAATCTGCTTGCTCATATCTCTAACAATGACTATTGGGTCCCCCAATAGTGATTTTAAGTTATTCAGGAAGATTTTAACATATTTTTTGCTCTCTGTTGGTATAATTTGGGCATCCATTGTAATTCCTGTATCCCCGTCCTTTGCCATAAAAACAATTTCATTTCCTGCTTCTCCGGTCCCATCCAGGTGAAGCTTTGCGCCACCTTCTCTCTCAAAAAAGGACTTCATTTGAGGCATATGTCTTTTGTGCAGAGCATAGAACCTTAACAAAAGCTCTTTAGACAGATTAGATATTTCACCAGTTGAAATACTAATTCCTCGAGATAAAAGAATGGTTCTTATTTCATCTCTTTGGAAATCAAAAAGAAATCGCAATAAACCAACAGCAACCATTATTTTAGTATCAAAGTTGCGTCCGGCAGGGCATATTTGATTGAAAATTGAGATTAATGGTTCATTACACGCACCATGTTCTTTACAGTATTTATAAACTATATTAAACCTGATCTCTCCCGATAATGTTTTAACTATTCTTTTAGCTGCTTTTTGGACGTAGAGTCTTTTTTTACAGACTGGGCATCTGTTATGGATTTTTTTGAGTTCTTTGGGTGGGAAAGGGAAATAGAGTACGTTTTTTTTCCAAAGTCGTAGGTAATACCTACACTCTTAAGGGATTCACGCGAGACAGGGTGTCCCATATTTTCCAACATATCTAATACCTCATTTGGAGTTAATTCTCTTTCAGTTAGTTGATTGGCTAAAAAAGAAAAATGGTCTTTATCTATAGTAAAATTATTTGGAAAAGATGGATCAGTCCCTAAAGGTCGGATGTATCGCTGGACAACTTTTCCATCAATTCGAACAGATTCAACTTCAGCAAAGTAGGTCTTAACATCTCCATTTTTGTTGTGACGAGTGTATTTCCGTATGTATGACACCCATAGTGATATATATCACCACATATATGAAACCATTGATTTAGAATTGAAAGTCAGATCAAAATTTAAAAGGAATGTAGGCTGTTTTGAGAGGGATTTAGGGAGTTATAAATCCAACTCTATTTTGACGCCATAGCGTCAGATGCTTAGCCCCCTCTATCCGGAAAGCCGTTGCATTTTCTGCAGCATATATTCCGCTTACAGAACATTTTCTGATTATATTTCCTGTGCTGTTTACTCCGTTAAAGACGGCCGATGCACCGCCGGCAGCACCCCTGAAGTCAGTGAATGTCGAGTTTCTGATAAGATTGTCTGATGCGAAAAGCCTTGCACCGTCAGCACGGGATGCCTCAAACCCGGAGA
Organism: Methanoplanus endosymbiosus; assembly: GCF_024662215.1. Taxonomy (NCBI): domain Archaea; kingdom Methanobacteriati; phylum Methanobacteriota; class Methanomicrobia; order Methanomicrobiales; family Methanomicrobiaceae; genus Methanoplanus; species Methanoplanus endosymbiosus. The sequence goes on from NZ_CP096115.1 coordinate 99,059, forward strand.
ATGTGCAGGTGTCAAATGTATTATGATCTGCCGCCCCTTCGATTATAAGCCCTGTAACTGCATAGCCGACAGATTTTAGATCAGATACTGTGCAGCGTGTGAATGTATTGCTGTCCGAATCTTTAAGATCGATACCGACAAGTTCTGAGCCGCCTGCATCTTTGCCGGATATTACAGTGCCCGTGAAGGTGTTTGTATCTGAATCCTCACATGCGATTCCAAGCGGAGAACCGGTTACCGAATTGCCGGTGAAGGTACATTCCTCTGTCTTTTCAAGTACAATGCCGGGCCCGGAGGTCTCTGTTACAGAGTTCTCTTTGATTGTATCGGATTCGCTGTCATAAAGATAAAAGCCAAGTCTGCCTCCGGTAACTGTATTGCCGGTAATTTCATTGTTTTTACCATAATTATCAGTGACCCCGTAATCAGCACAGTCTTTGAGTGTATTCCCGGAGATAAATGCATTCTGTGCTTTCTCAAGCCCGACTCCAACTGCCCCTGAGAGGGTGCAGTCAATGACAATGCAGTCGTCCGAACTGTTGATATAGACTGCGCCGTGATCATTTCCGGTTATTGTGCAGTCTGTAATCTTGCAGTTTGTGCATTTTTCAGGCGACTGATAATTATCGGCGGCGATAACTGCACCGAAGAAGTTTCCTTCGATACGTGAATTGGTAACCTTTGAATTGTCACAGGCAACCATTTTAACTCCCTGTGAACCCGTTGCTCCTGTAATCACAAAACCGTCAATCTCGACATCGTCTGAATACCTCACAAGCACTGTTGGTTCATACGGGTCAAGGGCAGTAAGCGTAACTGATGCCGGAGTTCCGGATGATGCCTTCAGTTTAACTTCATCATCAATATAAATATTTTCCTCTGTTCCGCTGTAGCCTTCATCAACAGTTATCGTATCTCCTGACTGGAAATCAAAGTCGTCAAGTGCCTCTGTGATTGTTTCATAATCTCTTGGTATTCTGAGGTTGTGAACCGAAAGTCCGCCAAGAGGGGCGAATATACAGAGTTTCTCAACCTCAACCCCGATCTCGTGTTTATTGAGGTCATGCCAGCGTGTCCCGTTCCATGAGTCCCACATTTCATTGCCGGCATCCCAGGCAGTACCGTTGTATTTCCATACGGAAAGGGTGCTCTCCTCCAGATCTTTTACGTCATCTGCTGTATAGTGGAAAGTCAGGTTCATCTGAACGTCAGTCTGCCCCCCTTCGCCCACTATCTCAAGCCATTTGCCGATTGAGCTTTTTGTGGTCTGATAATCCGGGGGTGAAGGTGTATCAGGCGGGTCTTCCACCCCTCTGATATAGACCGGTTCATTCGGGTCCGTCAGAGTGAATGTTGTTGGATATTTATTCCCTATGGTATTCTCTTCAAGAAGGAGTGTATCCTGCAGTTCACCTGTGGAGGTCTTCAGGTAGATGTCACATCCCTCATCGTATGACAGGTTTCCATTTAACAGGTTTCCGGAAAATGTCGTTGCCTCACAGTCCTCTATCTCAATTCCGGTATATGAATACCCTGAGAAGGAATTCCCTGCAACAATTATGTTTATTAGAGGATCCCGGAAGATACCTCCTATATTTGTGACATTAAATATATTTGCGTTTACAACAGTTCCGTTTGAATTTTCAACAGAGATACCGTTTTTAACCTCTGCGATATTGTTGCCGCTTACAATAGCACTGTCGGCATCACGAATTACAATGCCGTAAGTCTTATTTACAATGTTATTCTCCTCAAAGGTGACATTGTCTGCATAATAGCAGCTAATACCATAGAGTCCTCCGTCAATGATATTTCTCCGGACGGATACCTCAGCTTTACCTTTATATTTGGATTCCCATGACCCTTTTTCTGCCTTCTCTATACAGACTGAGGATGATTTTGTGTTTTTTATGGTGTTGTCTTCTATGACAATGCCGTCATCAGCATACTTGGCATATATTCCGGTATTGCTGCCACTGTCTTCAATCAGGTTATTCCTGACAGCTACATCTCCTGTATGGTGAAGATAAATAACGCTGGTATGAGTATTCCCTGCAAGGGACGGATTTGTAAATGTATTACTCTCTATGGTTCCGTTGTAGGAGTCATAGAAATATATGCCCCATTCACCCCAGTTGTCATAAAATTCATTGTTGCGTATTGTCAGGTTTTCCCTGTATGATGTGTCAATACCGTTTCTGCAGTCCTGGATAATATTTTCCTCAACCACACTGTTTGCAGCTGAAATATCCATCCCGTCCGGACTTTTATCATCATCATGGATTCCGGTTATTGTATTACCCGAAACAACAAGGAAACCCCCGTCTTCATCCGAACTGACAGACATTGCATAATTGTTAACAGGATAGAGGCAGTTTTCCACAATTGAGGAATAGTTGCCGTGGAAGTTTAATCCTCCACCGCTGATATTTTCAAAGGAGTTTCCTCTTATATCCGCATGTTCAGAGTTTCCGATATTATATAACATCCAGCCTGAACAGTCATCAATCCTGTTGTCAGTTATGCTCCATCCGGAAACAGGTGCACGTGTGAAGATACCATATTCACCTCCGGTTATGGTGTTGGACTCTATGTTATAATTCTTCATGACATTATCTGAAGAAACAATTGCGTATATACCGCAATCATCTGCATCAGCTATAGTATTTCCATAGATATCGATGTCATTTATGCAGTCTGAAAGATGAATGCCTCTTCCTGACTCATCCCAGTTACTGGCATTATTGATGTTATTTGAGGAAATGCTGGTTGTATTTCCGGAGGCATAAATAGCATATCCCCGAACATCACGGAGGTTGTTATCCTTTATTGTATTATTATCTCCGGTTGCGTAGATCTTTGTCCACTGCCCTTCGCATCTCTCAATAATACCATTATCTCCCTGGAGATGAATTTCGGCATTGCATTTAGAAATCCGGTTGTCATCACCATAGAGCCAAAACCGGTTTTCTCCGTAATTTGCCCATGGGATCTGCACACCTGATGCGGTTATTCCCCCGCCTCTTACAGCCAGTTTTTTGCCGGATGATACATCATCAAGTGATGCTCCCGGTGCGGTTACATCTATCTCAACTTTGTCAAAGTCAGTATCGGAGATCTCAAGTTCACCAGTACCTGATATTTTATCAATACTGTCTCCGGCGGAGATGGTGCACCCGGAAATATCAAGCGAATTTCCTCCAAGACTGACATCGCCGCCAAGACTGAAGGTCTCACCTGTCCAGGTATCACTCCCAAGTTTAATTGTACCTCTCGGATGCCCGACATCGGCAGTCTTTGTTGTCGAGAAATCCCCTCCGGAATCAGCGGAATATCTTACCTGATAGTTATGACTTCCGGCAGGGACGTTGATGTTTCTGACAGATGTTTTTTCATAATCTGTTATCGTAATTATGACAGCACCGTCACGGACAACCTCGTAGTACTTAAACCCTTCAACACCGGAAGGTTTGTACCATGAAAGATCCACTTTGTCAAGGCCCACATAGTCCACATTAAAATTAAATCCAAATGCACATGCGGGCGATATAACAGCCATTGCCAGCAAAATGACTGTTATAAATAATTTTTTCCCAGTATTAAGCCCCATAAATATGACTCCTCTCTCTTTAGATGGTCATATTTTTAATTTCTCATATGTGCTATATATCATTATTGTAGTGCGGTTATGCACCGGAATTATGACTTTTCCTACCGGAGAACTGTCAGTCTTCTTAAGCCGGCAGCGTTTACTTCCACATGCCTCTTTGTTATAAAAAAGTTAAATTTTCCCTGAATTACAGGAAGGGCACCTTTCCGGTGAAGTACCATGCAATCCTTGCTGCATCGCCTACATCGACCTTTCCGTCCCCGTTGAAGTCAGCCTCAGGGTCTTCAGGCTCTTTTCCGGCAACCATATATGCAACCTTTGAGACATCACCTATATCCACAAATCCATTGCCGTTGAAATCTCCCAGTGGCCTGATTTTAAATCCGTCTTTTAATAATGCAGATTTTCCGTCATAATTTGTTACAATGACTGAACAGAATCCTGCTTCTGCATCATGCAGGCCGATTGTGCAGTTTATCAATGTCGGTGAGAATACTGTGACATTTGTTGCAGTTATGTCGGGCATTCCTTCTCCGGTTAAGGTCACTTTTGCATCTTCAATAAATCCGGTACCATTAATTGCTGCTCTTATTAGCGTGCCATTGCTGTACCCAAAATCAGGTGAGATTTTAGAGACTGTCGGTGGCAGGTTCTCAACTGTGATGTAGTTATTTTTTGTTCTCGTGTTGCTGCCGTCGTCTTTTGTGATCGTAAGGCTGACGGTATAATTTCCTCCTGTGAGGTATGTATGGCCTGGATTCTCTTCATCACCTGTGCCGCCGTCCCCGAATGACCATGACCATTCCTCAGGTCCTCCAACCGAGAGGTCAGTGAACTGTACTGTAAGGGGGGCTGTTCCTTCTGTAAGATTGGCTGTAAAATCAGCACTGAGTGGTTCGGCGAGCGGTGCAAAGATACTGAATTCATTTGTATCTGCATAGACGAAATGGTTGACAGTATCGACCCCGTTCTCACCGGAAACGCGGGTCCAGTCATCATTATGCCGCCATATACGGAGTGATGACGGGTTTGTGCCATTCAGGTCTGCCGTTGTATAATATATCCTGGCAGAGACTTCCGAAGGGGTTGTATTGCTGATCTCAAGGAATTTCCCGATCTCCTGCATATCTTCCGGAGGTGAGGGCGGGGATTTCACAGCCCGGATATGGACTGAGCCGTCTGCTGTCAGGTTGAAGAGAACCGGAAATTCATCTCCCACTTTAATAAAGCCAAGTTCTGCCTCTTCACATGACATAAGGGAGATGGCTGAACTCTCCCCGCTGCCGGAGATTTCTGTGATGGTGAGGTTTTCAAAGACTGCTCCGGAACTTCCGTTGATCTGAATGCCAAAAACCTCCCCGCCGGATGAGTTGATCTCATCGAATGCCGACTGCCTGATAACGGCGGAATTTGTTCTGTCTCCTGCAATTCCTGTCACATTTCCTGCTGATTCAATGTCGTGAATATCAGCCCGGTAAATGAGGCTGTTTCCTGATCCCGGCCTTAGGGAAATTCCTGTTACTCCGCCTGCACCGCCGGAAATATTTGCAAAAGTCAGGTTATTAATGGTAGTTCCCTGAGAACCCGGACTGACAAAAGTTCCTGTTATTGCGTGAGCAGTAATATCACTGAATACTGAGTCGTAGATGGCCGTTCCTGCTGAGGAATCTGAGATCTCCACGCCTGTCATACCATAATTCCCGGAATCTGCGTTTCCAAATGATATTCGGGTCAGTTCAGCATGATCTGATGATTTAATACTGAATCCTGTTGCTGCAGCATCCTCAGCCGCACCGCTGACATGGCAGTCCGTTATGTCAGTTCTGTCAGAATTCTCCAGGGAGAATCCCGTTGAAGAGTCATAGATCATATTTCCGGTTAAGACGGAATCAGAAGAGTCCTCAATCATCATAGCGGGATTTCCACCTGTTACTGTGTTATCCGCAATTATGGATCCCTCACTTTTAAGCACCCAGACGGCAAGTTCGGGGCAGTCCTCAAAGGAGCTTTCTGAAACCTTACATTCAGATCCCTCTTCTATGGCGACACCGAACTTTGGATCGGATACAGTGCATCCGCTGACGGTATTTTTATCTGACTGATAGATCACTACCCCTCCCGCACTGTTACCTGTGACTGTACTGTCAGCAAGTGTGCAGTTTTCAGTGGTGGCCGAGTATAAACCGGAGTAATCCTCAAATATTATGCCCTGCCTGTTATCACGTATAATGCTCTCAGTTAACCGCGAATTCTTTGATCCGTGGAAGTTAAGCCCGTATGAACCGGTTGCACCCTCAAGTATGAAACCTGAGATCAGGACATCGTCACGCAGCAGATCAATGACCGGCTTTGATGTGTCATCTGCGGTAACTGTCACATCTCCGGGCAGTCCTGATGATGCTATCAGCTTAATACCTTCATAGAGTATCATGAGATTCTCCTTCCCTGAGTACCCTGAATCTACTGCAATTGTATCTCCTGTTGAGATATCATAGTCATCTAAAGCCTCGGTTATTGTCTCATAATCTTTCTCAAGCCTGAGGTTGTGCACCGGAAGGCTGCCAAGTGCGGCAAAGATTACCGGATCTGCTGAGTATGACGGAAGGGCAGCCACATGAACGCCGACTTCATGGTTGGTTGTGTCAAGCCATCTGCTTGCATTCCACACAGGATCACCCGGACCGCCGTCCCAGTAGCTGTTGTTATACCGCCATACAGAAAGGCTCTCCTCATCAATACCTGTAAGTTCTTCCGGACTGTAATGGAATGTTAAGTTAAACCCAAAGGGATCACTTCTGAAGCTGCTGAAGGTATTAATGTCGATCCATGCTCCTGCTGATGCTTTGTTAAACGGATAATCGGGAGATTTCGGAGGCGCAGGCGGATTTTTGACAGGCTTTATGACAAGCCCGCTGCTGCTCTCCTTAAGGGAGAAGGTGGTCTTATTCACCATATCTCCGATTGTATTCATCTCGATCTCAAAGGAGTTCTCATTATAGGTCTCAGCATATATCGCAGCCGGATTTCCTGTTTCCCCATGCAGTATTGTATTGTTCCTGAGGATGGTTTCAGACGGGTTGTACAGGTAAATCCCCTTTCCGGAATAATTCAGGAGGGTGTTTCCGGTGGCAAGATCACCTGTCCCCCTGAGCCTGACAGCCTCTGAACCGTTGATTATTAAGTTATCCGAAATTATGCTCTCCTTTGTATATGGCCACAGATCTATTCCGTAATAGCAGTCTGTGATATTGTTTCCGGAGATCCATGAACCATAAATCCGGTCGATATAAACTCCGCTTCCGCCTGATGCACTCATTCCGGCGAAGGTGTTGTTGAGGATCTGCATATCTGTATAGCCTGCATTCGTGGTTGGATCTCCGCCTGAAACTTCCCCTGCATATATGCCTGCTGTTGTTACATTTGTGACTGTATTTTCAGAAAAGACCGTCCCGTTTTTGACCTTTGTTATGTAAAATCCGTTGTCCCCCGTATCTATCAGGTTTTTTGAGAATACATTCCCGCCGCAGTTTGTTGAATATACAATTCCCCTTGCCCAGGTCTTCTGGGTTGTGTTTATGATTGTATTGCCCTCAAAGAGCGAGTTCTCGGCCGAAAAGTTGACCACGTGATGATAGAGGGTGCTTCCGGATATGCCGTCAAGGATATTTCCGGTGACATTGTGATTATTCCCGATTATATCAAGCCCGGAGAAGTAATTGCTCACAGTGTTGTTTAAGAGATCTCCATCCATGCCGTCAAGGCGTATGCCGTACTGAAGCCCCCTGTCCTCAACACCGGTATAGCCGGAGATCCGGTTATCACTAATGAGGGCTTCATCTCCGTAAACAGCCATAGCGGCTTCAGCACCATATAGCCCTGAAGCTCCCTTTATCTCTGATATACTGTTGTTTTTCACCTCAAAGCTGTCACCTGAAAGACGAAGTGCACAGATGAAACCTGAGAGGTTATTCTCTTCGATATAGCCGTTATTTCCGGTTATGTACATGCCGTACGTGCCGGAATTATCTTTTGAACTGTGAATGTCATTTCTGTTAATCTCGAAGAATGAGGTGTCTGCCGGATACGACGAACCCATGCCGAAGTCAATGCCGTAATAAGTGGTATTCCGGACTGAGTTCCCGCTTACAGTGAGCAGTTCATTGTCGGATAAGATGCCGATTCCGGCACCGTCAACTCCGTCAATGCGGTTGCCGGATACTGTTATGTTCTCAAGAGGAGATTTGTTTGCCTCCCCTATCCTGATGCCATCACCCCAGCCTGCCCATGCGGTTACATTGATGATAGTATTATTCCTGATAATACTGCCTGATCCCTCCTTTAGCCAGATGCCGTATCTTTCGTCATATAGAGAGTGGCCGATATTTTTAAGGATGTTATCCTCAATGACTGCATCTCTTCCTGTAACCGTTATTGCTGCGGCCCCTTCACCTGTGCACCCCTTTACGTGTGTTTGGTTTCCTTTTACATCAGCCATTCCTGAAAATGAGATGACATAAGCACGGTCGCCGTTGACAAAGAGATTCCCTTCACATTCATTTATCAGGCTGTCATTTCCTTCGATAATAATCGTGCCTTTGCCTGAATGAACCTGATTGTTCTCACCTGTTAGTTCTAATGAGGAAGAGGTTGTGACATTTGATATCAGCAGACTGCTGTCGGCAACCTCAATAGAACTGTCCGATACGACATTTCCGGTGGTTATCAGCGCCCGTTCATCATTAATTGGGGTTAAATCAAGAGATACATAGCTGAACCGGACATTATCCAGGGTGAGGCTGGTAGCTCCGAGGATCTTTTTTGAGTATAATTCCGGGGAGTAAACACGGGTATCCTTTATCTCAAGCCTGTTCCCGTTCGGATTCAGATCGCCCGTAAGCTGCACCTCTCCGCCGGCTTTATTCCAGATATCATCGGTCTGCATAGTTCCGTAAACCAGGTTCCCAAAGCTTACCGGAGTTACATACAGTAATACATTATTAAATCCTGTGGTGTTTCTCGCATAGATGTAATAAGTATAATCCATCCCCGAACCGCCGGGGACGTTTTTATCTGTAATCGAACACCCGGTTCCGGTGGCAATTGTAACTCCGCCCCTGACCACATTATATCCACCGTAAAATGGTGTTCCTCTCATCGGGCTTGTATTCTCCCATGCCAGTGATACGGTCTCAACACCGAGATATACTGTATTCGCAGCCGGATACTCACCCGGTTTTGGTGTTGGAGTCGGAGATGGTGTAGGCGTTGCTGTTGGTGTCACAGTCGGAGTTGCAGTTGGCGTGGGCGTTGGCTCCACTCCTGAGCCGACTGTTATCAGGCCGGTTCCTGATGAGATATTTCCTCCGTATTTATTGGAGATTGTCAGATTGACAGTGTATGTGCCGTTTGCCGTGTATGTGTACGCCGGATTTATCTCTGTGGAGATGTTCCCGTCGCCAAACGACCAGAGCCTTGTGTAATTTATTCCGGTTGAGTTGTCTGTGAAACCGACTGTAAGCGGCACATCTCCGGATGTAACATTTGCCTCAAATCCGGCTTTCAGGTACAGGGCTAAAAGAGCTTTTGAGGCGTTTATTCTTCCGCCGGTCACACATTTTCCTGAAAGTGAGGTGAGTGCGTCGGTGTTTGAGGTGATAATCTCCTTAACCTGTGCTGTGCTCAGTGAGGAGTTGAAGGCTTTGATAAGCCCGGCAAGCCCGGATACATGAGGGGCTGCCATCGAGGTGCCGTTCATGGATTTATAATCCGGAAGTATTTTTGCGACATTGGTCACTTTGAGGTCGTCAACAAAGGCATAATCCGGTGATGAGAGGTTGTTTTTTATAAAAATAAAAGCAAAGCGAATCTCTTCCGGAATGACAGAATAACCATTTGACTGGTATGAATTAAATATCTGGTCTGTATTTACTGTAACCTGCTTCCAGTTGCCTTCAGATGTGCCATGTATCTGATAAGCAAAATTATATGCATTCTTGTCTGGGCAGGATGTATAAACATTAAGGCTGTTGTTTCCGTTTAATACTGAATAATTACAGCTGAATGTAAGTTCAGGGAGCTGATAATCCGACAGCGTAAGGTTATTTCTCATAACAAGCCATGATTTTGTGTCATTTCCCGGAGGGCCGGCATATGCTGAGGAAGGGACGGTGAGATAAACAGATGTATTCAGTCCCCAAACACCGGTATAATACCAGTTACTGAAGTCAGTAAAATTTTCACTGAAAATTTCTTTTCGGTCATAATATATTTCGGTACTGTAAATATCTGTGCCTGGTGCGGCAACATCCACAGTTGCAGAGCCATAGTTTGAGAAAGAGGAGAGGCTGTTCCTGTTGTCGGTTGATGCAATGGCAATGATATTTGTGCTGTTGTAAGTGGCAGGATAATTGGGGGACGTATCGGTGTCTGCGGCACTGTTTCCCGCAGAGCAGATCACCAGGCCGGAGAAAGAGTCAATAGCATCTTTTAAAGCCTGTGAATATGACGGTGACCCCCAGGAGTTGCTTATTATACCGGCACCGTTGTTTTTTGCATAAATTATGGCTTTTATAGCATCTGAAGTCTTTCCGGAGCCATAAGGGCTCATAAATCTCAGAGGCATTATCTCTGCTGTCCACATAACCCCGGCAACACCGAGATTATTGTTCCCAACCCCGGCAATAATTCCGGCACAGTGGGTACCATGCCCGTAAACGTCATCGGGATCATTGTCATTCTGATAGAAATCCCAGCCATAGAGGTCGTCAATGTATCCGTTTCCATCAGTATCCTTACCGTCCGCTGTTTCATTCCGGTTTATCCACATATTGTCCACGAGATCAAGGTGGTGCATGTAAACACCGGAATCAATGACGGCAATTATAACGTCCTTTGATCCTGTTGTTATATCCCAGGCAGCAGGAGCGGAGATGTCAGCACCGGGAGTTCCTGCCTGTCCGTTGACAGTCTGGCCGGTATTTCTCAGGCCCCACAGACGTGAGAAATCCGGATCATTGGGTATTTTATCCGCATAGCAGTAGTAGTCCGGTTCGGCATAGAGGACATACGGGCTGCTTTCATATACATCCACTGCCTCCTGAACTGTGAGGTCTTCGGGGAGATTTATGAGTTGCATGCCGGAGATTCCGTCTTCTGAAAAGTCGTGACTGAGTGTTGTATGGTGGGCATAACTGAGGCTATTGGCAGTATCTGCCAATATTGACATGTCAGATACAACCTCCGGGCTGTAACGGACTATTATACTGTCCGGAGCATAGAGGGGGTGTCCTGTTGTATCCTCCGGAATGGACATCTGATCGTTATTTTCGATAAACAGAGGCATTTCTCCCTGTAGAAATGTCTCTCCCTCATTATCATATATCTGAGCCTGAGTGGGAACTGGTGTCTGATAAGAGGTCGGAGTATTGGTTCCAATGGCCGGTTTATCTTCTGTTTCATTGCCATCCGCAGGATGAATGACGGCAGGCGGAGGTATTTCTCCGGAAGAATTATTCAGCGTTACATTCCCGGGCATTTCCGTGGAGATATACACTTCTTCACTCTGAGTTGCTGATGCGGCAGCACAGAAGAGAAGTATAATTAAAATAGCAAGGCAGGCAGATTTCACAGTAATCACCCCGTAATCAATAATTTCTGAGATATATACTGGTTGCTTTCCCCAAAAAAATCATTTTGCATACCTTTTGGTATAAATAATCATCAGAGATATTGATTTGTGATGAACAGGAATATATTGTCAATGTATATATAGATTTTGGCAATCCTGTTCTTTGAAAAAAAGAGCGATGAGTTTTTAAAATAATGTCTTCTTCAGATCATACCGCCAGCAATCTCATTGTCACTGTTGTCTTCGAGATAATCAGGATGTACCTCCTGTTTTGCCAGGAATGAGAAGATAACGATAATTATTGCAAGAATAAACGCCCCAAAGAAGGCGAGGTCAAATCCGGAAGATAAGACTTCCATCTTTATATTTACCGGAGCCTGTGATGTGACGTTTTGCCGGGCTGCAACAAGTGATATTCCCTGGAGGAATATCAGGTTGAATATTGCTATACCTATTGTCATAGGGGCAAATCTCTCAAGGCTTGTTAAGCTTGAGACCATCCCCTGATATTTTTTGCCGACTGAATTTAAGATCATATTTGATACCGGAGTTACCATCATTCCAAGTCCGAATCCTATCAGGATGAGACAGATTATGACATAGCCCGTTGACGTATCTGCATGCAGTTTTGTCATCAGGTAATATCCTGCAAGTATCGCAAGTGAGGCAGCTATGCAGAGAATTCTTCCTCCCGTCTTATTGTAAAGCACTCCTGCAAGAATTCCTGAGAACATCATTGCAAATGAGAGTGATGTGATTATAAACCCTGCTGATGATGAGTCAAAACCCTGCACATATTCGAGATAAAATGGCAGGAGATAATTGATTCCGGCAAAGCTCAGGAATACAAGGCACATAATCATATTAGAGTAAAGGAAGTTTTTCTTCTTAAACAGCCTCAGCTCAAGGAGAGGATCTGATGATTTTAACTCCTGGCATACGAACCAGGCGATGGAGAATACTGCAATTGCCAGAGATACCAGTATTGGAAGTGATGTCCAGCCAAGCTCCTGGCCTTCAGATACTGCAAAGAGGAGGGTTGCAAGTCCGGTGAATATGAGTGCCGCTCCGGTTCTGTCAAAGTTGTCAAGCGTTGACCCGTCACTGACGTGAGCCGGTATTGCTTTTATTCCGATTATTACAGCTACAATCCCCACCGGAACATTGATTAAGAATATCCAGTGCCATGAGAGGTACTGTGTCAGTACACCTCCTATTGTCGGGCCGAGTGCTGTTCCGAGGGCCGCAATGGTCATTATAATGCCCATTGCTTTTCCCTTCTGCTGCATCGGGATGTAGGCAGTTACCATAGCAGGCGCAATTGCGGTGATCATAGCTCCCCCTATCGCCTGAAATACCCTCGAACCAACGAGAGTCAGGAAGGAGTCCAGAATATCCGGCAGAAGAGCACAGGCAAAAGACCCTATTGTAAATATTATGAATCCGGATAAAAAAACCCTTTTAAACCCGATTACATCGGATATTTTACCAAATATGAGTACACATCCTGCCATTACAAGCAGGTATGCAGTAGCAACCCAGCTCACAGAACTTGAGGATATACCAAAAGAGCTGGATATCGTTGGGAGTGCAATATTTACTATAGTCCCGTCAAGGGATGACATAAATGCTGCAAGAGATATGGAGAAAATCAGGAGGCCATAACCTTTGCCTCCCGATATTCCGGGAGGATTTTCCATAATTATTAATTTTCTTTTTCTCTTATTAAATAAATATCTTATTTTAGTCATTTGTCCGGAATATTTTTGCGGGCCGTTATTTTGAGTTCCGGAGATTATATGGTCCCAGAAATGTCGGGCATAATTGTGTATGACAGATCCGGTTTTATCGAAGAGAAATATACCTCCCTTTATGATGACTTAAGCACAAACAGGATAGAATCCGGATATAATTATATATAAATAACCGTTATCCGGATTTATAAGTTGAGCGTAAAACCCCCTGGTCTTTAGCCCGGAGGTAATTTATATTAGGGTTAAGGAGAATCATAACCTGAAAGGCTATCTTACACCTGATTATTCTGAAACCATGAATCATGTTATCATTTAGAGTGTCTGTCAGTCAAAAACCCTTAATTTTATAATATGTAAGTACAATATTCACATTACCTGAATATGCAGTACCCTGAAAATCCCAAAATAAAATCCGGCAGTCTGCTCCTCTTCTATGCCGGAGATATCCATTGTGCAGTTCCTGTTACTGATGTGGACAATGTTATCAGAATGGTTGAGATAACTGATGAAGATGATCCCTCTGCCATAGATGGAGGAATTGCCGGAAGTTTCAGTTTTCACGGAAAGAATGTTAAAGTATATTCTCCGGCTGTCTTCTTCGGTGGCGGAATGCCGAAACCTGAACTGACAGACAAATTAATTGTGACAAATCCGGATGTGGGAAACTGTGCACTCTGGGTTAAAAGTATTGACAGAGTATGCAGTACTGATGAGTTTTTTGGCATTTCCGGAGATGAAGATAAACACAGTGCAGCATCTGAAGAAAAATCTGAGGCAGATGGCGGTTCTGAAATCCCTGTAAAGAAGTTGATCTCCGGATTTTTGGGTCTGGAAATATATGCTGCGGTATCCGGAACTGAGCCTGGTGAAGGGTCCGGAACTGGAATGAGCGGGAAATCCGGGCGAATTTCCGGCAGAGAACCTCTATCTCGATCTGAAGAGACAATCCTGCTCATTACTGATATAAAGGAGTTTATCAGTCAGGGTTTAAAAGGCAGTTTTGGGCATATATCCGGTTATATCCATAAATGGTCAGAATCCAAAAGATCTGAAATGTCCGGTGACCTGACAGAGTTGCCGGCAGCAAAGAATATAACTTCAGAGACTGAGCAGGGCATAAAAACCCCTGATTTCCTGCTGTATTCCGGTTATGAATTCCCGGACTCTCTAAAAGCGGCAGAAATACTCAGAGAGAGAAAAGAGCAGATAGAAATGCCGGAAGGGGAGGCAGAAGAGAGTGAAAAGATCGAAATTCTCCGATTTCGCCTGATGTATGCCGAATACGCAGTTGAGATGAAGTACATCAGGGAGGTTTTAATCAATGAGAGAATAACTCCCATACCCGGAATTCCGGATTTCATCATGGGCATCTTTGCACTGAGGGGTGAGATAATCTCACTTGTAAACCTCCGTGTTTTATTCAGACTTCCAAAGGCCGGAATTACCGATCTAAACCGCGTAATTATTCTCAGCAATGGTGAACTGACATTTGGAATTCTGGCAGACTACATAACTGACATAGGTTCAATTCCGGAAAAGCGGCTTAAAGTTCCGGATGAGAAGAATTCGCCGATTGATATAAAATACATTAAAGGCATTACAGATGATTCTCTCATTGTTCTTGATGCAAAAGTTCTGCTTTCAGATCCCTGCATGATCATTGATGAGGTATAATATGGCAAAGACAGTGTACTGCCATTCGCATTGATCCGTGTGGGGCCTTGCGATGATCATTTATGGGTATATCCGGAGGAGAGAGGAGCATGGAACTGATCCCCTGTTCAGAGATTCCGGTATAACCGAAACTCTTATTAAATGTCTGAATTGATTAAAATATATCATACATCTGCAAAATTTCATTTAAGAGGGCGGTTTAATGGTTCAGTTTTTTTCTAATATGAAAGTAGGTACAAAAATTCTTGTAATCTGCCTGTTTCTTGCAATAATGCCATCCCTGTCAATAGGGCTTGTTGCATACTCAAGTTCAAGCGGAGTTATCAGCGATGAGAGTGAAACTCTGCTTCAGACACAGGTTCACGATATGAAAGGGTGGACAAATGATGTGTATAAACTGACCATAAACAAGGTAAACAGTGACCTTAATGTTCTTAGGCAGAATTTCTACAGAAAAGGGACTCCTGAAATCGTTGACGGCGAAATGATACTGATCAATGATGAAGGGCAGGAATATCCAATTAATGACAATTTTGAGGTTGTCGATCTCGTCCGTGATCTTGTCGGAGGAACTGCAACAATATTTCAGGTGTACAATGACAGCTATGCTATCCGTGTATCAACAAATGTTGAGGAGAATGACGGATCAAGGGCTGTCGGTACCCGCCTCAAAGATAACGTATTTGATGTAACTGTAAAAGACGGAGAGACTTATTACGGTAAACGTGATCTCTTCGGAGTTGACTATGTTACTGCCTACGAGCCAATTAGAGATTCAGATGGTAAAATAATAGGCATTCTGTATGTAGGAACTGAGGAGGAGGAGACGCTTGACGTTGTCAAAAACAGTATCAGGGATACTGTTGTTGGCGAAAACGGCTATATGTACGTTGTTGACAGTGAAGGCAATGTGCTCATCCATCCAAACATGGAAGGAGAAAATATCGCAGATGAGGCATTCTTCCAGGAGATGATGAATAACAGGGAAGGTGGCATCACCAATGAGAATGATGACCCGAATGTCCTTGATGCCTATACATATTATGAGCCTCTTGACTGGTTCATTGTATCAAGGGCAGAACTCTCAGATTTCACAGGCCCCATTGATACTATCAGAAATACAATATTTATAGTCGTTACGGCATTTATCTGCATAGGTGCTGCCATTGCAATATTATTCGGGCGATCCATATCAGAACCGCTCCAGCAGGTGGTCGTTATGATCAAGGAGCTTAGAAACGGTCATCTCTCTGCCCGTTTAAACATCCGGCGGCAGGACGAGATCGGTATAATGGCACGGACGATGGATGAGTTTGCCGAGGATCTTCAGGTAAATATCGTTGGAAATATCAAAAAAATTGCCAAAGGGGAGTATATACAGGATTTCACAGTAAACGATGAACATGATGAGATCCGTCCGGCGCTAAAGATTATGCTCCAGTCGCTCGATCATCTGCATAATGAAACTATAAAGATGACAGATGCAGCACGTGCCGGTGATCTCTCAGTCAGGGGAGATGAAAAGGCATTCAAAGGCGGATACCGGATGATCATCGCCGGATTCAACAAAACACTGGAGTCAATTACAGAGCCGGTAAATGAGGCGATGCGTCTTGCCAGATATTATGCACAGGGTGATTTTACTGCCCGTTTTGATGAAAAAATACCCGTGGCCGGTGAATTTGTCGCGTACAGGGATGCGTTAAACACCATAGGCATTGAACTCTCACGCTTAATGAAACTCATAACAGAAGAGCTGTATGAAGGTGTGTCGGTTCTCTCTTCTGCCTCAAGTGAGATTTTAACAGTGACAACGCAGCTCTCATCCGCAAGTCTGGATACCGCAACTACAGTTAATTCAACCTCGGATATAGTTGAACTTGTCCGCAAAAAGGCTGATCTTGTCAACCGGAAGACCCAGCTGGTATCTGAAAAGGCTATGAAATCGATTCAGGTCTCATCAGACGGCCAGAAATCAGTGAGGGAAATTCTGGACGGAATGAATCAGATCCAGAGGCAGATGAACCTGATTGGTACAAATGTAATAAAACTGTCAGAGCAGAGCCAGGCAATCGGTGAGATTATTGCAACTGTCACTGACATATCTGAAAGGTCCAATCTTTTGGCGGTAAACGCTTCCATTGAGGCAGCAAAGGCTGGAGAACTTGGCAGAGGGTTTGCAGTTGTTGCACATGAGATACATGAACTTGCTGAACAGTCCAAGCAGGCAACGGCAAAGATTAGGATGATCTTAACTGACATTCAGCGTGGAGTCTCATCTACTGTGGTATCGACTGAGCAGGGCAATGAGTCGGTATCTGATGCCGTTTCGCTTACAAGCCGGGCCAGTGAGGCGATTGAGGTTTTAGCCAATTCGATTGCAGACTCTTCACAGGCATCAATTGAGAGCGCCTCATCAATTGAGGAGCAGGTTGCCGGAATGGATCAGATCTCACTTGCAATGGTCAATATACGCGATGCCGCCCAGAAGAACCTTGAGATTACAAGGCAGGCTGAAAAGACAGCAGAGGATCTGCACGAACTTGGCATACGCCTGAAGAATATCACAGAAAAATACCGTGTCTGATAACAGCCATGACAGATTCCGGCGACAGATTTCGTAAACAGTTAATTGAAACATTCCGCGGGGAGGCTGATGAGCACCTCACAGATATAGCTGAGGGTCTCTTAACCCTTGAAAAGAGAGGTTCAGCCGGCAGTCCTGATATAACCGAGAGTATATTCAGAAAAACGCACAGCCTGAAGGGTGCGGCAAGGGCTGTGAATATCCCCGAAATCGTCTCAGTGTGCCAGAATCTGGAGAATGTATTTTCTCTGATGCAGAAAGGGGTATTTCTGCCCGGAGAGGATGATTTTGATCTTTTTCACAGAACCCTGAGGACTATCCGTGAACTCCTGGCTGATGAGAATCCCTCTGAATATCCGTATGCAAAAATAATCCGGAGTCTTAAAAAACTTGCCCGTGAAAATCAGCCTGATGCAGCGGAGGGCGACATCCGGAGAACTGATATAATTCCGGGCGAAAAAAAAAATTCTTTTGAAGGAGGATCTGAAAGAAGAGAAAGCGGCGGATCTCAGGGTGAAAAAGAAGAAACCGGAGAAGTAATTGCAGATGGGGGGGATAATACAGGGCTTGATTCTCTGGATATAGTGCAGGAGGAGATGAATAATTATGACAGTCTCTCAGTATTAAGTCCGGGGTATGGTTATGACGATTTTGATGCCCGGAAATCCGGAAGGGATACTGTAAAAATTGCTGCTGAAAAGCTTGACCGGCTGATTCAGGGTTCTGATGATCTGCTCACCACAAGGCTTCTTATCACCCAGAGGGTGCGTGAACTTGAGGATATGATCTTAGATTTTAACCTCTGGCGCTGGAATGAGAACCAGAATTTCAATGACATCTATAATATCAGAAAAACTCTTATGTCTGAGGATGTCTTGGATCTACCACCCGATTTCATTCAGAGTATCGAGCATATACTTAAATTTCTTGAATTCAACCGGGATTTTGTAAAAAATCTTCGTCATGATCTTGAAAGGCATATAAGGGCCACTGAGACTGACCGGTCGTCCCTTGAGGCGAGCACATCAGAGATCTCAGATCTAATCCATGATGCTGTCCTTATTCCGTTTTCAA
The DNA here is from genome assembly GCF_024662215.1 of Methanoplanus endosymbiosus. NCBI lineage: Archaea > Methanobacteriati > Methanobacteriota > Methanomicrobia > Methanomicrobiales > Methanomicrobiaceae > Methanoplanus > Methanoplanus endosymbiosus. The sequence continues at coordinate 117,385 of NZ_CP096115.1, forward strand.
CAGTAATAATCCCTTTTTCTGAGCATGTCCGGGAACTGTCAGGAGATCTTGGCAAGAGTGCGGAACTGGTGACTGAAGGCGGGAATGTCCAGATGGACAGGCGTATCCTTGATTCGCTTTCAGATCCACTTCTGCATCTGATAAGGAACAGCCTTGACCATGGTATTGAAACTCCGGCAGAGAGGGCTGCACTTGGCAAACCGCTGAAAGGAGTGGTTAGTATTAAGGTATTTCCTCTTTCAGGAAGCCGGGTTGGAATTAAAATATCTGATGACGGGGCCGGCATTGATATTCAGAAAGTACGCCGGACAGCAGTGGACAAAGGTATAATCAGCACAAGAAAAGAGGAGAGGCTGAGCGATGAAGAGGTTAAGCATCTGATATTCAGGTCGGGCCTTACAACGAGCACTATGATAACCGAGTTTTCCGGAAGAGGGCTTGGACTTGCAATAGTTGTTGACGCTGTCACACACTTAAATGGTGATATTGAGGTATTATCTGAGAGAGGCAAAGGGACGGATATTACGATAAGGCTTCCCCTGAGGCTTGCAACCTTCAGGGGTGTGATTGTTACCTCCTGCGGACAGACATTTATATTCCCAAAGCAGCAGGTGAAGAAGGTCATTGCTGTTGAATCAGGTAAAATCTCCTCAAAAGGTATGCAGCATATGGTCAGATATAAGGGCGATTCCATCGGGCTGATAAAGTTATCAGATGTCTTTGGTGTCTATGAGTACGAGAAATCCGGCAGGGAGGGCAGAAAAATTCCGGTTGTGATTCTCTCGTATGGAGTCGGGCAGATCGGCTTTATTGTAGATGAGATCATCAGGGTTCAGGAGATAGTTGTCAGAAATCTTGGCTCCCAGCTTAAACATATAAAAAAAGTGTCAGGTGCGTCAGTGCTTGGGGATGGTGATATTGCCCTTGTCATTGATCCGCTTGAGCTGATTGAAGAGGCACTGAATGATTCATATCTCAGGAAGGGATCACCGGGTTTTAAAGAAATCTCAGGGAGGGTGCTTGTTGTTGAAGATTCGGTTACATCGAGGTTTTATATCAAGAAGATACTTGAAAATTCCGGTTATCTGGTTGAGACGGCAACTAACGGAATTGAAGGCCTCTCCAAACTTAAAGAGAAGGGTGCTGATTTGGTCATATCTGACGTTGATATGCCAAGGATGAGCGGTTTTACACTTACTGAAAAGATCCGGGCGGAAGAACGGTTTACCGATATTCCGGTAATTCTTGTGACCTCACTTGATACTCCTGAAGACAGGCAGCAGGGGGCTTTTTCCGGTGCCAATGCCTATATCACAAAGAAGGGCTTTAATGAGAGCAAATTTTTGAGCCTTGTTGGTGATCTGATGAGAGGCCGGGTATGAAATGCAGGTGCCGGTGTGCCCCGGGATTTTGGGTATAAATTCCTTAATTATATATGGGGTTCAGTTCAGACAATATATTAATGGCTGGAATGTTATGAATAAAACAATTATAACCTCAATTACTCTTATCCTCACAGTTTGTGTTCTCTGTATTGCCGGATGCACAACTGCTCCTGCCGGGACAGATAGTTTAGATGTAGTTTTAGCTGATACGCCTGTGCCGGAGATTTCATATAATGATACACCGGTTCAGTATCATGAAGTAAATGGTGTTAAACTTGGATACCGCGAGTTTGGTGTGGATAATAATGAGCCGCTTCTCATGCTCATAGGATTTGGCAAAACTATGGATCACTGGAATACCACTTTTATCGGCATTCTCTCTGAAAATTATCATGTGTATGTATATGACCACCGTGGTATGGGTGAAAGCACCGATGCTGATGGACAGTTTACAATTGCACAGCTTGCAGATGATGCAGCAGGACTTATAACTGCACTTGGATATGATAGCATGAACACATATGGTGTTTCGATGGGTTCTTCTGTTTCACTGGAACTTCTTTGTGACCATCCGGAGAAGGTGAGAAAGGCAGTTCTCTCATCTGCAACGTACAGTGCCAACATTCCGGAGACTAAAATACTGCATGTTCTTCTTCTGGAGAATGCAGAGGGTGAGAATGTTAATACAGGTGTCAGGAAAGAAGCCGTGGCAAACCTTGAATGGGACGGCTGCTATGACAATCTCTCCGGCATTGCAAATGATGTGATGCTCATAACCGGTACAGCAGATATTATTACTCCACAGTCAGTTGCAGTTGATATTGCGGGGCAGATCAACGGCTCGTGGCTTGTACGCTTTAAGAAAATTCCACACGCCGGTTCATCATATGCACCGGAAGAATACGGAAGAATCACAACAACATTTCTGGAGATAAATGAATCTCCGGTTTAACTGTTTTTATATTTTATCTAATATCTCCTATGAAACTTTTGTTTCATCCACCATCTGTGAACCACAGGTTTATGAATGATTTTTTTATTGTCCGGAAATATTTAGTCCCGGAAAAACAGCTGATTATTAAAGCATAAATATCAGTTGTGATTATACAATACTTATTAATGGAGTATAATTCGGATATGCTTTTTACAGGGGACGATCAAAATAACAGAACCGGCAGATGAATATCATGACTGAGGAGAGAACAAAAAAATCCATAAAGATCCTTGTAGTGGAAGACAGCCGTACACAGGCAGAATTTCTCCGTTATATCCTTGAGGAGGAAGGGTGCAGGGTAATGCTGGCAGAAGACGGCAGAGAGGCACTTGAGGAGATTGAAGCTTATAAGCCGGACATTGTACTGACTGATATTGTAATGCCGGAGATGGACGGATATGAACTATGCCGGAGAATAAAATCTGATGATAATACAAAGGATATACCTGTTATTCTTGTAACTCAGCTGTATGACCCGGCAGATGTTATCAAAGGGCTTGAATCGGGTGCAGATAATTTCATAATAAAGCCTTATGAGCAGAGTGATATTCAGAGATGGATTGACAGTATTCTTCCGTCACTGCATAAGCCTGATCCTGACGGGCCACAGAATGCGCTCATAATCCGGCATTCTGAGAAGGATTATTCTATCAATGCCGGCAGGACGCAGATATTAAATATACTTCTCTCCACATACGGCGTGGCCGTCAGGAAAAATTCTGAGCTTGAAGATGCACAGGAAAGGCTGAATTCCTTAAATGAACAGTTAAAAGAGGCAGTCTTTGATCTTAAGGATACCAATGAGGAGCTGGTCTCTGAAAATACCGAGAGGAGGCGTGTTGAAAATGCCCTTGCCGAGGCAAATAAGAAACTTCAGCTTATGGCAAGCATTACCCGTCATGATATTATCAACCAGTTAACAGCAATGCAGGGCTATCTTGAGATTGCCATGACTCTTAAGGAGGAAGAGCCCGATTCCGCCTGGGAGAGTATTGACAAGGCCTTTTCAATGATAGACAAGACCAAAAATACTATTGAATTTACAGGCGATTATCAGGAGATTGGAATGCATACTCCGATATGGCAGGATATGCACACTCTGGTATTAAATTCCTTAAAGCATACTCAGATTGGTGATATCAGATTTGAGAATGTTATTCCTGAAGGAATTGAGATATATGCCGATTCAATGATTGAGAAGGTATTCAGCAACCTCATTGAGAATGCCGTCCGTTATGGGGATAAGATCACATATATCCGGTTCAGAACCGAAATTTCCGGTGATAAACTTAAGTTCATCTGTGAGGATGACGGGGTGGGCATAAGGGAGAGGGATAAAGAGAAGATCTTCTCATATGAATATGGCATGAATACCGGATTCGGGCTCTTTCTTTCAAGGGAGATTCTCGGAATTACCGGCATTAAAATCCGTGAGACCGGGAAGAGCGGTGAGGGTGCAAGGTTTGAGCTTTTATGCCCTGAGGATGCTGTCCGGAATTCCGGTGCGGAATAAAGAGATTTATCCACAGTTTTCCTTTTGTATTCCGGATTTTTTGGAATATGGAGGAATATTATTTATATTGTTCAGTTGTAGAGGAGAATGGTTGCCCTTATGAAATTTGATGCTCTCTTTGATGATGCCCATCCTGTAAGGCAGAGGCGTATATTAATTGTATTGGCTGTAACTGCGGTTGCAGTTGGTATAAATCTGGCAGGAATACTTTTTGGAGTAACTATTGTACTTGCACACCTGCTCTACTTTCCGGTTATTCTTGCTGCGTACTGGTATCCCAAACGCTGTTATCCGTTTCTGATTCTGATTGCTGCGTTATATGGCGGGTTTATATTATATTTTAATTATCCTCCTGATCTCTCGCTTATAGCTGCAACAGCTTCAAGGGTTGTTATCTTTACGCTTGTTGGAGTTATAGTCTCACTTCTCTCATTTAATCTGAGAAGGTCTGAACAGGAGCTGAATGACATAATTGAATTCCTTCCTGATGCCACTTTTGCAGTTAATAAGGATGGTGTTGTGATTGCCTGGAATAAGGCAACTGAGGAGCTTACCGGGGTTAAGAAATCCGCGATTTTAAACAGGGGCAATTATGAGTATCTCATATTGCGAGACCCCCATTAGTGAATGAATCTTTATCTTTATGAAATGTCAATTTTTGACTGAATGTTTCACAATATTCACTTTTGTTTCCTCTCAGTAAATAGAATTAATTTCTATTTGTGCCCACATATTGACTAAAATATATGTATCACTTTAGTTACCACTATGACCTGCTCCGATGATCTTATATTGAACATTAATATTTGAGTATTATATTTCCAATGAGTCAATCTCCAGCAACTTAAGCCAGGTTACAATATGGGGTTCATGAACATCAGTTTTACATTCATAATCAATTCCATCTGGTCTGGTAATGACTGTATAATATCCAAGGAAATGCATTATTTTTTTCAAACCTACCCTTTCAAGTGGTTTTCCATTGTAATCAAGACCGGGTTTTTCTTCCATAGTATCCAGATTTCTTCTGACAAGTACACGAATAATTACCTGCACAAGCAGAGCAAAGGAGAGGATAGTAACCAATGCCGTAATTCTACGAGGCAGCTTTAAAAATAGTGTATCAACCATTGCAGGCTTTTTTAAGACTGAAAAATTATCTTCCACAGTTTTTTGTCCTTTGTAAAGGCGAAGTATTTCCACAGTGGATGCCTGCTCGTAAGTAACATTTGTAAAAAGGACAAATGACTCTGTTTTCCTGACAAGAGCTTCATATTTATCTTTTACAATTGTCATTTTATCCATCTCAATCAACCACTGAACCTCTTTTTTTGGGGGAGGGGCATCTTTAGGAGGCCTACCACGGGCACGCTTTTCAACGACAACCTCTTCTGTTTTTAATGTGAAATCCACAGTCCAGAGACCCTTCTTTAGCTTACTATTAAGCAGTTCAATCTCTTTTTTTGCGTCAGCCTCGCAGGAAAACTTTTTGATGATTGATTCACGAATTGTGGATTTGGCTTCATCTTTTTTCTTTTCCAGGACTTTGTTGACTTTCTTTTGTCTATCGCCGCTCCTTAATACCAGCAACCTGCAAACTTTACCGCAGATCTCTTTTTGAAACTCCTGCGCTTCATATGTTGTAAGTTCACCTTTTTTAGATTCGCGATATGCTCCAATATCTTTCCAATCACTACTTGTATATGCCTCATTGGTAACTTTTTGTGCTATCTTTTTTTCAAAACTCGCAGGGCATCTCGTAACAAATAAAGAATTAGCTTCCATCAGTTTTTTTATGTTTGGACCTGTTGCAAGTTTTGAATCTGCGATATACGTCAATTTATCTTTTGAATTATTCAAGAGTTCTTTGAGTGAATCAATAACTGTATGATTCCATTTTGCATCATTTTGACTACCATCTCTCACAGTTGCCCGTAATGGAATACCTAATCTGTCAGTTATCAATCCAACCATTATCTGCTTGAGATTTCTCTTACCATCCTTACTCACCCCACGGCAAATTTTAGGAAGACTTTCATCTTCTTCATCTGTTTCATATTCACCATACAATGATATTGATGTTGTATCTCCATGAAAAACTGCATTAAATGGAATATTAAAGGCAGAATACGTCTTTAAAGCAATGTTTGTGAAAAGAAATTCACATCCTGCATCATAAAATCGGTCAAGCATAGTTGCAAAAGCATCTCTTGTCAACCATTCCGATTTCACCTCATCATTGAAAAGAAGTGACATGTCCAATGGTTCAAATTGCTCATTAATAGCCTGAATGGCTATTCTTGGACCATTATTGAGGAAAGGAACCAATACAATAGCTTTTGCCAAATTGCCAGGAGATACTCGCCATTGTTGAGAATCCCATGTTAGATGTTCATTTAGAAATTCGACAAAATTTAGCCGATCAAGGAAGCAGGCAACAATTATTGCGGGTAATGGAGTTCTCTTATCGCCACTTTTCTCCTTTTTAACTGCCCCTTTGAGGAGGTCTTTCAATACTTTTTTGCTTTTATAACTCTTGTGAGCCATTACATTATATTTTAATTACTGATGTAAAATATTGCTTGTCACAATTATGATTAATTCTGTCTCACATCGTCAAGGGTTCGCAATGTGCGAGTATTCCCTTCCTTTTTACGGCAAAAGAAGACCTATGCTTGTTGATCTTGTCCTGACAGGAGATCCTGATATTGAGGCGAATTACCCTGATTTAATCCAGGAAGACAATAATATTGCATCAGATGTACTCATTAAGCATTTCAGGGGTGAAGGTGGGGCATATCTCCGTTTTACAGCCGCTGCACTGAAAGATCCTTATGGAAATATTACTGGTGCGGTTGAGTCTATCATTGATGTGACTGATAAGCTGATGACTGAATCGGCACTCTCAAACACCACTAAAAAACTGAACACCCTTACCGGAATAATAAGGACTGATCTCTCCAATAAACTTGCGGTTCTCTATGGTTATCTGAGAATGGGTGCTATTAAGTTCAGTGATCCTGAAGTTATTTCATTTGTGACTGATATTAAGGATGCTGCAAGCGGGATTGAAAGACAGATTAATATATCCCGTGATTTCCGGGATCTTGGGACAAAGCCCCCGTCATGGGTGATGGTGCAGAAGGCTGTCAATGAAGCTGCCGGAAAACTTGATTTTGGATCGGTGTATTTTCGTACGTGGACCGAAAGGCTTGAGATCTTTGCAGATCCATATCTGCCCTCAGCATTTAGTCATCTCTTTGATAATGCGCTGAATCTTGCGGAGGATGTAACAAAGATTGTTGTCACATATCAGATACGTGAAGACGGGTGTGCTGTCATTATAGAGGATAACGGGCCTGGAATTCCTGATAGTGTAAAGGTAAAACTCTTTAATCAGAGCAGTGAGGAGGGGTATGGAAGAGGTCTTTTCCTTACACATGAAATTTTATCTATTACCGGCATTGATATTGTGGAAACCGGAATTCCGGGTAAAGGAGCAAGGTTTGAGATTATAATTCCTTCTGAGGGCTACAGGATCAGGTGATTGGTTATGGAAAGAGATACCGGCAGAAGGGCAGGTTCGGGTTATAAGGGTATAGTGCCTGAGGTTCGTGAGCTTAAGACATCTGAATTTCCAAAGGCCAATGAAGTATGGGTGGATTATCATAATACTACAGGTGTTCCAAAGACTGACAGGATATTCGGAGCATTTCTTGGTGTGGAACTTGTCTCCCTTGCACGATGCAGGCGGCATTTGGACGGTTATGAGGTTGACGGTGTCTATACTCCTGATGATTATCGTGGAAGGGGTTATGCCCGTCTGGTTGTGAATGCACTCATTGAGGCATGCCACAATGATGATCTGTATATGTATTCCGTAAGTCACCTCACTGAATTTTACGGACAGTATGGATTTTATGAGATTTCAGAGAAGGAACTGCCCGAAGGTGTGCGTGAGAGGTACACATGGGCAGTCGGCAATCTTGGCGGTGTTGGTGTTGTGCCGATGATCAGGACCCATACGGATTATATTTAATAATGCTCTCTGAACCGGAGATATGCAATATCTCTCTATGTCCCTCTGAAGATATTTATTGATAATTTTGACTGATAATGTTTACCGGAATTGATATCGGCGGGACAAATACTGATATTGCAGTTGTCAGGAATAATAATATTGAGACTGTTAAGGTAGCCAATGATGCCGGTATATCCTCGGCACTGTCTAAGGTCAGTAGTACCGGAGGCAGGCTTGCTATAAGCACGTCCCAGCCTTTAAACCGTCTGATTATGACATCCCCTGATGATCTGTGCACTGTCACAATTCCGGGGCCGGGTCTTCTCCGTTCCGGTGCTGTAAAGGGTGCTGTAACCATCAGGGGTGATATTGCAGAAGAGATTGATCCGGATGAGATCAGAGGGATTTTTGAAGGGACAGATGCAGACTATCTTGCAGTTGCAGGGAAATTTTCGATTAGAAATCCTCTTCTGGAAGAGAGGGTGCATGAGATTGCACTCGGCTTTTTTGATGAGAAGAGGATTGCACTGAGTCATCATATTGGTGAGATCGGGTTTCCGTCAAGGATTGCCACTACAAAGATCAATGCACAGGTTAAGGAGGTGGCCCTTGGAGTTGGGGGTATTGTAAATACTCATTTTTCGGGCAGAGAATTTTATTTTATGAAGGGTGACGGCGGTCTTTCTTCTCCGGAGATGGTATATAATAATCCTTCAGTGCTTTATAATTCCAGTCAGGCGGCGGTTGTACTGGGTACGGGGTACCTGACCGGAATTAAAGATGCACTGGTAATTGATATCGGTGGAACCACCACAGATTTTGTGCCCATGAAAGGCGGGATGCCTGAGGAGGAGGAACTGGATTTCGGGGGAGGGCATACGGGGATTCGCGGGATCAGGTCGCTTTCGCTGCCTTATGGTGGAGATTCCTTAATTGACGGCGGTCTTCTGCCTTTCAGGGAAGGTGCTTCACGGGCTTTTGGGGGCAGATCGTTTACACTGACAGATGCCTTAAATGTCTGTGGGCATGAGATTGGGGACTATAAGTCATCGGGATATGTTAACCGGAGCCTTGCTGATATGGTTGTTTCAGACTATTTTGAGAAGATTGAGTATGCGATCTCGGTCTTCTCTCCTGATCTGATTATCGGGGCTGGTTATCTTGCACCTCTGCTTATGCCTGAGATTGCAGGAATTACGGGTATTGAGGCACTCATTCCGGATCACGCCGGTTCAGCCAATGCGGTCGGGGTTGCAGTGTCGAGGGTGAGTATACTGCTTAATGTCCGTTATGACAGTGAGAAGGGCCGGATGATTGTTAATGGTGAGGTGAGGCATCCGGACAGGATATATTCTGATGATGAACTTATTGAGGAGTGTATCAGTGAACTCAGAAGGACTGCAATGGAGATGGGTTCACCGGAGGAGGACTGTGAGGAGGTTGTCATCCGGAATTTCAGGGCCTATGATGTTGTCCGGAATAAGGAGAGGGCAGGAAGGATTATTGACCTGTCTGTTGCTATTCTGCCGGGGATTTCATCGGAGGCGTTATGAGGACCGGAATTGTGTATCATCCGGATTATCTTCTGCATGAGCAGAGTCCGACACATGCGGAGAGGCGTGAGAGGATTGCATATACCATTGATATGCTGGATGAGGAGGAGATCTGGGATGATGCCGGGATTAAGAGGATAAATCCCCGGATGGCGGCTGAGGATGAAATTCTGTCAGTGCATACCGGAGATTACCTCCGGAGACTGAAGGAGGCTGATATATCCGGTGCTGAATTTGATACCAATACCTATGGCCCTCCCGGATTTCTGAAAAACGCTCTTCTCTCTGCCGGAGGTGCAGTTACTGCCGGTGAGGCTGTAATGTCTGGTGAAGTAAGAAATTCCTTTGCCCTGATTCGTCCTCCTGGTCATCATGCAGGCCGGAATTTTGCCGGAGGTTTTTGTTATATCAATAATGTGGCGGTTATGACGAGGGCTGTACAGAATTCCGGTGTTAAACGGGTGATGATCATTGACTGGGATGCCCATCACGGCAATGGTACCCAGGATATTTTCTATGATGATCCTGATGTGTTATATGTCTCGATTCACCAGGAGCACTGTTTTCCGGGTACTGGCAAAATTAAGGATGTTGGTGATGGGGTGGCTAAGGGCCGGACGATTAATATGCCAATTGCACCCGGAAGTTCGGGCAGGGTTTACCGGTATCCAGTACTTTAAACTTAGACGATCATTAATATGTTTAAACCTACAATATTAAATTCAAAATACTCTCTTAAATTACCTAAATCGCAGTATTGGCCCTAAATTCTCCGTTTTTTTGCACCGAGGTCACAAGGCACGTTTTGTAAACCTATTTTGATTAACATCACTCATCCCCATTTAGGCCTCATTACATTCTTCCATTTCTCATCGAGATCAATCTGAAAAGAGTATCTTTGAATTGAAATTGTGTTGTTTCCAGTGAAAAAGTTACAAAATTATAGATAGCTACCGCTAAATCGGTCGCAGCTGCATATTCCGTTCATTGAGATGTCAGAATGTCAGCTTATAGCAATTTCATCAATCCTTAATATACGAAAATGAGTCATACTTTCTTCAAATATGATGGCAAGATAATGATTTAAGGGGAATTTGTCCCTGTATATTACTTTTGGTCCTCTCTGAATCTTTGCAAATCGCTTCCATTTTGTTAAAACCCAAAAATTCTGAATTATGCATGCAATTAGATAATAAAAAAATCTCACCACATGATCCTTGGTGGATGTTCTTACTTTGAATTTATTATTAATGACATATGTTGATTCAATGGCAAATCTATGCCTGTATCGCTCACTAATTGATTGTGGGGAAGTATTAATTTTGTACACAACAAAAGCACGATGAAGAGCACCTTTTTTACCCTTTTTACCTTTCATGTAAATGACACGATCAACAATTTTCACCTTACATTTTAGCTTATTCTTCGATTTGGCGTTTATAACATATTCAAATGATTTTGATTTCTTTCCCTTCAGCTGCCTTTTGAGTTCATCACTGTTCTTCTTAACAGGCACTATGTGAGGAATTTCAGATTCCTTAAGGTAACTGAAGATTTCAGCAGAGTAAAACTCACGGTCAAGCATCAGAGATTTGATCTTGAATCCATATCCATAAATTAAATCAACACAATTCTTTATTGCGGTGAGGTTAGTGGAATCTCTAAACAAAGGAATAACCTGAAGTATAAGGTGCTTATCCATATTTACAACCGAGAATGTCAGGTATCCAACAAAATAATTTGTCGATGCCTTTCTTTTTCCACCTACAATTGGAGATTTAGGATTTTTTTTATCCTTTTTCCCATAATATGGAATTAGCGTTATATCAATTGCAAAATCATACTTCTGACCTTTCTTAAGGATTCCTTTTCCCGCTTTTAAAAGCATTTTTGGAGTATTTAGTGTCAATTCCTCCATATTAAGGCCATGAAGTTTTTTTAGACAAGTCGTATGGGACGGTAGTCCTTCCGTCATTTTTGCAAAACCGGATATTGAGTTATTAGAACATGCCGTAGCGATAGCTCCCCGAATCAACGTTAGACTATCATAGTTTCTGCCACCTGTTAAGGTTACATTCCCCTCAACAAGAGCGCATATCGGTTCAAGGTTTCCAAGCTTATTTTCTTTATTAAGCTCTGATTTGCCTATATTTTGACAATTATTTGCCATATGAGGGGTTTTTGAGAGTATATAAACCCCACCATAAATCAGGCGTACGTCAAAAAAATAAGGTAAATTCGGGCTAAATTCTAAAAGAATTTGGCGATATTGGGGTAAACGCGCAGTATTACGCGCAGTAGTCCATGTGGTTTGTCATTAAAATAGAGAAGTACTTAACTTTCTCAAGTTGGGCAGAAATACTCTGAGCAAAAAATGGGGTTTTTCAGGAAATGTTTAAAGTACTGGGTATCTTATGAAGGAGATTATCGTTCCGGCGGCTGAGGAGTTTAAACCCGGATTTATTGCTGTCTCTGCCGGGCAGGACAATCATTTTACTGATCAGCAGACAAGGCTTGCCCTTGATACGAAGGGCTATGCTGATCTGATGTCTGAGGCTGTTTATCTGGCAGAGAAGCTCTGTAGTGGGAGAATTGCAGCAGTTTTAGAGGGTGGATACAGTGTTGAGGGTGCACTTCCGTATGTGAACCTTGCTATAATTGCTTCTCTTGCCGGCCTTGATCTCTCGATGATGAGGGAGCCGGCTTCGTATGATCCTTTGTATAAGGACTCTTTTAATGATATAGCCTTTAAGGTCTCGGAGAAGATGTCGAGGAAGCTTAAGAAGGTTCAGTCTAAGTGGTGGGACTGTTTCTGAAGGTTTTGGGAGATATTTATGGTTGAGGATATTAAGGATGAACTGTATTTTATTGTGCTGATAGAGAATATATCCTCAATATTGAAACACGGTATTCTTTCAAACAATCTGGCTTCGGAAATCCTTCACGAAAATGTATCAATGAAGATCATACAGGATCGAAGGGCTAAAGTTCAGATTCCGGGCGGTATGATGCTTCATCATTATGCAAATCTCTATTTTGATGCCAGAAATCCTATGATGAGAGTTGTAACTGATCCTGTTAACAATGTAAAACCGGTTTGTGTTCTCCGGATAAGTAAAGAGATTCTGAAGCTTGATGGTGTTGTTGTCAGCAGTCAGAATGCTTCAAGCAGTTATGTATTATTTTATTCCTCTCCTGAAGGTCTGCTGAAACTGGATTTTGATCTGATATATGCCCGTAACTGGAATCATCCGGATCAGGTTGAATACTGGAAGCACAAAAGTATAAAATGTGCAGAAGTACTAATCCCATATAGCATTGGAACAGAATATATTACAGGTGCATATGTGCCTGACAAGTATTCGGAAAGTGAATTGAAAAAAGCAGGATTTAATCTGGAAATAATAATTTACCCTGATATTTTCTTTGGAGATTAAAGATGACAGTTGAAGTGGTGCTTGGAGATATTCTTAATGATAAATCGCAGACTCTTGTAAATACTGTGAACTGTGTCGGTGTTATGGGCAAGGGAATTGCACTTGAATTTAAGAAGAAGTATCCGGCAATGTTTGAGGATTATAAAATACGTTGCAGGAAAGGAGAGGTTGAACATGGTGTTCCATACCATTATGAAGATATCTTTGGCAATTCAATAATTAATTTTCCAACAAAGGATCACTGGCGTTCTGCATCACGGATTGATGATATTGTCAGAGGTCTTGATCTTTTCATCAGTTGTTATAAATCATGGAATGTAACTTCAGTAGCATTTCCGCCGCTTGGATGTGGAAATGGTGGTCTTCTCTGGGAGGATGTTGGCCCTCTGATGTACAGAAAACTGTCTTCTATTGATATTCCTGTCTGTATTTATGCCCCTTATTCAACGCCTGAAGATCATATGACTTGTGAGTATCTTTCAGATTCAATGAATTATAATGATAATATTACCGGAACTATTCTGAGGAATAATATTACTCCTGAGAAAGTATTGCTTCTTGAGGTGTTATTCCGGCTTGAGAATATGAAATATGTTTCACCGGTTGGCAGGACAATATTTCAGAAGATCTGTTATATGCTTACACAAACCGGTGTTGATCTCAACATCTCATTTAAACAGGGAACTTACGGGCCTTTTTCTGATGGTACTAAAGATCTAATCAAAGAATTTTCCAACTGTAATCTCATTACAGAGAAGAAGACCGGTTCTATGATTAATATCAGAACCGGGTCTGAATTTCCGGCTGTAAAAGAGCAGTTTAAAGAAGAAATCCAGGCCGGTGATGATAAGATTGAGACGGTGGTGGATTTATTTTCAAGGATTAAGAGTACTGAACAGGCCGGTGAGGTTACAACTGTATTTTATGTATATAGTGAACTTAAATCGAGAAAACCTTTTGGTAAAATATCCGAAGAGATGATCTTTGATCGTGTGATTGAGTGGAAAAATTACTGGGCGAATGAAGAGAAGCTTAAATCAATTGCAGATACAGTGCGTATTCTTACTGTCCTGAGATGGATTCAGGTTGAATTCAGTGATAATCTGCCGGTAAGTGAAATCGTCTGATTATGTTTCAGGTTGGTGTAAATATTATTGATCTACACATAAAGCGTGTAAAATTCAGGGAAAAAAGTATTGCAGCCTAAGGCAGTATCAGAGAGGAACAAAATCCTTCTGATAAACCTCATTGAGTACCTGGCCAAGGCCTGCATATATGGCAGATAAGCCACATATTATCCCTTCATATCCGGCTATGGTTGTTATAGCTGCATTGCCTGTGAAATCTCCGGCTGCAAGCAGAAAGAAGAGCAGAGCAAGGGATCCAAAGACAAACTGTATAGCCCGGTTCATCTTAAGAGTGGCAACAAACATCACCGTAGTGAATATCCCCCACATAACGAGGTATGAACCCATTGCAACCTTTTCAGGTGCAGCTGCAAGACCCAGCCCCGGCAGGATAAGCAGAGCCACAAGGCTTATCCAGAAGAAGCCATAAGAACAGAATGCAGTCGTTCCAAAGGTATTATTCTTCTTCCACTCCATTATTCCGGCTATAACCTGTGCAAGGCCTCCGTAAAATATCCCCATACCCATAATCATACTTCCAAGTGCAAAATACCCTGCATTGTGAAGATTTAATAGTACAGTCGTCATGCCAAAGGCCAAAAGCCCAAGCGGTGCCGGGTTGGCCGTTCCGTCTATCAGAAAGAAACTGTTTCTGTTCTCCTTTTCCATTTAGATCACCATTATTAATTGTATTTGATTGCATTTCCGGCCGGAATTTTTGCAGGGTTTATCAGATAACTCAGATACTTCCCGTCATCTGCAAAGATCACCTGAACTCAGGGACAAAGTTCTTCATCCGCCTGCAAAAATCTGTTTTTGGGGTTTTAATCCTCAAGTGTTGAGATGTCTCCCGGATCAAGACCCATCTCCTTAGCTTTTAATACACGCCTCATTATCTTCCCGCTTCTCGTCTTTGGCAGTGAATCGACAAATTCAATCTCCGAAGGCATTGCAATCGGGCCAAGGCTCATCCTGACATTGTATATCAGATCATTCTTAAGTGCATCGCTTGGTTTATATCCAACGCAGAGGGTGACGAATGCCTTTACTGACTGGCCCTTAACAGGATCGGGCTTTCCGATGACTGCCGCTTCAGCAACAGCCTCCTGTGAGACAAGTGCACTCTCAACCTCGGCAGTTCCGAGATTATGGCCGGCAACGATTATCACATCATCCGATCGTCCTATGACCATGATGTACCCGTCTTCATCCTTAACAGCCAGATCTCCGGCAGTATAGTAATTACCTACTGTATTCCAGTACTGCCTGTACCTCTCATCGTCATTGTGAATTGTCCTCATCATAGATGGCCAGGGGGCTTTTATCACCAGAAGGCCACCTATTCCCGGTGCACAGGGATTGCCGTCCTTATCCACAACATCGGCTATAACGCCCGGAATCGGTTTGCCTGTAAATCCGGGTTTCATCTTATCCCCGACAAGGGTGGCCAGCATGTGCATGCCCGTCTCAGTCTGCCACCAGGTATCTATTATCGGGCATTTTGCCTTGCCGATTTTTCGGTAATACCACTCAAACGCTTCCGGATTCAGCGGTTCACCAACAGATCCAAGTATCCTGAGTGAATCCAGATTATACTTCTCCGGCCATTCCTCACCATACTTCATAAACATCCTGATGGATGTTGGTGCTGTATAGAAGATCGTAACTCCGATGTCCTCAATCGTCTTCCACCATATGCCTGGATCAGGATAATCAGGAACGGTCTCTGAGATTAAAACCGTTGCTCCGGTGGAGAGAGGGCCGTACACGATATAGCTGTGCCCTGTGATCCAGCCGGGATCAGCAGTGCACCAGTGGACATCGGAATCCTTCATATCAAAGACATACTTTGTTGTATAATATGTTCCGACCATATAACCGCCACAGGTATGCACAATCCCTTTCGGCTTGCCTGTTGTTCCGCTTGTATAAAGGATGAATAGTGGATCTTCGGCATCCATCACTTCCGGCTCACATACGGGATCGGCACTGGCCATTATCTCGTAGAAATCAACCTCCTTCTCAGGCATAAGCTCGATATTGAGGTCTGTTCTCTTCAGGACTACCACCTTTTCAACACATGGTGCATGTGTGACGGCCTCATCAACGATTGACTTTAACATTATCGTCTTGCCACGCCGGTAGCTGACATCTGCCGTTATAACAACCTTTGCATTGGCATCACGTATCCGGCTGTTAAGGGCATCTGCACCAAACCCGCCGTAAACAATGCTGTGTACAGCTCCGATTCGTGCACAGGCCAGTATTGCAACGACATGCTCAGGAACAAACGGCATATACAGGCAGACTGCATCTCCTTTCTTAACTCCGAGTCCCTTAAGTGCATTTGCAAACCGCATTACCTGTGCATGGAGCTGCCGGTAGGTTAAAACCCGCTCATGCAGTTCATCCTCTCCACGCCACATGAGGGCAACTTTGTTCCTCTTATCGCCGTTTACGTGCCTGTCCAGACAGTTGCAGGTGATGTTGAGCTTTGCATTGGTGAACCACTTTGCATATGGGTGCTCCCACTCCATGACGTTATCCCATGGCTGCATCCATTCCAGTTCATGCGCAATCTCACTCCAGAAGCGTTCCGGATCGTCCAGAAATCTCTGGTAGGCTGGTTCATACTCACCAATCCAGGAATTGTCGCGATAGGAGTATTCCGGAAGGTATGACTTTTTCTCAAGTTTCACATCGAAATTATCACTCATTGTCCTCACCTGCATGATTAATCATGTAGTATTGGTATTTTCACCACCCTTCGCATCTGTTCTTATAATGCAGAAGAGGGGGGCACACCTGTGCAGTGCGCATCACTCATACAAGGCATTTATAATTAATAAATATGTCTTAAGCACAACCTTTATGCAGTGCATAATTAATATCTGTATAAATGAGGTTTTGGTTAAATGGCAGGTGAATTTCAGGAAACAATTGATATAAAGGAGCTTCTCAGAAAATATCCCAAAGGGCTGAATATATCTGAGATATCCAGTGCACTGCATATGCACAGAAATACCAGTGCAAAATACCTTGATATGTTAAAGCTCAAAGGTGACATTGACAGAAAACAGAGCGGACCTTCAAAGAACTATTACCTGATACAGAGGATGCCAATTTCAGCCCTTATCAGATATACTCCATTTCCGGCAATAATACTCAGTTCAAAAAAGGAGATATTAATGGTGAACAGAGAAGCTCTTAATCTCCTGAAATGCCCGCTTGATGTCTTATATGGTGAAAAAATTCGGGATCTTCCATATTCACTCTTCAAAGAGAGCATAATTGAAGATCTATGTCACAATGCAGTACAGGGGCAGTCTGAGATTATTGAGAGGGAGACCCACATCCTTGGTAAAAAACTTCATCTACGCCTGCATTTTATACCAGTAGTCTTTGATACCGGACGTGACGGCTGTGCGGTTGTGATATATGACAGTACAGAAAATATCGAAAACCTTGAAAAACTTAAGATATGCCGGAAACAGTACGAGGCAGTCACAAGTGACCAGACAGAATTTATCGTGCATATCAGCACTGAAATGATCATTATTTTTGTAAATGAGGCATACTGCCGGTATATCGGCAGAAGTTTTGAGAGAATAACCGGTCTTCGTTTTATTCCGATGTTTCAGGCGGATGAGAGGGAGAGAGTGCAGAGTATCATCTCATCACTAAACCCGGGGAATCATTCCGGAAACCTTGATCTTAAATCTGTCAGAAAGGATGGTGGCATAGGGTATGAAAACTGGACGTTCAGGGCTATATTTAAGGATAATGGTGATATTTCCGGTTACCACGCAATCGGCAGGAATATCACCGAACTTAAAATTAGTGAAAGCCGCCTTAGGCAGTATTATGACAACCTTGAAAAGTTGATCCAGGAGAGAACAAATGAACTTCAGGGGGCAAACAGGAGGCTTCTTGGCGTAATCTCTGAAAAAGAAGATCTTGAACAGGAGCTTTTATTTACACAGTTTGCATTTGACCATGCTTCAGATTCAATAATTCTCTTTGATGAGGACGGAAAAGTGTATAAGGCCAACAGGACAGCCGGAGAACTTCTTGGATATTCGGATGTGGAGATGAAGTCCATATCCGTATTTGATATAAATCCTTCAATCTCGAAGGAAGAATGGCTGCATATGTGGGGGGAAGCACATCCCGGAAAGAAGGAGAGGATAATTTCAATACATGCAAAACAGAACGGAGAAATTTTTGATGTTGATGTCTCACGGAATTTTGTTCAGTACTCTGAGAGGATGTACTTCTGCTCGGTTGCAAGGGAGATCTAAACAATTCATTAATCTATGTTATTCCGGACTATATTATCCGGAAATCTATTTTACTCTTTTAAATTTGTTTAATACCAGTCACTCATAAATACTGCCCTTTTCACTGAACTGAAGCATATAAACCATAAGCCTGACAGGTTTTCACCCGGAACTGAGATTAATAATATTGGCAGGCACTAACGGTTCTCCCTTAAAAACCTATATCTGTGATCGTGATGATAGAAACTATTATGAGAACCATTGAGTGGATCTGCCGAAGTGCACAGTTTTCTATGCTCATTACAGCACTGTAATACTCAAAGGTGAGATGGAGAATATCTCTTATCTGTTAGTTATCAAAGGTTTCTTCAGAATATGGAATTTTTACGGAATAAATGGTGTCGGGATAACTGAAACAGATACGTATGATATGAGACCAGGATCTGAATTCAGAGTATCTCCCTGTGCCGCCTGCCGGATATTTGGGTGGAGAATATCGTGAAAGAAAAATTAAATGATTCATTATCTGAAGACTCACCGGAGAGATATTATAATATGCTTTATATCGATAATGACCCTTTCCTTCTGAGTGCCGGAAAGACATTCCTGGAAAAAGGGAAAAAACGGATCATGATTTTTTTGGATTGGGGAGTTATATGCCTCATTCCGGATGGATCCCACCAGTGACTGAAATATTTAGGATTTGGAGAAGAAAATATGAATGATGATGATTATCCGGATAAGGATGGGTTCTTATTTTATAACTTGGATATCAGCAGTAATGCAGCTATTTTTGGTAAGGCAATTGATCTAATACCAAACCCTGTCTTTATGAAGGACATTAAAGGGAGATATACCGGAGCAAACCGTGAATTTTATAGATATCTGGGCAAAGTTCCGGATGAGATAATTGGTAAAACTGTCTTTGATATAGCACCAAAAGAACTTGCGGAAGTCTATCACAGAAAAGACAGGGAGTTATTTGACAGTACGGGCATTCAGCGGTATGGGGGAGATGTCAGGTACAATGACGGAACTGTTCACAATGTAATATTCAACAAAGCTACTTTTAATGATGAAAACGGCGATGTGGCGGGGATTGTCGGTGTGATGATTGATATCACAGAACTTGAAGATACAAAAAAATCCCTTGAAAGAAGCGAAAGATATTACAGGAAAATTTTTAATTCTGCAAATGATGCTTTCTTTGTTCATTATTTCAATGAAGACGGGCTGCCTGGCAGATTTATAGATGTCAATGATTCTGCATGCAGTATGCTTGGTTATAGCAGAGAGGAGCTTCTTGAATTGTCTGTCCCTGATCTTATGCCGGAGGATCTTTACCCAATAATTCCGGGTGTCATCAGTGACCTGAAACGTGATTCAAGTGTAAAATTTGTGAGTGCTTTTATTAGCAGGGAGGGCACGAGAATTCCCGTTGAGGTAAGTTCAAGGATATTCCTGAAGAATAGCAGAAAAGTTATACTGTCAGTTGCACGTGATATAACAGAGAGAAAGAGGGTTGAAGATGAGATCCGGCAGTCTGAGGAGAAGTACAGGACACTCTTTGAATCTGCAAGTGATGCAATATTCATCCTTGATAATGATGGCAATTTCCTTGAGGCAAACCACGTTGCATGTGAGCGGCTGGGATATTCAAGGGAAGAATTACTCGGAATGAATAAAGCAGATATTGATGATCCTGCTCTTAAAGGTGAAGTGCCTGCAAGAATGTATGAACTTGACAACAAAGGAAGTGTTATCTTTGAAACCGGACATCTGACTAAATCCGGAGTTATTATTCCTGTTGAGGTTCATGGGACAGTAATTGATTATATGGGCAGTCCTGCTGTTCTTTCGATTGCAAGGGATATATCGGAGAGGCTGAAACTTGAAGAGAAGCTCAGATATTCTGAGGAGCTTTACCGGACCATGTTTGAAAATACCGGCACTGCAATGCTCCTTATTGATGAAGACATGACAATTCAGCTTGCAAATTCTGAGATTGAGAAGATTTCCGGTTATAAAAAGGAGGATGCTGAAGGTAAGCTTAAATGGACTGAATTTATCTCCTCTGCTGATACTGAGAGAATGGTCAACTACCATACCCTGAGGAGGAGAGATCCTGGTTCAGCACCTAAAAATTATGAAGCTACATTTGTACGAAGGGATGGGGAGAAGGTCTATACAACCCTTAACATATCTCTGATTCCGGGCACAGAGAAGAGCATTGCATCAATACAGGACATTACTGATCAGAAACTGACCAATCTTGCATTAAAGGAGAATGAGGAGAGACTCAGGATTACAATTGAAGCGGCTAATATAGGCACATGGGACTGGGATGTCGCATCCGGAAAGGTGATACTGAATGATCTCTGGTACAGGATGCTCGGTTATAAGGAAGGTGATTTAAGGCCGGAATATAGTGAAATACTGAGACACATCCACCCTGACGATACTGAAAGAGTTAATCTGGCTGTTAAAGAATGCATTGACGGGAAAAAACTGACGCTTAATTTTGAATCCAGAGTTTTATCGAAGGATAAACAGTGGATCTGGATTATGTCATCCGGAGAGGTTGTGGAGTATGACAGGCAGAATAAACCTTTGAGGATAGCCGGAATTAATCAGGATATAACTGAGATTAAGCGTTTTCAGAATGCTATTACCGAGACTAACAGGAAGCTGAGTATCCTTTCCGGAATTACAAGGCATGATATCCTGAATCAGATTCAGGCGATGATGTATTACTCATATAAGCTCATGCAGAGGGGAGAAAATTCTCCGGAGATAACAGAAATTGCCAGTAAAATAAATGGCATAACAGAAATTATAAAGAGGCAGATCGAGTTTACAAGGGATTATGAGGGACTCGGCATAAAAGAGCCGGCATGGCAGCAGGTTGGAATTGTGGCAGATTCAGCTGCTTCAAGGATTGATGCTGACAGGATCAATATATCTGTTTCTGTCGGAAGTCTGAATGTTTATGCTGATCTCATGCTTGGTAAGGTCTTTTACAATATCTTCAGCAATTCAGTGAATCATGGAAGAGATGTTACTTCGGTGAAAATATATTTTGAAGAGAGAGGCAATTGTGGTATGATAATTATTGAGGATGACGGCACAGGAATTCCGGATGAAAAGAAAGAGAAGATATTTGAGAAAGGTTTTGGGACAAATACCGGACTGGGGCTCTTTCTGTCAAAGGAAATTCTGGCAATAACCGGAATGAGTATAGTGGAAAATGGTGAATTCGGGAAAGGGGCAAGGTTTCAGATAACCATACCCCATCAGAATTATCAAATATAATAATTATTAAACGGAATTTACATTAATTTCCGGAAAAATAAGTGCGATAACCGGGGATCGAACCCGGGTTAGAGGCTTGGGAAGCCACTGTCCTGCCGCTGGACTATTATCGCATGAATATATTGGTTATACCCAGTCTGAACGTAGGATTTAATAGGTTATAAATCTTTTTTTTTGCTGGCAGGAGGCAACCGTAACAATCTTCTTCTTCCTGTAAATGAATAATTCCGGGCGAAAATGACCGTGTTTTTTTTTGGTCAGTCAAATATTTATCGGTATAAGAATAATGGAGATGCAGTTCAGGATGGAGAAGAAGCCATCTTCAGAAATATTGTATGATAGCAACATGGAATGCCTGAAACACGGTATGATTATCATTTTGCCAGATATGCCGGAGAAATGTCTGTTAAAGTCTGAAAGCTTATTGTTATAGAGATTTATTTTGCAAACAATCATATTATGTCCGGATAATATAACTGATTATGGGAATGTACGGCTGGGCCGGCAGAATACTGAGGGTTGATCTTACCCGGAGTGAGATATCAATAATTCCGACAGATGAGAGTGTTGTTAAACAGTTTCTTGGAGGAAGAGGGCTTAATTCATGGACCCTATTTAATGAGATAACGCCTGGCATTGATCCTTTAGGGCCGGAGAATGTCATCTGCTTCTCGCCCGGAATTTTTACCGGCACAAAACTCCGGCTTACAGGCAGAATTTCGGTGAGCACACTCTCTCCTCTGTCAGGAATTCTTGGTGACGGGAGCGGCGGCGGTGCTTTTGCCTCAGAGGTAAAGGCAGCCGGTTATGACCAGATTGTTATAACCGGAAAGGCTGACAGACCTGTATATCTCCGTATCAGTGATAATGATGTGGAGATCCTTGATGCAGGGGACCTGACTGGTCTTTCGACCTGGGAAAAGACGGATATTATACGGGAAAATGAGGGTAAAAGAGTCAGTGTTGTATGCATCGGGCTGGCAGGTGAGAACCTTGTTCGTTTTGCAACTGTAATTATTGACAGGTACAGTTCCACCACAAGGGGAAGCGGTGCTGTTATGGGGTCAAAGAACCTGATGGCAGTAGCAGTCTCAGGTACAGGCAAAATTCCGGTTGCAGACCCTCTTCTCTTCAAGAAACTCTCAGATGAGGATAAGGAATATTTCAGAAATAATTCCTTTTTCAATGAGCAGGTAAAGGTTTACGGCTCACATTTCGGGATTGTAAACTGGCATCCGGGAGTCAGGAACAGCAGTTATTATCTCACACCGGAAGAAGTGCCGGAGAGTATCCGGCCTGAAAAACTTAAAAGTTACGAGACCGGACGGACTGCATGTAAAACCTGTACAGTGGGCTGCAAGAATGTCTTTGAAATCCCGTCCGGAAAATATGCCGGTGAGAAAGGGGAGGGTCTTGAATTTGAGGCGGTGTACTGTCTTGGGACAAACTGCGGGATATTTGATCCGGTTGCGATTCTTGAGATGGAAAATCTCTGTGACAAATACGGCATGTGTGTGGTAGGTCTTGGTAATGCAATCGCCTTTGCAAAGGATCTCTTCAGCAGGGGGATTATATCTGAAGAGGACACAGGACTTTCTCTTTCATGGGAGGATTCCGGCTCACAGACTGAACTGATACACAGAACTGCTCTAAGGGAAGGATTTGGGAATACTGTTGCTGAAGGGATGTACAGCATGGCAAAGATTCTCGGCCGGAATTCAATGGATTACTGTTATCATGTAAAAGGGCTTTGCAGAGGGGTATATCCGCCGGGTGTATTCAGCCTTGCCCACGCAACATCCACAAGGGGTGCAGATCATCTCAGAGGGAGAAGCTGGGCACTTGATGAGAACGAGCCGGAATTTTTTAGAGAACTTGTGAATAATGGTTTTATGCCTAAAGATCCGGCGGGTGCCCTCACTGTAGCAGAGAAGGCAGCCACTTTTGCGGACTGCACAGGTAGGTGCAAAGGGTCAGTTAACAGCTGGAGCTTCGCAGTGCCGCTTGTGTTTAAATCCCCGCTCTTTAAAGGGTCAGCAGAACTGCTTTCTGCTGCAACCGGGCTTTATTTTTCCGAGAGAGAAGTAACAGATGCCCTTGAAAAAATTTATCTGACTGAGATGGCATTCAATGCCAGACAGGGAGTTAAGAGGGGAGATGACAGGCTTGTTCAGCATCCGTGGGTTAGGGATTCAAAAACCGGCAGAGAGGAGATAAGGATTCATGATGAGATGCTTGACAGGTATTATACAGAACATGGTTGTGACCTTAAAACCGGAATTCCGACAGGAAAAAGGCTTTTAGAGCTTGGGGCTGCATCTGTCGCAGATGAACTTGAAAGAGGTATGCCATATCCGGACTGGGACGGGCCTGTGCTGTGGGAGAGAAGCAGTTATCCTTCCGGTGGCAAACGCATGTAAAAATCCGGTTTGTAATCCGGCAATAAAAAGAGAGATTTTGTCCGGAATTCAATGTTTATCATACATTTGTGTAATTTCCGGGGAGGTATTTTCTCTTGAGGCCGATTATTCTGTCATATGATTCATTAATTCTCTCCTCCGGAATTTCACTCTCTTCTACCAGTTCCTTTACAATGCTGACAGATTTTTCCGCAATATTTTCATCATAGACTATGTTGTTTGCAAAGAGGAATATGTCACATCCGGCATTTATTGATAGTTTTAAGGCATCCCTTAAGCCGTAACTGTCAGTAATTGCACCCATGTCCATTGCATCTGTGATTATTACTCCTTCGTATCCAAGTTTATTCCTTAGAATGCCTGAAACTGTCTTCTCCGATAAGGTTGCAGGGTAGTCGGGATCTAAATTTCTGTTGTAGATATGGGCAGTCATTATCATATCCGGAAGGTCTTCTTCGATCAGGTTCTGATAGGGAATAAGCTCTTCTTCACTCCATGTGCCCGTTACATCAGTAAATCCAAGATGTGAATCTGCCATTGCACTG
Source organism: Methanoplanus endosymbiosus (assembly GCF_024662215.1). NCBI lineage: Archaea > Methanobacteriati > Methanobacteriota > Methanomicrobia > Methanomicrobiales > Methanomicrobiaceae > Methanoplanus > Methanoplanus endosymbiosus. The sequence continues at coordinate 141,972 of NZ_CP096115.1, forward strand.
CCATGTCCGGGGAAATGTTTTATCGCCGTAATTATGCCTGATTTTCTGTGCTCTTCGATTATCCAGCCTGCATTATCTGTGACTACCTCTGGATCTGCTGAAAAACTCCTGTTCAGCCTTCCGATTGCAGGGGAATTGTGATTCACATTGAGATCCACGACAGGTGCAAAGTTCATGTTAAATCCGTTCTTCTTTAGCATTCCGGCGAGATTTTTTCCGGCATTTCTCGTCAGGGTTTCGTTATTTTCAGTACCGAGGTATTCTGCTGAGACGGTTGCCGGAAATCCGTATTTCTCTTTTAAACGGCAGATTTTGCCACCCTCCTGATCCACTGCGATGAAGAGGGGTATCTCTTCTGCATAGCCCTGAAACTGACTATTAAGTGTTCGTACCTGCTCAGGTGATCTGATATTTCTCTCATCTGTGCCAAGTGCGACATCCTGATCAAAGAGGATTACGCCACCGATTCTGCCTTTTCTTATGTCATCTGCTATTTGTGAATCATTGTCTGCTGTGTAGCCGCGAAATCCGATCATGAGCATCTGGCCGATCTTCTCTTCAATGGTTGCACCTGAAGATTTAGTTTTATGGATATTATTTTCTGTTTTATCATCAGTAACCGGCAGATTATCTGAATAATTAATTATTGCCTCTTTGAATTCCTGCCGGGTCTCAGATGCTGTGCATCCGGCAGAGAGAACTGCAATGAGAACTGTAAGGGTTATTATCAGGATAATCTGACAATTGCAAATGTTCATGTATTTACATTTCCCCTGCCTGAAAATAATGATTCTGACCTGTCTGGGATTATGCCGGGTAGTATAATGCCGGTCATGCCAGGAAACGCTTATGTCTGGGAAAAAGACTAATATTAATAAATTAAAGTCATATTGTGCGATTTGAGCAGAGGGAATTATGCAGCTCAGTGAAATAACAATTTCCGGATATAAATCAATTTTAAATCAGAATATCCGATTTGGAGAACTGAATATACTTATCGGTGCAAACGGTTCCGGTAAATCCAATTTCATAGGAGTATTTGGTCTGATTGGTGAGATCCTGAACGGAAACCTTCAGATGACTGTGGCGAAAGGTGGCGGTGCTGACAAATTTCTTCATTATGGTAAAAAACATACAGATTCCATAGAGATATCCTTCACATTTGGGCAGAATGGATATTTTCTGAAACTGTCCCCCGCTGCCGGAGATACTCTCATATTTGAACATGAATCATCCGTTTTTTATGGAAATGGGAAAGACAGTTTTCCGTATATTGATCTATCTGCTTCCGGGAATAAAGAGAGTGAACTCGCATCATATGCAAAGGAGCATAAAGTATCAGAAATAGTGCTTAATTCTCTGAAAAACTGGAAGATATATCATTTTCATGACACAGGTGATACCTCCCCGATAAAATCCACGAATAAGATAAGTGACAACTTATACTTCAGGAAAGACGGTGCTAATCTTGCTGCATTTCTTTATTTTCTGATGAATATTTATCCGGAACATTATTACAGAATAAGAGATACGGTCAGGCTTGTAACTCCGTTCTTTGATGATTTTGTTCTCCGCCCGGATAATTACAATACGGAGACAATTAAACTTGAATGGCATGAAAAAGGGAGCGATTTTCCTTTCGGTGCAAATGATTTCTCAGACGGAACTCTGAGGTTTATCTGCCTTACAACTCTTCTTCAGCAGCCAAATCTGCCTGAGATGATTATAATTGACGAGCCTGAACTTGGTCTGCATCCGTATGCCATTAATGTACTCGCTTCAATGATAAAGAGTGCATCAAAGAGAACACAATTGCTTATCTCTACCCAGTCAGTGACTCTTGTCAATCAGTTTGAACCTGAAGTTCTGCTTGTAGTTGACAGGGCAGAAGGAGACACCCGGATAAGCAGGCCTGATGAAGATGAACTTACAGACTGGCTTGATGATTATACATTAGGCGAATTGTGGGAGAAGAATATTCTTGGCGGGAGACCAACCGGATGACAGATTATATCCGGCTGAAAATTATCTGTGAAGGTCAGGCTGAAGAGACTTTTGTATCAAAAGTCCTGTATGATAAGTTAGCCCTGAAAGGGATTTACTGCATACCATTCCGCCTGATAACTTCAGTAAAGTCAAAGACATACAGGGGTGGAATTGTCAGTTATGCAAAAGCAAAGAAGGATATTCTTCGCGCATTGAATGAGAAAGAGGCATATGTCACTACAATGTTTGATTATTATAAACTTTCAAAGGATTTTCCCGGAAAAGATGAGGCATCAGGTATAAATGATCCATATGGGAAAGTGGAAGTTATTGAAAATTCAATGGCAGAGGATATAGGTAACCGACGTTTTATCCCGTATATTCAGTTGCATGAGTTTGAATCACTATTATTCAGCGATATTGATTCAATAGACAGAGTTATGAAGCTCTCATACGGAACAAAAATAAATGAACTGAGATCAGTAATATCCGCATGTCCAAATCCTGAGGGAATAAATGATGGTGAAAATACAGCTCCCTCCAAAAGGCTTATCCGCCTGTACCCGTCCTATCAGAAGATCACAGACGGAGTGCTGATTGCAGATCTGGTTGCAGCCGGAAAAATGCGTGATAAGTGCCGGCATTTTAACGGGTGGCTGGATAAAATTGAAAATCTGAGCAGAATTTGATGGATTACGGTCCCGATATTTTTCACCGGATATCTGCCCGGAACCATTCTCTGTCCCGGCCCATATGCTTTCTGCGGGATAAAGGCGTATATTTTATTACATTCAGGGACATTGGATAGTATATGGGAACTATGTGATTCCCGGAGATATTATGTACCTTAAAACCGGAAGAGACGGGAAGGGTGATTTTGCCGGATTGAACAGTTACTTTAAATGTTTTATTCTCTCTCTGTTTTTACATAAGGGGTCTCCGGCTGAATCCGCCAAAAAGAGAAGCTGCGGTTATCTTTCCGGTTTAAAATGTTCTGTAAATTCCGTATCTGCCCGGTCTTCTCTAAACTCAGCAGCGTTTTTATCTGCCCGTCTGTTATTTACGCTGTATATTCTCCTTTTTTTCCTTCTCTTTATACTGTCGCCGGCTTCTGCACTGGCTGACGGCAGCCGGGTAATCACTGCCGGTGGTGATGATAATTTTGCCCCTTATGAGTATCTCGATCATTCCGGGCAGCCTTCCGGGTTTAACGTCGAACTGTTAAGGGCGGTTTCTGATGAGATGGGCCTGAATGTGAGCATAAAACTTACCCCCTGGTATGAGGCGAGAGGTGATCTCGAAGCCGGCAGAATTGATATGATGACCGGGATGTTTTATTCAAAAGATCGTGATGTGGTCCTGAATTTTTCCAGTCCGTATATTCTGGTGTCACAGGGAATTTTTGTCAGAGTTGGTTCTGAGATTAAAGGGCCTGAGGATCTCTATGGTAAAGAGATCATAGTTGAAAACTCTGATTATCTGCATGATTATGTCATAAGTATGGGTTTTTCTGATGATATTATTACACAAGACAGTCAGTCCGAAGCCCTTTTTCTTCTTGCATCCGGAAAATATGACTGTGCCCTTCTTACAAAGATCCACGGGGAAGATTTAATCAACAGATATGATCTCCGGAATGTTGTGGCCGTTGGGCCGCCGATTGAGCCAAGGGAATACTGCTTTGCGTTCTCGGCGGATAGTAGCGATCTTATTCCGGTTTTCAATGAGGGTCTTGCCATTGTCAAGAAGAACGGGAGATATGATGAGATATATGATAAATGGTTTGGAGTGTATGAGGAGAAGGAATTTTATTCAACGCTTCTCAATTTTGTCTTATTTTTCCTTCTGCCAGCGTTATTTCTTCTTGTAGTTGCACTGGTCTGGTCACTCTCGCTTAAGAGGGAGGTTGTACGGAAATCAGCCGAATTAAAGGAAGAGCTGATCAAGCAGAGAGAGATTAAAACTGCCCTTAAAGAGAGTGAGAACAAATATTATGAGCTTTTCAACAATATAAACGAGGCTGTATTTCTGAGTGAGATTTTATCGGGCGGAAAAGAGGGCACATTTGCAGAGGTGAATGAGACTGCATGCCGGAGGCTTGGTTACTCACGTGATGAACTGTTAAACCTTAAAGTTCAGGATATAATCAGGCTTCCGGTGCAGAAATGCAATGCCATACAGGCGGATATTGCTGAAAAAGAGGGTTATGCCTCATATCAGACTGAGCATATAAGAAGAGACGGCTTAGTCTTCCCTGTACATGTGAAGGCACGTCTCCTTGAGCTTGGCGGCCGGAGATACATCCTTCAGCTTGTAAGGGACATCACGGAGGAGAGGGAATCCCGGAAGCGTGAGACTGATGCATTAAAGCAGATTGAGCATAATATCTCACAGCTTGCAATACTCAATGATGAGATAAGAAATCCTCTGACAGTTATTGCAGGCGTTCTTGATATGAATATGGAAAACGCTGATGAAATTATTCTGAGTCAGGTAAAGGAGATTGATATTATTATAAAACGGCTTGATCATGGCTGGCTTGAATCAGCAAAAATTCAGGAATATCTGAAGAAGCATCTTGCTATTGATGATATAGAAAAGACCGTGGATAAAGAAGATAAGTGAATAACTTCCTGCTTACGAAGGGTGATTTTCCGCCTGAAAAGATTGGATGTTCACTCAGTTCCGGAATAATTATCTGCCTGCAAATTAATTTCTGATTATGGGAAAAAACTGTTTTCATACCACTCCCCGGTTCTCTTTGTTAAGGATTTAGAGGCTTCAGAGAAGTTTTACATGAGCCTGTGGGTTCACAGATGGCAGATGAAAAATCTAAGTTTTTCATGGGAGTTTTACACTGGAATTGTGGGCGAGGAGATCGAGCTTGATCTTGGAAAAAGTATTGGTTTTAAAGGCGGGCTTGCGATATGGGGCGGGTATTATGCAAAGGGATTTGTATTTGGCATTAATAATTCCGGAGTGGGGGCGGCTGGAAGTGCCGAGGATGCAGCGTTGAGTAATGAAGGAAATGATGGAGATGCAGGAAAAGAAGTACCTGCTGACTAAATTTCCGGGGAAACGACAATGCCGGTTGAAATTGTTAAGTTTATGTCTGGAGAAATAGATTAGTGTCAAGTCAATTAAATTTTGTGATGATATGGTCTATAGAATAATTATCAGACATCATAATTCAATAAAGTAAGATTTAAGCCTGAAAAATGCTAATTTCAATATATGATGAAGGGGATTTCATATTTTAATAAGGGGTGTCCATGGTTAAACCCATATATGTCTGCTGCATTTTCATCTCAGGCAGTTGTAAATTTAGTGAATAAGAATTCTTCTTTTTCTTCAGAAAATATTAAAAATTTGTATCACTATGCCTCAGGATTTACATTTAGTTTACATATTCCTGGTGATTCAGAAAATATTAATGACGATTTAAGAAGACTCGGTTCAGTACTGATGAAGTTTGCTCATAGAGGAACGCCTGCTCCATGCAGTATAAAACTGGAAGAATTCCTTTTAGAAGAAGCAAGAAAAGAAGATATACTGGATTATTTTGTAGATAAATATTCAGGTGAAATTAGTTTTACCTGTGAATCCATTATTTCAGCCAAAGAACTAAATAATTCCCTGAAAATATCCCAGATTCCTGAATTATTAATATCTGACGAAGAAGCTGAAAAATTATTTCAGGAATATCTTGATCTATGTACCGAACCTGAAAGATATTTTTTTAATATTCTATCTAAATCCCTGCTTAGCAAAAATATCCCACTTATTTTTCTTCCCCAAAGACATTTTGATAAAATGGGGGTAGAAGGACATGAAGAAGAGAGGGTTGATTTTGCATGTGAGATTCCATATCTTGACTCAGATAAATGGTTAAAAATCGTTGTTGAAATAGATGATGCAACACATTCCGGTGCCATAATTAAAAAGGACAGGGCAAGAGACAGAGATCTTGAAAGAGAAGGATGGAAAGTATTCAGATTTCCGACATCAAGAAGGGGAAGCTGGAAATTGAATTGTCGTGAAATCACAACTCTCATTAATCATGCAATCCCTGAACCTTATTTTGAAGCTGCGGAAAAAATCCGGAGTATGGATATTTCAAAAAGGAGAGCACTTGACAATTTAACTGCTCTTCCAATGGCCGAATCTAAAATTCTTATGGCTGTTGGGCATATGATTTATGATGGAAAATCCGGTGAAATATCAGTAATGGATGTACAGAATATTGGTTTAGAACCTGTAATATCTTCAGTTCAGGAAATAATTGATAATTTTAGAGTTATTCATTCAATTGATAAAGACATCAAAATTACCCTTTGCAAAAATAATGCTATAATTCCGGATATTAAATACTACAGATATCCATCAGTAGATATCTGGTCTGAAATAAATAAAAAAGATTCAGTTGTCATCTCTCCGGCAACAATTTCTTCAGATTACATTCAGCCAAATCTAAGAGCCAGTATTGTTCCCTTAAAAAGTAGATGTGCTGATAATGAAGATTTTGATAAATCTTTACTATTTTTCCTGAATAATATCTTCAGGAAAAAAGATTTCAGACCTAAACAAATTGAAATTATAAAAAGAGCTTTAAAATTAAAACCTGTTGTTGCTCTTTTGCCAACCGCTGCCGGGAAATCTCTATGCTATCAGATGACCGGAATTCTTCAGCCCGGAGTAGTAGTGATTATTGATCCTCTGCGTTCTCTGATGATTGATCAGGTTAACAGCCTTGAATTTATGGGTTTACACCGTTGTATGCCTTTCATGAGTGGGGCTGGGAATATTGATACAAGTGACAGAGAAATTCGTGAAAAGGGTTATGAAAATTTTGAAAAGGGCTTTTATGACTTCATATTTTCTGCTCCGGAAAGATTGCAAATGCCGGATTTTATTCATCTTATCAACAGGAATATGAGCAATATTTCCTATTGTGTGGTGGACGAAGCCCATTGTGTTAGTGAATGGGGACATGATTTCAGACCGGCCTATATGAATGTCTGGAGAAGAATGGGTGAAGGCAGTGACTTTAAACCTGTTTTTATGGCTTTAACCGGAACTGCTTCACAAAATGTTCTCTTTGATATAAAACACATCCTTAAAATAAGTGATATTGACTCTGTAATCCGGCCTGAGTCATTTGAAAGAAAAGAGCTGGAATATTATATTCATGAGACATCTCCTGATAAAAGAATTGACACAATAAAAGATATATTCAAAGAATGTATTTCTGAATGTGGTGTTCATAATTCCCATCCATGCGGACTTGTATTTACCAGTTTTACAAATGGTGAGCTTGGAGTAAGAGCACTATCTGAACCATTAAAGGAGCTAACTCAGGAAAAAATCAATGTATTTAGCGGTGGATGCCCAAAATGGTCTGATAAAAACACTTGGGATAAATGTAAATTTGAACTGCAGAAGAAGTTTAAGGAAAAAAAGGAAAATATTATTGTCTGTACCCATAGTTTTGGAATGGGAATAGATAGACCGGATATTAGATTTACTATTCATTCATTACTTCCAAGATCTATAGAAGATTTTTATCAGCAGGCAGGACGTGCGGGTAGAGATGGCAATAAATCCAAATGCCACATTATTTTCGTTGATAATATTCCGGGTTTGGCTGATAAATTAATGGATATTGAACATTATTCTTATGATGACATAAAAAAGGCTTACAGAAATATTAATTCATCTGATTCATCAAACTCAGATATAATCCGAAACTTATGGTTTTGGTCCAACAATTTTCCAGGAAAAACATTTGAAATGCATTTTGCAGAAGAGTTTCTTCTTAAAGAAATAGTTAAAATAATTGATGTCAATAGCAATTTTTCAAAAGTCATTAAAATTCCATACCTTAATAGACAGGATTACGAAGAATATTTTAAAATCTATGGCATAACGCTCGATGTTGAATCCCAAATTGAGAAAGTTCTATATAGGTATTTTATTTCCGGAATCATTGAAGATTATGAAAAAGATTATACTGCAAAAAATTTTAAAGTCACCCTTGGTTATGCGAAACCCGAAGAGATGTATGATAAGCTCAAGCAACATTTTCTGGACCACATTTCTGAAAAAGAGATGGATTTCTACTTTCCAAAGGCAAAAAAAACTGACTGGTACAATGCTGCTCTTGATTGTGTAAATGCTCATGTTGAATATTATTACGACATAATTGAGAAGAGAAGAAGGCGATCTATTGGGAATATGCTAAAGGTTGTCAGGACTGGGCTTGAAGAGGGAACTGATAAGTTTAGTTCTGAAATTCTGAACTATCTTGAAAAGTCCAAATACACAGAACCTGTTGAAAAGATTGCCAGATATTTCGATACCGCTACAGCAATTGATATTTTAATATCGATCAGGGATGTACAAATCCAGAATGATGATCTTTATCTATTATTATGGGCCTGCAGGAAGGAACTTGAAGAATTTCCAAATAATTCTTATCTGCTGATTATTGCCGGAATCTGCCAGACAATAACCGGAGATGCTAAAGGCGGGAAAATAGAGATTTCAAATGGGTTAGCAACCTTAGATAATTTTGAGAAAGACAAAATGATTTCTGATCGCATTTTGGAAATATTAAATGAGATACCGGCAATAGCGTTATGTTTGAATTCTACAGAAGAGAAAGAACAGAGTAATTTGATCAAATTAGAATCAGGGACCGAGAGTCCCGAAAATAGGGAAATAATCTCTGGAATAAATAATTATAAATATTCAAATGATATGATGAATTCTCAAAAATTATTGCAAACATATCCGGATGGGGAAAATGTAATCACTGACAACATTATCAATGCAAGTAATGAGAATCTCTTTGAAAACTGTGATGATTTGAAATCAATTGAGAAACTGTTACTTGAGGAAATAAAAGAGGTTAAATTAATTGGTCAGATTCCCTTTACTGATAATGATTATGATAAATTATGTGATTTAATCTCCAATAATTTATCTAATAAAGACCATAATACATTTAAAGAGAATATTCTGAAATATCGAGCATCTGTATGTTTTTATCTTGTCTGGAATGGGATTTATAATTATGATGATGGAAAATATTGGGAGCCTGTTTTTTCAGATATCTATGGCTTTAGTATTCAAAAAGAAACAGATTTAGGGGAATTATTTTTAAGATTTATAAATGATAATGATTTATTAACTGTTAATTTAAATTATTCTAAAAAATATTTAACTCAGATACTTTTTCATGGTTTAATTCCAGAAAAAATGATTGGTGAATATTATGATAAAATAATATCTGATCTTTACTATAATGAATTAATTAATCCTCTGGATAAAAATGAAATTGCTCACTGGCTTGAGGAAAACAGGATTATTCAAAAATCACTTGATGATCTGGATGAATTTAAAGGTCTGAAAAAAGAGACTAAATCATGTTTGAAGGGTTTAATTCCTGAGGATAAAATTGAAGATATTAATTTTAGACTTAAAGAAATTGAAAATCAGATTGAAATAAAATCAGATGTTATCAAATCATTACGGGATGTAGAAGAATATAATAATATTACATCCGGGTTTTTCAGGGAAAAGGAATTTAATGAATATGCCTGGAAATATCAAATTCGTAAAAAGATAGAGGAATTAAACTCCTCCAAACAGTCTATTGAAAGTGAATTAAATGTTTATGCAGATACAGAACATGATAAAATAAGGAGTGATTACTATAATTCCGTTCTTCAGGAAATTAACAATTATATCTCATCAAATCCGGAAAAATATAACAAATATTTCAAGAATCTATGTTTAAAATTAGAAGAAGATGATTTTAGAGAGAAATATGATATACCTTCTGATTTTATAGAATCACTAAATAAAATTTATGATAAATTTTATTCCGGTTCAGAACCTTTACCAACAAACAAAATTAATTATTCCAAAGAAGAATTTACTGATGTTTCAGATCCAATAGAAAAAGAAGAAATAAATTCTGAAATTATTGATCTTCCGGTATATGAATTTGAGGAAGGTTTTGAATTACCTGATAATGAATTTCTGGATTTCACCTTAAATCATATTTATGCATTTGATAATATCATGGGCATAAATAACAATGATTTAATATCCTGTGACGATAAAGACGAATTTGAAAAGTATAGTTTTATCAAATCAAATATCTCAGATAATTATTCAACTGAAGATCTGGATGATGTAAAATTAATTCAGGAAGATAATCAGATTATTGAGGTAAATGGGGATTCAAAACTGCAATCAGAAGAGATCAGAGAAGAAATAGATGCGGGTGGCAAAAACACAGTTCAGGCAAAATTTTCTGTAATTGATGAATTAAGCCCTAACAATTCTATTATTGAAGATAATGAACTTTTAAACAATTATATAGATGTTTCCCTTGAGAACAGTGGAATATATAACTCCGATACTGCAAATCCTTTGGCAACTGAAGATATTGTTTCAGAAATTAATGATTCAGTTATTCTGGGCAACGAAGAAGAGATGTCTTATGGGATGTCCTCAGCAGAGAGTGAGAATAAAATTAACCCCGAAAAACAGGCAAATGATATTTTTGCTGATATAATACCGGATTTACCTATAAATGTTACTCCAACAACTGATAATTCAAAGCAAATAGTTAATTTTGACAAGGCAATTTCAGAGACTAGAAATCTAAGTTCTGTTAATATCCATGCAAATAAGAAAACTGAAGCTAATACAATTTCAGAAGAAAGTGTAAATGATATTTTAGCTGATAAATCATCTGAATCATTAGATATTGTTCCAACAACTGGTAATTCAAAGCAAATAGATAATTTTGATAAGGCAATTTCAGAGATTAAAAATCTAAGTTCAGTCAATACTAACATAAATGATCATAATTTAAGATCTGATAAGACAAGTATTGAAAATAATAAACTTTCAGTCTTTCCTAAGGATGAACTGGCTCTTAATACCAATGATGATTATAAATGTAAATCTCCGGATTTAAATTCTGAAAATGTAAATATTGATAAAACAAATACAAAATCTAATGAACTTTTAAGTAAATATTCCAAAGATTATAAATTAAAGGATAAGATCCAGAATAATCATCCTGAAAAACCCATAATATCTAAAATAATTCCTGATGTCCCGGAAAAATCAGAAATTACTGGGAAAAATCCGGAAATTGAGATTAAGGAGTCTTTTGAGGTTAAATCAAAGCGGAGAATAATCTTAGGAAATAATATTAATGAAGAAAGGATTGAGAATAATTCAGTTAATTATTCCGGAATAAAAGATAAAAATTCTGTAAATCCACAAAATAATAAGAAAACCGAAAAAATTTCAATTTTTGCAAAGATAAAAAGAATCTTATTCAGGAAATAAATTCAGGAAATATTTCTTCAAAGAAATCGACAACTTTTTTCCGGTCTAACTGTTCATGGCAGAATTGATTTGAATATGTTCTCAGACATCCATAACAACTTGCCTCACCTTTAATTCCACCACAGGAACAGTTTTTAACATTATTATAAGATGCTCTGATTATTGCTTTTAATGTTTCTTTATCACTTATGGCCCGTCTTACATGTCCGGCTCCTCCGGGGACGTTATCAAAGATTACTATTGCAGGTTCATCATTTTTACCTCTGATTGGGTATAGTGTTCCATCAATATCATCACGTGAAATATCAAGTTCACTGCATAATCCTTCAATCAGCCCGTACAATAAGGATTTCCACATCTCATTATCATATGATGAATATCCCCGAAAGTCCAGAATCAGAATGTCAGTCAGGAATTCATGTCCAAGAGACAGCTCACGTCTTGGTTTACCTTTACAGATATTACCATATGAATTTTTGTGGGTTTTAGGCCATTTTCCATTTTCATCTATTATAGTATAACCACACCATGGACATACTAAAAATCCCTTTGAGCCTGCATTGTTGATTACTGCAAGTTGTCCCTGAGTGGCACTCTCAGCAAATAAATTTATTCCGGATTTCCCGGTCAATTTAATATTTCTTTCCGGTTTGCTCTCACCGGAATAATAAATTCTTGATGAATAAGTCTTTTTAGGTCTTTTGTAAATATTTCTGTTTGGGGCCTTGTTTTCTGAAACAAATCCATATTGTGGTTTTAAAAATTGTTTACACTTTTTTGCACTCCTAAGGTCCTGTTTACATGACTCACAGAAATCTAAACATTTTCCAGTACCATGAAGGACCCTGTGATATCGATGGCAATTGTCACAGATCGCATAGTCATAGATTAACCATTCTTTCTTGGGATTTTTCTTGATATAACGGCTTTCCCATATATAACCTCCGGCTACAATCTGACTTCCCGGAGCATATTCAGATATTGCAATTCTTAAATCTCTCTGGAGTTCAAATTTTTTTGCGGTCTCATATTCCAATGGTAATTTTAATTCAACAACATCAACAGGAAAACCATATTTTGGGAGAATATTATTTGTCGATAAATAACTGATAATTTGCTGTTTTAACAAAGTATTTTTTAGTCTTAACAGATAATCTGCAGATTTTTGATTATTTGTTCTTTCACTGTGTAAATTATCAATATCCTTAATATCTGATTCAATAATATTTTTCGCACGGGTGATTAAACCTTCAAATTCACAATTCTCTCCATTTGAGTACAGATCATCAATGAAATTCCATTTTTCTATTCCGGTTATCTCATGCAGACCTTCGGGAACTATCCTTCTAAGGCTTTGCTCAAGCATTTCAGGCCTGTTTACTAAAAACTTCCTAAATTTTTCAGGGATGTCATTATCAATAAAAAATGTTTTTACATCACTAAAATAATTGGGATTATATTTCCAGAATTCAGCAAGTGCAGTTGAATAAATATGCCTTTTTACGATTTTTTCATTATGAATTTCACACAATGGCGGACTTATTATTCCTTTTACAAAAGGCATTGGATCACGGAAATAAGTTAGATCGTGTGATCTTCTCTGGCAGAAAGTTGTTACAAAAGCATTTGAATTTAATCTTCTTCCGGCACGCCCTGCTCTTTGAATATAATTTGCAGACGAAGGAGGCATATTTCTCATAAAGACTGATTCCAGTTCTCCGACATCAACCCCAAGTTCAAAAGTTGTTGAACAGCTAAGAATATTTATGTCCCCTTGGATGAATTTCTGCTGAATATTACTTGCTTCATCATTGTTTAACTGAGCTGTATGCTCTGAAGCTTTCATTGGAATTGTATCCCATTCTTCATAGAGAAGCCTGTAATGGTTATCAGAGAATAATTGAGAGGGATTAACAGGAATTAATTTACCATTACATCGATATTGAGGACATACTGATCTCAGATTAGTAAGTGTTAATGTATGGCATTCATCACAATAGTACCATTTAAGATCATCTTCAGAATAATTCGTCCTGATGATCCATTTATCAGGTTTCATCAGGTATGCAGGGATATTTTGGCCTGCATCAGCAAGGATGAAATAATCACTAAAAACATGATTTGTGACTATATTTTTCCAGATATTATTTAATAATTCAACGCAGTCATTTTTTGATATTTTAGGGTTGATTTTCTTAACTAATCTGATCAGGAAATCCAGTCTTCTGTTGGAATACTTTTCTTTTGGTATCCATGAATTTATATGCTGATAACGATCTGATTCAAATTGTCTGAAATAAAACTGGTAATTTTTTGGCCTGAAAAATTCGTCCTCAGGATCAATTCCATCGGGATATTTGATTGCTCCAATTGATCTGAAATTTTCAAATAAAATACTGACTAATGACCACACCTCATCTTCAGATAAATTCCATGGCTCTCTTAACAAAGGGGGAGGTGCAACCCAGTTTTCAGGTTTTATAAGTGTGAAAGAACAAATACCAAGATCTTCAAGATTACCCATGTTTCCTGAAAAACTGAACTCATAAAACAGCCATTTTTTAATTAAATTTATCTTCTCCTGTCTTGCAAGATTAGAATTTCCCGTTTCGTCAAATTTAAAATTTAATTGATTTATTTTCGCAAGCAAAGGATCTATTAAATCAGTAATCCTCCACTGATTTTTATAAATTAGTTTAAAATTTTCTTTTAAAACTGAAACAATTAAAGATCTTCTAAGTATTTTATTATAGGTCTGATTAAGATATGGAGCAAAGAAAGCTGCATCCTGTCTGCTGTCTGAGAATATCAGCAGATTTCTCTTGTATTTTGAAACGGTTTCTTTTTTGCTGAATGACCAGTCACCATCTTCGGTATCATATGTGTCGTTGTTTACCGGGATTTCAGGCAGTTTCTGATATATAGCAGATGCAATAACACCCGGAACAGCGTCTCTTCCGGTTAAAAATCTTCCAACCACAGAATCTGCGGGATTCAGCTTTAAGCATACGGGACATTTGTGCAGCTTACCCTCTTTGCCATTTATTTTATAAAGTGAAATTAGATATTCATTGCCGCAATTACAGATATTCACTTTTATCGAGGCCTTATTTATTGCACCGCATTTGCCACATAGCTTATATTTCTCTCTCTTCTGCTGAAGATTTTTATTTAGTAATATCTCATCTTCTTCATCATTATCTTCATTGGTAATCTCCTTATTGATAAGGAAATATTCAACTTTGTTATCATCTTCAGAAAATGGATTTATTGACTGTTCCAGAACATACCTAAAATCATTTTCTTTTTTAATTTTACCAATAAGATAAGGAGAACCGCAGTATCTGCAAACTCCAAGTTCAAAAACAGGATAGTTACAATTATTTTTCTCTATAAAATCAGTTTTTTTAGGTTCAAGTGATATCTTTAATTCTGGCTGAAACTGTATGAATGCACCTTCAACACTTCTGACAAAAAGATGATATCTTGATGGCAGCAGGGGATCACTTCCTTCCCTTTTTGCTCTGGAAGAAATCTCTACCAGTGCCACGAGATATTCTTTATTTTCGGCAGAATCTGGGAAATATTTTTCTGCACAGGTTTCAATATCAGCAGGGTTTTCTGATAATTCTTTTTTTATCTTTAAAATCCTTTCATCTCCGGAAAGAACAGTATAAAGGAAAGAGTCTGTGTTATTGGATTTGCTTTTACTTCTTTTGATTATATTTTCCGGAATTCCATGTTTGATTCCTGAATCTGATAATTGTTCAATGATGTTTTCGTCTTCAGAATCAAGAATATTTTTCCATATCACGTATAAATCTTCATTTGGAAAACCCCAGGTATTATCAAAAAAGGTCTCTCTCCTTTCTGCACTGATGATATCTTCTTCAGTGAATTCTTCACCAAACAAATTTGATGCAAATTCGGCTACTTTCCCATAATCCTCTTTTCCGCCGCCTAATGTTGCACTTGTTGCAATGCATTGAATTTTGCCTTTTTCACTTTGAACTACCCGTTCTTTAACTCTTCTAAGAAGCATTGCAATTTCAATACCCTTTGCTCCGTTATATGTATGGGCTTCGTCAAGGACAATAAATTTCCAGTTTTCAGAGTTGTCACCATCAAAAAAGACATTATCTTTTGGCCTTAAAAGAAGGTATTCCAGCATTGCATAATTTGTCAGAAGAATATGAGGAGGATTTTCCCTCATCTCTTCTCTTGAAATCAATTCATTCTCAATTGGATTGTGACCATAAAGGTCATGGTAATTTTGTAATGCGTCCGATCTTCTTTCTTTTGTTTCACCAGTATATCTGCCAAATGTAATCTCCGGATTATTTTTGAGAAGTTTTCTCATCCTTTTTAACTGGTCATTAACCAGAGCATTCATTGGATACAGGATTAGTGCACGAACACCCGGAGATAATTTATTCTGCTCTTTCTCTCTAAAAAGTTTATTTAATATTGTGAGCATAAAAATTTCGGTCTTACCACTTCCGGTTCCGGTTGCAACAACAATATTTCTTTTATCATTAATTGATCTCAGAAGTGCTTTTTCCTGATGGAGATATAAATTTCTGGCAGCCGGAATTTCATCCTGATTTAAATTCATGAGAGATTTTGGGAAATTATCTTCTTTAACTAACTCCTGAATACTTCTTCCATTTTTAAAGGGCGGCGTTATTTCAAGTATAGGGCCTTTAATTAAATCTTTATTCCCCAGTTCTTCCCAAAATTTATTTCTGATGTCAGAATCACTTATCTGGAAAGTAGTTTTTAGATAGTTGATATATCTTTTTGAAATTTCTGAGTTAATTATTAAAGGATTTTGAGACATATGTTATTCTCCGGATTATAGTCTGCTGTAAAGTTCTTTAAAAGACGTATGAAGTTTTTTTCTCTCTTCTTCATCAAGATTATTACAGTTTTCAATAGATCTGGCCACAGTTTCTTTTTTACTGGAAATAATTTTTCTCTGGGTATTATCATTATTGCTTAACATGAGGATCGTTATATTAAAAATTTTAATGTATTCTGCACCTGACAAATACTCATTTAATGGTAGGATATTGACAAACATCAATTGTGTAGCATATGTTTTATCCATATTTCCAAACGTGCTGTTATTAAATATCAGTGCCAATATATCCAGTGCATCACTAAATTTATGTGTATAAATTAATCTGTTCTGGATTTTTTGTTTCCATAGGCCCCTAATTTCCGGATTTAACTTTTCAATTCCACGATACTCTTCTATTGCTTCCAAATATTTTCCATTTTCTAAGAGAATATCTGCTTCTTCTAATATCTCCTTTCCCTCAAGTTTAAATGTTCTCTGGAAGACATTTATTTGTTGTTCACCTGGAAATATTTGTTGTTCACCTGGAAATTTTGGGATTTGTGGCTGCCATTCATCAAAGACTGCAATAAATTGTATATAATATATTCCCTGGGTAAACCGGGATTTATTTATCCTGAATTCTGTCTCTTTTTCATCTTTAGAAATAATCTTATGTTCAATAACTTGTGGTTTCGTTTCATTAATTCCGGCTTTCCAGATAATTATATTTTTTTCAGGAACATCATATTTCTCCTCCCATTTCAATGAGATTATTCTTTCACTGGAGTTTTCAGAAACATCCCAGTCTAAATTTTTAACTTCCCACCTGTTTAAATTAAATAAATTTATTTCATTAGTGATATGGCCTTTATTTTTCAGATAGCTAAATTTAATTAAACTTTCTGTAACTAAATTTATTTTATATAAATATTTAAAAATATTAAATGGTATTTTTCCTTCATTTGGGTTAGAAGGAATAACTTCATTTATTGGGTCAATTACCAGATATCCTGGATTTTCATCTAAATGTGATGGAAATAATGATAATATCTTATGATCTCCAATACTATAGAATTCCTCTTCAGAAATCTCTTTAAATGAAGTATATTTAGGTCCAATGTATGAATTATCCGGGTTTTCAAATCTCCATGAGAGAATAGGTATCTCTATGGATAAATCTCCTGCATAATCATTAAATTTAATTTTACCAGATATAAAATCCCTCACTGGGAAAATTATGTTTAAATGTTCCTTGTTAATGTAATTTACAGAAACAGAATCATCAAATTCTAATTTTAGGTCCGGCATTGAGACTATATCAATTTTTACAACATCATCAGGATTCTTAGAAAAGTATTCCAATTGATCATATTTCATATCGAAAGATGGAACAAAGGTAAATTCAAATCTTTGGTCTGTTCTGCATTTTTTATTTCTTATTCTGATAATATATGCTGAAACTGAATTTTTGCAGATAAACACTTCGTTGGAGAGATCTATGTTTATTTCTCCGTTTAGAGGTAAATTATATTGATTATCTGTAAAATACTGCTTTAAATTAATAATTTTTGCATTTTCGATTTTGGTATTTCCTGATGGATGGATTGAAATTACTGTTTCGTAAAGTAAGTTTAAATCTTTATATTTTATACTGACTTTTGGAAGTGTTTTTATTATAACCGGTTTACCATTTATTAAAATACTGGATAATTGTTCATAACCATGAAGATCAACAACTAAATCTTTTTCTGATGTTTCCCCTGTTAATTCAGAACCTATTTCAACTTTAAAATCATCAAAATCAACCAGATGATAAGTATAACCGGTCCACTCTCCATAATATTTACCCTGTTCGATTATTGCCTCTTCAGGTTTAATTTCAATTTTATTTTTTGAAAGAATATAATTCAATCCACTTTTAACTTTGGATTTAACAAGTTTTAAATTGTCATAACTAAAGGCTGCATATCCATTTTTAAGAAATATTATTCTGAATTGTTTTATACATTGTTTTCCAGCCAGCATTTCAATTGAATAGTTCTCAGATGGTCTGTTTAGGATAATCTGGACTTCATCTGTTTTAGATACGTCATCATATTCATATATGGGTGATTTTTTTTCACATAAAAATCCACGATTATCATATACTAAAAACTGAATATAATCAGAGTCTGATTCTGTATTAAATATTTGTTGGGGAATTAATAATCTGATATCCCCATGTATCTTATTGTAAATAACTGTAGGGTTATTGTTCCTGGTTATTTTTCCATCTTCCCTGTTACTTTTTCCTTCTTTTTGGTCAATCCATTTTTCATACCCTTTTATGAACTGGGTAGGCAATATTCCATAATTATTAGATAATCCTACACTATTGTTTTTATTCGCCAAAAGAGAGAGGGAACTATATAATATTTCTTCTGCAAGTTCACCTGAATAAGTTAAAAATCTTTTAACCGGTTCATTGGTATAGGCAAAAGGTTTTGATTTAAAGTTTAACAATGATTCAATTTGTTTAATATCTTCATTTATTTCTTTAATTAATTCTAAATTATCTTTATTTATCTCTTCAGAGTTCTGATTATTTCTTAATTTATTATTCAGAGTTTTATTTTCTTTTGAAAGCTTATCAATTTCAGATTTAAAATTTAAAATCTGATCAATATTTTTTATCTTCTCTTCAGTTTCAGTTCCGGAAATGTTATATTTTTCTGGAATATCAGCAAGATTATTATAATCCTCATCCAGAAATCTATTATATAGCTCTATTTCTGCATTTAAACAGTTTAATTCTTTATTCTTCTCTGAAAGATATGCATATTTTATTGCAATATTTTCATTTATATTTGCAAAAAGATTATCTGGTGGATTGAATAGATATTCGGGATCTAAGCTTTTGAATTTCGGATTTTCAATTGGAATACTTATTATATCCTCTGTTCTGGATGAAAACAATTCATCTTTTTCTGATTTTGATGATTCAGTTGTTTTTCTCAGGAGAGATTCAAAATTTTCTCTGTTAAGGTTCTGTTTTAAATCTGAAGTATAGTATGTCCATAACTTGTAAACTATATCTTTAATTTCAGATGATAATTTATTGTTAATAAATATATTATTCAGTTCATCAGGAATTGAAAAATATTTTAATTGATAGGAGCATGAAGTATATTCATAATTTTCGGATAAAATATTTATCTCCGGTTTTAAAAAGGGGTAATTGTAATCATATTTTGAACTGCCAAAATCTTTCATCAATTCTGACACAATAAGTTTTCCTGTTTTTTCAACCATTAATTTCCATTCTGCCTGAATCGCTGTGGGAACAAAATTCGTTCTTAAATTTTTATAAAAATCTTCCTTTTTGTTATTGTCCTGATAATAATAAATAACCGGATTCATATATTCTCTCAAAGCAAGCTTCTGTTTACTATTACTGTATTTTGTTTCGCCTGGTTTTTGAGGTATAAATTCTTCTTCTGACAGTATTGAATAATAATTTTGAATAAAATAAGCAATCAGGCATGAAAATGGATATGCTCTCCTATTTGTCTCTAAAATATTAGATCCTTCTCCGGAAAAATCCTGTACGGTATTAATTGCAGATATAATTAATGAAAAGTTATAGGTTGAAGTAATATTTTCGTACTGAATTGTTTCAATAAAATCGTTATAAACCCCCAATTCTTCCATAAATTTAATTTACAAGTTATTTTTCCTTAAAGTTTTTGATTTGTGATCATAACTATTAATTGACGCTAATTAAGGACAATTGATAATTCTGAGAGTATTGAAACTATCTTCTTTTCTTCCAAATGTGACTGGCATCAAAATAAATACTGGAGATATTTGGGGTACAATTTCAGAATAAATTCCGTATTTTGAGCTCCAAATGATTTGATTGTGCTGTAAATTGAGCAAAAAATAGTTCGTAAAATAACCAATTGATAATGGAACTATAAATCCCTGACTAAAAATAGTTCAAAAGAACAATTCCAAAAGATATATGCCGGATAATCACATTTATTTCAATGACGTATATGGAAGAATTAATCAAAAAACTATCCGCAGAAAACAGGGCCAGAACTGATATTGTTAATTCTTTAAAGAAACTGAATAAACCGGAAGAAAACCTGATAAAAAAATTGATCCTGATGAAAGCTGAAACTGCAAACATCAGGAGAAAATATGAAAAAGCAAACCTGAGTGAGGATTTTTCCGGAGAGATAAATAAAATCCTTGAGGGATATGATCAGGAGATCATCCTGACAGAAAACAGCTGCAAAGCAACTTTCGGAAAAGAACTCCATGACAGACTTTCGGAACTAAATATCTCCCACGAAGGGCAGTATCCAAAATACAAACTCTCAAACGGGCTGTTATACCTTACAGCAGATCTGTCATCCGGAAAAACAAAGCTTTTCTACGGCAATGAGATTGAAAAGATAGGCGAATGTAAGACAGATCCGGAACTTATTGCAAAACTTATTCATAATGCCCAAAGCACAATATTTGAGCGTGAATTTGACGATGAATCCTTCATCTCCGAACTGAAAGCCACATATGACATATGGATATTCAAAAACAATGCCGAAAAGAACTCTGAAATAAAAATTGTTGATCTCCTCGCTGAGATAGCATTCATAAAACAGGATACCAGATTCAGAAATAACCCCTCAAAACTACGTTATAAAGACTATACAAAAGTAATGCTCAGCTATGACCTCTCAAAATTAAATGCCAGAACCACAGAAAATTCCGAATTAAAACTCACAGCCGCAAAGAGAAGCAATACCAGAAGCCAGAAAGGAGTAATCTGGATTCCGTCAAAGACAAGAGCCATAGGTGAAACATTCTCCGGCATTAAATTTGAATGACAATTTGTATGATATAATTATCTAATTGTAGATATGATAATAAACAATGCACAAAAAAGGTTAGTTTAACTGATTACTATGACCATTATCTCTGATTATGAAGAAAAAAAGGAACCTGATAAGATTCTGGCAAAAAGAATCATTCATGACGTGGGAAGTACAGGCCAGCCTCCTGTCTATGGCTACCAGTATTTCACAGCCGGAATTGACAGGTACATAAATACTATTGATGAAGAATATCTCTGTGATTATATTAGCTGTGGGGGGAGTTCCTTTAAACTCGTAATCGGAACATATGGTGGAGGAAAGACCCATTTCCTCTATTCAGTGCAGGGCCGGGGGTGGCTGAATAATTATGTTACTTCATATGTTGAACTGAGTGCAGATTCAACACCATTTCACAAACTTGAGACAGTGTACAGGTCAATAGCTGAAAATCTTATATATCCACAGAAATATGAGGATTTACACTCCGGATATGAGAGAGGAATAGAATCCTTAATTAAATACTGGTATTCCCGGAAGAGAAATAAACTTGAGGAGAGCGGACTTGACGAAGATGAAATCCGTGACTCACTCATATACTATATCTCAAAGATTGGCCCTTATGCAAGTACAAGTTTTCAGAATGCATTAAAGCATTCATTTCTTGCTCTGGCAGATGATGACTATGAGAAATTCAGCCTCATCATCCAGTACCTTAAAGGTGAAAACCTCTCAAAGACTGTACTGAAGGAGTACCAGATCTTTGAGAAGATTGACCGGCCAAATGCCTTTAAAATGATACGATCCCTCATATCATGGATAAAAGAAATTGAATTCAAAGGCTTAATCGTGCTGATGGATGAAGCTGAGCAGACACCCAGCATGACTACCAAACAGAGAGAGACCCTTCTGAACAATCTGAGAGAACTAATAGATGCATGCAGCAAGGGTACAATCGGCGGTTCCATGATATTTTATGCAGTTCCGGATGAAAACTTCCTTGAAGGCAGAACTGCCGTATATGAGGCATTAAATCAGAGGCTACAGACAGTATTTGATGGTGAAATCAACCCTTCCGGGGTTAAAATCGACCTTGAGAGATCAGAGCTTGAACCGGAAGAACTGCTGACTGAGATAGGAATCAAACTATCAAAGATATATGAGACTGCCTATGGTGTCACTTTTGATGACAAAACCATAAAACAGATAATGGCGGACACTGCAAAAGCAGCATATGAAGAGAGATTTGGTGAGATTGGTTATAAGCGTGAATTTGTCCAGAGAGCAATAAAGGAACTGAATGCACTTAAAGTGCAGGTTCAGAGATAATCCGGTGGTGATCTCACGGAAGAATGGGTTGAGCACTTCAGGTACGGTAAAGGCAGAATTATCGGTGAGAAGTATGGCGGATTTCAGAAGCTCGTACAGTTTATTGATGGCAATGAAGCCTGGCTTTATGACTCACAGCTGAAGGTTCAGAAGGATATTCCGGACGGCAGGGAAAAAACAGATGATAAACCAGCTTCTAAATCCTTAGATATTATTCCGGACAGTAAAGAGACAGACAAAAAAACAGATACAGATAAGGATAAGCCTGCCGGAAAGATCTCTGTAAGTTTTTTGGACAGTAATGATAAAGAGAAGGAAAACCCTTCCGGAAAAATATCTGTCAATATTCCGGAAGAAAAGGAGGAAGAAAAACCTGCGGCCAGAGTCTCAGGAAAAATTCCGGGTGAGAACTCACCCCTTTCTGACTGTCAGAAAATCGTTGAAAAACAGTTTTACAGGGAAGTAATTGAAGCTTTAAGGCTTGGCGGAGTGCCCCAGGAGAAGATATTTGATTTCACCTGTGGAAGGGAGGATGAGCTTAATAAAATCGCAGACTGGCTTTCAGACAGCAGAGGTAGTATTGCAATTGTGGGTGAATATGGTTCCGGAAAGAGCCATCTCATAAATATCATAGCCGAAAAAGCACTCTTAAACAACCGGGCAGTGGCTAAAGTAGAGATCGATCCACGTGAAAATGCGTTTAACCGGCCCAGAAATATTTATGCCAGTATTACTGAGTCATTCACATATCACTGCAATGATGACGTAAAGCACTTTGATGATCTCCTTGAAAATATCCTTTCCAACAGGGAAGATCCGGATTACAGCATCCTGTATGAGAACGAATTTTTTAAGGGATTTCTTCGGTACTGTGATATTTATGAATACAACGAGTCTATAAATGAGTGGATGAGGGGAAAACAGGAAACCCTCCCCGGAGCAGGATATATTCTTCCGAAGATGATGGATACACAGGTATCAGCCAATATTTATTCATATCTCATCAGCACCCTTGGATGGATCTGCAAAAACCTTCTGAAACTTGATGGCCTGCTCATCCTCTTTGACGAAGCGGAAGGCATAGATCCCGGATATTACTCCGGCTACCAGTACCAGCAGTCAGAGAATATGATCGGAGGGCTTATCAAAATGTCCAATTCTGAGCCGGTTTTAAAAACTGAGGAATTAAATAATTATATCGGAACTGAAACGGGCCTGAAATACTGCGGACAGAACAGGCAGCAGTACCCCTTTCTCTGGATGGATAAATCCCATGTCAAGCTTTTATTCTCTTTTGTTCCAGGAATGATCGATTCTCTTAGTGATGAATCGCCACTGACAGCAGAAGTAAAAAAACTTGAACCCATTCTGATTATTGATCTTGACATATATGAGAGGGCAGAACTTCTCAAAAAAATTGTGGATGCCTATACAAAAGCATATGGCTTTAAGACAGCATATAACCCCAATGAGGGCCTACCCACTGAAAAGACGAGGATTTTTGTAAAATCCATAGTTGAAGCTCTTGACCTGCTGAGGTTTCACCCAAAAAAAGATCCGGAGGAATTTCTGAAGAGATATGACTTCTTCGGTTAGGAATTATCAGGAAGAGAAGAGGCTTCTTAAAAGGACCTGGAATGCCTTCTTTCTCCGGTATAACAGAATGACTGAAATCCAGTCTATGGCAGTTCCGGTTGTGCTGAAAGGCAGAAATGCCATTGTTATATCGTCAACTGCGAGCGGCAAGACTGAAGCTATAATTGCCCCGATATGTGAGAGAATATTAAGGAAAAGGCTGACGGGCCTGTCTGTATTATACATAACCCCGACAAGGGCACTGGCAAACGATCTAAAGGAGAGGCTCAGTGACATACTGGCACAGCTTGAGATTACCATTGATCTAAAGACAGGTGACAGCCCCTATATCAGCTGGACCAGACTTCCGGATATAATAATCACAACCCCGGAATCACTTGATTCTATGATCTGCCGTCATCCTGATGCTCTGACTTCCCTTGAAGCTCTTGTAATTGATGAGATCCATGCCATTGACGGCACGTACAGAGGCGATCAGTTAAGAATACTCATAGCAAGGCTGAAAGAGATATCCGAAGATTTCAGCATCTATGCGGTTTCAGCAACTGTTGACGATCCTCTGGCAGTTGCAGAGAGGTATATGAAAAATCCGGAGGTTATTACAGCTCATAAAAAACAGGAGTTAATGTCTGATTACTGTTATTCCGTCCCGGAATTATGCCTCAGATTAAATGAGGAGAGGCTGAAGAAGGTTCTGGTCTTCTGCAACAGCCGCAGAAAAACTGAATACATTGCAGGTGAGTTTAAAAAATTCCGGAATGACAAAGAGGTTTTCGTTCACCATGGCTCACTTAAAAAATCCGTTCGTCATGAGACCGAAGACTGCCTCAGGACTATAACAGAGGCGGTATGTGTATCCACAGGTACACTTGAGATTGGCCTTGATCTCGGAGACATTGATGCAGTTATTCTTGCAGAACCTCCGGGAGATTCCTTCACATTTATACAGAGAATCGGGCGCTGTGGGAGAAGAACCGGAAAAATCCGTGTATTTATGCTGGCAGATCAGATGAACAGGCCAAAGTTTGAGGAGATCGTCAGTGGGTTCTACAATGGAGCCTTCGGAATTCCGGATTACAGAAGAGACGATTCCGTAATGGTTCAGCAGATATTCTCAGTTCTCTTCTCAAGACCACAGGGGCTTAACAGAGAATATTTTTATGACCTTTTTGCAGATTTCTGTGAGGATAAAAATCAGACTGAACTTATCATTAACCACCTCATTGATAGCGACTGCCTTCATTTAAACGGCTCTAAACTTTCTCTGTCCGAAGAGATTATGAACCTTGGTGAAAGTGGAAAAATTCACTCAAATATTCCTGAATCGGTTGGAATGACTGTAATTGATGTTAAGTCTGAAAAGGAGATCGGTGAGATATACATCTCCACTGAAAATCTGTCAAAATCCATAAATTTCATCCTTGCCGGAAAGATCTGGGAGATTGTACGGATTGAAAAATTCAGAATTTTTGCAAAGGCGGTAAAAAAAGGATATGGAAAAGCCTCTTTTCCTCTTATCATAAATCACGGTTCATTCTGTAATTTTCTGCCGGAATTTCTGCGGGAATAATTATTCTGATTGTCTATTCAACAACCACAAATTATATGTTTCACATTAATATCTGTGCCCTCATTGTTCATAAGAACGTAGCAGGAAACCCCTGTGTCTTTAGCTCAGGGGTAGTTGACATGGTTGTTGCTGTCATTACTACTATAATTGTTATGTATGTGGTGGAGTTTTATTTCCTGCTCTCCTTCCTTATCTTTGTGAGTGCCTCAAATGCTGCTTCAAATATTTCATAGCTCTTATCATTGAGGAATTTTTCAATGTCCGGTTCAACTGAAGCGTCTCCTTTCTCACCAAGCATAATCAGACTTTTTTTCAGAATTTCCCTGTCTTCAGAACTAAGTTTTAATAATAATTCTTCAGTCTCAGGACTTCCGCCTGACAATGTTATCTGCAGATCCTCTGCCTCCTGATTATCACTGGCAAAGTCCTCAACGGTAATGTTTTCTTCCGGAACTACAGTTTTGTCATTATTATGTGGGTTATATCTGTTTACAATGTCAGAATAGGTATTCTGATTTTCGTAACCGGATATTTCCGGCTCAGATAGTATTTCCGGCTCTTTAACCGGGCTGAATCTGCTCATTATGCCGGAGTAGGATTCCGAACCGGATAAATGGCTCTTCTCCGGAATTTTAACCTCTTCTTTCTCTGCCGGTACTGCCTCCGGTCTGCTTATAGCGTAATTATTGTTATCTGTTTTGAGGATCTCTTCATCAGTTCCGGTGATGTTATTGTCTGAGTTTTCTTTCACTGAGATGCTCATCTCTGAAATCTCAGAGACTGGTTTATCATCTTTATCTGTGATATATCGGGTTTCTTCAGTATTGCTCCTGATAAAAACCCCGCCTGCACATTCCGTTGCATTAACCGCGTCTTTGACATTATTTATCTGGTTGTATCTGTTTATAATGTCAGAATTGCCCTTAAATTTTCCATAAAGAAACTTTTCCTGCTCTGAAACAGACTTTGAAACAGGTTCTGCCTCTTTAACCGGACTGAATTTATTTATTATATCCTGATATGTTTCTGAACGGGAAAAATGGCTCTTATCCGGAATTTTAACTGTTTTTTCCTCTGCCGGCACTGCCTCCGGTCTGCTTATTGGGTAATTATCTTTATCTCCTATGAAAAACTTCGATTTTTCATCTACTATCTGCGAACCCACAGGCTCATGTATGACTATTTTGAGGATCTCTTCATCAGTTTCGGTGATCTCTTCATCAGTTTCGGTGTTCTCTTCATATGTTCCGGCGATGTTATCGTCTGAGTTCTCTTTCACTGAGATGCTTATCTCTTCTTTTCTATATTTTGCTCTCTCCTCAAAATAACGTTCAATGTCTGTTTTTTCCCTTATATGATCATCTTTTGGGACATCTTCAGTTTCGTAATTATTATCCGGAATTTTTTGTATATCTTCAGTATTATCCCTGACAGAAGCCTCAATGGCAGTGTTTTCTTCCGGAACGACAGTTTTGTTATTATTCTCCGGATTAAATCTGTCTATAATTTCAGAATCAGTATTCTGATTTTCGCAAACTGGCATCTCCGGCTCAGAAACAGGCTTTGACCCTTTAAACGGCCTGAATATTTTTATTATATTATTATATGCTTTTGAACGGGAAAAATGGCCCTTTTTCGGAGTTTTAACCTTTTTTCCCTCTGCCGGTACTGCCTCCGGCCTGCTTATCGTGTGATTATTTTCATCAGTTTCAGTGATCTTTTTATCTGTTTTGAGGAGATCTATATCAGTTCCGTCAGTCTCTTCATCAGTTTCAGTGATCTTTTTATCTGTTTTGAGGAGATCTATATCAGTTCCGTCAGTCTCTTCATCAGTTTCAGTGATTTTTTTATCTGTTTTGAGGAGATCTATATCAGTTCCGTCAGTCTCTTCATCAGTTTCAGTGATCTTTTTATCTGTTTTGAGGAGATCTATATCAGTTCCGTCAGTCTCTTCATCAGTTTCAGTGATTTTTTTATCTGTTTTGAGGAGATCTATATCAGTTCCGTCAGTCTCTTCATCAGTTTCAGTGATTTTTTTATCTGTTTTGAGGAGATCTATATCAGTTCCGTCAGTCTCTTCATCAGTTTCAGTGATGTTATCATCTGAGTTCTCTTTCACTGAGTTGCGTATCTCTTTTCTCTCAGAGCCTGCTCTCTCCTCAAATAAATTTTCAATATTGGACTTACTCTCTATATAATTGTCTTCCGGTACATCTTCAGTTTCTATATTATTATCCGGAATGTTTCGTGTATCTTCAGTTTCATCAGAGAATGCCTCAGAAAATAATGAATCTTCTGATTTTTCCACACCTGTCAGTAATATATTACTGTATTTTTCAATAATCTCTGATTTTGTGTTATTTTTAGTGTAATCATTTCCTTTCTGAGTTATACAGAAGCTTTCCTTTTTTACTTTATACAGTATTCCGTTGCTGATTAGTTCCCGGACTCCGCTTTCAAGTATTTTTTCGGATATTAATTCCAGGTTCTCCGGCCTTTCCCTGAAAACATTCTTAATATGAATATTAAGCCCTTTATAATTATGGACAATCCCTTTTTTAGAATAATTGATTATCTCATACATTATCTCCCCGGTTAAAGACCCTTTCATGATTATTATCTTATAATTCTCATTATTGAATTTATCTATTTGATTGGAGGGTTTTTTTATTCTTTCAAAAATTACTCATTACCATTTTTGTAATTCATCTTCCTGAAATATTGGATTGATCTCTGCCGGTTTTTTCTTTTTGCCTGCCACTGAACCTGCAAGCTGGTACATTCCTTCATCAGCCAGGGCTCTAATAAAGAATATCCTGGGCATATTCACAAAAAAGGCAGGAAATGTCAGCCCGGCAGAGGCTTATGAACCGGGGTGTAAATCTAAGTATTTATCCTAATCTCCTGAGTTTTTAGGTACATGGATCCAATACAACCAGCATATTGAATTTTCAGCTACAATAGGTCATTTTTTCAAAAATTGTGTGCCTACAATTTAAGCGCAGGGCATGGGCAATTTTGTTCTGATTTACCGGCCAACAATCCCTTAGATATTAAAATAATGCTTCAACAAACAGCTATTTTTTGAAATAATGTGCCCAATGATGTAGGAAAGTCAGTATGTAAAGATCAGTCAAAAATCCAATTGAAAAATAGTTATATTTTCTGATTCAGGGATAACTTTACTCTGCCAAAAGTGATATTGTAGAGTTAATAAGCTCACAGGTGAAAAATCAGGGTTTATTTATTTGCCTGTGTGGCACCTCAGGCATATGATATAACCAGATTGTCAAGTTCATATTTCTCTTTCCTCTCCCATCTGCCATTTCCGGCCTTCATGAGAATATAAACCGGAACAACATCCCCTGAGTCATCAAACTCCTTCTCTCCTGTCAACCCGTACAACCGACAGTCATCAAGTCCGTTTCTGATACCATCGATCGAATATCCACCACGGTTTATGGAATCAGCAACCACCATCATGGTATCATATCCTGACTGAACGTAATAATTTGGTTCTCTTTTATTGTAGTCTAATTTATATTGATTGATAAACGCATCAGTAAATTTTGTCGGAGTGTCCATATCCGGAATAGTCATATATATTTCACCTGCGTAATTTTCTGTTCTGATGAAGAAATCATTAACATTCATTCCTTCAGTGACATATACAGGAATATCTGCCTCTGTTTTGGTAAATGTATCAAGAAAATCAAGTCCCTCAGATGCAAACGAAATAAGCACAAGAGCATCAGCACCGGATGACTGCACTTTATCTGAAAGTACTGAAAAATCAGTCTGACCCGGAGCTATCTTTTCAGCCATCAGAACTTCTCCTCCTGACTTTTCATAATCAGTAATAAATACATTCTTAAAACCATTTCCATAGGTATTGTCAATATATAATACTGCGGGAGAATTTACCCCTGTTTTGTGTGAGATTATTGCTGAAAGGGTTGTTGCATGTGCTGAATCAGAACCTATAGTTCTGAAGACATAATCCTTATATTCTGACAGTATAGGGGTTGAGGCAGAGGGTGAGACCATCACAAATTTATTACCCCCCGCAATCTCTGCAAGGGCAATGGCTGCGTTACTTGCAGAAGGGCCAATTACTACAGGTATGCCTGATTTTATGAATTCATCTGCAATCTCCTCTGTTTTTTCAGGACTGCCTGCATTGTCCCTGTAAACTGCCTCAACCGAAATTCCGGCAATGAAACTCCCACTGTTTATCTCCTTTACTGCCATATCAATGCCCTCCTTTGTCGAAAGTCCGTATTCGCTCAAATCACCGCTCAGAGGCAGGGCCACTCCGATAAGGTATGGATCTTTTAAATCTTCAATACCTTCATCGGGATCATCAGAAAGAATAATTCCGGATTTACCGGATTTTTCGTGAACATAGTAAAGCTGCTTTAAGCGTGTCCAGGAATTATCTCTGATCTCCCATACACTAAACAGAGGCAACTGGAGATCGCCTGAATCCGTAAAAATTTTCAGCCCGGAAACATCAAAATATCTGCTGGAATTCAGACCTTTTAAGACTGAATCCGACGTTGTTCCCTGCCGGCGCATTGCATCCGCAGCAACCATTAATGAGTCATATGCATATGCTGCGAGGTAGTTTGGCTCTTCTCCGGGATAATTTTCCTGGTACCTTCTGTGAAACTCTTCCCCTTCAGGTTTCCAGAATGGTGCAACCGAATACAGGCCCTTATAACTGCCGGCAGTTTTCTCTATCATCTCGTCCAGCTGAACTGTTTCAGAGCATATTATTGGCATATCCATGCCTGAGGCACGTATCTGATTTACAATATCAGATGCATCGGAGACATGGGCAATCAGGACAACTGCATCAGGATTTTTCATAAGTATTTCATCATATGCAACTGAATTGTTACCAAATCCCTCTTTAAATCCAGCTGAATAAATGACATATATTCCAAGGTTATTTAGTGTCTCAAGAGTTGCATCCCTTAAATCAGCTCCATATGAATCATTAAGATAAATCAGAGCAGCATTCTGCGGGTCCTGCACAAGACCGTTTAAAAATAATGCCATTGCAGTTCCGGTTGCATAGTTTGAACCGGTTGTCCTGTAAAAGGATGGATAATCAGAGAGCTTTCCGGATGTTGCTGTTGGTGAAATCAGGACAATTCCTTTTTTTTCAGCTACATCTGCCATTGAGAGCGTGGTTTCACTTGTCAGTCCGCCAATAACGGTTGTTATGCCCTCTTCTGCAAGTCCGTTTATCATCTCAGCTGACACCTGTGGATCACCTCTGCTGTCCTTATAGACGATCTCCACTTTCTTTCCGTCAATGCCGCCTTTTTCATTCAGTTCCCCAGCTGCAATATCAATGCCACGCTGCAGATAACTGCCAGGACTGCTGAATTCTCCGGTCAGGGGCAGAATAGATCCGATTTTAATACTATCATATTTATAATTATAATTGTTCTCTGTTGTTTCAGTACCTGTGCACCCTGATAAAAAAGCAGCAATCAGAAGAAGTAACAGAAGATATGATGATAATTTTATTTTATTCATAATGGATCATTTAAGGGCAGCAGATGATATAAATATCCATTTGAGTGAATTATCCGTCATCCCGGCAGGAATGTTACTTTGATTAATCCCGGAAAAAACCTCACATAGATAATCATAAGTATTATGCCTTCTGAGTGCTCTCTTTTTATTTAACGCACCACAAAAACCAAAACCGTTAAAGGAAGCAAAAGATGGTGCAGATTTATTCAGATAAGAGTATGATTAAGATGCAGACAATATACCATTTCAATGATAATATTATTCCGGAACTGAGGGAAGTCGGTGGAAAAGCCCTGTCTCTGATAAAAATGACTGACGGCGGGCTTCCGGTACCACCGGGATTTGTCCTCACCTCCTCTTTCTTTCAGCCCTGGGTTGATGAGATTCAGGCAACAGAGGACTGGAAGAATTTACTTGCATCAGATAGTGATAAACAGGAAGAGTTATCCGGCAGACTGAAAGCACGCTGTAAAGAACTTAAATTTACTGATGAACAGAACCGGCAGATTACTGATGCCCTTAATGCTATAAGCCATAAGGGTTTAATGATATTTGCGGTCCGGTCTTCCTCACCGGAAGAAGACCTGGAATATGCCTCTTTTGCCGGAGTCTATGACAGTGTTCTCGGTGTAATCCCGGAAAAGCTTGAAGATGCTGTTAAAACCGTATTTTCATCCGCACTGGACATCCGTGCGATAAAATATAAGGAACAGCACGGTTTTGGCATAGACAGAATTATCATTGCAGTAATTATACAGGAACAGATTGCAAGTGAAGTCGCCGGAGTAGGATTCTCGATAAACCCGCTCTCAAACTGCTATGACGAAGCGGTGATAAACGCCAACTGGGGTCTTGGAGAAAGCATAGTTTCCGGTGCTGCAACACCCGACCAATATGTCATTGACAAATTTTCCGGAGATTTTAAAACCAAAAAAACGGGTGGGAAAGAGGTGTCATACTTCCTGCGTGATGATGCCTCCATTGAAACAGTAAATGTCCTGAAAAACAATGAGATGAGCCTTTCAGACGAAGAGGCACTTAAACTGAAAGATCTCCTCGTAAAGGTTGAGGAATACTACAAAATGCCTATGGACATAGAGTGGGCTTTTGCACATAATAATCTCTATCTTGTTCAGGCCAGACCGATTACGACATATGTCCCGCTTCCGCCTGAAATAATGACCAAGCCGGCGGAAAAACGCCGTCTTTATCTCGATCTGACACTCGTTGAACAGGGCATATCCTCACCACTCTCACCAATGGGTGCACGATGGTTCAGCGACACCTTTGATTTTATGATGGTCAGACGAATCGGGCATGATGTCGGTCATGACATTATAAATGGCCT
This sequence comes from Methanoplanus endosymbiosus, assembly GCF_024662215.1. Taxonomy (NCBI): domain Archaea; kingdom Methanobacteriati; phylum Methanobacteriota; class Methanomicrobia; order Methanomicrobiales; family Methanomicrobiaceae; genus Methanoplanus; species Methanoplanus endosymbiosus. The sequence goes on from NZ_CP096115.1 coordinate 174,428, forward strand.
TGGTGGATCGGCAGGCGGGCGTACATACATTAATCTATCAAATATGCTCTGGATACATGATCCTGAGGGGATAGCAAAGAAGATAGAGGGCCTTGACAGTTATTCGGCAGAGATTATCCGCAGCATAAATCCGGACGATTATAAATCCTCACAGAGGCCGCCGGAACTTAGGGCAGTAAAAATAAAAGGACTGTACCATACTGCCGGAGTGCTGGGCAGGTCACTCGAAGGTATGATTACTCCGGAAAAACTCAAAGAAAAGTACATCGCCGGAGTTGATGCATATCTCAACAGGCTAAAAGAAGAGGATGCACAGGAACTTTCAATTGAGGAATATTATCGTGCTGTCACAAAAGATGCAGTTGATCTGATCCAGGATGTTACAATTCCAACTCTTATTGATGCTGAAATAGCAAAACAGCAGCTCAGAAAACTTTTTTGTGATGAAGATCCGGATATAAAATATCTTGCAGACCGGCTTGATCGTGCCCTGCCGGATAATGTTACCACCGAAATGGGTCTTGAGATCTATGATCTCTCTGTTGCTGCGAAAAATGCGGGGAATTTAGCTCCGGAAAAACTTGAAGAAAGCATCAGTGCCAGAAAACTTCCGGAAGACTTCCTTAGTTTATGGGACAGTTTTATGGAGAAATACGGTTTTAGAGGCCCTCTGGAAATTGATCTGAAATCTCCACGCTATGCAGAAGAGCCTCTTACTCTGATAAACCAGATGCAGAACTTCGCTATGGTATCTGTGGATGCGGAATCTCCAAAGGCACGCTTTTTAAGACAGCAAAAGGAGAGAGAAGAAGGGTATGATAAACTCTGCACCCACTTTTCTGACAAAACAGACAAACTCCATAAGTTTAAGAAACTGTATAAGATTGTCGTGATGTTCGGCGGATTCAGAGAGGTTCATAAGTATTACCTCATGATGGCCAACTACCGGATACGGCAGAGGGCACTTGATGCAGGACGAAGACTTGCGGCAGAAGGCCGCCTTGACAGTTTCGAAGATGTCTTTAAGCTGACTGTTTATGACCTTCAGAAAGGCCTGGACAATCCGGACTCAGATCTCAGAGAGATTACAGAGGAAAATATGGCATTTATCAGCCGGCTGAATCAGGTGAAGGCTTTCCCGCCGGTAATTGACTCAAGGGGTGAGATCTTACGTCCTCCAAAGAGAGAATCAAAAGACGGGGAACTGTATGGTGATCCGGTATCCTCAGGTGTTATCAGAGGGCCGGTCAATATTATGCGTTATCCTGGTGAAAAACCTGTCATGCCGGGCGATATACTCGTAATTCACGCGGCTGATCCCGGATGGACTCCTCTTTTTATCACAGCCGGAGGTATTATTCTTGAAGTTGGTGGGATGCTTCAGCATGGCTCAATCATAGCCCGTGAATACGGCAAACCCTGCATTGCCGGTGTGGAAGATGTATTATCCCTCTTCGAGGACGGGCAGATGGTTGAACTGAACGGTGCTGAGGGATCTGTCAGGTTTATCAAAGATCAGTAGAGAAAACCGGCACAACCTGCAATATTTTTTTTCTTCTGAAATTCTCTCATAGAATTGTCAGAAATCTGATGGTGCAATGTGATTTGCACTGGCGCAAATCTTATAATATATTAATTACCAGTTTTTAATATGCCCAATATTGAATTCAATGTTCCGGAGAGCAAAGTTATTGACACAAAATATGGTCCGGTTGAGTACACTGTTGTCGGAGAGGGAAAGCCAATCCTGGCATTTCACGGAGGTGGCGGTGGCTATGATATGGCCGTTCTGATTTACTCCATGTTTTCAGATGCAGGATTTTCTCTCATCTGCCCGTCACGCCCCGGATATCTGAGGACTCCGCTGTCATCCGGAAAAAGCATTGTGGAGCAGGTTGATCTCTGTGCTGCACTGCTGGATGAACTTGGCATTGGTGAAGTAGGTGTAGTCGGTGCATCTGCCGGAGGGCCGCTCACATATGAGTTTGCCAAACGTCATCCGGATAAGACAGAGGCTATTGTTGTTATTGATGGCATCAGCATGAAATATGAGTACCAGCCGATTGACAAGGTCTCAGAGAAGATATTTTTAACTGACAGGGGGCAGAGATTCCAGTTCTGGCTTGCCGATCTGCTACCAAAGACTGTTATTAAGCAGATTGTAGCCATAGAAGGTGATCTGACTCATGATGAGCTTAAAGAGCGGGTAAAAAACATTTACGATGATCCGGTAAAGCGTGACTTCATCAACAAATTCTTTAAGACATTATATCCATACAGCAAAAGAAAGGAGGGAATGTGGAATGATGTGGAGACTGAAGCTGAAATTGATAAGATAAAAGATCTCGACACCATCGCCTGCCCTGCACTTATTATGCATTCTAACCGTGACAATGATGTGATAATGGCACATGCAGAATATGCGGTCTCTGAAATTCCCGGTGCTGAATTTTATATGATAAAGGAAGGGACACACTTTGGGTTCTGGTTCTCAGATTATGCTGAAGATGCACAGCAAAAGGCCATTGATTTCTTTAAAGAAAAACTCTGAATCTAAAATTAAAATATAATTTATTTTCTTCATCTTCCGGATGTCTGGTTATAACCAGAGCAGGCAGGAGATAATATTTTTGAAATTTCCATTATTATTTACAAAATTATATCTGATCTTAGCTGTAAGTTTAAATTTATGGGGAAAAATTTCTGGATTCCTGAAAGTTTAGTTATAACAACAGAGAAAGGGCCGGTTGAATACGCTGTTATCGGAGAGGGAAAGCCGATTCTGGCATTTCATGGAGGTGCAGGAGGCTATGATATGTCAGTTCTTATATACAGCATCTTATCTGATGCCGGATTTTCTCTCATCTGCCCGTCCCGTCCGGGGTATCTTAAAACGCCACTATCTTCCGGAAAAACCTTTGCTGAGCAGGCAGATCTCTCTGCTAAACTGCTTGATGAACTTGGCATTGATAAAGTTGGGGTTATCGGGGGGTCTGCCGGAGGGCCACCCACCTATGAGTTTGCCAAACGCTATCCTGAGCAGACAAAGGCCATTGTTGTCATTGACGGTGTCAGCCGGACATATGATCAGGGCGAGGTCAGTAAATTAAATGAGATGCTCTTCTTATCAGATCCGGGTCAGAAGTTACAGTTGTGGTCATTGAAAGTCTTCCCTCAGGCGGTAATAAAAAAGATACTTGAGGAAGAGAGCAATTTAACTCCGTCAGAGCTTAAGGAACGGGTTGAACATATCATTGACGATCCGGTGAAACTTGATTTTATTATGAAATTTTACCAGACGATGTATCCGTACAGCGACAGGAAGGCAGGACTCTGGAATGATGTCGAAAAACTGGCGGCTATTGATAAGATAAAAGACCTTGGAAAGATAACCTGTCCGGCACTGATTATGCACGGCAACCGGGATGATGATGTGGATATAGCCCATGCAGAATATGCAGTATCAGAAATTTCCGGCTCAGAGCTGTATGTCATAAAGGAAGGCACTCATTTTGGCTTCTGGGTCTCGGATTATGCTGAAGAGGCACAAAAGAAAGCTGTTGATTTCTTTAAAATGCATATATAGTGGTATATGCCATCTGAAAAATATTTTGGGCTTTTTACATGGTTCCGGAATAAGTTAACTTATAGGCATAACCACATACATAATCATATTGTAGTATTATACATTGTAGAAAAATTACATTTTATCAATAAAAAACAAATTTTTGCGCCACAACATATAATTTTTAGATTAAATGATTGATTTATTGTTTGAATTTCAAACATGTTTCAAATAATAACTTATATTAATAATTAATGCATATATTCAATGAAAAAGGATTAGATTATGGATTTTAAAAGGAATTTGTTTTTTTTGTGTATATTATTTATTCTTCTTTTTTCATTTACAGCAGGATGTACATCTGAAAATAATGAGAAAATGGAACGTGCCGTTAAACTTTTAGAATCGGCAGATGAGAGAATAAATGATCTGGATTTTGAAGATGATGGAGCTATTGAAATAAAAAGCCAGATGAAAGCTGCAAATGTAGATTATAATGAAGCATTAGATATTCTTGATTCCATCAAAACTTCAAATGATGATGAGATTAAAATGATTTCCGCATTAGAGCAAATGATAGAGGCAGACATAATACTTTGTGAGATTATCGAAACAGATTTCCTTGATTTCATGACACATCTTGAAAATGCTCAGGCACAACAGGAAAAAAGAAACTGGTTAATGATGAGGGCAGAACTTCAGGCAGGAATTGATTCACTGGAAAGTGCCAAATCCAGAACAGCATCTGCAAAAAGTAAAATTAACAGTATTAACAGAAATGACCTGCCATCCGAATCAAAAGGGGATCTGGAATATATGAAAACTGAAATAAATGAAGTTCAGAATATTTTAGATGATGGAATCAGTGAACTCAATTCTAGAATCACCGAAAGTCAGTCCAGTAATTACAACCCATCATCTTACTCATCTTTTTCAACATACTCCGTAACTCCTGAACCACCAGCAAAGAGCTGGCATAAAGCAGTTGAAGATACCGTTCAGGTTCCAAAAGATAAATATTATTACTGGGAGTTTGAACTGTCAAAAGGTGATAAAATATCTGTTGACGTTTCAACAGATGGTTCTGCCCTTGATTTGGAGATAATGGACCAATATAATTATAATAAATACAGCAAAGGAACTACCGGAGAATATAAGTGCTGGGGTAGAGACAGCATAATTAAGACAAAATATGAATTTTCTCCGGCAGCAAACGGGGATTATTATTTTGTACTTGATAATTCAATTGTTCCGGATGATGGTGCATATGCAGATGCCAATGTCAATGTCAATGTTATAATTAGCAAATATTATTAGATATTGCAGAATCTCAAATGCAAACGAATTCAGGGATAAGTCCTGGATTTCCTTTTTTCCCGAAACAGGTTATGAAACATGAAAACAATATACTTAAAGAAAATGTGCCAGAACCAAAATTTGTTAGGTTGGAGCACATGCTCAATATTGCCGATTGTGAAAATAGTGATAACTTTGTAATGTTAAATATGCTGCATATTATGTAGTGCGTTTGATATTTAATATTATATGCTTTGAATGGATTTTACTAAAAAAGGCCTATTTCTATTGGAAAATTTTCCAAATTTTTTCACTGTAACTGAAAAATCCGACTGTGCCTTTAGGAGATACTTTTTACTGGGATACTCTTTTAAACCCTATCGTTATATTATCATATAATTGCGATGGGGGAACTGTCATATGCCGTTTCATGAGATCGAACTTATAAAAAAATGTGAAGAAGAAGCCCTGAATCTAATCAGTGAGGCAAAAAAGGAAGCTGAAGCATCCCTTAGTGAGGCAGAAGCCAGGGGGAGAGAGATTATCAGAGCTGAAACTGAGCGTGCCGGTGAAGAATGCCGGCAGCTTTCAGCATCGTCTCTTGAGATAACTGCCCAAAAGAGGGAAAAAATTCTTAATGAGGCAGAAATCCGGGCAGAAACACTCAAAAAAAACTGTGCAGAGAGGCACGAACAAGCAGTAGCATATATTGTGAATACTGTCACAGGAGAAATTCATGCTGACTCCGGCACCGATGTGCAGGCTTACAATTCTGGTCCATAAAAACGGCGAAGAGAAACTCATTTCCAGGCTGCATGAGTCAGGATTAATTGAGGTGACAGATATTGCAGATGCTCCGGAAGATCTGAAAAAACTTCTTGGAGGTAAGCAAAAACGCCTCGATAAACGAATAGCTGAGCATAAGTCCTTTCTTGAACGCGGCATAGATGCCTTAAAGGAAGAGCCTCCGGGAGGATTTGGGGAAATTATGGCATATTTCTCCCCAAAAATCCAGAAAAAAACAGTTGTCACGGAGAGGAGCCTGTCGGAAATCGAGGCTGATCTCCTGATAATTAAGCCTGAGATCCAGCAGGCAGTCTCACTCAGAACAACAGCTGAGGAGGCACGGGAGGAGCTTGGGCGGCTGAAGGATGAACGGGCACTGCTGACTCTCCTAATCCCGTTTGATTTTGATCTCAGCTACCTTGGCAGATCGGAATTTCTTTCAGTCCGGGCAGGTTTTTTTGAGAAGGAAGAGGCCGGACTACTGAATAAAGAACTTACCGGACGTGGAATTGACGGATATATTCTCAGGCAGGCAGAGGTTGAGGGTGGAGAGGTTATTGTCATAGCCTCACTCTTCCGCTGCTCGGCTGAGGTGGAGCGGGCACTCAAAAAATTCTCATTTCGGGAGTTTAATCCCGGAATTTTATCCGGTAAACCTGATGAGGTTATAGCGGGAATTGACAGGGAGACAGAAGAACTTGAAGAGAAGATACATACAATACGTGGAGAGCAGGAAAAGCTGAGAAAGAGGGATCTTTTGGCATTTCAGGCCCTTCATGAGGAGTTTGCAGTACTTCGCAGCCGTGAAGAGGGACTTTTGCATTCTGACTCAGAGAAGGATCTTACTGTAATCAGGGGCTTTGTTCCTGAAAAGGAGAAAGAAGAGCTTAAAGAACTCTGTGATAATGCCTCATCCGGACTTTCACTCTGTATATTTGAGCGTGTTGATCCGGAATCTGAGGAAATTCCTGTTCTCTGTCATCACCATCCGGCCATCCGTCCGTTTGTCATGCTTACAAAGCTCTTTGCAACACCGCAATACGGGGAGACAGACCCGACACTCTTTTTAGCCCCTGTGCTTGTGATAACATTCGGAATCATGCTTGGTGATGTCGGCTATGGTCTTTTGCTTGTCATACTCAGCGCCCTTATACTGAACGGAGCCGGGAGGGAGGAGGGTGATCTCCGTGATCTCACCCTTGTTCTTCTTGCATGCGGATTTTCAGGGATATTTTTCGGGTTTCTTGAAGGTGGGTTCTTCGGTGACCTCCTGCCACAATTTGCCGGGGACAACTACATTCCCGGAATCATAAATCCGCTTGAGGACCCTATCCGGATGCTCACCATAGCCCTGATATTCGGCATTCTGCATCTCAATGCCGGCCTTATACTCGGAGCCAGAAAAAACCTGATGGCCGGCAATAAGGCAGGGATGCTCAGAGAACAGGGAGTGTGGTTCATGCTTGAGCCTTGTGCCGCCGTTTTGATCTTTATATTCTTTGGCTGGGCGGATTTCGGCTGGAGCGTAAAATATGCGGCGGTTGCAGGAACTATAATCTCGGTAGCTGTCATAATGCTCTCTGAAGGGCCTCTTGGATTCTTCAGCCTGACTGGCTTTCTTGGGGACTGGCTCTCCTACTCCCGCATACTGGCACTGGCTCTCGCAACCGGAGGTATAGCAATGACAATTAATATTATAACCGGCATGATGGCCGGCATAGGTGAAATATTCGTAATTGCCGCAGCCGTATTCTGCATTGCAGGCCATATGATAAACTTCATCCTCCAGGTGCTTGGCGGCTTTATTCATTCACTGAGGTTGCAGTACGTTGAGTTTTTCGGAAAGTTCTATGAAGGGGGCGGTGAGAGCTTCAGCCCCTTCTCATATAAGAGAGTTTATACTATACAGGAGGGTGATACGAAATGACAGTTATAACTCCCGGCCTTGCACTCGCAGTTATCGGAGCCGGAACTGCTGTAGGAATGGCAGCTGTCGGTTCAGGGATAGGGGTTGGAATTGCGGGTGCGACCGGTGCAGGTGTAACCTCAGTCAGGCCGGATAAGTTTGGAAAAGCACTTGTTTTTCAGGCAGTTCCACAGACACAGGGCATATACGGGCTGCTTGTTGCAATCCTGATACTTCTCTCCACCGGAATTATCGGCGGAACAGGTGAGGAGATCTCCATTGCATCCGGGCTTGCGGCACTCGGAGCCGGTATAGCCGCAGGGGTCTCCGGCCTCTCGGCAATCGGACAGGGGATAGCTGCATCGTCAGGGATTGCAGCAACAGCAGAGCGTGATGAGGCGCTTGGAAGGTCACTTGTTTTCTCAGTTATCCCTGAGACGCAGGCTATATACGGGCTGCTTGTAGCTATTTTAATTCTTGCCTTCTCAGGGCTTTTATCCGGAAGTCCGGTTGCTACCACTGCCACCGGGCTTGCAGCTGTCGGCTGTGGTCTTGCTGTTGGTCTTGCCGGACTTTCCGCAATCGGGCAGGGGATAGCAGCTTCCGGGGGAATTGCCGCAACGTCCGAGAGACCGGAGATCTTTGGCAAGGCGCTTGTCTTCTCAGTAATTCCTGAAACCCAGGCTATATACGGGCTGCTTGTTGCAATACTTCTCATGACATTCACCGGAATTGTTACAGACAGTCCGGTGTCAGATGTTTCGCTCGGCATTGCAGCAATCGGCTGTGGTCTTGCTGTTGGTCTTGCTGCCATATCTGCCATAGGCCAGGGCATTGCCTCTGCTGCCGGAATTGCGGCAACGGCAGAGAAGGACTCTATGTTTGGACGGGGTCTTGTCTTTTCGGTCATACCGGAGACACAGGCTATATACGGGCTGCTTGTTGCAATACTTATTATGGCCTTTACCGGCATAGTCACCGGAGATATTACTACGAGCATTGCTGCCGGAATGGCTGCCATTGCTTCGGGCATTGCCGTTGGTCTTGCCGGATTTTCAGGCATAGGGCAGGGAATTGCCGCATCGTCTGGTATATCGGCAACTTCAGAGAAGGATTCCATGTTTGGAAAATCCCTTGTTTTCACTGTCATCCCTGAAACCCAGGCTATATACGGGCTGCTTGTTGCAATCCTCCTTATGGCTTTTACGGGAATAATCACAGGCGATGTTACAATAACAGCGGCAGTCGGCTTTGCATCACTCGGCTCCGGAATAGCAGTCGGTCTTGCCGGACTGTCGGCAATAGGGCAGGGAATGACTGCCGCATCCGGAATTGCGTCAACCACTGCACGGGCAGAAGCGATGGGCAGAAGCCTTATTTTTACTGTAATGGCAGAGACCTTTGCTATATTCGGCCTCCTTATTGCAATTCTGATCATGTTTGGCATCGGCCTCTTTAACGGAGGATAAGAGATGAGTGCTGAAGCAATTATGCAGGAGATCAGGCGTGAAGCGGAAGAGAGAGTTGCAGCAGTAAAAAAAGAGGCTGAAGAGAAGAATAGAGAGATCATTAATGAGGCACGAAGGGAGGCAGAAGCAGAGTATGCTGCTGTCATGAAAGAGGGCTTAAGAGAGATCCGGGAGGAGGAGAGGAGGCTCATATCACTGGCAAACCTTGAGGCAAATGAACTTGTAAGGCAGATAAAGGAGAAAGGAATTTCAAACTGTTTCTCAGAAGCAGAGAGAATCCTCTCTGAGATCTCTTCATCCGGAAACTATCCTGCCATCCTTGCCCGTCTCATTGAGGAGGGAAAGGCAGCTATAGGTGAAGATGAACTTTTTGTGCTGACACGAAGAGAGGACAGAGAGCTGGTGAAAGGTCTTATTCCGGCATTTAACGGGCTTAATATGGATGATGTGGAGATCCGGGACGCAGGTGTGGTTTTACGTTCAGCCAGGCTTAATATCCGGATTGATCAGACCTTCCCTGAACGACTGAAGCGGCTGAAGAAGAGACTGACACATGATACAGCAGTGATGCTCTATGACAGAGTTTGAACCCGGAGAAGTACTCTCTGATCTCATTTCCGGCTCATTTTCCGGAGAGAGTGGCGAATATGCAGTAATTCTCTTTGTATTCGTGATATTCATAGCCATTATCATCGGTGCTGCAATATCATCGGGTTATATAAGGCTGATACTGAATATTGCAGGTTTTGCCCATCCTGTGGCAAGGGTAAGGTCTATCGGAAATCCGCTTGTTGAGAAAGAGAAGCTTAGGATACTTGCCGAATCCCATTTCCCCGATGAGATGATGGAGCACCTGCGGCAGTTTGGATATGAGATTCCCCTGCACAGGATGTACACAGAAGATGAGAGCGAGCGTTTTCTGCGGGAGGAATATTACCGGTCAATGGAAAAGCTCCTTGATTCTGTTCCCGGCTCTGTCAGGCCCTTTTTTATTGCATATCTGAAATTTTCCGAGGCAGAAGAGGTGAAGTACATACTCAGGGCAGCCAGAGGAGGAACTGATCTTCAGGCAGTTTCTGTCGGCCGCCTGAATACAGTTCTTATCCGAAAACTGGCTCATGCTGAGAGCAGCGGAGAGATAAAGGCAATATTAAAGGAGCTTGACCTAATTTCTCCGGATCAGGAGATTGGGGAAATTTCAGCAGTTTCACTGGAAGAACTGATCGATCGCCACCTGTACCATTCCTTTATTAACGCATCCGGTCAGGTTGATGTCAGCCTTGCTGAACCAATAGGACTATTTGCAGGGCATGCAGTTGATATCAGAAACTTAAAAAACATCTCCCGTGCGGTCTCTCTCGGACTTGACAGGGAGGATAAACTAAAACAGCTGATAGACGGCGGGATTGAATTTCACGGCGAACGGTTGAGGGATCTTGCATCATGCACAACAGCAGAAGCGGTGACTGATGCCTGCCGGGGGACATTATACCAGACTGCCCTTGAGAAGGCATCAGGAAGCGGGGATCCTGAAAAGGAGATGGATAATCTGCTTCTTGAGACCGGAGCAAGCCTTGCAGTAAAATATCATCTCGGAAGCGGCCCTCTGATACGTTTTGCCTTTGCACGAAGAATAGAGCATAACAATCTGATTATTGCATACAACGGAGTCAGTGCAGGAATGCCGGCAGAGGAGATTATGAATATGATGGCCTGGGAGGGAGCTTTATGAAGCTTGCTGTAATTGGCGGCCGTAAAATCACAGCCGGATTCGCCCTTGCCGGAGTGTCCGTTCTGAGATCATGCAGAGATGAAAGAGAGGCTGAAAAAGCCCTGAAAGAGTTCGCGTACCGGGAAGATACAGGGATTATTCTGATCGAGAGATATTATGCAGATAAGATTGTGGAGGAGGTAAACCGCTTTATGCAGATTAGAAATCCATATCCCCTTATTGTTATAATTCCTTCATATGGTGGGGAAGGGAGAAGTGAAGATGAATAAGAGAGGAATAATAATACGAATTGCAGGCCCTGTTATCGAGGCGGAAAATATGCGGGGTGCACAGATGTACGAACTCGTCCATGTCGGGGATAAGGGGCTTGTCGGAGAAGTAATTGCACTTGAGAGGGATGTTGCCACAGTACAGGTATATGAAGATACAAAAGGTCTCTTTCCCGGCCAGCCTGTGGAAGGGACTGGTATGCCGCTCTCGGCAGAGCTTGGCCCCGGACTGTTGGGTATGATATATGACGGCATACAGAGACCGCTTGAGAGTATGCGTAATTCTGTTGGCGATTTCATAATAAAGGGCACTTATATTTCCCCCCTTGATCACAAATGCCTCTGGGATTATTCTCCGGAAATCACTGCCGGAAGCAGGGTATCAGAGGGAGATATTCTTGGAACTGTCCCCGAAGGAAATATCCTGCACAGGATCTTAGTCCCCGCAGGAACAGAGGGCGAAGTTATCCGGGCAGCACCCCCCGGACGATATACAATAGAAGAGCCTGTAGCTGTAATCAGGACAAAAGACGGTGAGAAGGTTGTAACTATGGTCAGGCACTGGCCGGTCAGAAAGGCAAGGCCAATCGGGAAGAAGCTTGACCCGGTTGAGCCGCTCATTACAGGCCAGAGGGTTATAGATACACTCTTTCCGATTGCAAAAGGCGGCACATCAGCTGTTCCCGGCCCATTTGGAGCCGGTAAAACTGTAGTGCAGCACCAGCTTGCCAAATGGTCGGATGCTGATGTCATCGTCTATGTCGGCTGCGGGGAGCGTGGCAATGAAATGGCCGATGTGCTGCGTGAATTTCCGAGGCTTGAAGATCCAAAGACTCATGAACCGCTTATGAGGAGAACTGTCCTGATTGCAAACACCAGCAATATGCCTGTCGCTGCAAGGGAGGCGAGTGTCTATACCGGAATCACTATTGCGGAATATTACCGTGACATGGGTTATAATGTCGCATTAATGGCAGATTCAACCTCACGCTGGGCAGAGGCAATGAGAGAGATCTCAGGAAGACTTGAGGAGATGCCTGGAGAACAGGGCTATCCGGCATATCTTGCTTCACGTCTTGCGGATTTCTATGAACGTGCCGGAAGGGCAAGGGTTCTTGGAAGCAGTGAGAGTACAGGCTCAATTTCGGTCATAGGGGCGGTCTCGCCTCCGGGGGGAGATTTTTCAGAGCCTGTAACCCAGAATACTCTTAGGATTGTCAGGGTTTTCTGGGCTTTGGATGCAGAGCTTGCCCATGAACGGCATTTTCCGGCTGTAAACTGGCTTCTCTCGTACTCTCTTTATACTGATCTGGTATCTTCCTGGTGGGAGGAGAAGGCAGGAGGGGGCTGGGCTGAAATGAGGCAGGAGATGATGAGCCTGCTGCAAAAGGAGAGCGAACTTGAGGAGATTGTTCAGCTTGTAGGACCTGATGTGCTCCCGGAGGGTGATCGACTTATACTGCTGACGGCAGGGATAATCAGGGACTCTTTCCTTGTGCAGTATGCAACAGATAAAGATGATCGCTACTGCGCACCATTTAAGCAGAATGCCATGATGAAGACTATTACAGGCTTTTACAGACTTGCCGGAGATGCTGTAAAGAGAGGTGTTCTGACATCTGAGATCGCAGCACTTCCGGCTTTGCAGAGTTTCACCCGTCTTGGAAGCAGGCCTGATGATGAGATACTTTCTGTCTGCAATGAAATTATACATTCTCTGAAGACAGGGATTGAAGATCTCAACGGGGATGGTGTATAATGGTGAAGCATGGAAGGGAGTTCTCTTCGGTAGTAAGGGTTGAAGGGCCACTGATTGCAGTGGAGGGTATTGATGATGCAGATTATGGTGAGCTTGTTGAGGTCAGGTTTCCGGATGGCACAATACAGAAAGGGGAGGTCCTTGAGACAAGGAGGGGCCTTGCAATTGTGCAGGTCTTTGGAGGCACAAGTGATCTTGATACAGATATAACTTCAGTCAGGTTTACAGGTTCGCCTATGAAGATCGGTGTCTCGCGTGAGATGCTCGGACGGGTGCTGAGCGGCCAGGGTGAGCCGATAGACGGGGGTGGAGATGTAATTCCCGATATGGTCATGGATATCTCCGGCTATTCTATTAATCCCTTTGCCCGGGAGTACCCCGAAGATTTTATCGAAACCGGAATATCTGCAATGGATGGTATGGATACACTTGTGAGGGGGCAGAAGCTTCCGATTTTTTCAGGTTCAGGAATGCCTCATTCGCAGCTTGCTGCACAGATCGCAAGGCAGGCCCGTGTGCTTGGTGAAGAGGAGGATTTCGCACTGGTCTTTGGTGCCATGGGCATTACCTATGAGGAGGCACATTACTTTGAGCAGGAGTTCAGACGGACAGGTGCTCTTGAACATTCCGTTCTTTTCGTCAACCATGCAGATGATCCGGCAATTGAGAGAATAATTACGCCAAGGCTTGCACTGACTGCGGCTGAGTATCTTGCCTTCCATGAGGGGATGCATGTTCTGGTGATTCTTCAGGATATCACAAGCTATTGTGAGGCACTTCGTGAGGTCTCGGCTGCAAGGGAGGAGGTTCCGGCCCGCCGGGGTTATCCGGGTTATATGTACACTGATCTCGCCTCCATATATGAGCGTGCCGGAAGAATCAAGGGGAAAAATGGCTCAATTACCCAGCTACCAATCCTTACCATGCCGGATGACGATATAACCCATCCTGTACCTGATCTTACCGGCTATATCACTGAAGGGCAGATTGTACTCTCCCGTGAGCTGCACAGGAAAGGGATTTATCCCCCGATAGATGTCCTGCCCTGTCTGTCACGCCTGATGAAAGGTGGTATCGGAGAGGGCAAGACACGCGGGGATCATTCTGCGTTAAACAATCAGTTGTACGCGTCATATGCCAGGGGTCGGAGGCTTCAGAACCTTGTTGCAGTTATAGGGGATGAGAGCCTGACACCTGTGGACAGGCTTTATCTCTCATTTGCAGATCGTTTTGAAGATGAATTTGTCAGGCAGAGGCATAATGAGGGGAGAAGCATAGAAGAGACGCTTGATCTCTCATGGAGCCTGCTGTCAGTATTTCCAAAAGAGGAACTCAAGCGTATAGATGAAAAATACATAGAGAAATATTACCGGAAGAACGGAGCATGAAGGAATGAAGGCACGGGTCATAAGGGGTGTCAGGCCGACAAGGATTGAGCTTCAGAAGATAAGGAAGAGGATTGTCCTTTCAGAGCGGGGCAGGGAGCTTTTGCAGGATAAACTTGATGCCATGACCGGCGAGATGATGCGTATGAAAAAAGAGCATGCTGCACTTGCCAGGTCAGTTGATGACCATGTGCATACTGCATATCCGGCCTTAACCCGTGCAGGCATGAGTATAGGGTGGCGCAATCTGTCAGCAGTTGCAAAAACAACTGACGGGATGGCAGATATAGAGATGCAGACCCGGAATATTATGGGCAGAAGGGTGCCGGATATTGTGATTCCGGATAAGCTGAGGGAGTCCCTGATTCCGGGCTATACACTCTCAGGAACCACTGCATATGTGGATTGTGCCGGAACTGAGTTTGAGAAGCTGACCATTGCCCTTATACGACTTGCGGAGGCGGAAGGTGTCATGCACTCCCTTGAAAGCGAGATCAAAAAGACACGGCGCAGGGTTAATGCTCTTGAGAATGTGCTTATACCCTCACTGAATGCAACCTCCGAATATATTGAAAGCTATCTTGAGGAGCTTGAGAGGGAGGACTTATTCAGAAGGAAAAGGGCAAAGTCTGTGCTTGCCGGAGGCGGAAAGTGGGGACGGGGGTGAAGATGAAGATAAATCCTGAAAAATTATATGTGCTGATGCAGGCTGCCGGTTTTCTGACGTTTTTTTCCGGATTTTTGGTCTTAATTCTTATTTACATTTGATATGATGTTTTCTTCAGATGGGGCGGCAACCGGAGAGATCTTTTCTGTTTTTTTTATCATTCCGGACAGTAATTACAACCTGAATAATCTCCTGCTAAACCACTGTCATTGAGAAATATTTAATTGTTATAAAATAAATCTTCTCATCATGCATATAAGGTACAGATCGTCAATATTTATTTCACTTGCACTAATTGTTTCATTACTGCTCTTATGTCTCCCGGCATCAGCTGTAATTGTGGAGTTAGGGGATGGAAACCTCGCTGAATCACAGAATGAAGGAGGACTTATACAATATACAATTGAAGTGAGCGGCATTCCAAAGCAGGCAGAGATCATTGAGATGGATACTGACCTGATCCCTGTCCCTGAAAAAGACCTCTGGCAGTTTGCAGAGGGCGAATTTAACATCTCAGGCGGAGAAGAATCCTTAAATGATCACAATGTAGAGCTTACAGCCGAAAGCGGATTTCCGGATAAGATTACTGTAACTGTATATGGCAGAGTTCCGGTTCTGACATCTGTAGAGATTGTGGACGGCGTTGTTGTAACAAGAAGAATTACGCAGACGACAGGTTATATCTACTACCACATACAGGCGCTTGATGAAAACCGCGATATTATAGGAACAGGCACAACAAAGACATTTTCCATTACAATACCTGATGACGAGCAGTTCATGGCACAGCTCAATGCAGTAACAGATCCGGAGATGCGTGAAATCATAGATGATCTCTACTCAAGAGGTCTGAGAGATGAGGCAAAAGGTCTCTTAAAATATGCAAAATCTCCAAAAGAGGCAACCCTGCCGTTTACAACCGCAGTTTTGATTGGGGTTTTAATGCTCATAATCGGTCTGGGAGCCGGAATAATATTCGGACAGATCAGAGCGAAGAATATGCAGGACTTTCAGAAAGAATACAAGGAGAACTGATTAATGGCTCATGATGAAATAATTGAGGGAAAACCTTTCCAGATGCCGGACGAACTGACTGTTGTTGCAATCGGTGGGTGCGGGAAAAAGCTTATATCAAACCTTTATGACCACGAATGGTTTTTAAAGCACTATCTGACTGACGGTAAGCGCCTCTCATTATATACAATAGATACAGACTCAAACCAGAGAAAGGATGATATAAAGCGATCTGAAGCTGTCATGTCAAGGCTTGGGGATATCCAGAGGACAAACAATCAGATGGGCGGGAGCGTAAAGAGTTTCCATTATCACCTGCCTGACCTTGCCAATGTCGAGAGAGTTTCATCCCTGACATCAAGGGATATTGCAGAGCAGATGAAGAGACGGCGTGAAAAGCCTCTTGTTGATGTCTGGTGGATGAATGATCCTGAATACGGGTTTGACTACCAGATGCTCAAAAAAATTGACAAAAATATTGTTGATGACTTCGGCGGTGGGGTGCACAGAAGGCGTGCCATATCAAAAGCGGTATTTTACAAGGCCATAACACAGGGCGGAGAGCAGTTCCCCTCATTTCAGGGACACGGGCCTGTTGCAATAATTGTCGGCCTTGGGGGGGGAACAGGCTCAGGCATGTTTATAGATCTCGCCCGCTACATCAAAGAGAAACGCGGGCAGGAGTCCAAGATCTGGCTCTTTGTCATCCTTCCGGCAGCAAGCGAAGGCGAAAAAGAGCAGTTAAACGCCGCAATTGCACTGTCTGAGATTGAATATCTCAATATGAAAGAGGACAAACTCTTTAACTACATAATCGTCTCATCACTAAGCCCCACAGGATATGTTGACGGAGGAGACAGAAAGCAGGAGGTTGTCGAATTTGACTCTGCATTCCCATACCTCTTCATAAACTCCTTTTATCTCCCGACAGCAGATATATCCGCAATCGTGGACGCAAAAAAAGATTATTCGGGTTTCATATTTGCAGATTCACATGTGATTGAATATCCGGTTGAAAACCTCCGGTCACTAAAGAAAGGCTTTGAGGACGTAATAGAAAACCTTGGCGGCATTTCACAGAACAGGTCAAAAATATTAAAAGAGGTCTCGGATTTCATCACCACTGGTGAAAACCTCTACCCGGGTGAATTTTCAAAGACTGACACAGAAATTACCCACGATGATGTAAACCTCTATAAAAAAGAGATTGAGAGGATAAAGAAGAGCTGGGAGAATGATATAACTGACCTGTTAAACTTTAAGACCCAGTCCATAATCGAATCTGCGGTTACCAATAATATGCCTGAAGAGTTAAAAGATGTCTCTTCATTAAAGGACTTTGACAAACTGACCGAATATGTATCAAGGCTTAAAAAATCTCTTGAAAATGAGAGCAAACCGCATGAAAATGCCAAAGATCAGGAGCTTTATGAAGTCATAAAGAAGAATCTGCTGTTTTTAGAGGAGATGTCACACCTTGAGAAGAAGATACTCTCTGTAAATGAAAAATCGGCAAGAATGGCCCTGTTAAATATTGTCAGGGGTGAGGAGAACTTTGGAAAAATTTCAGGTGATCTCTCATCGCGACAGTCCGGACTTAAGGCTGAGATCAGCGAGGCCGATGCAAAGGTAAGAAAGAGACGTATTGAGCTTGAGGAGATTAAAAAAGAGGAGAGCAGTGTACTTGACCAGATAAAGTCTGAGGTCAGTGCACTTGCAAAACCAGTTGAGGACTATATTGCACTTGGACATGGTGCAGCAGGATCGGACTCGGTCGAAGATCTTGAGAGGGCGTTTCTGGATAAGTTCTCTGCACTGCTCTTTGTCTTGAAGGAGAAGCTTAACCAGTCCGGAAAAAAGAAGGCAAAGCCGATAAAACGTGACGTATGGCTCTCATCACTGCCGCTTGGGGATCTCCAGGGTGATATCGAGAATCTTGAGGGAGCAACCTCAGCAGATTTCTCGTACCTGAAAGACCTCGCGGAGTCAGTATCCCTTTACTTCTACAACGACTACATGCTCAGGGTTGCTAAGAAGCAGGGTTTCGCAGACGGAATTTTGGGCAGAAAGCTCAACCCGGAGATATTCCGGAGCGAGAAACAGACAAAAGAGGAGAGAATCAGAAAAATATCACAGATGCATCCCGGAAAGATATCCATACGTGATCCGTTTGAGGTATTTGTTCAGGATAAATTCCTGACACGGGAGTTTGATTCCAGGCTTGGTTCGTTAAGAGAGGCAACAATAGGCCCGCTCGTCTCACAGTTCAATCTTGAATCGGATGAGAAGGCCATGCTTATCAACTCTTTTTCCGGAAGGGACACTGCATCAATAATAACTGGTGTCAGGGAGAGTCTGACTGACATTATAAACATGCGTGAAGGCTACTCCTCAAAGAGGGGAAATCTTAATACTGAGATTGATGTGTTGATCCAGTCGCAGAAAGTTATGCAGCAGGAGGTTGAATTCCTTCAAAAGACTGACGATCTTGTCAGTTCAACCTTTGAGGCGAGAAAAAAGTACAATGCTGAGACTGAGTCATATGAGTCCGGACTCCGGGCAATAGATGAGAAGAGAAGGAGTGGGAATAAAACGATTGAAGGAATGTACAGGACGTGGTTTGGTGAGATAAACCCGAATATTCTCTCGCTCTTAAATGATGACTCAGATCTCTCTGTTCTGGACTATGATGAAGAGGGTAAATCTGAGATAGAGAAACTGTACAACATTGTTCAGTGGAAGTACAAAGAGCTTGTTGACGCACATAAACTTGGTATCAATAATATATCTATTGGATACGGAAGTGCCGGCACTGAGAGATGGAGCTTTGACAAGTCTGCTCTTGTGGTGTCATCTCCGTCACGATGGCTGTCACAGCTTACCGAAAATAAAGGGAGTGATTTCAGGCGTTACCTTGTTAAATCACTTGATCTTAAAGGTTTTGACAGTGCAAAGGTAAATTCCCACAATTATACAAAGCCTTGGGAGATCTCACTCACATTCTTCGCAGCCGCAGGTTTTCTTGAAAATATCTCGCCGCTTACAACCGGTGGAGGGTACTGGGAGAAGTACGATAAGAACAGGAATAACATCCTTCACCATGCCCTTTATCTCCATCAGGGTAAGTATATCTCCCGTGAAAAGACCCTGCTGTTAACAGATGCAGCAGAGATCGCAGATCTTGAGTCCGGCGGCAAGACAGAGATTGATGAGGCAAAAAAGAGGATAATGGATTTATATTCCGTCAAGGACATCAAAGAGGCAGCCGGTGAATGATAATAAACAGTAAGAGAAGAAAAATCTATCTTCTTTTAGGTCTGCCAATCAGCATTATTGTTGCATATATCTTTATGACCATTGCTCCGGTATTCAAGCTGCATCCAACCCCTTCTGAGCTGACAGTCTTTGTTGAGTTTTTATGCGGGCTTTTTTTCGCAGTCGCCGTTGGAATGCTCTTCAATGAGGATTCCAGAATAAACGGGGTCATCTATGCCGGAATTTTTGCAGGCATTCCGGCATTTTATGTTCAACTGACCCCGTGGGCTGATGTATACCTTCTGATGCTTGCTTTTTCAGCCGGAATTATCTGCGGTGCTGTATTTGTCATCAGGGCGGTTATGACAAATCATTATGACAATCTTGCAAAATTTGCACGGGTTTTATTTACAGTATTCTTTGCAATTATTGTCGGTTTTTTAGCATATGAGATGTATGCCACTGCAATGCCTTCTGACACGGCTGTGGACTCTGCATATGCTGCGCAGAACATCTTCTTTTATGGTATTGGAATTGTTCTCTCCCTGATTTTATACTGGCTTGCGATTAAGATAACAATCGGTGTCAGGGCATCTGAGATATTTATATTCGGGCCAAGGTCATCGGGCAAGACATATTTTGTCCTTGGACTGTGGGATTATATATCCGAAAATTTCGACAGGGGGCATTCCAATGAAGGTGTTGTCCTTACTGGTGATCCAAACGATGAGGGGGATGAACTGATGATCTCCAGCCTGTATGCAAATGTTCTTGACGGAAAGATACTCTCAAGGACATACCGTTACCAGATGGTGATGTACCAGCTTACAGGTAAAAAATATGGCATAATTCCTATTAAGTGGACTGTTGTTGATTATGCCGGTGAGTATTATGATGAACTCAATGAGATAAATTTCAAAAAGGCGGTTGCACTCCTGAGTGACAGGCTCAGGATTGCAAGGGCTGACATCCGGAAGAATGCCGGGACTATTGATTTTGTCAGGAATATTAAACTGCATCATTCTGAGGAGCTTTTAGACCCGGAGTTTACAAAGAGTGTCATTATTGCCACAATGTATGGCAATTTTTTAAAGGCGGGAAAGGTTATCTTTCTGATAGACGGCGAAAAAATTACTGATGACAGAAAGGGCCATGCTCAGCTTGCAAGGGAGTTTGGTGGATATATGAAGACTTTAATTGATCTTGAGGGCAGAAATTACTTCGGGTTTCTCAGGCCGGACAAGAAGTATGCACTTGCGGTTACTAAGACTGATCTTGTATTCTGGAAGAATAAGGAGATTAAGAACCTCATCCATTCTATGAGTGCCGGAAAACTGTCAGATATTCCTGACAGATCAAGGGAGGCACAGGCCATTGAAGAGAATATCTTTGAAATTCTCAGTGCAAATAAGGTCTTTAAAAATCTTGTGAATATGATGAATGACATCTCTATGTATTTTATCGCCGTTTCTGTGGATGCAACGGCAGAGCCGTTTCCTACTGAAGATGGGGAAGAGGAGGAGATAGCACCAATGGCAATTACACCGTGGAGATTTTCTGAGATATTCAAATTTGGCTCTTAGCCTCTGGTTTCATGGTGATCTGTAAATATGTATGATTCATATGGGATATTCACAACAGACGGCATTACTGTTGCAGGAACCCTGCATGACGAATATGCGGTACATCTTGCCGAGAGGCTTGACGAGAGCACGGCATCTCTGTATATCAGCACAAAAAACGGGGAACTGCTGCTTGGAACGGCTGTAAATGTACAGAAGAAGGGCAGAAGGCCGGATACTTTCATATATCTCGAAAAGACCGGACTTAGAGGCGGCCTTCTGCCCGGAATTAACCTCTCCTATATTCACGGATTTTATACCCGTGTGCAGGATAAGCTGTCGCAGATTGATTATGTGGTCCGGGATCTTGCATCTGACAATGATTTCTTTGATAATCGGCACAGTACAGTGATAACCGGACTTTTGGGTCCGGATGCTGCTGATTATACAGTTGGGCGGCTTGTTCTTGGGAAGGACACTGTATGTGTCTCAGATAACCTCTCAAAGTCTGTTGACTTTGTTGTTGCCGTTGCAGAGAAGCTTCATTCATATCTGCCGGCAGGTTTTACTATGGTGGTATCGAAGATGACCTTTAGAGGGGCTGATCTGAATGTAGCAGAGAAGTATTCCGGAAGGGTTGATATTGACCTTAAAAAAGAAAGGACTGAGAGTTCTGAGACTGGCAGGCTGTACAGGAGTATGGGCACTTTTGTCCAGAGTCCGGTTGTCAGGAGAAAACTGTCAGGGATAACTTCACGTAGTGAACTGGTGGGGAGGATTATTTCGGAATTTAAGGGCAGCAGCAAATTTCCGAAGGATAAATCCGGAATTTTTGATAGATTTCTGGCAGATGAAAATATTGGTGTTAACGGCTCTCCGGCGGACTTTTCATCCTCTGCTTATGAACCGCAGGCAAAAGGGGAGTTTAAAGCACCTGCGGAATCGGAGTATGGTAAGTGGAAGATCAATGATCTCGACAGGGAGAGTCTTAATCTTGAGTACGAAAAGCATATGGAGAAGAAGAAAGGCCGGATTCGCCTGCTGGCAGTTATCGGAATACTTGTAATACTTCTGGGAGGTCTGCTCTTTTTTTTTGTGATTAATCCAGGTTTTTCCGGTGCAAAACCACCGGTAATTGTGACAATTACCCCTTCTGCAACTATTACTCCGGAGGAGAGGACGGCAATAATTACCCGTCTGAGCACACCACCGGGCAATGTGCCGGAGGGTCTTTTGGGATTTGGCAGTGCTTATGATATTATGGTCTCCGGGCCACAGAATGTAGTTGTCAATAATACTGCGGAGTATAATCCTGACAAGTCATACCGCCTGATGAGATATAATGAGTCCGGGCTTACCTGGGATTATAAGGGCACTCCGGTTTTAATGTCAGATAATTCTGCTGAGGTGTTTATTGCTGATTCCGGAATATACCGGCTTTTTTCTGACGAAGTCTTTGGGACGGACAAAAAGGTTTAGCATTTTTGTCTGTGCGGACAGACGGGTTATATCTTATGAAAATTAATCCTGCACTGGGGATAATTCTGTTACTGCTGCTGTTATTTTCAGTGCTGGCTCTTCCTGCCTCTGCCCAGGCTACAAAAGGGACAATCTCTGTCACCTCCTATCCGCAGGGTGCAGATATTTATCTGAATGATGAGGATATCGGCCGGCAGACCAATGCAGTGATTGAGGATGTCTTTCCGGGCATTCACTATGTCCGGCTTGAGATGACCGGGTACCGGACATGGGAGGATATATTTGAGGTGAGGGAGGGTGAGATCTCCTATATCAGTCATAATATGGAGCCGGTTGTCGGTGATGCCTTCTCGGTTCTGACAAAACCTGAGGGTGCAGCGGTTTTTATTGATGGTGAGTATTCCGGCAGGTCAAATGTGGTTATAAATAATGTCCCTGCCGGTGCACATACTGTTCTCCTGACGCTTGACAATTACTCAGATTATTCTGAGACTGTCTGGATTAATGAGGATATGTCACAGTCCCTTATTCATAATTTTGAGCCGATCCCGACTACCGGAAGGATTACTTTTGAGTCTGAACCGACTAATGCAGGGATATATCTTGACGGTGAATTTAAGGGAAATACAAGGCTTGAGCTTGATGACGCTGAACCCGGAACTTATGATGTTATAGTCCGGAAGACGGGTTATGACGACTGGACCGGCAGGGTTGATGTCTCAGCCGGAAAGATTTCTGAGGTGAAAGCAGAGCTTACGCTCTCTAAGGTCAGTATTTCGGTTGTCACATCACCTGAGGGCGCAGATATTTTTATTGACGGGGTTTTGTCAGGCATTACTCCGGCTGACATTTCTGTAAATCAGGGGGTGCATACAATTCTTATTGAGAAGTTTGGGTATGAGAGTGTTGAGGAGGAGGTGGATGTCGGAGCTCTTGGGGCATCTTTTTCATATTCTCTTGTTTCTATGGTGCCTCAGGCGATAGAGGAGGCTGAGATAGCTGTCTCTTTAAACCTTGCCTACAGGCCGGATAATGCAGAAAAACTTCTTGAAAAAGCGAGGTATAGTTATAACTCCGGAGACTCCGGTAGTGCTATTGGTTATGCAGAGGCTGCAATTTTAAGTGCTTATGATGTCGATGGTGATGGAGTTAAAAATCCGCTTGACATCAGTCCGAATCTTAACAATAATGTGCTGTATGGTCTGCCGGTTCTTATCATTCTGCTTGTCGGGTGGTTTGTATCTAAGGATTTTATAAGGAGAAGGGTTAAGCCGGAGATAACCCTGCATCTTCCGGGATCATTTAAAGAGGATGATATGTCTGCCCGTGCGGAGATAATTACAGATGTGAAAGGCGGCCCTTACCGTGGTTTTGTCTGCACTGTATATGTTGATGACACTCCTGTGGATCATTTTACTGACCCCGGCAGGTATGCTGTAAGCATTGCCGGAAAACGCCCCGGCGTTCATACAGTTTCAGTGCTGCTGCAGGTTGCAAAGGAGAGGTCCGGAACTGCTGAGAGGAAGGCTGAGGGGAGTTTTACTGTTGAAGCTGTACAGGATTTTAGTGTGAGCAGGAGTGCCGGAATCTTTGGGGATACTAAAGAAGCCAATAATCATGAACCGGATGAGGCTGTTGCTATTATTGATACTGATGAAAAATGAGAGACTATATGAGGATAATATACACAATAAATATTAATACAGGCGGAAAGTGAGCATTTCAGGGAAATTGTTCAGCTATGGAATTTTAAGAATAATGTTATATGCCGGAATATGATCTCAGACAGATACCCGGAGGTGTAGGTGAACTGTTATTGTGGATGATTCTGATAATAGTAATTACCTTCACACTTGGTCTGTTACTGACATTCATTCTGGAATTTTTTTTCTGTTGATTGTCTTTAACTGATATTTATTAATCTTAGGAAATTATTGTCTGATTTTCAGATATAACTATTATTGCTGGTGAACTGGTTGTTACATCCGGAATTTAAGATAAATTAATTATGCTCTGTTTCATCTCATATGAGACAATTAAAAATCCCGGAAAAATCCGGCTAAACCACCAAAGTTCAGACAATCTTAAAGATATGATCTTCAAGATTTTTTCTCTCCTTATCAACCCTCTTTAAGAGATCTTCATATACATTCGGGAAGATAAGGCCCTTGTTCTTCATCTCCTCATAATAATCCTCATCCTGAATGAGTAGGCTGAGGCGCAGGTAATAATCCTCGATATCCTCTGAAAGTTCAGGATACCTCATTGCCATATCCTCAATTATCTTCTCAGCCCTCCCGGAAATTTTTCTGAATTCATCTTTTGCCTCCAGGATAATCTCATCCGGAAATCCGAATTCAGCAGTGATCATATCAACTGAAAACTCCATCTGCCTTGCTGATGAGATCATTGCAATCTGCTTTTGGTACTCAGTTGTCAGTGCAAACTTTCTGAGATTTTTTGCAAATTTAAACCTGTTAAACAGGGCAGAAATCCACCACGCCGGAGTTATAAAAATACTGTACTCTATAGAATCTGACTGAATAAGCTCATGCGGGGGCACAGTTCCGGCAGAGACCTCATCCAGTTTCATATTTATATAATATCTAAGCTCATCCAGAACAACTTCGGAAATATAACCATAACCATAAATTTCCTCATAAATACTCCTTTCAACCATAATCAGCCGGATCCATAGGAGTTTTTTTAATTTATTCTCTTCAGACCTTACTTCAGAGAAGAGATCTTTAAGTTCTGCCATCGCCTCTTTTATCTCATCTTCATAATCGGCTCTTATTTTATCTGCAATGCCACGGTCGATCCTTCTGTTTTTCAAAAGGCTGTCAAGTGCCGTAAGGCCCTCTTTTTTGGCATGAATAACAGTTGAGAAATATTCATATACAGCAAGATTACTTGGCCTGTCAAGCCCAAGCTTTTTTGCAAGTGGTTTTGTGGTAATCCCGTCAACAATTATCGTAAAGAGAACAACACCCACAGCCATAATAACAATCTCATCCTTAAACGGCATATCCTCACTTATCGAAAGTGCAAGTGCAATTGCAACCGCACCACGAAGGCCGCCCCAGAATAGTGCATGCTGATATTTCAGTGGTATATAATCCTCACCTTTAAAGAGATTCATAATTCCGGAAAAGATATAGATGACCGCTGCCCTTGAGATAAAAACAGCAATAATCCCTGCCGGAATAAGTATTAATAGCTCACGGTCAATCTGGGAATTAACAAGAAGGTTTGCAGTTGTAATACCCATCAAAAGAAAGATTAAACTGTTTACAAGATAGGCAGAAAAATACTGAAATTCAGAAATCTCTTTTGAGTCTTCTGACTTGAGCCATACTGATGTAAACCTGCCGACTATAAGTCCGGCTGTCACAACCGCAATTATGCCTGAAGCATGAAATACAGACTCTGCAATTAAGTAAGAGGCATAGGCGGTAACCACTGAAATTACTGAAGATACAACAGCACTTTTTTCCGAGAGGGCAATAAGACCGCCAATAAGAAAACCGGATATAATTCCGGTTATAATTCCACCGGAAAAACTCCATATAATGCCTTCTGCTCCATAGATTATTGTTGATATATTGAATGTCCCGGCAGCTATAATGCCCAGAACAATATTAAATGTGACAATTGCCGAAGCGTCATTAAACAGGCTCTCTCCCTCAAGGATTGTTGTAAGTCCTGCCGGTGCACCCATATTCCTAAATAGCCCAATTACTGATACCGGATCAGTTGCAGAGATAAGTGCACCAAAGAGCATGGCATATACAATAGGAACTGGTGTCATAAAACCAATGATATATCCGACAATTAATGTTGAAAATATCAGTCCAGGAATTGCAAGAACCAGTATTGGCACAATCTTTCGTGCCATAAGCCGTTTGTTGATATGGTAAGCTGCCTCAAAGACCAGAGGCGGCAGGAAAAGAAAGAGTATAACTTCCGGAGAGAGAACAAAATCAAAGATCTGCTCAATTTCAGAAATACCGGACGATATAGTCGAAATTCCAAGTCCAATGAGAAACAGTCCGATAGTATAAGGGATTTTAATTCTCCTGAATAGAATTCCTGATACAACTGCAATAATTAGCAGGAAAAGTATCAGGGCTATGATGCCTTCTATTTCAGTCCCGATCATATATGTCTCCAAAAATTATTCTTAGCCTAATTATTCTGTTTCCGGGAGATAATAATATCTGAATCTCTCTGTATATGAATAACTCCCGGAAATATTTACTGCACATTCAAAAAAACAAATAATGGAATTATCCAATGAATATTTATTAATAATGTGAATTATAAAAGAACATTTCGGTAGCTATGATCAGCATAATAAAAAGATATGGCCCGACTGCAGTTCCAGTGATTTTAATCATACTTATGACAATGATACCGGCATCTGCAAACGGTACAGAGGAGAATATACAGATGGAAAATATAGATAACTGGCGTTTTCCAGGTGAATTTGAAGACCAGGACGCTGTATGGATTGGATGGCTCACGAAAGAATATATAAGCGGCTATTACACCGATGATGTATTTCTTGAAATTGTAAATGAACTTCAGGAGAATGTCCATACAATTATATGTGTCCCGAATGACGACCAAAAGAAGCATGTAGAAGAGGTCCTAAACGGGAACAATGTCCCGATGAACAATATCTCATTTTATGAACAGAAATTTACTATGCTCTACTGGCGGGATTTTGGGCCGATCTTCGTTGTAAATGATAAGGGTGAGAAGAGAATAAATGATTTTAACTTCAACTGCTGGGGTTATTTCCCGGTTTCCGACACACAGTCCCTCATGATGGAGAGAATTGACAGAGATGCCGCAAAATACCTGGGTGTTGAAAGTGTTATGACAAGGATTACAAGCGAGGGTGGAGACCGTGAGTTCAATGGAAAAGGCACAATGCTTGTAACTGAGGCCTGCGAATTCCAGAGAAATCCTAATGTTGCAAGGGAAGAGATTGAAAGTGAATTTAAAAGGCTTTTTGGTGTATCAAATATTATCTGGCTGAAGAAAGGCTCAGTCGAGGATGACCCCTACGACAGCGGTTCCCTTCCGGGACCTGGTGGAGTTGGAATAGCATACAGGAGTGCATCTGCAAATAATCATATGGATGAATACTGCCGGTTTGTATCGCCGGATACCATTCTTCTTGCAGAAGTAAGTGTGGAGGAGGCGGCAAAAGATCCGATTGCAGCTGAGAACCGGAGAAGAATGGAGGACAATTATGAGATTCTTAAGAATTCTGTCGATCAGGACGGCAACCCGTTTAAAATTGTAAGAATGCCGATTCCTGACATGATCTACTTCACTGCAAATCCAACAGATGAAGCATATTTCGGCCTTTCAACCTTCTATAGGTCATATGACGGAACAACATTCCCTGTCGGAGATCCGGTTAATATAGTCCCGGCACAGAGTTACTGTAATTTCCTTATTACCAACAACCTTGTGCTCGGACAGAAGTATTACATGGAAAATATAGGTATGCCTGATTCTTTAAAAGAGAAGGACAGGATAGCTGAAGAGACCTTAAAGAGTCTGTTTCCGGACAGAAAAGTTGTAATGGTGAATACTATTCCAATCAACTTCGGCGGCGGGGGCATCCACTGTTCAACCCAACAGGAGCCAAAGGCTAAAACTGAATAAATTTTCTTTTTTTACATATTTGTTATCCATTTTTCTAATATCTGGGTATGATCTTCATCCGAGTAATGGAGATCTGTTGTACTATTTCGAAAGGTTAAAGTAATTTCGAGAACATTTTACTATTGTAAGCATTAATCTGTTTACGTTGTTGCTAAATGTAGGTGGTGTTGCTATGATGAAGATAATGATGGTAGATAATGAACCCGGAATTTTACAGGTTGGACAGATATTTCTTAGGAAGATGGGACAGTATGATGTCAAAACCGCTAAATCGGCTATCGAAGCACTTGAAATTCTTAAAGAGAATAAGTTCGATGCTGTAATCTCCGGATACCAGATGCCTGATATGAACGGTTCTGAATTTTTAAAAGAGTTCAGAAAAAGGGATTCCGATACTCCGTTTATCATATTTTCAACATGGGATGCCAATGAAATGAACCCCCGGCCCTTTACAGGGAAGGCGGATTATTATGTCCGGAAATCAGACCGGGCAGGAAAACAGTTTGAGGAGATTAACCTTAAGATTATCAGCCGGAATTCCGGCATGGTCTGTCACTGAACCAGAGAAATTCTACTGAATTTAAGAAAGGAGTAAATCTAACCAGTCTGTCTGATACCTGTTCATCATACAGTCCGAACAAACTTAAGTAGTTCCATAAAAATCAAATATTTTTTAACTCTTCCGAAAATTTGTTTATCTTAATTATGTATTTAATCTGATTAATTTTATTTTGGAAAATTCCGGGTGACGAATGAAAATTTATTCGAATGAATCTGATATAGACAAATACAGAGAAGTTATGGCTGATCTATTCTCTGAGAGCCGGGACGGTGTATGGGAATGGAATCGTGTAAATGGCAAAATTTTTCTGAACGATGTCTCCGCTGAAATGCTTGGCTTTAAATCCGGAAGAGATACATTTAATATGAAGGATATAATCCAGATTGTTAATCCGGTTGATCTTGAAGGGCTTAAGGCATTTTTTAATATGCATTTTAATGGAGAGAAAACCTATATCAAGCACCTTTTCAGGGTTAGAGGTAATGATTCTTCATGGAAATGG
The DNA here is from genome assembly GCF_024662215.1 of Methanoplanus endosymbiosus. Classification (NCBI taxonomy): domain Archaea; kingdom Methanobacteriati; phylum Methanobacteriota; class Methanomicrobia; order Methanomicrobiales; family Methanomicrobiaceae; genus Methanoplanus; species Methanoplanus endosymbiosus. The sequence goes on from NZ_CP096115.1 coordinate 203,321, forward strand.
ATACTAATCCGTGGAAAGGTAATTCTCAGATCTAAAATCGGAAATCCCGCCTATCTTGCAGGAATAATCACCTGCATGAAGGCCCCGGAATATCTGAGGCCGTCTAAATACTCTAAAATCTCAAAGTTGAAGGAAATTAACCGGATGTTTACCGGTTTTACACCTGATTATTATAGGAATATCTCTGTTATTGTAAGAAATGTTGCACTTGTGACCGGTTCATTTATGTCAGGTTACATTAAATGTAAGGGCGGTATTTCGGAGATAATTTCTGAATATAATCCTGAGGGGAAGGATTTATTAGATGAAATATTGGTGGCATTTCCGGAAAGCTATTTTTTGTCTGAGAAATGTCCCCAGAAAACTGTTCTTAAAATATCACTGAAATCAGGTTTTTTCTTAATAATCTCACCGGTTTTTATGGGTCGAAATCTCATAGGTTCATTATTTGCAATAAATTCAGTAGATTTTAGTCTTACGGATGATGAGAAGGAACTTATTAAGATATTATGTACTGCGGTTTTTGTGGAGGAAAACAGGTTTAAGTCTGAGATAGCCTTAAAGGAAAGGCAGGATCACATTAATCTGGCAATAAAAGGGGGGAATATTTCTTTTTGGAATTATGATATTCCTGAGAGAAAAATTTTGTTTTATGGAGAGTGGAATGATATTACCGGATGGGAGTCCGTTTCGGAAGATAACTTTAATATTTTTTTCTCTTCAGTGTTCCATAAGGATGATGCTGAAGAGGTCAGATCTCTATATTCAGAATTTAATGATTTGATGGTCAGTGGAATTGATCACCGGTGCCGGATTTTCTCAAAATCGGGGGAAGTGCTTGGTGTAAGAATTCTTGGCGATATTACTGATTATGATAAAAATAATGGTGCAATCAAGATTTCCGGGGTTATTATTGATGAAACTAGACTTAGAAATTATCACCGTTCGCTTGAGGCTGCAAACCGCAAACTGCATCTTTTATCTGGTATTACCGGGCATGATGTAACTAATCAACTATGTATTCTTAAGGGATATCTTGAACTAATGGGTGATGAGAAATGTGATAATGATCTCATCTCCTTTGGCCTGAAGGAGTGTTTAAAGGTTGCCGGGATGATCAATGGACAGGTTGAGTTTTCAGGGGATTACCGTAATATCGGAATGGAAAAGCCTGCATGGCAGGATGTTGGGAATATAGTATTGCACCTGTCTGAAATGCCTGTATTTTCAGATGTCAGTATAAAAACTGAAATCAGAGGTGTTGAAATCTATGCCGATGCAATGCTTGAGAAAGTTCTCTATAATCTCATTGACAACAGCATCCGTTATGGGGGTGGAAAAACTGAAATCAATCTTGAATTTTCTGAAAGTTCTTCCTGTGGAAGGCTTGTTTACAGTGATAACGGGCCGGGGATTGCAGACGACATTAAGGAAACGATCTTTTTAAGGGGATATGGGAGTAATACAGGCTATGGTCTTTTCCTTATAAGAGAGATCCTTGATATTACAGACATCCGGATATCTGAGTGTGGCTATGAAGGGGCAGGTGCCCTTTTTGTAATGGAAATTCCGTTTGGGAATTACAGATATTCGGGAGCAGTGGATGAGAGAGTATGCGGAAATATGGTCTCTGATTTTACTCTGGATTCAGAAAGAGAGTATTTTGAGTGAGGAAGAGTCTGCTAATGATGTTCAAATGATTTCTTCATATAATTACTCACCCGGATTTCAATAACCAAACAATGGTTTTGGTTGTGGATTTATATTCTGATATTCTGAAAAAAATTTTGTTGGTTAATTTGTATTTGGTGCTATAGTCTGTTCAGTAGAGATCAGAGAGATAAACGCCTGATCCGACCCACCATTTGTCATTGACAGGTTTTACATATCCGAGTTTCAGTTCCGGTTTATTGTTGTTTTCCGGATTTTCCCATCCAAAGACTACATATCCTCCGCCGTTTTTTGCAGTTTCAGCTAATACTCTGATTACTTTTACACCATACGGCCCTGTGAACTCCTTAAGGTTTGTGCCTATTTTTTCCGGCATGTACGGATGAGCGAGCATTGTGCAGTTGTAGTCATAGGCGTAGTCGTAGAGGTTTCCCTGTGTGAACTGACCATTGATTAGGTCAATCTCCTTTAATGCCTCTTCATCACCGTTTTCTTCTGCAAATTCCACTGTTCCCTCAACAAGGTCTGTCATTTTGATGATTTCTTCCGGCATAGCACCGGTTTTACTGTCGGTGTAATCCCTGAGATATATTCCTGAACCGATCCAGAGATTATCATTCACCTTTTTTACATAACCGATCTTCGGGATGTATGTGGATGATTCAGACTCGTTGATGCTTCCTGACTCCGGTGCAGGATACATATACATGATATATCCTTCGCCATTTTTGGCTGTGTCCATCGCAGCTCTAACAAATTCAAGTCCGTTTGCAGTGGTCCAGTCCAGTCTGTCAGTGCCGATCTTCTCCGGCTGGTAGGGGTGCGCAAGAAGAATTCCTTCAAAGTTATATGCATAGATATAAAGATCACCTTTTGAGAATATTCCATCTTTTTTGTTGTATTCCGAAAATGCAACCTCTTCTCCGTTTTCATTGGCGAATTGGGCAGCCCTGTCAACGAAATCCACAAATTCTTCTTCGCCTATTATTGTTGTTTCCGGAGTTTTTTCTTCTTCTGGTGAAACTGATTCTGCCGGAGTTATGTCCTCTGTTATAGTGGGAATTACCTGGTTTTCCGGTTCCGGCGGTGCTTCTCCAGTGCATCCTGCCGAAAAAATCAGCGCTGTTACTATCAGCGCTGTAATGATAATACCTTTGAAGTTTATAGCTGATTTACCAGTCATATATTTCAGATTAATATTTCATACGTAATAATCTGTTTGATCTCAATCTGGAGGAAATAAATGTTATTCTCATAATTTGCGTTTTTAATCATATTTAAGACGATATTATACACATTCACGACTTATGATGTCGTTTTTTAAGTTTTTATCTGCTATACGGCAGTTATCTTTTCTGAGGATTATTCTGCTTCTTACTTTTAGTTTTTAACTGTCATTGCAGAGACAAATCAAATGATTTAATTAGAACAAGTGCATACTTTATAGAGCAAGTCTTATGACTACGGGGCTCGTGGTCTAGCTGGTTATGACGTCGCCTTTACACGGCGAAGATCTTGAGTTCGAATCTCAACGGGCCCATAAATATTCTTTGTTTTCTAAAATAAAGACCAATTCATTTTTAGTATTATTTTTAAGCTCATTTGAGGCATTATCACTAAATCGTGATGTGTTAAGTCCGTTTTCTTTAATGAACTTATAATTCTCCGGCGATATAGTTATATTTAGGCTCTTCTTAACCCTGCCCGATTTCGTATTTTCGCGGCGCTTTTCTATACATGGCCTTCTTTTAATCCGCCCTTATGTGTCCGTACATAACGGCATATTTCATAGTAGTTTTAAGACATCCTAAATCTGATGTTCCAATGTTTAAAAGTACTTAACTATATAGATAGATCCAAATATAGTCGAATAGGGACACAGAATTACTTCTGCGTCCCCTTCTAAGAACGAAGCGTGCGATTTTCACCGCACTTCGCTCAAGCCCTTTACAACCCAAATTCAGGGCGGCTTCATGTGAAATATGATAGTTTTGTTTGAATCCAAGGTGTTTGTTTTCGTATCTTTTCAGTTCTGTTGTGGAAATATTCCTGATCCAGATAGGGACTTGCTTCAAGTTTTACCATTGAGTGTCTCCTAATTTTGGTTTCCGCAAATGAATTAAGATTGACGGATTCTGACTTGAAGACCCAGTTTCTAGCTCCTTCCTTATGCCAGTATCGTTGTGCAATCCATCTTTTGCCCTTATTATGATGTCTGCGTTTTGCCCATCTCCACAACATGTTCCAAAGGATAAAATCCAATTTTTGATATGTCCTTTTCGCAACAATGTGACGGTGATAATTAGCCCATCCTGTAATGAGAGGATTTAACTTTATAATCAGATCTTCTTGCGTCCAGGCAGCGCCCCTATGGATAATTTCTTTCATCTTTTCAATAATTTTCTTAATTGAATTTCGAGAGGGTTTTATGAGAAGTTTTCCGTTATATTTCCGAAAATTCCAGCCCAAAAAATCAAACCCTTCATCAATATGAGTGATTAGTGTTTTTGATTTGGAAAGTTTTAATCCTCTTTTAGCGATGAATATCTGAATTTGCCCACAGATTTCTTCCGCAATGTCCCTTGTAGGGGCAGTAACAAGGAAATCATCTGCATAACGTATGAAGTGAACCTTCATATTTGGAAAATTATCATCAAGCATTTTTTCTATGCCATCTAAGGCTATATTAGCCAATATCGGCGAAATTATCCCTCCCTGCGGTGTACCTTTATCTGTTGAGTAAAGCTTTCGCTCAAATACAAATCCAGCCCTAAGAAACTGATTTAAGACCGATTTCTCCATAGGTACGTTTATTTTCAGCCATTCATGTGAGATATTATCAAAACACCCCTGAATATCTCCTTCCAGAATCCACATGGCGGATTTTGGATGGTGAAGACAGAAGAATGCATATTGTGCTGCATCTTGGGTGCAACCTGCATTCCCGGAAACACATAACCCACTCTGAAATCTAACTCCACATTTTTCTTAATATTCCAAAATACTCCCCAAGATCAAACCGATAGTTTTATAATCGTTATGTGTTAAATAATACACATAACGATTAGGGGTTTACATGGTCGCAATAGTTCACCAAACAGACAAAAGATCCGGGATAACCTATGCTTACCGCTCTGTATCATACTGGGACAAGGAAAAGAAACAGTCACGTGCCAAACGTACCCTTATTGGGCGTGTAGACAAAGAGACAGGTAAAATAGTCCCCACTGATGGACGCAACAGGAAGAAAAAAGAAGGTAATCCGCCTGTGAAACGTAATACAAAGAGGGTTGAGGAAGCACATCGTTCATTCTACGGAGCCACATATCTACTGGATGCTATTGGTGAGAAATTAGGTCTCATTCAGGATCTGAAACAGTGTTTCCCCGACACATATGAGCAAATCTTATCCGTTGTGTACTATTTAATCCTTGAAGACAGCACTCCGCTATACCGTTTTGAGAAGTGGGGACTCCTACATAAGCATCCTTATGGCAAAGACATCACCTCACAACGCAGTAGTGAACTGTTTTCCAGCATTACCGAGGCAAATAAACTACAGTTCTTCAGACTTCAGGGAAAGAGAAGGATGGATAATGAATTCTGGGCTTATGATACAACATCTCTGTCCAGCTATTCAGAAACCCTCAGGCAGGTACAGTATGGTCGCAACAAGGAGCACGACAAACTGGCACAGCTGAATCTTGCTCTGGTCTTTGGACAGGAGTCCAATCTCCCTTTCTATTACAGAAAACTCGCAGGTAATATCCCGGATTCAAAGACCATTACACGCCTGCTTGAAGAGCTGGATATTCTTGATCACTCAAGAGTTAAACTGGTTCTTGACCGGGGCTTTTACAGTGAGGTCAATATCAACAACCTGTTTAAGAATCACGTGAAGTTCCTTGCAGGTGTCAGAATGTCTCTGAAATTTGTCTATGGAGAACTTGATGCAGTCTATGACACTTTTAGGAGCTTTGAACGTTACAGTGAGAATTACGAACTGTATTACCAGACTGTCCGGACCACCTGGAATTATACACAAGAGCGTCCTTACAAAGGAGATACTCTTCAGGAATCACGCCGTCTTTACATCCACTATTTCTACAATATTGACCAGGCAGCCGAAGATGAGAAAAACTTCGACCGAAAGCTAATCGCACTAAAAAAGGAACTGGAGTCAGGAGAGCGTGTTCCAGGACACGCTAAACTTTACAAGCAGTACTTCATTACCAAAACAACACCTAAGAGAGGAACAAAGGCACAGATTATTGATGAAAATGTCATCAAAGCCAAGCGATATTTTGGGTTTTTTGCTCTGATTACCAATGAAAAGATGGATGCAGTAACTGCTCTTGAACTCTACCGCAACAAAGATGTGGTTGAAAAGGCCTTTGGAAATCTCAAAGAACGCCTGAATATGCGCCGTACACTCGTTTCTTCAGAACAGAGCCTTGATGGGAAACTGTTTGTGCAGTTTGTGGCACTGATCTACTTATCTTATCTCAAAAAGCAGATGCAGGATCATAACCTTTTCAGGAATTACACATTGCCTGGTATGTTGGACAAACTGGATGTCATCGAGTGTTTTGAACAACCAGGAAAATCTCTCAGAGTGGGTGAGATACTCGATAAACAGGAGCAGCTGTACCGGGACCTGGGGGTGACACCACCCACATCGTTATGAATGGGCGGGAATCTAGGGTGCAACGAAATAATCTAAATCCAAATGAACGTTTATCAGCACGAGTTTCAGCAACTGGCTGGAGTGCAAGTGTATAAAGAGCCTGCATGGCTCTATCGTACATAGTTGGAATGGAAAGAGGGCGTTTTGTTTCTTTACCAGGTTTTGGGATGTAGATACGTTTTAGTGGTTTAGCGTGGTATTTTTTACTGGTTAGACTTAATGCTGCCTTCATTTTATCAGAATGACGCATCCAGCGTTCACCGTCAATACCCGCTGTACGAGCACCCCTGTTCTGCGTGACCATTTTTATTGCAAGTAGTTTTGCATAGTGAGAATGAGTCAGCAAATACTGGAGTCGTTTGACGAGATTCCATTTATTTTCACGTGTTGCCTTTGCAATTCGGGTCTGTAGCCTATTAACCTGATGTTTAATTTCTTTCCAGTCAATGGATCTCCATTGATTAGAGTAATCCTGGTCTGTACGTTTCTCACTAATTAGTGTCGTTGAATATCGTACATTCATGGGTATACCTCCTCTTATTGCCGTAAAGCACCAGTAACAAGTTAGCACCTTTTCAGGTTAGAACATATGTCCCTATCCTATCCATTATGGACAGACTTTTGCGTTTTGTTACCTCCTCTGCCCCCTGAGCCATTGAATATTCTCACGAATATCCTACCTCCAAAGGAGGAACTCATGGGGTTTACCATGTTCCATATTAAAGATAATTATGGATGCCTTAGGAGCCATCTATAGACCGGGAATTCTCTGTCCTTTCGTTTCCATGTGAGCCAAGCCATGAAAACCTAATTCCGTGCCATATTGGCTCAAGCGTATCAGCCTTCTTTTCACTTGTTCAGCGTAACGATCTTTATGATGATTCAGTTTTCACTTCTCCATAGCATCCTTATTCTAGCAATTTATCCAGGTAAGGCTCCCGAAGTTTATCACATTGTTCCATGAGCTTCACACAATCCCGTTGCCAAGAATGCATGTCATGGTAGAATTATCCCGAAAGGATGGCATAGCGTTTAGCAATCTCTAATATAGCTTACATGTCGCACTGGCTCCTCGCTGTTTTATGTGGGTAACATTTGATGGATTGAATCAGAAATTAAGTTAAATATCTCGTAAATCTGGAATTTGACTGAAAAATACGTCACAAATCTGCTGAAAATATAAGTGATTTTATGGAATTTATTATAACTACCCACAGGATTTAGTGAGATGCCTATAAAATCAGATTAGTATATGCCCAGAGAATAGAGCAGATCAAAATGCCTGACTATTGGCAGGACTATTACCAATATTGGAATAAATACTGCAGATATTGCATTTATGGTTGATATTTCGTGGTATTCCCTAAGTCCTATAGTAAATAATATAAGTATCCAGAATGCAAGGATTATCAGTAACAGAACTGCGATGCTGTGGTTAAATATCGGAATTGTCCATCCTGCAAGAAGAAAAGGAGTACATGAATAGAAGAATACCTTAAATGATTCTTTAAGGTTTTTTTTGCCTCCGAATATCTTCACCCATATATGCAGCCAGGAAGCAATTATACATCCGCCTATGAAAAATCCTAAAAATCTTTTTGAGTAGTAGGAGAGGAAATAACTAAAATCCATATCAATGAAGAAGAAATTGATTACTATCAGGGCCGCAGAGTATAAAATGACCATCATAAGATAATAACCAAATCCACTGTCATGGTTATATTTTTGGTTTTTGAAAGATTCTAAGGGGTTGGTGATAAATCCAATTGCGGTATCAATTGTTCCTTTTTCATTAATATATGGCTGATGGTTTTCTGATTTATGATATGATGATTTATGTGTCCGGGTGGAGTCATATCCTGATCTCTGCTGGTTATTGTGTGACTGGTTATATTCTGCTCTCTTATCCCTGTTACTGGCATTATCTGAATTATTTTTATCGTTTTTCAGTTTATTGTCATAATCTCTTCTTTTATCCGGGCATGAGAGTGTTTCATAGGCCTCCTGAATTTCAATATATTTTTCATGAGAACCGGGAGCTTTTGATACATCCGGGTGATAAATTTTAACGAGTTTTCTGAAAGCTGTTTTGATCTCTTCATCCGTTGCATTGACAGAGACTCCAAGTGTTGTATAATAATCTGACATCTGCATAACACCACAGCAATTTTAGTTTATTATCACTCTCAAGTTAACTTTTCTCCCTGCATTCGCTCCTTCCTCTGTAAAATAAGCATTTTCAATGACCAAATAATATGTTCCTGTATCAGGAAGTTTGTATGAAATTTTTTTATTGTTTATGATTTTGTGCGATATACCTTTCCATTTGTAATTCAGGCCATCCTCAAATGATTTGTCATAATTTATATAATTTTCATCGTCAAAAATCCACAGATCAACAGGTGCGCCATCTGTTACGATCTGTATATCAAAGACAGCCCCCTTGATTCCTGTGAGGGAATAGGATTGAATATACTCCTCATCAAGTGTTATGACTTCATCTATTGGTTCTTCCATATCATTGGAGAAGTTTAATTTGTCAGAAAGACAGCCGCATATTAACGTCGATACTACTAAAATAAAGATCAATCCCCAATCAAATTTCATAATCCAATTATAATATTGTAATATTTTAACATTTCTTTTGGTGTCTTAAGTTAATAATATTGTATATTACATACATCCAAAAATAATAAAATCCGATATTATTTTATTGAATATTATGTACTTGTCTGTTTATCTGTAAGTTGACCCTACAATACTATATGCAGCTACGATAGGCGTTATATTTATGAGGTATTATGATTATTTATTTTTGGGGATATGGATGGGAAACAATTTACATCGTATAATGGGACGTGAATATATAGTTGTAACTGGATTTATCAGTGGAATCTGGCTTGCTGCTATGTTTCATGTAAATTCACCGTTGTTTAATATGATTTATTCATTTTTTATCAATTTTGATATTGTGCCGGGAGATGGTTATTATATGGTAATTTCATTTTTAATTATCTGCCTCTGGACTATTCTGCTGTTGACTATGGTATGGATCGGTGGAATTAAAGGACTGGCCACCATGGCAATGACATTTTCTGCATCATGGTACTTTCCGGAAAATATATGGATCTCTTTAATTGTGCTTGGAATTGCTGCTGTAATTGCTGTTTTTTCAATTAAAACCAGAATTTGCAGAGAAAACTTTGGTCATTACTGAATTAATTATTGTCCTGATGAGAGGTATTAAATAATATTAATTATTACTATTAATTACGGTCTATCGGAATTATTCAATCTGAAATACCTCAATCAGAGAATTTTTTAACAAATAGGCCTGGATTTATGAAATAATATTTCATAATTTCATCATAAACCTCCACCTCAATTTTTCTTTTTCAGCAGTGTTAAATAGTTTTGAAAGATAATTTAGTGTTAAATATCTATTCTGGTCTGGTATCTATGATTAAAATAATATCGTGTTTTATGATAATCCTGGTTTTTCCAGGATTGCTCTTATGTCCGGCAGCCGCGGCAGACAATGCGACTTCCGAACAGACAGGTTCGGTCACTGTCACAACCGTACCGTCAGGTGCAACTGTTTCAATTGATGGCATTAATAAAGGAAGTTCTCCTGTAACTGAATCAGCACTCTCATCCGGAGTTTCGCACACGATTTCAGCCTCAATGGATGGCTATAACAGTGCATCCAAAACAGTCACGCTTGGAAATGGTGAAGATAAGGCAGTTTCCCTGACTCTTGAGGTAATTCCAACACCTACGCCAACTCCTACCGCAACAGCAACCCCGACACCCACGCCAACTCCTACCGCTACTGTAACAGCTACAGCAACCCCAACACCTACGCCAACCCCTACCGCTACTGTAACAGCTACAGCAACCCCAACACCTACGCCAACCCCTACTGCTACAGTAACGGCTACAGCAACCCCAACACCTACGCCAACCCCTACCGCTACTGTAACAGCTACAGCAACCCCAACACCAGCACCAACAGCAACACCTGCGCCCGGAGTTGGATGGTATAAGGTGAGCTGCAATGTTGAATCTGCGGAAGTCATCTTCGACAATAAATATGTCGGGAAAATACAGGGAGGCTCCTTAAGTGTTCCTGTGACAGTCGGAACTGACAGCTATAAGCAGTTCACAATCTCAAAATCTGGTTATAATACATATAAAAACAGCCTTCCGGCACCTCCAAAAGCAGGAGAGACTGTAAACGTCTATGCAACCCTTCAGTCTTCAGGGCCGACAGAAGGACAGATTACTGTGAGCACATCACCTTCAGGTGCGTCGGTTTACATTGATAAAACCTACAAGGGAACAACTCCCCTTACATTTTCACTCAGCCCGGGCACACATGGGCTGAAGATTACGAAATCAGGATATGAAGATCACTCTGAAAATGTAATTATCACTGCCGGACAGACAATCACAAGGTCTGTAACACTGCAAAAGCCTGACAATTACGGTACTCTTGTGGTAACTTCCGAACCGGACAATGCCTATGTCTATCTTGACGGCAGCGGGGTTGGAAGAACGGCAGTGACACTTAGGAATATTGCTGTAGGTAACCACCAGATAAGGTTTACAGCAAATGGTTATACTGACCAGACAATAACAAAATATGTTTATGCAAATGGTGTTACAACCGTTCATGCAGTTCTTCAGCGCATTGAAAACCCAAACATCGTTCATATAAAAGTGATCTCTCACCCTGGTGAAGCTGAGGTGTACCTGGACGGTTCATTTGTTGGTTATACCAATGATGCCGGAGTGCCCGGAGCGCTGACGCTTGCAACAACACCTGGGAACCATAAAATTTCAATAGAAAAAACCGGATACAGGGATTATGAGATAGCCCAGTATTTCAACGGCGGAACAACTTCAACTGTGGAAAAGGTGCTGACACAGATTACTGCGCCGGTAACAGGTTCAGTTGAAGTGACATCCACACCATCAGGTGCAAATGTCTATCTTGACGACAATTACAAGGGCATAACACCCTTAACTCTGAACAATGTCCCAACCGGAAACCATAAAATTACCCTTATGCTTGACGGTTACAGTAAGTCTGAGGGTACAACCGAAGTTGAACAGGACAAAACATCATCAGTTTCAGTTTCCTTAAGTCCTGTGCAGGGCGGACAGTCCGGAGGTGGACAGCAGGCATCACCCGGATTTGGGATAATTACCATTCTTACCGGAATCGGCCTTGTCGGATGGTATCTCCGGAAGAATGAGTGAGATAAAAAAATAATTTAAATTTTAAATTCATCCACCCTTTCTTTAAGTTTTTGAATCATATTGCGCATTTCTTCGGAATTTCCGGCAATCTGTTCACCTGAAGCGCTGCTGTCCCCGGCAATTTTAATAAGATTGTCCATATTGCTGTCAGCATCCATGATCATTGTGCTGATAATATCAATACTCTTTGTCACGTTGTCTGTTGCAGAGGCCTGTGCAGCAGTTGCACCGGAGATCTCATCCATACTTGAGGTTACGGAGTTAACGTCATCCACCATATGATTAAGGGCATCAATCGTCTGATTCACACTTATTATTCCTGAGATAATCTCATCATATACCTTTTTCATAGACTCCGAAGTCCTCTTACTTCCGGATGTGATCCCCTCAATCATCTTGACAATATCTCCCGCTGCCTCCTTTGATTCACCTGCAAGATTTTTTACCTCTGCTGCCACAACAGCAAAGCCCCTTCCGGCTTCTCCGGCCCTTGCAGCTTCAATTGCAGCATTAAGTGCCAGCAGGTTAGTCTGGTTTGCAATGTCAGTAATTATCCTTACAACATTTGAGATCTCCTGTATCTCTTTATTCAGATTGCCGATCTCATTCATGGCAAGTTCGGAGTTCTCTTCCACAGCCTTCATCTTGCCTGTGGCTTCATTGCCAAGATTAAGAGCTGAAGCCCCTGCATCAGAGACCCCGGCGGTGAGATCCGATACATCGTTTGAACGATCCGCAATATCATTTGTTGAGGTTGATAAGTTATCTATATCGTGCAGAACACTCTCAAGCTGCAAAATCTGTTTTTTTACTCCATCACCGGTATTTTCTGCACTCTCTGTGACATTCTGTGAAAGCATTGCGATGTTGTCTGCTCCGTTGCCAACATCCTGAATCATTCTTTCAAGTCCGCCCGTGGACTCAATAACCTCCTTTAACATTGAACTGAGGGTTTCAACCGCCTGATTGTAATCAGCCTTAATTTTATCCAGAGGATCACCTTCGTATCTCTGGGCCGGCTTTGAGAGATCTCCTGCTGCAAGAGCCTCAAGACTGTTCTCGATCTCACCTGCACTCCGGATAAATGCCTTATTGGCATTGTATTTTTCGGTCTCATCGACATAGACTCCCATCATATGGGTAATCTCATGCCTCTCATCAAAGAAAGGAATGGTGTACAGTCTGACATGTTTTGTTCCTGCCGGCAGATTCCATTCAACAAATGCTTCGCCCCTTTTCTTTGTGTGAATGACGTGCTTTGCCCCTTCACCTTCAAATTTTGTAATATCAAGGTCAAGCATATGTTTGCCGATAACTTCTTCTGTTGTATATCCGGAAAGGGCATAAAAAGCAGGGTTTGCACTTGTGAAACGTAGTTCCGGGCTGATTATTGTAACAGAGAGTGGATTCTGGTCAATCATTGTCTCTATCTGGTTCATCTTCTCTGCCATATCGGTTACATCAAAATATACTGCAAGTATATCAGTAACCTCACTCTTCTCATTTTTAAGCGGGATATAATAATAATCAAGCCTTTTAATTCCGGCAGGGCATTTTAGTGACAGTGAACCATCAACCTGTATTTTTCCTGAAAATGCTTCAGATGCACTTTTACCCGATCTTCCGGAGATGTCATAGTCAGAAAGCCTCATTCTGAGAATCTGATCTCTTGTAAATCCTGTAATGTTAAGCCATGATTTGTTTGTTGATGTTATCCGGAAATTTTTATTCAGAAGAAGAATTGCGGCAGGATTCTCTTCGATCATTGCATTTGTTTTATTCTGGAGTTCGGTAATTTCCTGCTCTTTATGGTATTTTTCAGTTTCATCAATATAGACACCCATCATGTGGGTTATCTCATGCTGCTCGTCAAAGAAAGGAATAGTGTACAGTCTGACATATTTTGTTCCTGCCGGCAGATTCCATTCAACAAATGCTTCGCCCCTTTTCTTTGTGTGAATGACATGCTTTGCCCCCTCACCTTCAAATTTTGTAATATCGAGGTCAAGCATATGTTTGCCGATAACTTCTTCTGTTGTATATCCGGAAAGGGCATAAAAAGCAGGATTGGCACTTGTGAAACGCAGTTCCGGGCTGATTATTGTAACAGAAAGCGGGTTCTGGTCAATCATCGTCTCTATCTGGTTCATCTTCTCTGCTACATCGGTTACATCAAAATATACTGCAAGTATATCAGTAACATCACCGTTTTCGTCTTTGAGAGGGATATAATAATATTCAAGCCTTTTATTTCCGGCAGGACATTTCAGCGATAGTGAGCCATCAACCTGCATCTTCCTTTCAAGTGCCTCATATGCTCCGCTGCCTGTTCTGTCATATATGTCATATTCAGAAAGCTTCATCCCAAGAACTCTATCTCTTGAATATCCTGTAATTTCAAGCCATGATCTGTTGGTGGATGCTGTCCGGAAATTTTTGTCCATTAAGAGAATTGCAGCGGGATTCTCCTCAATTATGGTGTTTGTCTTGTTCTGGAGTTCAGTGATTTCAAGCTCTTTGCGGTATTTATCTGTTTCATCAATATAGACACCCATCATATGGGTTATATCGTGATTTTCATCAAAGAAGGGAATCGTGTAGATGGTAATATATTTTGTCCCTGATGGCAGGTTCCACTCAACAAATCCTTCTCCTCTCTTTTTCGTGTGAATTACATGCTTTGCTCCCTCACCCTCAAACTTTGTGATGTCAAGATCAAGACAGTGCATACTGGTGAGTTTTTCTTCAGTAAATCCTGAAAGGTCATAGAAAGCAGGATTGGCACTTAAAAACTTAAGTTCCGGACTGATGATTGTCACAGAGAGTGGATTCTCCTCGATCATCGCATTGGTCTGGTTCTGGAGTTTTAAAATCTCTTTTTCCCTTCTGTATGTTTCGGTTATGTCAACAAATACCAGGAGGACGTTTGTAATTCTTCCTCCACTGTCTGTGAGTGGTAGTGCATATGAATCAAAAACACCGGAATACTTTGGCAGATTCAGTTCAACATTTCCACGCCTCTTTTTTTTATCTTCTAAAAGGTCTTTAAGGGAGAAATTATCAATTACTTTATGTGGAATATCCAGAAGGTTCATATTTTTCAGTTCTTCCGGTGAGTATCCGCTCATCTCAAGAAAGGCCCGGTTATGATCGGTTATTGCATATGAGCTGTCTGTAAGCAGCATTGCCACAGGGTTTTCCTCGATCATAACCGCTGATTTTCTGTTTATTGCATCCAGTTCATGCACTCTTGAATTAAGCTCTCCCTCAGCTTCAAGACGTTTTTTGTTCTCTTCATCTGCAAGCAGACTGGCATATGCAAGTTCTGAGAGTTTTTCGGAAAAAATAGCCAGAAATTCAATTATTTTCTTAAAAGTTTTCTCATCATTAAGGGGTATTTTTTTGTATTCGTCCCATAACAGATCAGGGTCCGCACCTATCTTCTCTGCATATTTTTTAATATCCTCTTCGGGCAGTTCTTCTATCTTTGTCTGCCCTACAGCCCAAGTTGCAATATAACGGCCATTGACAACTATCGGAACTGCTCCGTCAATAAATCCACATCTATGACACTTCTCCACTGTTGGCCTGAGAGATTTAAGCGTATTTTCACTAAGGCAATGGTTAGCTTCTGCACAGTTACGACTCCCTATTTCAGTATCTCTGATGATCTGACAGACCCTGCAAAAATTTACGGGTTCTGTAATCATTCTTCCTTCGGGGTCCATAATCACTGATGCAACATTGTTAAGTTCTGAAAATTTATTCTGTATCTTCTGGAGTTCTTCTGCCGGAATAAGATCAGTTATATTGATATTGTTGGTTTGGTTTGACATGCGCAACATATAATCATTAATATTTAGTAAATTCTTATAATTAAATCAGTACTATATGATTTGATCTAAGCCTAAATTCAATGATGCCGAAGATAACTTAGTTAATTAAAATCAATTTACAGATGACGCATATAGAATATATATATTACAAAATTCACAAAGGTTTTTAGAGGTTATCCGGAAATATATTACCATGTTTAAAACTGACCGGATTGAAATTGCCAAACTCTTTGCCGCGGTATGTTTTGGTTATCTCGCCGGTACGTGGGCTTATCAGTATTCAGGAAATTCTGTTCTTTCGATAATATCATCAGCTCTTGGGATTGTCACTGCATATTATGCAGTCAGTTTTATATTTGGAAGACTTAATACCGGGAATTAACCTAAATCTCAGCCTGTAAACCGTATTATTCTCAGTTTGTACAGTATTCCGGAGATTTTTCAGTATATCTCCCTTCAGTTCAGAGGAAAAACCTTTTTTTTACCAGAGATCTTCGTCATGATCAATTACTTATTTTAAAACCGCAATAGTAACATCTCAGTATGGGAGAGATATACAAAATGATAATCGGCGGGGAGTTGAAGGAGAGCGGGGAGATCATTGATATAATATATCCATATACTGGTGAATCATTCTCAAAAGTTTATCTTGCCGGCTGTGCAGAGGCAGAAGAAGCAATAATCCTGGCAGCTGAGTCCTTTAAGGAGACAGCACATCTTCCGGCACACAGAAGAAAGGAGATTCTTGAGAGGCTTGCCGGACTTGTCGGGGATAATGGCGAAAAGTTTGCAGAAATACTGGTGAAAGAGAGCGGCAAGACGATAACACTTGCGAGGGCCGAGGTGGCACGCTCTGTTGATACGTTAATAATCTCAGCCGAAGAGGCGGTGAGGATAAACGGGGAACTGATTCCACTTGACAGAACGCCTGCCGGAGAGGGGTGTGAGGGGATAATAAAGCGTTTTTCCATCGGAACAGTACTTGCAATAACACCTTTCAATTATCCGCTTAATCTTGCCTGCCATAAGATCGGCCCGGCAATCGCTGCCGGAAATCCGTTTATTCTGAAACCTGCTTCAAAGACACCACTCTCAGCCCTTCTCTTAGGAGAACTGATCATAAAGGCCGGGTACCCAAAAAGAGCAGTAAATGTCCTGCCCTGCTGTAATTCCGTTGCTGAATCTATGGCAAAGGATGAGAGAATTGCATATCTCAGTTTTACCGGCAGTCCTGATGTCGGCTGGCATTTAAAATCAGTCTGCGGGAAGAAGCGTATCGGCCTTGAACTTGGTGGAAACGCTCCTGTAATTGTTCACAGTGATGCAGATTCTGATTATGCGGCAGAGAGAATTGCCTTTGGCGCATGCCTCAATGCCGGACAGGTCTGCATCTCTGTTCAGAGGGTGCTTGTCCATAATTCCATATATGAAGAATTTCTGGAGAAACTGAGGGATAACTTTGAGAGGGTCAAAACCGGAGATCCGATGAATGAAGAGACCTTTACAGGGCCGGTGATCTCTGATGAAGCATGTGAAAGAGCAGTGGACATAATGCTTCAGTCAATTGAGGATGGTGCTGTTCAGTATTATGGCGGGGGATATGAAGGCCGGATAATCACTCCGACCATACTTGCAGATACATGCCACTCAATGGAGATAGAATGTGAAGAGATCTTTGCTCCGGTTGTGACAGTAAATTCATATGATTCCTTTAAAGAGGCTGTTCAACGGGCAAATGATACGAAGTACGGTCTTCAGGCAGGTATATTCACTGACAGTATAAAAAATGCCTCCTATGCTGCCGGCCATCTGAAATACGGCGGAGTAATCATCAATGACATTCCCACTTTCAGAACAGATGCAATGCCTTACGGAGGGATAAAAAGTTCAGGGCTTGGAAAAGAGGGGCCTTACTATGCAATACGTGAGATGACAGAAGAAAAACTGATAGTTTTTGCCCGAAAACAGAGATGATTATTAATCCTTCACTGCAAGGACATTCTCTGCAATCTCTTTTTTTATCAGGATTTTGCTCTGCCCTTTACCCACAAGGAGTTTGACTGGTCCGGATTTTGGTTCTTCTGTCAGCACCTTAAAATGTGAGCCGGGGAAAATTCCCATGCTGCCAAGCTCCTCTCTGTATTTATTTACTTTAGTTACTCTGCCCTTCTCTCCTCTTTTCATTTCATGGATCAAATAATTGTTCAGGTTTATCACCTGCCTCATTGTTAGTTTCTCGTATCCCCTTTTGTTATAATCACACCGTAGTTGTACGGTTTTGCAAGGTTAAGGCTGCCCTGTGTTGATTCTGCCGGCAGTTCTGTTCCGGTCTTCTTTATATTGTTTGGATACAGTGTCTCACCTACGGTTCTGAATGGAATGCCTGCTGCTTCGACTTCTGCCTTCGTTTTAGGGTTAAATCCGGCAGGCACATCTTCATAATTGTATGCGAAGAATGTGGCAAGGATATTCATGCCTTCACCGGTTGCGCCGAATGGATTTGAGTAGTCATAGTTTACTGCTAATGCCAGGTTGTTGTCAGGTTTTTCTCCGGCATCAAGTGTTACTTTGACTGAGTTAAGCTCATCATCTTTAACAACAATTGGTTCGGTCACCGCGGGTACTTCCTCTGTTGGTACTGGTGTCTGAACTTCTGTCGGCGGGGCTGTTATTACCGGTTGTGTGTCAGCTATTGGTTCACTGTTGGATGTGCACCCTGAGACTGCAACTGCGCATGCAACTATTAAAAGTAGTATTGCTGTAAGTTTTCTCATAACTCTCTAGATTGGCATACATGGATATAACAATTGGCATTATTTTTTGAAAAGGAGAATTCTGTTTTTTGGACAATATCAAGCTAACCCAAAATATTTCCGGAAATTCCATGATATTTTCAGTATATTTTTTTAATAAGCAGGACAATTCTTTAATTGGTAATTAAATGTCTGACGATGGTTATCTCACTGCGATGGTGGACGGGGAAGAAGTCCCTTATGATCCTGAGCAGCTGAGGAAAATAAAGGAACACCCCTGTTACAGCAAGGAAGCCTGCCATAAATTCGGCAGGATGCACCTGGCTGTTGCACCTGACTGCAATATTCAGTGCAATTACTGTGTTCGCAAATACGACTGTGTGAATGAGAGCCGTCCAGGCGTGTGCAGTAAAGTCTTAAATCCAAAGGAGGCACTTGACCTTGTAAGGGTTGTTATGGACAAATTCCCGTACATAAAAGTAATTGGCATTGCAGGGCCGGGAGAACCCCTTGCAAATAAAGAGACATTTGAGACCCTTAAGCTCTTAAAAGAGGAGTTTCCAACGCCTATTAAATGCCTAAGCTCAAACGGGCTTATGCTTCCGGAGTCCATTGACAAGCTTATAGAGTATGATGTTGGCAATGTTACTGTCACGTTAAATGCGGTTGATCCTGAGATCGGCGAGAAGATCTACTCCTTTGTTGAGTGGGATGGTAAAAAACTTCACGGCAGAGAGGCTGCTGAAAAACTTCTCTCACAGCAACTCAAGGGAATTGAGATGGCCGTTGCAAACAAAATGCTTGTCAAGATCAATACGGTCTATATTCCAGGTATAAACGATCATCATATCGTTGATATTGCAAAGACTGTAGGTGAGATGGGTGTATATACATTCAATCTGATACCCGTAATTCCGCAGTACAAGTTTAAGGATATCATTCCTCCGACCGGGAAAGACAAAAAAGAGATGCAGGACGCATGCCTTCCATATGTCCGCCAGATGAGGCACTGCAAAAGATGCAGGTCTGATGCAATCGGACTTTTGGGAGAAGATGTTCAGGATTGTCTTTTTGAGCGGAAATAACTTATGAATTTTAAATCCGGAAATGTTTCTGAAATATTTCCGGGTAATAATTTATAACTCATTCTTTTCAACCGGAATTTAGATTAACTTTTTTATTCATTATATTCTATGGACCGTGTCATAGATTCATTACGCTTTGAACTCCTGAGTAATACCGATCCATCGGTTGCAGAAGGGCATCAGAAATTTTTTAAAGAAGGGGCAAAGTTTTACGGTGTTAAAACCTCCGTTGTGCATAAGATCTCAAAGAAATATTTTAAGACCGTTAAGGGACTTGATAAACCGGAAATTTATGAGATCTGTGAGGAGCTTTTTAAATCCGGATATACAGAAGATTTCTTTGTAGCCTGTGACTGGCTGCCCCTGACATCAGGAAATTTTGAGAGAGGAGATATAAAGATCTTTGAAAGGTGATAGAGAGTTATGTTGACAACTGGGCGAAATGCGATACATTCTGCAATCATACAGCTGGGGATTTTCTGGTGCTCTTTCCGGATGAAGTTTCTCATCTTAAAAACTGGGCACAGTCTGAAAACCACTGGATGAGAAGGGCTGCGGCTGTATCGCTTATTATTCCGGCAAAGCGTGGTGAATTTCCGGATGATATCTTTGAAATTGCTGATATTTTACTTGAGGATGAGTATGAAAGGATACGGCTGGCTTTTGAAGGATCTGGCAATTACAGGGCAGAAGGATGTCTTTGATTATATCATGAAAAATAAGAGGATTCTGCCGAGGGTATCGCTTCGGTATGCCATAGAAAGGATGCCAAAGGAAATGAGGGCCGAAGCGATGGAGAAAGACTGGTGAAATAAACTATCATTTATATTTTTCTTGCAACCGCAAAAATTCCTGTGATAGTTCTGTCATCATTCCGGTACACCGATACATTGTAGGATACTTTTATGAGACTGCCGTTTTTGTGTTTAATCTCAAGTCTGTAATCAATAAGTGATCCGTTTTTATAAGCTGTTTTATATCCGTGACTGGCTCTCTCCGGATCGCTGAAATAATCTGAGAAGTCATTCCCTATCAGTTCTTCGCGGTTATATCCGGTAATCTCTTCACAGGCTGAATTGACATCATTGATCTTACCTGCCGGGCTGATCAGTACAAGGGCATCCGGGCAGATCTCAATCAGTCCTCTGTGATATTTGTTTGACTTTTTCAGGTGGTTTTGTGCTTCAATTTTCTTTATGGTATTGATCAGATTTGTAATGACTGACTCTATCGCAGTTTTAGAATAGTCCGGTATATCTGTTATTTTGTATGAATATATCAGGTAGCAGCCATAATTTGACCTTTTATTCTTTATCGGAATCATTATTGCGGATTTGATCTCCTCCAGTATTTCATGCCGGAAAGTTATACCTTCGGGATCTTTGTGTCCGGATATTATGGTTGTACCTGAATCTGCCAGTGCACCAAAACTGGAATCCTTATTATACTGTGAGCAGAATGGATTTGTTATTTCATCAGTGTTTCTGGATTCAACAAGCTTTAAATCTCCTGATTTTGGATTCATTTCATAATATAAGCCGAATTCCATATCAAGAATTGACAATAGTGAATCCAGGCAATATGACGTGGCTTCAGATTTTCCGGAGGACTCTGATAATCTGAGGGCGATATCCTTCTGCATTTCAATATTTTTCTCGATCTTTTTTCTTCTGTCAATGTCCTGCAATATTCCTGTAGCACTTACAAGTGTTGCCATATTGTCCCTTATTGTTGTGGTATTGGTATATGAGATCCATCTCCAGTTTCCGTTACTGCACAGTATCCGGAATTCACATATGATATGAGCAATATCCCCTTCAATGAAGCACTTTCTCTTCTTCATTAAATAACTGTAATCCTCAGGGTGGATCATATGGTCCCAGTTTTTTAGGCTTTTGGAGAAATCTTTTGATGAATAGCCAATAATTTCAAGGGCGTTTTTATTCAGAAAGATGGTTTCTTTCTTATAATTGATATCGCACGTTCCCAGATCAGCAGCATTCATAATGAAATTTAATTTTGTTTCATTTTCACTCAGTTCATATTTTACTGTTCTGATCTCTTTAATTAATTCATTGAGATGCTCTTCAGTATCTCTCTGTTTCAGTATCTCTCTGAAAAGTTTTTTATTAACTGTCTGAAGTTCTTTTGTTCTTTTTTTAATGAGTTCTTCAAGGTTATTTTTATATACTTCAAGCTTCTCTTCAGCATTCTTTAGTTCACTAATGTCCCTGCCTGTTGCCTGATATTCCATTAATATGTTATTGATGTCAAAAATTCCTTTTATGTTCCACTCTATGTGCCTGACTGTGCCTTCGTAGTTTAAGGATTTTAGTGTTATTTTTTTTACTGGTTTTTCCAGTGATATTTCATCAAATATCTCTTCCAGAACTGTATCTCCATCCACAATTACCGGGTTGAATTTCAGTCCTGCTACTTCATCCTCTTTTTTATGAATGTACCTACAAAATGCTTTGTTTGTGAATGTTATTGTCATATCCGGAAGTAAACGGCAGACATACTCCATCTGATTTTCAAGTATATTTCTATATTGGCAGTCTCCGGTTTCGGGTGATGATATATTATCTTTGAATTTGGTATTATCAATAAGTACAATGGTAAATCCCTTTGCCCGTTCCTCAAAAATAGTCGGAATTAATCTTATGAACAGATAATATTCTCTGCCATTTATTGTGGCGCCAATATGTTTTGTTGACATTTCCCCGTTGATTGTTTTTTTATATTGAATTTTTAAATGTGGATCATTAAACAGAGGCATCTGTATTGAATCCAGGTCATAATCTATGATCTGTTTTTGATTAAATCCGGAAATTTTATAGAATGCCTCGTTTGCGTACCGGATTTTTAAATTTGAGTTTACAATTATATATGGATTGCAGAAAAAATTTTTAACCGTTGTTTCAGAAATTCTTTTTGACGGATAATATTTTTTTGAACTTCCTGATTTTTTAATATCAACATTTCCTTTGAGATGGAGTATGCTGAGATATTTTGATACTGTATTTCTGTGCAGGTTGATCCGGTTTGATATCTCATTTATGCAGATGCCGTCTTCACAATTATCAATTATCTCTTTTATCTGTTGTAAATCCTTGAATTCTATCCCCATTTTTAGATTCTCCTTTAAACCCGAATTTGCAGAATTATCTTATCTGTTGTGCCCGGCATATAGTTTGTGCATCAGTAGTATATATTTGATATGCTTTCCAATATTGCATTACCAAGTATTGGATTATATCTGGCAGGTATTGGTGTATCCACATGATTGATCCAATTTAGGTGTTTGTCTGAATTTCATCTTAAAAAGAGAAGGATTTGGGAGGTTTGTTAATGGAAGAAAATCTTAAATTAAAACTGGAAAAGACAGAAAGAGAGAATAACGAACTGAAGAATAATTTGTCATTGTATAAATCAATTCTGGATGCTGTGCCGTTTCCAATCTCTGTAACAGATATGGATATGAACTGGATTTATATGAATCCGGCAACTGCAAGGATGGCAAATGTTGATCCTGAAAGAGCAAAGGGAACACATTGCAGCAGCTGGGGTACTGCCATCTGCAATACTGAAAACTGTGCTTTTAAACAGCTCCGTCGGGGCAAAAATGATGCCTTCTTTGACCAGACCGGGCAGAATTTCAAATGCAATATGGCATATGTCCGCAATGAAAGCGGGCAGGATATCGGCATGATGGAAATTGTTCAGGATGTTTCTGATATGGTTCGTGTCACTAATTACCTGAACAATGAAGTATCTAAGGCTGCGGAAAATCTTGAACTCCTTGCAGACGGAAATCTTGACTTTAAACTGGATGTTGCAGAAGCAGATGAGCACACTCGTGAAGTGAGGGATCAGTTTGTACTTATAAATCAGTCAATCGGCAAGGCACGTGATGCAGTACAGCTTCTTGTTGAAGATTCTGTCATGCTTGGAAAAGCCGGAGTTGAAGGCAGGCTTGATACAAGGGCTGATGAATCAAAGCATAACGGTGAGTTCAGAAAGATTGTTCTGGGCGTTAACAATACGCTTGATGCAGTTGTTGACCCACTGAACCTTGCAGCCGAAAATCTGGACCGTATCAGTAAGGGTGATATTCCTGAAAAGATTACTGTACAGCTGAATGGTGATTTCAATAAGATTAAGGATAATCTCAACCAGTGTATTGATGCTGTAAACCTGCTTGTTAAGGATGCCGGCATGCTCGCAGAAGGTGCGATTGAGGGCCGGGTTGACATACGTGCGGATGCCACACGCCACAGAGGCGACTTCAGAAAGATTGTTGTCGGTGTGAATGACACCCTTGCAGCCATTGAGACTCCTGTTAAGGAGATAACTGAAATTACAAAGAATTTTGCTGTCAATGACTACACCAGAAAGGTTGAAGGGCACTATAAAGGCACTTTTGCCGAGGTTGCAGGGGCTGTCAATGAAGTTTATGATACCATTAATCTTGCCCAGAGGGTTGCCGGAAATATTGCAGCCGGTGATCTCAGAGATCTCAGTCAGTTAAAATCGCTTGGTAATGGTGCAGGTAAACTGTCACAGAATGATAAGCTTGTCCCTGCCTTTATTGGTATGATTGAGGTCATGAAGGCATTTGATATAGAATTTGGCAGACTTGTAAACTTTGCCGCTGAAGGTAAAACTGCAATGCGTGCAAATGCCTCGGAATTCAATGGAATATACAGTAATATTATTACCGGTGCAAACCAGGTTCTGGACAATATCTTAACTCCACTCAATGAAGGTTTTGATGCTCTGGATCGTATATCGCACGGTAACATTGAGCTGATGACAAAGGTGTATAATGGTGATTATGAGGACATCAAGAATAATATCAATGCTATAGCATCTGTTCTTCAGGAGTTTAAGGCTGAATTCAATAAAGTAGTTCAGTACGCCAATGATGGTGACATTAACAAACGCCTCGATTCATCGAGATTTGAGGGTGCATATGCTGAAGTCATTGACGGAGCAAATCAGGTTCTGGATAACATCTTAACCCCACTCAATGAAGGCTTTGATGCACTTGAAAGGATTTCACACGGCAATATTGATCTGATGACAAAGACCTATAAAGGTGAATATGAGAATATCAAGAAAAATATCAATGGCATAGCTCTGGTTCTTCAGGAGTTTAAGGCTGAGTTCAATAAAGTAGTTCAGTACGCCAATGATGGTGAAATTGACAAGCGCCTCGATTCATCAAGATTTGAGGGTGCATATGCTGAAGTCATTGACGGAGCAAATCAGGTTCTGGATAATATCTTAACCCCGCTCAATGAAGGCTTTGATGCACTTGAAAGGATTTCACACGGCAATATTGATCTGATGACAAAGACCTATAAGGGTGAATACGAGAATATCAAGAAAAATATCAATGGAATTGCACTTGTTCTTCAGTCCTTTGAAAAAGAGCTTAATGTTCTGATTAAGGCAGCAGCTGACGGAAATTTGGATAAACGTGCCGATGCCTCACAGTTTGAAGGAGCTTATGCCAATGTGATCAATGGAGCCAATGCTATCATGGAAGCAATTGATGTGCCCGTGCAGGAGACACTGCGTATGGCCGGTGCATATGAGGCATGTGTATTCGATACCCGCGTTAATGAGAATATTGTTGTCAAAGGTGATTTCCTTAAACTCAAGAATGCCCTTAACAATGTTGGTATTGCCGTTGGTTCAATTGTCCTTGAGATTCAGCGTATTGCTGATGAGTTTGAAGCCGGGCACTTTGATACCCGTGTTGATGAGAAACTCAGGGTCGTTGGAGATATTATTGCCATCAAAGAGGGTCTGAACAATGTCGGTGAGGTTGTTGCCGGAACAATTTCAGATGTAAAAGTTGTTGTTGATAAGGTTGATCAAAGTTCCAATGAGGTCAGTAAGGGTACTGATGAAGTATCAAAAGCCGCTGAAGGAGTTGCTACCACAAGTCAGAATGCAGCAGCTATGACCAAGGAACTGCTTGGAAGAATTGAAGGTATAAACCAGCAGATTGGTGAACTTTCAGCATCCAACGAGGAGATTGCAGGCACTTCACAGGAAGTTCTGAAACGTGCAAATGAAGTTGTCGAAATCGGTAAAGAGGCACAGCGTGCTGGTGATGATGCAAATGCAAAGATGGGCAATGTTGAAGTGATTGCAAAACAGAGTGTGGATGAGATAAACAGCCTTACCGAACAGGTCAAGGAGGTTAATAACGTCGTCAAACTCATAAACGATATAGCAAGTCAGATTAATCTGCTGGCTCTGAATGCAGCAATTGAAGCCGCCCGTGCGGGCGAACATGGGCGTGGATTTGCTGTTGTTGCCGGAGAAGTCAAGAATCTTGCGGCTGAAGCACGTGAAGCAACCGGAAATATCGAGAAGGTTGTTTCGGCGGTTCAGGCAAGCAGTGAGAAGACTGCCAGTGCAATCAACAATGCAAATGAAGAAATTGTTGACGGAGTTACCAGTGTGAATACTGCAATTGGAGCACTTAACAGGATTATTGAGAATGCAAGTCAGGTGACACTTGACATTAATGATGTCAACAGGGCTATTGGAGATCAGGCAAGTATTGCCAATGATGTTGTTATTGCAACTGAAAACGGAATGAAGATGACAAAGGATGTTCAGGGTCAGGCAGAGGAGCTTGCAGCTCTGGCAGAGGAAGCCAGTGCTTCCATTGAGGAGATCGGCAGTGCCATTCACGAAGTGGGTGATCTCTCCGGCGGCCTTAAGCAGAATATGAATAAATTCAGAGTCTGAGTAATTCTGAGGTAATAATTATGGCAATAATTGATGTGGTCGAATATGAGATCGGCGGGACACGCTATGCACTCGACATCCATCTGGCACGTGAAATTGTTGAGATGATGCCAATAACACCTGTTCCAAGAGCGCCTGATTATATTGCAGGCATAATAAATCTGAGGGGTGAAATAACCAACATCCTCAATTTAAACTGCCTGATGGGTCTTCCGATGCAGGAAAATCCGGAGAACCAGAAGATAATTGTGCTCGTTGCGGAGGCTACCGGAGGTTCAAATGTGGGAATTATTGTTGATAATGTCCACAGTGTCCTTCAGGTTCCGGAAGAGAATATAGAGCAGATGGATAATTCAATCTCCACTGAAGCCTATGTAAAGGGAATCATAAAAATTGGTGAGGATAAGACAGGTGAAGAGAAGTCTCTGGTAATCTGGACGGATATATCAAAGATTCTCTCTGAGATTGTCGGAGTTAGTGATGTGGTGAATAACCCTGAGGAGGAGACGGGAAATATTACAGCTGCTTAGATCATAAGTCTGATTAATACAACGAAACCTCTGACAGGCTGACAGGTCTGTCTTAATATGATATCTGTTTTCCATGGGTGAAACGCCCTATGCCCGTGGGATATAATATATTTTTCTCTTCTGTCTGTGGATATTTTTTTACTACCTAACTTCCCTACTTAATTAGGCACATTATTTCAATGAATTGCAAATATATGTGCATGATTTTAGAATTAGGTGTGTTATTGTCCACTAAATTCAAATATGGTGGCCCATATGGTGTGCCTAAATTATAGATCCATAGTTTTTGAAATAATGATCAATTTAAGCAGTAAATTCAATATTGGGGCTACTTTTGATCTATGTGCCTAAAATTCCGGGAGTTCAGGTTACTATAGTCTAAATACTTCTACAGGAATCAATGCCGGGCACATCTTGGTGTGCATCAAATTCATATATATGTTATGCCCTTCAATAATGCTTATCCGACTATCGTTTTATATTGGTGCATATCATTAAGGGGCGATCGGGATAGTTTCGTCCCATAATAACTATCACATTTAAATGGGTAAACGGTCTGTCCGGAGGGTAAAATATGGAAGAAAATTTACAGTTAAAACTAAAAGAGTATGAGAATAAAATTGATGAGCTGACCAGCAGTGCCTCATTATATAAATCAATTCTGGATGCTGTGCCGTTTCCAATCTCTGTAACAGATATGGATATGAACTGGATTTATATGAATCCGGCAACTGCAAGGATGGCAAATGTTGATCCTGAAAGAGCAAAGGGAACACATTGCAGCAGCTGGGGTACTGCCATCTGCAATACTGAAAACTGTGCTTTTAAACAGCTCCGTCGGGGCAAAAATGATGCCTTCTTTGACCAGACCGGGCAGAATTTCAAATGCAATATGGCATATGTCCGCAATGAAAGCGGGCAGGATATCGGCATGATGGAAATTGTTCAGGATGTTTCTGATATGGTTCGTGTCACTAATTACCTGAACAATGAAGTATCTAAGGCTGCGGAAAATCTTGAACTCCTTGCAGACGGAAATCTTGACTTTAAACTGGATGTTGCAGAAGCAGATGAGCACACTCGTGAAGTGAGGGATCAGTTTGTACTTATAAATCAGTCAATCGGCAAGGCACGTGATGCAGTACAGCTTCTTGTTGAAGATTCTGTCATGCTTGGAAAAGCCGGAGTTGAAGGCAGGCTTGATACAAGGGCTGATGAATCAAGGCATAACGGAGAGTTCAGAAAGATTGTTCAGGGCGTTAACAATACGCTTGATGCAGTTGTTGACCCACTGAACCTTGCAGCCGAAAATCTGGACCGTATTAGCAGAGGAGATATTCCTGATAAGATTACTGTACAGCTGAATGGTGATTTCAATAAGATTAAGGATAATCTCAACCAGTGTATTGATGCTGTAAACCTGCTTGTTAAGGATGCAGGTACGCTTGCACAGGCCGGAATAGATGGCAGGCTTGATACAAGGGCAGATGCTTCAAAGCATAACGGGGACTTTGCAGTAATTGTTAACGGGGTGAATAATACACTTGACGCAGTTGTTGGACCGCTCGGCCTGTCAGCAGATGTTCTTGATCGTATAAGTAAAGGCGATATCCCTGAGAAGATTAATGCGGATTTTAAAGGTGATTTCAATAAGATTAAGGATAATCTCAACCAGTGTATTGATGCTGTAAACCTGCTTGTTAAGGATGCCGGCATGCTCGCAGAAGGTGCAATTGAGGGCAGGGTTGACATCCGTGCGGATGCCACACGCCACAGGGGCGACTTCAGAAAGATTGTTGTCGGTGTAAATGACACCCTTGCTGCAATTGAGACTCCTGTTAAGGAAATCACTGAAATTACAAAGAACTTTGCTGTCAATGACTACACCAGAAAGGTTGAAGGGCACTATAAAGGCACTTTTGAAGAAGTTGCAGGAGCTGTCAATGAAGTTTATGAGACCGTTAATCTTGCCCAGAGGGTTGCAGGAAATATTGCAGCCGGTGATCTCAGAGATCTCAGTCAGTTAAAATCGCTTGGTAATGGTCAGGGTAAACTGTCACATAATGATAAGCTTGTCCCTGCCTTTATTGGTATGATTGAGGTCATGAAGGCATTTGATATAGAATTTGGCAGACTTGTAAACTTTGCCGCTGAAGGTAAAACTGCAATGCGTGCAAATGCCTCGGAATTCAATGGAATATACAGTAATATCATTACCGGTGCAAACCAGGTTCTGGACAATATCTTAACTCCACTCAATGAAGGTTTTGATGCTCTGGATCGTATATCACACGGTAACATTGAACTGATGACAAAGGTGTATAATGGTGATTATGAGGACATCAAGAATAATATCAACGCTATAGCATCTGTTCTTCAGGAATTCCAGAAAGAATTTGATAAGCTTATTGTGTACAGTCAGGAAGGTCAGCTTGACAAACGTGGTGACCCGTCTAAGTTTGAAGGTGCATATGCCGATGTAATTAAAGGTGTAAATGACACCCTTGATGCAATCTTAATTCCAATCGGAGAAGGCAACAGGATCCTTGATCAGGTGGCACATGGTAAGATTAACGAGCTGATAACTCAGAAGTACAAAGGTGACCATGAAGCAATGAAGAACAATATTAATGGTATTGCCCTTGTTCTTCAGGCTTTTGAGAAGGAGCTTGATATGCTCATACGTGCGGCAGTTGACGGCAATCTTGATAAGCGTGGTGATTCATCCAAATTTGAAGGTGCATATGGCAAAGTTATCGATGGAGCCAATGCTATCATGGAAGCAATTGATGTGCCTGTGCAGGAGACACTGCGTATGGCCAATGCATATGAAGCATGCCGGTTTGACACCCGTGTTGATGAGAGCATTGCTGTCAAAGGTGATTTCCTTAAACTCAAGAATGCCCTTAATAATGTTGGTGTTGCCGTTGGTGCTATTGTTGACGAAATTCAGCGTATTGCTAATGAGTTTGAAGCCGGACATTTCGATACCCGCGTGAATGAGAGGCTCAATGTTGTCGGCGATATTGTTGCTATCAAGCAGGGATTAAACAATGTTGGTGAAGTTGTTTCCGGAACAATTTCTGAGGTGAAAGTAGCTGTGGACAGGGTGAACAGAAGTTCTGATGAGGTGAGCAAGGGCACTGATGAGGTCTCAAGGGCCGCTGAAGGTGTTGCCACCACAAGTCAGAATGCGGCAAACATGACCAAACAGCTGCTTGGTAGAATTGAAGGTATAAACCAGCAGATTGCTGATCTCTCCTCCTCCAACGAAGAGATTGCAGGCACATCGCAGGAAGTTCTTAACCGTGCAAATGAAGTTGTTGCAATCGGTAAAGAGGCTCAGGTTGCCGGCGATGATGCAAATGTGAAGATGGGCAAGGTTGAGATAATAGCAAAGCAGAGTGTTGATGAGATCAACAGCCTTACCGAACAGATCAAGGAAGTTAATAATGTCGTTAAGCTCATAAACGATATTGCGAGCCAGATCAATCTGTTAGCTCTCAATGCTGCAATTGAAGCTGCCCGTGCCGGAGAACATGGGCGTGGATTTGCTGTTGTTGCCGGAGAGGTCAAGAATCTGGCGGCTGAAGCACGTGAGGCTACCGGAAATATTGAGACGGTTGTTTCAGCGGTTCAGGCAAACAGTATAAAGACAGCAGATGCAATCAATCTGGCAAACAATGAAATTGTTGACAGTGTTGGCAGTGTAAACACAGCAATTAAGGCACTTAACCGGATTATTGATAATGCAGGTCAGGTCACACTGGATATAACTGAAATTACAAGAGCGATTGAAGATCAGGCCAGTATTGCCAATAATGTTGTT
The DNA here is from genome assembly GCF_024662215.1 of Methanoplanus endosymbiosus. Taxonomy (NCBI): domain Archaea; kingdom Methanobacteriati; phylum Methanobacteriota; class Methanomicrobia; order Methanomicrobiales; family Methanomicrobiaceae; genus Methanoplanus; species Methanoplanus endosymbiosus. Next base: position 233,751 of record NZ_CP096115.1, read on the forward strand.
GTTGCCACTGAAAACGGCATGAGGATGACAAAGGATGTACAGGGTCAGGCAGAAGAACTTGCAGCCCTTGCAGAGGAAGCCAGTGCCTCTATTGAGGAGATTGGCAGTGCAATTCATGAAGTGAGCGGCCTTTCCAGCGGCTTAAAAGAGAACATGGATAAGTTCAGGGTATAAAGTATTCTGAGGTAAATTATGGCGATAATTGATGTAGTTGAATATGAGATCGGCGGGACACGCTATGCACTCGACATCCATCTTGCACGTGAAATTGTAGAGATGATGCCGATCACACCTGTTCCCCGTTCCCCTAATTATATTGCAGGCATAATAAATCTGAGGGGTGAAATAACCAACATCCTAAATTTAAACTGCCTGATGGGTCTTCCGATGCAGGAAAATCCGGAGAACCAGAAGATAATTGTGCTCGTTGCAGAGGCTACCGGAGGTTCAAATGTGGGAATTATTGTTGATAATGTCCACAGTGTCCTTCAGGTTCCGGAAGAGAATATTGAACAGATGGATAACTCCATCTCCACTGAAGCCTATGTAAAGGGAATCATTAAAATTGGTGAGGATAAGGCAGGTGAAGAGAAATCTCTGGTAATCTGGACAGATATATCAAAGATTCTCTCTGAGATTGTCGGAGTTAGTGATGTGGTGAATAACCCTGAGGAGGATACGGGAAATATTACAGCTGCTTAGATTATAGTCTGATTAATACAGCAAAACCTCTGACAGGCTGACAGGTCTGTCTTAATATGATATGTGTTTTTCCACAGGCAACAACGCCCGTTACCTGTGGTATATTATATTTTTTTGCCGGAATTTTTGTTATCGCGTGTAACCACAGTTACATCTGCAAATGAATTTCTGAAAAGAGATCTCCTTAATTTCCGGTTCAGATTATCCCGGAAATCCCAAGTCCGAGATAAATAGCAAGGATAATCATTACAATGCCGGATATAATTCTTATAGCCCTTCTCTTCTCTGTCCTGAATGCGTCAATTTTCTCAGTCTTTCCTGCCGGAAGTCCGGATGCCATCAGGAGAATGATAAACACAAGCGGCAGTATGAACATTAAATTATAGAGCAGCAGGTAAATGATTCCGGTTGTGAAATTCCCTGACATTAACCCTGAAAAACCTGATGCTCCCAAACTCCCGGAGAATGAGTTTGATATCATCGAGAGGACAGCAACATAAATTCCGCCTGTACAGGGAAGTTCAAACATAGAGGCAAGTGTGCCGAGAATAAAGGCGGTTGCTACGATACAGCCTGTATTTTTACCTGAAGGATTATGCCCATAACTAATATTTTGCTCTCTCTTCTCAGCCTCTGATATAATATCATCAGATGTGATTTTATCTGATAGATTTCCGGCTGACGGTAGTGTTTTATCTTCCGGAAGAACTTCATTTACAACTTTAATCTCTTTATTATCTCTGAATTTATGATCATTTCCAGATACATATTTATCTTCAGATTTTTTTCTGTCCTTAGCTTCATCATCATCTCCGGATTCTTCATCAGAAAATTCTTTATTTTCCTGAAGTTTTCCATAATATTTCTTAAGGATTCCTTTGGCAGACTCCGGAATCCTGATGAAATCCTGATGTCTGCCTGTAACTCCTTCATATATACTTAAAATTCCGGCAAGAAGGGCAACAGCAAAGGCAAATAGTGAGAAGTAAAAGGAAATTCCGGCAAACCCGGTTATCGCGAGAATTCCTACACCGGCAAGTGTGTAGAAAATAAATACAGCAAAAGTATATGAAATTCCGGCTGACAGAATAGTTCTTCTGCTTCCTGCTGCAGAGAGTGATGCAAGAAGAATCAGCAGGACTGATATTGCACATGGATTAATCCCGTCAAGAAGTCCTCCGATTAACACAAGTGGAAGTCCAACCTCCCCAAAATTGCCGCCATCACCTGAATTTCTGATATAACTATCCCCCCCGGAATTATCAGGACTGATATTTCCCTCCTGTTTATCCTGCCACTTTGCTTCATATTCATAATCAGGAATGAGGCCACTGTCATATGCAATGAAGAGGTCCTCGATATTATTGTTAATTTCAGTAAAGCCTTCAAGATATATTGAATTTCCGGCAAAGAGATTCGGGTATGCAGGATAATCAACGCCATAATATGCTGCAAATGTGTACATGACCGAGCGGTTTTTTGGGGAGTTGTATGTATCATAGTAGTAAACCGGAATGTTTGGGTACTTTGCTGACAGTTCTTTTACCACCGGAAGTGCCTTGTGGCAGGCACCACAGCGCTCACTGTAAAAGAAATTTATGGAGGTATTTGAACTTTTAAGTGCAGAATTTTCTGGATTTAGTTCCTTTCCGGATAAAATATTTATGCTCTCTTCTTCATCTGTATAATTATTCTGATTTTTGGCTGTACTTTCTTTTGAAATCAGATCTTTGTCTGATGTGGATGATAAATTCTCTTCTGAGAAGGATATTATGTTGGGTAAAGGCGCTTCTGCATCAGCATTTGTGGAAAATAATTCTGTATTGTTATTATAAATATCGGGACTGCTGCCCATAGCACCGGCAATTCCAATAAAAATGAGAAAAACTGCGGCAGATAATGTGATATATTTTATAAGTCCGGCTTTATCCATCTAAAACTCCGTTAAAAAAACTTCTATAATTAGTATCTGCCCGTGATTATTTAGTTATTGAGATGGGTGTTTCTGCATCCCGTACCCTTGCCGGACATCTGAAGGCTGAACGGAGACAGCTCCTGTATCTTAACCGGAAATCTATATTATCTGAGGTTTGACATATGCACAATAGATAAGTCAAAATCCGGTAAAATTTCAGTTGAATGATGTAAAAAAAGTTGAATCTGAGTTTTCCGGATTTTATTCAAGCTCTATCTCAATACCTCCGAACCATCCTGCTGCAATATTGTAGATGAATGCAATTATTGCACCATAGATAAATCCGACAACTGCTGCGCCTATTGTCATTACAATGATTGCAATTACCCCTCCGGCAACACCCATTGCCGCCTGAGGTGCATAAGAACCCATAAACAGGGTTGCGACTCCCCCAAGTAAAAGCGCAATAATTCCGATAATCAGCCCGACAACAAGGGATACAGCTGCAAAAATTTTTGCAAGCGATAATACGGCTATGTGTTTAATTTCTGTCATGATAATTCCCAGTTACTAAGGAGTAATATATATCAAAACATAATAAATTTTTTGTTAATTTAATGTGAATAAATCTGAATTAAATAAATACCTGCTGAAAATTTCCGGAGAAAATAGTTATATTATGGGAATTAAATCCCTGAAATTTTGATTTATTCACCGGCTTCGTAGATATTTACCATATAGCGTGCGGTAAATACTGCCCACAGCGGTGCAATGACAAACATAAGGAACCATCCTACAAGGGGGATAATTGCAAGAATCATCATAATGACAACAAAAATTACTGCAATCAGCCAGAGGAGGATGTAATATCCAATATATCCGAGCCATCCAACACCATTTGAGACAGTCTCATTTATTGCATGGAAGTTGAATGCCTCACCAATTTTATCAGTTTTTCCAAGCCTTACAACACCCATGTATGCAAAGAGGAATAATACGAGGATTACAACCATTGTTATGCCGAGTCCGACAAAAACACCGGCAAGAGCCACCATATTCGGAGCCTGTCCGGTTGTAACAGGAGCGAAAAACTCAGGTACAAATGCAAGAACTCCAAAGATTAAAGCAATAATGATTGCCGGAATTGCGTACAGAATCATAACAATGTTAATCTTCCATCCGTCAACAAAGAGTTTGCCCCACTGATTGATCTCAGGTGCAGGTTTTGCTCCGGAATATATTCTGTACATGTATCCGGTAGCAAGGGGAACAATATTAAATGTAATTCCCTGGATAAGTGTGCATATAATAAGCAGTAACCACTTCATCCATTCTCCGACAAAGCCATCTTTCGTGTATGAAAGTGCTTCGCCAACTATATCTTTACTCATATCAAATCACCATAAATCTGGTAAGGATGAATGCACTCTATTAGAATTTAAGTTATTCGTTTATTATTGTAATATTATGGATGACTCTGACGATTTTTCCGGGAAAATTATAATAATCAGGTATCTGGTAAATTAAGTTAAGATGACCCGTTTTACGGATTTTGATATATGTGCGCCGGAAATAGATATTTTAACTCCTTTTGTGGATTAAAAAAAGTGGTTTATCTGAAAAATCAGATGAATCTTGGTTTGACTGAAAGCTTCTTTGAAGTGTAGAGTTTCCTGTATGGACGGTCTCCGATTTCGTCTTTGACCTTACCTACAAGTTCTTCATGGGACAATTCAACCTTGAAAGGCTTTCCTGCCGCAGATTCACTCCTGATAGTAACTGTCAGCTTACCGGATTCAGCTTCAGAATCTCCAAGCACTGCAACGAAAGGCACCCAGTCCATTCCGGCAGCACGGATCTTCTTTCCTACACTCTCCTCACGGTCATCAAAGTCGCACCTGACACCTGCATTGTTCAGTTTATTGCAGATCTCTTCTGCAAGTTCGTTATGCCTCTCTGCAACAGATACAATTCTGACCTGAACGGGCGAGAGCCATACAGGAAGCATTGGAACGTCCATTGTTCCGGTCTTCTCAAGCAGTGCACATATTACACGCTCAATACTGCCCGTAGGCGAGCAGTGGATAATCGGCGGGTGAACCTCACCATCATCAGTATAATATTTGATGTCAAACCTGTCTGAACTCTCGACATCGATCTGAACAGTCGGGTTCTCAATCGGTCTTCCCTGTCCGTCAATTGCAGCAAGATCAACCTTTGCAATCCAGTAATGCACTCTGTCAGAGAGTGTCTCAATGAGCATTGGAACTTCAGATTTCTTAACGAGGCCCTTAATCCAGTCCTCGTGATCCTTATAAAAGTCCTTTGTGCACCGGAAAATTGCTGCGAAATCTGTCTCAAGATCCTTTCCTGTCTGCCAGCCCATCATCATCTGCTCTTCAAAGCACTCAAGAGTCTGGTCCATGTCAAGGCAGAGCGAGTGCATATCCGGCATTGTAAAGGCGCGAAGCCTCTTAAGTCCTATACATTCTCCCTTCTGCTCATGCCTGAAAGAATATGTGGACAGCTCATACATCTTCATAGGGAGAGTATTTGGTGAGATGTGCATATCCTTCATAATGGAAAACATGCCGAAGCATGCAGCAAAACGAAGCATCATACTCCTGTTTCCGGATTTAAACCGATACTGCCTCTCACCAAACTTTCCGGCATGCTCATTGATTGCTTTATCGCCAAGGTCATACATAACAGGGGTCTCAACCGGCATTCCGCCATAGTCAAGGACGAGACCCAGGACATAATCCCCTAAAAGATCGCGGACAAGTTTTCCCTTTGGCATCCACCTGTGCTGGCCGACATCTGAGAGGGGTTCATAGTCCACAAGCTCTTTTGAGCGCATGAGACTGACATGGAGCGGCTCTTTTCCGGACTCTTTACCCAGGCCGGTCTCTTTTTTAATGAGCATTCCAAGTGGAGAATTGTCAGCATACTCTTTATAATCCTTAACCTCACCTTCAGGTGTCATTACAAAGAAATCATGTGTGACCTGCTTCTTCTCAGGCTTCTCCTCAGCATCTCCGGGAGTGATGGTTCTTGATAGTTCAGAGAGCGGATGGCCCTTGCATGAGAGTTTAAAAGACTTGTACCAGCCAAAAGGTGCCCTTTTGATAGTATAATTCTCCTCACATGAACATCCGGCTTCCATCTTCTTTAAGATCTCTACTGCTGTCTTTGGTGAAGAGAGATCTGATGAGAGATGCGCATACGGGTAGAGCATTATATTTTTTGTGCCCAGTTTTTTGCTCGTCTCAAGAATCTCGGCTACTGCTTTTGTTACTATTCCTTCGATGTCATCCTCGTCTATGGATTCAACCGCACAGAATACCGTTAAAGCCTCGTCAAGGGAATCCTGCGGAATTATTTCTTCCTCTGCCACAGGGGTCTTTTTCTGGGCAGAATATTCTATATTATCAGAATGAATTAAGAGAAGTTGCATTTTTTTTAGATCTCCGTTACGCCTTAAAAATTGGTTTTTTTTATATTTATATTGATGAGAATTGTCCGACAGTCAGACATTTACTCCTTCTTATTCTCAAAGTATTTTGAGAGGGTCGCATTCTTCTGGTGGAGATATTTTGCATCCCCCTTTGCACCGTAGGGCTTTTCAGCTTTTTCAGTTGTGTAGAATACAAGCTGCCCTATTGGCATTCCGGCATAAAGCCTGACCGGCCTCTGGTTGACATTGCAGATTTCAAGGGTAATTGTGCCCGAAAACCCGGCATCGATCCATCCTCCGGTCTGGTGCAGTGTTATCCCAAGCCTTGCAATGCTGCTCTTACCTTCGATTGTGGCAACAATATCATCCGGAAGTGTCACTGTTTCAAAGGTCTCCGCAAGTAAAAACATGCCGGGACCTATGTCAACATAGTCTGCATTCTTTTCATTTACGTGAGATTTTACTGTTTCACCGTCATATGGGTCAATAATCTCATCGCTCTTATCATACCAGACAAAGTGGTTTCCAAGCCGGATGTCAATGGAATTTGGCTGTATGAATTTTGGATCAAAGGGTTCTAATTTGATAAAACCTCTTCTGACCCTGTCCTGAAGCTGCCAGTCAACAAGTATCATTTAAACTCTATAATTTTGGTTGGGAATAATGATAACTTTGCGGGTATAGTTTGGACACTGAGAAAAGAACATTCATGATTATTGTGTAATTTTAAACATTAGTAATGACGATTTTCTCAGATTTACAACGATAATAATGTTGGATATTGGGACATTTTGTATGTCACCAGTATATCTGTCCTAAAAAAAGTTTTATTGTGGGATATAAGTGATTAAAACATCACATCTTCTTCGTCACTGGAGATATGCCATTCAGCACGCCTCAAAAGCCCATGAAGGGTGGATACTTCCCGTGTTGTAAGCTTTGTCCTGCCAAATATCCTTCGAATCATAGTGGATGTATTCTCCATCTTGTGGTCCGGATGGCCGATGACATCCAGAAAATGATCAAAATGGTCATAAAAAGAGTCCATCTCAATTCTTGTCGCAAGGGGAAACTCCTCCTTCTCAATTCCGGCAAGCTCATAGGCAATAATTCCAACAGCATGTGAGATATTCACAATCGGGTATTTGTAAGAACTTGGGATAGTACAAATAACATCACAACGCCTTACCTCCTCGTTTGAAAGGCCCCAGTTCTCCCTGCCGAAGATTATTGAGACCCGGCCTTTTATGTCACCAATAATATCCCTGATCTCACCGGGAGAATAATAGGGCATCCTCATCGAAGTGGAAACTGTCCTGGAAAGGCCGCCGGTTGTCGCAATGAGCATATTGCTATTCTCAATTATCTCATCGAGACTCTCTGCATACCTTGCATTATCCAGTACATCACGTGCATGTGAAGACCTTGCAATTGCTTCATCACCAATAGGCGGAGGGTTGATGAGGGTCAGGTTTAAAAACCCGAAATTTTTCATAACACGGGCAGCAAAGCCGATATTTCCCTCATATATCGGCTCTAAAAGAACAATCTCAATTTCCGGCATAAAAATTACTTGACAGCCTTAACTGTCTCGATAAGTGCTTTTGCACCCTCGTCATATACTGCATTTCCAACAACAATAGTATCAGCAAACTGACCCATCTCCGCTGCCTTCTCACCGCAGTTGATACCGCCGCCGTAGTAGAGAACAGAATTTTCCATAACCTCTGAAACTGCCTTAACAATATCAGGATTACCGTATGTGCCGGAATACTCGATATAGACAACCGGGAACTTAAAATACCGGTCAGCAACAGTAGCATAGGCTACGACCTCTTCAACCGGGATATTGCAGAGGGCCTTTGTAACCTTAGCAACTGAAGAGTCCGGATTTAATACAATATATGCCTCCGGAACAACTATATCCCAGTCAATATTATGCTTCTTCTTCACCCAGTACTGGTGCTTGCCGACAACCCAGGTGATGTCAGGAGTATTCAGGACACTTGGTACAAAAAGGCCCTGAATGCCTTCATATAAAACAGCTGAAGGATCTGCCGGCTCAACAACCATCGGGACACCGTATTCCTTAACCTGCTCCCTGAGCAATGTCAGGTTCTCTTCTGTAATATTCAGTGTACCTGACAGCATCAGTGCATCTGTGCCGCTTGTTGCGATGTCCTCAATATCGCCGGGACGCAGGATCTTGTCAGGATCAAGTTTTGTGATATGTCTCCAATTCTTCCAGTCAATCATTGTTCTCACTTGTTCTTCTCTGCCTCTTTTTTAAAGTCCATAATCTTCTTTCTGGAAATTTTGGTAATCTCTGAAAGTTTGTCGGCCTCAGCCTCAACAAGAGTCTTAAAGTTCAGCACTCCTGCATAGTACATCTTATCAAGCATCTCCTCTTCAAAGCCCTTCAGTGACATAAGCTCAGTTCTGCCCTTCTCAAATGTCTTACGTGACATTCCGGGCGGTGGGGTTATGCCCTTCTTCTCGCAGACGATATTTACATGTTTATGGACAGTATCAATATTAATTCCGGATTTATAGCTGAGATATGCCGGATGAATCCTGACTAAATTATCAGGATCTATAAATCCGGATTTGAAATACTTGTTTATGCTTATTGCCGGAATTCCCATCTCCTTAAAGATTGCCTTATTATGGATAAGTTTTGCCTCAAAGATTAATTTTTCAGCTTCCTCATCGTTTAACTTTAAGGTCTTTAAGGCATCCTTATTTGCACAGCTGAGCCTTCCGAGATCAGTTATATCCAGGGAAAACAGCCCGTTTGATACTTTGGAGTGGCTTCTGCCTTTCTTTGGCGGGATGGTCTTTCTGACGAATTTCTTAACTTCAGACCTCTTCCTCAGCTCTTCCAGGACACCGTCAGCTTCTCTTTTAAATTCAAAAGCCTGTTTATCTGAAAAACTCATTTTGGCTGCAATCTCTGCTACAGGCAGTTTTGAGATCTCAAAGACTGAGTAGATGTGGTTTTCGTGCATCTTTCTGATAACTTCAGAATTGACCGAATCCATCATCTCAAGAGCATCAATATTTGATCGTATGTGGTTGCAGAGCGGGCATCCAATTTCCCACGGCCTTGCGCCGGCACGGATGAGCTTTACGTAGTTCAGATTATGCTGATCACATATATTGACATCGTCACGTATTGCCTTGCCCCACTGCACAGACGGAAGATTGAGATTGAATGAGCAGTCCGGATAATTGGTGCAGCCGACAAACTGCGCCATTCCCTTTGTGGTTCTGATCATAAGATTTGAACCGCAGATCGGGCATTTGCCGACAATCCTCTCCTCGGCAGTACGGTCCATGATCTCCTCACCGATAACCTCCTCATTCTTTTCAAGGTCATCAAAGATCTGGTTGAGCATGCTTCTGGACTCATTCACAGCCTCATCCTTTGATCGGCTTGCTTTCTTGATCTCCTCCATATGGCCTTCAATAGTCCTTGTCATGTCAGGCTTTGTAATGAGGGTAGCATGCTTCTCAAGAGACTCTGTAACTGCCATACCTACCTGAGTCGGCTTTAAGGGGTTGTCCTCAACATAACGCCTTGAGACCAGTTTTCCTATGACTTCATGCCTTGTGGACTTAGTGCCGAGTCCAAGTTCTTCCATCTGCTGGATAAGCTTACTCTGTGAATATCTGGGCGGTGGCTGTGTCTCCTTCTCCTCAAGTACTGTGTCAGCCAGAGGGAGTTTTTCACCTTCGGATAGATCGGGCAGCGCCTGATCTCTGGCCTGGCTGTACTGGTACACCATCCTGTAGCCCTCATATTCAAGTCTCTGTCCGGTTGACGTGTACTCCTCGCCTCCGGCATCAAAGAGATATTTTAGGGTCTTCCATCGTGCATCCGGAGACAGGGTTGCCAGAAACCTTCTGACAATCAGTTCATAGACCTTCCATGATTTTTCGTCAAGATCGCCGGGTTTTGCTGCTCCTGTCGGATGAATCGGCGGGTGGTCAGTGCTTGTCTTCTTACCCTTTGTGGGAGTATCTCTCATATTGGCAATGACCCACTCTGTATCCCGCCTGAATGACTTTTTAAGCTCGTTTAAAATTCCTTTTAAATCCAGTGAGTCCGGATATACAGTATTGTCAGTTCTCGGATAGGAGATGAATCCATTCATATAGAGATCTTCTGCCACTCTCATTGCACTTGATGCACTAAGCCCAAGCCTTGAGGCTGCAACAATGTAGCCTGTAGTATCAAAAGGTGCCGGAGCTTTATCAGTTCGTGACCCTTCCTTCTTCTCTTTAACAAGTACAGGCCCTTTTGTGCCCGAAAGTGCCTTTTCAGCCTCTTCCTTAAGATCGAATTTGCCGTGTGTATGCCTCGCCTCAAACTGCTCCTCATCCTTTTTGGAGATGATACTGAGCATCCAGTAGGGCACAGGAATAAATTCGCTGATCTCCTTTTCACGGTCAACTATCATTGCGAGGGTGGGACTCTGCACCCTTCCGACAGAGAGGATGTTCTTTCCGCCTCTCTTTGCGGCAATTGATATAAACCGCGTCAGTGAAGCACCCCATACAAGATCGATCTCCTGCCTGGCTTCACCGGCGGCGGCAAGGTCAAAGTCAATTTCTGTCGGGTTGTCAAATGCAGCTGAGATCTCCTGCATAGTAATGGCCGAAAATCTTGCCCTGTTTACAGGAACTTTTTTGTTGGCTTCCCGGACTATTTCATATGCCTCTTTACCGATTAACTCTCCCTCGCGGTCATAATCAGTAGCTATTGTTACAAGATCAGCCTTTCTTGAGAGCTTTTTAATCAGTGCAACAATCTTCTTTTCAGTGGGTACCCTTATAATTCCGGCATCTATGAGGGTTCTTGGTGTGTGGGTCTCACTACGCCAGTTTTTATACCCATCCTCAAAGTCAACCTCGACCACATGGCCGCGAAGACCAAGAGCAACTTTATCATCGAATCTGTAAATACTGACATTATTGTCTTTTTCGGTTTTTGGGTTTCCGCTGCTGTTTAAGAAGCCGGCAATTCTTTGTGCTGCTATGTTTTTTTCTGCGATGATAAGATGCATTTTTGGATTTTCACTCCTTTGGGGCAATCTTTTCTGCCATTATTTTATTGAGAATTTTTGGGTCTGCACGCCCTCTGGTCTCCTTCATCACCTGTCCGACAAGGAAATTCAGGGCATTCTGCTTACCTTCATGATAGTCAGCTACAGCCTGTGGATTTGCCTCAACTATCTTAGCGATAATGTCATCAAATTCTCCATCTCCGGCTTTTCCAAGTGAAAGCCTCTGCACAATATCGGATGGCATCTCTGCCTCCTTTCCTTCCTTCACCTCGTCCAGCATTATACGGAGAACGTCAACGCCGACCCTGTCAGTGATCTCATTCTGCTTTAAAAGAGCTATAAGATCAACAAAATTGTCAACCGGAACTGAGTCTATCTTCATCTCTCTGTAGTACAGTTCGCCGAGAAGTGTGTCTGCAACCCATGTGGCTGCAAGTACAGAGTCACATCCGGGTTTTACAACAGTTTCATAAAAGTCTGCAACCTTTATGTCCCCTATAAGGGTCCTGGAGTGGTTTGGTGACAGATTATACTGTTCAATGAACCTCTGGCGGCGTGCATCGGGCAGTTCGGGCAGTTCTATATCTTTAACCCATGAACTGACTCTCAGTGGTCTTAGATCAGGTTCAGGGAAGTAACGGTAATCACACTCCTCCTCCTTACTTCTTGAACCCTGGGTGATACCCCTTGATTCCATGAAGTGACGGGTCTCCATCACGATCTCCTGGCCCCTCCGAACCATATTTCTCTGTCTTGTGATCTCAAAGTTGAGGGCTTTTTCCACACCTTTGTATGATGAAATGTTCTTGCATTCCACACGGCTGTGCCCTTCAAGTGAGATGTTTGCATCGACCCTGATTGAACCTTCACGCTCCCCGTCAAAGACATCAAGATATTCAAGGGTCGATCTAAGCTTATTCAGGAAACGGCGTGCCTCCTTTGGTGATGAAAGGTCCGGCTCGGTAACAATTTCAATCAGAGGAATTGAACTCCTGTTGTAATCAACAAGGGTATAACCTGCCCTGTCTCTTCCTGTCTTGTGAACAAGCCTTCCGGGATCTTCTTCCAGATGAATTCTTGTAATTCTTATCGGTTTTTCATGCCCTTCGTCATCCTCAACTGTAACAATGCCTCTTTCCGCAACCGGTTTGTCGTACTGGCTTACCTGATAACCTTTTGGAAGGTCAGGATAGAAGTAGTTCTTCCTTGAAAACTCAGAATATTCCGGAATCTCAAGGTTGAGTGCCTTTGCGACTTTAAGTGCATATATTACGGCCTGTTTGTTGAGCTTTGGGAGTGCTCCGGGGAGTCCCAGGCATATCGGGCATACGTGGGTGTTTGGCTCGTCATCGCGGTAGTCAGTTGAGCACCCGCAGAAGAGTTTTGTCTTTGTCTTTAACTGGCAGTGAATCTCAAGACCTATAATTACTTTAAGGTCTTTTGGATCTTTTTTCAGTTCCGGAGATCTGACTGGTTCTGCTTCAGACATATTATGCCACCTCCTGTTCAAAGGCATATGCAGCATCAACCACACCCTCTTCATCGAAATGTCTGCTTATCAGCTGAAGTCCGACAGGCATTCCGCCGACCTTTCCGCATGGCACTGATATTGCAGGCACTCCGGCAAGGTTTGCAGGCACTGTAAGTATATCACTTAAGTACATCTCAAGTGGATTTTCCAGCTCTCCAATTTTTGGTGCTACATTCGGCATTGTCGGCCCTGCGATGATATCAACATCCTTTAAGACCCTGAGGAAGTCATTTCTGATATTATCCCGTGCAGTGCATGCCTTTGCATAGTATTTGCCGTAATATCCGGCTGAGAGTGCAAATGTACCGAGCATGATTCTTCTCTGGACTTCCTCACCGAACTTTTCGCCGCGTAAATCCCTGTATTCAGCATGCCACTCTCTCTTTTTCCCGACCTGCGGGCCAAACCTCACGCCGTCAAACCTTGACAGGTTGGATGATGCCTCACTTGTGCATGTAACATAGTAGGCTGCAAGTGCATATTCCATTGAGGGGATTGTACATTCCACAGTCTCAGCGCCGAGTGATTCAAGAACTGCTATTGCATCCATGACAGTCCCTGCAACCTTTTCGTTGACACCCTCTCCGAAATATTCCTTTGGGATTCCTATTTTTTTGCCTTTAATATCGGCTGTCGGGGTGTGATTGTATGGATGATCATATGCAGTTGAATCCCGTCTGTCATATCCGGCAATGACTCCCATGAGCTTTGAGACATCAGTGACATTCTCTGCCATAGGGCCGATCTGCTCAAGTGAATTTGAGTATGCTATCAGGCCGTATCTTGATACGCGGCCAAATGATGGTTTAAGTCCGACAATTCCACAATATGATGCCGGGCATCTGATTGAACCTCCGGTATCCGTTCCAAGAGCCATGGGCACCATTCCGGATGCGACTGCCGCAGCGCTACCGCCTGAAGATCCGCCGGGGACACGTTCGGGATCAATTGGATTTAATGTAGGGCCGAATGCTGAACTTTCAGTTGTCGTGCCCATACCGAATTCGTCCATATTTGTCTTTCCGACAATTGCAGCGCCGGCATTTTTCAGCTGGGTTACTACATGGGCATCATACGGACATATGAAGCCCTTCAGTATTGCTGACCCGGCAGTCGTCTCAATTCCCTTTGTGCAGATATTATCCTTTACTGCAATTGGGATTCCGGATAAGATGCCCTCTTTGTATTCCGCTTCATCAACTCTTGTGATAAATGCGTTATACCTGTCCTCTTCTGTAAATGATAAACTCTGCATTACATCACCTTTGGTGCTTTAATATAACCGTCCTCAGTCTCTCCGGCGTTTAAGAGCGCCTCTTCCTGGGTCAGCGACTCTTCAACTTCATCTTCCCTGAATATATTTTCAAGGTCAGAGCCTTCGTTCTCTTTCATCTCGACACGGTCGAGTATATCGAAATATTCCAGGATGTCATTGAAGCGTGTTGTGAACTGCTTCAGTTTTTCCTTATCAACTGTTATATCAGCAAGATTTGCTATACTTTCAACTTCTTTATCAGAAACCATAATTCAAAGACCCTTTGTAATGTTATATTATTAAATGTTCCAGGTAATGTTGTACCGAATTTTTATAACCATATTGACGTGCCTGCCTTTGTATTTCTTTCCAGATGCCACTGCCATACTGCATCGCTTTTTTGGCGTAGAATGCGGCTTCATTTGGCATATGGGCGGATGCAGCGACTCTTAGAGGATATTTCCGGATGCCACCCGCAACAAGTGTTTCAGGCGGCAGAGACTGTGCAGCGCGCACGACTCTAATATCCTGAAATGGGCATGAGAGGTATGTTCCATTCATCCCGGCAACCGACTGATCACGCAGTCCCTGCCGGGAAAGGCTTTTAAAATCCGTATTTAGTGTTTCTTTGATGTTCTCTGTTTCAAGGTACCTGGCATAACCACCAAAAAGTTCATCCGCACCCTGTCCGGCAAGCACTCTGTCATATCCGTTTTCGCCCGCCCATCTGGTTACGAAGTACATTGTTACTGCAATGGATGCCTCAACAGGTGACTTATCCGGAATTACCTTCAGTACTTTCTCAAGTGCAGGCCTGATCTCATTTTTATCAATCTCAACAAGTTCGACATCTAAAATATCTGCCATACCAGCGACCTCTTCTGCATGTTTAAGATCATGTGACCCCTTAAGGCCGACAGTCACTGCCGGAAGTTTTGCAAGCTTTGCAATGAGGGCGGAGTCAACTCCTCCTGAAAATGCCACAACTGCCTTTTCTCCGGGGGGGAGGCATTCTGCCCTCAGCCTGACAGATTCAGTGATTGCCTCCTCAACAGGGAGGGCAGGCAGATCCGGAATTATTATGCCGACCTCTTTTTCATTGCAGAAAATTCTTCCACCACCCCTTCTGCCCGGAATTATACCCATATAATCCCTTGCAGAATATCCATTCCATTCAAGATAAAACTCCCCTCCACAGTCCAAAAGCCACTCCGGCATAACTTCAGGCTTATCCCTGAACAGTCTGGTAAGGTCATCCCTGAAGAACACCTCTCCTCTCTTCTCAATCCAGCCCCTTAATTTCAATTCACAATCTTCCTGGTTCATGATTGTCACATTCCAAAATCAAAGAGTGTTGTTCTTGAAGGGTCAACTTCAGCCCACGGTATCCCTATAGCCTCAATGATTCTTGATATCGGCTGTTTGATCGTCTTCTCCAGCATGGTCTCCCAGTCAATTATGAACTCGTGCGGCACCTGATCGGCATATTCAAAATCAATAACATCGGTCTTTGGGTATTTTGCCGTAACAGTTTTGATATACACCCTCTTTGGCTTGCTTCCACGTTTGAAATCCGTACCTAGATTATCATTTGAATAGATTGCACCCCTGACGTGGGCATCCTTATTCTCATAACTCTGGAGATCCTTTCCAATCCCGCCCGGAATTCCGACATCGTCGAGTGCATATCCACCTTTCCTGTAGGTTTTAATTACCTCTCCAAGGTAACTTTTAAGTTCGGATTGCTCAGCCCCTTTAAGAATCAGATCCATAACCTTCAGCTGAACTTCCTTAGTAATATGCGGAGAGTCACTCCTCTTCATCTCAAAGCCGACAATGTCAATCTGATCAACCTCCTTTCCCTCTTTCCAGACGAGATAACCGGCATATCTCTTCTTCTTTCCGGCCTGAAAGAACCTCTCATAGATCTTCTCAAATTTTATTGAGAAATAATGGCTCTCTGCATTGAGAATATTCTTTGAAAATTCAGAATAACTGTCATTTAAGCGTTTTTCAATCTCACGGGCGGTTTTAATCGTATCCTCCCTCTCCATTACAGGAAGATTTATCATACAGGAATCTGTATCACCATAGATGACGGCATAGCCCATCCCCTCAATGATTTTTCTGGTATGATCAATTATAGCACGGCCGACTGATGTGACGGCTGACCCGATGTCCCGGTCATACAGCCTGAACCGTGCATATCCGCTTACACCGTAGTAGGTGTTCATAATGACCTTCAGGACATTCTGCTGGATGTCATAGAGTTCATATTCAGGGCTGCCGTAGTCATAATTATTCCTCTCTGTCTTTCTCTCATCCCTCTCCTTTAAGAGATCACTGATTATGCTTCTTGTCAGGCCGTCAGGCTCTTTTTTAAACCGGATTCCGTTTGGTGCTCTCAGTTCTCCTTCTTTATTCTTCGTTTCAGGTGAGGCATTGATGGTCATCATGCACATTGGATAGAGGGACTTTAAGTCAAGGACTATGACATTCTCCTTTACACCCTTTGACGGGTCAAAGACTGTTGCGCCCTCAAATTCCTCGGCATCTGCATAACCCTTTGACGGAAGGATATATTTTTTGTAGGCTTTCCGGAGAACAAAGATATCAATTACATTGGAAGAATTCAGTGTTCTGTCAAGCGGACAGCCGACATATCTTGCAATCTCCCTGTAAAATTCAACAATCTTATTTTTGTTGTTTATACCAACGCAGAGTTCAACATCTTTCACATTATATTCAACAAGCTTTTTCGGGTCATACTTCCAGAGATCAGAGACTGTGCCGGTGTAGCGGATTTTGCCTTCGCCGATCTCTTCTTCTGCGATGGCATCAAGGCGATATGACTCCTTTCTTCCGCCCTGCATCTTTTTATATCCTGTCAAAAGATCAAATACTGCCCTGCCCCTTACAGGGTTTCTTGCCGATGGCCCGCCGGGCAGTCTTGAAAGCCCTTCGTCACTCACTCCGAGGACCTCAATTCTCTTCTGGATATACGGCATATCGAAATCTGTGAAATTCCAGCCTGAGAGGACATCAGGATCTCTCTTTGCAATATAGGCGATAAACCGTTTCAGGAGGTCATTTTCATCACTGCATATAACTACTTCATGGCAGTCATTGCAGAGTGCAACCGATTCCGGCCCGTTCCCGTTAATAAGCCAGACAAATGTCTTATACTCATTGTCATATGAGTCCCAGCAGGTGATGCAGTTGATCTTTTCTTTGTTCGCATCCGGAAATCCGTGCTCGTCCTCACACTCTATGTCGATTATGCAGACCCTTGCCGGTGAGTTCACCTCTGACGGGGAGACATCTTTATAGTCTGTTATTTCAGATTTGACAGAGACACCTCCTGTAAGCCCGTTGTCTATCATAAACCGCGTTGCAAAGGGTATGTCGGCCTCAAAATGTTTAAATCCCTCACGGAATTCCCTGACATCTCCGGGTTTTGCAGTAATTATTCTGCCAAGCCTCTCACCCTGAATTGAGATGTAATTTTCTGATAAATCCCGGTTATATCCGCCTGGAAGCCAGGCCTCCCGCACTGCATCTTCCGGTGCATAAAAGTAGGGCCGAAAACCGGTGACCTGAATGTGACGGGCTTTTCCTGACTCTTCCCTGCCAAAGATATGTACTACCGGGCCGTCAAATTCGTTTGAGTATTCCACCTGGTTAATTGCAATACTAATCTCATCCGGATTTTTAACTACAGCTTCTTCTCCGGTAAGTTCCGGATTGTTGTTATTTAAGCCATTAATTTCCTTTTCGACCTCTGACAGGTCATTGCTGCCACAGGTTTTGTTCTTCTCATCCTGTATGATCACTTCTGTTCCGGGAAAAAGGCTCTGCTGCATATCTCAGACCTTCCTGCAGAGACAGTTTAAGTGTTCTGAAGCCATTTTCAGCTTTTCATTCTCCCATTCGTCAAGCTCCCATTCGATTATCTCAAGGACACCTTCACGCCCAATCCTTGCCGGAACACCCATTGAGCAGTCTTTAAGGCCGTATTCTCCATTCAGCACAACTGAACAGGGTATTATCCCGCGCCTGTCTGATACAACAGCATCAATTAATGATGATATGTGGTATGCCGGGCCAAAGACTGTACCGCCTTTGCCTGATATCACCGGCATACTGGCTCTTCGCATCTCTGTGAGAATTTCTTCCCTTGTATCTGTATCAATTCTCCGGCCTGTACCATCTGTCTTTGAGAACAGAGGTACCTGATGCTCGCCATGCTCACCGATTACAAAGGCATCTCCAGAAAATCCCCTCTCTTTGAGGAATAATGAAAAACGTGCTGAGTCAAGCTGTCCGCCAAAGCCGATGCACTGCTCTCTATTCAGTCCAAGCGCCTTTTTAAAGAAGTAGTTGTTGGCATCCATCGGGTTTGTAACTGTAATTAGTATTCCGGAAAAACCCTTCAGATACTCTGCGCATTCACCTGCAACTGCAAGGTTTGCCTCAAGCAGATCAGCTCTTGTCTTAATTGCAGGTGTCCTTGGAATTCCGGCTGTGAAAACTGCGATGTCAGAGTCCTTTATCTCTCTTGGATCTGTGGATATCTCTGTCTTTATTCCGGTATGGAGAAGATCCAGTTTTTGGGCGTTTAAAAAATCAGGTACATTGTCGTAGAGAATTATCTCATCTGCAAGTTCTCGTACAGCTGAAATGAATGCCACTTCACTTCCAACTTTACCTGCACCGATTACTGAGAGGACTGTCATTGATGTGTACACATTTTAAACACAATAATAATAAAATAACTCCAAATACTATCTCAGTTGTTATGGTGTCATTGTTAAAGGAGGAAAATATTGCTGTCGGTGGTGTCAGTCTTGATAATCATCTCATTCTTGCCGCAGGTGTGCTTGGAACGACAGGTGCTTCACTTAAGAGGATGCTCTCACTTGGCGCAGGCGGGGTTGTTACAAAATCTATTGGCCCTGAGCCAAAGGGAGGCCATAAAGGGCCATGCGTTCAGGTATATGACGGTGCTGTGATGAACGCTATGGGGCTGCCCAATCCTTCTGAGGAATTTAAGGGTGAGCTGTCATTACTTGAAGACAGGCCGGTTATTGTCAGCATATTTGGCGGAGATCCGGATGAATTCTCTAAGGTTGCATCCTGGTTTTCAGGTATAAAGTCGGTCCGAGGTTTTGAGCTTAACGTATCATGTCCGCATGCTGAAGGATATGGCGCACAGATTGGCAGCAATCCTGAGCTTGTGCAGGAGTGCACAGAGGCTGTTGTAAAAACCGGAATTCCGGTCTGGGTCAAGCTTACGCCGAATGTTACTGATATAACTGAGTCCGGCCTCGCGGCAGAGGAGGGCGGCGCATCTGCTGTTGTTGCTGTGAACACAGTCCGTGCAATGAGGATTTCCACTGCTATGAGGCGCCCTGTGCTTGGGAACGGGTCAGGCGGCCTTTCCGGCCCTGCCATATTTCCGGTTGCAGTGAAGTGCGTCTATGATCTGTATGAGGCGTGCAGAATTCCGGTTATCGGCTGTGGGGGGATATCGGATGCTGATAATGTCATTGAGATGATAATGGCAGGCGCATCTGCGGTTGAGATCGGCAGTGCAGTTCTGGACAATGTCGGGATATTTTCTGAGATCTGCGGTGATCTGTACTCTGAAGATGGTGAAAATATAGAGGATATAAGAGGTTGTGCACATGCGTGAGATAGCATCGGTTCCGGTGAGGATTACAGAGATTAGGGATGAGACTCCGACAATAAAGACGTTTGAGTTTGACGGATGCTTCAGTTCAAAGGCCGGACAGTTCTGTATGGTCTGGATTCCTGGAGTTGATGAAGTGCCTATGGGATTTTCCTCCCCTTCATCAATTACCGTGCAGAAGGTTGGAGAGGCAACAGAGGCGCTCTTCTCCCTTGATGTTGGTGATACAATCGGCATCAAAGGGCCGCTTGGAAACGGATATACTCCCAGGGGCCGGGTTCTGGCAATAGCCGGAGGGGTAGGTGCTGCACCACTGCGCCCGCTTGCTCTTGAAGGTCTTGCAGATACTTTTATTCTTGGTGCAAGGACTGCCGGTGAGATTGTCTATAAGGATGAACTTGGCAGTATGACAGATCTTCATATATCCACAGATGACGGGACTTTTGGTCATCACGGCTTTGTAACTGATCTTCTGTCAGGTGTTGATTATGGCAAAGGTAAAGACGATATTAAAGGTCAGAGTAAAGTCGGTGTAAATCCGGAAGACTACGACACCATATGTGTCTGTGGACCTGAGATCATGATGAAGAATGTCCTTAAAATTCTTGATGGTCTGGGGGCTGCTGACCGGGCGCAGTTCTCGCTTGTGAGATATATGAAATGCGGGGTTGGTATCTGCGGTTCATGCTGCCTTGATGACGGAGGTCTTCGTGTATGCAGAGACGGCCCGGTATTCAGTGGTACTGACCTTTTAAAAAGCTCTGAGTTTGGAAATTACTCCAGGGATGCCACAGGAAGAAGGGTTTTTGGCGGCGGCCACTGAATTTTTTTCAGAAAAACAGGATTTAATATAACATTAAAGCCGGTATGACATCCGGCTTACCTGTGATACTTCTCTTTTCTGGAAATCTTAAATGCCCTGTATATCTGTTCGACAGTTAATAGCCGGACAAACTGGTGCGGGAATGTGAGGTCTGAAAGTTTCCATCTGATGTCGGCCCTGCGGATGAGCAGATCTGATACACCAAGGCTGCCGCCAATGCAGAATACCATTCTCCCCCGGCAGGATAGTTCCTGCTCGCTGATAATCTCTGCAATGCCCTCAGACGAGTATTCCTTTCCGTGAAGGTCAAGAAGGATTACAAAGTCGTCACTGCCTGTCTGCTTTAAGACTTTATCTCCTTCTTTATCAAGAATAGATTTTATTATTGCGGCTGATGCTTTTTCCGGGATGCTCTCATCAGCCACCTGAATGATTTCTGTTCCGGCATATGGCCTTAATCTCTTTAAATATTCATCAATACCGTCACTGATGTACCTCTCTTTTATTTTGCCTATTGCAATTATACGGATTTGTGCCGGCATGTCAGATCTTTGTATTTATCTCTTCAAGTTCTTCTAATTTGTTAATGTTTGTAAAGGTCATGAGGTTTGGATCAATATCTCTGAACTCTTCAACACTGATATATTTTGAATGCAGTTCATGAATCATGGCCCTAAGAGAGAGTGATTTATGGCTTTTAAGGTATTTCACAAGGGCATCACGCCTGTAAATGGCATGAAGCGGCTCTACTTTATCTTCATCCCATGCCGGAATTATAGCATCATATTCATTCATCTGATCAAAAAGCCGGTTAACGACCTCAGGATTTAAAAACGGCATATCGCAGGCAGATACAAATATTACTTCTCCTTTTGCTTCAGGTACACCTGCCTGAAGTCCTCCTATCGGTCCTCTTCCTTTAATGATATCACTGACTATATGGACATTATCAATCCCGTAAAAATGACTGCATTTCTCTTCGTTCTTAGCAACGATTATTATCTCATCAACGACAGTTTCAAGGCATTCAATAAGCCTTGTGATAAATGTCTCTCCCCTGTAAGAAAAAAAGTATTTATCCCTGCCCCCGGCTCTTTTTCCTTCTCCTCCTGCAAGAATTATTGCTGTCCGGAATGCCGGCTTTGCAGGATTTTCATCAGGCATTATTAATATTTTCCCTGAATTTTATCAGACTGACAACTGTTCTGTTTACAGGTGTGTCTATGCCGTGTTTATCTCCGAGATCTGTAATTGCACCATTGATAAAATCAATCTCAGTCTTTTTACCCATTGATATGTCCTGGTACATTGATGAATGATGATTGGCAGTATCCGGAATCTGCTTTTCTCTTAGATATTTCAGGTAGCTTCCTGCACTGTCCCAGCCAGGATTTATGCCTTCTGCTTTTAAAACCAGAAAAGCTTCTTTTATGATCTCTGTTATGATACTAAAGGCATTTTTATCCAGAAGTTCTCTGTAGGGAACCATCATGACTGCTCCGAGTGGATTTAATGCAGAGTTGTATAGTGTTTTTCCCCACAGAGAACCCCTTACATTATCATCAGTAAGGGCGTTTATTCCGGAACTTTGCAGAAGTTTTACAATATTTTCAACCCTTTCATCTGTTCCGCCCGGAAATCTGCCTAATTTTGCGGGGGCTGCCTCAACTGAGACATGAACCTTCCCGTCACCACGCCATTCAAATCCGGTAATTATCATTGCACCAATGACTCTGTTGGTATAACCTGCAATGATCTCCTCATTGCCAATTCCGTTCTGAAGACTGATGAGATCAGCATCTCCAAACCTGTCACCAAACTGTTCGCAGATATCCCTCGTTGCAAGGGATTTTGATGTGATAATAATATAGTCAAAATCCACACCTTCGGGCAGATCTTCAGAGCATGGGAAATGAAAAGTTTCACTGCCCCAGATTCCGGTCATGACAAGACCGTCTTTATTTATTGCGTCTGCATTCCTCCGGCGTGTCACTGCATATACATCACATACTTTAGAGAGCATTCCGGCAACGCAGAGACCGACAGCACCGGCACCAAGGACTGCAACTTTCATGTATCTAATTTGATCTGTTAAATTCTTAAATAGAGATCATTTAACACCGGACATTTAAGGTTGTTCAATCCAGAAATAAAATAGCAGTGGGATATAATTTTTAAGACTGATGTGATGCCGGGCATCATTATTGTTTAACATATTATGTGCCTGTATCTGACATTCGACACTAACTCTACGAAAAATAATCTTTTTATCTACCCACTTTTCTTTATCACATCGAAGTAATCAAATTTCAAATGTAAGTTAATATAAGCTAATATGGACATTCAGCCGGAATATATTAGTTATTTGTATTGGTGACGCTAAAATATTAAATCAAATTACACACGCAGATTTAGATTTTAACCCCTTCCATCCGGAGAAGTGCTTCCTTAATTTCAACTGACGGGGTAAACCCACCAGTTCCGGATTTGGCAACCACCCGGTGGCAGGGAATTATCAGTGGTGTCGGATTTCTCTTCATTGCAGTGCCGACAACTCTTGCATTAGTCCCTGCCTTCTTTGCAACCTCACCATAGGTCATTGTTTCCCCGTATGGGATCTCCTTTACAATCCTGTATATCCCGCAGTATGGATGGCCATCCTCTGTTGCGGATGATTTTAGCATTGAGAGATTCCGGTTTTTACCGTTTAAATACAGCCTTATGACAGCAGGAATATCCCCGTCTGTCACATCCGGATTCCTGGAAAAACTGACTCTTATTATTCTCTCATCGCTCCACCAGACAATGACATGCCAGTACCCGAAGGGATATCTTCCGGAATATGTATTCATATCAGCTTTCTGTCTTTTTGCCTCTCTCTTTCTCTCTCCTTTGATTTTTATCTCCACCTGGCTATATCCTTTGAAAACTGTGATACATCACAGACAACCATCTCATCCTGCATCCATGGTGGCAGTCCTCTCTTAACTCCGGATTCAAGGAAACGTGCCTCCCCTATGAGCAGAACGCCTGTGTCATCCGGTGTCCTGAGCACTCTTCCAAGCGCCTGAAGTGCTTTGTTTATTGCCGGAAGTGTGTATGATATAAACTCACCCTCCGGGCCGAATTTACTCTTAAAATAGTCAATGACCATCTTTCTGACATCATTATAGGGCGCAAGAGGCAGGCCGATTACAATTGCACCGTTTAAGAGTTCACCCCTGTAATCAAGCCCCTCACTCCATTTACCACCACATACACCAAAAATGATCCCGGATTTACCCATCTCCGGCAGGGACAGAAACTTCCTTAAATCACGGTTGGCAACCTGCGTTTCAGGTGATTCTATGAATACCTCTTTTTTGTTTATTTTTTGCGGTATGTCAACTGCAATATTATTGAGCATATCATAGGACGGGAAGTACACCGCAAGGTTTCCCTTTACCTTTGCAAATTCCTGTATATATCTGTGAATTTTCTCAAGGTTGTCCTTATCCTTCCTCTTTGAAAAAGCAGAAGTGACATCTTTTGAACAGTATATGGCCCGGTTTTTTTTTGGGAATGAATTGGGCAGGGAGAGGGTTAATGCTGGCAGATCCTCAAAATAAAGCTTTTTAAAGCTCTCAACCGGAGATAGTGTGCCACTTATCATTATACATGACGAATGGTTCTGAGCAATCTCCTTTAATGTTGATGACGGGTCAATATTTCTGACCTCAAGTGAGATCATATTCTCATTCTTTCTGTATATGGTCAGGAATGCCGGATCCTGAGTTGCCTGAATAATTCTGAAGAAAAATTCCATGACTCTCTCAAGCGGAATTTCCTTAAAGTCTCCCTCCTGGATCTTCTTATCCTTTATTGCCTCATATATCCGGTTGAGATCGTCATATATATCCTCCATTTTATTGTAGAGAGATTCATTGAGTATAAATCTTGAGAACATAACCGGGTCGAAATAGTCCTCTTTTTTAACTGATCTCCTTAATCCTTCCATAAACTTCCTGACTCTTGGAAGCATACCCTGCACAGCTTCAACACCCTTTATTCTGTTCTTCATATGGGTAAGTTCATTCTGGGCATGTTCAAGGGTTTTTTCACTTATGCTAATAGTCTGAATGCTCTGGACTGTATCGGAGCAGTTGTGGGCTTCGTCAATGAGAAGCATGGTGTTGTTCTCTTCAATCCCGATTGAGAGATACATCTGCTCCCTTATTGTTTCGTTGAAGAGGTGGTGGAAATTAAGAAGTATAATATCTGCATCTCTTGATGCCTGAAGCATCACCTCATAAGGGCAGATCTCACTGCAAAGATCTTTAATCCTGTCAGGATTTACAAGGCTTTTTGATACCTCATCCCCCTTCGCCCTCAGGATGTTTGAGGGAATCATCTTAATGCCGTCATTTTCAACAAAGACTTTTGATTTTATGTAATAGGGACATAACAGGGGTCTGTCCGGGTCCTGCATTTTGATCTGTTTTTTTATTACTGCATCATTAGCCGGAACAAGGGAGCCTTTCTGCGCACGGTCCCTCATTATTGATGAGGAGAAGGCTTTCAGACCTTCACAGAGATGATAGATGTCACCCTCACCTGTCATCGGGCACATATTCCGTTTTCCTACGAGATATGCAGCTTTAATCCGTTTTTTTCTCTTAATAAGCTCAATTTCCCGGATGAAAATATTCAGCTGGCTGACTGTTCTCACCGCAACCACAATTTTTCTTCCGTTTGCGTTTGCAAGCATTGCCGAGATAACACTTGACTTTCCGCTTCCTGTAGGAGCATCTATAAGGCAGATTTTATTCTCCCGTACCGCTTCTGCGGCTGTATTTAACATCGTCTCCTGGTTTGGCCTGAAATTGTCGTATGGAAACCAGTCTTCAATATTACCCATTACTTACATATTTGGTGCCGCCACATTTTGTATTATTGTGCTGTGTCTGCGCAGGCACTGCACGGGTGATTTCAATGAATAAGATATACAGAACCAAAGATGACAGGATTTTAGCAGGTGTATGCAGTGGAATAGGCAGAGGGCTGGACATTGACCCGAATATTGTACGGATAGTGTTTGTTGTTATGACTCTTGCGTACGGCGCAGGCATTATTGCGTACATCGCGGGGTGGGTACTGCTGCCGGATGAAGAAGAAAATGACGTTATTGATGCTGAATTCACAATTAAAAATTAATTTAGCATTTTATCTTTATTTGGCATTCAAAAAATTCAGTAATAGTTGCCCGCATATATCATGCATGACTGAAAACCAATTTTATAAACAAGTTACATACCAGTAAACACTATGGCAATACATCCTATTGATTTCAGATACGGAACACCTGAGATGAAAAAGATCTGGGGCGAGGAAAACCGTTTTGCCGCTGTTGTTCAGGCAGAGGTCGCACTTGCAAAAGCAGAGGCAGATCACGGTATGATCCCGGCAGAAGCGGCAGATTCAATCGCTAAACTGGCAAAAAATGCATCACTTGCGCGGGCCAAAGAGATTGAGGATGAGATCAGCCATGATATGATGGCAATTGTAAAAGCTGTCACTGAAGTCTGCGGCGAGTCCGGAAGATGGATTCATTATGGCGCGACATCCAATGACATCCTTGACACTGCTACAGGGATTCAGCTTAAGGAGAGCATGTTTCTTATTGAGGCAAAACTCAGAGGGCTTCTGAGCGTACTTCTTGAAAGGGCGAAGGAGACAAAAACACTTGTCTGCGCCGGAAGAACACACGGGCAGATCGGCGTGCCGACAACATATGGTCTGAGATTTGCGATCTGGGCAAGCGAGGTTGCAAGACATATTGAGAGACTTGAACAGATGAGGCCGCGTGTCGCAGTCGGACAGATGACCGGTGCTGTCGGGACTCAGGCATCATTGGGAAATTCCGGCCATGAGGTGATGGTCTCAATGATGGGATATCTTGGCCTTCATCCGGTAGATGTCTCAAACCAGATAATTCAGCGTGACAGGTATGCGGAATATGTAATGCTGCTGGCAAATATCTCAACCACCCTTGATAAGATAGGAATTGAGATAAGAATGATGCAGAGATCTGAGATCGGTGAGATGGAAGAGGCATTCGGCAAAAAGCAGGTCGGATCATCAACCATGCCGCATAAGAGAAATCCTATCAAATCTGAGCAGGTCTGCGGACTTGCGCGTATTGTAAGGGCAATGGTTGAACCGGCACTGATGAACAATACACTGTGGGATGAGAGGGATCTTACAAATTCATCATGCGAAAGGGTAACCTTCCCTGAATCATCCATCCTGACCGATCACATACTAAATCTCATGATTGGTGTGATCTCCGGAGTAAAACTCAATGGAGACAATATCCGGAAGAATCTGAACCTTCTGAATGGTGTCAATATGGCAGAGTCTGTTATGATTGAACTTACAAAAAGAGGAATGGACAGACAGGATGCACATGAGATAATCAGGGTTAGCAGCATGACTGCCCTTGAGCTGCACAGGCCGCTTGCTGCAATTCTTGCTGAAAATCCGGGTGTCTCAAAATATCTCTCATTTAAGGAGATTGAAGAGCTTTTACTCCCGGACAATTACATCGGAACAGCAGTATTTCAGGTTGACAGCCTTGCTGAAAAACTGACTCCATTTGTACTGTAGAAATTATGTAATTGTCTGCTGAGTTAAAAAAAATATTATTTTTTATTTAAATATAAGTTCTGAGGCCGTCGGCCCACTCACCTATGAGGTGCCAGTCTCTGTAATCTCCGGGAATTCTGCCTTCTCTGAATAATGAACTGATCTTTTCTGTGATGGTTATATTTCCGGCATCCAGTTTTCCGCCAAAGTAGCCGGTTGTGACGAGATCAATGTGCTGTGAAATTTTTTCTGCAAGTTTTTCAGCTTTCTCTCTCTCTTTGTAATCATTGTTCCTGAGTGAATATCCGGTGATGAAAAGAGCAGCATTTTTTTTATTCAGATAATTTCTGTGAAGCTTCACAAACTCTTCAGCCTCCGGCATTAATTTTCCTTCGTATATCGGTGTGCCCATTACAATGAGTGAATACTGCCTTATATCCTCAACATCCTGCACTTTTTTGACATCTGCCTTATATCCGGCATCGAAGAAACTGTTCCTGATGGTCCATGCAATATCAGCAGTTGAGCCGTGCTTTGTTGCATATGTTATCAGGATTGTTGATTCACCTGTATCTTTAGTGCCCGTTTTATCCTGTGAGATTGGATTTTTTTTAACCGGATCTCTCTTATTTTCAGTTAAAAATCTCTCGGCTTCAGTTTCTCTATAGGACTTAGATGACTCACCTGTAATTTTTCCTGATTTATCATTGTTATTATCATGATTGTGATTGTTATAATTGTCACCAACCTTTTTTCTCCGGATAGCAATGGCTCTGAATTTATTTCCTCCTTTAGGAGTCTTTGCCCACCCATATGATGCAATGCCTGAGAGAACTATGAGATCAGATATGTACAGCAGGGTATTTTTAATATTTTCACTGTCTGATCCCTGTTCTGTTTCATTTATAGTTAGATTTTCTATATATGCGGGAATTTCTTCGTCATCAGTTGCATCAAGTGCTACAACGGGGTTTGTAAGCAGGAGTTCTATCAGCTGTTCCGCAGTATGTAATGACAGACCAAACTCTTCTCCTTCTTCTGTTCTTAATGTTGCACTACCCCTGTCTCTGCAGCTTTCTGTTATCCCGAATAATTTATCATCGCCGGTTTTGAACAATGCCCTTGGTGAGGATAATGGTTTGCCTGTATTTAGTTCTATGAAGTCAAGCAAAATATCAGTTTTTATCATTTTAAGAAATTCTCCCGATTATTATTCGATGTGATTATATGATTCCTGTTTATTTTTCTGGATGTTATTATCCTGTTCTTTGCAATATGGTTATTGGACTATTTGTATCTTTCCTGGAGGAGAAACTGTAGGAATCAGCTATTATAATTTACCTGAATTAACCTTCATAAATTTATTTGAATTAAAGATGGGCCGGATGTTAATTCCGGACAAATACTTCAGCATCTTTGTCAAACGGATTTGTTCTTATGGCAAGTGAGAAGAGATATGGGAAATTGTCTTTCAGGTGCTTAAGGTATGACAGCCATTCTATGACAAGCCGTGAATAGACACGGTTTATGTCACCTTCAAGATGTTTAATGTCAGTATCCGGACAGAGAGAAATGTCTGTTCTTTTATGCAGTTCTTCTGCCAGATGAAATGTTGCCTGAAGCAGATCAGTGAATGACTCATGCTCAAGGAGGACCGGATTTTCAAGCATTCTTATAAGGAAATCTTCCTTCTCTTCCATAAAATTCTTGAGTAAACAGATGTCAGTTCCTGATTCACTAATCTCAAAGGAATATCTCTGTATCCTCTCTGTTGCCTCTCTGAATGTACGATCTGTCCATTCACCCGATATTTTAAGTTCTTTTCCGGCATCCTCAATATCAGGATTGTCTTTTGAGAACATCTCAAGAAGCTCTGTCCCGATAACACTGAAAAATGTACCGATGACCATATTCATCTTTTCAAGTTTCTTCTTCTTCTCGCGGTTGTCAAGCATCCTGTGTATAACAAGCGTGACGATTAATACTTCAATTGGCAGAAATGCCAGTTCGTGAAGTGCAAAGAGTTCAATATGGTGAAGATCATGAAATATCAGGTAATGCAGGAAGTAAAGCAGGAATGATGTAAATACAAGCATTCCTGCAAGTGATATAAACCATTTATTATCATCCATTTTTCTCACGTCCGGATTTTTATGAAACTGGTATGATTCGGTTATTGTGCTTTAAGATATTTATCTGCTATGCCATCTGCCCATTTATTAACAGTATTTATATCTGTATAATCTCCTTCACCAACTCCTGCAATCCGGACGATCTGGCTGTCAGTCTCATTTAGATCTGCAATTGTCAGTTTTCCGGCGAAGAACTCCTTTTCATCCATTTTTACATACTGTGAGAATTCATATAATGCGAATTCAGCTTTTTTCAGGATATGTTCTGTTTTATCTTTGAGTGTAATTCCGCATGTGAAGACAAAAACCGGTTTTTTATTCAGGACATCCCGTCTGAACTGCATGAATTCCTTTGCTTCCGGCAGCCATTTCCCAAGGTGAAGCGGACTTCCGACAAAGAAGGCATCATAAACAGACATATTTTCGGGGTTGATTGTATTGATGTCCATACAGTCCGTTTCAATACCTCTCTTTCTGATTGTATCAGCTATTACTTCGGCTATATCCTTAGTTGAACCGTATCTTGTGGCATATGCCACGAGCACTTTTCCGGCAGTCATATATTCCGGTATTTATGCAGTTTAAACTGTTTATAGTCTGCCATTATCCGTCACCGGTTTTTGATCTATAAAATATCCGGGTAACATTTCAGTCGAAGGCTATTTGGCAGTTAAAGTTCAAAACAGAATTATTATGAATAATTACTGGCTGAAAGTTCTGGCACTTTTTATTCTGTCCATCCTCATGGTTTTTTCATCACCTGCAACAGCAGAGGAATTTTATGTCGGAGATGTCATTAATCTTGGTGGAAGTTCTCCGTCAAATTATGTATATCTCTTTGTTTCCGGACCAAATCTACCATCAGGCGGTGCAAATCCTGAAGATATTCAGTCTGCGGTTGTGACTGATGATCCTGACAGTTTTGTAAGGGTTACAGTAAACAGTGGCAGGTGGAGTTATAAGTGGGACACTTCCACAGCTTCAGGCACACCTGATGCCGGAGTGTACAGGGTTTATGCTGCAAGCAAACCTGTAAGTTTAAGCGATATCTCATCTGCCGATTATTCAATGACAGTTGTAAATATTGTACGGCCTTATGTTACTGCCGGAGCAGAGGGGGGCATAATTTCGGCAAAAACGGGCGTGGTTGCCGGAACCGGGGATGAAAAAACTGGTGCTGCTCTCCCTGAGATGAAAACCGAATCTGAAAACGGTGTTGTTGCTGTGGAGAGTATGGTGAATGTGAGTAATTCAGATACTGTGGTTACCGGAGCCGCAGAAAGCGGTGGAGATGCACAGCCGGCAACTTCTGAAAAATCTGCTCTTCCGGCAGGTGTTCCTGTACTTTCGATTGGCATTTTATTTCTGGTATTTTTTGTCCTGCGTAAAAAGGACTGAATAATCCTTTTTCAGGGATTATCTGTTTTATTTTTCTCATGTGAATATTCTGGATCCCATCTGCCGGCCATACATCTGATACAAAATAATTTTACTTAATACAATCAAATAAATATCTATTGTAATGAAGAAAAAAAATATTCTGGTAATTCTGATTCTTCTGACTATATCTCTCTTCAGTATTATCTTCTCAATATCCCTTGGACCGACAGAGGTTGAACTGTCCACCCTTCTGGGCATTTTTTTAAATCCTTCCGGGGCTGATCAAACTGCAAATCTGATAATATTGGACATCAGACTGCCAAGAATATTGTCGGCATTTTTTGTCGGCTGCGGGCTGGCTGTTGCCGGTGCGGTGATGCAGGGACTGTTCAAAAATTCAATGGCTGACCCTTATATTATCGGAACTTCCTCAGGTGGTGCACTTGGTGCTGCCATATCAATAGTAATTTTTGCAGGTGCCGGCCTTCCGATATTTGCATTCATTGGTGCAACAGGAGCAACGCTTATGGTGTATGTTCTTGCAACCAAAAACGGCAGAGCGCCGGTAGAGACTCTTCTTCTCTCCGGAGTTGCCCTGTCCATGTTCTTCTCAGCAATACTCTCATTTTTGATGTATAATGCCGGAAAAAGTCTTCACCAGATTGTCTTCTGGCTGATGGGAGGTTTCTGGAACGTAGGGTGGACTGATGCTTTAACAGGCCTGATTATTATCTTTGCATCAGTATTTCTCCTCTTCTTCTCAAGGGATTTAAATATCCTCTCTTTAGGTGAGGATGATGCCGGCACTCTCGGTGTTAATGTTGAACTGCTGAAGAAAGTTCTTCTTGTTGTAAGTTCTCTTGTTGCCGGAATTGCGGTTGCGATTGCCGGTGCTATAGGTTTCATAGGGCTTATTACCCCTCATGTTATGCGCCTCATTGTCGGGCCTGATCACAGGGTGCTCATACCTTCGTCACTACTTGCCGGAGGACTTTTTTTACTGTGGGCTGACAATATGACCAGAACATTCTTCAATGAAATGCCGGTCGGAGTAATAACTGCATTTGTTGGAGCACCGTTCTTCCTGCTCCTGCTCAGAAGGAGGATGAAGGCATGATCATTGTAGATGACATATCTTCGGGATATGGCGGGGATGACATAATCCGTGACATATCATTTTCACCGGGAGATGGCGAATTTGTGGGAATTATCGGGCCGAATGGTTCGGGTAAGAGTACTCTTCTCAAATCCATTGCAGGAATTTTAAATCTTTCATGCGGAATTGTAAAGATTGATGAACTTGATGTATCAAAGGTTTCACCAAAAGATATGGCTAAAACTCTCGGTGTTGTCCCCCAGGAGACTGCAATATCCTTTGATTATTCGGTATTTGATATTGTTATGATGGGCCGTCATGCGTACATCGGCAGATTCAGCCAGGAATCAGCAGAAGATATTGACATTGTGAATCATGCAATAGATACATGCAATCTCAGACATCTTGCAGAGAGATCTGTCAATGAAATCAGCGGCGGCGAGAGACAGAGAGTGATTATTGCAAGAGCACTTGCACAGCAGCCAAAAGTTCTTCTCCTGGATGAGGCAACATCTCACCTCGATATCAATCACCAGATGGAGATACTAAACCTGATAAAGGACCTCTCAGGTGTGACAAAGATAGGGGTATTCCATGACTTAAATCTTGCATCCCAGTACTGCGACAGGCTTATTTTGCTGAATAACGGGAAAGTCTGCTCATCCGGTCTGCCAAATGAGGTTATTACCCAGAAGAATCTCTCGGAATTTTATGGTATTAATGCAGTTGTAGCTGTTAATCCGATCACAAAAAAACCGAAGATAGTTTCTCTCATTGAATCCGGAGACAAATCAGCAGAAAAACTTAACATTCATATCATCTCCGGCGGAGGTTCGGGTTGTGAGATAATGTATGCCCTTTATGAATGCGGGCATATTCTCACTGCCGGAATTCTGTCCATTGATGACTCGGACTACTATGCAGCCAAATCACTTGGAATTGATGTACTGTCAGTTATGCCGTTTTCACCTCCGGATAATGCAATGCTCTGTAAATTATCAGAAATAATCTCAGAGGCAGATGCTGTTGTTATTGCCGGCATGTGTGTCGGTGACGGGAATATTGTGAATATTGATGTTCTCACGGAAAATCAGGATATACCTGTATATGTGGTCGGTGAATTTTCAGATTTCACTTCCGGCGGAAAACTGAATGATACCCTTTCAAAGATCAAAAAACGGATACATTATGCCGGAGATCTCTCCGGACTGTCTTCAGAAATATCCGGCAGATAAATTAAACTTATTTTAGTTATCTAAAATCTGCGTGAATTATTTATTCCCTGAATACCAACATTATATAATTAGTTCTGGAGTTAATTTTATGATATTGGGTATGAATAAGCGGATATATTGCTTAACAATAACATTTCTTTTAATTATTACATTATTATCAGGAACAGTTTCAGCGTCAGATGCTGATGACCTGAACTCTTCTCTATGCGGGGAGGGTATTGAAGAATACAGGGTTTTTCCGGGAAATTCCATAGGGAATATTTCTGATGTCGAAAATGAAAAGATGAGATCTTCCGGAGAATCAGTGTCATGTTCTGATTCTGTTAATCCGGATGATTCTGTAATAGAACAGGTGATCCAACCGGATACGCAGAATAATAACAATTGTCTTTTTTTTGATGAGGAGATTATAACATCTGAAGGCACAGGCCCAAAAACCGCAAACATCCGCTGGAATACAACTCCTCTCTCCGGTGATGCTGATACTCCGCCTCTAATTGCGGATGGCAAAGTCTTCGTCTCCACCTGGTGGACGACAAACCAGATGGATGATTATTACCTCTACTGCTATAACCAGAGTGACGGCACATTTCTCTGGAAGAACACACTTGCCAGTGGAATTGGATCATACCTCGCTTCAGCCGCAACAGGTGGCGGCAGGATATTTGTCCGGGGCATAAATGGTGTTCTTTACGCCGTTGATATGGATACAGGGGTGACCAAATGGACAAAAACCCTTGATACCTCGCCTCTGTGGTGGAGCCAGACAACATCATCCCCTGTTGTATCCGGAGATTATATTCTGGCAGTCTCCCAGACAACCGGAATTTTAAGGAAGTTTGATTTTTCCGGCAATGAGATTAAGACATTCAACGGAGGAGGAACTCTGGAACACAGGAGTTCTCCGGTTGTATCCGATGGAGATGCCTATTTCGCTGCCGGAGATTCGTTAAAGCTTTTCTCAATTAATTTTGAAACCTTTGAAGAGAACTGGAATTTTGTATCATCTGAAAAGATACTCTCATCACCTGTAATTGGTACTGATGCACTTTACTTCACCACTTCATCATACCTTTATGCTCTCAATAAAAGTTCCGGTGAAGAACTCTGGATTGCTGCCATAAGTTCGCCAAGCGGTGCCGGCACTCCTGCTTTCTCAGACGGGCATCTCTATGTAGGTGAAAAGGACGGGCTGCATAAATACAGTTCAGCAGACGGATCTGAAGTGTGGCATTACTCATCAGCAAGCATTGCAGCATCTCCCGCTATTGCTGAGAATGGGGTATATTTCGCCACCAATGAGAAAGCCGGAAAAGTAATCTGCTTAAATCCTGATGACGGCACTCTGATCTGGGAGTATACACAGGCAGCACCTGCCGGAGGCTACTTTGCGGCATTCTGGGGTTCATCACCGGTAATTGATAATGAAAAACTCTATATCGGCGGTGCATATTATAACACTCTATACTGCTTCGGCAAAATGGATGATTTCAGCTGGAGCGGTGATGTCACACTTGAGGAAGGGCCTGATTTTAAATATTCACCAACGAACAATCCGTCAGCAGATTACAATGTAAATGCGGCATCTGATCTTGCAGCGCTGAAGAAAGCGTCAGAGAAAGGCGGGTTTGAGTATTATACAGATGATTCATCATATCCTTCATACAATACATTTGAGCTTACCGGAATTGGAGGGATAAACCAGACAGATGACCTCTCATACTGCTGGTCAGAATACATCAACGGTGAGAGAATATCAGAAGGGCTTGCCGGTAATATTTTAAGAGACGGAGACCTTCTCCAGTTTGCCTATGGATTTTGCGATTCCGGGAAAGGGATTTACCCGGCACCGGACAACTCCGACAATTCTGTCAATATTACAGTTTCTGTTCTAAAAAAGCAGAACAAAGGGCCAAAAACCTCAAACATCCGCTGGAATACAGCTTCTCTCTCCGGCGATGTTGAGACACCACCCGTTAT
Organism: Methanoplanus endosymbiosus; assembly: GCF_024662215.1. NCBI lineage: Archaea > Methanobacteriati > Methanobacteriota > Methanomicrobia > Methanomicrobiales > Methanomicrobiaceae > Methanoplanus > Methanoplanus endosymbiosus. The sequence goes on from NZ_CP096115.1 coordinate 268,642, forward strand.
TGCGGATGGCAAAGTCTTCTTCTCCACCTGGTGGACTACAAACAAAATGGATGATTATTACCTCTACTGCTATAACCAGAGTGACGGATCATATCTCTGGAAGAATACACTTGCAAATAATGTAAGTTCTTACCTGGCTTCTCCGGCATCAGGCGGCGGCAATGTATATGTAAGAGGTACTGACGGTGTACTGTATGCTGTTGATATGGATACCGGAAAAACCAACTGGACAAAAACACTTGATAATTCGCCACAGTGGTGGAGTCAGGCAACCTCCTCCCCCGTAGTATCAGGAGATTATATTCTGGCAGTTTCGCAGACAACCGGAATTCTGAGGAAATTTGACTTTGAGGGCAATGAAGTTAAAACATTCAACGGTGGAGGAACACTGGAATACAGGAGTTCTCCCGTTGTATCCGGTGAATATATCTATTTCGCAGCCGGAGATTCTCAGAAACTATACTCTTTAAATTTTGAGACCTTTGAGGAGAACTGGAATTTTATATCACCTGAAAAAATACTCTCATCACCTGTTATGGGCACAGATAGTATTTATTTCACCACTTCGTCAAACCTGTATGCCATCAATAAAAGTTCCGGAGAAGAACTATGGAGCACTGCCATAAGTTCACCAAATGGTGCAGGCACCCCTTCATTCATGGACGGACATCTGTATGCTGGTGAAAAGGATGGTCTGCATAAATACAGTGCAGCAGACGGTTCTGAAGAGTGGCATTATTCATCTGCAAGCATTGCAGCCTCTCCGGCTATTGCTGAAAATGGCATATATTTTGCCACCAATGAGAAAGCCGGAAAAGTAGTCTGTGTAAATCCGGATGACGGCACTCTGATCTGGGAATATGCACAGGCAGCACCTGCCGGAAATTGCTTCGCGGCATTCTGGGGTTCATCTCCGGTAATTGACAATGAAATGCTCTATATCGGCGGTGCATATTACGATACTCTCTACTGTTTCGGCCCGGAAATGCCACTTGGAGAACCACACCTCTATGCCTCTCCAAAAGGCGGAAAGGCACCGGTAAATGTAAGTTTTTCTGCAACCGGGTGTGAAAATGCAAAGAGATTCGTTCTGGACTTCGGTGATGGTTCAGATAAACATATCTCCGGCAGTCTCTCAGGTGTATCTGTATTACATACCTACACAAATGTCAGTGAATATACTGCAAAACTTACAGCATATAATAGTGATGAAACTGAATCACGCTCCTGCGATCTGAAAATAAACGTAATCACTGCTCCGGTGAATAAAACAGCCGAAAATTCTGTCTCAGCCAATGTTCCGGGAGTGAACATTTCGGTTTCACAGCCAGGAATACAGGATATAAGCATTAATCTCTCCGGTTGGGAAGAATCAGACGGAGTTGCAGGATATACAAAACCTGACGGAACAGAGGTAACGATTCAGACCGGAAATTATACCAAATCAGGCGATGTACTTTCAGGTGAAGTCACCTCAGTAACAATATCGTCTCCGGGTATAAACGGCAGTGAGATTAGCCCGGATGTGGGAAATGCTTCAGTAAACTTTAATTTTACAATGGGTGACTACCAGGAGAATGCCACAGTTGAGACTACCATCTCTCCGGACGTGGTGGATGATGCCAAAAATGCCTTCTCTGTTGCATGCACAGATTCAAATCTTGTATGTGACAGTATTGCATATACCGTCTATTTCACAAAATCAGGATTTACCAATGATTCATCAGTCTCAGGAGTAAACCTCTCCTTTACTGTTAAAAATACCTGGATTGACAGTCAGGGTGGGATTTCAGATGTCAGGATTATAAGATGGAAAGATGACGGAGAGAGTGAAGTTCTGTCACCGTTTTCATATGATATTTCCGGAAATTACACCCGGTTATATGTCTATTCCGATGGATTTTCAGTTTATGGCCTTATTATGGCACACAGCAATGCACCTTCACCAACTCCGACTACCGGAGGAGGTGGGGGCGGAGGAAGTTCACTGACATACACCCCGGTGACACTTTCATCCGGTACATTTGAAGTAACTGCTACGAACAGTGGGAAAGTCTACGATGTTGACATATGCACTGCCCTTGGTATCCTTCATGTAAAGGGAATTTCATTTGTGGTAGATGACGGCTGGTATGCCGAGTATGGAACTCTGTTTGTTAAATCAGTGCAGGGTGAGGATAATGAGGGAAATGCCGGCTGGATGTACCAGGTAAACGGAAATACAGGAAATATTGGTGCTAATGTATTTAAACTGAACAATGGCGATGAGGTATTATGGTATTATAGCGAGAGCATGGAATCCGTGCCCGAAGAATCGGCTCAGAAGATTGCACTTAAAGCCAGTATCTCTTCCTCAGCTTCGGGCAGTTCCGGCTCTTCTGGCGGAGGTGGCGCGGCCACCACATCAGGTGGAAATGTTTTGGCAGCAACCGGTTCAGTTGATCTGGCAATCGGGCTGCCTGAGGATTCATCCTTAACCCTTGAAGGCGGAAGGATGTACTTCTCAATAGATATTCAGTCTGCAAAATCCTCCGGTGAGGTGATTGTTCAGGATAAAAATTCCCTGATAATCACAAGGGGAGATTTAACTCTTAAAATAAGGTTTAAGGATTATAAAGTACGTGATGGTGTAACTTCCGGTGAGATAGAATCTATATCAATCTCCACTGCTCCGGTAATTAAAAATTCCGGGATGGATGCAGGAGTAAAAGCCTGCCTTGATATGGAGATGAACAGTATCCCTGTTGACGGCCAGCTTATCCTGTCAATACCTGATGATGTCGATTCCGAGGAAATTAACCGGCTGCTTAAAAGCTCAGGCACAGGAAAAGTAATCGGCAATGCGGTATATGAGCTTGATGCTGAGAAAGAGAATATTGAAAACGGTGTGGATGTTGCTTCTGCAACTGTATATATGACTGTGCCGGAAGATCTTCTCAGCAGTAAAGGGGAATTATCTGAATTCAGGATTGTCCATATACTGGATGATGGCGGTGCAGAGATAATTACACCTGAAATCCTCAATGATGATGAACCGGGCCTGGTGACATTTAAGGGTATATCTCAAAACGGTGTATCATCCTCATTTGTTCTTGCAACAATTACATCAGAGAGTAAATCTTCAGGTCAGGCAGGCGAAGATAATCTGAATCTGACCGGAGAAGAGAATAATGCAGAAAAATCCGGTTCATACGCAATGCCGGTTTTTGCTGTACTGGCTGTTCTGTCTCTTGCAGCAGCCCTGAAATATAACAGGAGATGATTAATTTGAGAAAAAAACTGATATCAGTATTTTTAACTGTACTCTTCTTAGTACTGGTCTGCCCGGCAGACAGTTATCCGCTTGGTCTGTCAGACCAGGAGATAACAGGATCGATAGATTACTTTAAGACATGCCAGAAGTCCGACGGTGGTTTTGGCGAGCAGGATCGTAACTCCAACCCGGGTACTTCAACATGGGTTATACTTGCCCTCGCCGCTGCCGGAGAAGATATTTCTGAATGGAAATCCGGTAGTGTTTCGGCTATGGATTACCTGAAATCACTTGCACCTGAGACTGTTGCGCTGGATGGTACATCAGAGACATCAAAGATGATTCTTACCCTGGTAGCTATCGGTGAAGATCCACGCAGTTTTGAAGGAACAGATTTTGTAACTCTCCTAAAGAGTAAGGAGAAGGATTCCGGGCAGTATGGCGATCATATATATACCACAAACTGGGCTGTTATGGCATTGTCTGCTGCCGGTGAGGATGTTTCAAAGTCAGTACAATGGCTTGAATCACAGCAGAATGATGACGGTGGTTTTGGCTGGACAACAGGCGCTGAAAGTGACAATGATGATACATCTTCTGCCGTTATGGCATTATGCTCAGCAGGAAGAAGTTCATCATCCCCGTCAATAAAATCTGCAATATCATTCTTCAGAAACAGCCAGGGTGATGACGGCGGCTTCAATTACGGCGGCTCAAGTTCATCCAATACAGCATCTGATTCGTGGGTTATTCAGGCACTTATCGCCGCCGGAGAAGATCCAATCAGTTTTGTAAAGGATGGTAAATCTCCGGTGGACAACCTTATGACATACAGGACAGATGATGGTTATTTCATGTGGACATCACTCTTAACTGACAATCCATGCAGAATGACCTCAGCCGCAGTCCCGGCACTTCTTGGAATTCCATACCCGATAAAACCTGATGACCACCTCTCAGTTGCAAAAACATCAGCAGGCAGCCAGTCAGGCAGTACCTCAAAGGACTCTTCGTCAGATGCTGACTCAACAGGTTCTTCATATCTTTCCGGTTCTGATGCTTCATCAGAGGATTCCAACAGAGCAGTAATCGTAGTTGATGACTTTGGCAGAAGTGTTGAAATTAACGGTTATCCACAGAGAATAATCTCCCTTGCACCTGCAAACACTGAAATTCTGTATGCACTCGGCCTTGGAGACAAAATTGTGGGTGTGACAGATTATTGTAATTATCCGGCAGAAGCTGAAACAGTTGAAAAAGTCGGTGGATATTCCACTCCAAATGTTGAAAAAATAGTAGCTGCAAAACCTGATCTTATCATTGCATCATTCGGGAACACCGAAGAAGTGGCAAATAAACTCAGGAATATGGGCTTTGTTGTGATCTCAACAAATCCAACTGACATATCAGATGTTTTAAATGACATTACCATTATCGGAGAGGCAACCGGAACTGAGACAAAAGCCAGAGAAATTGTAACTGATATGGAAGACCGCATTAATTCCATACGGACAAAGGCCGCCGGAGCAGATGAACATCCGACAGTTGCACATATGGTATGGTACGATCCTGTCTGGGTCAGTGGAAGTGAGACCTTCCAGAATGAGATGTTTGAGATAATCAGTGCAAAGAATGCATTCCCTGAGGTGAAAGGATGGGGCACTGTCAGCCTTGAAGAGTTTGTTGTCACAAATCCGGATGTGATTGTCGTAAGTTCAGGCTCAGGTATGGGTACAGAAGGGAGGGATGTAATCTACAATTACCTCATGGAAGAGACAAGATTCAAAAACATGAATGCGGTGAAGAATAACCGTGTCTATGTTGTTGACGCAGATATTATTGACAGGGGCGGACCGAGAATTGTTGACGGACTTGAGGAGGTTGCAGCCGATGTTTATCCTGATCTCTTTACATATACAGCTAATAGTGAAAATAATAACTCCGAATCAGCCCCACTCGGAATGTCGGTTATAATGTCGTTAATTGCAGGTTTATCCATTGTTTTCCTGCGGGGAAAGGAGAAAGCCTGATGAAAAAATATTTTTTTCTTTTTTTTTCCCTGCTTCTCATACTGACAATTCCTTCTTTTGCTGCTGCCGGAAATAATGCAGTCAGTACTGATGAAATATACTTTGAAAAGCTCTGGGAGGTAAGAACTGTTCCCGGCACAGCGGAGATTTCCATATCCGGTGACGGTGAAACATTAGCAGGTGGAGGCACAGGCGGATTTTTCTGCTGCGATAATAAAGGCAGTATATTATGGACAAAAGAACTTGGACTATCAGATAATGCTGCTGTATCAGATGATAGCAGAAAAATACTCTCCGGTGGTGTTTCACTCAATCTCTTTGACCATGACGGCAGTTCATTATTCAGGAAAAATTATGGCTATGTCATAAGATCCGTTGCAATTTCTCATGAAGGTAATCTTCTCTATTTTGCAACAGATAATCAGGATTTGAATATTTATAATACTACAGATGAAACAGAGGTCAGTTTTGATGCAGGATATGACCTTGATTCAGTTGCAGTATCAGAAGACGGAAACTATATTGCAGGAGGGTCATCAATTGGGGATCTGATATTTATGGATGAGGAGGGCAATAACATCTGGACGAGAAAATCCCATTCAGGCAAACCTGTAATTGACCTTGATCTCTCTTCAAAGGGTGATTTTATTGTTTATACCGTTGATGACACACTAAACGCCCTGTCACGTACCGGAAATATCCGCTGGAATAAACTAATTGCAGGTGCAAAAGGAGTCGCATTGTCTGCTGATGGCTCTTACACAGCTGTTGCACATGATGGTCACGTATCTGTTTTTAACCGGAATGGTGATCTGCTTACAGATATTCCGGGTGTTAATGGCGTAAAGGACCTCTCATTCTCTGATGACGGCGAATATCTTGCATTCTGCACAGATGACACTTCCGGATTATTCCGGATGATAACCAAAGAGTCATCGGGCGTTACAGGCAGTGATTACAGTTCTGATAATACTGAAGGTCTGGATATATCAGAGAGTAGAGATTATTCAGAAATTCCTCCTGAAGGCGGCAATAAGGATAAACCTCTTTTTTCTGATGTCAGAAATACAGCCGGAGCAGAAAGAACTGAGAATCCGGAGCAGTCAGGAAATCCTGTTATCGCCCTGACAGGAATATTATTGTCACTGCTTATTGCCGGTTATATTTCCGGCAGAGACTGGTAAGTCTGTAATCGGCAGATCTATCTGTTTTTTGCCTGCAATTCACTAATCCGGCGGCTTAAATAATTTAAAAAAGGGTTTGGTTCTTTTTTCAGGCACTGTCATATACAAGGCACATGTAGCGTGAAGAGAATACTGCAACTGCCGGCATGAGTATGAACATTAACAGCCATCCGATTACAGGTATCATTTCAAGTATAGTATAAAAGACTACTACTGCAATCCAGAGGATAAATAACATCAGGAAATATTTAGCCCAGCCGATCTTTCCAATCTTTGCAAAAATTTCTGAGAAATTAAATGCCTCTGTGAATTTACCTTCCCTTGCAAACCGGATTATACCTGCAATAGCTATAAGTTCAACTACTAATGCAAAAATCATCACTATTATCAGACCTATGCCAAATGCACCTATAAGTGCAACAGGGCTTGTTATGTCTCCTGCACCAAGTGCCATAAATGATCCGCCAATGATTATAAATCCGACAATCATAACCGGAATCATGTAAATTAATGAAATGATAAAATAGACAATTCCGTCAATAAACATTTTTACCCAGTTGTCTGCTTCAGGTGCAGGTTTTTCGCCCCTTAGAATCCTTAACTGGTATCCCATAATCAACGGAAAAATAATGGATGAAATAATAAGCAGAATCCACTTAGTCCATTTTCCCATCAGCCCTTCCTTTGTATATTCAAAGGAATCGTTAAACATATTTCCAATATCCATAGAAGATACCTCCTTAAAAGTAACAGTTCTAATTAAGTCCGGTTTGTATTTATAACCTCCCGGAGAATCTGAAAAATCATGTGAAATCTCTACTGAAAACAAATAGAAATGAAAATAATAAGCAGAAGATTAGAATAGATGTTATTTTGACTTTGATTTTTATTTTTTAAAAGATTTATATCTGGATGGAAAACTTAATCGCCATTTACTTTATTCTTAATAGATATTCCATTTAAGTCACATGCTCCTTCACAGGGTTCTTCACCCGAATCAATAACCCTGTACGCATCAGCAAGAACAGATGCCTGTGCAAGAGAACCCGCAATAAGGACAACCTCAAGAATTTCGTCCTTTGTTGCACCTTTTTTTAGTGCAGCCCTCATATGGTATTCAGTACAGTGTTTGCAGTTAAGTGCTGCACCGACTGCAAGAGATATTAATTCTACAAATTTTGGATCAATTGTGCTTGTATCGGCTATAGCCCCTTTGTAAAGCAGATGTGATAACAATACTTCGGGCCTCTTTGACATTCTCTGAAATATAAGGGGAACTTTTCCGGACTCTTTTTCAATCTCGTCCAGCCACCCTTCTGCAAATTCTTCCTTGCCAATATCTGCAATGTCCTTTAACAGCTTTTCAAATTCCACAGCTAAAAACACCTGTCATGGTTAAATTATATTGTATTATATTCAATAATTTTGGTTTGAAATTAATATCAAATCATAATATTAGTTTCTGAAAAGGGTTTGATCTTTATCCATATGTAATTGCGCATACGGGAAGGAGTAATATCACAGATTTCACCAACAGTGATCCCATCTTCAATCTCAACTGCACCAAGTTCATCTGAATATTCTTTATATGATATTTTAACTCTTAGTCCTGCTGTCTGCACAGTAATAGGGGTTGGGTGAGTTGAACCTTTTATAATGTGCATCTCCTCATCAATTATGGACATCAGTTTTGCCGGAGATACTGACAGTGTATCCTTTGCAATCTCTTCCCTTTTTTCATCGAGAACACCGGATATAACATCCACCAGTTCATCAAGATACTCAATCTCACCCTCCTGTTTCTTCATCCTGTGTCCAATACGTCCAATATTGCCGACATATCCGTCAAGAGGCGGATCTGCAAGGGTAGCAAGTGACTCTGTATCCGGACCTCCGGTAAGAATAATCGGGACTGTTATGCCACGCCTCAGCGCCGGAAGTTTATGCCGGATACATGATTCAAAATTGCCGAGCATGAGAACAGCACAGTCATGCTCATTGATAATGTCCCTCTCTTCAATATTGAGATTTGCAATCCTCTTTCCAAAACCTCTTGAAAGGCCGATCATATTGGTCTTGGCTCCGGCACTTCTCAGATATTCTGCCACATCACAGGATGTATGAGGGAGGTGATGAATCTCAAGGCTTGGCGAGATTACGGCAATCTCAGTACCCACAAGGGGTGACTCAAAGACCTCACTTCCAAAAGGCCTGCCTGTCTCTTTTATCAGATCAATGTCTTCTTTTGGCACAAGACACTGGAGCACCACATCCTGTGCAATCATATGCTTCTGGACAATATGGCCGCCAAGATCATCTATCAGGTCGAGTATAATGTCATGCTTATACACTCCGCCTTTGTATGTAATCGGAACAAATGTCATAGTTCATCCCTCCAGTTTATCAAATGCTTCTGAAATTTCCTTTTCAGCAACATCATCGGTGAGAATATTTTCACTTGCAATGTAGTAAAAACGGCTGCCTTTTGTGCACTCCCTTCTCACTTTGAAACCCTCAGGGGCTATCCACTGCATAGCATATATAATGTCCTTATACACCCCTGTTCCGGCATCAAAGACAGCAAGATTTTTAATCTCTTCAACTCCGGCAATACTGGCATCAATGGTAATTGTGAATCTGTCCGGCTGTATTACATTCTCCCTGCCATAGAGATCCCAGAGCTTTTCCAGGAGAAATGAGAGGTAAGTTTCATCACCGATCTCTATTGTGATTTTGCCTTCATCATTTAATATTCCGGTAAAATCACCGGCACGCACTTTTCCGGGCATTTTCCTGATCTCTCCGGAAGCAATGAATAACGGAAATTCCGGGTCAATTTTGATGTAAAATCTGCTGATGATCTGCAGTAGATTGAGATCCATTAAAATATCTCCGGCTATCTCTTCATAAGCCTTCCTGCCCTTCTCCTCAACACATTCAACCTGGAAATAATCAAGAGCCATTGTTTCATCTGTCCTTATTATCTATGAATCCGGATGCGAGAAGTGCAGATCCGACTGAACCGATATACTGCGAATGGTGCGGAACAATAATATCTGTCTGAAGAAGTTTACCCATCTCATTTACAAGACCCTGGATAAGTGACGTTCCTCCGACCATTATCACCGGCTCTTTGATCTCCACTTCCTGAAGCTGCTGTTCAAAGACCTGCTCGGCAACACTTCTGCATGCAGCTGCTGCCACGTCCTGCTTGGTGTGCCCTTCAGCAAGTGCATTTACAAGACTCTGTGTTCCAAAGACAATACAGTAGCTGTTCATCGGAACCACAGACGAATCTCCGCCCATTGCAAGAGGGCCGAGTTCAGTGATGTCAATACCAAGCCTCTTTGCAGTCATCTCAAGGAACCGCCCGGAAGCACCTGCACATATGCCGCCCATTGTAAAAGTACCCGGAATTCCGTCCTGGACAGATATTGCCTTATTATCCATTCCGCCAATATCAATGACGGTTGCCTCACCCTTCTGCCGGTCAGCAAGATATACAGCACCTTTTGAGTTTACAGTGAGTTCTTCCTGTATCAGATCGGCCTTAAGCTGATTGCCTATAAGGTACCTGCCATATCCTGTTGTGCCGACTGCATCGATCTCAGAGAGCTTTATTCCTGCCTCTTCAAGGGCACTCTCCATAACGGATTTTGCACTGCCCAGCACTTCAGTGGTGGGTGTCCATCCGGTGCCGACAATCTCATTATCCTTCATTACAACAGCTTTTGTAGTTGAAGAACCGGAATCAATGCCGAGGGTTATTCCTTCCTGAACTTCCCTCGCCAAAAGTGCCCTTCTTCGTGCAATTGTAGTTAAGGCTTCCATTCTTGTCAGAAGTGTTCCGGAAGTAGTCCTTTCAGTGAATGAATAGCTCACCACCGGGAGATCAGAGTTGTTGTGGATATACCTTCTCAGCTCATTTCTGACGATTGCAGCTTCTGAGCATCTGAAGCATGTGGCAATAAATACCGCATCTGCCTCTACAGAACCTTCAACGAGGGCCTTTGCCCTTGCAATTGCAAGTTTTAAGTCACCGGACTTTGCTTCAAGGCCAAATTCCTGATATGCCTCTGTTATGTCTTTTAGTGTGACATCCGGAAAGAACATCTCGGCATTGACCATCTCTGCTGCGTCATAGATCTCCTTCTGCACTCCGCTGTGTTCAGGGCCGCATGACAACTGTGCCACTCTGACAGGTTGATCATTCACTTATTCTTCACCTCCGGAATTATCCATACTTTCTGATTCATCTTCTGGCATATTAAGACTGTCAAGAAAGCCCTTAATGTTTGTAACAAACTGTATTCCTTCCTCTTCATCTGATGGATAATTCAGATCAAGCACAGGAATGTCTTCCCTGGTTCGTACAAGATACTTTACCAGCTCGTTTGTTCTGGAACAGCCCATGCAGCCAAATGAGAGATCTGCGTCATTGATGATTATCGCTGCCTCTGCTTCATCAATCATCGGGCCAAACAGTGCCATTCTTCCCCTTACTCCGGCAGGCACTTCCACCGCTGCATATTTAAGACCTTTTTTAGGGTCTTCCGGAGTCATCTGCATAGGGGGTGAGTCAAGTCCGGGTGTCTGTATCTTCTCCCGTACGGCAACTGCGGCCCCTAAGGGCTGATGTCCGAATCTCTCGACCATATCGGATAATATGAGGCTTGTTGATGGATATATGAAAACTTTTGCCATTGTCAGGATACCTCTGAGTTAATAATTTTTACAAGTTCTTCTGCCGGAAGCTTCTTCTTTTCAGTCAGGGTATTTTCCGGATTATAATTATATTTATTATCTTCTGTACCGAGTTTTTCAAGACCTTTTGATATATATCTGACCAGTCCGATCTCAAATTCATGGCCATAATATCCAGGTCTTGCACCACCCAGATTTGCCCTGCATCTCCTTGTGTCTCCCGGAGGATAACCCCTGTCCTTGACAAATATATGCGGTGGGTCAAGCTTCCTTAGTTCAGTTATGATCTCAGATACCTCACCTGGCATTCCGGTGATCTGAAGGCCAAAACATGTCTCCTTTATCATAACTCCCTCTGAGATCTCATATGCTGCTGTTACAAGCATCTGAGGAGTTACATCCGGAGATTCAACAAATACATATTTTGTTACCGTTCCCACAAATTCCGGGATATATTGTTTATCCGGAGGCATCTGATTTAACCTCCATGATATAAATCAGGCCGCCCTCTTCGATAAATTTTAATTTATCAGTGTCAATCAGGCGGCCTATAATATTTGTGGCATTGAACGGCTCTGATGTCGGCCCGAAATCACTGTTTGGTGCGGTTCTTACTCCGACAAGACCACTGTTCTTCCTTGAGTCGTTTGTCATGGCGATGCTGTAAGCCGGAACTTCACCTGATGGGTTGTTCTCAATGTTTATCTTTGTGGTTTTCGGTATCTTTGGACTGAAGAGATATACATCCTCAAAGTTGAGTACCACAGGCAGTTTTCCAATGCTGTACCACTTCAGGCCGGTCACTTCACGGAAAGTTTCACAGGTTTTTGGTGCTTTGTCATCCCATAGTTCGATCTTAAGAACTGATGATAAAGGAACGGTTTTAACTTCCACTCTCTTTTCCTTTAACATTTCAAGTGTTGTAGCCGGGTTCTGCCCGGTTACAACCCTCTTCTCCTCTTCAGAATCGGTACTAAAAGAGATGCCGTACTTCAATGCAGTATCTTTTGCTTCTGTAAGGCTCATTCCGCGAAGATCGATCTGGTCAGGGATTATCTGTACTGAAAATTTTTCATCCCCGCCGGCAAGTCTGGCAATCTCAATGCCATGCTCAACTTCCCCGACATGGGTGTGTGACGGACTGCTTGCAACACTTTTCCTGTAAATATAAATGCTGCCTTTCTGTTTTCCGGATGTCCTGACAGTTACAGATCCTTCAAGCCTTGGTTTCTTAAGTTCAAACGGGACGATGCTCTTCTTCATCGTCTCATCTCTGATGAATGTTCCTGCCCCAAGATTATTTGCAAATCTGCCACCCGAATAGGTGAGAAGAAGATGTTCAACGCTTTTTGCTGATGTTATGTCAATCTCATCTTCTGAATATCCCGATGCACGGATAACTATCCGGGTAACTATCTCCATCCCGTCTTCTAATTTCAGATCCATATCTGATGTGGTAAAAGAGGACGATCTGTCAACTCTGCTTATTATCCTTTCAGCATTGAGAATTCTGTCTTTAACAGTCAGTTTTTCAACAATTGCCTTTCCGCTCACAACTTTACCGATTACTCCGCCGGAGGTCTCTGAACCGTGGTCTGCGAAGTGAGGAATTTTAGAGAATATAAGAAAAGACTTTTTAGGATCATATCCGGCACATCCCAGTATTACATCATTATGCGCATATCTGTGATGCTTTTTATCCGGAATTATTCCGGATGTAAAATTTCCGGCTGACACACCATACCTGTCTGACCATCTGACAGGATGATTCTCACCCGAATCTGAAAAAAGATTTATGAATCCGGCATCCCCTATGAATTTTTCAGCTTTTTCGTTTAGCTCAACTACTATCTCTCCGGCAGTAGTAAATAGCCTGGCGCTTGCTGTCTCACTCTCATGAATGCCTGCTGATTTAATTACGGCTACAGAAAATTCCTCCCTGAAATCAGGAAGCAAATCCCTGAGCCTGTCTCCTTCTTTAACCTCTCTTATCTCACCGTCAAGGTGAATTATCATGTGATTTGCACCTCATTTTTCAGGCTGGGACATAATTTCACGTTCTTCATTGGTGAGATATTCAAGAACCTTCTCGGTCTCTCCGATTGTTACTATCTTACCATGCCTCATCAGCATTGCCCTGTCACATATATCTCTGACAAATTCCATGTCGTGTGAGACAACAATAAAGGTCTCGTCCATCTCTTCACGGGCATGCATGATTGAATGCTTGACATCTATCTTGGTAATCGGGTCCATTGTTCCGGTTGGCTCATCAAGAAGAATAATTCTTGGTTCGCGGATGAGCACCTGCGCAAGTGCAACACGGTGTTTCTCTCCTTCGCTTAACTGGCCCGGAAGGCGGCTTAGAATATCCCGGCTCTTATCTTCGGTAAATCCGGCCATTTTAAGGGTTATTATTGCCTTCCTCATGGCAAGTTCTTTTGGAAACTCAAGGCCGATTGAATCTGTGAGATTATCGAGGATATTTCTGTGAGGATAGAGATCATATTCCTGATGAAGGAGACCGATATAACATTTTGCACGCCCGCGGAACTCTATTCCGGGCTTTGTCATATCAATCCACTGATCACCGATTCTGACATCCATGTCTCCGCCGGTAGGTTCAATAATACCTGATATTATTCTTGACAGGGTGGTTTTTCCTGCTCCGCTTGTTCCGATTATCCCAAATATCTCTCTTTCTCCAACCTCAAAAGAAACTCCGTCAACAGCTTTAATCATTCCCCTGTCAACAGTAATGTAACGCTTTGTAATGTCCTTTGCCTTAAGCAGTTCTTTTCCAATATCTGGTTTCTCAAAACTTTCATCATCGGTTGCATCTTTGAGAAATTCCCTGACAATCTCTTTGGAATCGCCAATTTTTTTGATTTTGCCATCTTCAAGGAATATTGCACGTTTGCAGATGTCTTCAATGATCTCAGAGAAATGGGATGAGACTACCATACTCATGCCATTGCTGACAGATGCTTCATGCAGCATTTCATGAACAACATTTGCAGTTCTTGGATCAAGTGTGCCTGTTGGTTCATCTGCACATAGTAAGAGAGGCTCTTTAGCAAGCTGTCTTGCAAGAACCACACGCTGTTTTTCTCCGCCGGAGAGATCACGTGCAATGTGCATCATCCTGTGCGACAGTCTGACTTCATCAAGGAGATCTGCTGCTCTTGATACCTGTTTTTCTGAAGGATAATTTACATCGCTCAATGCATGCATGACATTTTCTATTACTCTGTCATCGCCATACAGCGCAAATGATCTCTGAAACATTATTGCACTGCGGCGCATTATCCTTCTTTTCATTCCGGCATTTTCTTCGGCCCAGAGGTCAAAGTCGCCTGATATTAATTCACTGCCACATTTAGGGCATTTACTTCCGGATTTGCTCTGCAGGTCTATGTGTGGACAGCTGTCGCAGTATGATATATGGAAAATTACATTTCCTAAGGTTGGCGGTGTGTCAACACCCCTTATAAGGTGCATCAGTACGGTTTTTCCGGCTCCGCTTCTGCCGATTATTCCAACGATTTCCCCTTCTTCTATATCAAAGTTTATATTGTCCAGAACCCTATGTCCATCAAAGTCCTTGCAAAGATTCTCAACCGTAACAAATGGTGCCATAAGATTAATCCTCTAATTAATAACTGTTTTATGATAATAATAATACTATTCCTTTGGGATTGCCTGTCTGCATAGATCGTATGCAGTATAGTAATCAAAATAATTCCGGAGAGTATTAACTTATCTTTTGTAAATGAAAAATTGTCTTTGAAATTTAAAAGAGTTTATATCGGGTTCTGCCGGGTTCAATATTTTTTGAAATTCCCGCCTTTAATTGCGTTTTCTGTAATATTTTTAATTTCACTCACATCATTTATAATTATATCTGCTGTCTCAATGAGTTTTTTTGGCTTATTTTTATTCTGCTGGCATGTCAGAACTGCAATGTCTGCCTCTCTTAATGCGGGAATATCATTTATTCCGTCTCCAACCATTATTACACAGTCATAAACAGATTTCAGATCCTTTATGACCTGCGCCTTAATTGATGGTGTTGCAACACCGTGGATGTTGTCATGCGGAATTCCAAGATAATCTGCCATTTTTACAAGTTTGTCCGTGCTGTCTCCGGATGCGACATATGTTGCAACTCCCATCTTATGCAGGCTGGATATTGTCTCCTTTGCATTTGAAAAAGGCCGCCCTCCGGAAGTTATGGTGAATTCTATGCCCTTAAGATCCCGGTTAACAATAACTCCGCTGTTCATAGCAACAATTGGCAGCTTTTTACAGCAGTTCCAGACTGTTTTTATGCAGATCTGAAGATCTGAAATCCGGGCATATCTGTCATTTAAGAGATATTCTGATACTTCTTCATGTGAGACTATGCCGTTTGAACAGGCAATTCCAAATTTTATTCCCTCTTTCTTCATATAATCGGAGAGAAGGGTGTCAGATGGGGTCTCAAATATGTTCAGGGAGTGGGCATAAAGAAGAATTAATGAGCGCCCTTTTTCTGAGCATGTCAGCATCGTACTTTCAACACCTTTTTTCATTTTTTTGGATCTTACGTCCACGGCCACGCGGTAGGTGTATAAAAGGGTGCCTGCACTGTCAAAAACAATAGCTACTTTCATAGAAATCCCTGTAATATTAAAGAATATGCGTGAATACTAATCATTCTTTTCATTATTTTATCTGAATATATATATTTTTGCTGTACTAAATACACTGCCGGAGCATGGACGGTAAATCTTCTGCATTCTTTGGATAAATTTTTAATATCCTGCCGGTAATGGTAGATCACTATGTCTGATGTATTTTCATACTATTATTTCAGGCCACGCAGTGATACAAAACCTGAGGATGCGGCAGTAGCAATTGCTGAGGAAGAGACAACAGGTACGTGGACTGATCTTAAAACAAGGAAGGATTATGTAGGGGTTCTTGACGGAAGCGTTGAGGAACTCCGTAAAGAGGGAGACGGATATGTCACAAAAATCCGCTATCCTGTTGAAATTTTTGAACCGGGAAATATACCTCAGTATCTGAGCGTTGTTGCCGGAAATCTCTTTGGTCTTGGAAGACTTGATTCTGTGCGCCTCCTGGATATTGATATTCCCGATAAGCTTGCCTGTTTTGACGGCCCTCTGTTCGGCATGAAGGGAGTCAGAAGGCTTATTGGTACAGATAAGTCAGGAAGGCCGCATGTCGGTACAATTATCAAGCCAAAGGTCGGCCTTACTCCGGAGGACACAGCAGAAGTTGCATATAATGCGGCAGTCGGCGGTGTTGATTTCATCAAGGATGATGAGACACTGACAGATCAGGCGTTCTGCCCTATGGATGAGAGGATTGAAGCTGTAATGGCAAAGATTGACCAGGCACAGAGTGAGACAGGCAGGAAGATTCTTTATGCCGTCAATATCTCTGACCGTGCTGACAAAATTGTGGAGCGTGCTGAAAGGGCACTTGAACATGGTGCAAATACACTTATGGTTGATGTTATCACCTGCGGGTATTCGGCACTTCAGGCTCTTTCAGAAGAGCTTAAGATCAATGTGCCGCTTCATGTTCACCGGACAATGCATGGGGCAATGACAAGAATGCCTGAACATGGCATTGCAATGAGACCCCTTGCAAGGCTTGTCCGGCTTTCAGGCGGGGATCAGCTGCACACCGGAACTATCAGCGGAAAGATGGGCCATTCTCCCATAGAGCTTAAACGTGACAATGAAATTTTAAAAGAAGATTATTTCGGGTTAAAACCTGTCTTTCCGGTTGCAAGCGGAGGGCTGCATCCCGGAAAGGTTCATGCTGAGATTTCAGGACTTGGCCGGGACATTGTTCTGCAGGCAGGCGGGGGTATTCACGGCCACCCGGACGGGACTGAATCCGGTGCGCGTGCTATGAGGCAGGCGGTTGATGCATTCATGGAGGGCTTAACGGCTCAGGAATATGCGAAAGATCACATTGAACTCAGAAAAGCTCTGGAAAAATGGGGCGATAGTTAATTCAGAAACCAGTAATATGCAGGACTGACAGGTCCGGCATTAAAATACAATATTTTCTGACAGTTTCCCGGAAAAATAAATTGATTAATTACAGTGATAAATATATAAAAAAAGTACATACAGAGGTTTTTTAAATGGAGATATTCTTTACAAAACTACAGGGAAATGGCAATGACTTCATTTTAATTGATGAGATGGAAGAGAATATAATCCCGGATTCAATGAAAGGGCAGTTCTCCGGATTATACTGTGACAGAAGATATGGTATAGGTGCAGACGGAATTCTGTTCATATCTGCATCTGAAGATGCAGATGTCAGAATGAGACTCTTTCAGCCTGACGGGAGTGAAGCAGAGATGTGCGGCAACGGCATACGCTGCCTTGCAAAGTATGCTCTGGATATGAAATATGTCAAAGAAAACTGCACAATAGAGACAGAATCAGGAGTTCTCTCTGTTGATATGGAGTATGACGCTGAAGGGGAATTTTCTGCAACAATAGATATGGGCAAAATTATCTTTGAGAGGGAGGAGATTCCGGCAGCAGGAAAAGGAAAATACTGTGAGGAGATTGACGGCATGGCCGTATATGCAGTAAACACCGGAGTGCCCCACGCTGTGGTCTTTACTGAAGATCTTGAGAGCCTGCCTTTATGTGAGAGAGCACCACAGATCAGGCATCATGATTCATTTCCAAAAGGAGTAAATGTAAATTTTGTTGAGATTACAGGGGATGATGAGATTGTCATCCGGACATTTGAGAGAGGTGTTGAGGATGAGACATTCAGCTGCGGAACAGGATCAACTGCCTCTGCCGCAGTTGCAAATTATCTTGGAAAGACAGGCGATATTGTGAATGTCACAACAAAAGGCGGCCCGCTGACGATATATATAACAGAGGGCAGAGCAACGATGAAAGGCCCGGCCGTAACGGTTTTTAAGGGTTCGATATCCTTTTAATCCCTTTTTCTGTGATCTCAAACCGGAAATATTCCCCCTCCGGTTTTGACCGGTGCTTCTCTAAAACTGCCCTTCTGAAATTTTTATCTCTCTCTATTCTGATGATTACCTTTGAGATATGCCTGAGTGATGTCCCTCCAAGACCTGACAGCCTGTCTGTGTCAATATCGGTATATACCTGATTTGTGACAATTACCGGAATGTCATACTTTCTGGAATATGCGAGAAGTTTGATCAGCTGCTGTGAAAGCTGCCTCTGTACATCTCCGGATGACGCGGCATTCACCCTGTACAGTGCTGTAATAGAATCAAGAACAATAAGACCTGTATTTTTTCTCTCCAGAATTTCTCTGCACTGGTCGATCATTATGCTCTGCTCCCTGAAGTCGCAGGGTTCAAACAAAATGAGATTTGAGGCAAGTTCTTTGGCATTATCACCGGCAATCTGCTTGAACCTCTCAGCAGAAAAACCCTCAGAGTCAATGTATATGACTGACTTTCCTGACCTCAGGACACTTACAGCACTCATCAGGCAGAAGGTGCTCTTCCCTCCCGCAGGTTCGCCATAATACTGTGTAATTACTCTGTTCTCCAACCCTCCGCCTATCAGTTCGTCAAGTTCATCTGCGCCCGTATGTATCTTTGAAATGTTCATCTGTCCTTTCTCTGCAAAAAATATGGTATTATCTGTATTCATTTTTTTCTTTCAGTCAGATCTCCGGCGATAAACAACATCCTGTGCCGGAAACTTCTCTTCAGCCTGAAGATAATGATGTGCAGGTATATTCAGGGTTAAGGTTAGTTCAGCCCCGTGCTGCCAAATCTTAACTTCAATATCTGATGCCCCTTTTCTGTGGCAATTCTTCTGACTTCCTGCAGCGGAATGCCTGTATCTTCAGCAATGTTTCTGATATCCTCATACTCCGGCTTAAGTGAGATTATTCTGTTATCCTTTACTCCGGCTTTAATAGCTACGGTATAGCTCTTATCTCCGGCAGTCAGCTCAATTTTTTCAAATACTCTCGTTATAGCAGTTCTGTGCACTGATTTGAAATGCCGGATGCCCAGTGTGCCGAGTTCATCGCATAAAATTCCTACGAACATATCGGAATCTTTCGGGCTGCATATGACTTTTATCAGATGTCCGGGCCTGCCCTTCTTCATTATAGCCGGAATTGCAGATACATCCCTTGCACCGGAGTTCATTATTTTCTGCATGAGATACGCAATATTTTCTCCGGTTGTATCATCCACATTTGTCTCCAGGATGTCCACAATGTCTGCTTCACTCTCTTCTGATTCAACTGTATATACTCTGAGGACATTTGGTGTCTCTGTTGTATCAGCAGTGCCCGCACCATATCCTGTGGATTTGACTGTTCCCTCCGGGGGTGCATCAGATCCGGCATGTGAATAAAATTCGGATAATAATGCTGCTCCTGTTGGTGTCAGCAGTTCTGCTTTTTCATCGGAGTGTGAGAACCTGAGCTTACTTCTGCGCATTATCTCCATAGTTGCGGGCGCAGGAACCGGAATAAGTCCGTGTGCAGACTGTACAAATCCTGTTCCTGCCTTTACCGGCATTATAAAGACCTTATCGGGGTTAACTGAAAAGAATGCGGTGCATGCGCCAATAACATCTGCAATGGCATCATCCGCGCCTACTTCATGAAAATGAGGACAGTGACCGTGTATCGTCTCTTCAGCGTCTGCAATTCTTCCAAAAACGGACAATGCCATCTCTATCACATTTTTGGGCGCTGATGCGGTTTTAACGATCGAATAGACTTCTTCAGGCGTTCTGGAGATCTTCTCTGCATGGGTATTGATATATAAAGCTGATATTCCACACTTATTCACCCGTTTAAGAGACGGTTTCGCCACAACAGACTCCATTGCGGCCATAACATCCCTTTCATCTGCACCAAGATCAAGCAGAGAGGATATTATCATATCTCCTGCGGCACCATGGAATGGATCAAATACAATAGTGAGCATATATGAGAAGTACTTATATCCATTAGCATATATTTGTCTTAAGGTGTCATCATGATAAATCTCAGAACTGATAGTGCTTATCCTGAAGATCAGGGAAGCGGAAGGGCAAGACTTGATCCTGAAACGATGCTTCAGCTTCGTATCTCCCCCGGAGATCTTGTCTTTCTTGAAGGAAAAAGAAAGACTGTTGCAAAAGTCTGGAGGATGATGGTCAATGACTGGAATCAGGAAAAAATTAAGATCGATAATTTTACCAGGATGAACGCCGGAATCAGCATTGGTGACCGGGTTTCAGTAACGCCTATAAAAGAAGTTATACCTGCTAAAAGAGTTGTTCTGGCCCCGCCTGAGGATCTCCCCCGGCAGCTGCCGATAAATTACAACAGTGCAATGTCAAGGCTCATTGATTATCCGGTACTGCTCGATGACAGTGTACCGGTTCTCGCCGGGATGCCGTTTGTTCAGCCTCAGCCAGTAGCATTCAAGGTTATTTATCTTGAGCCTGAAAATGCAGTGATTATTTCCAGAGATACAGAAATAGAATTTTCAGATAAGCCCGCAGCAGGTTTTGAAGGTCTGAAGCTGATCTCTTATGAGGATATCGGCGGGCTGAAAACTGAACTTCAGAATGTCAGGGAAACCATTGAACTTCCAATGCGGCATCCGGAATTATTCAGTAAACTTGGAATCGATCCCCCAAAGGGTGTTTTACTGTACGGCCCGCCGGGAACAGGAAAGACCCTGATTGCTAAAGCAGTGGCAAATGAGAGCGGCGCACATTTTATCTCAATAGCAGGGCCTGAAATAATCTCAAAATACTACGGTGAGAGCGAGCAGAGGTTAAGGGAAATCTTTGACGAGGCTGAAGAGAATGCTCCTTCGATCATATTTATAGATGAACTGGACTCCATCGCGCCCAAAAGGGAGGATGTAACCGGTGAAGTTGAGAGAAGGGTTGTTGCTCAGCTTCTGACTATGATGGACGGTCTTGACGAAAGAGGGCAGGTCGTTGTAATTGGTGCTACAAACCGGCTTGATGCCATTGATCAGGCACTCAGAAGGCCGGGCCGCTTTGACCGTGAGATTGAGATTGGAGTGCCGGGAGAAGAGGATCGTATGGAGATCCTACGCATCCATACCCGTGGTATGCCAATTGAAGGGGAAAACAGAATTATAGCCAAGAAAAAAGAGTTAAAGGCCACAGAATCCAGTGACAGAGGAGAACTTGAAGAAGAACTCCGGATGATAAAGGATGAAATAGGCAGAACAAGGGAGATGCTCTTAAAAGAGCTTGCAGGTAAGACAACCGGTTTTGTCGGTGCTGATCTTGCATCACTTGGCCGAGAGGCAGCAATGAGAGCACTCAGAAGATATCTCCCGCATATTGATCTGGAGTCTGATGAGATATCTCCGGAAATTCTTGAATCCATTGAGATATTAATAAAGGACTTCAGGCTGGCTTTAAGGGAGATCAGTCCCAGTGCAATGCGTGAAGTATTCCTTGAAGTTTCCCATATCAACTGGCGGGATGTCGGCGGCCTTGATTCTGAGAAAGAAGAGGTTCGCGAGACTGTTGAATATCCACTCACCAAAAGGGACAGTTTTGAAGAACTCGGTATTGAACCACCAAAAGGTGTTCTGCTCTATGGCCCTCCGGGAACAGGAAAAACCCTGATTGCAAAGGCAGTGGCAAATGAGAGCGGGGCAAATTTCATTCCTGTCAGAGGGCCGCAGCTGCTTTCCAAATGGGTTGGTGAGAGTGAAAAGGCTGTCAGGGAAGTATTCAGAAAAGCACGTCAGGTAGCACCGGCAATAATATTTTTTGATGAGCTTGATGCCCTTGCACCTGCAAGGGGGCGTGGATCGGAGTCCCACGTCATTGAAAGCGTGTTAAATCAGATTCTGACTGAATTTGACGGTCTTGAAGACCTTACCGGTGTTTCAGTGCTTGCCGCAACCAACAGGCCCGACATCATTGACCAGGCGCTCCTGCGTGCCGGAAGGTTTGATCGGCTGGTCTATATCGGAGAGCCGGATGAGAAGTCACGTGAAAAGATACTGCATATTCATTCCAGATTTTTGCCGATAGAGAATTCTGTCATAGAGAATATTCTTGAGATTACCAAAGATTTTGATGAAGTAATGTTTGAGGAGATCTTTGTTGATATCCGTAAGAAGCGTGATATAATGCCCAACAGGATTATCACTGTGGATGAAATGAAAAAGGCGTGTGAGTCATGCAGTAAAAAGGCTGAAAAGAGACTTCCCTCAGGCAAAAGAAGAAAGATTATAATTGAACTTCTGAGCAAGAATGCACTCAGGCTTGATGATCCGGCGAGGGATGCTCTGATTGTTAAGATAGCAGGGAAAACAGAAGGCTATGTCGGTTCAGATCTTGAACTGCTCTGCCGGGAATCTGCAATGTTTGCTATGAGAGACGGAAGAAATATTGTTGGTGAGAGTGATTTTAAAAAGGCGCTTGCCAAAGTGCATCCTATGATGAATGAAAATCTAAGGGAGCAGTACAAAAATATGAAGAGCCATTTTAAAGGCGGGCGGCCTAAAGACATTCAGCCTGTAGAATATCAGTGATTATCAAAATATATCCGTTTGCTGCCTAATATAGGTAGATTCCGGATAAAAAAGCCTGATTTTCATCTCCTTTTTTTCTTCTTCCCAAGTTAATATTTAAACAGTCTTTTAAAAATCAGAGATGAATATATATGCAGAAGATAAACCGGAATTTACCGGAGGACTACAATTGCCAAACTGCACAACTTTTATTGACAATAATGCCAGGCTTACTGAAAAACAGGCGTTATATTTCCCTGCAAAGGATTACGGTTATACATACAGGGAACTTTTTGATAAGGTAAATACCTGGTCTGGTATTTTAACAGAACTGGGTGTCTCAAAAGGGGACAGAGTAGGTATATATCTCCCTTCAAATCCTGAATATGTAATATTATATTTTGCAGTATGGCGGATCGGTGCGGTTGCAGTGCCGATGAATATTGTCTTAAAGCCTGCTGAAATCAGATATCTTCTGGAAGATTCCGGTGCAAAACTCCTTGTAACCAATTCTTCAGGCGAGCAGAATGCAAAAAAAGGGGCAATGTCCTGCCCTGATATATTGCCTGTCAGTTACATCTCCATAGACAGTGAAGAATGGAAAATTTCTGAAGAAAAATCGGGGAAATTTTTCAGACCGGCTGACTGCCGCATGGATGATCTCTGCCAGCTCCAGTACACTTCCGGAACAACAGGGAGGCAGAAGGGTGCAATGCTCACACATGGCAACTGGATTGCTGCACTGGATACTGAAAGGGAGGTTTTGGGTCTTACAGGTGATGATGTATTTCTCGGCATATACCCTATGGCTCACGTAGGGGTTTCATGGGGTATATCGGCACTGAAGGCCGGCGCTACCTGGATAATAATTGAAAGGTTTGATCCTGATGAATACATTGGCCTTGCAGAGAGGTTCAGTGCAACTGTCATCGCCGGAATGCCACCCGTGATTCATTCACTTCTTAAGATGCCGGATGGTACTGAAAAGAAGTTATCATCTGCAAAGGAGATGATAAGCGGCGGAGGGCCGCTTCATCCGGGTGTGTGGAAAGAGTTTCATTCAAGATTTGGCATACCAATAGTCAATGCCTATGGCCTCTCAGAGACCATTGTGGTCGGTACAGGCACGGCAATAATTCCCGGAGACTATGAATCAGCAGACCGTTACAGAAGCGTTGGAAGACCTGTCGGATATTCGGAGGTAAAGATAGTATCTCCCAAAGATCCAACAGCTGAACTTCCGGCAGACGAGATCGGTGAAATTGCCCTCAGAGGCCCTGGTGTTGCAAAAGGCTACTGGAATATGGAAGAGGAGACAAAGGCTGTTTTTATCAGTGACGGGTGGTTTTTAACCGGAGATATGGGCTTTATTGATCCCGACGGCAGGGTTTCGATAACTGACAGGAAGAAGGATATGATTGTAATGTCAGGCTGGAAGATATATCCGACTGAGATCGAAAAAGCTATGATTGAACACCCCGATATTGATGATATCGCATTATTTGGCTGTCCTGATGTTCATCGAGGTGAAATTCCTGTTGCTGCAATTGTTCCGGCAAAGGGCATAGTTCCGGATGTAAAAGCACTTGAGGATTTTGCAAAGTCAAGGCTTGCGGGCTACAAAGTGCCGAGGCGCTATATAATTATGAAAGAACTTCCAAGAGTGAATGGGTGGAAACTCTTAAGAAAAGAACTTAGGGTGCAGTACTGCAATGACTGTGACAAAAAAGAGAGGAATGAATAATGCCTGATAAAGGAAGTATGGTTAATATCGGTGTGGGCAAGAGGTCCACCGGAATTTCCGGTCTTGACTTCCAGCTTGGGGGCGGAATTATGAAGGGCAAATCAATTCTTCTCTGTGCAGGCCCTCTCTCAGGTGCTGAATTGATTGCAGAGCAGTTTTTCCGCTCTTCTGAGGATGTTGAAAGTTCTTATATTATGATTGACGGCCCAGTCTCTGAAGGTATGACTGATGCGTCTGAGATGTCATCTGAAGAGATTTCAGAAGCTATGACCGGTGAGAGAATAGTTATTGATTCCATCTCATCTGTGATTGTTAAATCCGGAATTGACAGTGCACTTTCCATCATGAAAAGAGCGTCTGTTGTGAATGAGACTAACGATGTGAATACGCTTTATATTATGTACAATGATCTTCACAGCGCCTATGATGAGATGAGGCTGATAAGAAATTCCGATATTATCATCTCACTCAACGAATTTATGCACGGAAATGAAATTGAGAGAAATCTGACCATAAATAAAATTCCGGGAGCAGATGTGCCGGGAAGGGTATTTCCTTATAATATAATGGAAAACGGAATCGAGCTTTCAACCACAGCGAGGGTTGTATAAACTAAATATAGCCGGATCCTGAAAATTCCGGTGCTAAACTATCATCCGGATTATCTTTTCAGATAATTTCTTCCGGAAAAATATTTTCTGCATGGCTATTTCATTGAAAGCGCTTTTTTCTCAATTAAATGCCATGAAGCGTATGCCATCGGGATTACAGCTGCAAATGTAAGACCTATCAGCTGGCCGACTGCTATCGCCGGAATAAAGTGCAGTATTGTCTGCTGAATTGGATAAGAGTAGATGTACATTCCATATGACGGGTCGCCTTTTACCCCGAATTTATGCAGAATTCCTATCGGAAGGTATGCAATACAGAGAACAAAATATGGTATTGCAATAAGTGCAAATACAAACATAAACGGCGTTTTGAAAAAAACAATCACTGGAATAAAGAGAAGTGCTGAAAGCCACAGTTTATACTCTATCTTCTCCCGGTTGACATACAGATACGAACCAATCAGGAAATAAGCTGCAAATCTGATCTTATTGAGTGCGGGATTGTCATACCATACAGCCCAGAGAAGAACAGTTGAGAATATTATCGGAAGAAGTGTTCTTTTCCGCCATAATATGCCCATAATCCCAAAAGCTGCCACAAAAACATATAGCATAAATTCAAATGGTATTGTCCATAATGGAGCATTCACATATGTCACAGGATTCTCAGTGAATATTCCGATTGCCCACCCATTGATATAAAACGGCATAGCCATCCATGTCTGCGGGTCTGCAAGTCTGAGAAAATATTCCCTTAATGTATATGATGTGTTAACCGGACCGATGACAAACATTATGAAAAGGATGGATGTTAACATTCCGGGGAAGAGTCTGAGTGCCCTTTTTTTAAAGTAAGTCCGTGGTTCAGGCTTCTTCTCCCAGCTTTTTGTGATGAGATAACCACTTATTACAAGGAGTGTCGCAAGTCCGAACTGCCCGACAAGAAGATGCCAGTCAAAGAGATGAACATTGGCATAGCCAAGCGAGAGGGCAAAGCAGTGTGAAAAAATAATTGAACCCGCGGCTAAAAACCTCAGCAGGTCAAAATTATTGCTGAATTTTTCATTCATATTTTAAAAAAATTATAATTCTTTCCTGGCCATGTCAGCGGCAGAGACCATATTATTAAGTTTTGCAAATGCAGTCTCTCTTGTATGCATCCTGAGGCCACAGTCCGGATCAATCAATATTTTTGCAGGGTCAAAGAGATCAGTTGCCTTTAAGATTCTCGAATAGATCTCTTCAACAGTATCAATTTTATCTGATGATGAATCAACAACCCCAAAACCGATCATTTTATTTTTAAGATCCTTTCCGGAGATATACTCAAGATTTTCCGGATTGCATGCAAATTCAAAATCGAGGATGTCAACCGGCATTTTGATTATATCATCAAATACATTTCCTATATTTCCACAGATGTGCAGGCATGTCGGCACCCGTACAATACCTGTAATCGCACTTATTGCCTCATGTGCGGCTGCCATATCAGCAGCACCCGTTGAAAGTATCGGTTCATCGATCTGAAGAATTTTAATACCGATATCTTCAAGGTTTTTTGCCTCATGACCAAGTGCCTGCGCAAGGTCAAGAACAAGTTCATTCCTGTTCCGGTACACAGGCGTATCAATCTTTAGTGCATGTGCAATCGTTGAAGGGCCTGCAAACATCGCCTTGACCCTCTCATGCTTTGATACTGCATATTTTGTATCGTGAACCGTTATCGGTTTTGCCGGAGCCCTGACATTGCCGGTGACATTATTTCCCTTAATTCCGGGAAGGAGCGAGATGATCTGAGAGATCATATCACCCCTCACCTGTCCGGATGAGATGATATCAATGCCGGCTTTTATCTGGTCATGTACAGCAGTCTCAAGCGCAGGCTGAAAGGGGTCAAAGATTGATTTCAGTCCTTTTCCCTGTACAGCCGGATAGCTGCCGACTACAGTTGTCGGCAGAAGCTTCTGCATTAGTGTCATGGAGTAAGCCTATGTCTGTCCCTTGGGAATAAAACTGCTTCTCTGATATTTGGCAGGTCAAGCATTGTCATAATGAGGCGCTCCATTCCAAGCCCCCATCCTGAGTGCGGCGGCATACCGTATTTAAATGGTTTTAAGTAGAATTCAAAGCTCTCAGGAGAGAGTCCCTTGTTTATAATCTGTTCTACGAGCAGGTCGTGCTGGTGGATACGCTGTGCGCCGCTTGAAAGCTCCATTCTGGGGTGCATCATATCAAATGCCTTGCAGATTTCCGGATTGTCTTCATAAGGCATTGCATAGTATGGCTTAATCTCTGTCGGCCAGTCTGTGATAAAGTAGTGCTGGCCCATCTCCTCACCAATTGCACGCTCAGCAGCTGTTGAGAGGTCATCGCCATATCCTATGTCCTCATCAATGGATACAGCGGCAATATCAATTGCCTGTGCATATGTGATCTTTGGGAATGGCGACTTGGGAACGGTGAAGTCAACATCAAAGAGTTCAAGTTCATCACTGCATAATTTCTCAACATTTGTATATGCTGCAACAACTGCTCTTTCAAGGAGATCCATTACACCATTGTGATCTGTAAATGATACTTCCACATCAATTGATGTCGCTTCGTTGAGATGTCTTGTTGTGTTGTGCTCTTCTGCCCTGAATATCGGTCCGATCTCAAATACCTTCTCAAATCCGGCAGACATCATCATCTGTTTGTAAAGCTGCGGACTCTGGTTTAAGAATGCCTCCTTCTCAAAGTATGCAAGTGGGAACAGCTCAGTGCCGCCCTCGGTTGCTGCGGCAACAATCTTTGGTGAATGGATGTTTATAAATCCCTCACTGAAGAAGAGGTCATAGAGCGCGTGTGTCACAGCACTTCTAATCTTAAAGATCGCACCGACCTTTGGTCTTCTTGCATCAAGATAACGGTTGTCAATCCTGGTATCCACTTCTGCAAGAACCTTTTCTGAGACATCAAGCGGGAGTGGTGTCTCTGCCCGGCTGATCAGCTCCATCGTCTCCGGAATTATCTCTCTTCCGCCGGGCGCTTTCTCTGTTGCCTTGACAATTCCTGAAATTCTTACAACAGATTCTCTTGATATGTTTCTGGCGCACTCTGTTACTGCTTCAGGTGCTTTCTTTTTTACTACAGTTGCCTGTAAAAATCCTGTTCTGTCCCTTAGAATATAGAAGGAAAGTCCTCCGAGGTCTCGTACTTCATGAACCCATCCGATGACTTCTGCTCTTTCTGTATCCTTTGTAACGTCCTTTAACTGTGTTCGCATAAAATATCTGAATTATATTTGTTGCAGGTTTTATTTTGTTTTTCACTATCTGTCCGGAAAAAATGTCAGTATTTCCTCTCTTCTGAAATGAATTTCATAAAAAGCGCCCTCTGTGAATTATGGCATCCGAAGATCCACCTTAAAAAAGATAGATTTTATCATTTAAGAGAATTATACCTTCAGAATAACCAAAAATTCAGTATGAATGGTATATCAGTGCCATGATGAATTGGTTATATATATCCGGAATTAATACTTTGTGAGATTCCGCGCCGGAATTTACACAGGAGCTGAAAATATTTATGTTTAAAAAAATTATTGTCGCACTTGATGGTTCAGTGGATTCAAAAAGAGCACTGGCTGTAGCCATACAGGAAGTAAAACTCAGAAATGCAGAACTTCATCCGGTTTTTGTAATTCAGTATGTGATGGGTGGCGGTGTTCCTTTTGATCCTGTATCAGCACTGCCTGACGGAAGTTCTGAAATTATGAATGAGGTTATGGAAAATGAAGCTGAAAGAGTTCTGAGTGATGCCTCTGAAGACTGTGTGGATGCCGGAGTTAATGTCATTACCCATACACAGTTTGGTGATCCAAGGGATGCAATTTTAGATCTTGCAGATGAGATCTCAGCAGATATGATTATCCTTGGATCATCGGGCAAGACAGGACTTGAACGAATGATTATGGGCAGTGTCAGCTCTGCGGTCATTCAGCACAGCAAAATCACAACCATGATAGTAAAAGGCAAAAAAGAAGATATTTTATAGATGAATCAGATCATAAGATGTCTCCGGTTCATATCAACCATGAAATATAATATTCTTCCCGGAATTCTGATTATTTTAATCATCATTCCTGGTGTTATGGCAGATGACGGAATTGATGTATGGGGTTATACAGTTCCTGAACTCAGTGCAGGACCTGGAGATGAGGTGTATGCACACTATACAATTGAATATAATTTTGATTCCGATGCCGAATCAATTGAATTTTATACCGATCTTCTGGAACCAAAATGGAGATTTGCCATTGTAATTGACGGTGTAAGGCATGATCTACCTGTACGGCACAGTCGTTATGAGACTATAACCGGTTTTGAACTATACTACCCAAAGACCTACAATAATTATGTTGAAGCTGAATTAAACGGTACTGTGCCTGAGGTTTTAACTTCGGGAGAACATGATGTCATGACAGTCTCATATTATGATGGCGGCGGAAACCTTGATGATGAAGAGATCATCAGAATAAATTTTGTAAATCCTTCTGATGTGTCATCCGGAATTTCCGGTGCAGAATATGAACTTTCAGTGCTGAAGGCAGCTATTGACGCTGACAGAATTTCCGGAGTGAATACAACTCCTGCATATGAAAGATATATCAATGCTCTCTCTGCTGTTGAGGCTGCAAAGGTTTCTGATGCAGGCGTGGCATCTCAGCTGATTTCATCAGCCGAAGCAGATATTGCCGATGCTTATGCACTCCTTGAAAAGTACGGTGCGCTCTCGTGCATTTACAGAACTGAGGAGAAGACTGAGTCACTTGATGAAATAATTTCGTCATTGTCAGACGGTGGTTCTGAATCACAGGATAAGATCTGGATGGTCAGGTCATATAATGAGAATGCCAAAACCCTGATCATTCTTGCTCAGGACAAGTATAATTCCGGGCTGTACGGGGAGGCAGAAAATTATGCCCTTCAGGCTGAAGCAAAGGCAGATGAAGCATACAGTTATGCAGGATATTCATCTTCCGGAACAGATGATCCGGCACGGGCCGGGGAAACAGGCGAACCGACTCAGAAGGTTAGAGATTTCACACCCGGAATTTCAACCGGGATTGGCGGGATTTCCGGCAATCTCTCTGAATCAGAAGATATTGATGACCTTATTCATTCTGAGGTCAGTATTGAGAGTTTCCTTCAGATATCCGGAAAACTGTTTGATCTCTTAAAGGGTATGGGGGATTTCCTATCTCAGATTTCTTCCTATGCCTCTTCCAATTGACATTATATCCCAGGCAAGGGACTCATTTTTTCCTTTAGTGCCGGTATTGGCGTGAATTTTCATTGTGCCTGAAATTTCTGTCTCCTCTTTTATATCCTGAATAATTATATCGGAAAATCTCCGGCAGAGAGCCACTGTTCTGTCATACATGACCGCCTCTCTGCATTCCGGATATTTGTCAGGCATACGCGGCAGAAGAGAGATGACTTTTGCCGATTTAAGTGCAGTTACCATTCCCCTGCATGCCAGAACCGGAAGAACTGATGTGGCATAATCCCCCGGACCAATGATTACAAATTCTGAAGATATGATGGCATTTATGGCCTTTTGTGCTGCATATGGTATTCCGGCAGACAGGATCATAACTGATTCAGCAGAGAGTGGTTTTAATTCTCCGGTGTTTACCAAATCCCTGTATTCTGCCGGAGAATATGATACCTCTCCAACCTTTACTGCTGCTGATATTCTTCTCTCTGTTGCCGGAATTATTGTGGCCGTTATGCCTAAATCAGAGCAGAACTCTCTTGTGATCTCTGTTATCTTCAGCCCCGAACGTATCATCTCCGCCCTTGCAATCTGAAGTCCTCTCTCGCGATCACCTGTTTCATAATATTCCGGGTGGTTCATCCGTTCAAGAAATTTATCTGTAGAGTAGGTATCACCTGCAATTCCGGCCCACGTATTTGTGTTTAAAATTCCGGAGAAGAGGAAGAGGAGGTTATCAATATTATGGGATACAATTCCGCCACTCATCGTAAAGGAGTCAGATGTATCTGAGATTACTGTTATTTCATCGTCATTGAGAAAAGATCGCAGACCTGATATGAGTCTTAAGGAATATTTTCCACCGGAAATTATTGTTATCATCTGGGTGGAGATAGTTGTTCTGTAATTTTAAAAAAAGTATGCAGATTATTTCTCTTCCGGATAATCTGTAATGTCATTGTTTTCAGTTCAATTATCATCTAAATTATCTTCAGTAACAGATTCTGTTACTGCATCCGGTCTGTCCGGCCCCTCTTCGTCATAAACGTCTGTCATTGAGTATTCAGGTGCCATTGCGCCAAGAACATCCAGTGAGTACATCCTGATATATGTCACAAACGGGACACTGATAATCAGAATAACCGGAATGAGTATGATAACATAGGCAATCAGGAGGATTATTGAAACCGGAGAAAGTATTGTGCCTGCTGATAATCCGGCTGTGGCAATGAATGCCAGAAGGAATGGCACTCCTATGATGATTGCGGCAATCACTGCAATTATCACCATAATTATCACGATGACAATCGAGAGGATAAATTTCATGATTATGTAGATGATAATCTGAAGCCAGCCTCTGCCCATCACATTCCAGCATTTCTTCCATCCTTCAATTACTCCGCAGTCATCTGCTGTCATAATCGGGACCACAAAGTCAATGGTAAGCATGAAAAGGATAGCTATGGGTATTGCAATGATTATTACTGCAAGCATCATAGTGAAGAAGATCATGATATTCATTGCACCGCCGGCTGTTCCCATTACTCCGGCTATTAATGCTATCATTGCCACAGCAACCAACAGAATCAGAAGGAAACTTACCGCAAGTTCAAATCCAAATAGTCTTGCACCTTTTCCAACCCTTTCACTGAAATAATGCCTTATTCTGAATTCTTTTGTTCTTAAGCAGTCCACAAAGATGAACTGAAATACTGCCGAGAGATAGCCGAATATCAGGGCAAGGATGATGACTGCAAAGACTATCAGCAGTATCAGCGTCATGTCCGGAAATCCGTTCATGCCCGGCATTGCAGTATTCAGTCCGCCCATCTCTGAAGGGCCTCCTGTGAACTGGAAGGGGTTTATTGCCGTAATTCCGCCTGCGAACAGGGAGATTAATGCCAGTCTGAGCCATATGCCCAGGTTAAAAGGCCATAATATCGCCTTGGTCTTGTCAAGAGCGGAATCTATCTTTGAGAATGCGAAATATTCAGTCATAGATGGTAAAAAATGGATCAGCCTTCATATAAATTGATGGGTCACTTTCTTTCCCTGATGATTTCAATAAGTGAACCGGCAAGTTCTCTGCTGATCTCTTTATTTAACATAAGTGTGTCAAACCTGACTGATCTCTCAACCGGAATTTCATCCCTGATGTCCTGAACAAATATATCTGTAAATTCACTGTACAGGCTGAATGTGGCAGCTGAATCCGGAGCCATACCCCATGCCTCCATCAGTTCCTTTGCAGGGCCGCTTATCGGAGTGTCACCTATGAACGGGCTGACTGCGATTACAAATTTATCCTGCAGGGCCTCTTTTATTCCGGCACATTCAAGTATTGGTGATATGCTTGTTACAGGATTTGAAGGGCCGAGGATGACTGCGTCTGCATTTCTGATAGCGTCCAGTGCTTCTGTGGTTGCTTTAGCCTTTGAGTAATCTCTCACAACCTCATCAATTTTAACCCTCCCCTTATGCCTCACCCAGAACTCCTGAAAATGGATCAGTCCTTCTTCAGTTCGTATATAGGTGGTGACCTCTGAATCTGTCATAGGGAGAACTTCCGCTTTAACACCAAGCTTTTCACACAAAAGTTCTGTGGACTGTGTAAGAGATTCTCCTTCTCTGAGCATCCTGCCCCTTGCAATATTTACCGCACGATCGCGATCCCCAAGTGTCAGGTAGATGTTCTCACCAAGATCCCTCAGATAATCATTGGTAATTGTTGTATCACCCCTAATACCCCACCATAAGTCAGTGTTTAAAATTCCGGCAAAGAGGTACATGACTGTGTCAATATCCGGTGACAGGTGGCTTCCGTAGATCCACATATCCTCAGCTGTGTTTACAATAACTGAGATATTTTCATCATCAAGATGACTTCTAAAACCCCTGATAAGCTTTGGAGTGCCTGTGCCTCCGGATAAGAAACAGATCTTCATCGGATTATGACTGTCATCATTGCTTTTATTCATTAAAATGATTGTTTGTAGTCTGTACTATCTTTAAATTGTTATATGATGCCTGAAGGTATGCTGACATCCGGAGAAATTACTGTCGGCCCTGAATATTATAAACCGTATGAGTGAAGAATCCAGAATAAGATTTTCAGACATATAAATTGTTAAATTAAAATGAGGTATGGAATTAATATGCTGCTGAATCAGGAAATATTCTGTAAATTTTTAAAGAAATATTTTTTTGCTGTTACCTCATGCTTTATAAACCTCGATAATTTATATTTAAACTGAATCTGAAATATGAAATTTATAAAAGATCCTGTTCATGGCTATGTTGAAGTTCCTGACGAAATTCTCCCTTTTCTGGATTCATCCGCCGTTCAGAGACTGAGATCTGTAAAGCAGCTTGGTTTTTCACACCTTGTTTATCCGGGTGCAAACCACACCCGTTTTGAACATTCACTCGGCACTATGCACCTTGCCGGTGTTATGGCAAAGAACCTCATGCTCTCTGCACATGACATAACTATTGTCTCTCTTGCCGGACTTCTGCATGATATCGGCCACGGCCCCTTTTCCCATGTTACAGAATCACTTATGGAGAAGTACGTCGGAAGGCAGCACCATGAGATAGAATCATATCTGAAGAAGGGTGATCTTGCAGTCCTCTTTGAAAATTCAGGCATATCTCCGGATGAGTTATACTCAATAATCGGCGGGGATCATAATTACGCCGGAATTATCCATGGTGAACTTGATGTTGACCGGATGGACTACCTCTTAAGGGATGCGCATTATTCCGGAGTGCCGTACGGGACAGTTGATGCCCAGCGGCTGATTCACAGTACAATTCTCTCACCAAAAGGACTTGTTCTGAAGAAGAGCGGAATCAATGCCGCAGAGTCCCTTCTCATTGCAAGAACACTCATGAGACCGTCTGTATATTATCATCATGTAAGCAGGATTGCTGAAGCTATGGTAAAGGCAGCAGCAGAGGCTCACCTTCTGGATATTGGCACATCTGAGGCCGGGAGACTATTATCCTTAAACGATCCTGCATTTATGATGGAAGTCTCAACTTCAGAGTCAGACTTTGCAAGAGATCTTATGGAAAGACTCGCAGTCAGGCGACTGTATAAAAGATCAATCTATGCAGGAATGGATCAGGTGAGATATTCTTCAGTTAACAAAATGATAGATCTCGGTGATGAATCCGGTATAAAAAAAGCGATATGTGAAGCCTGCGGGCTTGATGAAGATAAGATACTGGTTGATATTCCGTCAAGGCCCTCATTTATGAATATTGATGTCAATGTAGGTGAAGGTGCGGCATTAACGTCACTTGAAGACTTATCCCCACTTGTAAATACTTTAAATGAGACCAGAAAAAGTCAGTGGAGAATAGGAATATACACCCCACAGGAATACAGGGAGACTGTTGAAGAGGCTGCTTATAATGTTCTTGATATCCGAAAACCCACCCGGCAGGACAAACTCAATATCTGACGAAAAATATCCCGGCGGTCCGGAGATAACATGAGTTCTGAATATGACAAATTATCAGTCAGGCATATCTCCGCACGCTAATAATATCTTTCATTAAATCCATACATTTTAATAATATTTTAGATCGATATAATAACCCATCCGGACTAAAAGGAGAAATTATGAAGAAATATGTTGTTGCTGTCACAGGTGCAAGCGGAATAACTTATGCAAGACGGCTTCTTGAGGTGCTCACACCTCTGGCAGAAGTGCATATTATTATCTCAGATATGGCAAAGAAGATCGCAGATTATGAGGAAGTTGATCTTTCTGGATTTGACGGCATATATGTTGCAGAAGAGGATATGTTTGCAGATATCGCAAGCGGTTCTTTCAGGTACGACGCAATGGTCGTCATACCATGCAGCATGAAGACACTTGCAGCAATCAATTCAGGTTTTAGTGACAATCTTATTACAAGGGCAGCAGATGTCTGCTTAAAGGAAGGCAGGAAGTGCATCCTTATGCCAAGGGAGATGCCCCTTTCCGGAATACATCTCAGAAATATGGCTGAACTTGACAGTGCAGGAGCAACAATAATGGTCATCAGTCCGGGTTTTTACCTTAAGCCAAAGACGATTGATGACCTTATTGACATGGTTGTTGCAAGAGTGCTGGATCACCTTGGTGTAAAACACAGTATTTCAGATAGATGGAGTGGTAACTAATGCGTAATTTCATAGAGAAGATGAGGGAAAACAACCTTGTTATGGATATTGAAGAGGATGTCTCCTCCGTGTATGAGGCTCCGAAGATTGCAGCCGGCACAGATAAACTTGTATTTTTCCACAAACTTGACGGCAGCCACAGAGGAGTAATGAATGTTACTGCATCACGGGAAGCAATAGCACTGGCACTTGATTATGATGAGGATGAACTTGTAAAAAATCTTTCAGGAGCAGAATATTCCGGAGATATTGATATAAAGGGAAAGCTCAGCATGCACCACCCGAATTTATTCTCGATTCCGGTAATGAAATATTTTCCTCTTGATGCAGGGCGTTATCTCACATCGGCAGTTGTATTTTCAGAATATGGCGGTGTCAGGAATGCATCCATTCACAGAATGCTTGTCCTTGATGAAAACCACCTTGCAGCAAGACTTGTTGAAGGCAGGCATACTCATACACTTCTTAAAAAGGCTCTTGAAAACGGCGAAAGACTGCCGGTTGCAATAACAATTGGTACACATCCGGCAGTCACATTTGCATCCTGCACCAGGGTTCCGGAGAATAAGGAACTTAATTTCGCAGCGGAACTGATGGGCGGCAGTCTTGATGTATATGAGTGCCCCAACGGAGTGTCTGTGCCTGATGCCGAGATTGTCCTTGAGGGATTTATCGGCGGAGATATGGCCGATGAAGGGCCGTTTGTTGACATTACAGGAACATATGACCCTGTAAGGTCTGCGCCTGTAATTGAGATCACAGGCATGCACGTTAAAAATGATCCCGTATATCATGGTATTCTTCCGGCAGGAAACGAGCATAAACTACTGATGGGAATGCCCTATGAACCTAAAATCTACAGGATGGTTGCAGGAGTTACAACTGTCAGGGATGTGCTGCTCACAACCGGAGGATGCGGTTATCTGCATGGTATTGTGAAGATACGCAAGAATACTGAAGGTGACGGTAAAAATGCAGTTATGGCGGCATTTGCTGCACATACCTCCCTTAAGCATGTTGTAATCGTTGATGAGGATATTGACATCCGGAATATGGAGGATGTTGAATATGCAATTGCAACCCGCGTCAGGGGAGACCGTGATCTGATGGTAATCTCCGGGGTCAGAGGTTCTTCACTTGATCCGTCAAGGATTGGCGATGGTCTCAATGTAAAGATTGGAATAGATGCCACAATGGAGATGGGCAGGAAAAACGAATATATAAGGGCAGAGTGGGACTGAAAAAATGTATCTTGACAGTGAAGATGAGAAAGTTCTCGCCGGAGAGTATGGTGAGACAAGACAGAAGATGATGGAGATACTTGTGGCTTTGGGCAAGGTATTCAATGCAGACAATTTAATACCGATATCAAGTGCGCAGGTGGCTGGTGCATCATATAAGACGATAGGAAAATGGGGTCTTGAATGGCTCAGCCATCTTGATGCACGGGTGGTTGTTCCTTCTGTTTTAAACCCAATCGGCATGCCCAGGGAAGGCTGGCAGGATATTGATATACCACGTCAGTTTGCAGACAATCAGAATAAAGTTATCAATGCCTACAAGAGGCTTGGAATCAGGATGGAGTGTACATGCACACCATATTATCTGAATAATACAAATTACGGTGATCATCTGGCATGGTCCGAGTCATCTGCCGTATCCTATGCAAATTCCGTCATCGGTGCAAGGACAAACAGGGAAGGCGGCCCTTCCGCGCTTGCGGCGGCAATGGTTGGCAAAACTCCTAATTACGGCCTCCATATCTTTAAAAACAGGATGCCTGAGATTTCAGTTGAGATTGAAGGCGGGGACAATATCCATGCACAACACTATGGGGCTATCGGCTATCTGGCCGGCAATAAAGTCGGCAAAAAAATTCCCCTCTTTACAAATATCCGTCCATTGAGGGATCAGTTAAAGGCACTTGGTGCTGCAATGGCAGCAAGTGGTGCTGTTGCCCTGTACCATGTAAAGGGTATTACTCCTGAGACAAAACTGCCGACATTTGTGAAAGATCCATCTGAGAAAATTATCATTGAACAGAGTGAGATTGAGGCTCTGTTTAATGACGAAGAGGTTGATGCAGTTGCCGTCGGCTGCCCGCACTGTTCACCCGGTGAACTGATGAATCTCTCTAAACTTCTGGATGGCAAGTCTGTTAAAAAGCCGTTTTATGTCTTTGTTGCAGAAGGTGTCATGAATTCAAACCGGAAATATGTCTCAAAGATTGAGAAGAGCGGTGCAAAGGTTATAAGGGACACCTGCATCGTTGTCTCTCCGGCTATGGATAAGTTTGAGAGAATAATGGTTGATTCCGGAAAGGCATTTGCATATGTTCCGAATATGTGCGGCGCGACTGCGAAAATAGGATCTGTTGAAGAGTGTGTTGCAGAGGCACTCCGGAAATAATTTTTATAAATCTATAACTTTTTTCAGACCGTCTGCTTTTACATAATATACCTCTGCAAAGCCGCATGGGTGATAACGCATCTTTGCATCCCTAAGTCCGGAGAGGCCGAGGTCAGATTCCCGGTTGATAAACTCATATCTCTCTGACAGCATTTTTGCAGTTTCGTTGTTGATGCCTTTGTAATTTCCCTGGCAGTCCGGCAGTCCTTTTTCAAAATGAACAATGGCTGTATCATGATTCAGTTCTTCAAATATGGATATGGCAGATATATTGTCATTAACTCTGATAATAAGGCCGGAAAGTCCGAGTTTTACAAAATTTTTCACCGAAGAAACGGCCGCTTCCATCTCGTAGCCAAAAACTTTTGTTTTGCTGCACTCCTTCCATTCGCACCATCTGACAAGGAAATCCTCTACTTCGTAGAGGTTCTCCTCTGTTATGCTCTCAATTGTGTATCTGCATTTATTTCTGAATTTATTGAGATGCTTTCTGATTGTAAGATATTTCTTTCCGGGAAGATCTTTTAGATCCGATGTCTTGTATATGTAGTCAAAAAAATCCCTGTCAGTGTTGATTGTTACATCCGGAAATATTCTTGAGAATTTTTCCTTTGTTTTAGTGTCAAAGATCTGGTACGCATATTCTCCGCCGATTTCAGCGGCCAGATTTACGGTTTTCAAAAACAGGTCAGTATCTTCGGGGCCGAATGGCCCGCGTACTGAGTGTTCACCTTCAATTGTGCTTGTGATGATTAACGAATCTTCTGTAATCAGATATCTGTAAGCAGCGTAATCATTCCAGCAGAACATATTTGTAAAGGAATTATCACTGTGAACAGGAGGGTAATTTTTCTGGTGTTTTTTAATTATTTCAATGTCAT
Organism: Methanoplanus endosymbiosus; assembly: GCF_024662215.1. Lineage (NCBI taxonomy): Archaea > Methanobacteriati > Methanobacteriota > Methanomicrobia > Methanomicrobiales > Methanomicrobiaceae > Methanoplanus > Methanoplanus endosymbiosus. The sequence continues at coordinate 307,453 of NZ_CP096115.1, forward strand.
TTAGAGTTATAGGTTTAAAGTCTTCAAATTTCAGCATAAAATTCACCATCTGGTGTATATCATAGGAGTATGTCCGTTCATTATTTCAAACCCTTCCATCCGGTAAAAATCTTCTGTATCAGGTTCTGCGATAAGGCCAATCCATGAGAGGCCTCTTTTAACTGATTCATCGACAAGACTTTTCAGAACCGTTTTGCCAAGGCCCTTTCCTCTGTAATCTTTTAAAATTACAAGGTCCTGAATATATCCGTCTGAAACTCCGTCTGATATGACCCTGCCCATGCCCACAGCCTTATTTTGTCTGACAGAATATGCAACTGCAAACAGGAAACTTCCGGATATTAGGGGCAAAATTCCCATTTTATCCCACTCTTCCTTCCACCAGTTTCCCTGCCTGTATAATTCTATTATTTCAGAAGTATTCCATTCTTCTACAAACCGTATTTCGATCTTTTCATCATCAGGCATTTAAGTTAATTATTTCTGTAGGATTTGATATTAATCTGGCTGTTCTCCGATAAATATTTGCAATGATATTTGTAATATAATGAATATCTATGTACATAATCCGGTGTAACAATGATTGAAATAAAAGATCATCAAAAAGCATTGCTGGTGCTTGGGTGTCCGCAGGTACCCACACAGACCGCTGCCGCAATGTATCTTGCGTATAAACTGAAAAATACCGGGATTATACCTGTAATTGCAGCAAATCCTGCTGCAAGAATGCTGATGAAATATGCAGATCCTGAAAAGCACTATATTGATGAACTGCATGATCTGGACAGAATGATCGGTGATCTTGTTGAAAGGAGGCAGAATTTCTCTTTATGCTTTGTATTCGTCCATAATGATTCAGGTCTGTCTTATGCTGCTTCTATGAATATAATACTTAATGGAGGGATAGTAATTCCTGTAATATTCGGAAAGGAGATTGAATCACTTAAGGAAGGGATTAATTTTGACTGTTCTGTCATATCCGGAAGAGCAGAACATAACCCAAAACCGCTGATAAATGCAATGGAGAGTGGAATTAAATGGGATGTTTAGAGAAACTTCCATATGAAGTAATACAGAGAAATTCCAGTTTTAAGGAAGCGCGTGAATATGTCGAAAAGAACATAAAGGAATATTATGAAGTTCCTCCGGGTTACAAAATATTTGATGTTTATATCATAGGAGTACCCCCAATTAAGGTTGGTATTGACGGAGATAGTGTGATCTTCCCATATACAAAACCCTGTCACGGGACATTTCTTGTGAGGGTGAAAGAAGCTCACGATGAGATAAAGAGACTCAGGAAAAAATAATATTTTTAGCTTTTTTTGATGAATTTTATTGCCGTTCTACTTATTGCAATCGGGCTTGCAATGGATGCCTTTGCTGTTTCCATCTCTGCCGGAGTAAAGGTTCCAAAGGGATCAAAAATCAGGACAGCTCTTATTATGGCCCTGGTTTTTGGACTATTCCAGGCTTTAATGCCGGTTATCGGGTGGACATTAGGGACAGGTTTTGCAGATTATGTGGATGCCTGGGATCACTGGATTGCTTTTATTTTGCTGTCAGCGATTGGTCTGAAGATGATATATGAGGGCCTCTCAGAATCAGAGGGGGATGAAGAGAGAAATGTCACAAATGGTGTAATAATCTTAATATTGGGCATTGCCACAAGTATTGATGCCCTTGCAGTAGGATTTACATTTGCATTCCTGAATGAACCCATCCTGATTCCGGTACTGATAATTGGTATTGTAACCTTTCTCTTTTCATTTGCCGGTGTGATTTTTGGTGAAAAATTCCGTGATCTTATCGGAAGAAAAGCAGAAATTCTCGGTGGGCTTGTCCTTATAGGGATAGGGGTGAAGATACTTGCTGAGAGTTTAATCTGAGATCTGTGTGAATCTGATCAAAAAGCTGATGAAACTGAATTTATAGAGCATGAATTTGTATTATGAATAAAATCCGGTATTTTTTAATCATGCTTGTAACTATCCCCCTAGTAATTTCTGAAGTAATTGTGTAATGTGGTCTATTTCAGAGGTTATAATATTATAATTATGACTGACAACCAATAATGTATATAAATGACTGATATCTGTACGATTGATCTCAACACTAAAACACCTTTCAGTCTGGATATTACATTATCCTGCGGGCAGGCACCAAGGTGGGAATATTCTGAAGGCTGGTGGATTGGAGTTGTGCTTGAAGATGTAATTAAAATCAGGCAGACAGATAATACCCTTGAATTTACAGGTTGTGATGGGGAATTTATCCGTGATTATTTCTGCCTCGATTATGATCTGAATGAATTTTATAAAAAGTTCAGTGATGATTATCTGCTGAAAGATGCCTTTGAAAAGCTGAGAGGTTTAAGAATTGTCAGACAGGACCCATGGGAATGTCTCTTGTTTCAGATGACTGTTAATAAAATCCGGACAAAAGGGGATTATGACCGGATAACAAGAATAGCAAAAGGAGTCGGGAAAGAATTAATTTTTGAGGGCAGGAAATATTATTCGGTTCCGGGGGCAGAGATTATCTCAGAATCAGGTTTAAGAACCCTAAAAACCTGCAACATTGGTTATTATGCCACAAATATTTTTAATACGGCAGAAAAAGTCATTGAGGAGAGAGACTGGGCAGAAAAAGTATCTGTTATGGATTATGAGAATGCAGTTGCTTATCTTTCAGGATTTAAAGGGGTAAAAAGAAGTGTTGCAGAATGGGTTTTATTACTCTCACTAAAGCGATATGATATCTTTCCGGTGGACACACATATAAGGGATTTCTTCGTTAAGAACTACATGAAAGATTATCATTTCAGCAAAACAGGAAGTAATGCTATTGATTCTACAGTCAGAGATGTAGCAGATAAAAAATTTGGCAGTTATGCCGGATATGCAATGGAATATCTCTTCAATATGAATAATGAGTTTATTGAGGATTTTATTAAATCCTAATTCTCAGTGGCTTTAATAATTTCATCATAAAATTTTTCTGACTCTTCTTTGGTCCTTCCTTCAACGAAGAGTCTCATGAATGGTTCAGTGCCGGAAGGTCTGAGAAGTGCCCATGAATTGTCTCTGTTTACTCTGACACCATCGGTCAGATCGAGACTGTCATCCTTAAAAGCCTGCTGAATTTTTTCAGTGATAACATCCGGCTCTTCAGTATAAACCTTCCCGCGCTTCATATATTTTGGTGGCAGTTCAGATCTCAGCTCAGATAGTTTTTTGCCGGAAGTCGATATGAGGTATGCCATGGATGCGGCAGTCATGCCTCCGTCACGGCAGTGCTGATGTCCCGGAAAGATCAGCCCTCCGTTTCCTTCGCCGCCAAAGAGAACATTTTCACCTGACTGTGACAGTTCAAGCATCTTTCTTGCAACATAGATGCTGCCGACTTTGGTGTATATCACTGTGCAGTTCTCTTCTGAGGCAATTTTTTCTACGATCTTTGATGTGCTCACCGGAGTTACAACCACTCCCGGCCCTTTATCTTTACAGATGAGCATCTGCATTAATGCGAACTCCTCGTTCTCCTCTACGTATTCACCTCTGTCATCGACAAATACGGCCCGGTCTGCATCTCCGTCATGTGCAACCCCAAATGATGCTCCGGTTGCGACAGTAAGTTCAGACAATCCCATCAGCCCTTCAGGAGATGGTTCGGGCAGTCTGCCGGGAAATGTTCCGTCTGTTTTTCCGTTTATTGTATGGACTCTGCATCCCATCTTTGAGAGGATCTGCGGTGTTGTTTTACATGCCGGACCTGATCCGGGATCTACTGCCACTATTAATTCTGTATCTGTCTTTGGGAAATATCCGGCGACTGCATCTATATATTCTGCCAGCATCTCCTCTGAGTGCCTCTCTTCGCCGGTCTCTCTCCAGTCTTTGATATCGAAATCCTCTGAAAAAAGTATCTCTTCAAGTGCTATGGTGTTGTCATCGCCCATCTCTGTCCCGTCGGTGTCAATCAGTTTTACACCGTTGTATTCCGGAGGATTGTGTGAGGCAGTCACAACTGCTCCACCGTCAAAATACTTTCTAACCAGATACTGTAGTGCAGGTGTAGGAAGAACGCCTAAGTCAACCACATCGCATCCGCCTGAAAGAATTCCGGCCTTGAGTGCGTTTATGAGTGCCGGCCCGGAGGTTCTTGTGTCCATGCCCACAGCAAGTGTCCCAGGTCTCATTTTGCTCAGTGAAAGACCTATGTTCATTGCAAGCTGCGGGTTCATTGCTTCGCCGACAACTGCCCTTACACCGTTTGTACCAAAAAGCTGTTTCTTTTTAATTTCTGCCATAAAATTCCCCTGAATTACTCCGTTAATAATTGGATTGGTGAAAGTTATAGCTTTCACATTAATATTCTGTGCGGATATTTTCATCCGGCAGGTCATTTAGATCATACGTATAGCATCCGGCGGTTTATGGATTTTAGTGTGGTTCAGTTTTACTGTTGAAGGTCGGAATTGTAGCCGAGGAGATCAGTTTCCCGGAATTATTTATATCCGGACAGGTGAATGCTGAAAAAGTGTTTTTTGGGATTGTCTTTTATTGCCGGGTTTTGGATTTATGAGATTTTACTCATCTCTAATGCCTGAATCTTCTGTCAGTTCTTCAATATCTGAGTAACACTCTTCAGGGATCTTCCCTCCCGGAATATCTTCATATTCAAAGTCATCCTCAGGTTCATCACTGACTGTTTTTGGTGCTCTTATCATTGATGATGCTTCAGCAACACTTCTCATTACATCCGTAATTTTATCTTCGATATCAATTTCATCATCGAGATCTACTGAAGTGCCTTCGATTTCAAGAAGGAATCTTGCAACTTCACTTGATTCAAATAATATGTCATCCAGTTCATCGGCAGTAAAGAAGCCACATAATGCCCCATAAAAGAATGTAGCTCCGGATTTTTTTACCTTCTTTTTAAATGAACTTCTTGCCTGGTTTACTGCCTGAGGTGAATAGGTATCTGTCATGAATGGGATGAGTTCAGGCAGGTTTTCACCGATAAATGTCATCTCTGCTCCTCCTCTTGTAGAGAAGTCTGCACATAGACGGGCTATGGCCCATTCTCTTGCTGTAATGTAGGTGTGCTTTCTTAAAAACTGATTTACTCTCCTGTATGTTGATCCGTCAACCTTCTTGAATTTTTTATATTTGTTGATTCTCTCTTTTTCTTCAGGAGTCAGCTTGTCTGTAATTTCCGTCTGATAATCGGATTTTTCCTGATCAATGTCATCGTTGGCTGTTTCTGATTCTTCCGGATTATCCGGTGATAGTGGTTTATCTATTACATTTTTATCTTCTAATCTTTCGTCTTCCGGTTTATCAGTGACATCTGCATTATCTGATCCTTCATCCTGTTCTGAATTATCAGCCATATCCGGATTATTGGGTATTTCTTTTTTATCAGATCTTTCCGTTTTATCCTGTCTTTCTGAACCGTCTGCTGACTCACACATTTCTTTTTCATCAGATCTGCCTGTATCTTCTGACATCCCTGTGAATTCTGCTCCATTGGATATTTTTATATCTTTGAGATCCGGCAATTCTTCCGGCATTGCAGATTTATTATAATCAGTTCTCTCTTTAGATGTGACTTCAGTATGGACTTTGTTTCTCTCAGAGTCAATGACAGAATATATATCATCATCTGGTTTATTGTCTTGTGCTTCTTCAGGATTCATATTTTCATCAGGATTTTTTATTTTACCATTCTCTTTTTTAGCCATTTAAGATCAGAATTCATCATCATTCTCTTCTTGTCATTTAACATAATTTAATGCTTTAAATCAGAGGAATTTAATTAAGATTTTTAATCATGAGTTTTGATTTCATTTTTCACCTGAATTCTGCTGGTTTTATCCGGTAACATTCTGTACAATAATTTAAAACCATCTCTCCCCTCCGATGACTCATAAACCATTTTTTTCTAACCCACCATATATTTTAGATCTATTAACTCAGGATCAGCGAACTGAGCCACCATATATAGCATCATATGGTTTATCAGATATGTGGACAATATTGTTTACGGCGATTTTATTTAATATTGTCGCTATTATTTTCTCTATCTGAAAATCTGACTATATTACGTGTATTTTGTAAGTACACAATAGTATTGCCTGCATCAGTACCCAATAATATTACAGAATTTCCCGAATACTGATAAATTATGACACCTGTTATACAATGGGAGTAGTTGCCTGCCCAAATAAAAATTATATTGGTGAAAATATAAGTAAATATCAGGGATTGGCCTAAAAAGGTCAATAAACACTTTATTTATCTGAAAGTGGAAAGAATTTCCTGTACACATCCCTTCTCTCATCAACATCAGTATGCAGATATACTTCGGTTGTTTTTATAGATGAATGCCCCAGATTTTCCTGTACAACCCTCAGATTTTTTGATCTTCTGTACAGTTCACTCGCATAACTGTGCCTGATCTTATGTGGAGTTATTCCCTTTGGAGCATATCTGTTGAAGATGTACTGCACTGTTCTTGGAGAGATGTGCTTTCCCATCTGCCCGACAAATACCGGCCCGGAGATCTTTTTGGATGTGAAACTGTCAATCTGTTTAAGGGTTTCGTCATCGACAAAAACAGTGCGTATTTTGCCCCCTTTCCCTTTAACTTTTATTGTATGGTCCTCAAAATCAATGTCATCAATATCTATGGAACATAGTTCAGATACGCGGACTCCGGTAGAATATATTGTTCTGATGATCAGTCTGTCCCTTTCACCCGGAATTGCATCAAGAAGCCTGATTACCTGATTATGCTTTAAATATTTCAGTTCCTGCTCCTTTATTTTGGGCCTGTCAACTCCGATCATGGGGTTTGCCTCAATAATTCCCTGTTTAAAGCAGTACCTGTAAAATGAGCTTAAGGAGGAAATTATTCTGTGAAGTGTGGCTGGTTTGTACTCTCTTAGTGACATCATGTATGCCAGAAAATCATTTATCATAATTGAAGTTGTATCAACGTCAGTATCCAGCCTGGCTTTTTTTGTGTCATTCCAGTACACCGGAAGTTTCTCTTCTCCCTCATTTCTCATTATCCAGAGATAGTATCCAAACTTTTTGACAGAACCTTCATAGCTCTTTATTGTTCTCTGTGAGTAATTCCGCATCCTGAGGTGGTGCAAAAAGCGTTTTAACCACTCTGAAAAATAATCTCCCTGCATGCTTTATTCTTTGAAATTACTGATTTAATAACTTTTTCGTAGAATACCTATTCTGCGCAAAAACTTTAAGCCATATATGGGGGTATTTCCTGAAAGAATTATCGGCGAACTTTTGGTGTATTGCCGGAAGAATTTTGGGATGGACAGGATTTATCTGTATGTTGATTTTAATTGAGGTACTGAAAAAATATCAGCTGATTTTTCAGTGATATTGTTTTTTTTGGTCCTCATCCGGGACTTTTTTAGTGATTGTCTGTGAAATCCAAATTAAGGGCAATATATTGTCATCAATGTCAAATTGGATGTCTGATATAGATATGTGTCAGAAAGTGCAACACAACGAACGTATGAGGATGTTTATTTGGAGAACAATTTTTAAATTCGGAATTTTCAATATGATTGTAATAATTTCCAGGCAACAGTTTTTATTTTTCCCAGGAGGATTACTGATACATTCTCCGGATTTTCTCCCCTTCAATATCCACAGATTTCTGTCTTTTGAATGGCAGGAAAATTCCGCTATGTGAGACATATTTTTCACACTCAGATGTCTGAAATCCGGAAATCATATTGGAGTAACAATTAGTAACATCGATATTTTTTCAGTCAAAATAATATTTATCTGCAAATTTCAGAAGATATTTCACCCCAATACTGCTGTAACCATCATATAATCAGCCACGGGTTGCCCCACTACCTGCTTCCTTATCTGTCTATTCTGAATGTTAATTGTCGGATCTGGGGATTATATAGACATAAAATATGCAGCAATGATCCGGCAGACGGACGCAGTTACATTATGTTACTAGAATATTTAATTCGTCAAAATAGTGTGTATCTGTAAATTTCAGGGCATATCTAACCCCAATACTCACCCCAATACTGTTGTAGCCATGCAGATGAGCAATCGCAGATAGATTGAACCCCGACCTGATTTTCCTGATCTGTCAATTCTGAATGCTAATTGTCAGATCAGAGGTTTTTATGGTCATAAAATATGCAGCAATAATCCGGCAGACAAACAGAGTTACATTATGTAACTCAGATATTAATTTCATCAGAATAGTGCATATCTGTAAATTACAGGGCATATCTAACTCCAATACTCAATCAAATAATGTTGTAATCATGTAGATGATCAATCACAGATAGATTGCCATTTTCCAGCCCCCCAATCTCTCAATCCGGAATGTCAATTGTCAGATCTGGGGTTTTTATCGACATAAAATATGCAGCAATAATCTGGCAGATAAATTAGGTTACATTATGTAACCAAGACATTTACTTCGTCAAAATAGGCGTATCTGCAAATATCAAGGCATATCCCACTCCAATACTCGCCGTAATAATCAACTCAATTACTGCGGTGTAAAATAGATTTTTGAACAAGTGTCAAACTTGAGATAGATTGCTATTCTGCTGCCTATTGGTATGTCAATCCGAATGTTTGTCAGATCAGTTATGATTTTTCAGAAATTGCTGTCCGGCCGGCAGGTTCCATCTTAACAACGCCGTAAGATTCATATTTCCGGAAAGATATTTGAGTCTGCATCTGCCACCTCCCAAATCAGAATCTGAAAAAAAATCAGAATTCAGAATTCCGGCATATCAGGCAGATGGTTTGCACCACGAAATTATGTCAGTATCAAACTGCGGGCCAGTATTTGTAAGATTGTACATATCCTCCCTTTTTCCGGAATTATGCTGAATATTCAATGGATTTTTACATCTGAACGAACAGCCCTCCCTCCACCCACACCCCATAAACCATATGATGCTATATGACAGATGTTCGGCTGGGAAATCAGATCTCAGGACACCAGATTTAAAGAAATGTCACATAATCTGCACTCTTCAAAATCCTGATAGCAAAATACGGTTTATCAGCCTCCTTTGACCTCACAAAATATGTCATTCTCAAAACACTCATTAGCCTATAATAAAGATCTTTATGGTAGGATGAGTAAGGGCCCAACACCTGCGATGAAGCAGTTTTACGACTTAAAAGACAAATATCCCGGAACAATCCTCTTTTTCCAGATGGGGGACTTCTATGAGACATTTGGAGAGGATGCTGAGGTTGTTGCCAGTGAGCTGGACATAACCCTGACATCCCGCGGCAGAGATATAAACGGTGAAAAGATGGCTCTTGCCGGAGTTCCGATCCATGCAGGAGAGACATACATCTCAAGGATGGTACAGAAGGGTTACCGTGTTGCTGTCTGTGACCAGATTGAAGATCCAAAAAAGGCAAAGGGCATAGTAAAAAGAGATGTTGTAAGAGTCATCACACCCGGAACTGTAATCGACTCATCAATGATTGGAACTTCGGGATCATGCTACCTGATGTCACTTGACTACAACTCCAAAAAAAATGAATTTGGCATGGCATTTCTTGATGTCTCAACCGGAGAATTTTTTATATCAGAATGCAGGGAGAGCAATGGCTATACATCACTTAATTCTGAGATTGTGCGTTATAGCCCGTCTGAATGTATAGTCTCCCAAAAAGTTCCGGAATCAGCAATAAAAGAGCTTGAAAATAAAAATATTCTCATAACTCCGTACAACACAAGGGCATTTGATTATGAAACTGCCAGGGATTTCCTTCAGGATTACTTCAGTGTATCATCACTTGAAGGATTTGGCTGCATGGGCATGGATCTTGCCATCGGATCTGCCGGAGCATGCCTTTCATACGCCTGCTATACCCAGAAAAAAGACCTTGGACATATAAGAAAACTGTCTGTCAGAATTCCGGAGAACAGCATGGTTCTCGATGCAATCACGCTTAGAAATCTCGAAATTCTGGAGAACATAAGAAACCGTGGGAAGGACACATCCCTCTTTGGCGTATTAAATGATACAAAAACCTCAATGGGAATAAGAATCCTGAAGAAATTCCTGACAGCCCCGCTGATAAACAAAGAAGATATCGGGAAGAGACATGACGCAGTTGAATACTTCCTGAACAACTCCGCCACAAGATATAAACTGCGGGGACATTTACACAAATTCCCGGACATTGAAAGAATTGCCGGAAGGATCTCATACGGCAATGCAGGCCCGCGTGATCTCGTCACACTCAAAAATGCACTGCTTAAAATTCCGGAGATAAAATATCTTATAAATCCGGCATCCGAAAGACTTCCAGCACTAATACGGGAGTCTGTTTCCGGTGCAGAGGCACTCACTGACGTAACAGAACTCATTGAATCTGCAATTAATGATGAACCGCCTGTCCTTGCAAGAACAGGAGGCGTAATCCGGGATGGTTACAGCAGTGAACTTGATGAACTCAGGGATATTGCATATTCAGGCAAAAACTGGATTGCAGAATTTCAGCAGGGTGAAAGGGAGAGAACCGGAATCAAATCCTTAAAGGTAGGATTTAATAAAGTATCCGGATACTATATCGAAGTCACAAAGTCGAATCTCAGCCTTGTCCCACCCGAATACCTGAGAAAACAGACAATGTCAAACGGTGAGAGATATACCCTTCCGGTTTTGCAGGAGAAGGAATCTCTCATATCAAATGCAGAGGAGAAACTGCTTGCACTTGAACTTGAATTATTCAACAGCTTAATCTTATCACTTGCAGAAGTTGTCCCGGCAATACAGAAGACATCCGGACATATCGGTCTTCTGGATGTATATGCAGCATTTAGCAATGTATCAGATCTATACAACTATAAACGTCCGGTGATTGAAAATTCCGGCAGGCTCATCATATCAGACGGCCGCCACCCTGTTGTTGAGAGAAACATGGATAACAGTTTTGTGCCGAATGATTCCGGACTTGAAAGTGAGAGCGAACAGATCTTAATCATCACCGGAGCAAACATGGCAGGAAAATCCACCTACATGCGCCAGGTTGCCCTGATAACAGTAATGGCACAGGCAGGATGCTTTGTCCCCGCAGCCAGTGCTGTGATAGGAATTGTGGACCGGATATTTACCCGCGTTGGTGCATTTGATGATCTCTCAAGCGGCCAGAGTACATTTATGGTTGAGATGCTTGAACTCGCCAATATTCTTAATAACATCACCGACAAAAGTCTTGTAATTCTTGATGAGATCGGCAGGGGGACAAGCACACTTGACGGCTACTCCATTGCAAAGGCAGTGCTTGAATTCCTTCACGGCAGATCAAAGAGCGGACCGAGGACACTATTTGCAACGCATTTCCATGAGATGGTCGGGATGGAAGGTGAACTTAAGAGAGTGAGCAATTATCATTTCGCTGTAAACGAGACCGGAAGGGATGTAGTATTCCTCAGAAAACTTATTCCGGGTGCGACAGACAGGAGCTATGGTATCCATGTTGCAAAGCTTGCCGGAATCCCAAAGAAAGTGCTTGACAGGTCATCTGAAATCCTGAAATTGGAACAGGAGAGAGAATACTCAGTTCCCGGAAGAATACAGCCGAGATACACCCAGATGCTGCTTATAGATCAGGGAGATTGTGCATCTGTTCATGATTGTGGGAATGGTGGAAAACTTGCAGAGAGGATAAGGGAGATAGATACTGATTCACTCACTCCAAGGGAAGCACTTGCACTGATATATACTCTAAAAGAAGAAGCCGGAGATGAGATGAATTGAATACTGATATACAAAAAAAGATCCATCTCCTTGATGATGACACAATAAATAAAATTGCAGCCGGGGAGGTTGTCGAGAGGCCTGCATCTGTTGTAAAGGAACTTGTGGAGAATTCAATTGACTCCGGCGCAAAGACGATCAAAATTGATATAGGCTCAGACTCACGTGAAATATTCAGAATCCGGGTCTCTGATGACGGCTGCGGCATGGACAGGGATTCAGCCCTTCTCTCGGTAAGAAGACATGCAACAAGCAAACTATCATCCGCAGGCGATCTGATAACAATCGGAACTATGGGCTTTCGCGGTGAAGCACTTGCAAGCATTGCATCAGTATCCCGGTTTACACTAATAACCAAAGAAAATTCCAGAGATTCCCTTAAGGGCACAAAGATTGTAATTGAAGGTGGGAAAGACAATGAGACCAGTGAAACCGGCGCACCTGCCGGGACATCAGTTCTTGTTGAAAATCTCTTCTTCAACACCCCTGCAAGGAAGAAATTCCTTAAATCAAGGCAGACAGAGTTCTCCCATATATTAAAAGCAGTAGAGCAGATTGCTCTGGCAAACCCTTCTGTCTCAATACTTCTGACCCATAACGGCAAGGATAAGTTGTTCTCCGGCACATCGGCTGATTTTAAAGAGAAGATCGGTCACATATACGGCAGTGAGGCAGTTAAAGATCTCATTAAGATTGAAAAGACCTTCCCCTTCATGAAGGTTGCAGGGTTTTGTGAAAAACCCTCTGAGAATTCATCAACCCAGCAGTCAGTACATATATCAGTCAACAACCGTCCGATCTATTCTGTTCCTCTTTCAAGGGCTGTCAAGGAAGGTTATGGTACACTTCTGCCAAAGAACAGATACCCAATAGCATACTTAAGCCTCATAATTGACAGAAATATAGTTGATGTAAATGTCCACCCGACAAAGAAGGAAGTCAGATTTTCAAGAGAGACTGAGATAAGGCGTGCATTAAGGGATTCGGTTTCACAGGCCCTTAAAGGAGAATCCCTGGTCTATAAGAAAGGTCTGTCAGTATTCTCCTTTGGGAAGAGATCAAAGCCGGAAATCGTATATAATGAAGAAGAGCCTGACTATAAACCATCTGCTAAACCTTCTGTTCTGAGCTGTGAAAAATCTGAAGATTTACCATCCTGTACAGAAGAAGAATCGCATGCTACATATATCAGGGAAACATCCGGACAAGGGAGAAGGGAACCTGATCTCTTTTCATCATATATAAAAGAAGAGCCGGAATCAGTATATGTTAAAGAGAGATCCGCTGTAAGCAGCAGAGATTTTGGTATTTTTTCATCATATATAACAGAAGAACCAAAGTCCGCAACAGTCAGCGAAGCATATGATGATATAATAAGCAGCAGAGATTCCGGTCAGAAAAAATCCCAGTTTTCCGGGTTTAGCATAACAAATCCTGATAACGAAGAGCGCTACCACCCGAAATTTTCGGCAACAGACAGGCAGCTCAGGCTTACAGAAAATTTCTCATACAAAAATACCGGCGAATTCAGATTTCCGGATATGAAAATTGCCGGACAGTTTGATTCTTCATATATTGTCGCATTCATGTCAGGCAGTGAAGGAGAAGAGCTTGTCCTGATTGATCAGCATGCTGCCCATGAGAGAATAATCTATGACCAGATTCAGGCAAATAAAATGTCAGGAAAGATCTCCCAGGAACTGTTAGTGCCTGTTGTACTGAACTTAAGAGCCTCAGAATCGGAAATATTAAAATCCGGATTGACAGAACTTGAAGAGGAAGGATTTAATATTGATGAATTCGGTAAAGACAGTTTTGCAATACGATCTGTTCCCCTTGTTCTTGGCAAGAGGATAGGTACTGAGATAATAAAAGATATCATCTCTGATATAATGGACGATGGCAGCAGCACCTTTGAAGAGAAAAAGGAGAAGATTGCTTCAACAGTCTCCTGTAAGGCGGCAATTAAAGCCGGAACTGAACTATCCTTTGAGCAGATGCAGAAACTTGTGAAGCAGCTGTCTGCAACAGAAAATCCATACACCTGCCCTCACGGAAGACCGGCAGTGATTACAGTATCTTCAAAAAAGCTTTCTAAAATGTTTCTCAGAACCTGAAAAAAGGATTTTATCCCTTAATTTTTGCCTGGATTACGAATCCGGTAATGAGACTTACAATACCCATTGCAACAGCAAAGATACCAAGCACCTGAACAATAACTGCTGTGCCTGCCATTGGGAATACCATCATCATAATTCCAAGCATCACTGCAATAATTCCTGAAATTACAAGCAATACTCTGTACCAGCCATTTTCACGCTCAGCAGTAAGCCCAATCCAGAGATCTCCAAATCCGGTAATGAACGCCCACAGGGCAATCAGAACTGCTATAGTCACCCACAGAACTGCAAGGTTCATAATTGCAAGAATACCGATGATAATACCAATAATTCCAAGAATAATCAGCAGTATTCTGGACGTGCTTTTGTCCTGCCCGGCAAAACCTTTAATTAAGGTTGAAATACTGTAGATGATAATCAGTGCACCAATAAAGAATGCAATAAGATCAACAATCAAAGGTGCCCACAGAATCGCTGCTGCACCGAAAATTATTGATATAAGTCCCTGAAACAGGAAAATCCACCATGAAAGTGGTGTAAAATCTGCTTCAATAATTTCTACTTCAGCCATTTAAATCCTCTAGGATTAATTATTTCTTATAATTATTTATTGTTTTGTTATTTTTGCAGATCATTTTTGCTTAATTTGCTATTTTAGGCAGGATCATAACTGTTCCGGCAATAATGTTAATCATTTATCTATGTTCTCTGACATTGTTGCACCAAAATCATTTATACTTCAGATTCATTGTATTAGGGATTACCACAGACATCATGTACAATCCTTAAAATATAGAGAGTCTCGTCTTCACAGATCTCACTTAAAATAACATATGACAGCAGTTTTTTCCCGGAAAAAATATTTCTCACTTCTTCAGTGCCTGTAAGTGATGATACCAGAAGAAGACACCTGCCGTTTTTATTCATAATTTCAGGCAGGACTTCTGCAAATTTTTCTATAGTCTCCCTGCCGGAAATTCCTCCGTCAAGTGCATATTCAAGCCAGTCGTCAATTTTTTCCTCTTCCTCTGTTGGCAGATATGGCGGATTAAAGATGACAAGATCAAATTCAGAAGAGATTCCGGCTGAAAGATCAGTCCTGATAATCTCAGGCCCTAACGCTGCTGCTGATCTGCATGCATGAGGATTAATATCAGTACCTGTTACAGATTTAGCGATCTTATATGCTTCCCCCGCGATCTTTCCGCTTCCGGTTCCGATTTCAATCACCCTGTCATCATATTTTATCTCTGCCATTACTGCTTTTAACAGAAGATATGTATCAGCTTCCGGCTGGTAAACCTGTTCATGATATTTTGGTGTAATTTCTTTATCTTTCATACAATCACTATCCTGAATGAAGCATTTGAGACCGCCGGCTCAAAAATCCGGAGAAAAATATTTGGTTTTGGATCATATGAGATCATATGAGATCTCTATATCCGGAAAAATAGATCAATACCATCGTTTGATCTGATAAAACAGAATTATCCTGAAGCAGTATTTGATAGGTCTGCAAACTCTTTAAGGGTTAATTCCTGAGGTCTTTTTCTGAGTATATCTTCAGAAACACCGGACAGTATTCTCTCTGACTCTTCTCTGCCAATATTGTTCTCAGAGATATTTACAGCCTTCCGAATTGTTTTTCTCCGGTGCGAAAAGAGTTCACGGACTATAACTGCATAGAGTTCTATGTTGTTTATCGGGTAGGTAAGTTCATCTTTTAATGTAAGTCTTACGACATATGATTTTACCTTTGGTTTTGGGGAGAAGGATGATGGCAACAGTTCAAGCAGAGGCATTACCTTTGCATATGTCTGTACCATTATTGATAATCTTCCGCATTCAGAAGTGCCCGGAAGGGCCATCATCTTCATTGCAAATTCTTTCTGATACATCAGCACAGCTTCTTCAAAGCCCATTCCTATCAGCCTGAAAGTTATCTTTGATGAAGCTGAGTAAGGCAGGTTTGCAACGACAAGATCAAAGTCAGGGATCTCACATCGTATGGCATCACCATGAACAATGGTTAGATCTCCGGATTTAACCTCCCTAAAAAAACTTTTTTCAAGATAAGATACTAATTTGCCGTCAAGTTCAACAGCAATTACCTTTGCCCCACGACTAAGAAGAGCTTCTGTCAGTATTCCCTTACCAGGACCTATCTCAAGAACTGTCCTTCCGGATACATCTGCATATCCGGAAATCTTTTCTACAGCCCCGGCATCAACAAGGAAATGCTGATCATGCGGTGCTCTCATTTTGATGTGAAGAGATGATATTTGATATTCGGATCCTGCATCTCTTCGATAATTCTCTTAATTATCATCTGCTCCGGATGCGGAATTGATTTAATTCTCTCACTTATATCAGCGAAACTGTCAAAGAGCTTTTTCTCTCTCTCGTCAAGAATTTCCCATAATATTTTCTTTCCGATTCCGGGAAGCAGGTGAAGCATATGCTGTTTGGATGTGATCGGGACAGCTTTATTGAAGAAATCCACATAACTGGATTCTTTTTCCATTACAATACTCTTAATTGCATAAGGGACTTCAAGTTTTGCAGTCTGGGTCAGATCATTATAACCAATTCTCTTCTTTACCCTCTCAATTTTATCCCGCTGTTTCTCACCAATATATACAATATCACCTGTTGTGACATCAGTGTTTTTTGGTACAAGCTCAAGCAGTTTAAACTGTTCAGTGCCCATAGCCTGAACAAGAGGTTCCTTTTTGTACTGAGGCCGTCTTACGTCACCATGCCCCATCGGGAGTACATCAATAACTACAGCATAAAGTTCTTTTTTATCAGATCTCATAAAAGATTACCTTCCGGAAAAAAATCAGAAGTGGACCTTTACAAGGTCCAGAATCTCATCCAGCTCTTCACCTGTGAGGTTGAAGCGCTCTTTGGCGTAGATTGCCCTTAATTCATCTCTTGACTGAGGCATGATGCCCGCAATCCTGAATGCAATTTCAGGTTTCATCTTTTCAAATTCAAGAAGCTTCTCTACGAGTTCTCTTGAACTGCCTGCACTTGTTTTTGAGAGATGATTGGCATGCTCAATGCTTCTCCTAAGCTCATATGACATCTCTTTTCCAGCCTCAAGGCGTACTGCCTCAACCTTCAGTAATTCCTCACGTAATTCCTGAAGAGTAATTTTTTCTTCATTGATAATGCCTTTAACTTTCATGCCAATCCCTGTTATAAAAAAAGATTATTGTTTCTGAGGTCTTAGATGTTGTGGTCTTGAAATCACAGTCTTGAGTGAATTTCCGTCCCTTACTTCCAAAACCCATGCGCGTCCCTGTTTACCAATAACTTTACCGGTTCTTCCGTGGAATCTTCTGTGAGGCATTCCTGTCTGCACACTTGGATCTACAACAATGTGTACTCTCTGTCCGTCCTCAAATTCCTGAATAAGTCTTGTTACAGGGCCAATACCGCGCTGTCTGAGTTCTTTTTTGTACTTATAGCGTGTCTTTTTCCTCTGACCATTGTGATGTGCCATTTTTACTCTCCGTATTTTTAATAATATAAGATTTAGTCGAACTTCCTTGATTCAGGTACTACGCCTTCGACCATGATTACATCAAGGGCGGTAACTCTGGCATCTGCACCGATATTTAATGAAAAATTCGGCTCAGTTCTGCCTTCATCACCTGATATGAGTTCTTTAATGTAAAGTCCTGCATCTCCGAGAACCTCAATTCTGAATTTGCCATCCTCTACACCAATGCACTCAATATCTATGACCTTTCGTTTTCTCACTAGATCTGCCCTGCGGTGTGAAACCCTGTCCGGGGTGCGCTGGTCTATTATCGTCCCTTTTAGACTTTTCAGAGCAGATCCAACATCGTCCGGTGAGAAATCGCCGTCAACTTCAACCAGAATGCTGTATTTTTTATGAGCTTTTCCGGATTTAAGGGTTTCCACCTCATGCCGATCGCTTACATGATCAAACACAGCTTCCACCCTTTTTTCTGCATAGTTATCTATAGCAGACTCCATATCTTCAAAGGAGATATCCCTGAGTCGGGGTTTTACGATCTCAATTACAAAAGGCCTTCCTGTTCCGATCATAACAGCGTCGATATCTTCCCTTCCGGCACCATGCAGTATAGCATCTTCCGCTTCAAAGAGTTCAATAAGAGGCCTTCCGATCAGTTCCTCTACGGAATCCTGATACATCCTGCCTGTAAAATTACATCTCTCACAGCCTTTTCCACGGCATTCACGGCAGTGCCATCTTGTCTGCGGAATACCCCTTATATTTTTGCGGTATCTTCCGTAGATGTAAACCGGATTTACTTCCACATCCACAGTACCATCGGCGATATTACAGACTACAACAAGATCAGGTCTTTTGAAATTGACCTCACAACCAAGTTGTGAAGTGACCCTTTTACCCGTCTCACGGTTGAATTCCGCTTTTACAGGTTCGGGGGACTTTAAAGAGAGATCACTCCAGACCATCTCTTCACTCTCTGAGATCAGAGGTGGAATTTTGCACCCTAACAGAAGGGTTTTAAATTCCAGATCCTTTAGTGAATCTTTTACTTTCTCTGCCCAGGTATCAACAGTATCAAAGAGATTTCCGCATATCCAGCAGGTCTCCTCTTCAGGGCTGAAGGGTCTGTCCTCTTCAATGCAGGAATATATCCTTAATGCTCTTCCTCTTTCATCATTTCCAAGTCCATGTGTTCTCTTCCCGAAAAATCTTCCGAGGCAGTGATCACATATCGGACCATAATTAAGAATTTCCTTAATCTGCTCTGATAACTCCGACATTACTCTCTCCTGTCTGATTCGTTCAGAATCGTTATTATGGTGTGATCCGCGTGGAGCACTTTTGGTCCGGCTGAGATTTTTGGCAGATCCTTTATGAGCAGTTCCTCTTCCTCTGTGAAGTTCATATGGTCTGACAGAATATAATTGTCAGGCATAGGGGAAATATCCCTTATATCTGTCCCGTTTTCGTCCAGAACTGCAAACTCATACTCTTCAAGAAGCTCTTTTAATCCACCGTTTCTGACATAAAATCCCTTTGTTGATTCGGTGAATTTATTTCCGCAGGGGATATTGAGTGCCTTTTTTATCAGTGATCCTGCACTTCTCTCGTCAGGATTCAGATGTCTGACATCTTCTCCGCTGATCATTATAGTCTTTGGAGGGTTTGGCTCTCCAAGCAGGACGAGAAAGCACTCAACGTCTCTTCTGAGATCGTGTGAGAGAAAAAAACATGAGTTCACAGATCTGCACAGGACATCAAGTCTGCCTGCACCACCGGGAAGATCATTTAATGCAAATTCTCCGGCAGTCGGTGCTTTGTGCCCTATTACAAGAAACCGCTTCATAATATTACATACCGCCAAATTTCTTCATCATGCGCTGCATGTTGAATTTTCCGCCGGCACCGCGAAATCCCTTGATTGCGCGCTGCATGGTTTTGTAGTATTTTAATAATTCCCTGACTTCCTCAGGATTTGCACCGGCACCAAGAGATATTCTCTGGACTCTTGAACCGCTTATGACAGAAGGATTTTCCAGTTCTTCGTTCGTCATGGAATCCATAATTATCTTATAGCGCTCCATTTTGACACTGGTGGTATCGAAGACATCCTCCGGAATTTTTGCCCCTCCCATCGGGAGCATTGACATAACCTGTTTTAAAGGGCCCATCTTCTTAAGGGATTCAAGCTGTTTGTACATATCCCTCAATGTAAATTTGCCCTTCATCATAGCATTGACATCAAATTCCTCATCTGCCATGACCTCTTCTGCCTTTTCGAGGAGTGATTTTAAGTCACCCATTCCAAGCAGCCTTGAAATAAAGCTGTCAGGGTCAAAGCGTTCAAGATCTTCAATAGTCTCTCCGCTTCCGGTGAAGACAATACCTGATCCGGTCTCTGCAACGGCAGAAAGAGCACCACCACCCTTTGCTGTTCCGTCCATCTTTGTGATGATAACGCCATCTATGCTTATGGCTTCATGAAATCTTGCAGCCTGCTCTTTTGCCTGCTGTCCAAGCGCGGCATCTATTACCAGCCACCTGTGTGTGGCTTTTGTAAGGACATTGAGATCAATAATCTCGGTGATGAGATCGTCCTCAAGTGCATGCCGCCCCTGTGTATCAATAATCAGAACCTCTGCATTCTTTAATTCACGAATACCATTTTCAACAATTTTAACGGCATCAGTAACACCCGGTTCACCGTAACAGGGAACATTAACTTTTGAACAGAGATTTCTCAGCTGATCGTAAGCTCCGGGCCTGAAGACATCAGCACAGATTACACCTACTCTGAGACCTTTCCTCTGGAAATATCGTGCAAGTTTTCCGGTTGTGGTTGTCTTACCGCTCCCCTGAAGACCAGCCATCAGAATGGTCTGCGGGCCAAGAGTCACTGTGACTTCATCGCCCATAAGGTTTACAAGCTCCTGATATACAATTCTCAGGACGTGCTCACGCACACTCATCCCCTTAGGTGGTTCTTCTTCAAGTGAACGCGCCTTTACAGCCTTTGAAAGGTTCATTACAAGTTTGACGTTTACATCCGCCTGCAGCAGCACTCTCTGAAGATCTTTTACAAGCTCCTCTACTGCTGCCCTGTCAATGACTGTCTTTCCGGCAAGCTTCTTTACTGCATCTTTCAGACCTGTACCCAGACGATCAAGCATTGTTATTTATTCTCCCAAAAGATCATTTACTACAGTTTCCGGCTCAAAAGGAGTTATATCACCATAGGACTGCCCTGTTCCAAGGAACATTATGGGTTTTCCTATAGTATGTGCAATTGAAATCGCAGCACCGCCTTTTACATCCATATCAGCCTTTGTCAGAACCACAACATCTGTACCTACGGAATTATTAAATTCTTCAGCCCTGATCACTGCGTCATTTCCGGCTACTGCTTCATCCACATATGCGATGATATCCGGAGATATGACTCTCTTAATCTTATCAAGCTGTTTCATCAGGTTTGTCTTGTTGTGGAATCGTCCTGCCGTATCGCCAAGTACAACATCAATGTTATGTGCCTTTGCATATGACACTGCATCAAATAGAACAGCAGACGGATCTGCACCTTCCTGATGATTGATTACCTTAACACCGACTCTATCAGCGTGGGTCTTCATCTGCTCATTGGCACCTGCCCTGAAAGTATCTCCTGAGCCGATTACAACCGAATATCCATTATCCTTCAGATAATAGGCAACCTTTGCAATTGAGGTTGTTTTTCCTGCCCCGTTTACTCCCGTAAACAGGATTTTTACCGGCTTTTCATGTGAGTTGATATAACTTTTCAGTGAAAATCCTTCACCAAGAACGTTTAGAAGA
Source organism: Methanoplanus endosymbiosus (assembly GCF_024662215.1). Lineage (NCBI taxonomy): Archaea > Methanobacteriati > Methanobacteriota > Methanomicrobia > Methanomicrobiales > Methanomicrobiaceae > Methanoplanus > Methanoplanus endosymbiosus. Next base: position 328,730 of record NZ_CP096115.1, read on the forward strand.
GCATTTTTCAGGGCATCAAGAACAAAATCCTCTGCTGAGGTTTTTATCTTTCTCTTCTGACCGACAAGATTCTCCCGCATATCTTCGATTATTGCTTCTGTTGCATCAAATGCAACATCGTTTTCAAGGAGAATCAGTTCAAGCTCTTCCAGAGGTTCTTTTATATCCTTTTCAGAGAGCAGAATCTCTCTCTCGGTTACAAGAACCTTTAATTTCTGTGCAAAACCGGTCTTTACAGGACGCTGCTTTTCAGCCGGAATGTTTTCCGGTTCAGATACAGGTGAGGATGAAGAATCGTTTTTTAAAACCGGAATCCTTTCAGAATCAGATATTAATTTATTCTTACCTTCAGAAGAAGATGTTATTTTTTCCGGCTGAGAAACAGATCTCATTTCTCCTGCCGGTTTATTTACATCGTCTCTCTCTATGGCCTCATCTATATTTGAACCAAATTTTCTGGTAACGCCTTTGAGTTTTTCCTTAAGCGATTTAAACATGGATGATCAGAAGTCTGCGTTTTCAGCCTGAAGCTGTTTATATGAAGCTTCCATCTTTTTGGCTATATCGCCGGCCTGCCTGTTGAGCTGCTCTAATGCTGCGGATAGTTTCTTCTCCAGGACCTCAAGTTCCTTTACACGATCATTAAGATAAGTGCAGGAGTCCTGGCAGTTCTTCTCTACAATAACATCTGATCCAATGTTTAAGAGCACCTTTTCAGGTTCTTCAATTTTTACCCTGACTGAAGCGCCTCCGCCAATCTGGAGGAGGACTGTGCTGTCAGGAGACTCTGAAAATGAATTCAGGGTCTCAATTGCAGAAACTGATTCAAGCCTGCGTGATTCAAGAATCTGTAGCTGTGAAGAATATGCTTCAGCCTCTTTGCTGATTTCATTCAGATACTGTTTCAGCATCTGTACTTCACGAGGATCAACAGCATCCAATTTACTCACCGTTAATCAGTCTGATACCATTAATTTTGATATAACTTCTCTTTAAGCGGTGTTTGCTGCCAATAATGTTGTAAATTTTTTCTGTAGCCCGGGCCTCATTATATGCTGAGATCTCCTTTGTAAAAGGCTGCCAGTCATTACCGTTTTTATAGGTACCATTAACCTCAAAGTTCTGTATTTCCATTGGTTTTCAACTCCTTTTAATAACCGAAAACTTCATCAATTCTACTAAGCTCAAATCCACTTGTGGACATTCCAACGAGAAAACCGGTTGTATTGGCAACAAGGCCTGTGCCTACAAGACCGTTGCCCATATTTATAGTGCCTGTTCCAACAGGAAGATCAGTAATCTCCTCAATCTCCCGGATTTCATGTTTTGTGAGACCCGGATTGAGTAACAGACCTTTGTTGGTTGCAACACCGGCCATTCCGACTGTCGGAATGTTTCCTATTGTTGACATCAGTACGGGCACATCAAGAAAAGCTGAGATCTTCTCTGCGACTCTGTCTGTTATTCCCGGATGTACAATAGCCAGTTTATCATTTGCAAGAATTACATTCCCCGCAGCGTTCATAGATGCTCCAAGGAACATGACATTGCCATGCTCTTTGAGAATCGCTGTTTCACTGGAAGTTGCAAGGCTGCTTACAATAAATCCGTTGCTGTTTCCTGCAAGTAGTGAGCCTATGATCGAACTTCCCTGAATTGTGGTGTTGATCACTTCAACACCAAGTCTTTTTTCTACTACACTAATATACTCTTCCGGGGCATCCAGCGGAACAACCGCTAAATCCTCAAATACACGAGTATATACTCCAATATTTTCATCGCCTGCGAAGTCGACCGTTTCAATCATATTCACTCTTCAGCAAGTTCAGCCTGAACCTGACCGTCCTCAAATTTCATTGCACGAATACGAATTTTCCTTGGAGGTTTTTCGCATCCGCGTTCCCAGATCTTTTCATTGATACTGGAGTCAATTTTGATGTCCTCGCTCTTCATGTGCTTTGTAAGGTATGCGCGGATAACCTTCATTGCTCTTGGACTGCGCTTCCAGCGTGGTGCCCTTTTTACTTCACGAAGGGGTATGATGTATATCTGCTCTTTGAGAATATCTGCCATATTATTCACACCCTAAGAGTGCTGCGTCTCCAGCTGCGCCTTTTTGGGTGCGTAACCACATTGCGCTTTGTTTTAATCATAACCCATGCAGGCACACGGCGATTCTGCTCACATGCTTTTGCCAATCTTATTTTTCTGGCTTTTGTAACTTTACTCATTTATTTTCACCACTTTTTTTCTGAGATTTCATTCCGGTGACAAGGGACTGCTCGTGGTGGTCTGGAAATATTTTGTCTGGATTATGACCTTTTGCAGTGAATGCTGGCCTGATTTCGTTTTCATAGTCGCCATTCATAATCTGACCTGTTTCACCATATGCCACGGTGAGATAACGTTCTGTCAGATAATTGACTTCGCGTCTTGTAAAACCAAGCAGAGGTCGCACGAGGGCGCTTTTGTACTTAGATTCAATCCTCTGGATTTCTGAGTAATTAAGCATAGGTACACGATCATTCAGGCGTGTACCATCCCCTATAACATCATATTCATCTGTAAGTGAATAGACGGCTTTCCTGTGCACAAGGTTGATGGCATTATTCGGACATCCGTCCTTTACCATCATCTCCACAACAATATCGAGCAATCCTTCTTCAAATACTCTTTTTCTGAGTGGAAGGCCAAGAGCATCAGCTGCGGCTTTTACACCGGAAATGTCATGATTTTCATCAAAGACAAAGGTGTTTAACTCAGCTTCGTAATCTCTTGACAGCATTAATGCTGCAAGGGAACTGTCCTTACCTCCACTAAAGAGTATTCCGGCTTTCATTATCTTCTTGTGATGTTGAAATCTTTTTTCTGTGGAACAAGCTGACTTAAGAGCTGTTTTAACTGCGCGTCAGATATCCTTGACTTAACTCTTCCACTCTGAGCAAGCATTACCAGCTGCTGCTCAACAGCTCTTGCAAATTCCGGTTTTGTCATCCTGATGGTATTTAAACGTTCACGAGCTTCAGGTTCAAGGATTTGTGTCAGAATAGTCCGGATTTGAGCTTCAGCTTCATTTCTCCTTTCCATCTCAGCTTCAGCAGCGCCTGGTCCCATCTGCTGTTGCCTCATCTCTTCCATTCTTCGCCTTCTAAGTTCTGCAAGTTCGTCGTCACCCATCTAAAACTCCTCCTTAGTACTTTGCCATTGCCGGTACTGATTCAGTTACTGACTCCATTGCATCTTTTGCAGCTTTGTCCATAAATGATCTTCCGGCAGGGGATACTTTTCTTCCTTCTGGAGTGTTGATGATAAATCCTGCTGCTTCAAGCTGCTGGAGTATCTTTCTGATTACAGATCCTGAACCTTTCCTGAAACTGGAAGGTTTTGATCCGCGGTTCTTTTTTCCTCCATAAACGGATCTGAGTCTCTGCACTCCTACTGGTCCGTCCATGTAAATACGGCGCATAACTGATGCTGCACGGATATACCACCATTCTGAATCTTTGGGAGGCATTTCCTTGTGTACGCCTGTCTTCGCAAATTTTGACCATTCCGGAGCCTCAATCGAATCGAGCGCTTTAAGCTCGCCAGCCACCTTTTCGATTAAGACATCCGGTGGGATATCATATACTGTTGTCATTTTCTAACCACTCTCGAATGCTAAAATTAGCAGTCTCTATATATTGGTCAGATATGTTATTATATATTTCTGGATCACCGGGCTGCAATGAACAGAAAAATATTAATTTTCTTAAAAATTTTCCCTAAAAAATAGCTTGTCAGTATTTATCTGAAAAAGTTCTGTTCAGTTATTATTTTTTTCTCTTCTGAAGAACCATGGTTCTCCCTCTTGTCTGAAGAAGTGTGGACCCTGTTTTGTCAGCGATTTCTTCAGGATTTACATCTGTGCTTCTCAGCCATTTGATCTTTATCTTTCCGGAATCTTTGATCTGCCTTTTGATTTCATCAATTGTGCTCTCGCCAATTCCGTTTTTTCCGATCCATACTGTTACTTTTAGCTCATTTAGCTCTCTGTTTAGTTCTCTTCTGCTCATTTGTCATCTCCTTTGGTTATGGGAATTCTCCGGATGTATCCGCACTGACTGCATCTGTATATCACTTTTCCCCTGTGAATTCTGACTGACATATTTTCACCAAAAACTGCATATGAATGGCAGTTCCTGCAAAACCTTCGTTTATATTCCACAGGTATTCGGATCCTTTGCCGCATTGCAATTTTTCTGGCAATATCTACATACCTGTTGCTAAGTTCAGGATTATAAACGAATTCCTCTTCAGCATTTTTAAAAAGAATATCTATTCTTTCCTCTGCAATTTTTTTAAATGCCGTTTTACTGGATTTTCTTGCGGCCATATTTACAAATCAGGGTAATATATTTGTGTTCTGAAATATTTATATAAAAATGGATTTGAATCCTGAATTTCCAATAATTATTCCTTTATTATTACTCTTCTCTTACTTATTGAAATTTTGTCTTCACAAAAAAGTTTTACTGCTTCCGGAAGTGCCGCATGTTCCTCTTTCAGTATTCTATCTGCAAGTGCCATCTCGTCATCATTGTCAAGAACAGGAACAGAATGCTGTAAAATAATTGCGCCGGAATCCATCCCCTCATCAACAAAATGAACTGTGCACCCGGAAATCCTGACACCATATTCTATAGCCTGCTTCTGCGCGTTCAGACCTTTAAATGAAGGCAGAAGGGCCGGGTGGATATTGATCATCCTGCCGGAGAAACATGCAGCCGTATCCGGGTCTAAAAGGCGCATATAACCTGCCAGCACATAGAGATCTGCATTGATCTCCTTCATGACTCTCAGCAGTTCTGCATTATAATCATCCCTTGAACCAAATGATTTGAAATCAATGGCAAAAACCGGAATATTATTTTCCCCGGCCCTTTTGATTGCATAGGCATCAGGTTTGTCTGTTATGAGGGCAACAATTTCTGCATTTATTGTGCCGTCATTTACCCTGTCAATGACAGCCTGGAAGTTAGAACCTCTTCCTGAAGCGAGAAAGGCTATCTTTTTCATCATAATATATTGGTCCTTAAAAAGATATTTTTATTCATATTTTATGCTGTTTTGTTGTCCTTCATTGTCAGTCTGATGTCAACAATTTTTCTCCCCCTCATCTTCATAACCTTCAGCCTTATTCCGGTATCGTCAATCTCCATTAACTCACCCCTTTTTGGAATATAACCCAGCCTGTCAATTAATAGGCCACCCATTGTTTCATAGGATTCATCCATTGGGAGATTAATATTTAATTTTTCATTTACACGATCGACCCAGGCTCCGGCATCCACGATAAAGACATTTTCATCTATCTTTTTTATATCCGGCTCTTCAACATCAAATTCATCAAGAATTTCACCTACAAGCTCTTCAAGAATATCTTCAATTGTTATAATCCCTGCATATGTACCATATTCATCAACAACAATTGCAAGATGGGTCTTCTGTTTCTGAATTTCATTCAGCAGTTCATCGATCTTTTTGCTTTCCGGAACAAAGATTGGGTCATAGATAAGCCCTGTGATTCCGCTTTCTGTATTTTTATTATATACTGCTGCAAAAACATCCTTTACATTCAGTGTTCCGGTTATATTGTCCATCTGGTCATGATATACAGGAATTCTTGAAAATCCCGTCTTGTTGAAGAGAGTCATTGCTTCCTCAAGGGAGTTTTCATCACTGATCATCACAACATCTCCCCTTGAGGTCATAATTTCCCGTGCAATGGTATCAGTAAACCTGAACACGCGATACAGCATCTCATGCTCCTCTTCTTCTATAGTGCCGCTCTCCTCACCTACATCTATCCACTGCTTAATCTCTTCTTCTGTCACTGCCGGACTTCCCAGTTCTCCTTTTATTCTGAATAGTTTCTTAAATCCGTCATAAAGCCATAGTATCGGCGTGAGTATATATGAGAGAAAAAGAATTCCTTTTGCAGAAAACAGGGCAAATTTTTCCGGTTTCCTTGCGGCATAGGTTTTAGGGCCGATTTCACCAAATATCAGCATGAGTACTGTTACAATACCCGTAGCTATTCCAACCCCCATACTGCCAAACTGTTCTATTGCAATTGCGGTGGCTATTGATGCAGCACCGATATTGACGAGGTTGTTGCCGATTAAAATTGTTATCAGAAGATGATCTGTATTCTTCTTTAATTTCTCAAGTGCCTTTGCTCCGTTTTTGTTTCCTTCTATGAGCTGCCTTACCTTTGCATGATTCAATGATATAAGGGCAACTTCAGAGCCTGAAAAAAAAGCAGATAATATTAGGCATAAGATGAAAAGTGCGATTGCAACATTTACTTCGATCAATTCAACCACGCCGCATCTGCGGCAAAAATAAATTCTATATTCATGTACTGTTTATCCGGTTCTTTTTTAGTCCTGAAGGATTATATTTTTTTTGTTAACTGTCATTTTTCTCATCTGAAAAATGATGATACATATTTAATTTCACTGCTGATAATTTCTGTTTTTTCTTCTATGGATAATTTATCCGGGAAGTTTAAATCCTCAATTTCAAGAGTGATATGGCCATCATAGCCAAGATCTGATATTTTTTTCAGGAAATCTGATATTTTTGCATCACCGCTTGCCGGAAGATGCCTCCTTGAATTTTCAATCGTGCTCAGATGAATATTTACAATTCTGTCAAAATTAAGATCTATAAATCTGTCAAGTAATCTCTCTCCTGATGCAAGCGCATGCGCTGTGTCAAGGGTGAAGTAAAGCCATTCCTCCTCTTTAAGAAGTCTATGAATCATTTCAGGATGATGAAACAGTGAGTTGACTTTATACTCCATATTTTCAATGCAGACTTTTACTTTAAGATTCCGGCTTTCTTCTCTCACTATACCGATATAATTCTGAAACTTTTCATAATCCCTTCTGCCTGCCGGTCTTTTGGCAGTCCTTCTTCCGGGATGGATGGTAATAATTTCCGCTCCGCAGATTTCTGCGGTTTTTAATGCCAGAACTGATGATTTTATTGACGCTTCCACAATGAATGGATTTACTGAACATGGATTTAGATCCAGCACAGGCGCGTGTATTGTAAAGGGGAGAAGAACAGGAAAATTTCCGGCAATCCGGCGGAGTTTATCTGTGTCCATTCCGTTAAGCCAGAAATCCGGTGTTTCAAGCCAGAATTCAATGGATGTGCAGCCCGCATCTCTGGCAGATTCAAATATCTCCTCTGCTCTGAATTCATGAAAAAACATACTGGATACAGAATATTTTGGCATAATTACGGGTAATTTGTAATATTATATTATTATTTTGTTTGCAGCTCCAAAGGATTATCCGGTTACGGCAGATCTCCGGCACGGAAGAATAATCTCTTTGGCTTCTTTAATCTCATATGCGGGTTAGTTCATATGGTATCTCTGTAAACTGCATCATTGCATATATGCTCAGTACCATGAGAATTACCATCACAATTAAGGGGATGATTACCATAAAAATGAGATCTGCCGTCTTTGCCGGTTTATACTCATAAAGACCTGAATTTATCCCATTAGCTTTTTTCCATGCGTCATACATTCCATAAATCCATACGATTAAGCCCGGAATCAGGAATATAAAAAAACCAAATGTTGTTCCAAAAAATATCAGAAGACCTTTTAAGAGAGAATCGCCGTTATAAACCTGCCCAAGTCCGGGAAATAGTCCGGAGAGGACAACCGATATTGCCGGAACTTTAAGCTGAATGCCGTATTTTTCAGAGAATAACAGGATCTCCTTTTCCTGCTGAATATTATTGCTGTGCTGATTGAAATCCGGATTATCTTTATCGTTATAATTGTTCTCCTCTCCGGAAAACTTCTCTTCTTTAACGCTGGATTTCTGGCCGGGCATATAAGTAAATCAGATTTTTACCGCCGATCTGATATAAATTCCGGTGAAATATTTTTGGCGGAAATTTCATCATTCTGAAGAGATCAAAAATAAAATAATACCTTTTAGTAAAAAAAATCCAACAGATTCAGAGATTTTATCTGTGAATCCGGGTAAATCTTAGCTAATGAATAACCGGAATAATAACAGGCAGATTTCGGATTATTGGCAGGATGATGATCGAAAGAGAAGCAGGGACAGTTACTCAGAAAACAATGTCATAAGGGATGAGAATGACAGTGATGAAGATAAAGTAAAAAAGGTCTCCGAGATATCAACCCTGATAAAAAAACTGCTTGACAATGAGCAGTTATGCAGCATCTGGATGGAAGGTGAAATTACAAATTTAAGAGCACATGCGTCAGGCCACCTCTACTATTCTCTCATTGAAGTCAGGAATAACAGGACATACACAATAAACTGTGTTATGTGGAGGTCTGCGGCCTCAGAATTGCCATTTCAACCGGAAAATGGCGTTCTTGTCCGTGTATTCGGTTCTGTTGACGTATATGAACCTCATGGTAAGTACCAGTTTGTATCAAAAATTATGCAGACCTCAGGAACAGGAGATAAGCACCGTCTTGTCCTGAGATGGAAAGAGGAACTGTCAAAAGAGGGCCTCTTTTCAGAGCAGAGGAAAAAAACTCTGCCACGCTTCCCATTAAAAGTCGGTCTTGTGACCTCATCGGGCGGCGCGGCGAGGAGAGATATTGAGAATGTAATACGGAGACGTTTTCCGGTTGAAATCGTCCTGTTCCACGCAGCAGTTCAGGGCGAAAATGCCCATAATGAAATTGCCAGGGCACTTTCATCTATTGATGATCTGGTTGATGTAATTATAGTCGGAAGGGGTGGAGGAAGTTTTGAAGATCTCTTTTCCTTTAACCATCCCGATGTTGTGCGTGCAATAGGACGGTGCGAAACTCCGGTTGTGAGTGCAATAGGGCATGAAATCGATTATACCCTCGCTGATTTTGCTGCCGATCTCCGCGCACCAACACCATCTGCGGCAGCAGAACTTGTTGTGCCTGATATGGCTGAACTGAGAAAAGAACTTGGATATTTCAGATCTCTGCTTAAAAACAGCCTGTTTTCACGCCTTGAAAGGGAAAGTGAAAAACTTGAGAATATAAAGTTTAATTTTCACCCGGAAAGACTTGAAAGAAGATTAAATTTTGAGAATGAAAGGACTGATGAATTATCAGTGCGCCTGAACCGCAGGATTGAATCTGCACTGAAGAACAGGAATATTCTTCTTGAGTCACTGAACTCAAGGCTGCTCTCATCAAACCCAAAAAATCCTATGAAAAACGGATTCTGTCTGATAGAATCCGGCGGAATATTATATTCCTCAGTACATGACCTTTCTCCCGGAGAAATGGTTAAAATTAATTTTAAAGATGGTTCTGCGGATGCAAAAATTGAGGTGATATACAATGAAAAAAAGTTATGAAGAATTACTGGCCGAACTGAAAGATATTATTGAAAAGATTGAATCCGGAGAGGCATCTCTTGAGGAGAGTATCACCCTTTATGAGAAAGGCACTGATATTCTTCGCCAGTGTGAAATAATCCTTCAGGAAGCAGAAATGAAGGTGACTGAGCTTCAGGGTTAAATGATACTTTCATATCAACAGTCATCTCCACACCTTCTTTTAAACGGGTGATTATCTCCTCCGGAATTTTGCAGGCAACTGTATCCGAACAGACTCCTATTGTTCTTGGGCATACAAATGTGCTCCTCCGCCATACAAGGTCAGTAGGATGGCTGAGGGTGAACGCTGCTGAGCCATCCGAAATTATGACATGTGTCAGATCTCCGACTGTTAATGTTGTCTCCAGCCTTGCCCCGTCACTGCATAATACCTCCCTGAAATCATCAGAGAGATCTGCCGCACCTTTGTCGGCCAAAACTCCTATTATACAGGTTCCATTTGTTGAAAGGTTCTCTTCGCGCGTAATTTCAAATGTGGATTTATGCCCGGCCCGGACATTTGGATGGCCATAGCATACAACTCTCTCTTCTGCCCTGATCATTACCATTTATCCAGTATTATTAGATCTGTTCACATGATACCCTTTCTGATACTGCAAATTCCTGTCTCATCAGATCAAAAAAAATATTGTTATCTACTGAAAGGATATATCTGCTGTCCGGTTTATTAATATTGCAATGAATGAAGAATTTTTTTGTCCTGCCTGCAACTGCGAATGTGAACATGAGATCCTGAAAGAGTCAGGAGATCTTCTTGTAAAGTGCAGCACATGTGGAAATATCCATCATGTTAAAAGACCCGCAGAGCCGGAACTGCTGAAAGTAAAGGCGATAATCAGTTCAGAAGGAAATTCGGAGACCGGGATTATTGAACTTTTTGAAGATGAAATTATTCAGAAAGGGGACCTTCTGGTTGCAGAGATCGGTGACGATGCGGCAGGGGTTGAGGTCACAGATATAGAAATGGGAGAAAAAAGGCGACATAAAGCAAAAGCCTCCGATATTTCGACTCTGTGGACGAGAAAGATTGACAGGGTTGTAGTCAAGGTTTCATTTCACGATGCCAGAAAAACTATTCCGCTTTATGCAGAAGTTGAGGGTGAAGATGATTTTATCATCGGAGATTATTACAATACTAATGGTCACCGCTACAAAGTCACACATATAAAATTAAGAAACGGTTCAATGATGAGAAAAGAAGGATGGAAAGCGTATGCACGTAAAATAAAGAGGGTTTATGGAGTTAAACCCTGAATCTATCTTATTTCTGTAACAGTTACGCCAACTACTGAATAGCCATACTGAAGAACTATTCCGTCATCTGTTTTTTCTGTGATTACTGATGGCCTCTCAAGGGTCATTGTTGAATTTTCTGCTTCTTCATCCGGAGTGTAACCAAATGCAAGCGGCACAACCATTCCTACCTGTGCGGATGAGAAATTGCCACCTATCATATTGTACTCCTCTGCGGTCATGTTCCTGGTTAATGTGGAAGCAAAGTCAAGATCAATCTTTTTCACGCCACCTGAACTCATTCCCTCCACTCCGGTACTGACAGCATCCATTTCAAGATCAAAGACTGCATACTGTGCAATGCCGTCAGGATATACATAGGCATCTACCGGAAAGAGTTTCTGATCTGCCAGTGCCCCTGCCTGTATTACAAGAGGTTCTGATAATGCTACAGGAAATCCTTTTTCATAATAGCTCTGGACAATGTTTCTGTCAGAAGAGATGATTGGTATTCCTTCCTGGTAATTCAGCGTATAATCGACTATTACAAAATCTCCCTTCTCAACTTTCTTAAATACCGAAAAGAAAGAAAATGTGAGTGAAAAACCTACAACACATGAAATCAGAATGAATACAATAAATACTCTGGACAGAGTCTTCTGCCAGTCTGTATCATTCTTTTTCCCCTTTTTTTGTGACATCTTAAATTATATTTGAATTTAAAGGATAAAAAGTTGTATAATAATGCCCTGCCTTTACTCATCAGATAGCATTAATATCACAAACAGATTATAATGGTTTAATTTCAGAAAAAATTTCTGAAAGAAAAAAATGTTTGGAGATGTAAATTATGATCAGAAGAAGATTTTATCCATTTCATTCCCTGTGGAATGAAATTGATTCAATGATGGCAGAGATGGAGACAAGGCTGGGAGAATCCGTAGTGCCCGCAAATATATTCAGCAACCAGATAATGCCGGCAATAAAGGGCGAATGCCGTGTCGATGTAATGGATCATCAGGATGAAGCTGTGGTAGTTGCTGACCTTCCGGGTGCAGAGAAAGAAGACGTAAAAATCCGGCTGATTAACCCTTCTACCCTTGAGATATCCTGCAACCGCGAGAAAACAACCGAAGAAGGAGAGAAGGATTCAGATTACTATGTGCGTGAGCGTGTTTATGGCAGTATGAAGAGGATTGTCTCACTTCCTTATGATGTTGAAGATAAGAACACCAGTGCAACATTTAAGAATGGCGTACTGGAAGTTCATTTTAAAAAATCAGAGCATGAAACCGGCGGGATTATCCCAATTGAATAATTCCGTAGTAATAATTCAGTATAGTAACGGTTAATCACAAATGTTTTCTCTGATTAACTGTCTTTGCTTTTTTAATGTGTATTTTGTATATCATTGCCGGAAAAATAATCTGTACTACCGAATCCTTGAAGTCTTTTTATAACTACTTAATCTGGTAATGGAAAGAAAAAAAGTCCACGACTATATGACATACGATGTTGTAACAATTACCGGCGATGGTACAGTTAAGGACGTTATTGAAGCTATAAGGGAGACCGGGCATGATGGTTTTCCGGTCACAAAAAATAAAAAAGTAGTTGGATATATCTCTGCAAGGGATCTGCTCTTTGCCCAACCATCGACTCCGGTTGAGCGGATAATGTCAAAACACCTTATTGTGGCAGATCCTGACATGGGTATAAACGATGCCGCAAGAGTAATTTTCAGGTCGGGGATACAGAAGCTTCCTGTTGTAGATGAAAATGGTAATCTGCTTGGAATTATTTCAAATACTGACGTTATAAGATCTCAGATTGAGCATGTATCACCTGAAAAAGTCTATAAATTTATTGAAACATTGAAGATGCTTCATGATATTAACCCAGTACTTGAAAGGGATGCTGTTCCGGTTAAAAACCTTTTACCGACCCAGTCCAAGATCTATCAGGATGAACTGGAAGGAAGGATCTATGAAATAAAAAAGGGCCTTGCAGAACCGATAATTGTTGTAAGGAGGCCGGGAAAACTGATTCTTGTTGATGGTCACCACCGTGCTGTTGCAGCAAACAGACTTGGAATTGTAAATCTTGATGCCTATGTAATTGATATTCAGGAGGACGTTGAGTTAGGACTTGAGAAAACAGCAAGAGAGATGAATCTTGAAACACTCGATGATGTCAAGGTTCTGGATTATGCGAGGCATCCTCTTGTTGCAATAACCCACAGGCTTGTCAGGCATGGCTGATTGTCTGCAAATAGTCTGAAAATATTTTTAAAATTCTGTTTCAGAGGTTATAGATCAGCAGTCTGAAAGCCGGAAAAAATTAAGAGCCTGTATGAGATGTTTCAAACTCTTCATTCAGGAGATATTCTTTTACAGTTTCATCCTCCTCAGTTGTAACTTCAGGCCAGATCCTCGTTCCGGAATGGACAACAGTTCTGTTTTTAAGAACTGTTCTTGGTCCGATTACAGTATTGTTCTCGATATTTACTGAAACGCCAATATTGGCATCATTGTCAATTATACTGCCGCTTATTGTTGAATTATTGCCAATGTCCACGTGATTGTATATCGAAGATGAAAATATCTTTGAGTCATGTCCAATTATGCAGTGCTCTCCTATGCTTGTATAAGGGCCGATAATTACATTTTCCTCAATATCTGTCCCCGAACCAATTGAAACCGGACCTATTATTCTTGAATTTTCACCAATGGTTACTGCATCGCCAAGCAGAACCGGACCAAGGACCTTTGCACCTTTGACCGTGACATTTCCATTGATGTTTGTGTAATTCATCTCCTGAAGTTTCCATCTCTCCGCTTCACGAAGTGAACTTGGACTGCCGACATCTGTCCAGTTTCCACGCGCAAGGCCCCCTTTGATCACAATTCCCTTGTCCATTAAAAGCGGGAAGAGATCTTTTGCAAAATCAAATTTTGTATTTTCCGGAATAAAATCAAAAATTGACGGGTTACATACATATATTCCTGTACTTGCCAGATTTGAAAAAATTTCACCGGGTGACGGTTTTTCATGGAAACGCTTAATGTGATAGTTTACGTCAATCTCAGCAATACCATAATCACAGGGGTTGTCTATGCTTACAAGGGCAATGGATACTGCACTCTCACCCCTTATATGGTCTCTGTAAAAGGAGAGAAGATCGATATCAGTTATATGATCGCCGCCGACAATCAGAAAAGGGGAATCGCTCAGGTATTTCTCAGCATTTTTTACACTTCCCGCAGTGCCGAGTTTTACATCTTCCCTGACATATGTTATGCTTACTCCGAATAATGATCCATCTCCCAGTGCATTCTGAATGTCATCCCCTTTATACCCGATTGTAATAATTATATCATTGAATCCGAGATTGGAGAGGTGTGCAACAAGATGCTGTATGGATGGTTTATTCACTATCGGAATGCAGGGTTTTGGTCTTTCAAAGGTGAGGGGGCGTAATCTTGTCCCTTCACCCCCGCACATTATACAGACTTTCATATTATCACTTTCCGGTTTAATTTCATATGATATAATTGGTGAAGATCAGTCTTTTTAAACAGTCATCAATGAACTAACGGTTTGCAGATGATTGAATGAAAAATTATTTTATCTTTATGAGTTACCCCATGTGCCGGCATTTTGGGCCTGCACGCAGATGATTGAATAAAACAGAGAAATGCTTCATGAGGGCTGCGGCACAGAAATTTCAGATATTGATCTTTAATTGACTGCCTCAGGGTAAATTCCGGAGAGAATCTTTTTAAATCAGAGTCTGACATAATCAATAATTATGACTGAATTTTACTGTGATCTCTGCGGCAGATGCTGCATGGGTATGGGTAAATATGTGAAAATTACCGGTGTGATGGGACCTGGCAATTATGCCGTGGTGCATAAAATCTCAGGAGAGAACCTTTTTGCCCGCCTTGAAAAGGATTTCAGGGATGACTATGATCCATTTACTGACAGCCATGAGGGCTGGTGCCCGTTTTTAAGCGGGCCGGATGAAAAAGGGCAGCACCACTGTACCATATATTCTGCAAGGCCATCATTCTGTAAGGATTTCATCTGCTGCCAGGGCAGAATATATGACAGCGCCGGTAAGAGCGCCGGCAGAATCCGGGGTGAAAATACTCTGCTCTCTGATGATGCAGAGCTGAAGGAGATCTGGAAAAGTATTGAAAATTCTGATCTTTCCGGAGATGTACTGAAGGCAAAAATAACTGAAACTCTGACAGAGGCAGGCTACAGGACAGATTTTTATGACTGATGGCGGCTACCGTAATCTCAGTGTAGCTTCAGGTCTTGTTGAATGCCTTCCTGAAAAGAAGGAGACTACTGAAAGATGCCGCTTCTGTGTTCATTCAAGAAAGTTTATGGTTAAAGGTGTCTGGTATGACTCACCTGCAAGAACATACTGTATGGCATGCAGGACAACAGAAATGCCGGATTATAAAAATGCAGATGCTGTACTGTGCGATGACCTTAAAAAAGAAGGTTTCAGAAGTTTTCTGAATGTGATAAGCTGAGGATTTATCTACCGGATTTTTGGCTGTTCACTGCAATTTTTCTTATCAATTCAAGATCAGCATTTTTCTCAAAATGACTTGCAAGGTCACTGAAACTTTTTTCAAGGGAAAAATGTGATTCATCAATACCTGAAAATGTGATGCCTCTCTTTTCATGCAGATATTTAAGGAGTGATTGTGAAAAGTCCATATTTGAGAAAAGCCCGTGCATATATGTACCGATCACAAGGCCGTCATCAGTTACTGCTCCTTCATCCTCAAAGGCACTTTGGATGCCATCCGATAATGTCACACCCATATGAATTTCATACCCTGTAACGTCTCCGGCAGAGGAGAGGATTGGGCCAACAGGATTTGATCTTCTTGACACCTGCACCGTTGTCTTTCTGTAGCCCTCAAATCTTGTTCTGGTGTTGAGGATACCTATGCCTTCATGTATTTCATCAGAATCTGATTCTACTGACATATCTGTTATGGTTTTCCCAAGCATCTGGTACCCTCCGCAGATTCCGATAATTGGTATTTTTTTATCTCTGGCCTCCCTTAATTTCTCAAAAAAACCATTCTCCCTCAGATATTTCAGATCTTCTGTTGTGTTTTTTGTGCCCGGAATAATGATCAGATCATAATCTTTGGGTATCTCCTCAGGATGGACATATTCAACAGCAGAATAATTCTCAAGTATCTCAAAGTCACTGAAGTTTGAGATTCTTGGAAGCCTGATTATGGCAGTTTTTATGGGTTTATCCTTTGCAGTTTTATCCTGAATTGAGAGCGAATCCTCACTTGGAATATTTATATCTGTATATGGGATGACTCCAAGTACCGGTTTTCCTGTGCGCTTCTCAATTTCACGCACACCTTCGGTGAACAGTTCCGGGTCACCTCTGAATTTATTGATGATAAATCCTGCAACATTGTGCACAACATCAGCCGGAAGAAGATTGTATGTTCCGATAATCTGTGCAAAAATACCACCCCTTTCAATGTCACCCACGATAATTATTGGTATCTGAAGCTTTTTTGCAAGCTGAATATTTGCTATATCGCGCTTATAAAGATTGATCTCTGCTGCGCCTCCTGCCCCCTCAACTATAACAGTGCCGTATTTTTCTTCAAGTGAATAAAAAGAGTCTAACGAAATTTTCAGTAGTTCTTCAAATTCCATGTAATAATCACCGATATAAACATCCCTGAACGGCTTTCCCAGAAGAACAATCTGAGATGTCTTATCACCTTTTGGTTTTAGTAAAACCGGATTCATCTCTTTTTGGGGACTTATTCCCGCAGCAAATGCCTGCATAGCCTGTGCAATTCCAATTTCATCCCCTTCAGTTGTGATATATGAATTAAGACTCATATTCTGGGATTTAAAAGGGGAGTTTACAATTCCGCTGTTTTTAAGGGACCTGCATATTGCGGCAACAACTGTGCTTTTTCCTGCGTGGGAAGAAGTTCCAAGGATCATGAGGGACATATTCAGTAATTTATATGATCTGCTCTTAATTTGAGTATTTGTCTTTTGTTTCCCGGAAAAAATACCTGCGGGTTTTGCTTTGACAGATGTGAATTATCATGACTATGGTGAATTTCCGGCTGGTTTTAACAGGGTTCATTTTGCGCGTATCTCAATCGGAAGAGATCTGACGGATATTTTTTACAATTCTTTTATTACATGAGTATTCTGTATAGGAATTGCTGTAACCTGCATGCCAACAAATATATAACCCGAATATTAACGTATCAGGTAATGACTGGTGGTATTTGTCCGAAATGCGGACTGCCAAAAGAACTGTGTATCTGTGAAGAAGTTGCCAAGGAGCAGCAGCAGATCAGTGTAAAGATCAATAAAAGGCGTTATGGAAAAGAAGTAACCGTTGTAGACGGTCTGGACCCTTACGATATAGATCTGGAAGAGCTTCAGAAATTCCTGAAGGGAAAACTTGCCTGTGGTGGCACAATTAAGGGCAATTCTATTGAACTTCAGGGTAACCACCGTGAAAGGGTCAAGAAGTTACTTCTTGACAAGGGATATAAACTTGATAATATAAATTGATCTTTTTTGGAATCAATACAGGCATTTTAAGCTGATTTTTTTGGCATTTGCCAAAATATTGTTTTGTACAGATGTTTGGAATGCCCGCATGATTTGCAGGCAATGATCTTCCCACTGCCGGGTTATCCGGCAGGAAATGGAAAATCAGATTATTTTATGTACTGTCATTACTGAAAGTAAAATTACGATCTAACTGGCAGAAAGCCCATGACTTTAGCCATGGGATAAATACTTTCATAATGCTCTTCTATCTCCGGATCTCTTCTGTAACTCTGACATAAATGTGTACTCTTTTTCCCGGCCAAGACTCTGTACAGTTTGATGCCGCATAAAAATATGGAATTATATAAAGAATCTGAATGACACCCATGCAATGAGCAGCATTATCAGTGAATATTTCAGGCCGGAAAGAGCACTTCCTTCACCCATCTGCCCTGCAACAAGTCCGGAGAAGAAACCCTGAATCATAGCGGCATGAGAAAAAATTCTCCTGTATAGTCCCATATCAACAGACCCACCAAAAGACATTCCGGGCGTATCCCCTCCTGAAGAGGCTGAGGCTGCCTCACCGGCTTCGGCCATTGTATCAAGAAATGTACCTGTCATAATTGCAATAACAAACAGAAAAACAAGGAATGATACAAGAACTATCACCACATATATCATCATATTATTTCTCCTTTCGTCTGCAAGGTTTACAAATTCGTAGGAGTCGTTTGCTGCTGCGTTTAAAACCTCACTGACATTTCCTCCTGCTTTGCTCGCCTTTGCAATAAGATCAACACTTCTTCTTGCAAGCGGAGTGCCGAGATTTTCGCCAAATCTGTATATTGCCTCAACAAAAGGGACATTCCAGGAGATTTCATTGTCCAGTTTTTTTATGTGCTGTGTAAGGCCGCCGTAATCTCCATTTGCTACCGAATGTATGGCAGTAGGCAATGTCATACCGCTCTCGTTCATTCCGGCAACATCCCTGAAAAAATTCGGAAGCGCAACTTCAATGTTTTTTATTCTCATTCCTTCTTTAGTATAAAAAAATGCAAGCGGAGTAAGTGCGACTACGAGCGTGATTACAAAGATATCATCTATAAATGTCGATGTAATCAGTGATTTTATTCCGTAATCTCTTACAGTTGTTATAAATCCGGCAAGAAAAATGATTATTGCTGCGGGTACTGAGACAATTAGAATATTGAGTGGATTTTCGGTCAGGAATTTCAGCGGATTGTGAATAATTCTGTTAATCCCTGTTTTTGCCTTTCGCCTGCTTTCTATCTTATTCAGAATTTCATCCTGTTTTGGATCTGTATCCGAGATCTGATCTTTTTTATCCTTCTTTTTAAATAGTCTCATTTCAGACCTCAGGAGTCATAGAATCTATAAGTATCACAAACATTATACTGCCCATCGGAATTATTCCATATATTACAGCATAGAGAAACAACGGATTTGAAGACCCGCTTATAGTTGACATTATTGACTGAAGAATAATGAGGAATAATGTGCCTGCAACAAGTGCAGTAACATATGATTCTGAGATCAGGCCAAGCGTTTCAAGAAATGTCTTCTGCTCCTGCCTGTTTTCCCTTGTGTACTGTCCGGCTTTGTTTCTGAAATAATCAGAAAGATTACTGCCGCTGGATATGCTTGCAACAGCACCCTGATAAAAATCCTTCATTCTGGCGCTTGGTGTATATTGTCCTGCTATTCTTAAAGCTTCAACAAGATCTTTACCAAATATATCCACATCGCGTGCAACAAATCTTGCCTCTACTGAACTTTCGCCATATATCGGACTTTCTCCAAGGAGCCTGAATACTTCTGCCGGTGTTATCCCTGCTGTGGACATTGCAGTAATATAATTTATTGCATATGGGAGGGTTGCATCAATATTTCTCTTTCTTTCTTTTGCCAGTATTCCGGGATAAATTAAAAACAGAGAGTAGGTAACCCCCCCAAATATCAGAAGTGAGAGTATTACAACCAGAACTGTGCCTATTATAAGATTATACTGGCTGAGGGTGACGACTATGTCAGGAACCTCTCCGCGGTAAACTACCAGACTGGGGAGTTTTAAGGCATATGTGATAATTCCGATGACAAATGCCATAAGAAGTCCTGCAACTATTGCTGAAACATATGCTGTTGCGAGATATGCCTCAAATGGCGTTTTCATTCTGGCTTTTACCATATCAGTTCTGAGAGAGAGATAATCATCCCTCTTTTTCCTGGCGCGGTCGCCCATAAGGTTGAAACAAAATCTCTCCAAACTATTCATACAGATCAGTCCTTACTAGATTCATTATTGTATCAGGATCTCTGTAATACGACATCAGAACTTTTCCGACATCCTTGTAATTCCTGAGTTTCTTAATTCTCATCCATTCAAGAATTTCCTGCCTCCGTTTTAATTCCTCGCGAATTCTCTCTTCGTTCCACCCACGCTCTTCCATTATTTCTTCAAGTATGTATGATTTCCCGGAATAACGGATTTCATCCGTTGCAGGATACCATTTGAAGACATCATTTGTGATTAATTCGCGTGTTCTTGGATCGATGTCCAGAATTTCTATCAGTTGTTTGTTTCTTCTTATTCTCTGACCTCCGACTCTTGACTGAACCTGAACACTGACAAGATGAAGGGCATTTAACATATTTCTTGGTACATTTAGAGGTGGATTTTCAAGTCTGTGGACAACACTTGCAACTGAGTCTGCATGCATGGTTGCATATGTGATATGACCGGTACTCATGGCCTGGAACAGGGTCAGGGCTTCATTTCCTCTCACTTCACCCACAATGATGTATTCCGGTCTTTGCCTGAGTGCGGCCCTCAGGAGTTCATACATATCAATTGAACCCTTACCATCTGAGTCAAATGACTCCCTGGTGATGCTTGGAATCCAGTTTTGATGCGGAAGTTTTAGTTCCCTTGTATCTTCAAGTGATACAATTTTTGCAAGAGGGGGTATAAACAGAGATATTGCATTCAGTGTTGTGGTCTTTCCGGAGGCAGTTCCACCTGCAAAGATACATGATTTTCCGCCCTCTACTGCAAGCCAGATATACGCGATTGAAAGGGGTGTAAATGTTCCCCATTCAATGAGATCTGTTGGTGTAATAGGTTCTTCCTTGAATTTTCTTATTGTAAATGTAGAGCCGTTTGCAGTAACTTCAGTTCCAAGAGTCATCTGTATTCTTGAACCGTCAGACATTGTGGCATCAAGCATCGGTTCTGCAATTGATATATATTTTCCAGCTCTTTGTGCAAGCCTTGTTACAAAAGAATCCAGACTTATGCTATTTTCATATGAAAGGGTTGTCTCCATTGATTCATAATTTGAGTGATAAATAAATATTGGAGTATTAAGTCCATCACATGATATGTCCTCAATAAATTTATCATGCATAATCGGGTCAATAAGACCATCTCCAAGGAATTCCTTATAAATTTGATATAATATTTTTGCCTTAGTGGGAGGATCTGTTTTAATTCCATAATCAGATATTATATCCGAGACTGACACTTTTAAAATCTCATATGATTCTTCTTTAGTGATGTCTTTTGTATTTACATCAAGAGTTTCAAATAATCTCTGTTTGATCTCTTTGAATAGTTCTTCTTCTGCTTTATTAAGGAAAGGTTCAATCACATTATATATATATTCATTTGTATTTTTGTCATACACAATTCTTACATATGCATAAGGCTCATTTACCGGATATAATTCAACTTCCTCAAGTCCTTCCACATTTTCAGAATTAAATGAGAGATCTACAATTGAACCATGAACAGAAGGATTATATTCTGCCTGATATACTTTTTCTGGCTTTTTAAACCTGGAAAAAAACTTCCCTGAGGGTTTGGTTTCTCCGGAAATCTGATCCTTCTTCTTTCTTTTAAAATCTGTTAATCTGCCGGAGAGAACCGTTTTTTCATCAGGGAAATTTTTTATGTAAATTGAATCAATTTTGGAGAGAATCTCTTCCTTTTCTTCCGGCAAAAAGGCCTTATCTTTTGATTTAAACTTAAAATCTTCAAGTTCAAAAGTTGCACCTTCCGGAAGAATAAGATCTGAAAATTCCTCATTTGAAGAATATGAAATCTCCTTATCTTCAAATTCTTCTTTCCCGGACCACCTTGTTTTTTTTGCAGGAGGATATATTTTTATTCCTTTATTTTCAGGAGATTCTGCATTTATTCTTTTTTCAAAGTCCTGTATCTTATATTCTGTAGCATTTTCATCCGCTTCTGCCACTACGCCGGAATCTTCAGGTTCTTCTTTGTATTCTTCATCCGCTTCTGCTAATACGCCGGAATCTTCCGGTTCTTCTTTGTATTTTTCATCTGATTCTGTTACTACGCCGGAATCTTCAGGTTCTTCAGGTTTTTCAGTGCTTACCACTTCATTTATTCTGGTTTCAGTTTCCTTTCCGATTTCTTCTCCGGCTTCTGCTACTACACCAGAATCTTCAGTTTTTTCAGGCTGTCCTTCGTGATCGTCTTTTTCAGCCGGATTTCTTTCTGATTTTTTCTCCTGGCTTAAGCTGTACCTGCCGGCAAGCTCATGCAGTTCTGAAGAGATTCCAAAACTGACCTTTGAAGACGTTATCTCTTCATTTTCTTCATTTTCTTCAGTTTTAATTTCAGTTCTAATATTGACAGGGGTTATTCCGGCAGAATGTTCAGGCAGTAATTCATCTGATTCTTCATCTGACAGTTCTTTATATCCCTCAGGTTTTTCAGAATCATCATCTGCTTCAGGCTTACGATATATATTATCATCAGATAATTCCTCTTTATCCCCTTCATTTCCGGCATACACTCTGTGTATAATCCGGTTTTTTTCGTTGACAGAATTTTGGGAGTCTTTTAAATGTTCTTTAATGCCAGTTTTTTCTTCAGCTGTTCTGATTTTTTTTAAAATATCTTCAAGGCTTTTTTCAGCCTGAATTTTATCAGGCTGCTTTTCCGGACTGCTTACTAATAAATTACTTAATTCCGGTTTACTCTTATCAGGATCATCTTTCTTTGGATTGTCTGGTATAAGGTTATTTAAATAAGATTTGTCATTTTTATTTCCGGAAAGTACATCCACATTACTTCTGCCAATTAATTCCTCGATATTATTTTTATTTTCAATTGGAATATTTATTAAAATTTCTTCTTCCGGGTTACTGTTTTTTCTGGATTTCCTTTTAAATAGTGATTTAAATCCCTTATTTTTCTCTTCATCAGACATATTTTCTCCGGTTATAATTCTATTCTGAAATATTCATCCGGACCAGATATTGATAATTTGGTCTTAAAATCAGTATGATCTTTTATCATAACAGTACATATATAATCTCCTCTTGGAATCACAAATGCTGCCATTCCTGAAGACGGTGTTATTGCATGGCTGTATGAGGCTCTTCCTTTTTTTTTCATAATTACTTTGGCACCTTCAGCCGGATTATCATTTAAATTAACATAAATGACAACTTTTGATGTTTTAATTCCAAAATTTCCCATATGTGGAACTGCACTTTCATCCATGTGCTCATTTAAAATACTATTTTTATATATTCTTGATCTGGATATTACAGATGAGGCAAGCTTTTCCCCGATTACAAATACTCTGAAGTTCAGTGATTTATCAAGTTTGTAAAGGGCTTTATCTCCATAAAGGATACCTAATTTATCTATAAATACTGCCCCTTCAATTTCTCCGCTTTCTGAAATTAAAAGCAGTCCGGTTTCATCATTTTCTGACAATATTATGGCTGACAAATTATTGTCATAAATATATCTGAGCATATTGTTATAGGAATATTCCCCCACATATTCTGAATTTTTTAGAATTTTTTCAAGTTCCTGAGTAATTTCCATTTTATTCCCCATAAGGACATTATTCTATCCGGGTACTCCCGTATTGATACCATGCTGGTTTAGAACAATTTATCCGGATAATTTATTGATGATAATCTGTATTATCTGACAGATTAATATCACTTTTTGTACCTGAAGGTGCACTATATTATATTTTACTTTGTCAAAACTATAATACAGATGCAGTATATTGAGCCTCTGGTTATCTCATCGGTTGTTGTAATAATAACCCTTCTATATGCGTCATACAGAGATATTCTTGAGCGGCGGGTGGCCTTTAAGACATGGTACCCTATGCTGGCTGTCGGAATTCCAATGACATTGTGGGCTTACCTGATCTTTTTTGGCATTCAGACACGCTTTGCCACGGGTATGATCATCATGACTGTGATCTTCTCTTTAATGTTTTACTTCATGTCAGCATATCTTCATCTTTTTGGAGGTGCAGATGCCTGGGCAATGATCTTTATATCCATATTAATTCCATTCTATCCCCTACAGCCATTATGGGGAGTTCCGCCATACCAGTTTTTCCCATTCAGTGTTTTTGTAAATGCAGTTATTCTGAATCTTGCAGTGCCGGTGGCACTGCTGTTTTATAATATTCTAAAGGGCAATATAGCACCTCTCAAATACATGATGATAGGTTATCCGGTAAAAGGAGACTCCCTTACTGACCATTATGGATTTATTATGGAAGAATTTGAAGAGGACGGTGATGAGATCAAAAGACGTTTTGTGACATATGGCGGCTCACTAAAACGGATGGTTAAAGGGAAGAGAAGGATGTACACCGTAGATATAAGAAAAAATCCTGAGGATTATTCTGAAGAAATCAGACTGTATAAAAAAGCAGGATCTGTCTGGATCTCCTATGCAGTTCCTTTTATCATCCCAATCACTGCCGGATTTATTACAGCGCTGATATTTGGAGATATTCTCATTACATTGATCAATATTCTTTTAGGCATTTAAAAATTGATAAAATAAATCACAAGTCATTTTCTGAGAGAGTAATTCAGAATCATACAATAATATTATTTACAGGTGTTTAAATGGAAATTAAGTACAATGACAATGGCCTTGTTCCTGTTATCGTTCAGGACTATAATACAAAGGCTATACTGATGCTTGCGTATGCCAACAAAGAAGCGATCTCCCTGACCAGAGAAACAGGATTTGCCCATTATTATTCAAGAAGCCGGAGAAAGATGTGGAAGAAAGGCGAGGAGAGTGGGCATACACAGGAGATCGTCAGGATTCTTAAAGACTGCGACTGCGACACTTTAATATACCAGGTTCACCAAAAAGGGGCACCGTGTCATACCGGATACGATTCATGCTTCTACAGAACGATTGAAGGGGAGGTTATCGGCAAAAAAATGTTTGATCCTGATAAGGTCTATTCCGGTTCAAAAAAAGACTGATCTTAATTCCGGATAATTATAATTTATATCTTTTTCTGTTAGTATGACTCTATTAAATTAATTATGTATTAATTACATGAGTTTATACGGTGGTTTTTTAATGAAACTTGTACCAGATACCAGCGTCGTCATAGACGGACGCATCACTTCGATGATTAAAGAATCGAGTGAATATAAAGGGGCCACAATAATTGTTCCAGAGGCCGTAATAGCAGAATTGGAGGCACAGGCAAACCAGGGGCGTGAAATAGGTTTCAGCGGTCTTACCGAGCTTCAGGAATTATCAAAACTTGCAGAAGAGGAAATAATTGTTCTTAAATATGAAGGTGTAAGACCAAGCCTTGATCAGGTTAAACTTGCAAGCGGCGGAGAAATTGATGCTCTAATAAGGAAAGTTGCTCTTGATAATGAAGATGCAAAATTTATAACCAGCGATATTGTCCAGTCAGAAGTCGGAAAGGCAAAAGGTCTGGATGTACTCTATCTCAAACCACAGTCAGGTGAATTTTCACCACTATCAATAGACAAATATTTTGATGAAAATACACTTGCAGTCTTTTTAAAAGAGAGGGCAAAACCTGTGGCAAAGAAGGGATCATTAAAAGAGAGCACTCTTGAAATTCTAAGTGAAGATCCTGTATCCGAATATGAACTCAGAAGAATTTCACTTGAGATTCTTGAAAGAGCAAAGAGGGACCCTGACGGTTTTATTGAGCTTGAAAAGAGAGGAATTACCATTGTTCAGATTGGTTCAATGAGAATTTCAATTGCGAGAAAACCTTTCTCAGACGGAATGGAAATAAACGCCGTAAGGCCTATTGTTGACCGGAAACTTTCTGACTACACTCACTCTGATATTATAGCCAAAAGGCTTCTTGAAGGGCGGCAGGGAATGCTGATTGTGGGAATGCCAGGCACCGGAAAGACAACCCTTGCACAGAGTGTTGCTATATTTTTATCAGATAAAGAATACTCTGTCAAGACGATGGAAGCGCCAAGGGATATTCAGGTTCCGGATGAGATTACACAGTACACTGCGCTTGACGGAAGTATGGAGAATACCGGAGAGGTGATGCTTCTGATAAGGCCGGATTATGTAATCTTTGATGAACTCAGAAAGAGCGATGACTTCAGTGTCTTTGCTGATATGCGCCTTGCGGGTATTAACATGGTTGGCGTTTTACATGCAGATGATGTTGAAGATGCACTTCAGAGAGTAATAAGCAGAACAGGATTTGGAGTAATTCCACAGATAATTGACACAATTGTCTATGTCAGTGAAGGAGATGTCTCCGGAATATATGATCTTAAATTTGAGATCAAAGTTCCGGATGCGATTCCTGATGATGAAGAGGATTTCATGTCAAGGCCTGTAATTTCTGTCAGGAATATTATCAGTAAAAAGACTGTATCCGAGATATTCCTTTATGAGGGAGAGACTATCTTCTTTTCAGGAGAAAGTGAATCTGAATCATTATCATCAGGAAAAGAATCTGAAGCACCGGAAACTGAAGCACCTCCGGAGGAGGACATCTCCGTTAAGCTTGTGGAGCGTGAAATCCAAAGAGAGATAGGAAGATTCACTGAGGGCGTTGTGGATGTCAGAATGCAGAATGACAGCAAGGCAGTAGTATATATTGACGACCGTGATGTGCCGGCAGCAATAGGCAAAGGCGGAAAGAATGTAGCTGCCATTGTAAACAAACTCAGCATTGGCATAGACATAAAACCAAAGAGTGAACTGCCTTCAAAGGAAATAAGTGAAGAAAAGGAGAAGCCCGCAGTTTCGCTTCCAAAAACTCCAGACAAAAACGGAAAGGGCAATGGTCTTGATATTCGTTTTGATAAGAAATATCTGATCATTCATACTCCGGAGAACAACGGAAAAATAGTTGATGTCTTTGGCGGAAGAGAATATCTCTTTACTGCTACTGTAAATGAAGACGGTGATATTCATATGTCAAAGAATAACAGCATAGCACAGGAAATGATAAGAAGATATAATGAAGGGGAAGAGATCAGGCTGAGACCTGTATAAAATTATTTTTTTGGAGTGAGCGTAAGTGAGCAGGTTTGAAACAGAAGTTTACGAAGATAATTACAGAGAGTCCTGGTCGCATATATTTGAGGCTGATCCGGGCGAGGCAGACAAATTCTATCTAAATGTCGCATATCCCTACCCCAGCGGAGCAATGCATGTCGGGCACGGAAGGACATATATTGTGCCTGATGTCATTGCACGTTTTTGGAGAATGAAAGGAAAGCACGTCCTTTTTCCTATGGCATTCCATGTCACAGGAACGCCTGTTATAGGAATTTCCAGGAGGATTGCAAATGGGGATGAGAAGACAATAAAGCTGTACAGTGAACTTTACAGAGTTCCTGCTGATATTTTGGATAGATTCACTGATCCTGATGAGATTGTAAGATATTTCAGCAATGAATATGAGCGCGTAATGAGGTCATGCGGTCTTTCAATCGACTGGAGGAGGCGTTTTACCACAGTCTATCCTCAGTACAGCAAATTCATTGAATGGCAGTATCTGCACCTTATGGAACAGAACCGTGTCATCAGGGGTGCACATCCGGTAAAATACTGTCCGCAGTGCGACAATCCTGTAGGCGACCATGATCTTTTAGAAGGAGAAAAAGCAGAGATTGTCAAATATGTCCTTGTAATGTTTAAATGGGGCGAATATACAATTCCCTGCGCCACACTCAGGCCCGAAACAACATATGGTGTAACAAACCTCTGGATTAATCCGGATGTTATATACAAAAAAGTTACTGTTGATGGGCAGAAATGGATTTTGTCCCCTGAAGCGGCAGATAAAATCCATCTTCAGGATCATGAGCTTACAATAGAGGGAGAGATTTCCGGCAGTGAGCTGATAGATGAGAAAGTTTCCCATCCGTTTTCAGGAGAAGTGCCCATTCTTCCGGCAACCTTTGTGGACCCTGATATGGCCACCGGAATCGTGATGAGTGTCCCTGCCCATGCGCCTTTTGACTATATTGCACTTCGTGATCTTCAGAGCAGTGGTAAATATACGGACATTGCACCGGTTGCTCTCATCAGTGTGAGCGGTTATGGCGAATTCCCTGCAAAGGACGCTGTTGAAAAATCCGGAATTAAAGATCAGAATGACCCCGGCATGGAAACCTTAACACAGGAAGTGTACAGTGCTGAGTTCGCATCCGGAAGAATGCTCCCACAGTATGGCGGCCAGCCTGTCAGGGTGGCGCGCGATGAATTTTCTGCAATCATGCTTGAGCAGCATGGCTCAATGGCAATGTATGACTTTGATGTCAGGGATATCATGTGCCGCTGCGGAGGCAGGGTTTATGTCAGAATTCTGAAAGATCAGTGGTTCCTGAAGTACAGTGATCCTGAATGGAAAGAGGAAGTTCATGAGCAGATAGGAAAAATAAATCTTGTACCTGCTGAAGTCCGTGCAGAATTTGACAGGACTGTTGACTGGCTTAAAGACTGGGCATGTACCAGGAAAGTCGGTCTCGGAACAAAACTTCCGTGGGACAAGAACTGGCTTGTTGAGCCGCTCTCTGACTCCACAATCTATATGGCATTTTATACAATTGCCCATAAGCTTGTAAATCTGGATGCAGAGAAACTGACTCCTGAGGTATTTGATTATATATTCCTCGGAAAGGGCAGTCCGGCAGATCTTCCTCTTGAGGAGGAGACTGTATCTGATCTCAGGTCCGAATTCTTATACTGGTACCCGTATGATTTCAGATTCTCGGCAAAGGATTTAATCTCAAATCATCTGACATTCCAGTTATTCCACCACAAAGCACTCTTCCCCGAAGAACTTCAGCCAAAAGGAATGGTTGTCTTTGGCATGGGCCTGTTAGAGGGTGCAAAGATGTCTTCATCCAAAGGAAATGTAATACTTCTTGAGGATGCAGTACAGGAAGTCGGTGCCGATACTGTCAGAATGTTCCTTGTTGGCAGTGCAGAACCCTGGCAGGACTTTGACTGGAGAAAAGAGCTTGTATCTTCAACAAGGAAACAGATCGAGCGTTTCTGGAATACGATACATGAAGGCATTGATTCAAAAGAAAGCTATCCGGTGGACAGGTGGCTCATCTCAAGAACGCAGGAGAGAATTAAAAATACTAACTTCTGCATGGAATCATTCCAGACAAGGCAGGCACTTCAGGAGGCATATTTCGGAATTGAGTCTGATCTCAAATGGTACCGCCGCCGCCTGCCTGAGAATGTCAGATCGTCATCTGCAATTTCAGAGATAAGTTCTGCATGGATAAGACTTCTTGCACCGTTCATTCCGTTTACTGCACAGAAACTCTGGGAGATTACCGGAAATGAGGGTGAGATTGCCTTTGCAAAATGGCCTGTGGCTGAAGAAGCAAAGACGGACATCTCACTTGAACTGTCAGAAGAGCTTCTTGCAAGGACAGTTGAAGATGTTGAATCTATCCTGAAGCTCATCCAGATTGACGCTGAGAAGATTATTCTCATTATTGCACCGGACTGGAAGCGTGATGTCTTTGAGATGATTGCAAAATCGGAGAACAAAAAGAAGGTAATCTCTGAGATCATGAAAGATGAGGGTATGAGGAAGCGCGGCAAGGATGCAACTGATGCTGCAAAGCAGATTACAAATCTTATACACAGGCTTCCGCCATGGCTTACATTAAGAATTGCTGAAAACAGTATGGATGAATACTCTGTATTTGAGTCAGCTGCTGAATTTTTGAGGCATGAATTTAATCTGCCTGTTGAGGTTGTCCGCGCTGATGACTATCCGGGCAAAAAATCCGGCCAGGCATTGCCATTTAAACCGGCAATTGTAATTGAATAATTAAAATTATCCTTTTTTTAAACGATCAGAATAAGCAGACGGTTGGTTTAGACACCAAATTTCCGTTGAAAAAAACAGAGTTTATTTTTAATCAGGTTTAATTACCTGCTTTTCTTTGCTGCATCTGCTGCTTTCTTTTTCCTCTCTTTTGTATTGTAACCGGTTACAAATTCCAGATATTTATTGTATTTTCTTGAAGTTTCAAGGACTATTTTGTCTGCTTCTTCTTCAGGAAGATTGTCATACAGAGTTATATCAGATTCAGTATCAACAACAATGGTTTTTTCATTTTCTCCGAGTTTTACAGACAGCTTCCTGAATGCACCGCTGCTTATGGTAAGAACACCATCATTATCTTCAGGTTTTATACCAAATGATTCCTCCAGACCATCATACATCCTTTCCTTTAAGCCTTCTTTAAATCCTCTTTTAATTTGATATTCCTGCATACCTAACTATCTGTCGTTAAAGTTAATCAGATTTTTTGAATGTCATTTGTTGTGGAGAAACTGTTTTGTGAACATTATATTTTGCCGGAATGAAATTCAGATAAATAATATCACCGATACGACTATAATCAAAGTCAGTATAAGATATTAATTGAGTAATCAGATAATGAGGTGTTTTTATTGGAAGATATTACTATTATATCAAAACCACCATCCGACCGTGGAATTAAAGGTATAGTCGGTTTTCCGGGGAGTGGACTGGTGGGCAGTATCTCTGTTCAGTATCTTGTGGATAATGCAGGATTCAACTATATTGGCAGCATTACAAGTAAGTATTTCCCGCCAATTACTATGATGATCGAAGGTGTCATCAATGCACCCGTAAGAATTTATGAAAAAGATAATATTGTCGCTTTTGTTGCCGATATTCCGATCCATCCTTCGATATGCTATGAAATTTCATATAAGATTATTGAATGGCTTATGGAATATGACCTAAAGGAGATTGTTGTAATTGCCGGGCTTATCACTAATATGCCTGAAAAGAGGGTATTTGGTGTCGGCACTGAAACAGAAGTACTTGATATTATCAAAGACAAAGCAGAAATTCTGCCTATGGGCAGTATTTCCGGCATTCCGGGAAGTATTCTGACAGAGTGTAAAATCAGAAATATTCCGGCTGTCGGACTTTTGGGTGAGACTGTCAATACTCCGGACCCCAGATCTTCAGTCTCGGTTTTGAGTGTAATAAATGATCTCTATGGTTTTGATGTTGATGTCAATCCCCTTATGGAGCAGGCTGAGGAGATTGAGGCATCCATGCAGAAGATGGCAGAACAGGTGCGCGATACAGAGGATTCAGGGGCGCCAAAGAAAGAGCATCTTCCGATGTACGGGTGATTTAAATGATTATTTCAGCATTAACGGGAATTTCTCCAAATATAATTACTGAGCTAAAGAAGGGTAAACCAAGAACTCTTGAGTTATACAGCGCTCATAATATCATTACGCTGACTGACATTCTCCCCGGAGATCATATATTTATGACCGATGTTGATCTTGATGATGTCTGCACAGGTGACAGGGGAATAATTGCAGAGGTTCAGTCAATCAATATTACTATGAAGAGAATGACTGAATGGATTAATCCTTTATTCTGTGAGGAAAAAGAGAGAATGTCTGCCCGTATAAAGCTCAAATATATAGATGTGGCTCTTGCAAAGAGAGTTGAGGGCCGAGAATGGGCAAAACCAACATCTGTCTGCCTGTATGAATCTTCGGTTTACCATGCCGGATAAATCCATTCATTTTTTCAAAGTAAAAAAAGAGCATTTATATGGTACAAATACCAATCTAATAGAGCAGAAGATGACTGCATGGATCTGTGGCTTAGCCAGGATATAGCGCCGGGCTTCTAACCCGGATGTCGGGGGTTCGAATCCCTCCAGGTCCGCTCGTTTTTCTAATTTTATCGGGGTTATTATTACAGTCTGCTGACTATAAAGTACAATTTGTTTTAAACCAATAATTCGACTTTTTCTGAGATAGGATAATATTTTTGCTGAATTTTGGAAAAAAGTGTTTTTTGTTTTTTAATCTGTTGGTGCTGAATTATAATACCTTTGTTCCGGCCTCCACATCCCTTAAGGATGTCAGAAGTGATGCGTCATCCCCTGCCGCAAGTATCATGCCGTTTGATTCCACGCCAAAGAGTTTTGCCGGTTTAAGATTAGTCACTACAACCACGCTTTTGCCAATCAGTTCTTCCGGCGTGTAAAACTGTGCAATTCCGGATACTACCTGCCTTTTTTCATCGCCGAGATCAACCTGTATCTTAAGAAGTTTCTTTGATCCTTCAATCTGTTCAGCTTCGTAAATTTTTGCGACTTTAAGTTCAACTTTTGCAAATTCGTCAATTGTTATCATATTATCTTCCTTATTCTGTCTGTTTTCCTTTCTTACTGCTTCTTCGATTCTGACATTCAGTATCTTCTCACATTCCTCCACCTTCCCGTCCTCAATTTTTTCAAAGAGAATGGCAGGTTTTGGAAGTTTTTCAGTTTCAAAACCGGTTACTGCCTCAGATAGGTTCTGATCCTTAAGCAGAGTTGTAAATCCTAACATCTCCCAGGCCTTCTGCGCTTTCTCCGGGATTAAAGAATCAAAGAGTATTACAAGACCTTTTGCAATCTGAAGGCAGTTTCTGATAACTTTTTCAGCCTCCTTTGGGTCATCCTTTATCAGTTTCCAGGGGGCGTTATTCTGGATGTATATATTGCCATATGAAGCCAGAGACATTACTGAATCCACTGCGGACTTGAATTCATAACTGCGTATTGCAGCTTCAGTTTCCGTTATGGCTTCTTCAATTCTCCTGGTTATTTCTTCATCAGGGTTGTAATCCGGAACTCCGCCAAGTTTTTTTGAGGCGAAGTGCAGGGTTCTGTAGAGGAAATTTCCAAAAGTATCGACAAGCTCATTGTTTACACGCGCCTGGTATTCCTTCCATGAGAAGTTCAGTTCTTTTGTATGGCTTGTGTAGGAGAGTATGTAATATCTCAGATAGTCAGGAGAGAGGCCAAGGTCAAGATAATCATCATTTGTCCAGACGACATATCCGCGGCTTTTGGAAAATGTCTTATCATCTATCTTCACCATCCCGCTTGCCACTACAGCATCCGGCTTTGAATATCCGGCACCTTCCAGAAGAGCCGGCCAGAATACGCAGTGGTGGTATATAATGTCCTGACCGATGAAATGAGTGACCGGTGCATCTCCCTTCCAGAATTGCTCCCAGTTGCCGCCGGTCTTCTCTGCCCACTCCTCTGTAAAGGCCATGTAGCCTATAGGTGCATCAACCCATACATAAACCACAAGATCATCATGTCCGGGGAATTTTACACCCCATTTCAGAGTTCTGGTGATACACCAGTCATGAAGACCTTCTTTGATCCAGCCAGAGGCATAGTTTCTGGCATTCGATGTGCCTTTGAGATTTGGAAGATAATCTTCAAACATATCATTGAAATCTGATAATTTAAAGAAAAAGTGCTCCTGATCGCGCAGTTCAGCTCTGCCTCCGCAGATTTTGCATACCGGATCTTTGATCTCACCAGGTTCAAGGTGTTTCCCGCAACCCTGATCGCACTCATCGCCACGTGCTCTTTCACCGCAGAATGGACAGATTCCTTCCACATATCTGTCCGGCAGGAACATATCACATTCCGGGCAGTAG
The DNA here is from genome assembly GCF_024662215.1 of Methanoplanus endosymbiosus. Classification (NCBI taxonomy): domain Archaea; kingdom Methanobacteriati; phylum Methanobacteriota; class Methanomicrobia; order Methanomicrobiales; family Methanomicrobiaceae; genus Methanoplanus; species Methanoplanus endosymbiosus. The sequence goes on from NZ_CP096115.1 coordinate 361,837, forward strand.
CTCTGGCTTATTATCTTTTTATAGATATGATCATTTTTGATGAGCTTCTCAACGACTTCTTTGGTTCTTGCATGATTTGCCGGATCATCTGTCATGCCAAATCTGTCAAAACCGATGAGCATTTTTTTAAAGGTCTCATCAAAATGCCTGTGATATCTCTCAGACATTTCACGCGGGGTTATCCCCTCTGCCTCGGCACTGATTACTATCGGAGTTCCGTGGTTGTCTGAACCGCAGACAAAGACAACTTCATCCCCGCAGTGGCGCAGAAACCTGACATAAAAATCAGCAGGCACATATGTGCGCAAATGTCCTATGTGGCATGGGCCGTTTGTGTACGGCAGTCCGCATGTCACAAGAACCGGTGTATCACTCATGCCTATTTTTTTAGCTTTTGATGTTATAAATACATAAATATCAGATGAAAAAAAAAGTAGCCCTGAAAACAGAATCCTTTGGTGCAGAGGATATTAAAAATCCGGATATAAAAGAACTCTCAGCGTGGATCTCAGGCCAGCGCAGAGTATCCTGTGACCTGATAACATATAAGACTGAAACTCTCCTTAAATCACAGAAAAATATTGACAGACCATGCACAGGTGGAGTATTTTACAGAAAAAGAATTGAAGAGTCTATTGACGGTCTTAAAGGTGGATTTTTAAAGTCAGAACCTGATCTGTCAAAGGAAGACCTGATCTATGATGCCAGGAGGGTTGCAAAGATCAGAAAAAGGGCGCGTGTCGCACTACCATCACCCCTCTCCCTTGGCATTGAGGATGTTTATTACGGAGATCATGAGGAGTTTGTATCATCATTATGCGAAATATATTCAAAGCTGATGAGAGAGCAGAGGGATGCCGGGGTTTTGAGCCATATTATCATAGCTGACAGGTTCAGCCCGGTTGAACTTGAAGAATTATCAAAGTCAAAAACGTCCTTTTTTTCACCTTTAGCCAATGCTTCCGTATTGTCTTTGATACTGGATTACAGGCAGGATATTGCTATTTATCCAAATAAAATTCCGGTGATAAAAGAGATAATGAACAGATATGAAGTAAATTCGCTGACTGTGATTGATGGTGAGAAAAGTCATTTTAAGGAATTAATGAATTATTTTGACCCTGAAAATGTCATATCCGGAGGTTTTGAAAAGCCCGGAAATCCGGATTACTGGAAAAAAATATCGGAATTTTCCGAATTAGAACTATAATTTATTATTACTTTGGGAAATAAGTGACTTAACTTTCTGCAATTATTTTTTCAGATTTTTGTGAAAGAATTTTAAAATATCTGCTCTTTTTTAATAGTTTAAAGACCATTTTATCTGTAAATTTAAAATCAAAATTCCCCCCGGCAGCAGGTGGGTGCCCGCCTCCGTTAAACTCCTTTGCTATCAGGTGACTTACAGGCGGTTCTGATCTTATTGAAAATCTTCCGTTTTCAGAGACTATTACTTCTATATCTGTCCCCATCCTGTCCCTGATTGCATGGGCAGTTTCACTTGGGTATCCATACAGAGGAGCAAAGGCAATTTTGTATTTACCACTGTATATCTTCGTTTTTTTGATGCTCTTCTCAATTGCTTCGTTTCTTTCCTTCTCAATATGTGAATATATCCGTTCGATCTCTTCATCGATCATTATGCCTTCTGTAAGGCGGTCACGCACATAATTCAGGTTTTTCCTTTTGGAGCAGACCTCTCCAAGAATTTTTGACCTTGGATCATTATGCTTCCAGAGGTCATAATCACAGACAACCTTTGCAATCTCTGATGAGGATTTGTCTCCAGGCATCAGGTCCTTTGCAACAATTCCTGTTGCGCATACCGATGTGTCCACCTGAAGGTATTCAACAAGATCTTCTGTCTCCTTAATTTCCTCATCTGTCCACCTGTGATGATCACGCCATTCAATCTTCCACCCTTTTGAGACGGCTTTTCTGACATATCTGTCAATTCCTTTCTGATAGCCAAGATCTGAAATGCTGAGTATGTCCCCTTTTCCTTCGGTTTCTGAGATGTTTTTTAAATTACTGATAAAACCTCCGACTGACGACCAGACGGTGAATATATCTCCTCCGTATTTTCTTCTGTGGATTGCATCACATCCGGCAGCATCCAGATCGTTGTGGGTCAGGTGAACAATACCCGATCTTCTCTGCCTCACTGCACTGATAAATTTCTCTTTCTTATCTTTTTTTTCTTATTATTGCCCATCTGATACTCCTGACTATTATTCTACCATGTACCTGATAAAATCAGGGTTTTCCTGGTAATATTTATGTTTTCTTCTCCGGGATATTATCTCCGGCAACTGATGATCCGGGGGTTTACACTGTTATTTATTTTGAAATAATGGAGTATATTGTTATGCGTGCTTATCTGTTTGCTGCGGCCCGGTCTGAAAAGCTGATGCAGCATTCCGCGTTCAGGCATGATTAGGGGGTTTTTTGAACAAAATAATGATCACCTCCGGAGATCATATTTTACAATTCCGGTTTAAAATCAAATCATTTATTAGTCCGGACATCCCATTCTATTTGCTCACATGAGTAAGTAAGCCTCAATAGCTCAGCCTGGGAGAGCGCCAGACTGAAGATCTGGTTGTCCCCGGTTCAAATCCGGGTTGAGGCATCCCGGCAACATGGTTCAAAGCCCTGTTGTTTAAACACACACTTTTCGTAAATTTTTCTGTTAATCTTTTTTATCTATTAATAATTTTCAGTTCTCACTCATCAGATTATTGTTATCAAAATCCCGGAAGACAAAATTATTCATTAAATAGATCAAAAACTGCTCTGATGAAAAACCCTTTTCATGTTATGCTGATTCCGACATTAGGATGTCCGGCAAACTGCGAATACTGCTGGAGTTCTGAGGTGGGTTCTCCGGTTATGCCCATTGAGACAGTTAAGGAGATTGTTGAATGGCTTAAGGACTTCAGAAAAGATGACCGGGTGACTATTACATTTCATGGAGGTGAACCTCTGCTTGCAGGCGAGGAATTTTACAGGCAGGCACTCCCTCTGCTTTCCGAAGGTCTAAGCCACCTCAGTCCTGAATTTGCAATACAGAGCAATCTCTGGCTTATGACAACCGAAATGGCAAAGATCTTTGCAGAATACAGTGTACCTGTAGGCTCAAGCATAGACGGACCTGAGGAGATCAATGATGTTCAGAGGGGAAAGGGATATTACAGAAAAACCCTCGAGGGATATAAAATTGCAGTTGAAAACGGACTTAATGTCAGATTCATCTGCACCTTTACAAATCAGTCCACAAAGAGAAAGGAAGAGATCTTTGAATTCTTCTATGAAAACGGCCTTGTGCTGAAACTTCACCCGGCACTTCCCTCGTTAAGAGGCAGTGATCCTGATAAATGGGCGCTGCCACCTGAGGAGTACGGCGAACTGTTAGTATATCTTCTGGACATGGCACTTGAACATCTGGATGATATGGAGATTATGAACATCAATGATCTCTGCCGGGGTGTCTTTACAAGAAGGGGTAATGTATGTACATTTGCCGACTGCATGGGGACAACCTTTGCAATCGGGCCTGACGGTGCAATTTATCCCTGTTATCGTTTTGTAGGCATGCCTGAGTATGTCATGGGCAATGTATATGATCATCCGACAGTAGAAGATCTCTCTGAATCTCCAGCCTGGAAACTGATGTATGAGTTTAAGGATTATGTTGATTCTGCATGCAGTGAATGCAGACATATAAGGTACTGCCGTGGCGGCTGTCCATATAATGCAATAGTTCCCTGCGGCGGAAAGGTTGCCGGAGTTGATCCACATTGTCCGGCATATAAGAGAATATATGATGAGATAACTGACCGTATGGATGACGAAATGTTCAATTCACCACCTCCCGGAATGTCTCCTTTTGGCGCGATGAACGGCGAAAAAACAGCCCCCGGAGTGATGTCACTTATCAGAAAAATTGTCATGAATCAGTAGGAGTTCCAGCAGGAATTCCGGCTGATAATCCGGATTTTTCCGATAAAAACGTCAGTTGGTCAGTAATTCCGGAATATAATTCCCTCTCTTTTCAGTCCGGATTTATAAATTCCGGTGAGATGATTAAAATTCCGGTGACAAATAAAGCAGGGAAATTTACGAAGTGTTTCTGGGCATTACTGGGATTTTTACAGTAAATGTACTGCCAATGTCCTTTTCTGAGGAGACAAGAATTTCTCCGCCATGGAGTTTGATATATTTTTTGGCAATCGAGAGATCCAGACCGATTCTTCCGTATTCACGGCTTAATGAGCTGAGATTGTCTATATAAAACGGCTCAAATATGAGTGCCAGTGATTCATCGGCGATTCCTTTTCCATTGTCAGTAATTTCAATGTAACTATAACTTTCATCCTTTCTGAAACCTATCTCAACAATCCTTGGATCTTCATTGTATTTTACTGCGTTTGAAATGATTCCGTTTAATACCTGGTATATTCTGTCTCTGTCAGCACATATTACTGCATCTGTATTTATTTTGTTGACAATGTCCGCATTGTCAGAATAATGACCAATATTAATAATTTTTTCAGTCATTTCATGCAGTTTAATTTCAGAGATCAGAAGGTTAACGGGGTAATTTTCACATATGCCCATCTCAAGTATTCTCTCAACTATTACGCACTCCCTCTCAACACTGCTGAGACATTTTCTGAGCATATCAGCACTGTACTCGTTTAGGCCTGAATCTTCAGGGTCATCCAGCAGAAGATTCAGATATCCGACAATAGGCTGAAGAGGTGTGCGCAGTTCATGTGCGGCATTGTTTACAAAAAAATTCCATCTGTGCATTTCGGGATTTATTCCGGAGTTACCAGTCTCCTTAAATGTCTCACCATGACTGTTCCGGATGAATTCAACAGTGCCGATAACACCTATAATTTTGCCTGCTGAATCATTCAGAGGTCCTGATATAACAGAACAGGATTTTTTCAAGCCATCAGATGTGGTGATATAAGACTTAAATGAATTTGTATCCCCTGAACGGATAGTATTTTCAGTGTATTTTATACACTCCTCATCTGTGCAGTTACCAAGTATCTGTGACAGATATCTACCGGATAATGACTCTTCACTTATGTTATTTTCCTCTGCTTTTGACCAGTGGATCTTAAATATTTTTCCGGTTTTATCGAGCATGAAGAAAATATTATCAGATGAGTCAACAAACCGCCTGAATAGTTCCCTCTCTTCAACTGCATGTCTCTTCTCCCTCTCACTCTCTGTAATATCACAGAAGGTGCATTCAATACTGCCCTCTTCATTATCCTGCACTGATGTTATAAGGAATATTCTTTCTTCATTTCCAAAACATTTTACTATTATTTTTTCATTGATTCTGCCGGGTTTATCTATGATTTTATTTGCTCTTGAACTGTCAAGCCCCAGATTGCAGAGAAATACTGCAAGGTTTGTATTAATCAGCTCTTTATGTTTCTGACCGGAAATATTACAGATTTTTGGATTGGCATCAATAATATTCAGATCAGATGCTTCAACAATGAGTATCCCGTTCTTTGAATTGTTAAAATAACCAAAATATCTAAAATTAAAAAGGCCGGAAGTTTTAGCAATATATGTGGACGCAAGACCAACCCAGAAGAATAATGCGGTGTTAATTCCTGCAATGAAAGGGTCAATTATGAGGCCCTGATAATAAAAGTATGTTACAGCAAGTAAAAAACCTGTAATTATCAGAACTGATGCCAGTATTCCACGTTTTGGGTACCAGATTGTGATAAGAATTATTGGTATGTAGTACAACTGGGGTATGAGAAATATCACTGCTTCATATGTACCGGAAAAATTGAACTGGAAATATATTGTTGTTATCAGAACTGAGAATATAATCAGGCATGTTATAACCAAGAGTTTTACGATGTCCTTCTGTTCAATGGAACTAAATAGTCCGGACTTTGCCACTGTATTGGTAAAACTCATTTATATTATATCTTTAATTATCTCTTTTAAAGTTAATGTATGTATTCATTACTGCATATCCATAATGTCGATCAAAACATGATCTCCGTATAAAACCAATTTAGTTATACTGCACTAAAGACAAATACAGATTTGAAATGAGACCTTTTGTTTTTGTTAATCTTGCAATGAGTGCAGACGGTAAGCTTTCCACAACTGAAAGAAGGCAGGTAAAAATTTCCGGTAAGAGCGATTTTCTGCGTGTTGATGAAATTAAAGCCGGAAGTGACGCAATTATGGTTGGAATCGGGACTGTTACTGCCGATGATCCATCACTTACAGTAAAATCCGAGAAACTAAAGAAGGAGAGGACTGAGCGCGGGTGTGAGGAAAACCCAATCAGGATTGTTATTGACAGTGAAGGCAGAACTCCTGAAAATGCAGAAATCCTTCATAAAGGCCCTGGCAGAAGAATAATTGCAGTCTCTGAAAAGGCATCTGACAAGAATCTTGAACGTTTAAGTCCATATGCAGATATAATTGTAGCCGGTAAAGATAAGGTTGATCTCGCAGGAGTCATGGAAGCCCTCTCAGATATTGATGTGAAAAGAGTGATGGTTGAAGGTGGTGGTACTCTAATCTGGTCCCTATTTGAAGAGGATCTGATTGATGAATTTTACACCTGTATAGGCAATATTATAATCGGAGGAGATAGCGCCCCCACACCTGCGGACGGCACTGGTTTTATCAAGGAAGAAAATTTCACCAGGCTTGAATTAATTGATATGGAGAAGGCCGATGAAGGTGTTCTTCTCAGGTGGAGAGTTAAAAGGTAATATTTCCGGAATAAAACCCGTTTTTTTAAATCCGGAATTATAGCGACATGATAATGACAATGACTGTGTCATCACTATCTCAGGTTTTTGCTCTGCCTGACATACCTCCATGACTAAAGTCACGGGCTTTCTGCATGCCTATTATAAAAAGGAGTCACTCACTTATTGTCTGTTCTCTCCCTGTATTTCAGCAGTTCATCATATATCCTGTAATTTTTTCCGTTTACGTAATAAGCCTCCACTAATATTCTGTCATCGCCCTTTGTTCCCTCTTCAATGATGAGTTCTGAATTTACATCTCCGCTGATCTGTTTTTCAATGATTTCACCATTGGAAAGATATGCCGTAACCTTCAGGTAATCGACCATATACTGCCCGGCACCACCATTTGAAGTTACTGTTATCTCCCCGGTTATTGGATCTTTAACTGCCCCTGCATGAACCTGGAGATTGTCAGGAACAGTTTCTACTGGCAGTGGATTAAGAGAGAAACCTTCAGGAACTCCTGAAGATGATGCCACAGTTGCAGCAGAATTTGTCCCCGTTCCGTCCGGACTGATCTGTGAAGAATCCGAGCATCCGGCGGAGAGAAGAAATACTATAATCAGCAGTAACGCCGGAAAAATATACTTTATGCTCATGATTTAAAATAGCTCATATCATATTTTAAACTTATCTGCTCTTGGCACAGTCGGATTTTTCAGATATATGTCTGAAACAGACAATACCAGCTTAAATCAGATGAAAAACTAATTTGTGTTTTAAAATGATCAGCCACCACTGATTTTTCAGACAGTGTCCTGTTTTCTCCTGTTTTTCCGGTAGTTTTTTTGTGAGATAATTCAATGATAAATGATGAAAGTAGCTGACTGGGAGATAAAACTCGGAGTTATTCTTATATGTATTACTCTGACAGTATATTCCTTAAAATTCATAATACTGCAAAATCCCGGAGATACAGTCAATTATATCTTTAATTCTCTTGGTTTTCTGCCGATGAATGTTCTTCTGGTAACAGTTGTGCTGAATAAACTTCTTTCAATAAGGTCAAAGAAGGATAAACTGGACAAACTGAATATGGTCATAGGCACGTTCTTCTCTGAAGTCGGAAGCGGCCTGATGTCAGAACTGTCATCCAGAGATCCGGCAATTGATGAGATAAGAAAAGAGCTTGTAATAAAGAGTGATTTTTCAGAGGCTGATTTTGAGAGAGTCAGAAAGAATATTAAGTCTCACAGTTTTTCAGTAAATATTTCAGATATTGATATAGTTTCGCTTGAGAACTATCTGAGAGGAAAAAGGGATTTTATGATGAGACTCCTTGAAAATCCTGTTCTTCTTGAACATGAAGATTTTACTGAGCTTTTAAGGGCAGTATTTCATCTTGAAGAGGAGCTGCAGTGCCGTGATGACTTAACATCTCTGATATGCACAGATTCAGACCACCTTACCGGAGATATAAACCGGGCATATGGAAAACTTGTATTTCAGTGGCTGGATTATATGTCTCACCTTCAGGAACGCTATCCATATCTCTTCTCCCTGATGATCAGGACAAATCCGTTTGACCTGAATGCCTCTCCGGTTGTGAAATAAATATTTTTTTTGCATAAATTATTTATGCATACCCAAACCATTTCCAGACTGGAGATTTAGGTAAATGGGTCTGGATTTTTCAGTTATTATCGGCGGTAAAGCCGGTGAGGGAATCAGCAGTGCAGGGCTGACAATTGCCAGGATATTCTCACGGCTTGGTTACTATGTTTATATGGATTTTGATCATCCTTCACTTATCAAAGGCGGCCATAACTTCTCTGTAATCAGGGCATCTGAAGAAAAGACTGGTTCGCTAAGAGAGGGAATTGATATTCTGATTGCACTTGATAAAAATACCGTTAATATTCATAAAAAACGGCTCAAACCGGAATCAACATTAATTTTTGATTCCGACAGTGTAAAAAAAGTTTCAGGGACACCAGTTCCGGCAAAGCAGATCGTTATAGATTCAGGCGGAATTCCGGTTATGATAAACTCATGCCTGCTGGGTGCATTTTGCAGAACCATCGGGCTTGAACGCGGATTCACCCGTTCAGTTATCAGAGATGAAATGCCCGTAAAAACTGAAAAAAATCTTGAGATTGCCATGAAAGGATATGATTATGTCTCAGAATTATGTAATATTCCTGACATCTCTGAAGCAGCCGGACGGAAAAAAATATTATCCGGAAATGAAGCAGTTGCACTTGGGCTTGTTTATGCCGGACTTGATGCCTATATTTCTTATCCTATGTCTCCGGCTTCCGGAATCCTGCACTTTCTCGCCGGAAATTCAGATAGTTTCGGGATAAAGGTTATACATCCCGAAGGGGAGATCGCTGCCGTTTTAATGGCAGAAGGCTTTGCATGCGCCGGCAGGAAGGCTGCAACCGGAACGTCGGGAGGTGGGTTCTGTCTGATGACAGAGGGGCTTAGCTATGCCGGAATTGCAGAAATTCCTCTGGTTATAGTTCTGGCACAGAGGCAGTCGCCAGGTACGGGAGCGCCGACATATAATGCACAGAGCGATCTTTTATTTGCATCATATGCAGGACATGGTGAATTTCCCAGGTTTATTGCTGCGCCTGCGAATTCCATGCAGGCATTCTCATGGTCTGTAATTGCAATGGATATCGCCTGGGATTTCCAGATCCCCTCAATAATCCTTATGGACAGAACTGTATGTGAAGGCATTTACACATTTGAATGCGATCTCTCTTCAGCCGGCGAAATTTCAGAAAACAGGAATATATCTGAATCTTCTGTTATTCATTCAGTGCCAAAAGGTGAGAAATATGAGAGATATGCAGACTCAGAAGACGGAGTCTCCCCATTTGCGCCATTAGGAACAAAAAATGCCGTAGTCAAGATCAATGGCAAAACTCATTTCCGGTCCGGAATTTCAACAGGTGATCCTGAAATGCTTCAGTGGCTTGCCGACAAGAGAGAGAAGAAGGAAAATTCCTTAAAATCTGCACTTGATAAAATAAAATGTGTTCATGCAGGAGGTACATCTGATTCAGAGACTGCACTGATCTGCTGGGGTTCTTTATCAATGCTCTGTGAGGAGGTTGCAGAAAAGTTTTCCTTAAAACTCATACAGCCGGTTGTTATGGTTCCGTTCCCTGAAAAAGAGATGAAAAAGGAACTTTCCGGAATTAAGAGAATAATTATTGCGGAGGACAATTCAACCGGACAGCTATCCCTGATTCTGAAAGGGATGGGTATTCATGCAGATAAACAGATTCTAAGTTACAAAGGCAGGCAGATGACTGTTGAGGAACTGAGTTCAAAGATATCAGAGGTGCTGTAAATGACCGGAGAACAGCACCATAATACTCCGGAGGTGATGTAAATGGTAAAAAACCTGATTACAAGTGAACAGAATACCTGGTGCATGGGCTGCGGGAATTTCTCGGTTGAACACAGCTTAAAAGAAGTATTTGCAGGCATGAGGGACGATAGTAAGAGCCTCGATGAGGTTGTTTTAGTTGCCGGAATCGGATGCCATGGTAAAATTGCCGATTATCTCAATGTAAATTCAGTTTATTCCCTTCATGGACGGGCAATTCCCTTCGCAACCGGAATTAAGCTTGCTGATAATAATCTTAAGGTCATATGCTGCGTTGGTGACGGGGATGCCTATGCAGAAGGACTTGAACACCTCATATTTGCCGCAAAAAGAAATATTGATATTACGGTTATTGTTCATGACAACCGGGTGTACGGCCTGACAACGGGGCAGTACACACCTACATCCCCATATCATTTTAAGGGGAGATCCACACCGGGCGGTTCTCCTGAAAGGCCGGTAAATCCCCTGAGTTTAATGCTTGTAAGCGGAGCCACATATATTGCCCGGAGTTATTCCGGAAGAAAAGAGCACCTCGCCGGAATTATCAGGGCCGGTATTGAGCATAAAGGATTTTCATATATTGAAGTACTCCAGATCTGTGCAAGTTATTGTGATATGACTGATTCTTATGAGGAGAAGACAGAGATCCGCAATAATGAAAACCTTACATCTTATTCCGGTGCGGAAGAGATAATAAATATCTGGAATTATGATAACGGTAAAGAGATTCCACTGGGAGAATTTTACCAGGTGAATAAATCTGCATATGAAGATGAATTCTCTCCGGTCTCTGATGTTAATTCCGGAAAAACTTCTGTAACAGAGTTTCTGGACGGAATCTGAGGATTATAGTGTGAATATAACTGTGATTTATCCACAGAATCAGGTAATTATTACGCTGAAAATCTGATTAATTCACCGGATATATTTCCGGTGGAAAAATTATTATATCATCGTGCTCAATCAGAAAATCAAAGGGATAAGAGGCTGAAAAAAATGGCGATGAATCCAAAAATTGAGAAAGAGCTTAATGAGCAGATCATGTGGGAATTGTATTCGTCCTATATGTATCTATCAATGTCGTCCTGGTATGAGTCTATTGGACTTAAGGGCTTTGCAAACTGGGAGTCTGTTCAGGCTCAGGAAGAACTTGAACATGCAATGAAGTTTTACAGTTATATTATTTCAAGAGGCGGAAGGGTGAAACTTCAGGCAATAAAGGAACCCCCAACAGAGTGGGAATCCCCTCTTGATGCCTTTGAGGCATCCCTGGAGCATGAGAAATTTGTAACCTCCAGAATTAACCTCCTTGTTGATCTTGCAATTGAAGAACGGGATCATCCGACAAATAACATGCTTCAGTGGTATGTTGATGAACAGGTTGAGGAGGAGGCAAATGCAGAGGAAATTCTGAACCAGCTCAGACTTATGGGGGTTCAGGGAAATTCAGGCCTGCTCTATATGCTTGATAAGGAACTTGCAACGCGGGTTTATACTCCTCCTGCCACAGATAAGAAGAACTGAATTCAGGGATACTGGTATGCCGGTCAGGGAAGTTTTTTTTAATTTCCCCGTGATTACCGGCAGATCAGATCATCATCTTTTATTATTCCGGATTTAATCAGGTTTATGGTGCTTAATCTCCATCTGGTTCTGTCAGGGCGTTTTTCTGTTTTTTGACTGATATGCCACACACTCTGTATAAATTCCGTCATTTTCTCTGCCAATACCATATAATTTTAAGGTTACTCAGGTTGAATTAAGAAGAATAATTTCGGAGTATATTCAAGTGACAGGTCAGTTTGTTCCAAAAAAAGTATTTTTCACATCCGGCGCTGGTTCTCATCCGGATAAGCTGACATCTTTTGAGATGGCATTAAGACAGGCATCAATCCACTGCTACAATATCGTTGAGGTAAGTTCAATATTACCACCCAAATGCAGGATTATACCTAAAGATGAAGGTGTCGGGATGCTGTTTCCGGGTAGTATTACATTTGCAATTCTCTCCCGTCTGTCATCCAGTGAGGCAGGAAGGAGAATAACTGCATCGGTAGGTATGGCAATTCCACGTGATGTTGATAACGACTGGGGGTATTTTGCAGAATATCAGAGTTTTGATGAAAGTAAAGAGACTGCCGGTGCCTATGCAGAAAAAATTGCAGACAATATGTACAGGAGCATCTCTGATAAGGTTCCTGAGAAGACTATGAACAGAACCAAATCAGCAGTTGTAAATGATGATGGTGACTGGTCAACAGTCCTTGCGGCAGCTGTTTTCATAATGGAATAATCTATTTCTCAGTTTTTTTAAATTTTCAGCCGGAAAAATCTATTTCTTCCCGCCGGAATTCACCTGATTTTTCGATCTTTGGCCGGCAGTATCAGCTCTCTGATCGCAGAACCTGAAGCATCTTTTCTGAAATTTCTGCCGGATTAATTACGGCTTAAAAAAAGAATATTATTAAATTAATATGATCTTGCAACCAGTGCCGGCTTTCCGGCTTTTTTGCAGATTATACATTCGCCTTCGCTGTCGCCGATGTATTCAGATCTTATCTCATTGCCTAGTATGCTTACGTTTAATCTCTTTTCGATCTCATTGGCACACTCTTCACATCCACACCAGTGGACAACAGCAACACCGTCTTCAACTGCTTTTCCGGCCTCATCAGGTGTATCTGCATGCCTTATCTTCTCCTTTACTGTCTCCTCAGCTCTGTTAAGAAGGCTTTCACCAAATGTTTCAAGACTTATCTTTACCTCTTCCGTAATATTTTCACGGCTCAGGCTGGCTTTATCTCCGAGGCGGTTTGCTGACATAACAACATTGTTGTCAATATCTCTGGGGCCCAATTCAAGCCTTAGGGGGACACCCTTCATCTCCCAGTGGTAATATTTTGCGCCGGGCCTGAGTGGCCGATCATCGATCTTTACCCTGAGTCCTGCGTCCTTTAACTCCTTCTCAAGAGCTTTTGCAGATTCCAGGATCTCATCGGCCCTCTTCTTCATAATAATAGGAACAATAACAACCTGCACCGGTGCCATTTCAGGCGGAAGTACAAGGCCCTTGTCATCCCCGTGAACGGATATGAGTGCCGCAATGCACCTCTCTGAGATGCCATAGCAGGTCTGGAATGCCAGCTTCTGATCTCCATTCTCATCCTCAAAACTGATGTCAAAGGTCTTTGAGAAATTATCACCCAGATGGTGCACAGTGCCGACCTGAAGCGTTCTTCCGTCAGGCATAATCGCATCGGCTGCCATGGTGTAATCCGCGCCCGGAAATTTGTCCCAGTCCGGTCTTTTGGAGATTATCACCGGAACACAGAGCCTACGGTAAAACTCAGTGTAGATTTTAATGGCATCTTCAACCTGATTCTTTGCATCCTCCCAGGTTGCATGAACTGTGTGTGCCTCTTTAAACGATGTAATCTCACGCAGACGTATCAGAGGTCTGGTATGCTTTGTCTCGTACCTGAATGTATTGACAATCTGGTACAGCTTTAACGGAAGGTCAGCATGTGATCTCACCCACAGCGCATACATAGGATAGATTGCAGTCTCACTGGTCGGCCTTAATGCAAGAGGCACATCAAGTTCGGATGTCCCTCCGTGAGTAACCCAGTAAACCTCTTCTTCAAAACCCTTGATATGCTCCGCTTCCTTCATGAATTCGTTTTCCGGAATTAAAAGCGGAAAGAGCGTTTCCTCGTGATCCCTGTCAAGAAGCTCTCTCAATACTGAATATACAGCCTTACGGACTGCAAAACCATGCGGGTACCAGACATAAACACCCTTAACCGGGTACCTGACATCCATCACCTCAGCGCGCCAGAGTATTTCATTGTACCATTCGCTGAACGTTTCTTTTGAAGGCAATGTGCCCTTCTCTTCGGACATGTATGAAAAACTCCTAAATACTAACTAAATTTATGATTTGAGGCGTAATAAATGCCTCTGTGATTGCCGCAGCAATGAGAAGCGGTATAACAGTCATAACGAATATTTTTCCCAGCCTTCCGGCCTCAGCTGCTGCATCACCGCGTCCTCTGAATTCTCTCCAGATGGATTCGGACAGTATAAATCCAAGTCCTGCTGCCGTTATGAATGCCGGAATTTCAAATATACCATGGGGAATAATTCCGGCCAAAACCACCGGCAGACCCTTCTCAATCATTGTAAACTGAAGGACAAAACCAACAATAATTCCGTTTGTCATCAGAATAAACATCGTAACAATGCCAAATGTTGCACCACCGATGAAGAGCAGAACGGATGCCTCTGTATTGTTTATAAAGAGATTTATGGCCAGTAGTGCACTGTTGTCAGTTAAAATCGGCAGAAACACATTCTGGCTTATAGTCTCAACCATCGCCTTACCGGATTCAGGATTCTGCGAAAAAGCAAGTGCTCCGAATATTAAAAATAAAAAGAAAAAAGAGAGAGAAAAAATAAATGCCCTCTTAAGATTACCTTCAAACATACAGAATCATCCTGACCATATCCCTGATTCCGGGGGCCATTCCAACCATTATCATTGCAAGAATTATCAGATGCCACAGTGCTTTGTTACCATCTTTTCTGTACATCTCAAGGATATAAATCGCAGGAATTACTACTACAAGCTTCAGTCCGAACATTGAAAATGCAGTTCCGGTTGCCTCAATCAGTGCAGAGCCTACAACATGCTGTTCAACATATGCTATCTCATGGAGATCGATTCCAAAGCTCGTGGCGCTGGCATCAAGCATATGCCCGAATATCAGCAGTTTGTAGAGAATATCGGATGCAAAATCCCATTTAAAGACGTATTTTATCACTGCCCAGACTGCTGCTGATGATGCAAAAGCCATAGCCAGAATAAAAACCATAACCAATATGTGAATGCCTGAAACAGTCATTCCATACCAGACAAGCGGGATGAGTGAAGCAATAACGGCGATTATTCCTCCGGCTGCGAAACCATGAGTATATCTCCTGATAATTCCCTTCTTTTCGAGAAATCTGGATATTATCAGGGCAATTATTGCATAGAAGAATATTGCAAAGAATATCACCGGAGTTATCAGCAGAACATACCACGGGTACGGAATAATTCCTGTATCCTCTACAACCCTGAGCGTTCCTCCAAGTACAACATAGGGAATTACTGCAAGAATAAAATCCCTGTCAATTGAGATCCCTGTCTTTTCAAGCCATCTGTACACAAGATATACCGAAAGTATCAGTATCAGGGCGTAGGTAAGGGTGTCAACAATCGTATAGGCCTCACCGTTCACAATCGGACCTACATAATATTTGTATATAAAATCCCCTATCATTTATTGATAAAATAATGAGCGCAGAAGGTATAAAAGTACTCAAAAAACCGCAATTTGACAAATCCAAATGGCTTCAGATGCCTCGCGATGTCATAATCGGTCATGATTCGGTGGAACAGATTCCAAAAGTCTGTGAAGATCTGAGAACCGGCAATTCTGCGCTGATAATATCCGGCAGAAATACCATGAAAGCCGCAGGAGGGCGTGTCCGGGATCTTTTAGAAGAGAAATATGACGTATCTGTCTTTATAATTGATGCAATATCAGAACAGAGCATAGTGGACGCTGAAGATGCCGCATCTGATTCCGATTTTCTAATAGGTGTGGGAGGCGGAAAACCGATAGATGTAGCTAAAATTGCCTCATATAATCTTGAAAAACATTTTATCAGTGTCCCTACAGCGGCATCCCATGACGGGATCGCCTCTTCGCGTGCGTCAGTACCGATTGAAGGGGGCAGGGTCTCGCTGGATGCGCACCCTCCGATTGCAATCGTGGCTGATACTGCAATAGTTTCAAAGGCACCGCACAGGCTTACTGCATCAGGGTGCGCAGATGTCATCTCCAATTATACAGCCATTCTTGACTGGGAACTGGCACACAGACTGAGGGGCGAGACTATCAGTGAATATGCCATTGCTCTCTCAAAGATGACAGCAGAAATTCTTGTAAAAAATGCAAACGTGATAAAACCCGGTTCTGAAGAAGGGGCATGGATGGTCTTAAAGGCGCTCTTCTCGTCCGGAATTGCGATGAGTATTGCAGGTTCATCAAGGCCTGCAAGCGGCGGTGAGCACAAGTTCAGCCACGCGCTGGACATACTGTCTCCCAACATCGGTCTTCACGGGGAGCAGTGCGGGATAGGTTCAATAATGACAATGTACCTGCATGGCGGAGACTGGCGGTGGATAAGAAACTCCCTTCGCGCAATTGGTGCACCAGTAACTCCAAAGGAACTTGGCATTGAGGATGAAGTTGCAGTTGAGGCTCTTATGATGGCACGAAATATCCGCCCGGAAAGATTTACTGTTCTTGATATGGGCCTTGAAAGGGACTGTGCCGAAAAACTTGTAAAAATGCTTTACAAGGATTAAATTCTATTAGAAATAATATAGAAATAATCTGTCTGCTTAAAGGGAGTTACTGAAAATATGTCTGAAAATGCTGTAATTATAACGCTGATTGGCAAAAACCTCACAGAAATGGGCCTTGAATTTATTTATAAAGGGGAACTTGAAACATGCGAAGGATGCAGGATGTTTAAGGTCTGCAATAATCTGGTACCAAAAAGAAGATATCGCATTGTCGGAATCAGGGGAAATACAGTCCATTCCTGTAATATCCATAACTCCGGAGTCTGTGCTGTAGAGGTCATTGAACCTCCGGTCATTGCCCTCATTGAATCAAAACGGGCAATTCCAAAATCTGAAATAATATTCAATCAGACATGCCCGAATCTCACATGCGAACTTTACGACCTCTGTTTTCCGGAAGGTGTAATTGAGGGTGAACGATATCTTGTATCGGGAGTATTTGAGGAGAACGATCAGCCATGTGCGATGAGCCGGAAGTTAAGAAAAGTTGAACTGACACCACTCTGAAAGAAATTTCCGGTTTGTTGCAGGATTCAGAAAAACAGCTCCCCACTTCACCCTACATTTATCACCATCCAAGAATATATTCGCCAGAGGTTTATTTTTCAGAGACTTCTGCAAGTTCAAAAGCCGTTTTTTGGATCTCTTCCCTGATTATCAGCCTGCACAGCCATCTTTCCGGGATGGAACTATAGCCATATTCAGCGCCGCACAATGCTCCGGTAATTGCAGCTATGGTATCAGTGTCGCCTCCGACAGATGCTGCATCTGAAACCGCCTCTTCAAATGAATTTCCCTGCATAAAAAAAGCGACTGCACAGTGCGTTGCATCCAGCGCATCAATGGAAGGATTAAGTCTTATTTTCTTAAGCTGCGAAAGTTTTCCCAGTACGTCTTCATTTCTGCATTCTGAAAGTGCGCGATAGTATGCCTCTCTCCTGTTACAGCCCCTGCACATGCAGCTAATCATCAGATTCACAAAAGCCGAGCATTCACAGGCCACAGGATGATAATGTGTCATCTGTGAATAAAGAATACTCATGGTCCTGACTTTTGCCGGACTGTAGAAAATCCCCACCGGCGCACCCCTCATAACACTGCCGTCTGTCCTCCCGCCCCCTGCTTCGTAAACCTCTTTAGAGATGCGAAATGCAGATTTGCCAGCTAATACTGCTTCAAATACTTTTGCAGATGTAGGGCCGAAGAAGTTCCTGTGAATCCTGAAACTTTCAGCCATTAAGAGCGCAGTTTCATCATATACGAGTTTTCCATACTTAATCAGCGATTTTGCGACTGCTAAGGCAAGATATGTGTCATCTGTAACCTCTCCGCCCTTCAGTTTATGCACACCCCCCGGAATTATATCATATACTGGCTTATTTTCCGGTTTTAAGCCCTCAAAGGCCGCACCTAACGCATCGCCAACAGATAAACCCACCAGTGCCCCCGCTTTTTTCATTATCTCTGATATAAAGCTCACCAATAAATTATATGTGGTTTCGGCTGAACTAAATCTTAAGGATTGGTGATCTAGTGCAGAAAGAGGAATTACTACATCTACACATGCTTTTAGTTCAGGTAAAAAAATATTATGAGTCCATAAACTGTGACGAAGTTCTGACCGAGAGATATGACAATCTAAAAATATCGCCGGTTCATATCCACAAGAACAAGATCTGTCATAAAGAGGCCATTTTAACTCTTGGTGATGAACTTGTCGGATATATTCGGAGCAGAGGTATGCCCGCGGTTGAATACTTACCGGGTGCAGGTTCAGAAGAGGTTGCTGTTGAACACTGACCCCAAAAATCAGGATTTTGTTTTAAGGGAATTAATCTCCCGAATTTTATCGGAAGCCAAAGATGCTTCAGATGTTCCGCGAATAAAGACATCTGTTGCAAAAAAGTACAGGCTTCATTCTATCCCGCGCAATTCAGAGATCTTTGTTTCTGCGACTGAGGAAGAGAAGACACTTCTAAGACCTATAATTCAGGTTAAACCCTCAAGAACCATCTCCGGAGTTGCACCTGTGGCAGTTATGACCTCGCCGCATACATGCCCCCATGGAATATGTCTGCCATGCCCCGGAGGTCCAAATCATCCGTTTAAATCACCACAGAGTTATACCGGTGAGGAACCGGCGGCTCTTAGGGGCAGACAGCTTGAATATCAGCCTTATGTTCAGGTTCAGACAAGGCTCAGACAGTTTGAGATGCTTGGTCATCACATTGACAAAGCCGAGCTTATTGTGATGGGCGGTACGATGACTGCGAGGGATACTGACTATCAGGAATGGTTTATGAGATCCTGCATCCGTGCAATGAATGAATATGGTTCAGAAGACAGAGGAGATATATTCACATTTGAAGAGCTTTGCAGGGAGAATGAAACATCCAATGTACGGTGCATTGCAGTAACCTTTGAAACAAGACCTGACTGGTGCAGAAAAGAGCACATTGACAGCATGCTTTCACTTGGAGTTACAAAAGTTGAAATCGGTGTGCAGCAGCTTGATGACCGGATTTTAGACTTCAACAGAAGGGGTCATCACGTAAGTGAATCTGTAAAAGCTAACAGACTTCTGCGCGATGCAGGAATTAAGGTTGGTTTTCATATCATGCCAAATCTTCCATCGGCAACGATTGAGGATGATATGAAGATGTTTGACACTCTCTTTACTGATGAAAGATTCTGCCCCGACTTTCTGAAGATATATCCGACACTTGTAACCCCGGGTTCGGAGATTGAGGATATGTGGAAGAAAGGAGATTATGATGTCTATGATGAGGACAAACTCGTTGATCTCGTAGCTTATGGCAAATCCTGCCTTCCTGAATATGTGCGCCTGCAGAGGGTTCAGCGTGACATTCCCGCAAAGCTGATCGTTGCCGGATCGCACTTCAGTAATTTCAGACAGCTTGCGGGCAGCAGACTGACTGAAAAGGGCGGGAAGTGCCACTGCATACGGTGCAGGGAAGCCGGAAGAAACAGAATAGATGAAGAACCGCATATTGAGGTGACTGAATATCCATGCTGTGGCGGCAGGGAATTTTTCATTCAGTTCACTGCAAATGATGCGCTCATTGGTTTTGCAAGGCTCAGGCTTCCGAACATGCCCTGGAAGAATGAACTTAAAGGTGCGGCACTGCTCAGGGAACTCCACGTGTACGGCTCTGTTGTGCCGATATCCGGTTCTGCCGGAGACGGAGAGTGGCAGCATAAGAACTTTGGTGATCGCCTCCTCAAACACGCAGAGAGTATTGCAGCGGAGAATGGCTATGAAAAGATTGCTGTGATGAGCGGAATCGGTGTCAGGCCATATTATCTGAAGAGGGGCTACAGAAGAATCGGCCCTTATATGGTGAAGGAAATCCGATGAATGCCGCAACTCTGGAATATTTAAAACAGAATTTCCAGAATTACTACAAAAAAGCCACAATAGAGATACCTCCGGCTCTTGAACAGCGAGAATGGGGATTCATATTTTTTGATACTTCCGACGAGGTAAGGATGAAGCGCCACATATCATTCAGCTCAAAGCCTGAAGTTGAGAATTATCTCCGCGCCATGATTCCACGCCATGTCTATCATTCGACAGCATACTACCGCACTCCGTCAGCAGGGACAATGCCCGATAAGGAATGGTGCGGAGCAGATCTTATATTTGATCTTGATGCCGACCACATAGTCCGGGGCGCATATGATCTGATGCTTGCCCGTGTGAAGGAGGAGGTATTCAAACTCATTGCTATGCTGCGCGATGAACTTGGTTTTTCAGAAAAGGATATGTTCCTTGTCTTCTCCGGAGGAAGGGGCTATCATATCCATATCAGGAACCTTGAGGTTTTGGGCTGGAGCAGTGCTGAGAGGCGCGGGATTGTTGATTATGTCTGCGGGACAGGAATTGATCCGCAGATTATGCTAAAGTCCCGTATGTCCGGTTCAGGATGGCCTGAGAGGTACAGAGAGATCCTCTCTGAGTACCTTGCCGGCCTCTCTTCCGTAGAAAAAAAGAGCGCAGTCAAAAAAATTACTGCACTCAGAGGAATTGGTGAAAAATCCGCTCTGAACTTCATTGAATCATCTCCGGCATTATCAAAGGCCCTAACATCAGGCAGGGAAGGCATTGTTCTCTCCGAAACGCAGAAAAAGGTATTTGAGGTACTTAAAGGAGATTCAGAAGAATTTAAAGAGATATTTAACAAACGTGCTGTCCTGACCGATGAACCGGTTACAACTGATATAAAACGCCTTATACGGATGCCCGGATCGCTTCACGGCGGAAGTTCGATGAGAGTTGTGTCAATGCCGGTCTCCGAACTTGACGGGTTTGATCCTCTGACCGATGCAGTGGTATTTGGTGAGGACGAGATCATTGTCGATTCAAAATTCCCTGTGACAATGCCCATACTTGGAAATAAATATTCTCTCGATAAAGGAATAAACAGAGTACCTGAAGCACTGGCCCTCTTTCTATGCGCAAGAGGAATTGCTGAGTATTCAGGTGCTAAAAGGTAAATTGGCAGGCAAATATTGTTCGGCACATGCAATATGGACCTTGATTATTTAAGGCTCATAGTACTTGATGAGAGAGGGAGCGGAAAGTTATCCGAAATTCCGGATGACATCTATAGCGAAGCGCTTGAATATCTGTCAGAGCTGTACTCTGAAGCAAGTTCAATTGATCACTTCATGACTGAGCGCGGAAGTGAACTGCTGAATGAGATAGAGAGTGTTCAGGCTACTCTGCAGGATATTACAAACCAGAGGATAAGAAAAATAATAAAGCTCGCTGAAATTCAGGCAGACTGCGGCAGAACCGATAAAGAAGAACTCAAAAGGATGCTTCCTCCTGAAGAGGAGATGTATGACAAAATTCTTCTTGCAATTGGCGAATGCCGCAGGAAATTTACAGAGCCGGAATTTCTGAGAGCAACAAAGAAAAGCGCGGGTGGAAATGTGCAGCCTCCGCCCTGCGTGGACGAGGTTATATCACACGACAATTATGCTGCCGAAATTATTCCTCAGAATGACGGAATTATACAAAACGAGTCCGAATATGTGCCCACATCAGAAATATCCTCCCCGGAAAAGGGTGGAGATATTGAATATGAACCGGTTTATATCATTGATAAAATTGATTCTTTTATGGGCATTGACGGCAGAATATATAATCTCTCAGCAGAAGATGTTGTTACACTTCCCAGGAAAAATGCTGAAGTCCTTTATAATCGCAACATAGCCTTAAATATAGGCATTAGCAAATGATAATGGGATTTAACAGGTAAATCAAATATCTGATATACGTCTGTAATTGCCGCTTCAATGCTCCAATAATTGTAGCGGCTTATTTCCAAAGAACAGGGGCCTGATATTTTATGAAAATGCCAGTAAAATTCAAAACATATTGTCCGTACTGCAGAACCCATGAGGTTCACGAAGTAGAGAAAGTAAAGAAAGGCCGCGATCTACACTTACACTGGATTGACAGGCAGAAGGCACGCAGAAGTAAAGTAGGAAATATGGGTAAGTTCTCAAAAGTGCCTGGTGGAGACAAACCTACAAAAAGAATCAATGTGAGATACCGCTGCACAAAATGTGGCAAGGCGCACCTTCGCGCTGGTGTCAAAGCAGGAAAATTCGAGCTTACGGAGTGATTTAAGAATGGTTCGTGTAAACAGAGAAAACAGATCAAAATTTTATACAGTGAAATGCCCGGACTGCGAAAATGAACAGAAGATCTTTCAGAGGGCAAGCTCAGTCGTGGACTGTGTTGTCTGCGGAAAGATTCTTGCAGAGCCAAAGGGCGGAAATGCGGATATAAAGGCAGAGATTATTGCCGAACACGAGTAATATTAACTATGTACGAGAGAGAATGGCCGGACGAAGGTGAACTTGTAGTATGCACGGTTACAAATGTGAAAGATTTTGTCTCATTTGTTTCACTTGATGAATACGATGACCGTGAAGGTCTGATACCTATTGCTGAGATTGCACGTGGATGGATTAAGCACATACGTGATTATGTCCGTGAAGGGCAGAAGGTTGTGTGTAAGGTTCTCAACGTGAACAAAAGCCGCGGGCACATAGATCTCTCTCTGAAAGATGTTAACGATCATCAGCGCAAGGAAAAGATCCATGAGTGGAAGAATGAGCAGAAGGCAGAGAAATGGGTTGGATTTATATCCGAAAAATCCGGTGTTCCTGCTGAAGAGATTATCTCAAAATTCTTCCCGGAATATGGCGCGCTTTTCCCTCCTTTTGAAGATGTGCTGATCGATGAGGAGAAAACACTTTCAAAACTCAAACTTGATGAAAGTGTTGCAAAGGCTTTTGTTGAAGTTGCAAATGAAAATGTAAAACTTCCTAAAGTTACTATCTCCGGCACTCTCGTTCTGACATCCGATAAACCTGACGGTGTTAATGTTATAAGAAGGGCACTCAGAAGTGCACAGCCAAAGATCGAAGGAGTCGAACTTGAGCTTGTGTACGTTGGTGCCCCGAAATACCGTGTAAAGGTGACTGCACCGGATTATAAATCCGCTGAAAATGCAATCAACAAGGTTGCAAAAGCAGCAATTGGTGTTATGGAGCGGGCAGAGGGTGAAGGTAAATTCATCAGAAAGCAGCGTTCCGGTAAAAACTGATTAGACAGTTTAAATGACCAGACACATAAGATGCTGTCCTAAGGACAGCAGATATTCTCTTTCCTCTGTCTGTCCTGTTTGTGGTGGCAGTACTGTTATTGCACACCCCCCGCGTTTTTCTCCTCAGGACAGGTATGGGAAATACAGGAGGGAGGTTAGAAGAAATGAAGGATATAACTATTGATTTTTTTGAAGAGAATCCTGAAGACAACAGATGCGATATAATGATCGAAGGTCTTCCGGGTGTGGGGCAGGTGGGTAAACTCGTAGCAGAGCACCTGATTGAAGAACTTGGTGCAGAAAAGGTAGCTGAGATCCAGTCTGTTTTCTTCCCTCCGCAGGTTATTATTGATGAAACCGGCGTAGCACATATGCCAAACAACGAAATTTTCAGATATTCCGGAGAAGGAGTTAGTATTCTCTTTCTGACAGGAGATTTTCAGAGCAGTTCATCTGAAGGTCATTATCTGATGACTGATGCATATCTGGATGTCGCTGAGAAATACGGAGTTAAACGAATATACACCCTTGGTGGATATGGCGTAGGGCACCTCATAGATGAGATCAGGGTTTTAGCCGCAGTGAACGGTGAAACTCTGAGAGATGAGGTTGAAAAAGCCGGCGCGATATTTGCAAAGGAAGAACCAGGCGGGGGCATAATCGGAGCATCAGGTCTTCTGTTAGGTCTTGGTGCCAGAAAGGGAATTGAAGGGATCTGCCTTATGGGCGAGACCTCCGGATATCTCGTAGATCCGAAAAGTTCCTCCAGTGTTCTTGAGGTTCTTTCAAAATTAACCGGAATAGAAGTTGATCCAACAAAACTTGTTGAAAGGGCGGATGAAATGGAAGTCTTTGTTGAACGCCTAAAAGCTATGGATCAGCAGAAATCCGATGAAGAACTGAGTTATATCGGTTAAAGAGGATCATTTAAATGATTCTTAATGCTGATTTTCATATTCATTCTCTTTTTTCAATGGCGGCTTCAAAGAGTATGAAGCCTCAGAAATTACTTGATTCCTGTGTTGTTAAGGGCATTGATGTAATTGGCAGCGGTGATGCCATACACCCGAAATGGCGGAATATGTGGGATGATTCAGATATTGACTATCGTGGTGTGACCGTTATTCCGACAGCCGAAGTTGAAGGAAAGGGAAAGGTGCACCATCTTATTCTGATGAAGGATTTTGAGACCGCAGAAAATATTTATTCTGATATGGCTCCCTTCAGTAAGAATATCAGTACCGGAGGCCGCCCACATGTAGCTCTCACCGGTGAAAAGATAGCTGAGATCGTTCATAATAATGGCGGATATGTCGGCCCTGCTCATGCCTTTACTCCATGGACCGGGATGTACGGCAGATTTGACAGTATTACTGAATGTTATGGCGATGAGCCTGTGGATCTTCTTGAGCTTGGCCTTTCAGCGGATTCTTCCTATGCCGCCGGAATTGAAGAACTTAAAGGTATCCCGTTTCTCTCTAATTCCGATGCGCACAGCCCCGCAGTGAATAAGATTGCAAGGGAATTCAACAGGATTGATGTAAACAATAATTCTGTAAAAGATATTATCTCAGCCGTTCTGAATAACAGAATAGTTCTCAATGCAGGTTTTTTCCCTGAGGAGGGAAAATACAACCGGACAGCATGCTCACGCTGTTTCAGACAGTTCAGTGCCGCAGAGGCAGAACACTGCAAATGGAGATGTCCGGATGACGGCGGTGCGATAAAGAGAGGAGTTTATGACCGGGCAAAGTATCTCTCAAAAGAGGGATTTACTACAGAACGGCCGGATTATATCCATATCGTTCCGCTTGGTGAGATAATCAGTAATGTCCTTAAAACCTCTTCTCCCAATACAAAGGGCTGCCTGAAGCTTTATGATGAGTTCATCCGGAAATTTGACAATGAGATAAATGCCCTGTTAAATGCCGATACCGGTGATTTGTCAGAGTTAAATGAAGGAGTTGGTTTTGCTGTGGAGAAGTTCAGGAGAGGTGAAATTATTCTTAATCCCGGCGGCGGCGGAATTTACGGGACTTTTGAAATCCCACAAAAATGAAAGAGATTTTTTTGGAATATTTAAATAACTCAGATATTTATTTTATTCATCTTTTTGGTTGCCGGCGCTTTCAACAATCTGACCGGTAATCTGTTTTCTGATCTCCCTGATTTCATCTAGAGCAGAGTCTCTTCGTTTAAAGTCGCCTCTTTCATGTGCTGAAGCAGCAATATCAGTAAGTTGTATGAGGAGAGAAAAAGTATCTTTATCCTCAAGGAGTTTCCTGGAAAACATCTTTTTTATGAGTTTTGTTTTCTCTATGATATATATATTGGGTAAATGCCGCGACTTTCTGTATGCCGGAAAATATCATCTTTCGGAATATTTCACTGCATTATTAACAAATGCCTCTGCAAATCTGTCTGTAAAATATACATGAGTATATCCTCCTATTGTATTTCCTGAGTATATCCCGTCTCTTCCGTCTTCAATCCCCTTCCCGCGTGTTAACTCCATGGCAAATTTTGTGTCAGAATCACAGTTAAGTTTTGTATAATGAAATTCATGTCCTTTAACTGAAATTCCGGATGGCAAAGGAGAGTCTTCTGCCCTGCATGTAGCCTCAACATATCCAAGTGCCTGAAACCTGTTCATTTTCACTGCATCTGCCGGAAGGATTCCGCACATATCTGACTTTCTGCCTTCGTAATCAATACTCCTTGAGAGATAGATCAGTCCGCCGCACTCTGCATAGATAGGCATATCATCATCAGCACACTTTTTAATCAGAGTGCGGCACTTTGATTTCTCAAGCTTTTCCATATAGATCTCAGGGTAACCTCCACCGAAATATAGTGCATCAACTGCGGGCATCTCATCTTTCATCGGGCTGAAATAAATGATATCTGCTCCGTATTTTTCAAGCCTGTCAAAATTATCCTGATAATAAAAGTTAAAGGCACTGTCATATGCAACTCCTATTCTTGCCTTTTTATCTGTATTGGTACTTATTGAATTTTCAGAATTTCTGAGTGGTACAGGGATTTCTTCTCCTGTTCCTGCAATCTCAATAATTCTCTTTAGATCTGTATTATCCTCTATTATCTGTGTAAACGCCGCTGGTGATTCTTCAGGTGGTGTTTCATGAGCCATTTTAAGACCAAGATGTCGGCTGTTAAGTGATTTTTCCCTCTCCCAGGGAATCCATCCTACAGCCTCTCTCTTAAGTGATGCACTAATCATTGCCCTGTGCCTCTCACTGCCGATCCGGTTGAAGATTACACCTTCAACTCTGACATTTCTGTCAAATTCTGTAAATCCAAGGACTGAAGCGTTTGCACTTCTTGAAGATCCTTTAACATCAACAATGAGAATTACCGGAGCATTGAGTATTTTTGCAACGTGGGCGGTGCTCCCGGCATCTGTTCCTTCAAGGCCGTCATACAGGCCCATAACACCTTCAATAACAGAGATGTCAGCATCCTTTGAGGCATCAGCAAATGTTCTTAAGACACCATCCTCACCCATCATAAAAGGGTCAAGGTTTCTTGACACCCTGCCACATATATCTGTATGGTGTGTCGGGTCTATAAAGTCCGGACCAACCTTAAATGGCTGAACCCTAAGTCCTCTTTTTTTCAGTGCAGACATAATTGCGGATGAGATGGTTGTCTTCCCGCACCCGCTATGCGTTCCTGCAATAATTATTGTTGGTGTCATCTCCGGTTATTCCTTAAATTTGTTCTTTTTAATGTTATGTTATTACTTCCAAATACAATTTATTTTGATCTAATTTAATTAATAATGGTATTGAGGAGAACCAAAGAAAGAGGTGGATTTTAATTTAAAATCCGGCCACAATATTGAGGTTATTGAAGTTATGCAGGAAATTCATGGCCCTGCCGTATAATCTCCCGCAATCACTACAAAAAGTCCGGATCTGTTTTTTGGCGGACTTTGCACATTTCCGGAGGTAATTCTTTCATCAGGATAACCAAGATTTTCACATACTGAGATATTACAGAGGATATTTTTATCTGCCAGATATTCAGCAAATCTGCCAATATCAAAATCGGGGTCCGCAATTATAAAAGAAATGTGGCCGTTTTCAATATCAGCAGATGCCTGTTTTATTGCTGACATATGCTCTTTTCCATGTGCATTTGATACTGCAACCTTTGAAAGCGGAATTTTAAGCCTGGCAAAGGCATAACTCATGGATGAAATTCCGGGTACAACCTCTCCTTTAAGATAACCAAGCCCTGCAAACATCGGATCGCCTGTTGAGAGCACAACAGCATCTTCAGGAAGTTTTCTCAGTGCTTTGTAATCCGTAATTTCAACAACCTCTGCTTTCTCCGGTATGTATCTCCGGCATATCTCAATAGCCCGTTTTGATCCATAGATCAGGGTTGCTTTTTTTATCGAATATATGGCTTCTTCTGTCAGCATTCCCTGTCCGCATCCCGCCCCAATAATTATCATTCCGGAAATTCTCCCTCTTCTTCGCCTGCGGATGAATCAATCTCAATTCCGCCGTTTCTGTTTATAATCACGATTCTTACTCCAGAATGATCTCTGCGGTAGTGTGATATGGATTTCTTTGCCCTGATTTTCCATTCAGGATCAATAGTCATCTCCTCAACTGTCAGGTATGGGGTGCCGGAGAGAATTTCAGGGTCAATGAACTTCAGTATAAGTGCCGGAAGTCCGCAGAGAATCAGATTATCTTCTGCTGCCAATATGCCCTTCTCCATATATTTACCTACAAGGACTGCCTCATAATCCGGAAACAGCATTCTTGAAAAACGAAGGCCGATTCTTCCGGTTGTGATAACAACCTTTTCGGCTGCCCTAATCCTGTCAAAAACAGATTCTGAGAGATGGTCATCCCAGGGTTCAACAAATCCGGTTGAGCCGAGAACTGATATCCCGCCTTCAACTCCTACTTTTGGGTTGAGTGTCCTTCTGCCGATCTCCTCACCATTGGGAATGGAGAGAGTGACTGTCACACCCGGAATTTTTGTTTCGTAAAGAGCCTCATCTATTGCCTCCGTGATTGTTTTCATAGAGGTATTGCTGATAGCAGGACTGCCCTCCCCATATCGTGGTGTATCCCTTGAGAACCTGCCTATTCCCTCTCCGGCAATAAATTCATTTCTTTCCGGATTTTCTTCAGCTATGGCAATGAAGAGAAGTTCTGAGGTGATGTCATTCTTATAATCGCCTGAGTATTTAGCCGACCTGCCGGTTCCGGATTCTCCGGATGCCTTTATATTCACCCGGATTCCTGATGCAGTTCTGATGCTGACTGAGTCAGTGACGTATTTTTTGAGGGATAATACGGCAGCCTTGCATGCCGCAGCAGCAGTGCTTCCGGTTGTAAATCCTCTCATCAGAATATTTCCGTCTGATGTCAGCACTGCAAGCCCCTCCCTTACCAGCCTGAGATCTCCAGTATTGCTGCATCTCTCAGACCATTCTTCCGGGTAGAGAAAATCCGAGACCGGATCCCTAATCCTCTTTTCTGTTTCTTTCGGCATACATTGTGATTATCTCATTCATGGCTGCGACTGCCGGTGGTGTGCCACCTCTTGTGCCCCTGTTCGATACTGAGGGCACATCAAGAGTTCTTAACAGCTCTTTTGACTCAGCGGCATTTACAAACCCTACAGGACTTCCAATAACAAGTGCCGGAACAATTCCCTCTTTGATCATATCACAGACTGTGAGGAGCGCAGAGGGTGCATTTCCGATGACAATAACTGAGCCACTTACTTTTTCTCTGAGCGCAATGAATCCTGCCGAACTTCTTGTGATGCCTCTCTCTTTTGAGATATCAGCACCATAATCCAGTGCACAGATAATCTCACTGCCGTGCTCTTTTTTCCGGATTCCGGTCTGAACCATTCTGATATCAGTGATAACCGGCGCTCTTATCTCAAGTGCAGACAGTCCTGCATCCACAGGGTTATTTTTAAATGCTGTCAGATCTGCCATCACAAAGTCACCAACGGAAATTGCGCATCTCTGCCTGATTCTGTCCTCTAAAGTTCTGTCACCAACCACCTGCCTTGCAAGTTTTCTGCTGGTCAGGGAGATCTTATAACCCTCTTTTGTATCCGCACCCGGATCAATATACGTATTTTCTGTCATATCCTCTTGGTGTGATAATTCCGCTGATATCTTCACCTTCTCCAATAAATTCCGATTCTTCACCGCCGATTGTCACAACTGAACGCATATCCACAAATCCATCATCTTCAAAAAGTTCAGCAAGTGTGTAATACCTGATCTCCTCCCCCTCTCTGTGAGAGTTTTTAACCACTGCAACGGGGGTATCTCCGCTTTTATATTTCAGGGCAGTCCCAAGTGCCATGGCAAGGTTATGCGGCCTTCCATTGCTCTTTGGGTTGTACAGTACAACCGGAACACCCATCTGAAATGCAAGGTCAAGTCTCTTCTCAATAACCTCAAGGGGTGTTAAGAGATCAGAGAGAGAAATTGTTGTATAATCTCCTGAAAGCGGAGATCCCGTCCTTGATGCCGCGGCGGTTGCTGCTGTGACACCCGGAATTACCTCATAGTCAACTCCGGAACTGTCCTTTTTGATAATCTCAATGACAATGCCTGCCATGCCGTAGATTCCGGGATCTCCGCCGCTTATCATTGCGACTTTCTTTTTCTCTGCAAGTTCAATGCATCTTCGTGCCCTCTCGACTTCTTTACCCATTGAACTGTAAATTACTTCTTTATCTTCCACAAGCGGTTTAATGAGATTTAAATAAAAGTCATTCCCGATAATTATGTCAGATTCCCTTATGGCATCGGATGCCCGCTTAATCATGAAATCTGTATTTCCGGGGCCGATACCTATTATGAAAAGTTTTCCTCTATTCGATGACTGCAATTGTAACTCTCCCGAATACTGTTTTTTTAAGAATTATTTTTTTATTCTTTGAAAGCGCCAGTGCCGAAGGTTCGGCAACGCCTTTAAGCCCGATCTTATCTGTAGCCCGTGAACCCGATTCCGGGTTTTCACTGTTTATGTCTTCATCAGTGACAAATACGAGGTTTCCGGAAAGATTCCGGATGGCGCTGATAAGTCCCTTCTCATCCTTTTTCAGAACTGCTGTAGAATATACCAGCACATCATTCTTTTCGATGCCTGCCATATCCAGAGCCTTAAGGATGGCACCTGTCACTTCATCCGCACTCACGCCTCTTCTGCATCCTATTCCGACAATGTATCTGCCATTACTGAGAAGAACCGACACTCCGGGAGAAACGACCGCCATAGAAGGTTCATTTAGAAGATAACACGGGATGTCACCATCAAGAATCTCTGCATTGACCTTCCTTGTGGAATCCTTGTTGAGGATCTCAAGATTATTTATCTTTGCATAACCCTCGACTGAACCGCGGTTCATAGTCTCTGTGGCAGTTGTGATCACCGGTTCAATGCCTATTTTAGCCAGCATCACTGCAATTTCATTGCCTCCGTGGTGCCCGCCTGTAACAGGAATGGCATATCTCATATCCGGACTTACAACAACAACAGGAGGATCAGTCCATTTATCCTTTAGAAGGGGTGCGATGTTTCTCACCGCAATTCCGGCTGACATCACCGCAACAATCCCTTCATAACGGTCAAATGCCTCCCTGAAGGCATCTCTGGAATATTCTGTGACATCACCGCCGATGACTTCGGCTATTATTTCTGCACTGTCTCTGAATCTGTCAAGCGAGATTACGATGTATTTTTTCATCCGTACAGGTGCGAATTAATGTATTCTGAGTTGCAGGCCTTAACGACATCACCGATAATTATCAGTGATGTTCTCTCTATGCCCTCTGCCCTTGCTTTTTTGGCGATGTCTCCAACGGTTCCCTTAACAACTATCTGGTCAGGCCAGGTTGCCCTATAAACGACTGCCGCAGGTGTTTCCGGCGGACACCTGACCCTTGAAAGTATATCCTCCATATGCTCAGTACCAAGAAAGATAACCATAGTCTCTCCAAGTGCAGACATCTCTGCAATCTTATCTCTATCAAGAGTGTTTCCTGCGGGCCGCGTGATTATTACCGATTCAGATACTCCCCTTAAGGTGAGCTGAGTCTCAAGCGCTGCCGCGGCACCAAACATTGAGGATACTCCCGGTACTCTCTCTGCACCAACACCTTTAGCCTTAAGCAGTGTACACTGCTCAACAATTGCACCATAAAGAGCCGGATCTCCTGAATGAAGCCTGACGACAGTTTTACCTTCAATTGCAGCTTTTGCCATTATCTCAGTCATCTCATCAAGCTTCATGCCCCAACTGTCATATTTTTCCTCTGCGGGACAGTTATCAACAAGTTCCGGATTTACAAGTGAACCTGCATAAACTAACAGATCGGCTCTGTCAAGGAGATCTTTTCCTTTAACGGTTATCAGACCAGGATCACCGCATCCGGCACCGACGATGTATATTTTAGGCATAATCATCAGTATTTTTCCTCTTTATGCCGGCTATCTCCGGCATAATTATTTTTCCGTGCAAAAAGAATACTGAAGTAAGGGCTTTTCTCCGGAATTTCATCATCTCTTAAGATATTCTGATCTTTCATAAATATCTTCTCTGCAAGAATGAACTCATTATATCCTTCAGCCTTTAATTTAGCAGAAATATCCTTTGGTTTTCTTACTTTAAGCATTAATTTTGAGTTGATCTCCGATCCGTCTGAGATCTCAACTCCTCCGTTAATGGCTATACCTGCGGCGGATGCAAAGGCTGTAATTGAACTTATGCCCGGAACGGTCTCAAAAGAAATGTCCGGATGGGTTTTTTTCAGTACTGAACATAATCTCCCAAATGTCCCGTAAAAATTGGGATCGCCAAGTATGCAGAATACTGCGAGGCCTTTTTCGGCAACAGGTGCAATAATTTCTGTATTTTTCCGGATACATCTGCTGATGTAATCCTCATCGTCTGTCATGGGAAATGAGAGTACTGTTACATCCTTTCTGTATGGCGATATTATCTCCTTTGCAACATTTCCGGGAACATATACAGCGTCCGCTTTTTTAATCAGGTTAACTGCTTTTACTGTCAGCAATTCCGGATCTCCCGGACCAATTCCAACTGCAACAAGCATTTACTTATTCACGCTCCCTGAAATGATGTAAACCGGATTTATAGGCTTAAACATTGTTCCGCCTGCAATATCATACGACCTTGCAACCTGTACATAAACCACTTCTTCAAATATGCCAAGTTCTCTCATTTTACTAACTGTTTTACTGGCTGTCTCAAGCATTACAGCATTTATCACAATTCTGCGCTGCACAATATCATACAGCCTGTCAAGAACTGCCTCAATATTAACCGAACCACCAATGAAGGCACAATCAAGATAATCTATCTCCAAAAGCGCTTTTGATGCTTCCTCTTTTATGAGTGAGATATTTTCTGCTGTGGATTTTTCAATTTCCCGGTCCGCAAATTCAATGGCTTCTTCTCTTTTGTCAATTGCAATTACTGCTTTACAGTATTTTGAGGCTTCAACTGATATTTTGCCGGTTCCGCATCCAATATCTACAAAAATATCATCCTTTAACAGTCCGAGTTTCTGCATGGATATGGCCATAATCTCATCCTGAGTCGGACCTCCGGTAAGTTTCATATTATAAATAATGTTAATTTTTCTTATGTTAAATTATACTGAATTGATTTTCCGGATGTCCACAGAGGCTGTTGCATGGCTATTTTCTAATTAAACATGGGATAATTAAATGGGATATTTTGATCAATCATCACAACATTTGTGCCAATTGTACCTGTAAATCATACAATTGTCCATTAAATTTTATTTGTGCAACAGCCTCCACTGTATTATTTTTGTGAGCCGTCACACAGGGTAAATACCAGATGGTATTCTGCGATAATTTCATAATAAATCACAAATATTAACAGATAAATCAATAAGTCTCCCTGCGAAAGCGTGGCGTAGTTCACTTAAGTCAGTATATAAACAAATCTCTTATATTCAAGATCATGTCGTAAAGGTTAAAGAGCGTATCAACTCAATATATAAAGAATGATCAAAGTAAGAAGAGAGGTCTGTGGATATTGCGGTGCCTGTGTTTCTGTCTGCCCGGAAGGAGCACTCGAACTCGTTGATGCGTACCTTTCAGTTGATTATGATAACTGCAAAAATTGCAATATTTGTGTGAAAGTCTGCCCCCTTGGCGCTCTGGAGGTGGCCGATGAAGAGTGAATATGATGTTTTAATTATCGGTGGAGGTCCCGGTGGGGCACTCGCCGCGAAAACTGCCGCAAAAAATGGCCTTTCCGTTGGCCTTATTGAAAAACGCCCTGCAATTGGTGCACCAGTGAGGTGCGCAGAGGGAATAGGTGAGGATTTAATCGGTGAATTTTTTGATGAAATCGATCCTAAATGGATCTCTGCAAAGATAGAAGGAGCAAAGCTCATTGCACCCGATGGTTCTTATTTTTACTTAAGTCCTGAGATGGCCGGCAATGAAGTAGGATTTGTTCTTGACAGGAAATTTTTTGACCGTGATCTTATCTGGCAGGCAGTACATGCCGGCGCAGAGATCTTTGTAAAGGCAAGAGCCGTTGATGCCATTGTTGAAGGCGGCGTTGTCTGTGGTGCAAAGGTAGAGTACAATGGCAGGGTCCAGGAAGTCAGAGCAAAGATTACAATTGCCGCTGACGGTGTAGAATCAAAATTCACACGCTGGTGTGGTATTGATACAACAGTGCCTCTTGGTGAACTTGAGACATGCGCACAGTACCTGATGACCGATATTAATATTGAACCCAATATCACCGTATTTTACGTTGGAAGGGATATCGCACCTGAAGGTTATCTGTGGATCTTTCCAAAAGGAGAACGCACTGCCAACGTTGGTCTTGGTATTTCCGGCACGCAGTCAGGAGATGGACATCGCGCAAAGGATTATCTCGACAAATATGTCAATGAATTCTTCCCCGAAGGAAAAATTATTGAACAGATTGCAGGCGGAGTTTCAGTATGTGAACCTCTTGAATGCACTGTGTCAGATGGCCTGATTATCATTGGTGATGCTGCAAGGATAAGTGATCCAATGACAGGTGGCGGAATTTACAATGCGATGTACACCGGACGTCTGGCTGCCGAAGTTGCTTCAAAGTGTATTGAATCAGGTGACCTTTCAAAGGGAGCACTTATGGAATATGATTCCATGTGGCGTGATTCAAAGATGGGCAGGGCACTTGAACGCAATTATCAGATGAAAGAGATATTTGTAAAATTAAGCGATAAACAACTGAATGCGATTCTTACATCTGTAAAGAATCTGAAGATGGCAGATTTCTCCACACTTTCACTTGTAAAAGAAATTGTAAAGTTAAATCCTAAACTGATCAGGGACCTCACCGGTCTGAAAAAATATTTTGAATAATTTTTTTTATTTTGATTTTTTAATATATTTATTCGCTTAACTGTGCATATCCTGACCCGATCATGCTGCTTTTCCGGATTTTTGTCATCCACATTTTCTGTTTAAAAATCCATGCAGATTCAGGTATATCTGTATGTATGTGTATTGGTGCAACATGCACCATACCGTCACCTTTCTCCCGTTCGTCAGGGTATGGATTAAAGTAATATATCTGCCGTAGGATGTTTGTGTTTATTTCCTTCCGGCAGGGTTTTTATCCGGTGTTTTAAGCTGTCTGTTAAGTTGCTTTAAACATTCTTCTTCTGCTTCCTTCTTTGACAAAACTATTATGTTGTCATCCTGCCTGATTCTGACGCTTCCGTTGGGTATGATCAGATCTTTTCCCGGCCTTATTATCGCAATAAAGACAAAATCCCTGACATTTAGTTCTTTAATCTCATGATTGACAAAGGGTGCATCCTTATCAACTGCAATCTCAAAGATTGTCCCACCCGGAATTGAAGCAAGCTGCTCCATATTAGGATTTTCTGACCAGTAATACAGACGATTCGCAACAAGTTCGTCAGGATTTTCGCTGATTCTGACCCCCACTTCCTTAAACAGATCTGAATGCTCTATCTGGTTTACTATGGATACAAGGTTTTTCACATTGAATCTCTTTGCAAGCCAGCACGTCATCAGGTTTACTGCATCGTCACTGGTCGTTGTAACAAGAGCATCTGCCCTGTCAATGCCTGCATCTTCAAGAATTGACTTGTCTGTTGAATTGCCTGTGATTGCAAGGACATCATAATGTTCAAGTATCTCATTACACCTGTCCTCATCCTTATCAATAACGACAACACTGTCACCATGCTGTGCCGCAATTGCTGCCAGGCTTCTTCCTATTCCGCCAAGGCCAATAACTATGATATACATCAGGATAACGTATCAAACAAGGCTATAGATATAATTTATGAATTACCATAACTAAGTAGTGATCTGCGGCATAGATGAAGCGGGAAAAGGTTCAGTTCTTGGCCCTATGGTAATTGGGGGAGTGAGCGGCGCAAATATTTCTGACTTTGAAGAGAGAGGTTTTGCAGACTCAAAAAAACTGTCTCCAAAGAGAAGGGAGAGCCTTTACAAAGAGATAAAGGAAGAATTTAAAACTTCAGTGCTTATTCTCTCAGCAGAGGATATTGATCTTAAAAGAGAAACAGTCACAATGAACGATATTGTAGCCTGTGGCCATGCGTCAGTAATCAGGCAGTTGTCTGCCAGTACTGCCTATGTGGATGCCTGTGATGTCAATGAGATCAGGTATGGAAATAGAATATCTGAGTTGCTTGAGAATAAGGTTACAGTACATTCCAGGCATAAAGCGGATGATATTTATCCTGTTGTTGCCGCAGCTTCAATAGTTGCCAAGGTTACAAGGGACAGGTTAATTAAGGAATTATCTGAGGTTTATGGTGACATTGGGAGTGGTTATCCGTCTGATTCTGTAACAGTCTCATATCTTGAAGATTATATCAAAATAAACAGAGAAGTACCGGATATTGCAAGAAAAAGCTGGAAGACAGTATCAAATATTATCGCACGGGGAAAACAAAAAAGCCTTTTTGATTTTTAATCTGTTTTTTCCGGAATATTATTCAGGAGACACAAAGAGAAGAACAAATGCCGCTGCCAAGAGAAGAACAGCCATAGCTTTTCTGACATCATCAGGATATTCAGCAGTTTCTGCGGGGAAAACAGGTACGTTTCCGGTTGGATTCATAACTGAGAACGTTGCAAAAAAGTCATACATGAGCCTGCGGGTTCACAGATGGCAGATGAAACAAATGTTTCATAGGAGAAATTTATCAGAAATGCGGTCTCTGTCACATATTGCTTTCATTATATAGCTTCACTGGTGAATTGTTTGCCGAAAAATCTGTTCTCTTAAGAACTTTCATCTGCTATAGAATTCAAATCATTGTAGATGGATTTGCTATTGATTGCAGTTTTTTTGGTTGCACTATATTTTCTAATAGCGGGTTATATTAAGGTAAATAATCTCTGGGAAGATCATATCAGATTTTATGGTCCGATACTTGCCCTGAAGACGGATAATGTTGGATTTTTTGATAAATTTCTGCCATACTCAAAATTTCTGAAGCTATACGGTACTGCCGGTGCGGTTATGGTGGTTATTGTATCCCTTCTGTTTACAGTGCTGATGTTCTTCTCGTTTCAAAAGACGCTTGCCTCACCACCGGCACCAACGGGGATTTATGAACCGCAGAATATTCTGGCAATTCCGGGAATAAATGAATTTCTTCCTTTAAGTGTTGCAGTAATTATAGCATTTATTGCAACTCTGGTTGTTCATGAGTTCGGCCACGGTATTCTTGCAAGAATTGAGGGTATGCGGGTTGAAAGTACCGGAGTATTGTTTTTTGTAATTCCAATCGGGGCATTTGTTGAACCATGTGAAGAGGATGTCGAAAAAGCGAGCGGCCGGTCAAGAATAAGGATGTTTGGCGCAGGAATTACCAATAATCTCGTACTTGCACTTATTGCATTTCTGCTTCTGGCGCTCTTTATGGGTATGGCACACCCGGTTGATGCACCGTATGTCAAGGCAGTATATGCCGACTATCCGGCAGATGAAGCAGGTCTTTTTCCAAACTCACTGATAATGTCTGTAAATGGCATTGATGTCACTTCAAGAGAGGATGTTTCATCCATAATGTCAGGCACACAGCCGGGTGACACTGTTTCAGTTACATCAGTTCATGAAGGAATAACCAGTACCAATGATCTGAAACTTGCAGAATGGCCGACAGAATATGGAGATAAAAATTCCGGTTTTATGGGAGTATCATATTATGATTCTTCCAGGGCAAAAGAGCTGTCAGACAAGTATATCAGGTCTCCTTTAGGGCCGCTTTTACTGATCTATGTGCCGATAAATGCCGTAATTGATGATGACAGCCTAGGCCTTGGCATACTTGCGTTTGATTCCCCTGACACAGTTGCATGGAGTGAACCGTTTTATGGCTACTGGCAGTTGATTCAGATACTGTTCTGGCTCTTCTGGTTCAACTTTGCGGTTGCGACCTTCAATGCCCTACCTCTGATTCCGCTTGACGGCGGTTATATTATGCAGGAAGGGGTTAAGCAGTTTTTTGCAGCCAGAAATAAGGAAAAATATGCAGATTATGTTGTATCCGGAATTAGCTGGCTCATGATATTTGTGATAATATCACTGATTATGATACCATACATTGCATCGTTTTAACCCGGAAAATAATATCTGTTAAAAAAGTGTTATTTTTCATCAAGATCTCCGATGTCCTTAACATTGACATCACTCAGATCTTCAATTTTCTTCTCAATTATCTTTACAGTCTTTGCGGCATTCTCAACATCCTCATCTCCGGCCATACTGCCAAGAATTGATTCGTCAAGATTGGTATTTTTCCAGTCTTCATCTGTGAACTCCTCGTCTTCAGCGCCGAGAAACTTCGCGCTCTGTTTTATGAGACTGGAAATCTCAAACGGAAATATGATCTTGGTTGCCTGTCCGTCTGCCATCTGCTTTAAGGCATCAAGGGAGAGGACGGTTATTGCCTTTTTATCAAGCGGACGTGAACCAAGCGCAAGAATTCTGAGTCCCTGCGCCTCGCCCTGTGCCTGAAGTATTCTTGATTTACGGTCACCTTCGGCACGCAGTATTTTGCTCTGCCGATCACCTTCTGCTTCCAGGATCATCGACTGCCTCTTTCCTTCGGCAGAGAGAATTGCTGATCTCTTCTCACCGTCTGCACGTAAGATTGCAGCTCTTCTTTCCCTTTCGGCTGCCGTCTGTTCTGTCATTGCCTGTTTTACCGCGCCGACAGGATCGACTTCCCTTATCTCAACCCTCTCAACCTTGACACCCCACTGATCGGTTTCCCGGTCAAGAGAGTCGCGCAGGCGGTTGTTGATGAGATCCCTGTTGTAGAGGACTTCATCAAGCTCAAGGTCACCGATTATTCCCCTCAGGCTTGTCTGGGCCAGTGCCAGGGTTGCCATCCGGTAATTTGAGACCTCAAAATAGGACTTTTCAGGGTCAACCACTCTTGTATATACAATTGCATCCACATTGGTTGGTGAATTATCTTTGGTTATCACTTCCTGCTGTGGAACGTCCATAACCTGTGTTCTCAGGTCAATCTTTACAATCTCCGTGATAAATGGTACAACCCACCTAAATCCCGGATTTAACCGACCTATATACTGTCCCAGACGAATCTGGAGAGCCTGTTCGTACGGCTGAATAATTACAACGCCCTTTGCAAAGATAAGAACAATTGCAAGGACGAGAACTATTGTCAGAAATATATTACCTAAATCAACAAATGCCATAGTTAAATCTCCTCTACAGTTACATGCACTCCTTCTGAATGAATTACTTTAACCTTCCTTCCGGCAGGAATGTTTATCCCTTCCGTTGTTGCGCTCCAGTCAACATTTTCGACTGTAACTTTTCCGGATATCGAATCAGCACTGATCTCCTTTGTGACAATACCGGTCTTTCCAATCAGTGAATCTTTACTGGCAGTAAACGGAGATCTGCTGTCAGTAGTGATTCTGCTGTATATGAGCACAGAAATTCCGGCAGAGAGAAGTGCAACGATTATCCCGATCACAATTATCAGAGGTGAGTTAAAGAGTTCAGGAAACAGAAGTGAGATAATTCCGATTATTATCAGGGTTGTTCCGGGCACTGCGATGAAAAATCCCGGATTAAATGCTTCAATAAGCAGCATTAGGACACCGATCACTATCAGAATCCATCCGATGGCAATTATATCCATTACCATGATGAAGAAAGGATGGTTTCCGATTATATATAATATTTGATCAGTCCGCGCTGAAAATAAGTAATGATTTATCCGGATTTGCATCTGAATAAATCATAATAAGTTATCTATCTAACAAGCATTGCAATACGTGAACCTTTGCTGATGCCAATATCCTCTGCAATAGGCTGGCATTTCACCATCATCAGGTACAGAACAGGCGGGAGTTTTTCTGTCTTTTTATGCTCACTTAACGATTCATAGTTTGCCATTCCCTTTGATATTATAAGGGTTGCATCGTCTATTGCTTCGTTAACATCCTGCGGGAGCAGATCCAGGTTTACTCCGAGTTCTGCTGTATCATCTGCATTCGTAAGCAGCCGGTCTGCAATTTTATCAAGTCCGAGACTGAGGGCATCCTCCATCGTTGCATCGTTTATAATTGGAAGACCTCTTACTACTACCGTAATCTCAGAACCGTTATTTTTAAGATGCTTAATCAGGTGTCTGTCAAAAACAATTTCACCGCAGTTGTCACAGAGGAAAACAATTTTTTTACATAATTTTGATGCTTCATCCGTGTCGTCTATTGAAAGCCCTTTTCTGAACTCTTCCATGAAAAAAGCGCTGAAATCCTCTGAAACTTTGTGCTCCACTGAACCGTGATCAAGGGTGTTTGCGATGATTGTTCCAAGGCAGATGTCCCGGAAATCTGATAAATTATCTTTTACATCCTCAAGGACAATTCCAGCTGTTTTATTGTCTTCAGATTTTATTTTTCTGTAAGGATCACTGTCAGATATACATTCACAGACAAGCCTGTGAATCATGCTGGAGATCTGCGGTGACGGATTATCGTCATTCAGATGTTTTATCAACAGATCTTTACATTTTTT
The DNA here is from genome assembly GCF_024662215.1 of Methanoplanus endosymbiosus. NCBI lineage: Archaea > Methanobacteriati > Methanobacteriota > Methanomicrobia > Methanomicrobiales > Methanomicrobiaceae > Methanoplanus > Methanoplanus endosymbiosus. Next base: position 402,229 of record NZ_CP096115.1, read on the forward strand.
TGCAGTTTCTTCAATAAGTTTATCGTCATCTGTTGCAAGTCTGCATTCATATTCAACTCTTCCGAGAAGGCAGTTAAAACAGGTATTATTTATCTTCATATTGTTTTTCACAACCGCTTGCGCTGATAATTTTTGAACTCAGGCAGAAATAGTATGTTCGGTTTAAAAAAAGTTATTTGGGGTATTTTTTTTCAGAATCTGTATAATGATTCAATATAACTTTCAAAAAGATTGTTGCAATGGTATTCGGTCATTTTTGTCACCGGACTATTATTGGTATTATCAGGCAATAATATTATTTGTCAACAATAAATAATTATAATTATTAATCATCATAATTATTAATAAAAAGAATGGGGCCACCGCGATTCGAACGCGGGTCAGAAGACCCCCAGCCTCCTAGGATGGTCCAGGCTACCCTATGGCCCCAGTGCAGAAATGCTATTTCATATTGTCAGTGCCAACTTAATTAACTTGTCTTTTGTCTCCACCGGTTCTTCAGAACTTTAATTTTTTGAACTCTTCAACATTTTTTGTCAGTTCTTCAAGTTCTGTACATGTGACATTCATTGTGCTGCCCAGTTCATCAACTTCTGTCAATAGCTGTCCAATCCTTCTCTGCATCAGGTAAATCAGAACCAGAAGGAAGATAATTACAATCCCAAACAGTACTATCAGCCCGGATTCTATCCCAAAAAACATACTCATTTTTTCCTGCCCTTAACTATCGATTTTGCAAGTCTGTCAATAAATTTATCGCCGGAGACCTCGGGTTTAATCTCTGGATATTCTTTTCCGGCAATCTTCGCAGCAATTTTACTGATTTCTCTTGAAGCAGGAGAATCAGGATACTTTATCACAATCGGTGTTTTATAAGCTGCTGCTCTTCTTACATTAGGGTCTTCAGGTACCAGGCCGATAACTTTCACTCCCAGTACTTCCTCAATTTTATGAACACTGACTTCAGTGTTTTCAAGTGTTGCCCTGTTCAGTATTGCCCCCATTACATGGCCGCCTATTAATTCGGTCAGAATTTTGGTCTTTAAGGCATCAACCATTGATGACAGTTCAGGATTTACAACAAGAATAACTTCATCAGCGATGGCAAGAGGAATTACGCCATCCCTGCTGATTCCTGCCGGCGCATCAATTATCAGGAAATCACAGTGATTTACTATCTCACTCATTACATCCCTTAAATGTTCGGGATCTGCATCCTGAAATCCCTTAAGTGATATTCCGCTTGGCACAACTTTCACGCCAGATGGCCCGTCATAAACAGCCTCTGAAACGGGCGCTTTTCCGGCCAGGACTTCGTGCAGAGTTACCGGTACATTTTCAAGTCCGAGAAGAATTGCCATGTTTGCCATCCCCATATCTGCATCCATTATGTACGTCTCTTTTCCATAGGAAGCAATAATTGTACCGAGGTTAACTGTGAGGGTTGTTTTTCCAGTTCCGCCTTTTCCGGAAGCAATTGTATAGGTTGTGACCATATTTTTCTCTGCTTTAAGTTATAATTGCTGAATCAGTACTCCGGATAATTAATTTTGCCGGAGATTATATGTAAAGATTCCTTTCTCAATTATTATAATTAATTCGTTCGTATTTGTGTATTATCCGGAATAAAATTTAGTTCAGCAAAATAATATATTACATCTCTCCTGAAGACAGATAATTGCAGAAGACTGACAGACTCTGCATTTACAATAATTTTTGAACACATGATAATAAGCCATAAATTATATGCTGATTTTCGAACACACAATGATTAATCATAACTCTCCAAAGATGAAATCTTCAGCGTAAACAGGTGGCAGTTTTTACGAGATCAGTCTTTCTTTTCATTCAGAATTTCACCGGCTAAATTCTCCATTTCACGTTTTAATTTTTCTTTCATTTTTATTATTGAAGCGCTGTCAAGTTTTGACAGTTCCTCCTCAAAAAGCGAATCTGGATCATCTGTTATTTTTTCTGCCGGAAATTCACTGATTTTGCACGCTTCTACTGCTGCATTATTATCAGATTTATTTTTTATATTTTCTGCCCCTTTAACACTGATAAGCATTTTATTTTCTGAATTATTCTGCGTGTAGAGTCTGATCTCTCTTCCAACAGGGTTGATCTCAGTTATTTTTTTGATTAGGAGACTCTCTTTTAATCCACTGAAATCAGATGGAATGGCATCATATTCAGATTCAGTCCATGCGTCCCGGCAGACCCCTTCTGTTACAGTCAGTACGATCGTCAGACTATCTGTTTTAATCCGGCATTCTCCGGTGAAATTTATCATTTCCAGAATTTCAAGAATTCTGACTGAATCTGTATTGTATATGCAGGCTTTCAGAGTCCTGTATTTTTCATTCATAAACTGCCTGATTAAAGTATTGCCGCAGGTTAAATTATAATTCTCTGATATGTATCCGTGCCGGAGAGGAGATCTGCACTCCTGCCACATAAGATCTACAGTATATTTAATTATTATGGATCTAAATATGATAATTGTACAAACTTTGTATGCCGGGCTGAAATACAGGGATAATATTTACATATTTCTGCATCAATAACTCTAATAAGTAGTAATTTGAGATAAGTTGATTATAGTAATCTTATACTCATTGGGATATGATCTATTATTTCACATAATATTTACTCCGAGGTGCCTTAACAGATGAATGAAATTGGTCCGTTAAAAGTTAAAATAAAAGGCTATATTGATGAAATTATGTCTTTTAATGGTATTGTGGCATGTGCCATAGTAACGACAGAGGGACAGATTATTGGAAAATCGGAATCAGAAAGGGCACCTTCATCATTTTTGGGGATAACAGCTGCTACCATGTATGCTTCATCGGAGGCGGCCTGCAGCACCTTTCATATCAGCCGTCCGGAATGCGTACAGGTGGACACATTAAATGGAGATGGCAGAATATTAATAAAAAGTTCAGGGAGAAAGATTTTAATCGCCACAGTTATTAACGATTCTGCTGATATTAATGAAGTAAGAAAGATGCTCATACCCATTTCAGAGAAAGTAGGGGAGAATTTATAAATGAACACAATTTTAGTTGTAGATGACAGCCCCATGATAGTGGATGTTTTTGTAGCCATGCTTGAGAGGGGTGGTTATAATCCGGTTGCTTCTTATAGTGGCCCTGAATGTCTGGATAAATTGAAGGATATCAGCCCCGATCTAATACTTCTGGATATTATGATGGAACCTATGGATGGATGGGAAACTCTTGAAAATATTAAGACAAACCCTGAAACCCGTGAAATTCCTGTCATGATGCTGACTGCAAAGCAGCTCACTCCTGAAGAGGCGCAGGAGTATGGCGCATATATCGAAGATTATGTCATGAAGCCGACGACTCACCGCCAGTTGTATGATGCAATAGAATATATCCTTAAAAGGCGTGAAAAGATAAGCCTTGGCGTTGAGATGGCAAAAAAAGCAGGCATTGAAGATCAGATAATTGATGAATTTGAACGTCTGAGCAGAAGTGTTGATGTCTCAAAAAGACTTCTTCGTATTCTTGAATCAACCTACAGTCTTGATGACGATGACATCAGGGTTGGCGAGAATATTGAAAGAGCAATTAAGAGTATGGAGATGTCAATCAGACTTCAGGAAGAAAGGCTTGAACAGATCAATAAATTATTCGGTATTGAAAAATAACAATCCTGAATTCCTTCCGGATATAATTTATAAATTCGATATATCTATCCTTTTTCTCGTTAGTCCTGCACCATAACGCACAGGAAGGCTCCCACCCAAAGCATTGGCGACATAGAATCAGGTGAATTGAGCAGTAATTTATCTTCCGGCTACAGGGCACAGGTGACTCTTATTATGTGGGGTAAGTATTTATCCTTTGAAAATCATTAGTTTGTCGGGTTGATATAAGGTATTTCGGGGTTACCGGGCAGGTGTTTGCGCGTAGGAATTTAATTTTAGATGTGTTAAAAATAAATACATTTAAAATGAAAGATACATTTAAATAATCATAACGCATTTTAATAATGCTGAATTAATTTCAATAATGGGCCTGTAGCTCAGTTAGGCAGAGCGCCTGACTTTTAATCAGGTGGTCGGGGGTTCAAATCCCCTCGGGCCCGTTAGCCACCAAATGTCAAAGACTGTGGCGCTTTGTATTTTTTTATGGTGATGCATCTGAACAAAACTCAATATTTCAGCAGGTATTATTGATGAGCACCAATTATTCTGTATTAAAACATGTGATGGTTCCGGACCATCAGGTTATGAGCGAGGAGGAAGTAAACGAACTTATGTCCTTCTACAGGATCACCCGTGATCAACTGCCAAAAATTTATCATGACGATCCTTCCATTAATGACATCAGGGATGAAAATGGAAAAGAAGTCAAAGTGAAAATCAATAACGTGATTCGTATTATTCGTGAAAGTCAGACTGCAGGCAGGGCAGAAGCGTATCGTCTGGTCGTAAAACGACCTAAGAAATAAGTTAAATTCTTTTTAAGGGTGGTCATTTTTGTTGGATAGAAAAATTTTATCACAATCATATTTTTCCCGTGCCCATGTGGCAAGGCATCAGCTTGACTCATACAATCATTTTCTTGAATTCAACCTCCAGAAAGTTGTTGATGAACAGAGAATAATTGAAACTGATGTAGCGCAGAGAGGGAAGGATAATGAACCTGTCTGGGTTGAGCTTGGCACTATCAGGGTTGAAAAACCTGTGGTGCGCGAAGCTGACGGTTCACAGTCAAGCCTGTACCCAAGTGAGGCAAGGCTTAGAAATCTCACATATGCAGCACCAATTAAGCTTGATATGGTTCTTGTGCAGGGTGATGTAAGACATGATCCTGTAACTACAACTATAGGTCAGCTTCCTGTGATGATAGGGTCTGCATCGTGCAACCTTTATGGTCTTTCTGACAATGAAAGGATTGAACATGGTGAAGATTCACACGATCCCGGAGCATATTTCATTGTAAATGGTTCTGAGAGAGTACTTATGACTCTTGAAGATCTTGCATCTAACAAGATCATGACTGAGTTTACCGAACGTTACAGTGAAAAGATCTACGTGGCAAAGGTATTCTCGCAATACAGGGGTTACAGAGCACTTGTGATAGTTGAGAGAAACAAAAAGAATCTTCTTGATGTTTCCTTCCCGTCTGTTGCAGGACATCTTAAATTTGTAGATCTGATGCGTGCGCTTGGACTTACAAGTGATCATGATGTTGTAAATGCAGTTTCTACTGATGAGGATATACTGACCTTTATGCTTCAGAATCTTGAAGAAGGTGAATGCGCAGATACCGAAGAGGGCATAATGTATGTCGGAAAAAAACTTGCTCCAAACCAGACGCGCGATTACCAGCGTAAACGTGCGGAGTTTGTTCTTGACAATTATCTGCTCCCGCATCTGAATGAACTCATGCCCTCCGGCATGAAAGAAGAGGATCCAGGATATCAGGACGCTTTAGAAGGTATAAGGCTTGCAAAAGCTCATTTCCTTGGCCGTATGGCAGAAGCCTGTTTTGATCTTGTTCTTGATAAGAGAAGAATAGATGATAAGGATCATTACTCCAATAAACGCCTTAAGCTTGCAGGTGATTTAATGGAAGATCTCTTCAGGATTTCACTGAACCGCCTCACGCGCGATGTCAAGTACCAGCTTGAAAGGGCCAGTATGAGACACAGGGATCTCTCAATTGCAACTGCTGTAAGAGCAGATGTCCTTACAGAACGCCTGTTGCATCCTCTGGCCACCGGAAACTGGGTTGGCGGAAGAACAGGTGTGTCTCAGCTGCTGGACAGGGTTGATCACATGGCTGTACTTTCTCATTTAAGACGTGTCATTTCCCCTCTGTCCCGATCACAGCCTCACTTTGAAGCACGTGATCTTCACCCAACACAGTGGGGCCGCATATGTCCGTCGGAGACTCCTGAAGGACCTAATTGTGGTCTTGTAAAGAACTTTGCACAGATGGTTGAGATCTCCAAAGGTGTAAAAGACGAAAAAGCCGTGTCAAGAACACTCTACAATCTCGGTGTAGAAGAGCTTAAAAGGGAATTAATATGAGCACTGCAGTTACTAAAAAATCAAGGGTTTTCGTGGACGGTGCTCTTATCGGCCTTTGTGACGGACCTGAAGAACTTGTAAACAATGTCAGGAAGATGAGACGTCATGGTGAACTCTCCAATGAAATAAATATTTCATATAAAGATTTCAATGGCGACATCATTATCCACACTGACCGTGGAAGAGCAAGAAGACCTCTTATTGTCGCTGAGGGCGGAAAACCCCTGATGACAAATGAGGATCTCGATGTTCTCAGGGAAGGAAAATGCGATTTTCTTGATTTTATTGAGAAAGGACTTATTGAATTCATTGATGCAGAAGAAGAGGAAGATCTGTTAATTGCAATTAATGAAGAAGATCTGACTCCCGAACATACACATCTTGAGATTGATCCTGCTCTGATTCTTGGAATCGGTGCAGCGCATGTTCCGTTCCCTGAACACAATGCATCTCCGCGTGTCACAATGGGTGCCGGAATGGTCAAGCAGGCCCTTGGTTTTGGCGCTTCAAATATGAAACTCCGTCCGGATACCCGTGGGCATCAGCTGCATTATGTTCAGAAACCTCTTGTGCACACGCAGACCTCCCAGGTTATTGGATCTGATGATCGTGCAGCCGGACAGAATCTTGTTGTTGCTGTTCTTTCGTACGAAGGTTTCAATATTGAGGATTCACTCATATACAACCGCGCTGCAATAGATCGTGGTGTGGGACGCTCTCATTTCTTCAGGACATATGATGGTGAAGAGAGGCGCTACCCAGGTGGTCAGCTCGATAAAATAGAAGTTCCTGACGAAGAAGTATCAGGATCACGCGGACCTGAATATTATCAGAACTTAGACTCTGATGGTGTAATTAATCCTGAAACTGAAGTTCATGAGAAGGATATCCTTATTGGAAAGACATCCCCTCCAAGATTCCTTGAAGAACCAAGCGGAGAATTAATTGCTGTTGAGAAGAGGCGTGACACATCTGTCACAATGAGAAGCAATGAGTGCGGCATTGTTGATACCGTCATTGTAACCGAAGGTGAAAATTCATCCCACCTTGTTAAAGTAAGGACAAGGGACTTACGTGTCCCTGAAGTCGGTGATAAGTTCGCATCAAGGCACGGTCAGAAAGGTGTTGTCGGACTCATTGTTCCTCCGGTTGACATGCCCTTTACAGAAGGTGGCATTGCTCCTGATCTTGTCATCAACCCTCACGCAATTCCTTCACGTATGACTGTCGGACATATGCTTGAGATGATTGGTGGAAAGGTTGGTTCACTTGAAGGCCGCAGAATTGATGCAACTGCTTTCAGCGGCGAACCTGAGGCTAAGATTCGTAAATCCCTAAAAGTTCTGGGCTTTTCACACAATGGCCGTGAAGTCATGTATGACGGAATTACAGGCCGTCAGTTCAAGGCAGATATTTACATCGGTGTGATTTATTACCAGAAGCTGTACCATATGGTTTCGTCAAAGATGCATGCACGTTCAAGAGGTCCTGTTCAGGTTCTTACCCGCCAGCCGACAGAAGGTCGTGCACGTGAGGGAGGTCTGAGATTCGGAGAGATGGAGCGTGATGTTATGATAGGACACGGCGCTGCAATGGCTCTTAAAGAGCGCCTCTTAGATGAATCTGACAAGGTTGAACAGTACGTCTGTGCAAAATGCGGAATGATTGCATTCCTTGACAAAAACCGCAATGTGACAAGATGTCTTGCATGTGGCAATGAGACAGACATATATTCTGTTGAAATGAGTTACGCATTCAAACTTCTGCTGGATGAGATGAAGAGTATGTGCATAGCTCCAAGGATGCATCTTGAGGATCAGGTATAAGGGGGGTTAAAAGATATGACAAGTCCAAAAAGGGTAGAAAAGATTGAATTCGGCCTTTTATCTCCAAAGGATATACGCCGGACAAGTGTCAGAAAGATTATCTGGGCTGATACATATGATGATGATGGATTTCCCTATCCCCAGGGACTTATGGATCTCCATCTTGGTGTCATAGATCCTGGTCTGCGCTGTAAAACCTGTGGAAACAGGGCGAGCGAGTGCCCAGGTCATTTTGGCCATATTGAGCTTGCAAAGCCTGTCATCCATGTTGGTTATACAAGGCTTATCAGAAAACTTCTCAGGGTATCATGCCGTGAATGTGGCCGCCTGCTTCTAAGCCAGGATGAAGTTCAGAAGGTTTTAGGACCCGAAGAAGAGAGAAATGACGATGTCATCTCTGAGAAAGATATCAAAAAGGAGCGCGTCTGCCCATACTGCGGTGAACAGCAGCTAAAGATCAATTTCGAAAAGCCAACAACATTCTCTGAAGTAATGACAGATGAGAACGGCAAAAAAATTGACCATAAACTGACACCATCTGACATCCGTTCAAGACTTGAGAAGATTCCCGATGAGGATTTAGCTCTTCTCGGTATTAATGCCAGAGTCGCAAGACCGGAATGGACACTTCTTACAGTCCTTCCTGTGCCTCCGGTGACGATGAGACCTTCGATTATTCTTGAAAACGGTCAGCGTTCAGAGGATGATCTTACGCATAAGCTTGTGGATATCATCCGTATCAATCAGCGCTTTAAGGAAAATCAGGACGCAGGAGCACCACAGTTGATCATCGAGGATCTCTGGGAACTTCTGCAGTACCATGTAACAACATACATGGACAATGAGGTTGCAGGCTGTCCTCCGGCAAGACACAGAAGTGGCAGGCCGTTAAAAACAATTTCACAGCGTCTTAAGGGTAAAGACGGCCGTTTCCGTGGTTCACTCTCCGGAAAACGTGTTAACTTCTCTGCCCGTACTGTCATCTCACCTGATCCAAATCTCTCAATTAATGAAGTAGGCATTCCTCTTGCTATTGCAAATGAGATGAGTGTTCCAATCAGGGTTACTCCTTTCAATATTGATGAAGTCAGGCAGATGGTTATAACCGGACCTGTACGGCCAACCCTGAATTCACCCTGCGGTGCCAACTATGCAATCAGGCCGGACGGAAGACGTGTCCGTCTGACTGATATGACCAGGGAGAGTGTTGCAGAGATGCTTGAGCCCGGATGGACAGTTGACCGCCAGCTCAGGAATACTGACATTGTGCTCTTCAACCGTCAGCCGTCACTGCACAGAATGAGTATTATGGCTCACAGGATGGTTCTGATGGATGGCAAAACATTCCGTCTGAATCCGGCAGTATGTCCGCCATACAATGCGGATTTTGATGGTGATGAGATGAACCTTCACGTTCCGCAGACTGAAGAGGCACGTGCAGAAGCGCACATGCTTGCAAGTGTTCAGGAAAATATTCTCTCGCCGCGTTTTGGCGGCCCGATTATCGGAGGGATACATGATCATATCTCCGGAATATTTATTCTGACCCATACTCTCAGATGGTTTGAAAAACAGGCAACTCTGTATCTTCTTCAGTCCAGTACACCTGAACACCTTCCCAAACCGGGTAAGGTCGAAAACGGAATCGAATACTGGTCCAATAAGCAGATATTCTCAATGATCCTTCCGGATGGCCTTAATATGGTCTATCGTGCAAGTTCCTGCTCCAACTGTGATACGTGCAAACAGGAAGGCTGTGATCGTGATGCATTTGTCAGGATTAAGAATGGAGAACTTATCTGCGGAACAATTGATAAGAAATCAATTGGTGCATTTGACGGAGTTATTCTTCAGAGAATAATCAGGACCGCCAGCCTTGGAAGAGGAAGGCAGTTTGTGGATGATGTTACAAAACTATCTATCCGCGGGATTATGTATGATGGTTTCTCATTCGGAATTGATGATGAAGATCTGACAAAGATTGAATACCGCCAGATTGATGAAGTGCTGGATAATGCAGCAGATGATGTCGAGAGGCGTATCAGAATCTACGAAGACGGTCAGCTTGAACCGATGCCGGGAAGAACTCTTGAAGAGACTCTTGAGATGCAGATCATGCAGGTGCTTGGAAAAGCCCGTGACCGTACAGGAGATATTGCAGGGCGTCACCTTGGTCTCTCCAACAGTGCTGTGGTAATGGCAGTCAGTGGTGCGAGAGGTTCAATGCTTAACCTGACCCAGATGGCCGGATGTATCGGACAGCAGGCAGTACGTGGTGAGCGTATCACAAGAGGTTATGAAGGCAGAACCCTCCCACACTTCAAAAAAGGAGATCGCGGTTCAGAAGCCCACGGTTTTGTCGGCAACAGTTACAAGAGCGGACTTAACCCGACAGAATTTTTCTTCCATGCAATAGGAGGAAGAGAGGGTCTTGTCGATACTGCGGTCCGTACATCACAGAGTGGTTATCTCCAGCGGCGTATGATTAACGCGCTCCAGGATCTGAAGGTTGGTTATGACAAGACTGTCAGAACCTCAGGCGGCCGTATTATTCAGTTTAAGTACGGTGAAGATTCTACTGATCCTGCAAAGAGCTGCTATGGTGATCCTGTGGACGTGAAAGGTATTATTGAGAGTGTACTTGAGGAGGAGGTGTCCTGAAATGGATAAAAAAATGCTTAAAGAGATTGAAGATACCGATCTTCCTTTCAAGACAAAAAATGATCTGCAAAAATACCTTGAAAGCAGAAATATAGAGAGGGATCAGTTTGATGATATTATGGCCCGTATCTGGGTCGAATACAATAATACAAGAGTTGAACCCTGTGAGGCTGTTGGAGTTATAGCCGCCCAGTCAATCGGTGAACCGGGCACCCAGATGACCATGCGTACTTTCCACTATGCGGGTGTGGCTGAGATTAATGTTACTCTTGGTCTGCCGCGCCTTATTGAAATTATGGATGCAAGGAAAAATCCAAGTACGCCTACCATGACCATATACCTTGAAGGGGATTACGCCACAAACAGGGATATGGCACGTGAGGTCAGCTGGCAGATTGAGGCCGCGCCGCTTCATGAATTCGGTGATATCACAACTGATATGCTTGAAATGGTTGTTGAGGTCAGACTTAACAGGGATGTCTGCAAAAAGAGGAAAATTTCGGTTGAGGAAATCCTTGACCGTGCACCTGCCAAGATCAAAGATCGCAGCCATTACAGAGACTTTGAGTTTGACCAGGACGTAGATGGTGCCCTTCTGATATTCAAGCCGAAAAATCATGACAGTTATCAGAACCTCTTTACCCTTGCAGAATATGTAAGAAATGTCATTGTGCAGGGCATAGATGACATTGAGCGTGTTGTTGTCAGAAAAGAAAACGGAGAGTATATTCTATATACTGAAGGCTCTAATATAAAAGGTGTATTTGAGGTTGAGGGTGTAGATACATCCAGAACCAGAACAAACAACATCGCTGAAATTTCGGAAGTGCTTGGTATTGAAGCAGGCAGAAATGCAATAATTGATGAAGCACTGAGCACACTCCGTGAGCAGGGTATCCAGGTTGATGTCCGTCATATCATGCTTGTTGCTGATATGATGTGCATGGAAGGTGAAGTTAAGCAGATTGGCCGTCATGGTATTGCAGGTGAAAAGGAGAGTGTCCTTTCACGTGCTGCGTTTGAGGTTACTGTCAACCATCTTCTTGATGCGGCAATTGCCAACGAAGAAGATATTTTAGAAGGAGTAACTGAAAATGTCATCGTTGGACAGCCGATTCAGCTTGGAACCGGTGATGTAAAGCTTATAGCTAAAAAGAGAGTGGCCTGAATAAGGTCATTTATTAATTTAATCTAAATTTAGGAGAATTTCAATGGATTTCGAAACGTCTCTCAGACGAGCAATCAAATCTGGTGCAGTAGTTAACGGACAGAAAGAGACCAGAAACTGTATAGAAGAAGGAAAAGCACAGATTGTGATTGTTGCTAAAAACTGTCCCGGAGAATTTATAACATATCTTAACGAAAAAGATGTTTTTGTTCACACATACGATGGATCAAGCATGCAGCTTGGAAAAACCTGTGGTAAGCCATTTATGGTCAGCGCTCTGGCAGTTGTGGATGCAGGCGAATCTGACATTCTCACACTTAAGAGGGTCTGATTATTATGGGTGAAATTGTATTAAATGAACAGTCTCTTCAGCTGATGAAGCAGTTTGAAGATATAACCGGCGCAGGAAGCCGTGACTGTATCATTGATGAAAAAAACGATCGTTTAATCTTTGTCATCAACCCCGGTGACATGGGCCGTGCAATCGGTAAGCAGGGTACAAGCATTAAAAAAGCAGCAGAAGATCTTGGTAAAAAGATCGAAGTTGTGGAATTTTCAAACGAAGCTGAGGATTTTATTAAAAACTGTTTCCTTCCGGCAAGAGTAATATCAGTGGACATCTCTGAGAACGACGAAGGAGAATTTGTTGCACTTGTTGATGTTGCAGAAGAAGATCGGGGTATTGCAATCGGCAAAGGCGGAAAGAATATTTTCAAGGCTAACAAGCTTGCAGAAAGGCAGCACGATATTGTAAATGTTCAGATCATCACAGATGAGGACTGAACTTTTATCTTTTTTTATTGATATTTATATCTCAGTCTGCGCTTTTTAAATTACATTTACATTACTGCAAGGGTCAGTATTATCTGTTTTCTGATTTAATAGATCTGTAATACCGGATATCCGGTCAGCTTATTGCAAAATTTATTGAAATTGGATGTTGTTTATTATCATATCAAATTGATAATGATAAATAGTGTGAAATTAGAATATAAAAAACAGAGGGAACGTTGTGGAATCAATAATATTTCTTATTCTCTTTCCGTTGTTTGCCGGATTATTAATGCTGGTCCTTCCAAACAACGGACTTAGGGATACAATTGTCAAAGCAGCGGCAGTTGTAACCTGTCTTGGGTCAATATATCTTCTTTTTGAATATTTTGGTCAGGGTCAGGTATTTTTTTCTATCGAAAGTGCGCTTATAGATCCGATAATCGTTGCAGCTGAAGTTGCAATCGGTCTTTTTATCATCGGTATCAGTGTGAAACATAAAAAATATCTCATTACCGTGCTTGCTGTAGTACAGCTGCTTATTATGGGATATACAGAGATTGTCTTCCATCCGGGTCATATGTCCGGCTATGATCTCTTTATTGATGAATTTTCATTAATAATGGCTCTGATTATAGGTATAATCGGAAGCCTGATCTGTGTATATGCAACCGGATATATGAAGGACTATCAGAGCCATCATAAGGATACACCTGATAACAGGCCGTTATTTTTCTTCCTTATGTTTCTCTTCCTCTCAGCAATGTTTGGAATTGTCTTTTCAAACAATATCATGTGGTTATTCCTCTTCTGGGAGATTACAACGCTTTGTTCATTCCTGCTCATTGCATATGCAAGAGATGAGGTGTCATGGAAGAATGGTTTCTGGGCACTGCTGTTAAACACAGTCGGCGGAGTTGCATTTGCAGGGGCTATTCTCTTTGTCAATGCATATTCTACCGGAAATGATATCTACCTGAATGAACTGTTAAAAGCAAGTCCGGGAGTGGCATTGATGGCTGCGGCACTGATAGGTTTTGCAGGGCTTACAAAATCTGCCCAGCTGCCTTTCTCATCATGGCTTGTCGGTGCAATGGTTGCACCAACTCCTGTCTCTGCGCTTCTGCATTCAAGTACTATGGTTAAGGCTGGTGTGTATGTAATCGTCAGATTTGCGCCTGTTTTTGAGGGCAATCTTGTCGGAATTACATTTGCTGTCATCGGTGCACTTACATTCCTTGTCGCATCCGGAATTGCTATCAGCCAGAGTAATGCCAAGAAGGTGCTTGCATATTCTACAATTGCAAATCTTGGACTGGTTGTTACATGCGCCGGAATCGGTACTGAAGAAGCTGTATGGGCAGCAATACTGCTGATAATATTCCATGCTGTTGCAAAATCACTGCTCTTCCTCTCTGTAGGATCTGTTGAGCACAAAAAAGGTTCAAGGGATATTGAGGATATGGGCGGACTTATTGCAACAATGCCAAAGATTGCCCTTATGATGCTCATCGGAATGGCCGGAATGTTCCTTGCACCGTTTGGTATGCTTATCTCAAAGTGGGCATCTATTCATGCTTTTGTCAGTGCGATGCCACCTTTTGGAATGCTGCTGATTGCAATTATTGCCTATGGCAGTGGAATGACCGTCTTTTTCTGGACGAAATGGATGGGCAGGTTGATTGAGGTGAAGTCTGAGAGAAAGCCATTGAAGGAAGAGGCTTCCGGTGCGGAAATGTCAGCAATATATACACTTGGAGGGTTGACAATTCTTGCATGCCTGATTTTCCCGTTAATTTCTGCGACTATGATTGAACCTTATGTCAATACTGTCTATAATACGGCTTCACATCTGCTCAGCCTCAACAATATGCTGATTATGCTTATGATGATGGTCCTGGTGCTTCTCCTGCCGCTCAGCCTCTCCCACTTTGCAAAGGGAAGGACACTTAAGGGGCAGTATATGGGTGCAAGGGCAACCGGGGATGATCTGAAATTCCTTGGCAGCATGGGCATTATGAAGGAGACAGAATTTTCAAATTATTATTTTGAGGATATCTTCGGTGAGGATAAACTCAATAAAATAGGTAACCTGATGACAATTGTGCTTCTTGTGGTTCTGTTTATTCTGATAACTCTCTTTTTGCCTCTGGAGGTGGTAATGTGAGCTTTACTCAGTTTATATTTGATAATCCGTGGATCGGCGTTCTGCTGTTTATTATACTCTCACCATTTGTTGGGGGTATCATATTCGGGCTTGACAGAATTGTTACTGCAAGAATGCAGGGAAGGGTAGGCCCTCCTGTGCTTCAGCCTGTATATGATATTCTCAAGCTTTTAGAGAAAGAAAAGATGGTTGTGCATGAATCACAGAATTTCTGGATATTTGGCTATCTTGTATTTATTATAATTACAGGTGCGCTCTTCTTTGCCGGAAGTGACATTCTTCTGGTGATATTTGCGCTCACACTGGCTCACGTATTCCTGATACTTGGAGCATTCTCATCGGGATCTCCGTATGCACATATCGGTGCTGAACGTGAACTGATTCAGTTAATGGCAGTTGAACCTATGATAATCATTGCAGCTGTCGGATTTTATGAAGTCACAAAATCATTTAACACATCTGATATTCTGGCTTTCAGTGACCCGCTGATTCTGACACTTCCGGGAATATTCATTGGATTTGTCTATATCCTGACAGTTAAACTGAGGAAATCTCCGTTTGATATTTCCACATCACACCATGCCCACCAGGAGCTTGTAAAGGGACTGAATACTGAATTTGCCGGATCAACACTTGCAATGGTTGAACTTGCTCATCTGTATGAGACGGTGTTTCTCTTGGGTTTCCTCTTCCTCTTCTTTGGAATGGCTGCCCCGATAGTCGGAATTATCGTTATTGCAATAATATATCTCATTGAGATTTTTGTTGACAATGCAACAGCAAGGGTAAAATGGGGCTTTATGTTTAAGAGCTGCTGGATTATCACTGCTGTGGCCGGAGTTTTGAACCTTATGGCTCTGTATATCATCTGAGGTAAAAAGATATGGCATATATTACAAAATCCCCGTGGATAATACATTATGATGCATCGAGCTGTAACGGCTGTGATATTGAGGTGCTCGCATGCCTGACTCCTCTTTATGATATTGAGAGGTTTGGTATCATCAATACCGGAAATCCAAAACATGCTGATGTTTTCCTGGTTACCGGCGGTGTAAACGAACAGAACAGGCCGGTTATAAAAAATATCTATGACCAGATGCCAAAGCCCAATGTGGTTGTGGCAATCGGTGTCTGTGCAATCTCCGGAGGGGTATTTCATGACTGCTACAATCTCGCCGGAGGTGTGGACAAGCTTATTCCTGTGGATGTTTATGTTCCCGGATGTGCTGCCAGACCTGAGGCTATTATTGACGGTGTCGTGAAGGCTCTGGGTATTCTTGGAAAGAAGAGAGAAGATATGAAGAATGCAGGGAGCAAATGAGATGGCAATTGAAGATCAGTTATTGAGGGATATTTCAGTAGAGGAGCTTTTGAGCGAGGTTAAGAAGAAGTCTGATGACGGCTACCGCCTTGTCCAGATGGGATGCACAAGGATCGATAAGATTTTTGAGATAAATTACTCCTTTGAGAAGGACTATAAATTTGAAAACCTGAGAATTACAATATCCGGAGATACGGTTGTTCCAAGTATTTCAGATTCTTACTGGGGTTCTTTTATCTATGAAAATGAGATGCATGATCTCTATGATATAAAAGTTAAAGGCATGAATATTGACTTTAACGGTTATCTCTTTAAGACAAGCGTTCCGCATCCATTTAATAACGATAATATTACAGTAAAGAAAGTTCCTTCAAAGAAGAAAAATGACGGAGGTGAGAAGTAATGGGAAGAAGAACGGTTGTACCTTTTGGACCACAGCATCCTGTGCTTCCTGAGCCGATTCATCTTGATCTGGTAATCGAGGATGAGATGGTTATTGAGGCTGTGCCTTCGATTGGCTATGTTCACAGGGGACTTGAAAAGCTTGTAGAGACGAGGGAATATAAGGATTATGTCTATATTGCAGAGAGGATCTGTGGTATATGCAGTTTTATTCACAGTCTTGCTTTCTGCCAGGGTATTGAGACTATTATGGACGTTGAGGTTCCTGAAAGGGCACATTATCTGAGAACCATCTGGTCTGAGTATTCAAGGATGCACAGCCATCTTCTCTGGATGGGTCTTTTTGCTGATGCTATGGGCTTTGAGAATCTCTTTATGGAAGCCTGGAGAATCCGTGAGCAGGTGCTTGATGCGATGGAGGAGACAACCGGAGGAAGGGTTATTCAGGGTTCATGTAAGGTTGGTGGTGTCAGAAAGGACATCTCTGCTGAAAAGTTAAAGGAGATGTCAGCCAATCTTGACAGGATCTCAGCTGAGGTTACTGATATGAACCACGTCTTCTTTGATGACAGTTCTGTCATTCACAGGACGAGAGGGGTAGGCCATCTGTCAAAAGATGATGCTTATAAACTCGGTGCCTGCGGTCCTACTGCAAGGGGCTGTGGTGTTGGAATTGATATCCGCGAGACCGGATATGCAGCATATCCTGAACTTGACTATAAACCGGTTGTTGAGACTGCCGGAGACTGTTATTCACGGTGTATGGTTCGTGCAAAGGAGGTTGTCCAGTCAGCTGATCTGATTCAGCAGGCAATTGCCAAAATACCTGATGGTGACATTGATGTAAAGGTCAGGGGCAATCCTGACGGTGAGTACTTCTCAAGGGTTGAACAGCCAAGAGGAGAATGTATCCATTATCTGAAAGGAAATGGCACGAAGTATCTTGTCAGGGAGCGTGTCAGAACACCTACGCTTACCAATATTCCTCCGCTTGTGAAGATGCTTGCCGGATGTGAGCTGGCTGATGTGCCTGTAATTGTCCTTACAATCGATCCATGTATCGGTTGTGCAGAGAGGTGATTAGATATGGCTAAAATCACTTTTACAATGGCAAAGAGGATTTTTAAATCACTTTGCAGCGGCCCTGCAACCCGCAGGTACCCCGCTGTGCCGGCAAGGAGATATGAGACATCAAGAGGACATATTGAGATCAATATTGAGGACTGTATCTATTGCGGGCTTTGCAGCCGCCACTGTCCTGCTCATGCCATTGAGGTATCCAAACCGGAGAGGACATGGCAGATTGACAGGGCAAGGTGCATTATCTGCAATTCGTGTGCTGAGGCATGTCCTAAGGACTGTATCTATATGAGCAATGTCTATCATGAACCTGTAACTTCACCAATTCTTATTGAGAAGATACAGGGGCCTGAACCTGCACCAAAACCTGAGAAGAAAGAATAATCAAATATTATAAATCTTTTTTCTTATAATTGCATTAACATCATTTATTAATCATATTACAACCATCATTACATTATGATGCTGACACCGAATGAAAATGTTCTTCAATACCGGGATATTGTATGCAGGATTTTTTGTCCGGAATCTGTATCTATTGTTCTTAATTTTCCGGAAATCACCTCTGACGGCTTAAACAATCCATATACTGAAGATTTTATCTCTGATAAGATGTCAGCTAATGCGGTCTGTCTTGCAGATTTTCTGATTCTGAAAAGAGATGATGATAAATATTTCCTGACTAAATTTGGTGCTGTTCTTAGATCTAAGTATTTTTCCCTGTTGTCTGAACTTAACGGCAGGGAAAAAGCTGTGTGCAGTGATATATCTTCAGGAGATATTGATCTTCTCTCCGGTTATTTACTGTCTGTCTATGACGGAGAAGATTCTGATCGGTTACAGATGGGGCTGATTTCGGCGGATATGATTCCCGGATCTAGAAGAGAAGAATTGTTATATGACATATATAATCTTGTCATCCTGATTGTAGAAAATCCGGAATATTTTATGATCCATAGTTATGACACTCTCCCTGATTTTTCCATTGAGAAGATGGGTATGCTGCGCAGCGCCAGTCTGATATGTGATCCAACAGTAAATTATAAACAGAATCTTAATTATTATCATAAACTGTTAAAGGAGGCAGATCATATCCACGGAATTTCAACCTGGGGTACGGCTGACATCAGCGGCACTATGATTGACTGCCTGAATTCCGGTGCTGAAATAGAGCTGGTTATATCCGAAGAACTTGCATTAATGCTCATAAACCCTCCTTATTTCAACAATATTGATGAGTACCGGTATTTTGAGAAACTGAAATTTTTTGTGACCGATGAGATAATTCCTGTTGGCCTTACGGTTACTGATAAAAAACTGTCCCTTGGATTTTTTTTAAATGACAGGGAAACATATGACTCAATCTATGATTTTATCTGTCAGTCTGATTCCTGCCTTAAATGGAGTGAGGAATTATTTTCATATTATAAAGAGAGATCAGTTAAATATGAGGAATTTATAAGTCTGAACGGGCATCTTTGAGCGGCTGGATCTCCGGAGGACCCAAAGAGCAACCGGATATTTTTTCACCAAAGATTTCTTCGTTTATCCCTCCTATATTGTGAAATATGGAGGTCACAATTCTTGGCACGGAATCGCTTGGGGTTCGTGGGCTTTGCTGCCGGATAAAGACCGGAGATCGAAACATTCTGATTGATCCGGGTGTTGCGCTGGGTTATCTAAGGCACGGCCGTCTCCCGCATCCCTGTCAGGTGGCAGTCGGCGATGCAGTCAGGAAGCAGATTCTTGATGCCTGCTCTGAAGCTACTGATATTGTAATCAGTCATTATCATGGTGATCACCTGCCTCTTGCTGATGCAAACCCGTACCAGATCCCTTTGCAGGATGTCAAATTCCGTGTGGGTGCTAAGTTCTGGTGTAAAGGGCCTGAAGGTTGTTCAAATGTTTCACTAAGGAGGCGGCTGGATCTCATTGCTTATCTTGGAAAGGATGATCTGCCGGCGGCTGAAGGCAGTGGTGATGCGGTTGTGCAGTGTTCACTGCCGGTTCCGCATGGAAAACCGGGCAGCCATCCCGGAACAGTGATGATGAGTAAGATTAGGGATGTTTCTGATGGGGAGAAATCATTTCTTCATGCTTCTGATATTCAGTTGTTAAACAGGGAATCTGTTGATGTTATCCGGAATTCTGAACCAAATGCTGTTTTTGCATCCGGGCCTCCATTATATCTCGGTCGGATTTCTGCTGATGACAGAGATCTGGCATGGGGGAATGCCATTTCAATAGCTGAAATTCCGTCAGTTGAAATTTTCATTCTTGATCATCATCTGCTGCGTTCACATGAGGGTTTTGAGTGGCTAAAGGCACTGTCCGCAGAAACCGATGGAAAAATTATTTCAGCTGCGGATTTTATGGGACAAAAACCTCTCCCTCTTGAAGCTAATCGTGATGAGCTGTACAGCCGGTTTAAAGTGCCGGACAGATGGCATGCCGATTATGCAGACGGCAGGGTTGGTTTTATGGATTTTGTTCGTCAGTGTAAACCGGAGAATGATCTGGGGAGCCTAAAGGAGAACAGGGGTATTGATATCTGATTTATCCGGATGATTTTAAGGATTGGCATTCACTTTTCCGACATAATTTATAATATCAGTGAGAATTATTTTTAAGGTTGAAGATGATGAATAAAATTATTTTTTTTACTGTTCTGGCAGCGATTGGATTAATTTTGTCTGCCGGATGTATTTATGACCGCGACATTCCGGGTCCATCAGAGAATAGTAAGGATTCTGAAGATCCATACGGCCTTGAACAAACAAATGAAACCGTTGAGGATGAAGAGGAAGATTCCGGCTATGAAGAGAGCTACAACACTATGGGCAGTGGCGGTATTCTTGATAAGGCTGAAGGATATTACAATGAAGAGTATGCCAGTGATGCATATGTCAATCAGGCTACTGTGGTCAGTCCCGCCGGCACTGATAATTCAGATGAGGATGAGTATGATTACGCCATTGATAATTATGGTGAGACCGGTAGCAATCCTGTAGATGCCATTAAAAATCCTGAAAATTATTCTGTTCAGGATAGCGGCACAGTAATTCTGAATACAGATTCAGGAGAGATAGATAACTGACCGGAATAAAAATACTGTGGTGGATCTGAAAGAGAGATCCACATCATTACTTTTACTTTACAGGCTAAGTTCTTCCGGAAATAAATTTGTAACCGGATTCATTTCCGGTGTTTCTTTGGATTCTATCTCTTCATTGTCCGGAAATATCCGTTTTTCAGTACTTATCATTATGCTTTCCAGCATATCCTGATAGTCCATTCCTGCAAATCCTGCCATCTTTGCCAGATGTCCGTCCCAGCACCAGCCAGGATTGGGATTGGCTTCAAGAAGCCTTGGAGTACCGTTTTTATCGAGTCGCCAGTCAAAACGGGCATAATCGCGGCAGCCAAGCCTTGCATACAGCCTGATACAGCTGGCTGTAAGGAATCTCAATACATCTTCAGGAAGATCAGCCTTAATTGATTTTAGATTCCAGTATGGACTTTCAGGATCCCATTTTGCCTCATAACCGCAGACTTTTGGCAGGTCCTCAGGAAGTGCAGAATAATCCTCTTCTATTACGGGGAGAACGATGTATTCATCCGGAAGATTGCCTATTATGCCTACGCTGATATCTTTTCCGTTTAAGAATTCCTCAACAAGAATTGGTTTTTCCGCTCCGGAAATTCTTCTGACATTGAGTATTGCATCCTGAAGTTCATTCACATCACTGCATATGCTCTCTTTTGTTATTCCAACACCTGAATCTCCAAAATTTGGTTTGACTATTATCGGAAATTGTATTGGGAATTCAATAAATGAACTGTCTTCGGGGTTTATCATGAATGCTTTTGGAACAGGTATATCAAGCTCCTTTGCAATACCACGCACAAGGGATTTGTCATAGCAGTATGCAAGACACTGAGGGTTTCCGCCGGAGTATTCTATATCCAGCATTTCAAGTAATGCAGGGATATGCAGCTCTTTTTTTGGGTCATTTGAAAAACCTTCATCACATAAATTTAATGCAAATTCAAACCTGTTTTTGTTTTTGATGAGGTAACTCATGAGATTTTTATGGCTGTTTACATAGGTGAATTTATAATTCTTAAGACCGGAAAGTGCATCTTTCAGCTGGGAAATAGTCTTAAAATCATCGTCATCGAATTTGCAGAGAGGTTTTACCTTATCTTCCAGTTCCGGGTCACCCATAATCACAATTACTGATCTTTTTTTATTGGCCTGTTTCTTCTTAGGTGACCACTCTTTCTCTACAGATGAAGTTATGATGAGGCGGCGTGCCATCATACCGAGATCCTGCATTCTCTGTGATTCTGTTATAATGGGTTCATGTATCCGGATATTTTTAAAACCGCATTCTTTAAGCATGGAAGAGATCATTTCAGGGTTGTAAAGCCGTTCCGCATAGAACTGGTCAGCTATTACCCCCTTGCTGACATGAGTGATAACCTCACGGGTTACAAGCCTTTCATTATCGGAAGATAGTGACCTTTCCCTGCATACAAAATAATTTCTGTCTATCCATTCCCAGCTTCTCGGTGTGAAATTTTCTTTCAGATAATCTCCGTCTGATACATCCAGAAGTAATTTACCGCCGGGTTTTAGTGTTCTGAATACTTCAAGCAGGACTTTTTTGTCGTCATCGCATGACTCAAAATATCCAAAGCTGTTTCCCGGAATAATAATACAGTCAAATGTGTCAGTGGAATAGGAAAGCTTTCTTGCATCGCCTTCCCTGAAGTTAATGCTGTAGCCATCTTTTGCAGACTGTTTTTTTGCCCTGTTTATCAGATAATGAGATCTGTCAAGACCATAGAGATTTTTAAAACCCCTTGCTGCAAGCTCAACTGAATGCCGGCCCTGTCCACAGCATAGATCAAGAATTATATCATCTTTTGAGATATCCATCAGAGAGATAA
The DNA here is from genome assembly GCF_024662215.1 of Methanoplanus endosymbiosus. Classification (NCBI taxonomy): domain Archaea; kingdom Methanobacteriati; phylum Methanobacteriota; class Methanomicrobia; order Methanomicrobiales; family Methanomicrobiaceae; genus Methanoplanus; species Methanoplanus endosymbiosus. The sequence goes on from NZ_CP096115.1 coordinate 424,657, forward strand.
AGCTCTCAGTCTCTTTTGATGTAATTTCATTGTCATCAACAACATCACCGTCTGTTCTGAGATAATTGGCATTGAATATCTCTCTCCACCATTCTGCCCGGACATAACTTTCAAGGCTTTCAACCGGACCAAGAAATGTAGTGATTCTGGATTTACCTTTCGATTTATTCATTTAATTTATCTTCTCGAAATCTGATGTTGATTTCTCAGGATAAATATTTTGCCGGACCGGATGTAAATATTAAATGTTAATAGGTATTTTGAGTCTAAAATAAGCTGGAATTCATAATTTACAGACGGGTGCGCAACAAATTATAAAACAATCCACAAATGAAGTTTATTTCCGGAATATCCTGTGACTTATTTACCTTTTTGCGGGGTGAAACGCACACCCATCTTTCAGTTCCGGAATAATACTATATAATTTTGCACAGGTGTGTATTTATCTGACATCAGAATCATTCAGGCTTTTTTTCATATCAAGCGAAATCTTAGTGCATCTGCCTGCAATTTCGGTTTCAAAATCCGTAACCAGATTATAATTCCGGCCAGTGAGGCAGAGCTGCCGGTTTGTTTCATTATCAGGGATGTTCATCTCCGAAAACAGTTTACAGAGATCTTCTGTACGGTTTTTTTCAGAAAGGACTTTTAATGACTGAAATATAGAGGCCATATAAAGATTGCAGGCATCTTTTAACTCCGGATAATCAATAAATGATGTACGTGATATTGCCAGCATCAAAATTTCAATGGGATGGTGATTCAGAGGATTTGCTCCGAATTTATAATAATTAAAAGCTGTAATATTTCCATTTTTGGTGTCTTCCGGAAAATCACGGAGATCGTCAGGGAGCTGAAATATATATCCTGATCTAAGAGTATGTACCAGAAATTTTTCGGTTATCCGGTATTCTGCAAGAATTGCAGGTATTATTCTTGTATAGGCTCCTTTCAGTGCAGAGTTGATATACAGATCTTCATCTCTGAGGATATTGCCGTATCCCCATTCTGCACCTTTTAATGAAGCATCTGCAATGGCCGAATATGCCTTTGCAAGCATTTTCCATCTATTTTCCGGCAGTTCATCACGCATTTTAATCAGTGCATTTTCGGTATATGCCATAAGATAATTTTCAGATAACTCTATATCATCATCTCTGGTGCTCAACAATATATTTGAAATATTTCTGTAGTATTTCTCTTTCTCTTCTGAAGAGTAGTCAGGATCATCAATGATTTCGTCAAAGAGATAGGTTATACCATAGCAGGAGCCAAGAACAATTTTTTGGCGTAAATTGCTGCTTTTGCTGTCATAACCAAATTTTACAACTCCAAACATAGAACCGATATATTTTGCAGACAGCCCTTTTTTAATGTAAGATTCCGGACAGTTTCTGATAAATTCTGTAATTTCATCTTTGATAAGTGCGGTATCATCAACGGAGATTCCTGCCATTTCACAGCAGATTTCAGCAAGTTTTTCCGGGTCTAAAAGTTCATTATTTCCGCTTATCTTTCCGGAATTTCCGAACCTGAAATATTTATCTTTCAGATCTTTTTTAAAGGCTTTAATCTCTTTATTCTGCCTGATTATTCCTTTATCCCTGACTGAGGCATACCTGTAATAATTTATAGCTTCACTGTACATTTCAGAATATTTTATCAGACTGTCTGTATCTGTTTTGAAGATTTTATCTGTGGATTTTAGGGCATTGTGTATAAAATACCGCTTTTTAAGCCATCTTCTCTCAGACTGGATAATTTTAGTGATAATTTCCGGATTATATGCAGTCCTGCCATAATTCAGCAGATCATCAAAATCATGGAGGAGATATCTGTGGGATACATCATACAGGCTTTCATCTTCGTTATATCCGTTAAGGTTATCCAGTACTGCCTGAATCATTACTGCCACATCTTTTTATCTGAACTTTTCCGGGTTTTGTTAAATCCGGACACTCTTAATGGCCGAAAACGGGATTTTTACTCCACCCGCCCCGTATATTAACGGCAATTTCCGAATGTATTTTTGCAGTTTCAGCTTCAATGTCGATAATGACATCACTGCATCCGGCAATCATTAGAAGTTCTTCTTTGATTTTTCCATCCGGAAAATTCATCTCATTAAAAAGTATATTAAGGTCTTCTTCACCTGATTTGAGCTTTAATAGCCGGATTGAATGCGTTATCCGCATAATCCAGAGGTCTTCTGCATCAGGAATATCTTTCAGATTTTCAGCAGACATTCTGCTTACTGCTGCAAGGAAAATTTCCACCGGATGGATCTCCTGTTCTGTTTTGCCATAGCGGAAATAATTGAAAGGCGTTATACTGCCTTCTGTTATGTCATCAGTTATATCCCGGAGGTCATCTGTAAGCTGATATATCAGTCCGCCTCTCATGCAGTGTGACAAAAATATCTCATCAATTTCATGACCACCAAGAATTGCCGGAATAATTCTTGTATATGCTGCTTTTATAGCGGCAATTGAGTATATCTCACTATCTGTAAGCGGTGTACTGTAATTCCACTGAGAACCTGCCTCAGTTGCTTCTGCAATAGCAAGATATGACTGTGCAACCATACTGCCTCTTTTATCATCAAGAATATCACACATTCCGGCAAATGCAGATTCTGAAAAAGCCATCAGCGGATCTGAGGAATAAATAATTTCATTGGATTTTCCGGCGTTTAAAATATTCAGGACATTTTGGTAGTAATCCTCTTTCTCAGATTTTCTGTATTCTGCATCGTCCAGTATGTCATCAAAGAGATATGTTGCCGCAAAAAAACCCGCCAGCCTCAAAATATTATTGTAATCCGGATTTTCAGCTGATTTTGAAAAGAATATTACCCCAATAATGGATCTCATGAATTTTCCGAATATTCCATTTTCAAGGTATTTTTTCGGGCAGATATCAATATATTCATGAATGTACGAATATAACCAAAGGAAAGACTCTTCATCATTTTTTCTGATGATCTTCTTTGAAATTCTGATAAATTCTTCAGGCGAGTCCAGAAAATTCTGCCTGTTATCTTTTTTTCCCGGAAGTAGTATTTCTATCCACTCTTTAAACTCTTCAGGATTTATATTCGGATTTGAAGCTATGCCCTGATCCCTCATCACTGCGAATCTGAATAATCTATCTTCTGCCTTTAAAATTTCTTTTTCCCTCAATCTCTCCTCATTGTTGAGGCTGAATTTCCGGTCAGAAAAAATAACAATCTCTCTTAAGTATTTAAGTTTCTGAAGCCTTTTGCGTTCTTTTGTAAGCCTGCCTAAGATTATCTCAGGATCATATTCATTCTCCATGAATGCAGTAAGATTTTGATAATCTTCTTCTGCATATTGATATGAAATTTTAAATATGTCATTCTCCGGTTTTTCCCCTAAAAGAGTGTCCATAAGCTCTTTCATCATAAATAATCCTGTTATCCCATTAAGGGTATTGTTACTGATGTTATTAACAATCTTGTTTTTTAAGAGAAATTCCACTTCCAATTATCAGATCGATGATACTGTGCTGGTTTAAAAAATATTATAATTGATCTCTCCTGCTTTTTTGCAGGGAGTTTGTTGTCTGTTTATGATTTATTAATACGGAATTTCCGGGTTAATGCTCTCTTCTAAGCAGAATAAATGCTGCTGCAAGAGAGATGCCGGTTAATACAACAGTTCCCGGAAGTGGTGTTGGTGTTGGTGTTGCTGTTGCTTCTGGGGTCTCAGTCTTTTCAGTTCCGGCTGGTTCCGCAGGTTTTGTGGACTCCGGCTTTACTGTCTTATCCGGAACTTCTGACGGGATTACAGGTCCCGGCCCAAATGGCAGGGTTTCTCCGGTGATAAATTCATCTGTCACTGATCCGACTGCAAACCATCCGAATCCGGGCATCTCTGCTTTTACTGTTACAATTTTATTTCCGTTCTCTTCTGTAATATTCAGAATTTCAAGCATATTCCATGAAAGTGCTGATTCATTGTAATACCAGATTTCCGGGAGTGAACTGTTGTTCTCTTCCAGCCATTTTTCCGGAATTTCTGCTGTATATGCCACATTTTCAAGGGACGCAGATGTTGTATAATACAGAACTGTCTTTACATATTCCATAACTGCTGCATTGCCGCCTTCCGGAACTCCCATACCGCTCTCAGGATTGTTCATAACCTGTGCAGTAATTCTCAGATCAGGTATCTCCTTTACCGGAGTGAGTGCAATTCCTGTAAAAGCAGAGCTGCTCATCGTAAGCGCCACCGTTTTTCCGGTTGCGAGATTCTCTGCATCAGTGATGCCTACAGAGTTGTCATCATCCCTGCTGCTTTCATATGATGACTGTACTGAAAATCCGGCAACGCCATAGACTGAAAATCCGTCTGTTGTCACTTTGAAGAGTGATTCAGTGCCTGAAATTCCAAGATATGTCGGGTTGATGTTCTCACTCATTCCGTCATCCTTCCACCTGACAATGGTAATTCTCTGAGGGCCGCCCATTGAATTTACCCACGAGGTATTGACTGAGAAGCTTATGGTGGCCTCAGATATTGCAGAACTATTGTCAAAGCCGGATTTTGTGAAGTAAATGGTATATGCTACATCTTTTAAGCCTGGCACTGCAACTGAGAAGGCATTCCTTGCATCATCAGCACATCCGGCTGAGATCTCTGTTGATACACTGGCATCTCCATCATATTCATCCATCGTCATTGAAACACCGACTGAGGCATTACCAAGTCCGCTGCCGAGTAATGCGTTAAGTTCAGGCTGCTGCATAGTTACGGATGTTACCTGTCCTGAAACACTGCCTCCTGATTTAGAGGGTGTTTCATTTGTCTTTATTTCGATCTTTGTCCCATCCGGTTTCTCTACTACAATGCCGTCATTGGTTGTCGTAACATTGCCGGCTTTGCTTGTATTTATGAAAATAACCTGTGAACCATCAGGAAGGGTTTCTGTCCTTGTGCCGTTTATTTTAGTACCTGCCTTCTCTGAAGCCTTTGGTTCCGGCGGTGCCTCCATTACACGGATAATCTTAGGGACCGATGTGGTTGTTTTACTGTCCCATACTGCATCAAGGGTTACTGTGTAATTGCCTGTGTCATTGAGATAAGTCTGCACACTGCCTCCATCATATGAATGATCTGTTCCGTCCGGAGAAACTATATGCCACTTCCATGATTTCAGGTCTGCTGAAGTTTTGGTTGCATCTGCCACAAAGTTTAAAGGAGCATGTCCTGAACCGGTTGAACGGAATTTCGGAATATCTGTGAAACTGTATTCAATATATTCTATCTCTCCGGTTTTCACAGGTACTGTATATAATGGTGCATCAAAGTAATTCTGAAGGGTTATATTAACAGAATAATTTCCGGCGGGCATATAATATCCTGCATCTGACTCACGCCCGTAAGTCTTTCCGTCAATTTCTATCTCTGCACCTTCAGGTTCTGTTAACACAATGAGTGTACCATATTCCGGGTTGTAATAGAGTGGCAGTTCATCAACACCGACTATTGTGCCATCTGTATCATTGACAGTATATGTACACGAGTCACAGATTCCGTCAAGGTCAGCGTCAGTGCAGGTCTGTGACATTCCTGTGCCGTCTGGTTTTGCCCATACGCTTCCTCCGCCGTAAGGGCTGCCTGTAACTGTAAATGCCTTATATATTGTATGGTTTAGTAAAGCATCCCATGCAAATGGTGCAGCTTCTGTTGATTTTGCAAGGATATTTTCCTTATTCATGAAGATATTGTTATACTCAGTAAAGCCGCGTGAATCCTGAATATATATGCCGTCACCTTCGGGTGCACTATTGGTTGAAACTGTTGTCTCCACAATTCTGGTATCATTTGAGGCAACAAGAGATATTCCTCCGCCGGATATAGTGGCTGTGTTGTCTGAAACATAGCATCCTATTATATTTTCATATTCAGAACCAATTATGTTAATTCCACCACCGGAACTGGCAGTATTGTTCTCAATAATTGCACTGTATATATTATTACGCATTATAACTCCATCTTCGGAATTAATGTCCGGCTGTAGATACCCGTCATCTTCTGAAGATGCCAGAGTCAGGTGAATTAAATCATTATTGATCTCCTGAATTGCAGTATCAGATGTTATTCCTGCTGCGTCACTGATTTCACGGGCTGCTTCTCCAGAGTAGGCTGCACCAATGATATTAATTCCACCTCCGCCGGATAAGTTTCCGCTTCCCGGAGCCGAGTTGCCACAAATTACTCCTCCGTAATAGTTCACCCAACATTCAAGTAAATTAATTCCTCCACCGCCTGTTCCGGCATAGTTGCCGGATATCTCTCCTTCATAAATGAACAACTGCCCACCAATTGAACTGAGACCACCGCCGTATGATGTTGCGTTGTTATTCTTCAGTTTTGTAAATCCAACTGAGCACTGTGAAGCTATAAGACTTAATCCACCACCACGCACTGCATCGTTCTTCCTGATTTTATCAGAGTCAAATAATGCCCGTGATGCAATTATGTCTGCCGCACCTCCCCTATTGGCACTATTGTCAACAATTATATTTTTCTTAAATTTCACCTTCGAGCCTAAGACTTTAACACCTCCACCTCCGGTGATTGCTGAATTGCTTTCAATTGTATTCCTTCTGAATGTTGCCTTTGCAGTCAATGTTAAACCATCTGAATCTGCTGCAATATCTGAGGATAAAAAGAGATCATCATCTGCATCCAGATCATCATCAGAGTATATATCCCAGAAGAGATCAGGATCTTCGGAGAGTTCTTCTTCATTAATGTAAATGTCGGTTCCGGCTGTTTCAGTTATATAATCTGCAATATTTCCGGTGAAAAACTCTGAGTCCGGATTATTCAATATCTCAGACAGTTTTTCAGGAGCTGATAATAATTCAGGATCAATATACAGTCCGGCAACCATTACACCTCCGCCACCAGAGATAATTTCTGTTCCGTTTCCGGCATCATTTGAAGATATAGTATTATCAATAATTCTGGATTTACCGCCTATCTGGCATATGCCTGCTCCGCCCTCTCCTGCCTTGTTAATTTTAATAATATTGTCCCGGATTATAGTTTTTCCTGTAACAGTCTGAATTCCGGCACCAAATCCTGTAGCATTATTTTTAGAAATTCTGTTGCCGGATATCTCTGCCACTCCTGCCATCTGGCATATACCCGCACCGATCATTGTGGCGTTATTATTTCTGACATTATTGTCAGTAATGCTGGTGGTTGAATTCATACAGAATATTCCCGCACCATAGTCAGCAGAATTACTGTTAATTGTATTATCTGAAATACAGCCGCTGGAGTCCATTAGTGCAACTCCGCCGCCAACTATTAATGAGGTCTGGTTCTCTGTCGGAGCATTGAATCTAATAAGATTGTTGCAGATTGTAATGTTCTCAGATTCTTCTATAAGAATACCAACACCTGACTGCACACCTATATCTTCAGAGATCTCCGGAACTGAAAGATATTGCATTAAATTTTCATCAAAATACTGACTGGATATGCAGTCCTGATAAATTGTTCCCTCCGGAATATTGAGTTTCTCCTGAATAAGATGGAATACTGAATCATTATTATCTGTATCTCTCAATATTCTGTTGTATTGTATATCTGTTCCGCAGATCTCAGAATCTCCGTTAGTTATTGCAATTCCCGCACCCGAATAAGCATAATTTCCGGTGAAATTGCACGAGTAGATTCTGTCTTCACTTGCATCACCTGCATACCCTGCACCTTTGTCAGCTATATTGCTATAGAAATCAGTGTCGTGCAGCTCTGTCTCTGAAATAGCACTATAGATTCCGGCGCCAATATATGCATGGTTATAATTGACATCACACCAATGGACTGATGTCAGACTGGCCACATCAAGGATTCCACCACCAATTATTGCAAGGTTATATGAAATATCAGAATTGAAAATTCTATTTTCTGAATTTATGAAGAGAACTCCGGAGCCCGATAATGCAGTATTATAATATATCTCAGAATTATGAATTTCGGAGATACTATCATATACGACAATACCGGCACCTTCAAAGCCGACATTTTCATGAATTGTGGAATTGGAGATCCATACAGAACTGTTGAATAACAATACAGCGCCACCTGTATCAGCATAGTTCCCTGATAAATCAGTTCCCCTTATGGCACCCTCTGCATTGTAAAATGATATGCCGGCACCCGTTTCTGCGGTATTGTTGATGACAGTACAGCGCTTAATTTCTGTATTTGCACAGTCATGAACAAAAATTCCTCCTCCGGATCTACCCATGTCCGGAACTTCATAAGTGGCATTGCATTCTGTAATTATTAGTTTACAGAGCCAGACGTTGTCAGCCGAAATAATAACCCCGGTGTTTTCAGGATCTGATATTGTCGGATATTCTTTTGGACTGTCGGATTCTGAACGGATGATAACGTCCGGAATTTCCACAACAAATCTGTCATACAAAATTCCTCCGGCATGGGCTATGAGGATGGTATTTTTTTCAGAGGCATTGCAGACATCAAGTGCTGTCTGGACCTGCCTGAAAGGTTCTGCCTTTGAACCGTCTCCACCTTCAGGCGCGCTCGCATCAACATACCAGACAGTTCTGTTCTCAATGTAGGGGAGAGCACCATCGAATGTTCTCTTCTGCATCAGCAGCTGATTTGTGCAGGTTTCCGGCTTATCACTGCTCTTAACTGCATTTGACATCTGTCCGGAGAAAACTTCAGATTCAGTATCAAACCCGTTTTCCGGACTGAAGTCTTCAATATCTGCTGCCAGAGTATTGTTATCCGGCATTTCGTTTACAGTGCCGGTAATAATTCTGGATTCTTCGGTTAATTCCAATGCTAAACTTTGATTTGTATCCAAATCAAAATCTTTTGAACTTAAATCGGATAAATTATCAGTCTGACCGGTCTGATATTTTACTCCCGTAAAAATTGAATTATTCTCATCTGTTAACGATGTTTCTGCCAAAACCGGCTGAATGCTGAATATTAAACATATGGTTAATATCAGAATTACTGACGGCAAAGAAAAATGACGAGCCATAATAAACACAACCTAAATGTATCAGTATGTGTATTTAGTGACTAAAACTATTGCCCCTGTGAATTAACCAGACTCAGGATAAAAAAATTGGGTTGTATGGGATTATTGCCACCATCATTATTACCATTATTATTATTGTTGTCGTTATTATTGTTATTATTCCTGACATTTAAACTGCTGTAACAGATCTTTCAGGATTGTTATGGTCATCTCTTTGTCAGGTCTACGCTCTTCTGCGTCATTATACGAATATATACATGAAATGCACCCGTTTTTACATTTACAGCTCTGGACAATGTTGAGTGCCATCTTTAAAATATTGTACAACTCCTTCTGTGCTTTTTCAGATAATCCGACACCACCCATGTAATTGTCAAATATTATGACTGTCGCCTCGTTTTTCGGTCCGTATTTATCATATACAGCACACCTTATATCATTGTGATCACAGAGGACAAAATGCGGAATCACAACAGAGAGTATATTTTCAACGCCTTTTAACCCTTTGAGGATCTCAGATGTTTTCAGGTCCGGTCCTGATTTATCTATAGCCTCTTTTGGGATTGTAAACCACAGCCCTTTTGTTTCTATTGATACCGGAGGAAGATTCAGGCAATACTCAGATATCTTTCCTTTGTAGTCATGTTCTGAGTATTTTGTATATCTCTCCTGCACTATCATCTGGCTGAAGTTTATCTCAAGTTTTCCCACCGGAATTTTATTTAAAATCCGGCCAGTTTTAACAGTTATATCAGATTCAGCAATGGTATGATTTTCGGTATTCTCTTCTGTGACATATACACTGTGAGTTTTTAAGTCAAGTTTAGAAACACGATATCTGCCATCACCATGAAGTATAATTGCACCTTCATGCCCTTCACGATATACCTGCTCTTTAGATAATGTCTCTATTACTTTATTCCGGCTGATAACTTTGAATGTTTCACCGGATGTCCCGTTTCTGATCTGAACATCGCCCTGAATATGCTTTTTTTCAACAGGATACCACTTATTTTTGTCTTTTTTAATCAGGTGTTTATAAAATGCCGATGCTGCTGCTTTCTCTAATTTTTCATCTATATCACAGTTAAATATGCTGTTATGCTCTGCTGAAAGCTCCCCGTTTTCCATCAGTGCACAGATGAGGTGGTCAGTCAGGATATATTTGTTTGAGGTATCTATCGTTGCATGTTCACTTGGTTTATTAAAGAATTCATCCGGATTGTTGATTATAAATTTCTCAAGCGGGTTGTTAAATCCCATAAATATAACGAGTGAAGAACTGTACTTTCTTCCTGCACGCCCTGCCTGCTGCCAGGTGGACATTATTGAACCCGGATAGCCTGAGATAATTACACAGTCAAGAGAGCCTATATCTATCCCAAGTTCAAGTGCATTTGTTGAAGAAATCCCCATTGTTTTCCCGGATTTTATCCCGGCTTCGATCTCTGCTCTTTCACCTGAGCGGTACCCTGACCGGTAGGATACAATTTTGCAGGGTTTTGTGGAGTTATATGTACTCTCTTCCCTGACGATCTTCTTTGCCGCATCTGCAATAAGTTCTGTGGACCTTCTGGTCTTTGCAAAGCAGAGCGTCTGAATACCGGAAGATGAAAGATATGCAAGCAGTTCAGCGGTCTGTTTTACCTGTGACGGTTTATCTGCCTGATAGAATATGAATGTCTTTTCGTTTGTCTTTGAACCGTTTTTATCAACAAGGACAAATTTCTCTCCTGTCAGGTTTTCTGCATGCTCTACAGGGTTTGCAATGGTTGCGGATGAGAGAATAAAATTTGGATCAGAGTTATATCTTCCTGCAATAAGTTTCAGCCTTCTTGTAAGAAGAGCAATATGTGAACCAAATACACCCCTGTATGTATGTGCCTCATCCATCACCACGTAACTTAGGTTTGAGAAGAGAAACGACCACTGTTTATGATTGTGCAATATTCCTATATGCAGCATATCAGGATTTGTTATTAATATTGAGGGTTTATTCTGCCGGATTCTCTTTCTTTCATCAGGTTTTGTGTCCCCGTCATATTTTTCAACCTTTATTGCCGGATCTATCTTTCCAACCATCTCACGTATTGATTTTAACTGGTCGGATATCAGAGCCTTTGTCGGATAGATCAGCAATGCCCTTGATTTTGGGTTATTGATTATTGAGTTGATTATCGGAACCATGAATGCAAGTGATTTTCCGCTTGCAGTTGGTGTTGTGATGATTACGTTTCTGCCATTAATGGCATGTTCAATCGTCTCAGTCTGGTGACTATATAGCTGAATGCCTTCATTTCTAAGGAATTCATAGATTTTATAAACACAGTGGTGTGGATTTTCAAATACAGCAGGTTTTTCTTCAATAATCTTCTCTTCAACAATTCCGGCTTTAAACATGGAATTTGCCTTTAAGGATTTTATCAGTCCGGGGATATCTCCGCTGAAATCTATTACCTCATATCTCCTGGAATTTTTTATTTTTCCTTCAGACTTCCGGGCATTTTCTTTTAATTTCCGGACTTTATTTTCCTTTTCAATTATAAGGGTCTGCTCTTTGTTCTTCTTAATTACCTCTTCAAGGTCAATTTTGCCATGTATTTTACTCTCATTCTCAATGACAGAAGAGAAATTTTCCAATGGTACTCTGTAAATAACATCTTTTATATGAATTTCAAGCTCTCTTTTGCCACTGCCGGATTTATCTCCGGTTATACTAAGATATCCGGGTTTTTTTGAACCTTTCCAGACATCTGCCCTCTCTGTTTTTCCGGATAAGAGATCCTCAGCAAAAGCGGGAACAATCATATATTCTATATTATTGATGTAAAAAAGAATGACAGGATTGCCGGTTCTTCTTTTGAAATTAAATTCCAGGTTTATATCTTTAAAATTGTCAGTGATTATTCTCATCTCCTGTATTGAAAATTATAGTATCTTTTTTCTGAAGTGTGGAAATATGTATGGCTGAAAAGTCAAATACAGCTATGTACTCACAGATTTCGTTTGTACCTGCACCGGCAGGAGATATATTATTCTCTGTCAGAACTGCTTTTCTCTCTTCCTGCTCTGTACACATCATTTGAATGAATATACCAGACGTGGGATTTTAATTTCAAAACATGCCCCTTCTCCATAGGTTCCACTTTCCATGATTGATATTCCTGTTATTGATAATATCTCCTTTGATAAAAATAATCCCAGTCCGGTATTTTTGCCATATCCTCTCTGAAATATTTTCATCTTCTCTTCATCCGGAATGCCGGTGCCATTATCTCTGCACAATATTATTAATTCATCAGACTTTTCGGTTGCAGTAAAATTAATCTCAGTGATTGTACCCCCATATGATACTGCATTCTGGATGAGATTATAAAATACTTTCTCAACCATCCGGTCTGCAAAAATCCTGAGTCCACTTAAATCTGAATGTACTGCAATCTTTCCCATAGATAATGATAAAGAGGATTTTCTTATTAACTCATCAGCATCCTGCCATACGGGTTTTTCAACCCCTATATCCTGATAGTCTTTAGAGAAGGAGATCTGGTCCTGTATTGAATCTGAGGCTTTTTTCATAATCCTGAAATATTTCAGGTTTTTCTCATCCGGAGCATCTTCTATTAAAATTTCGAGATAGCCCTGTAAAGCTGTCAGATTATTCAGTATGTCATGCCTGGTTATGCTGTTTAAGAGGTTAAGTTTTTTATTTGATTCAATCAGGCTTTTTTCTGAGATCTTCCGGCTGGTTATATTGGAGGAGATCACAGTCACTGCAATGACTTTATCAGTCTCAGGATCTTTTACCGGGCAGAATCTTCTGGAAAAATGGTTTTCACAGCAGCTGTACTCATCAAGGAAATAATCACCGTCAGAGAATACTTTTGTTATAATTTCTGCAAAGGATTCACTTTTTCCTTCCGGATGAAACTCCGCATATCTCTTTCCAGAGTATATATATTCAGGTTTCAGCCCAAGCCTCTCCTGATGTGCCTGGTTTATAGATAAATACCGGCATTCTCTGTCAACTACATATACTGATTTGTCCTCTTCCTCAGTACCTGTATCATTCTCTTCAGTATTACCTGTACCTTCTCTGCCGGACGGACCCCTTCTTTTGGATACAATATTTACTGCAACCACACTGTCATCTTCAATATTACTGACCGGAGTAAAGGTTCTGTTTAACCTGAATCTGTCACAGTTGTACTCTTCCCGGAAAATTTTTCCGGTTTCAAAAACATTGCTGATGATCTCAGAAAATTTTCTGTATTCAGATTCGGCATGGAAGTCCTGATATCTCCTTCCTCTGTACAGTTCACTTGATTTCCCAAGACGCATGAGATGCTTTCTATTCATGTAGAGGTAACGGCAGTCGGAGTCAACCATGTAAATTGAATCATCCATTGACTCTAACAGAGACCGGTATTTTGCATCTTTTAATGATTTAATATTTCTCTCCTCGTAAAGTTCTGAATATTTACTGAGAAATAAGTTTAATTTTCTCAGTTCCTCTTCCGTGTTATCCTCATTAATCAGGTGGATATTCAGCCCATGACTTACACATTCACTGATAAATTCCGGTTTAAAACTGGAGATTAATACTATATGCGGGATTGGCTTTAGTTCTTTTTTTATTCCCCTTAATAAATTATGAACATTAAGATCGCTTTTTCTGCTGTTAATTATAATTATATCCGGATTATTGCTCTTTATCTCTTTCAGGGCTTCCTGAATCTCTGTAATTGTTTTTAACCTGAAGGGATAATTCCTGTCAGTAACAATTTCTTCAATATCAACTACAGGCGGTTTATCATCTATGATAAGTATTGAAATCAAAATCTTCCTCTATCTTTAATTTATGTATATACATACATCTGTTTTTTAAGTGTCCTATATATCTGGGTTATATTTTACCATAAATGTCCGGTTTATGCGTATCACATATGCCACATAAATGTTCATATCACATAAAATTCAGGTTGATTGAGCAGAGCACGCAGGAAGAGCAATAAAAAGTGAAAAAATCTGACTGAATATTAATTAGTAACAGTGCATCAGGTAAACTTCATCTTCTGAGCATCATATCAGCAAGACTTTCTCCGGCAGAGACAATCTCGTCCGGAAGAATAGGGATTTTATTGTCAACCCTTAATTTTATCCGGTCATATAACCTCTTCGCCTTTATTTCTGCCTCACCTTCAGTATATCTTCTCAGTTCTGAGAGGGCTTTCAGTGAGGAAGGAGGGCTGGCACTGTGCAGTTCATTTAATAATGCATCACATGCAGAAATTATCTGACTATAATTATCAGATTCTGGATTATTGTTCCTGTCATCAACAGCACTGCCGGTTCCGGATTTTACTGGTGAATATTTCATATCTGTCCGGTCCGCATAGTTTTTGCTTTTAGTCTCATTATCCATTGTGCAATGTTTGCCGGCTTTTTCATAACTACTGCCATATTTTCCGTCATTATCAATGCCATAAAACCGCGGATGGTCAATCTCTCCTTCCTTCCATCTGCATATGGATTTATAATCACATCTCCTGCATATCTCCCCCGGATTTGGGCAGAACTCCTGGCTGCCAATCTTTTGGATATAATCAACAGCCATATCTTTTGCATTGGTGAGGCTTTCATCACTGACATCGACATCTCTGAGTATGCAGTCTTTAATATAGGCTACAGAGCCGGCATTCACTTTTTCACCTGCACTATTAAATCCAAGCGAATATAACTGAACCTGAAAGGCAACTTCCTCATCTGTGGCAACTGTATCTGATGTTTTGTAGTCCCTGACCTCAATTCCCTCGCCGTCTTTGAGTATGATGTCTGCCCTTCCGGAGATCGTTGTACCGTTGGCAGGAAATTCCACCTTAGATTCAACATTTTTAATGACCCTCATATCCTGTTCATTTTCACTTGCAAACCGTGCAAGCTGTTTTTTTGCAGAAGATTTAATTTTATTAAGCTTCTCTTCGTTTACAAAAGGCATTGTAAATCGTGAATCAACCGAGTGTACAACGGCGTTAACCGGATGGCTGCCGTTTTTGATCTCTTCCGCAGCTTCGTAGAGGCAGTGATGAAGGGCATTACCATAGCCAATCATATCTGCAATCCCTGACTGATATCCCAGAACAGATCTGAGCCTGAACATATAGGGGCATCTTCTGTAATTTACAAGTTCCCCGACAGTATAGATGAGATTTTCATCATTCTCCTGAACTGATAATATTTCAATGTCGGGCAGGTTCTCCCTGTCGTTTATGAATGGAAATGCCCCTGTTTTAAGTGCATCTTTTATAAATAGTCCGGGTTCTTTGCTTTTATTGTTATAGTAAGCATAATAGCTGAGGACCAGAAGATCCTTTGCTCTTGTTGAGGCAACGTAATGGAGTTTTCTCTCCGATTCCATGCTTCCTTCATATCTTTCGGCATCATAAAGTCCGGAGGGAATTAACTTCTCCTTTATACCTCCTTTCTTTGTTGATGGAAATATTCCCTGATTCATTGAAGGGACGAACACAACCGGCCATTCAAGTCCTTTTGCCTGATGTATTGTCACAATCTGAACGGCTTCGGCAGATTTTACATCATCGGAAGTCTGAACGCCGTAACTGTCAGCGGCATAGGCATTGATATATTCAGTCAGCCATGAGAGTATGTTCTCAACCGGATATCGTGAGCCGCCCATGCGGTTTGCCGATTCAAAATCGTTTAAAAGTTCTGAAAACCGGCCAAGGTTTGCAATTATTGTGTATTCATCCGGATTTTCGGGGTTAAGGGATTTATATCCCAGAATTTCAAGCAGAGTATAATAAATATCAATGAGATTCGGAAAACCTCCGGATAATACTACTTTTTTTAATGCACGGATTTTACTCTCATAATTTTCAGAAAATATCTCTCCGGCAGCCCCTTTCCAGTCCGAAATTCCGGAGAATAAAAGGTCATCGCCATTGATGAAATAATCCCGTTTTTTCTTCTTATAGTACCCGTCATTATCAAACCAGATTATAATTTTGGCAATGCCCTCTACCTCAGGACTGTTAAAAAGGTTTACATTGCCTGCAATTATCGCCGGAATTTCCTCTTCCCTGAATGTTTTGATAATTAATGGTGCAGATATTTTGACAGACCTTAAAATGACTGCAAAATCCCTGTACCTGCACTTACCACAGTCCACATATCTTTTTATCTGCTTTGCAATCCATTTTGCCTCTGAAAGATCAGTATTGTTCTCAATAATTAATACTCCTGATTCCGACTCACGTACCGGAATCAGATCATCATAATTTTTAACAGATTTCTTTGCAATGCTGTTTGAGAAATCTATGATCTCTCTTCCACTGCGGCGGTTATTACTGAGGGACAATGACTGCGCATCCTTCCCGAAATTCTCAAAGCATTTATCATCTGAACCTCTCCACTGGTAAATTGTCTGCCTTGGATCCCCCACCACAAAGAGATTTGCCAAAAATCCAATCAGTTTAATTAGTTTCTCCTGTGCATGGTTTATATCCTGGTACTCATCAACTATAAGATGCCTTATATTTCTGATGATTTCAGGTTTTTCCATTATATGGCTGACAGCAAGATCAACCATTCTGTTATAGGAGAGTAACCTGAACTTTGTCATCTCGTTTTCATAGGATTTTACCCATTCTGAAAATTCAGGTGCTTCTCTTTCAAGTTTTGAGGGGTCAATAAGTTCAGAATAATAGATATTAAGTGAATTGAGGAATTTATTGCATTCACCCGCATAATTACCTCTGTCAGTCTTTAGAAATTTCCAGCCTGTCCGGAGAAGAAATGCCATCTCTTTATGTTCATCAAGTTCAGTGTAATTCCTGTAACCACAGTTCTGCTGAAGAAGTTTGAGGCAGAATCCGTGAATTGTGCCGACGTACATCTCTCCCAGTCTGGCACAGGCTTCTTCTCCGGCAAGGTTTTCAATCTGTTCGTAGATTCTGCCCTTCATACTGCGGGCAGCTTTTTTTGTATATGTAAATGCTACAATGGATGAAGGCGGGACTTTCTGTACCAAAAGAAGGTGAAGTATCTTCCTTGTAATTACTTCTGTCTTGCCTGTGCCGGCTCCGGCAATAACCCTCACTTTTCTGCTGTCAGACAAAACTGCCTTTTTCTGGTCATCAGAAAGCGGGTTTGGCCTCTCTGTAATATCTTCTGATGTAAATCCTTCAGCAACCGGAGGTTCGCCTGAGTTGTCCTCCGGAATTCTGAATGACGGGAGGAAATTATTCTTTGGAATTATTCTTTCAGGATTCTTCTCTTCAGGCATTTTATTCCGGATGGATTCTAATCCTGTATCTGATGATGGTGAATTTTCTTTTGGTGTTATAGGTATTATACCGGATATTTGTCCATATTCTTCCGGTATGGATATTGTGTCAGTTGTTGGTTCATCATCTGGTGATATGGATATTATACCAGATGCCAAAGGATCGTCCGGGTAAAAAACACCCGTAAAATCCGTATTTTCATCGTTAGATCCCCCATTTATGTTAGTAGGTATTTGTCCGTCAGGAACTGTTTTTTTACGGACATCAAAATCATATTCATCAAGATAAAGTTCTTTTACGATGACCTCAAGTTCCTCATCGAGAAGTTCATATCCGGTATTGTTATAACAGAGCCTTTCAGCAAGAGAGTCAGCAGTGACAACCGCAAACCAGGGAAATTCCCACTTGTCGATCTGCCCGTCAGGGTAAGTGCTCCCCTTTCTGAAATATCCCCACGCTGCAATTCTTCCTGCTTCTTTCTGATCAATATATCCAAAATGTTTCTCCCTGATCTTCTGATACTGCCGGTTAAATTCCCCCCTCTGGGTTATTAACTGGTCAAAAAGATTTCTGTGGAGCTCAGTCTCCTCTCCGGAATTTGTGACAACTTTCCAGGGTTTCTGTGGATAATCGTCACCATAAACAGTTCCACAGTAGTTTTTTAGATCAAGAATTACAGGCCCGTTCACAGTCAGGATTATGCAGTCAATCTCAGTTTTTGCAAGTTTTATATTTGTTAAAAGAAATACATTTTCGTCCTTAAACTCTCCTTCAAGAACCCCTGCAACTTCTTTTATCTGTTCAAGCTCATGAAAATACTCCCCTCTTCTCCCCCTGAAATATCTGACCGGCATTTTAAATCCCACAAATCTTATATATGGTGTTTATGCCCCTTTCAGGATAATATTTTTGAAATAAGTTTTTTTCCTGCACCAACTCTGATATTTTGACATCAGGCAGATCTGAAGTAATAAAAATCCGGGAAACTGATTCCCCCTGAATCAGTAAAAAGACAGAAATCTTCATTCTGCCTGCCCCATAACAATCTCCGGCTGTCAGGGTACGGCCTGTTAAACAGACCGTACTTCAGGGTTTTTCCGGTGAAGATAGCCCCTTTAACAGATTCCCCCTGCAAATACCCTCACCCACCCGTTTAACTGCCGGAAAAATTTCGGCTTAAACATCAGAAGTGAATATTCAGATATTTTTTCACTCCTGTTCAATATTTGCTCTTCCCATGAATTGTTCATATCTGTTCTTTTCCCCTGATATTGCCCATCAGTTTTTCCGGATATAACTCGCATAACTCACACCCAATTAAAGGATTTTCAGTAATGTCTGATATGTCACTCATTTAATCTCTTAGATTATGGCCGGAAATTATCGTGCATTCTTTCAGGAACTGCATTTTTTGGATCTAAATCACCATTTCTGACTGATTTTATATTTTTGAGGATATGCTCAAGACCCCCATCTATCTCATCATCTCTAATATCCGCAGATTCAGATGTTATACTGATAATTTCGCCAATAATGCCATTGTGATCCTTATCCCTCAGATTCATTCTGGAGAGCCACGATTCCAGTCTTTCCGGATTTGCCCCTGAAAGACTGTTCCAGATGCCGGCATTTTTGAGATCGTTTTCATGCTCTTTTAAGACAATCAGGTTTGAAAGTGCCCTGTATTCATTTTCAAGGCTTATCTGTGAACTGAGTTTGATCTCTCTTCTGTATATCAGCGATTCAATCCGTCTGGCAATACTGACCTCTTCACTCTCTGTCTCTGAATTTCCTGCTTCTTTGTATAATTCTTTGATGCGATCCTCAATCAGGAAAATCTCGTAACCGAGTTCATCAGATTTTTTTGAGAGGTGAACATCACGGATTTTTAAGACATTGAGCGGAAGCTCGTAGAGTTCTTTATTTTTGCCTTTAAACTGGAAAATTCTCATTATTCATAACTCCTGTCAGTTATCTTCATCAAAACTTTTTTCAGGATTTTTTTCAACTGAAAGGAGATATTCTGCATCCCCGGTATTGATTGATCCCGATTCAACACCGCTCCATGCCTCAATAAGCTGTTTTTCAGTCTCACCGAGATCTCCATCTGATTCAGCGACATCCATAAAGAGGATCTGGTTTAAATCATCAATAATTCCCTCAAATCCTTTGGCTGAGAGATTTATCCGTTTTTTAAGTTTAAGCTCCTCTCCCCTCAGATCCCCTGATATTAGTCTGTTCCCCGGATTTTTATGCGGTGTTGTAAGGATATTCAGTTCAATCACCATTCATAATGTTGTTTTTACAACATAATAAATATTTCTCCAATTCGGATGTTTAATATTATTCGCTCTGAAACCACATCCCATATGGAGACAATTATATATGTCCACCCGCCAAATAAATAATATGGATTATATTGTGTTCGTGGATTACTTCTCCGATGCCGAACGCAAACGAATTGATTATACAATTGAGAGATGGCGTGATAAAGCAGATATTGCCCGGGAAAAAGGAATAGTTATACGGTTTAAAGATAAGAATATTGACTCATTTCTGGATGACTTATACTCAAGGCTTGATGCCGGAAAGGAGCAGGTCCAGGTATTTGAAGCAAACACCCATAAGCCTGAGATTAAAGCCCGTGAAGAAGTGCTTAGATACCACTCATCTGCCGGCAGGGATGTAATTGAAAAATTTCTGGGCTACATAATGGCCAAGATAAATGCCCAGTATGAATTCAGAGATAATGGATTTGTCCGGTATGCTGCCTCCACAAAGAAAGGGCAGGCAAAGATAGAGATATCAATAACAGATAATAAGGCAGGCTCTGAAACCATAATAAAAATATCAGGATATGCCAGTTCTGCAAAATTTCTACATGACAGAATTGATGAAGAGATGAAAACTTTTCTTGGAGGCTTTTAGATGAGCAGTGAAGATCCGGCATGCATAACCAAACTGGCAAAGCCATCAAAACAGGTGCTCAATGAGGGCCTTTTCATCCGCCATGAGCCGCCTGAAAAGAGGATTTTACTCTGGAATCGTATAAAGATTAACAGGGAGATGTTTGTTGACGGGGAATGCGGAAATATACTGGATGACCTCGATATTCATTTCAGAGGTATATTTGATGCTTCACTTCTCTGCCTCTCTTCCACATTTAAAGATGAAGGATCTGAAGCTCTAACTGATATTTTTTCCGGAGCTGAGTACAGAGCCTATGAACATTTTGAGAGGATGAGAATAATTGAGATCTATTCCTCTGAAGATTTAAAGAAGAAGATCATCAAAAAAGATAATGATGTAATGGAAATTCTGAGAAATTACTATCTCTTTGGTGATTCACGATTTGATGAAATCCTGGATTCTGCTGAAATAAGACCTTCTCTGAGATATTTTTTCCATAAGAGATGGGATGAAATTAAAAAGAAGATAAATGAGGCAGCTTCGGTTTTAATCATGGATTCTGATTATCTTGTAAAACTGATCAGGATATGGGAAGATGAAGGGAGAAGAATTGCCAGTGTTTCAGGCGAGAACGAGAGAAAAAAGATTTTTGATGACCTCAGATGCCGGGAGGATAAACTCTCCGGGGAGCTAACGGGAAAAGATGAGGAGATATCCCGCTGCAGAGAGGAAATTGAAGGTTTAAAAGAGAGATTAAACTGGGCTGTACCGGATAAAAACCAAAGAGAGGAATATGCTGAAAATCCCGGCAGATATGTGACTTCCGGAGAAGCCAGACAGTATGAAATTAATCTCCTGAACAGATTTGGCCTTAAATTTTCTGACTTTGTATCATCAGTTGAAAAGAAATACAGAGTCTGTGGGATCCGTGAGGATAAGGTTAATCCACCGGAGTACTTTAAGGAGAGATTTGATCTCTCTTCAGATGATTATCTGAATATTCCAAGGAACAGTTCATTAAAGATTGATCTTATTGAGAAGAAGATCTTTGGCAGGAAAGAAAAAGTCCGGATTTATGTTGCTTTTATCTCAAGGCAGGCTGAATATGCAAGGTATTCCTGTGACTGCCTGCCGGCAGGGCTAAAAGACTTAAATATTATTATGGATAATGTCAGGTCTGACTGTACTGGCAATAAAATCCATGCCTTCCTCTTTGCCGCTTCACCGACCGGTTTTGATGATAAATGCAGATCAGTCATATCCGGAAATGAGAGTGCTCCAAACAATTCCTGCGGAAGTATATCCGTCTGCCTTTATGACCCTGAAACAGGATGTATTTCATATAACTCCGGAGATCCATTCTCCCGCACATTTTCAAAACTCTGCAATCCCGAACTTCCGGAAGAGAAGAAATTAAGGCTGAAAGATGAGGTTGACAGAAAAATATCTGAGGAGATTGCAGCTTTTGGCTGGTGCTCTCTTGAATCCTCCTTTGACAAAAAAAGGGACGACATTCTTCTGATAAAGCAGCTATTTTATCGTTTTGCTGAAGAGAAAGGCTACTGTGTTAAATATGTAAAAGATTCCGGACTTGTTATGATGTGATGGGCATATGAACGCAGATCAGCCAAAAAAAATTATGTTATCTGTTCAGTTGTTACTGGTTTACTGCTCTTTGTTTTAATTACCAGTTCATCCAGTATTTTGGCAAGGTCAAGCCATATTATCAGGCTGCTGTAGTTTCCGTGCTGTTCGGAAAATCCGTTTTTGTCACTGACCTTAATAATTCCCTTAACATAGGTGTTTAAATCGGAGGCCATATTCTCATTGATCTGTTCAACATCTTCTTCTGAGATCTGCATTACGCTATGAACAGAATCAACTATAATGCCTATTTTTGACCCTCTGCTGTCTGTATTTGTCAAAACAATGATATTTTTATTTTCAGCATCCTTTTCAGGCAGCTTAAGCAGTTTTGCAAGATTTACAATGTTTGTAATCTCGCCTCTGAGATTTATTATTCCTGAGATGTAATCTGCTGATCTTGGGATTGGTGTTATTGGCATCATCTCGACTATTTCACGGGCCAGATTGATGTCAAGGGCATATAATTCCCCCCCAAGTTCAAATTCAACGATATCTATTGCTGATGACATTTAGTGCATCTCCGGATTATACCTTAAAGACTTCAACTGATTTTTTAAGGTCTTCTGCCATTCCTGCCACTTCGTCAGCTCCGCTTCCGACCTCTTCAGATGAAGCGGAGACTTCCTCAGTCAGTGCTGCAATATCCTCTATTCTCTTCATGTTTTTGTGGGTAACCTGTGTGGTCTTTTCCATTGTCTGCATTACACGGTTGGTGGCATCTGCCTGATCTTCGGTGGCTTTTGCTATTTCATTTATTGCCCTTCCGGCATTGTCAGCACCGATTACCATACTGTTTAAGGCAATAATTGTTTCATTCACGCTTTCAATGCCTGACTGAATTTCATTATATGCAGATTTCATTGATTCAGCAGTCTTAGAGCTGTCTTTCTGAATTCCAATTATGAGTTTTTCAATGTTGTCCGTAGCCTTCTTTGAATCTCCTGCCAGGTTTTTGACCTCTCCGGCAACTACTGCGAATCCGCGCCCGTGTTCTCCGGCCCTTGCAGCTTCAATCGCGGCATTTAATGCAAGGAGATTTGTCTGGTTTGAGATATCTGTTATGAGTTTTATTATATTGCTAATCTCAACCATCTTCTCATTGAGTGCGTCAATTTCTTTCACACTTAATAAAGAGATCTTCTCTACTTCCTGCATCTTGTTATTTGCAATATTTCCAAGGTTTTTAGCTTCCTGACCAAGTGACGTAACCTCCTCGGCAGAGCCTTTGACTTCCTGAGATGTACTTGCAATCTCTTCAATTGAAGCTGACAGATCTGATATTTCCCTTGCAGCATCTTCTATATATTCTATCTGCCTTCTTGAATCCTCTGAAGTCTGCTGGGTATTGACTGCAACCTGCTCTATGGCTCTGGTTACTTCATCTATACCCTTGGTGGTATCAAGAATACTTATGCCAACTCTGTTTGCAATATCTATTACTTTTTTAACCGGCTCCACTATTGCGTCAAGCGTCTCATTTACTCCTCTTACAATTTCTGCAAAGTCTCCTGCATGGCGCGATACATCAGCTCTTATAGTAATTTTTCCTTCTGATGCCGCTTTTGTAAGCATACCTGTGTCTTCCACCAGAAGGTTTACGGCATCAATGCAGAGATTGAGGTTGTTCTTGATCTCGTTGAAGTCGCCGTTGTAGTTGTCAGTAATCCTCTCCGGAATGTCACCCCTGCTTATTCTCTCCACGTATTCGGCTGAGACATTCAGCGGCCCGACAACTGCGTCAAGCGTCTCATTTACGCCCCTGATTATGGCCGCAAAATCTCCGGCATGCCTGGAAACATCAGCTCTTGTATCAAGCCTTCCCTGCACTCCGGCCTCTGCGAGCATATTGGTATCTTCCACCAGAAGGTTTACAGCATCAATGCAGAGATTGAGATTGTTCTTGATCTCGTTGAAGTCGCCGTTGTAGTTGTCAGTAATCCTCTCCGGAATGTCACCCCTGCTTATTCTCTCCACGTATTCGGCTGAGACATTCAGCGGCCCGACAACTGCGTCAAGCGTCTCATTTACGCCCCTGATTATGGCCGCAAAATCTCCGGCATGCCTGGAAACATCAGCTCTTGTATCAAGCCTTCCCTGCACTCCGGCCTCTGCGAGCATATTGGTATCTTCCACCAGAAGGTTTACAGCATCAATGCAGAGATTGAGATTGTTCTTGATCTCGTTGAAGTCGCCGTTGTAGTTGTCAGTAATCCTCTCAGGAATGTCACCCCTGCTTATTCTCTCCACGTATTCGGCTGAGACATTCAGCGGCCCGACAACTGCGTCAAGTGTGTTATTGACACCCCTGATTATGGCCGCAAAATCTCCGGCATGCCTGGAAACATCAGCTCTTGTATCAAGCCTGCCCTGAACTCCGGCTTCTGCCAGCGTATTGGTATCTTCCACCAGGAGGTTTACGGCATCAATGCAGAGATTGAGGTTGTTCTTGATCTCGTTGAAGTCGCCGTTGTAGTTGTCAGTAATCCTCTCAGGAATGTCACCCCTGCTTATTCTCTCCACGTATTCGGCTGAGACATTCAGCGGCCCGACAACTGCGTCAAGTGTGTTATTGACACCCCGGATTATGGCCGCAAAATCTCCGGCATGCCTGGAAACATCAGCTCTTGTATCAAGCCTTCCCTGCACTCCGGCCTCTGCGATCATATTGGTATCTTCCACCAGGAGGTTTACGGCATCAATACAGAGATTGAGATTGTTCTTGATCTCGTTGAAGTCGCCGTTGTAGTTGTCAGTAATCCTCTCAGGAATGTCACCCCTGCTTATTCTCTCCACGTATTCGGCTGAGACATTCAGCGGCCCGACAACTGCGTCAAGCGTCTCATTTACGCCCCTGATTATGGCCGCAAAATCTCCGGCATGCCTGGAAACATCAGCTCTTGTATCAAGCCTTCCCTGCACTCCGGCCTCTGCGAGCATATTGGTATCTTCCACCAGGAGGTTTACGGCATCAATGCAGAGATTGAGGTTGTTCTTGATCTCGTTGAAGTCGCCGTTGTAGTTGTCAGTAATCCTCTCCGGAATATCACCCCTGCTTATTCTCTCCACGTATTCGGCTGAGACATTCAGCGGCCCGACAACTGCGTCAAGCGTCTCATTTACGCCCCTGATTATGGCCGCAAAATCCCCTGCATGCCTGGAAACATCAGCTCTTGTATCAAGCCTTCCCTGCACTCCGGCCTCTGCGAGCATATTGGTGTCCTCCACCAGAAGGTTTACAGCATCAATGCAGAGATTGAGATTGTTCTTGATCTCGTTGAAGTCGCCGTTGTAGTTGTCAGTAATCCTCTCAGGAATATCACCCCTGCTTATTCTCTCCACGTATTCGGCTGAGACATTCAGCGGCCCGACAACTGCGTCAAGTGTATTATTAACTTTGGAGATGATTGAACCCCATCCTCCGGGGAATTCATCAGAGTTCCCTCTGGTATCGAGTTTGCCATCAATTGCTGATTTTGTTATCAGATTCAGTTCATTCAATACATTATTTATAATCGCTCCGGTTTCATTGATGTTATTCTTTAATATTTCAGTATTTCCGGAGTATTCTTCAGTGATGTCTTCTATATTCTCTCCTTTAGAGAGAGCAAGGATAAAATTTCTGGCAAGTCTGAGCTGCGTCTTTAAATCTGCATTCTCCTTTATGTAATCATCCTTTGACATATCCGAATTATACTCCATGAATTCGGAATCAGATCCTGATGGATCCGCTTTGTTAACTCCCATTTCTCTGCCTCCTTTTTAAATTCTCTCCGGATATTTTAGATCCGGATATGCGTCGCAAATATTGCTGCAGAATATATTGTAATCTGCCAGACCAGCAATAAACTTAATTGATACAAAGTATATTTACATATTATACGACGCACAACTTTGTCAGTACCGTGTCTTAACCTCCCGGTGAGTTGAACCTGAATATGAAAGATGACACAGACGAAATAAATATGATACTGGACATTCTCGGATTAAATCCTGACGGGGTCATTATTAAAGATATCGCTGCTGAGCTGAATCTTAACAGAGATACCATTGCACGCCACCTCCGTGTGCTTCTGATGAAGGGAGATGTTGAAATAAAACAGATAGGGCCTGCAAAAATATATTACAGATCCCGGCGAATACCAACATCCGTTCTGAAGAATTTCTGCCCGTACCCACAGGTATATTTCAATAAATTAATGAGGATCACTGAAATTAATACAGAATTCAGGAAGCTGGCAGGCCCTGTGCCTGAAGTAATTGTCGGAAAAAAACCCGATGAACTGGATATTCAGCTGTTTCTGGATGAAACACTGAATATGTACTATAAAACTGCCCTCAATGGATGTAAAACAGTAAAATATCTCAATACGTCACTTAACGGGAATAATTATTATTTTAAGGTTATTCTCCTGCCTGTTGTTCTTGAAGACGGAAGAGCAGGTTTGTGCATTATTTTAATTGATAAAACTGCTTCTGCCAGTTCAAAGGATATAACTGAGAAAAGTGAGGATTTTTACAGGACAATTGTTGAAGATCAGACAGAATATATTTGCCGGGTTATGCCTGACGGAACTTTTACCTATGCCAATCGGGCGTACTGTGAGATGAGGGGCAAAAGTCCTGACGAACTTATCGGACGTAAATTCCTTCCACTAAATCTTAATAAAATAATATCAGGCAATTTTTCAGGGTTCACGGTTGATAATCCGGTCATTACAGAAGAGATACAGGTTGTTCTTCCAAATGGTGAAATATCGTGGCAGCAGTGGAAGATAAGGGGAATATTTGATGATAATCACATTTTAACCGAATTTCAGATGGCAGGCCGGGATTTTACCGAACTTAAACGTGCAGAAGAGCAGATTAAGATGTACCATTCCAACCTTGAAATTCTTATTAAAGAACGTACAAATGAACTTCAGGCAATTAACAGAGAACTTATCGAAGAAATTTCAGAGAGAAAAGAGACAGAAGATAGATTAAATCTTGCAATTGAAGGGTCCAAATATGCTTTCTGGGACTGGGATCTGGTGACAGACAGGGCCGTTTTTGGCCGGAAACTGACTGAAATGCTTGGTCTGTATCCTGAAGATATGAATAATAATATTGACTCATGGAGAACCAGAGTTCATCCAGAAGATCTCCCGCATGTAATTCAGTCTCAGAAAGACCATTTCAGCGGCATAAGTGATTATTATGAAGCTGAATACAGAATGAAACATAAGGATGGTTATTATGTCTGGATGTATGCAATAGGAAGGGTTAGTTCAAGAGGGCTGGATGGCACTCCCATACGAATGTCCGGACTTCAGTCAGACATATCTGAGAAAATTCAGATTAAAAAAGACTTTGAATTTCAGAAATTACTGATAAATTCACTATCTCAGATCTCCGGATTAAAAGAGGCAACAGAGCTGTGCCTGGAAAATGCAGTAAAATATACTGACCTGAATTCCGGCTGTTTTTACACCTATGATAAATACAACGATAAATTCAGGCTTCTTTCATCCTATGGGTTATATAACAGTGAAACAGAATGCCTGAATAATATTGAGTCATATCCGGAAATTAATCTTAAAATTTCAGGCGCAGGACCACAATATATCAGCATAAAAAATTCGTTCCAAAAAGAAAATAACATTCATGAATTAAATGATTATAAATCTGTAGCAATAATTCCTGTAAAGTATAATAATATCCCTGCCGGAATTTTTTGCCTCTTCTCAAAGGAATTTGATGAAATTCCGGATGCCGCCAGAAACACACTTGAATCTGCCTCAGGTCTGCTGAACGGAACATTACTTAGAATAAAAACTGACGGTGAGATTATAAAAACACAGAAACATCTTGCTTTTGCATTAAACGTTGCAAAGATGGCTATTTTTGAAATTAATCTGCAAAATGAAATGATGACATTTTATTATCCCGATAAAAGGGCGATAAAGGGATCTGAATACATATTAAAGAAAGTTCAGATACCCTGGAAGAGATCTCTTCATCCAGAAGACTACGAAAAAGTCACAAAGGCAATTGAAGATCATGCTAACGGTTCAGTTCCATATTATCGATCAATACACAGAGTAATTTCAGATGACGGTTCAGTTGCATGGTACTCAAATTCCGGAAAAATTGTGGAGTGGGATGATAAAAACAGACCTCTGATAATATCCGGAGTTTCTGCAAATATCACAGAAGAAAAGGTAAAACCTTTCATTCAGGAATAAATCTCTCAGATTATTCCCGGAACAATATTTAATTTTGGCAGTACTGTTGCCGGTTGTTGGCTACCGGATTTAATCCCGCTCTTTTCAAACTGACGATGGCTGCGTACCTACTCTCATCCGGTTTTTTGGTTATTAATTGCCGGGTTTAATCCCGCTCTCCAGTATTACTTCCAGTGTTCTTCTCAGCCTTTCATTACAGTTTTTCTCTAAAGGAGGGCCATGACCAAAGAAGATCTTTGAAACCTCTTTCCTGCACAGATATTTCATTGCCCTCACATAATTTTCCTCAAATGACCAGTCACCCGGATTTATTATTACCGGAGTATCGCCCACAAACAGATAACCATTGTCTTTGCAGTACAGGCAGACGGAATCCTGGGTATGTCCGGGAGTATGTATCACTTCAAAATATTTATCTGCAATAAGTAAGGATTCTCCTCCTTTCAGTATAACATCAACTCCTTTAATAAAAGGTGAAAATCCAAATACCGTAGGTGAATATTCCTTCTTGACTACTTCAAGCAGGGAAGTGTGGTCGTAGTGATTGTGGGTGATTACTATCTGATCTATCAGTTTTTTTCCGGGATATACCACAATATCTTTGAACTTTTCAAAAATTATTCTGTCCCTCCCTATGTCTATAATTGTATTATTTGAAGGAACTGAACTGAATTCACTTTTCAGATAATAGACATTGCAGGTATATGTTGTCGGGTTTTCGGTTAGATTTAAGACTTTCAACTGTACAGACCTCCGGTTTAATACCTTATTTTTCTGTATATTCTGGCATTGCTCACAATCTGTTCAAACTTAACTGATAACTGTTCAGGCATCTTCTGGGTCTGTTCGGTGATAAAAAAACCTCCGTCTGTGAGTGAATTATAAAACATATTTATCACATTTATCCGCTGTTCTTCTGAAAAATGGAGAAGAACATTTTTGCATAATATTACATCAAACGGTTTTTCTGCCACAGGTCTCAGTGACAGGAGATCATGATGAATATATTTCACATGATTTCTGATATTATCAGAGATTATGTGATTTCCGTTCTTCTCCGGATCTTTATCAAAGTATCTGTTAAACATTCCGGCAGGTATTTTTGCAAGGGCTTCTTCCGGATATGAACCTCTGTCAATAATGGCTTTAAATCTGTTATTTGGATCTATATCTGTTGCATAAATATTTATCTCTGAGAACCGGAGATCATCCAGAGCCTCTTTAAGAATAATTGCAAGTGTATATGGTTCCGAACCATTTGCACAACCGGCACTCCAGATATTTATCCCGGTTCCGGCATTTATGTCTGTGAATTCCGGATGATTATTCTTATTATATGTACCGGTGCTTTCAGTTTTCTCTTTTAACGTCCCGTGGTATTTGGTCTTATCTTCAGGATCACCCACTGATTTTTTATATCTTATAATTTCAGGGATAATTACCGAGTGTACCATATTCAGGGTGTGAAGATCACGAAAGAAGTATGTTGCACCCATTACTGCACCTCATTTATATTTTCCGTGGTTAATTTTTTTCTGTAGAGATTCTGATCAGGTACAATGCGTGAAAAATGTTTCCGGAAGCATTCCGGCATATCCTGTGAAAATTCGGTCAGTAAAAAACCCTCTTTGGCAAGTGAATTGTAAAACATTTTAATCACATTTTTCTGTTCTTCCGGAGTAAAATGCTGCAGGACGTGCTTGCAGATAATTATATCAAAATTATTCCCTATTGTTTTTAATGAGAGAAGATCATGCCTGTGATAACTGATCTTCTCCCTTAATTCTTCGTCAATGATGAAAACATCCGGTTCATCTTCGTTATGTGAAAAGTATCTCTTCATAATTTCCGGAGGTACTGATGAGATCTGGTTTTTTCTGTACCTGCCTGTATTTATTGCTTCACCAAAAATTCTGCTGCTGTCTATATCGGATGCTACAACAGTTATTTTGCTGAATATTTCTTCATCGGTATTTTCTTTTAAATGAATCAGCAGTGAATAGACTTCAGGGCCGTTTGCACATCCGGCATCCCAGATTGTGATATTCTCCTTATCTGCAACCGTGGGCAGAACATATTCCGGGATCAGTTTTATTGCATCAAGGTCACGGAAAAAGAAAGTAAATGCCATATTCAATGAAATTATAATTGGCTATATATGTTAAAATGATCCTTTTTTACACCTGCCTGGTTGAGATATGCTTAATAATCCGGTATTTCCTGAAATATTTTGGATATTGTTGAAATATTCAGTGCTCAACCACAACTTACAAATAGAATAAATTCTAATTGCAGTCTGTGGTATAAATGGGTTTTGACAGTTCAAAATGTGACTTTTCAAGGTGCAGGGGCGAGTGCCTTACACGCTGCCCTTATGTTTCATATGATGAAAAAATGGCAAAGGATGCAATCCGGACACTTATTTCAGGTGAGGAATCTCCGATTCTCTCTGAATGCATAACCTGCGCAGCCTGCAATGATTTCTGTCCTACAGGTGCAAATCCCTGGGATCTGATTGCATGGCGACAGGAGCAGACAGATATACTTAAAATTCCGGCAGATGCAAAGCCGTCAAGTGACTGGCTTGTAAAACCGTATAAAGTGAGGCGTGGAAAACCCGGCGGCCCGCTTATCTCCATGGGTGGCATTTATGAAGTTGTTCCGCAGGAGGAATTTCTTAAAGGAAAGATGTTTGACGATGCAACTCTGATTGGAGGCGGAGATATTGCCTGTGGTTTTACGGAGACGCATCTTGGCCGGGCTTCAAGGCCGCTTAAAAATCTGCCTGCGTTTATAAAAAATCTGTCCCATGCCGCAGAGGAGTTTGGTGTTGATGAGATTGTATTCACTCATGATGCCTGCTACAATGTGGCTACCACTCTTGCAATGTCGCAGAATATGGAAGTTGAATTCAGACCGGTTCATATTCTGGAGTACATACGCAACTGGTTAAAAGAGCACAAGGATGAGATAACCCCACTTAACCTGAAAGCAGGCCTTCAGGGAGGATGCACCACAAGATATGCACCTGACCGCGGAGACGGTGAGATCTGGTCAGACTGGACTCGTGAGATATTTGAGATGATTGGTGTTGAGTCAGTTGAAGCGAACCGGAAATATACCGGAGAGAACAGGCTCTGCTGCGGCTCAAGTATATTTCACTCCCAGCACGAGAGGGCGCTTAACATTCAGAAGATGAATATTCAGGACGCAATTGATGCAGGAGCTGAGCGTTATGTCTTCATCTGTCCGGCCTGCATCGCAATTATGAGAATGACATGCAGGAAACTTAATCTCGAACCGGTTTATATCACTCAGCTGGTAAGACTGGCTCTTGGTGAGGACATTGGAGAGGCAGGTATGGCAGCTTTTGGCTATCCGGTCAGATAACCGGAACATAATATCATATCTTTGAAAAAGGTGATTAAAAATGGTTAAATTTACTGAAGAGATGAAAGATGGGCTAAGAGTGCCCGGAAAAGGCGGCAGTCTGGTGTACCTCTGTACATCAAGTCTGGACGGAAAGCCGAATATTGCGGCAATGCGTTTTGTTGCAACCCATATGGAGGATAAAATTCTTATTGCAGATATGTTCCTATTAAAGACCAAGATGAACATCAAGGAAAATCCCAATGTAACGGTTGCAATCTGCCACCCGCTGAAAGAGGGCCGATGGTGGGCATTTAAAGGAAAGGCAGTTGATATTGAGTACGGTTTCCCGCGTGATTTTGACTGGTATGGTGCAAATGCAACAGACATCCTGAATGAATGGGGAGACTGGAATAGATCTGAACCTCCGGAAGAAGTGCCGCCTGACATTGTATTTCCAAAAGCCGCCCAGCGTGGTGTTGTTGTAGTGCATGTGGAAGAGGCATACTCAATTGAGCCTGGCCATGCCGGGGAGAAAATTTTGTAGGTGTGATTAAAATGACAGTAAAACTGACAGAAAGGATGCAGGCATGGATCGAAAAGATGGGCTGCCACCTCTGTGTTGCAACACCACAGGGTGTTCCATATGTTGCTCTTGGCCGTTATGCCAGAGTAACAGGAGAGGACGAGGTTGCATTTGCGCTTGCAAAGGATGAACTCTCTGTGATCTATCCGGCATTATCGGTTAATCCGTGGGTTGCCTTTGGGGTATCACATCAGGGAGGAATAAGGGCTTCATTTCAGTTCAAGGGAATTGGCCATCTGGTAAAGGAAGGGCCTTTGTTTGACAATATTGCAAAGGATGCTGAGGCGGTTGATACATATGCAGTGCTGTATGTAAAGATCAGTGAGATATACTGCACAAAACCAGGAGCTGAAGCCGGACAGCGGCTTGATATTATGTCACCTGATGAGGTGTGCGACTGGGAAAAGGTGCGCTGGAAGGATATCCCCAGAAAGTAATTATAGTTACGGAGTGTCAGATGAGCAGTGATAGTACAGAGAATCAGGGATCAGCAGATAAAAAAATTCCAAAGAAATTCCCCTGGATTATTCCTTTCTCCTGTGAGGGATGTGGGGACTGTGTTGAGGTATGCCCAACCGGTTCAATAGAACTCATAGATCTTGGAAAGAAGGTGGATAAAGCATGGATAACAAATCCTGACACCTGTATCGGGTGCGGTAAATGCTCACAGGCATGTGTTGTCGGAGCTGTACAGATGACTGAATATGTAGATCGTGCAATACAGAGATATAGAGATAAGAAAACACCGGAATGATTCTTTCATGTAAATCATTTTCCGGACATCTTTTTTTCAGAGCCGCAGTTATAAAAATTACAGGGGGGCAGAAATATGATCGAAACCAATTTTGGCTGGATAAGAATCAATGGTGAGACTTTTGAGTATGATATTGTCATCCATACTGACGGCAGTATTACCAGAAGAAACAGGAAGGGATCAAAGAAACTTAAAGGAATATATGGTCATACGCCACTTACTTCAGATGAACTTGAATTTCTGAGAGAGGAGAGGCCTGAAGTTGTTTATGTCGGTACCGGACAGAATGGTGCACTTCCGATAACTCCGGATGCAGAAGAAATACTTGCAGATTATAGAGCAGTTATTGGTACTACTCCTGAAATTATTCCTGAAATTAAAGTTGAAACCCGGAAATATTCAGCCATCATTCATGTAACCTGCTGACTATTATTCCGGGCGGCAATTTTACAATCTATACCTTATGCCTGTTTATGCTGATGCAGGCCGAATGATTCCAGAATTACATCTCCGTTTAAAGATCCAAAGCTGAAGACTTCTCCTGTTGAGCAGTCGTTGATCATAATTTCGGCAGGCGAGAACGCAAGTTTTGAGTCAATTTTCATGAAATCGTATCCGGCCTCCTTAAATAATCTGTAAAACGGCCTGCCATAGTCAGGCGAGGACTGCGAGATTATCCCCTCATATACAGGATCATATCCCTCTGTTGTGAGGCATACTGAACCATAGTATATGTTGCAGTCGTTTGTTGTTCCCATCGCCTCCATCTTATTTTTCTTCACCGGAGCAATGGGTGAACGTCCTGTGGCATGCCTTATAAGGCTAAGGTCAGAGCCGTTCTCCTCAAGTGAATGAAGAACCATTGTTGCAACTCTTGCCGAAATCTGGATTGATCCCACAAGGGAGTTTATCGGTGCAATCAGTATTGTGAGTCCTGATGGATCAATGCCGCATTTTTCTGCGATATATTCAGTGGTTTTTATATCCGGAAATCTGTCAGATTCAAGTGCTATGACCGCAGTCTCTGATATGTCACTGTAGCCTATGGTGCTGTAGGTCTTTTTCGGCTTTAGGGCCAGTGCCCTTGCAGGGCCGGAAGCCATCGCAGAATAGCCTTCAGTCTTTATAATCCATCCGGCTTTCTGTGATCCAAGGCATGCTATGGCCGGATGCTGAATGGTCAGGTCGAGAAAAGGGAAAGGAATCCCGTTAATATGGCCGGTTGTGATTCCGGCAGTGGCAAGTCCGCCCAGGCATGCCTGTACGTACATTATTCCTGCCTGATAACTACCCCTGACATTTATTCCGCAGTCAATTATTGTAGCTTTGTTTTCAAGAGTATTGGATGATACTTCAAGTTCTGACTGCCTTATTATCATCTCCTGTACAATTGGCTCTGTAAGCTGGTTTATGCTGATCATAATAAATTCTCCGTTAACAGACCTGTTGTTTCTGATTAGAAATAAGTTTCTGCTAAATTTCCTGGAAATGTCTCCTCTGTTAATTCCAGCAAAAACTAGTGGGACGCTGCCGGTTTTTCCTAATCACCTCCGGATATTATTGTCTTTTTACCGGCTTTCATATCATTTCTGAGCCATTTTATTGCCAGAATCCCGGTGAACAAAGTCTGAACTATAATATAAAATATAATAATTATCAATGCTGTGTGGACAGATTCAAAACTGCTCAGTGTTATCAGAAAAGCAACTCCGGCATTTCTGTTTGCTGAACTTATTGCCATTGATTTCTTCTCTTCTGTAGTTTCTCCCCCTGCATAATAGGATATTATTATTGAGATTAATGTGATCAGAATGATTGCAGTTATCACACCTGTATCTTTAATATCCAGGGAAAAACCCTGTTCTGATCCGGAGATAAATATTAATGTAAGAGATAATACAATCACCACTGCTCCGGAGAGATTGGATGCCCAGAATGCACTGCCTGACAGACGGTCAGCAATTGCAGGTTTTTCTGCCCTCAGAAGCATTCCGGTCAGAATCGGAATTATCTGAATTATTGCCAGGGTTTTTATCACCGGCCAGGGGTCTATTGCTGCTGATTCAGGGATTATCAGCATCAGGGTGAAAGGAGTTGTAAACACTGCAAGAGTACACAGGAGAAACATCAGTCCGGTTGAATGACCTACATCACCGTTTGCAGCTTCAGTAATTCTTGGTGCATATGATGCACCGGGTGCACATGCCATTGCCAGAAAGCCGGACATTACATCGCCCCGGATATAGAGAAACATTATAAGGACAACTGCCACAAGCGGGATTATGAGCAGATTAATGAATAGGGCCGTGGTGAGCACTCCCTTTTTTAAAAGTGCTTTTTCAATGTTTTTAAAGGACAATCCAAGTCCGATTGAAAACATTGAGGATATAATGAAGAGATATATCAGTCCGAGTAATATCTGGCTTATAAACACGTTATAATCACATTTATATCAGAGGTATTAATATTACCTGTTATTAATCGGTATTTCGGACGAATTCCGGTTTAAAAAAGGAGCAACACAAACATACATCCGATTAAATTATACACCACACATGATTAAACTTCAATATCCCAACAATTATTTTATTGTCAATACTATTCCGCATAAGATTATGGATAAATTCCGGAGAATAAATCCCGATTGATCCGTCTCTTAGTATAACTGACCAATACTCCATATTCTTTGAATATTAGCGGTTGTCCGGGAGGAAAATTCATCAAAGTAACCAACAACCATGTTTCTGCTCATCCGTGGCATTTTTATCCTGAATCACCTCTGCACCTTCCGGCCGCCGGTAATCTGTGGAATATGGTTTCATATAATGAAGTTTTAACTTATATTTTAAGATCCTTGTAATTTGTGATGCACTATATTCAACAGAAAATTTCTGAAATACCAGTTCAACAACTTCTTTTACTGTCCAGTGTTCTCTTTCACCCAGTAAGCGATATAACTCTTCCATTTGTTCATCCGAAAGTTTGGAAGGTCGCCCATCACCATATTGACGCTGAAGTCCGTCGCATCCGCTTTCATTCCATGCGTTCTGCCAGTTATAACCTGTAGATTTAGAAGCTCCAACTCTCCCGGAGGCTTTATTTACACTTAATCCGGAATATCTCATTTTTATAAATATAAGGCGTTTGAGAGTATCGCCATCTTTTTCTTTTTTTATCCAGGCTTTCAATTCATCTTCTGAAATATGTTGAATTATATGAACATGCTCACAATTTACCATGTCACGTAATTAGACGGCAATAGTAAAAATACTTTTGCGTAGATCTATAATATTTGTGGAAATTTCAAAGTGCCGCTATTTATTCCGGAGAGGATAACTTAACGAAGCGTAGGTGAATGACTATAATCCTGCAAAGTCAAAACGATAATAACAAATGAGAAAGACTGAACTGTTAGCACCTGCCGGTGACTGGTCCTGCCTGAAGACAGCTGTTTTAAATGGTGCGGATGCTGTCTATTTCGGCATTAAAAATATGAATATGCGGGACAATGCCGGAAATTTTGAGATCAGTGAACTTCCGGTAATTATGGATTATCTGCATGAAAATAATAAAACGGGTTATCTGACACTGAATACTATTTTTTATAACCATGAACTGGAAAAGCTTGAGAAAGTTATTCCGGCTGCCAAATCAGCCGGAGTGGATGCTGTCATCTGCTGGGATATGGCAGTCTTTGATCTGGCAAAAAAAGCCGGAATGTCCATTCATATCTCAACGCAGGCGAGTGTCTCAAATTACCGGGCATTTAAGTATTATGCAGATTTGGGGGCTGAAAGAATAATTCTGGCGAGGGAATGTTCACTTTCTGACATATCTGAAATACACAGACTTGCTGAAGCTGACGGCCTTAACTGTGAGATTGAAACATTTATTCATGGTGCTATGTGTGTCAGTATGTCAGGCAGGTGTTTTCTCTCTGCTGATACATTTGGCAAATCTGCAAACCGCGGGCAGTGCCTGCAACCATGCCGGAGACTGTACAGAATAACTGATGTTGAAGAGGAGGACAACTCATACATTTTAGGGCATAATTTTGTGCTCAGTCCAAAGGATTTATGTTCGGTTGAGATTCTTCCTGAGCTTGTCAATGCCGGAATCAGCTCTTTTAAAATTGAGGGGAGGATCAGACCACCGGAGTACGTTAAAACCACAGTCTCCTGTTACAGAAAGGCTCTGGATGCGGTTTATGCCGGAAATTTTAGTCCGGAACTTGCAGGGGAGCTTAAAGGGGAACTTGCAAAGGCATATAACCGGGGATTTTCACAGGGATTTTATAAAGGGACTGAAAGAGACTGGATCAGCAGTGGGCCGTCTGCGACTGAGTCCAAAGTGTACTGCGGAGAGGTTGTAAAATATTACAGGAAAATTAAAGTTGCTGAAATTCTCATTCGTGCCGGAGATCTGAAAACCGGAGATAAAATTCTGATTTACGGCAGGACAACTCCGGCAGATTACAATATAGTTGATGAAATACAGATTGAACACAAAACTGTAGAGTCTGCCTTAAAAGGCCAGAACTGCGGGATAAAAATACCTTTTACAGTCAGGCCAAAGGATAAGATATTCATCATAAAGAGAAAAGAAGAGTAAAAAAAGAACTATTTAATCCGGCATTATCGTCGGATTATAAATCATATCTAATAAGTCATGACTCGTGAGTGTGCTCTGTTTCAGTTTTAGATTCAGTTTCAGTTTCAGTTTCAGTTTCAGATTTTTGTTCTGAATTACGGGCACTGCTCCTGTCATCACATCCGGCAGATGTATTCTCCACATTATCCGGAATATAATTCTTATTATTCCGGTTGTATTCCTGCCAGAAACTCTTCTCTTTCCTCCAGATTACAGCCTCATACAGCATCAGAACCACCAGTACAAGACATCCTCCAAAGAAGAATGAGAGAACCATCATATGAATCATATCTGCAGGCAGATAATTATCTTCCCAAACATCTGAAACGCCGGCAGAACCTGAACCGGCAGATCTTCCGGTTATAACAGCTGCACTATATTCACTATATTCACCTGATCTCTCATCACCTGTATCGTCAGCGACAACTTCCACCTGTACTTCATTGCCGTTATCAGATGCTGTGGCATATGCCTGCACTTCAGCCCTCTGCCCGTCTTCCGGCAGTCCGGGCGGCAGTGCACCTTTAGCCGCCGGTTCAGGCAGGGCAGTCTCTTCCGTCACATCAGATCTGCTATAACCACCACCGCCGCCGCTGTAGTTATCAGATGCAGATGCGGCAGACACAGCTTCAGATTCGTCATAACCAGACAAACCAAATACCATAGTATCCGGAGAAATACCCTGATTCAGATCTGAAGAGATCATACCCGGAATAACGCCTGAAATGCCGAATACGAAAAGAGAAGCCAGTATCAGGAGGCCAAAGACCGAAGCATACTTTAAAAGAATGGATCTTAAATCCTTATTTCCGGCAGACATAATAACAACCTGCCCGGATGCCCCGTAAACCTTGACCTCACGCCCCTTCTCACTGTATTTTATTCTTCTGATCTCAACCATGCCCGAATCGAGGAGATTTTCAACATGGTACTTGGCAGTCGTCATTGGAATGCCAAGATTATCTGTAATGTCTGAGAGTGTCATATCTTTTGACCGGAGAAATCCCATAATTTCACCCGCGACAGGGCTGGCCATTGCCTTACCTATCTTTTTGGCCCTCTCATCACCCGGTTCTAAAATTATGAGATCTTCAGACATTTATAAAAATTAAGTATTTTTGGAGAGTTTATTTAAGAAGTCTTGTAATCAGTTCCTTTCCGGAAGAGAGGGCATTACCAAGCTGCATTCTGTCATTTCCGACACCCTGTGCAAGACCCTTCTTTCCGCCACCTCTGCCGCCAAGAATGTTGCATACCGTTTTTACAACCTCAGAGGCATCAACATCATCTGTACCGGATGCGGCGACAACATGAAGCTTCTCCTCACCACCGATAATCAGGCCCACACCGCCCTTATTGGCAAAGGATGTGGCAACTGTCATAAGCTCCCTGGGAGTCGCATTCAGTTCATGGACCGCGACAGGAATGCCGTTTATATCCTCTGAAGAGAGCGAGTTAATCCTGAGATCAGCAAGTTCCTTCTGAAGTTTCTCAATGTCCTTTCTCTGCTCTTTCCATTCCGAGAAGAACCTGTCAACCGACTGCGGAAGGTTTTCACGCTGAACACTCAGTGTGGCAGCAGAGGTGTCGGCGATATCCTCAACACCCTGCATATATGATATAGCCGAAAGTCCGGCTGAGAACTCCACTCTCTCAATACCGTCCTGGACATGCTCAACCCTTATAATCTTAATTGAACCTATCTCTCCTGTGCTCCGGCAGTGTGTCCCTGCACAGGCCTGAATATCATCAGCAACCCTGACAATACGTATCTTCTTTCCGGGAGGGACACCACCCTGATAGAGATCAAAACCGTACTTCTGCTCCGCCTTGGTCCTGCTCTTCCATTCAATAATAACCTGAATGTTCTGAAGAACAATCCTGTTGGCCGCAATTTCAATCTTTTTAAGTTCAGAAGGTGTTATGTGCCTGAAATGCCGGAGATCAATTCTTGATGAGTCAAACCCTTTCTGCGCACCTGACTGATGAATATGCTTACCAAGCACCTCCCTTGCAGCACAGAGCAGGACATGTGTGGCAGT
This sequence comes from Methanoplanus endosymbiosus, assembly GCF_024662215.1. Classification (NCBI taxonomy): domain Archaea; kingdom Methanobacteriati; phylum Methanobacteriota; class Methanomicrobia; order Methanomicrobiales; family Methanomicrobiaceae; genus Methanoplanus; species Methanoplanus endosymbiosus. The sequence goes on from NZ_CP096115.1 coordinate 464,208, forward strand.
GTGATGCCTCATCATTGTCCAGCGGAAACTCTCGTCAACAATTCCCTTAATCTGAACACCGCGCCTGACCGGATCACCTTTCACCTTGTGAAGAATAACGTCCCCTACCTTCATAGAGTGGATTACCTTCACCATGACATCATCAGAGATTATTCTGCCAATATCAGACGGCTGACCACCACCTTCCGGATAAAAGAGCGTCTGGTCAAGAACAATGTAATCGTCAAACTGATCGATGACCATTGCGTCAAATTCGGTATCTGCAACCTGTTCATAAAAGAGCTTCTTTGTCGGCGGGAGTGCGTCAATTCTCTCCCTGAATTCAGCAAAGGGATCTTCTTTGACAGTATCATCTGTTTCAGAGTGCAGGTCGGCAATAGCTGAGTAGAAGTTATCCGGAAGATCGACCTCTGCGCCCTCCTCAGCCGAGACCTCCTTTACAATCTCAGGCGGAATGCCATGTGAATCATACAGTCTGACAATCTCATTTAAGGGGACAGATTCGTTATTTTTGTGATGCTCACGGGCAATCTTCTGGACAATTCTCCTGCCTCTCGCCATCGTCTGGTCGTATTTTACAATCTCATTGCCTATGATCTCTTCAACAATGCTCATATCCTGTGAGAACGAATCCAGGCCGACAGTCTTCATCTGGGCAGCAACGAGATCTGCAAGATTAACTTCCATGCCGGTCTCATTCATCATCCTGAGAGTTCTGCGTATTACAAGCCGGGCAAGATAACCCTCATGTGCATTTGAAGGAACTATGCAGTCGCCAAGCATATAGGCAAGACAGCGGGTATGATCGGCAATTGCATATATGCGTTCAACAGGGTCCATAATACTCTGAAGCTTCTCAAAAGTAACGCCTATATTATTCGCAACTTCCTTTCTCATGGAGATAAGGTTTGAACCGGTTATATCCATCAGACCTGCATACTTTGCGTTAAGGCCGAGAATATTGGTGAATTCAGGATCATCGAGAAAATGATCAATTCCTGCATAACCCATCAGGTCGTTGACAATCTCCGGAAATACCGCGTCGTATATTGTAGGTGAACCTTTGGATGCCCAGACAAGCCTCTCAAGGCCGTATCCGGTATCGACAATCCGTAAGTCCATTGGATAATATGGCACACCCTCAAGCTCTACAGGCGGTTTATCACTCTTGGCCTTGCCAAGGCTCATAAAAACAAGAGTTGCAACCTCAAGGCCGCCTATCAGCACCTCAACACTTGGGCCTGCATTTCCTCCGCCTATCCAGGGATGCTCTTTATAGGTAATATCATTAATATCCGCACCAATAGATGCCAGAAATTCATCACAAAGCCCTACAGTTCTGTCCTTCCAGTAGATCTCTTCCCTTGGCGTATTGAATGCGTGGTGCGCCATCATCTCGAAGGTTGTCAGATGCCTTCCTGAGCGTCCCACAGAATCCAGGTCATTAAGCCTTATACACGGCTGTGAGATCGTAAGCGGATTTGCAGGCGGCGGAACTACTCCGCTTGTAACAAATGGCTGAAAATCAGCGATTGATGCAATTGTGAGATATATATCATCCCTCCACCTTGCAGCTACAGGGTATCTCTCTATTCTCTTATGGCCGTGCCCTTCAAAAAAAGAGAGATATTTTTCCCGCATTTCAGAAATTGAATGAGGTTCAAAGACCGGTTTACCTATGAAATCATAGGGAACACATGGTGCATCCCCGCATGTTTCACGTTCGGGATCCCTTGTCCAGAAAGCTGAACCGCATTTGGAGCAGATCTTTCTGACAAATCCCTTTTCTTTAAAATATTCTAATTGATACTCTTCCTCGAGCATAGGTTACCACGCTTATATTACTAAAATATTCACCTGAAAATGTATTAGGATTTGCTATTCTGACTTATCCCCGAAAAAGCCTGGAATGTCCGAATACCAGCTGTCAATTCTGGTTTCAGAACCAATATACCGGGCAATTCTCGCAGCAATGATATGATAGCACTCATTGCCCCGGAATGTGAAATCATCGCATGTGCAGAATCCATCCTCAACGATGTAGTCGCCAGTCTTTCCCTTCACCACAATAAAATCCCGGTATCTGAGCACTTTTCCCTGATCTACCACATCCAGAGCTTTTTTACCCCTGTTGCCAAATTCACAGGCAATTTCACGCCTCAGTTCCGGAGTCAGCCTGCCGGAGATATCAAGTGCCCTGTAAATATCCATCAGTATATACAGATATCTGGTTTTTCATCAATAAACTCCCAGCCCATTCTTCCGGCAAGAAACTTCATCCCCGGAGATTCAAGGTCATAATGAGTTGATTCTATCAGAGGCAGAGGAGACTCAAGCATGACATTATGCTTCAGCTCTGAAGAGAGAAAGGCATCTGCCCCAAGTTCATATGCCTCGTTTATAAGAGAGAGATCAAATCCACTCCCCCCTGCAACAGCCAGCCTGCTGACATCTTCAGGATTGCCGTAAACTCTCAGGCTGCCGTTAAGCCGCTCAGAAATGCCGTTTAAATCAAGGCCGCAGTCCCCAACAACCCCAAGGCTCATACTGCTGATATTGGTAAGTCCAAGCAGTCCGGAGAGCGCATCATTAATTCCACCTTCTGCATGATCAAAATTGGTGTGCATTGCATAGATGTTAACTCCGGAAATGAGCGCTTTTTTGATTATTGAGGCAGATCTTCCGTTTATTCTGGTAAGACCATTCCATATGGGAGTATGATGAACAACAAGCATGTCGCACCCCAGATCTGCGGTTTTTGCAATGGTGAATTCAGTTGCATCAAGGGCACAGGCGATATTGTCAACTTCGGATTTACCCTCAATAATCAGCCCGATCCTGTTTTCGTCAAAATCTTCGGCAAGTTCAGGCGGCGCAATCTTTTCCATAAGAGCGATAAATTCGGATATGTCCATAGTATTGATCTAATCCTGATGATGTATAATTGTTTGATATTACCCACCGTAATAATCAACACACTTAAATATGCTGAATTAGAGATTAATTGTTATGAAGAAGACCATTGATGAGATCAATGAAAAAATAAGAAACGGCAGCGTGCGGGTCGTCACAGCAGAAGAGATGCCCGACATCGTTGCCGAACTGGGGGAAGAGGGGGCGCTCAGAGAGGTTGATGTTGTCACAACCGGAACTTTTGGTGCGATGTGCTCTTCAGGTGCCTTTTTTAATTTCGGCCACTCTGACCCACCCATCCGGATGGAAAAATCCTGGCTCAATGATGTCGAGGCCTACGCCGGACTTGCGGCTGTGGACGCATATCTCGGTGCAACCCAGATCTCGGAGACACAGGGGACAAAATACGGCGGTGCGCATGTCCTTGAAGATCTCGTAACCGGAAAATCAGTTGAACTGAGGGCTTCATCAAAGGGAACGGACTGTTATCCACGAAGGACTATCACAACCGAAATAACCCTTGAGGATATGAATGAAGCGACAATGTGCAATCCGAGGAATGCCTTTCAGAAATATGCCGCAGCAACAAATACCGGAGATGCAACTCTCCGGACATATATGGGTACACTTCTGCCACTAAACGGAAATGTCAGCTATTCCGGTGCAGGGGTTCTCTCACCCATTATGAATGATCCAAAACTTGAGAAGATCGGAAGCGGTGTCCCTATATTCCTCTGTGGTGCTGAGGGAATGATTGTAGGGCAGGGCACACAGTCGTCCCCTGCGTCACAGTTTGCCAATTTAATGACAACCGGAAATTTAAAGGAGATGTCACAGGATTTCCTCCGGGCGGCAACATTCAACGGATACGGAGTCTCCCTCTATGTCGGTCTCGGAGTGCCGATTCCGGTTACTGATATTGAGACTGTCAGAAATACTGCAATAAGGGATGAGGATATTACGACATCCATAGTTGATTACGGATATTCCGGCAGGGACAAACCGACTGTCAGGGACGTGACATATGCCGAACTTAAGAGCGGCAGGGTTGAGATTAACGGAGAAGAGATCAGGACATCATCACTGTCATCATTCAGGAAAGCAAGGGAGATTGCATCTGAACTTGTTTCCTGGGTTGAATCCGGCAGAATGGAGATGACGCTTCCGACGCGAAGAGCTGATATTACAAGACAGGCCGGGCCGATGAAGGAGTCAAAGCGTACGCCGGCTGTCAAGGAGATTATGAACAGAAATATCACCTGCATCTCAGATACTGAGGAGATTAAAACAGCCGCACAGAAGCTGATGAAGGGTGAGACAAACCACCTGCCTGTGATAAATAAGGACGGAAAACTTGTCGGCATAGTAACAACCTATGACATATCAAAAGCGGTTGTTAAGATGAGAACTGAAAATACTGTCTCTTCAATAATGTCAAAGAAGGTCATCACAACATCGCCCGGAGAAGCGGTTGATATTGCGGCTGTGAAGCTTGAGAAACATAATATCAGTGCACTTCCGGTAATAGACAATGAAGGGAAACTGATTGGCCTTTTGTCGGCAATAGATCTTGGAAAGCTCTTTGGTAAGAGGTGGCTGTAATGAAACTGCTTGTAAGTTTTTCAAAGAAGAAGGGTTCTGAACCTCTGATTGCAAAGATTGTCCGGGATACGGGGGTTTTAATCAATGTCAACCGGGCATATATCGAATCAATGTCAGGGGAGATGTTAATTGAAGTTCCTGATGATGATTCAAAGATAGTCTGTGAGAAACTGATCTCCAGTGGTGCTGATGTTGAAATACTTGAAGATTCTGTTTTCAGGGATGAGGACGAGTGCATTGACTGTGGTGCGTGCATAAGCATCTGCCCGCAGGAGGTCTTTTATTTTGATGAAGACTGGCATCTTCAGATGAATGAGGAGAACTGTGTACTATGCGGCAAATGCACTGAAGCATGCCCGCATGGTGCATTATCCACATATGACTGATTTTTTAAAGGGGTCTTTTTCACAAAAACCCGTTTAATTCTGTGGTTATGATGATTAGGAAGCATTTTCAGTATAAGAGCACCATCACAACGATAATTTCCGACAGACAGGAGTACATTGAGGCGGCAGAGGAGGCAATGGTTGCTGCAAGGCAGGAGATTGAGAGCATAATTGTAAGAGAACCTCTCTTTCTGCCGGCCATTGCTCCCCTTAAGATAAGTTCGGATTCCGGGATTATTATGAAGATGGCAGATGCTGCATTCAGTGCCGGAACCGGCCCTATGGCATCTGTAGCCGGAACAATTGCATGGGAAGGTGTCACTGCCATGAAGAAGGCAGGAGCAGAATGTGCAGTCATTGATAACGGCGGTGATATTGCGATCCTCTCAGACCGGCAGATGAAAATAGGTCTCTTCTGTGGAAATGCTGAGATCAGCGGGAAGATTGCATTTCTGATGCCGCCAAAAAGAGAGATCTGTGGGATATGCACCTCCTCTGCCACAGTCGGCCCTTCGATCTCTTTTGGCATAGCTGATTCTGTCACAGTCTTTTCAGAAAATGTCTCCCTTGCAGATGCCTGGGCAACGGCGCTGTGCAATATCCTGACCCCTGAAAATGCAGACTATGAACTGGAAAATATTGCTGAAAAGGATATTGACGGTGTATTTGTGGTGATCGGGGATGAGATATTCTCATGGGGCAGTGTTCCGGAAGTTGTCAGCGCTGAATTTGATGACAGTTTAATCACATCCGGATAAACAGGCAGATGTTCCGCCCGTTTACGTTATTTACACCCCCGCAGTTAAATGGGGGAATTAACTAAGGGCAGATATTATAGCCGATAAATCTCAGTCTGTATGTGTTCTGGCATATTCCATGGCATTCCAGTATGCCGATTTGCCATAAAATCTCTTCATCTCACGATCCCCGTCACTGACAATTATCATTCCTTTATTATCCTCAACCCTGAAGAATATCTCAAGAAGACTGTACTCATAGATCAGCAGACCTTTCTTTAATTCAGATGCAGACGCTAAGAGCAGCCTGTCCTCAACTATCTCTTCCGGTTTTTGCCGGAAGAAGAAGTAAAAGACCTGATAAGCATTTAAAAAATCTGAATTCAGCATCTCATTTCTGAGATCTTCATCAAGATCGTCCAAAACTTCAGAGAGACATTCATAATTTTCATCCGCAAGGGCCAGTATTTTATCGGCAAGTTCTGCAAGTTCATAATAGTCAGTCATGTCATTTCTCTTAATTCAGAATAGAGGTCAGATTAAAAAAATATATTGTTATTAGAATTCAATATTACTGTTTGTGCGTGAAGAAGAACAGGACTGGATAATATACAGAATAATCTGTTCAGTTAAAAAGATAACATTTTCTGAACTGAAAACCGCTTCCGGTTTTGAAGATGAACAGATAAAAGATTCAATTCAGAGACTTGAGAATAACTGCCTGACATCTGTACATGACAGTGAGATAAGAATAATGTCAGTAAATGAAATGCTTCTGAAAAATCAGATCAAAAATACTATCCGTGATGATAAGAGTCCGGTGATCTTTGAAAACGGGGTTATTAAGGCTAATCCGGATTACAGGAGATGAAATATATGAGAGATGTCTGGATATTAAGAATCGGCCACAGGCCTGAGAGGGATCAGAGAGTTACAACCCACGTAGGACTTACCGGGCGTGCACTTGGTGCAGGAGGTATGTATCTGGCATCAGATGACAAGGGTGTAAAGAAGTCGATAGAAGATGTTGCAGACCGCTGGGGTGGAGACTTTAAGGTCGAGAACAATGTCTCCTGGAAGAAGGTTATCAGGGACTGGAAGGATGCCGGAGGAAAAGTTGTCCACCTGACTATGTACGGCATATCTGTCACGGATGCAATGCCTAAGATACAGGAATGTGAGAAGGTGCTCGTTGTTGTCGGCGCTGAAAAAGTTCCGGGTGATATGTACGGCCTTGCAGATTACAATGTATCTGTCACCACTCAGCCGCACTCTGAGATTTCAAGCCTTGCGATATTTATGGACCATCTCTTTGAAGGCAAAACTCTTGACCTTGATTTTGAAGGTGCTGAAATAAAGGTGATTCCGACAGAATGCGGCAAGAGGTTTGAGAGTTGAAGGGGCGGGTTCTGGTTGCCGGTTTTGCCACCCGCCATGTTGTCTGTTCGGCGTACAAAGCCGGTTATGAGGTACATGCAATTGACTGCTTCTGCGATCAGGATCTCCACTGGTACACAAAGTCATGCCGGACTTTTGAAGAGATGGATGAGATGCCGGACATCATCAGTGAGGAGGCAGGCAGGAAAAAATTTGACTATTTTGTTGTGACATCCGGCGCTGAGGATATATCTGCGGACATTCCTGTCTGGGGCACTGAGAGGAAGTGCGCTGAGAAGTTCATCAGCAAGAGGCAGATTCAGGATTTTTTTGAGGAGCACTCAGTCCCGGTCCCGCCCGTTTCTCCGGAGGGGAATTACCCTGCAATGCTAAAGCCCGTTAAGGGGGCAGGAGGATGGAGAAACAGGATTGTCAGCAATAAGTATGAGGAGGAGGAATGGAGATCACTGTGGCCTGATGTACCCTATATCAGGCAGGATGTGATTGACGGCACGCCATGCAGTGTGTCGTGTATTGCATCAGAGTCCGGCGCAAGGGCCGTATCGGTCAATCTTCAGACTCTGAGGGGCGGCACAGGTGAGAAGGCTTTTGGTTTTTCCGGCGCGGTTACGCCTTTTATTACCGGACATGCAGAGGACCTTAAGAGAACTGCGGAGTTCATCGCTGAAAAGAGCGGCTGCCTCGGTTCTCTTGGTGTTGATTTCATATTATCAGATGAGGGCATATATGCAATAGAGGTAAATCCGAGATTTCAGGCGACCCTTGATATTATTGAGGGTTCTACCGGACTGAACATATTTGAAGCACATATTAACGCATTTAAAGGAGAACTTCCACCCATAATTCCAACTGCGCCGCTTGTATATGCAAGAAGGATTATATTTGCAGACCGCGATCTTGTTGTGAAGGACGACCTTAAAAAATTCCACCCGAATGTGGCTGACATTCCGTGGCCGGGAACTGAAATTGAAGAGGGAAGTGCAATTATCAGTGTGTATGGATCAGGAAAAACAGAGGAAGAGGCTGACTCTTCACTGCATAAAAATATATTAGAAATTAACGGATATATAAACAGATGGTAACTGCTAAAGAATTAATCGACAGGGACTCAACCCGTGCATACCTTTTCAGGCTTATCGGTGAGGTAGGAATAGAACTCCTTTCCAAATTTCCGGAAGGCGGGGAATTCAGCGATGAGGACTTAGCTGAAAAAACTGAAATAAACCTGAATAGTGTGAGGCATACCCTCTATACATTATATGGTAAAAAACTTGCAGAATACCGCAGAATTAAAAATTCGGAGACCGGATGGCTCACATATCTCTGGAAGTTGAAGCCCGGAAATATATATGGTACAATTTCAGAAGAGATGCTTGAAATTCTGGAGACTCTCGAAGCAAGGGCAAAATATGAGGAGATGAATGACTTTTATATCTGTCCGGTCTGCGGTGTCAGATATACTTTTGATGAAGCGCTCGGGTGCAATTTTTCCTGCGGCAACTGCGATGAGAAGATGGATCACTTTGATAATGAACTGATTGCGGAAGCTCTCAGAAAGAGGGTTGATCTGCTGAAGGAAAATCTCAACATTGCCTCCTGATATTACAGCAGATGTGGCAATAGGGATTCTGAGGAATGCGGGCTGTGAGGAGAGGATTATCAGCCACTGCATTGCAGTGAGGGATCTTGCCCTTAAATTTTTAAAAAAATCCGGAGCAGATAAAAATCTTGTTGAAACCGGGGCACTTCTTCATGATATCGGGCGCTCTGAGAGCCACGGGCTTGATCATGCAGCCATCGGTGCGGACATCTGCCGGAATCTTGGGCTTGACGAGAGGGTGTGCAGGATTGTTGAACGGCATATCGGCGCAGGAATTACATATGAGGAGTGTATAAAGGAGGGGCTTGAACCCCGCAATTACATTCCGGAATCTGTTGAGGAGAAGATTGTCGCGCATGCTGATAATCTTATTAAGGGGAGAAGGGAGATTACCATTGAAGAAAGGCTGAAGAGGTCTGATAAGTTATCTGCGGAGTCAAAAAGAAGAATCTTCCTCTTATCTGAGGAGATCGAGAAATTCCGGGACGACTGAACCGGCTGTTGTCAGGGCAGATCTCAGATCTGCCAGAAGTGAACCACCTCTGTGCTAAAGACCAGGGGGATTTACGCTACGCTTTTAAAACTCTCTTTTTTTTGCGGAATCAGACCGGATTATCTGACTGTTATAATCTGTCGCCTCTATTTTATCTGAAAACGGGCAGGAGTCCGGGTATTTATCACAGGATTATCTTTCTGACCTGCGGCAGGGATTTTAAGTCAGTATAGAGATCTGCCGGTGGTGCTGTATCAACTATTATCACAAGCCGTGGCTCTTCTGATAACAGGGGGTCGGTTACAAATATCTGCCTTATTGCAAGTCCGTATTTTGTTATTATATGTACTGCCGAACTGATAATCCCCTTCTCCCTTGCGTCATTGACATAGATGGTGATGACAGTAAGTCCGAGTGCATCTGCAACAGCTGTAAGATCGGGGGTCACTCTCATATTCAGGAAAATTTCCTTTATTGCCGCGCTTTTGACTATCCTCTTTGCGGTTGCGTCCACAACACGCCGGTCTGTGCCTGTCCTCTTTGCAATGTGCGTTGCAGGAATTTCTATGCCATTGCAGACGATTTTTCCACATTCAGAGACTCCAAATCCGTTCTCAAGCAGATATCTGACGACTATTGTCTGTGCCGGAGAATCTGAGAACTCTTCTAATATCCTTGCCCACATTAATATTATTTTGGCATTTTGTCCATAAAATACCATTGTTTTTGGATTCTGAAAGTTCAGAAACAAATTTAAATCCGGAATAATAGCACAAAATCCGGGAAAATAATACAAACAGTAAAAACAGTGAGATTTGTAGAATAAAAAAATAATAAAAATCCACAGGAAATGCAAATCGGAACCTATTTTAAGTGAGAGATCATTCTTTATAGAGTAACAACGCGAGGATTGCCAAGCCTGGTCAAAGGCGCAAGGTTGAGGGCCTTGTCTCGTAGGAGTTCGCAGGTTCGAATCCTGCTCCTCGCATTTTTCAGTCAGGTTCAAATCTGACACACCTGTTCCGGTTTTTTTGATTCTCTGTCAGTAGAGAATTCTGCCGATATTACAATAAAGTATAACAAAAAATGGGGTTTTGTCAGAAAGTCAGTGCAGGTGAAACAAAACTAAGCATAGTTGATGTTTCTTCCGCCACATTCCTATAGCCCTTCGTCTGATTCGGAGGGATGTACGCCGCATTTCCGGCAGTGACCCTTACCGGATTTCCGCCGGGGGCATAAACTTCAATCTCTCCTTTTATAACGCAGATCAATTCTGATGAACCTTTCAGACAGTTGTCTTCGGCAACTCCTCCGGGGAGAAGTTCGGCGTATGCAACGCTGTAATCAACAGGGGCATTCATTTCAGGCATCAGAACAGGATTTACAACCGAATAGATCATCATATCAGAGCCAATGTCCCATTCGCTTCCGTCTCCGGGATCCTGAATTACTATCGGAACTTTGTCTGTCAAAAATTCAGGATTAAATACATTTTCGCCTGTAATTTCAGATTCCGGCGTATAAACCGGATTAACCACATTGATATAAACAAGTTCCTCATCTCCGACTGAAGTTGCGGACTGCAATACTCCCTGTGGCAGTATCACATACTCATTTGCCCCCACAGTTACGGTTGCGTTGTCACACTTAATCTCAGCCTCTCCGCTGATTATGCCAAAGAACTCAGACCTGTCAAGAAGTCTGTGCAGCGTAGTGGTATTTCCGGAAGGGACTGTTACATACCCAAGGCTGTAGTTTGTGCTGATCTCAGGAGTGCCTGCGCCAATGAGTTCTTCATATATAAACCACCCTCCAAAGATTGACAACTCCTCACCCGGAGTTATCAGGCATACTGCCTGTGCTGGTTTCTGATAGTCTGTCTGAACCGGCTGTTCCGGTTCAGCCGCCTGATCTGAACTCCCGGTTATGCACCCGGCAGAGATGCAGATGAGAATCAGAGTAATTGAAAGAATCCTGTACATTATATATACCTCTGTATAAGTAATATTATATTATATTGTCTGCTGTAATCTGTCATAATGTTCTGTCCCGGCAGACGTTATCTCATCAGCTATTATCAGACGTGCATAGGGGTGAGGATTTTAATGTCAGATCTGCCGTTTTTTTCCGGAAATCTGCCTGTTTTGAGAACTCATTGTTGAGGGATGAAAATAACGCACATTTAGGCTTTATTTTGACTGAATCGCACAGATCTCCGGTTGTTAAGGGCACGTGACAGGTGAAATTTTCAGGAGGATGTTTAGTATGGGGTGACATGAAAAAAGGCAGTACAGGCCCTCTGTGAGGGTCGGTTTTTTGGTTTAACACAGTTTATGTGGTTTTTCCGGAAATCTGGTTATTCCTGAATTTGCAGGCATCCCCTCCCGCCGTCATCACAGCTCCCCCCAGGAGCAGTGGCGAAGACAGAAACCTCCACCTGTATTTTCTGAATGTGCCTGCCCTCCTTAGAGTCTGACTTTTTTCCGGACATTAACCCAAAAGAGACCTGACAGGAGTTACCCTTAATTAACAGGGATACCTATATCAGGATATTCTGAGATCAGTAATATCATCTGATAATCTGCAATGTCAGATCTGGGGAAATTATGCCGGAATTATCTCTTCAAAAATATGAACGCAATGAACTTGCCGCCCTCTGCCTGAAAAATGCGCAGGAACTGATTTTTATTACTGATGAGTCAGGTGCTGTTTTTGAGGGCAATAACTGTTTTCTTAAGACTCTTGGCTATTGTGCCGGAGATCTGCCGTCTCTGCATGTATGGGATATTGATGCCAATATTGCAGAGAAAGCCTGGGCGGGGATATGGCAGCAGATTCTTGGCAGAAACGGCTTTACCTTCACCACCTACCGCATTGCAAAAGACGGCAGAGAGATTCCGGTGAAGGTCTCCAAACAGATAACTGAGTACAAAGGGCACAAATATCTCTTCTCCTGCTCGCAGACAATCAAAAAGACTGAAATGGATGCCACTCTTCTGCCACTCTCTGAGGAGAGATACCAGATCTTCATCAGAAACTATCAGGGCATTGCATATGAGTCAACGATCGACTGGGTGCCCCTCTTCTTCAAAGGTCAGGTCAAAGAGATTACCGGATATACAGAGGAAGAATTTCTGGCAGGCACACCCCGCTGGGATGAGATCATATTTCCTGACGATCTCAAAGAGATTATGGCCAATGACAATGATCTCCGGACAATTCCGGGAACAAAAAGGGATCGTAAGTACAGGATTGTGCGAAAGGATGGTGCCCTGCGATGGGTTCACGATACAATTCAGTGCACCACTGATACAGCCGGATCATCCGTAATTCTCGTGGGATCAATAATTGACATTACCGGACGCAGAGAAGCAGAAGCAGCTCTTTTAGACAGCCGGAAAATTTACCGGAATCTTGTGGAAAACATCAATGAGGTCATCTTTACCCTTGATCTGAACGGAAAATTCACCTACTTAAGTCCGGTTGTCGAATCCCTTAAAGGTGGATTTGGCTATACTGCTGACGAACTTACCGGGCGTTCTTTTACTGAGATTCTTCACCCTGACGATCTCGCAGAGGTTGTCCAAAAATACAGACGGACCCTCGCAGGTTTTCCCAAAACCACTGAGTTCAGGGTAATCTCCAAATCCGGAGAAGTTCGCTGGATTCGTGAATCCGGACGGCAGATCCTTGACAATGGGGAGGTTGTCGGTCTGCAGGGACTTTTCTCAGATATAACCGAACAAAAAGAGGCAGAAGTGGCAAAGGTACATTCAGAACTTAGGTACCGCCGTCTTTTTGAAGCGGCGCAGGACGGGATTCTCATCTTGAACTACGAAACAGGAGAAATTCTTGATGCCAATCCATTTATTCTGGACATTCTTGGCTATTCGCTGAATGAACTTTCCGGCCTTCACCTCTGGGACATTGGGATCTTTAAGGATGTTGCCGACTCAAAAGATGCCTTTTTAGAGCTGAAAAAGAGGAAGTACCTCCGTTATGATGACCTGCCTCTCACTACAAAGGATGGCCGGCAGATAGATGTGGAATTAGTCAGTAATGCCTACATGGTCGGATCAGAGAGGGTGATCCAGTCAAATATCCGGGACATCACTGACAGAATTCAGGCCGAAAAGGCGCTGCATAAAAAAGAAGAGGAGTACAGGGCCATTACTGACATCTCAGATGACGCAATCTTTCTTCTGGACAGTGAGATGCGGTATGAATTTGTCAATCCTGCTGCTGCCGCCTATATACACATGAGTGCGCCATCACTGCGGGGCATGTCTCTTCAGGATACCTTCCCAAAAGAGGCAGCTGATTATTATACCTCAGTTGTTCATACGGTGATGCAGACCGGAATGTCATATACTGAGGATATGCTTGTGCCTCTGCCGGGAAATGCCCGCTGGTTCAGGATTCGTGCTGCACCGTTTTTCTCCAACGGAAATCAAGACCGGATATTACTCTATGCCACAGACATTCATGAGCTTACTATTCTAAGAGAGGCTCTTGATCTGACTAACAAAAAGCTCAATATGCTGACCAGTATCCTGCGGCATGATATCCTCAACTATCTGATGGTGATTAAGGCAAGTGCAGATATGATTGAGATGGATTTAAAACCTGATGAAGGAATGGAAAAATCCCTGACGTTTATTAAAAGAAGCACTGATGCGATCGAGCGCCTGCTGAAATTTTCACGGGAGTACCAGTCGCTTGGTGTGGAGCAGCCAAAGTGGCACTCTGTTAGCCAGGTGGTTGAGATGGTGCTGCGTGATGGCATCTTTGCCGGAATAACTGTTGATATGCAGCTCAATAATCTCAGGGTCTTTGCTGATGCTCTCCTCTACCGGGTTATCTTTAATCTCTTTGAGAATGCGGTCAGGCATGGTGAATCGGTGACAACCATTACGGTCAGGTTCTCCTCAGATGGTGCAGTCGGGGTTTTGACAGTCTGTGATAACGGAGTTGGCATTCCTGATGACGAGAAGGAGAATATCTTCAGGAGAGATTTTGGAAAACACACAGGTTTTGGCCTCTACTTTGCACAGGAGATACTGTCCATTACAGGCATTACCATATCTGAAACCGGAGATGCCGGAGAAGGCGCACACTTTGAGATCCGGATACCGGAGGGTTCCTGGCATCAGGATAAGGCATATCAGGCATCAGAGATCTGACTAACAGCATGTATCTGAATGAAATTACGGCTCTGATAAGATTCCGGAGATGAAACTTCAGAAGACGGATAAAAAATATGAACGGAAATAATCCGGATAAGAGAAGGAGAGATAAGCTGGCAGCCCTGTTTAGACGCGGGTTTGGTAAGCACACAGATCCTGGGCTCTTCCTCTCCCGTGAGATCCTCTCAATCACAGGGATAACTATAACTGAGAACGGAGTGCCGGGCATGGGAACCTGTTTTGAACTGAAAGTTCCGGGTGGGATTTTCCTGACCGTTCCTGACGGCGATAATAAATTATGAGATCTGAGAGCAGAATATCTAAAAGGAGAGATAAATATGGGGTCTGACAATAACGAACAGCAGGATTATCTCCGTGAAGAGGAGAGCACCGAGTCACTCCGCAACCGGATTGATAAGATAATAGCTGCAACATCAAACCACCAAAAATTCTCCGATACCGGCGATGAGATGCAGAGGCTCATTCATGAACTTCAGGTGCACCAGGTTGAACTGGAGATACAGAACGAGGAGTTAAGACTGGCAAGAGAGGAGAAAGAAGCCGGATTAGAGAGATATACTGAACTCTATGACTTTGCTCCGGTGGGCTACTTCACCCTTGACGGCATCGGTACAATAAGGCAGGTAAACCTCTCAGGTGCTGCCATGCTTGGCGTGGAACGGGCATTTATAATAGGGAGGAAATTACAGTACTTTCTCCAGTCCAAATCACTCCCTGTTTTCAGTCAGTTCATTCGCAATGCTGCCGGATTTCCGGACGAGAAGATCCATAACACTGTATTGTCCCTGAAGGGTAATCCGCCGGTCACTGTTCAGGCCAGACTGCATATCAATGAAGCAGGGGATGAATATTTCATGGCAGTGACTGACATCACAGAACAGAAGGCATCGGAGGAGCACATTCTGTACCTGAATCAGGTACTTCTGACAGTCCAGAATGTCAACCGGCTGCTCATACGGGAGAAGAACCCCGACCGGCTTCTTCAGGCTACCTGTGAGATAATGAGCAAAAGCGGAGGATTTGAAAATGCCTGGATTGTGCGTGTTGATGAAAACAATACCTTTTTAGCGGCGTATGGATCTGATGCAGGCAGGCCCTTTACAGACCTTGAGTTATTCCTTAAGCAGGACGGCATCCCCTGGTGTCAGGAAGAGGCGCTGAAGCAAAAGGATGTCATATCAATAACAGACCGCCCGGCGGAGTGCTCACAATGTCCCATGTCATCGTTCTACGCCAAAAAGATCTCCCTGATCTGTTCCCTCAGATATGAAGAGGAACTCTATGGCACCCTTTCTGTCATACTGCCGGAAATTGTTGCCCTGAAAAGAGAGGATACTGACCTTTTTAAGGAGGTATGTGATGATGTGGCCTTTGGCCTGCACACCATCGGACTGGAGCAGAAGGGAGCGAGGTCACTGGTCCAGATTCAGCAGAATATGATGCAGCTTGCAACCTTAAATGACGAGATCCGAAACCCCCTTACTGTAATTAAGGCACTCACCGATACTAACCACACTGAAGAGAACAGAAAAATTATAGAAGAACAGATTGACAGCATTGATTATATCATCCGGAAGCTTGATCTGGGCTGGCTGAACTCTGAGAAGACCTGGAATTATCTCATGAAAAATTATGGCATCCCAAAACCGGATAATAACAGTGGTGCAGGACAGGAATTAAATGACCGCAATCCGGGGCACTGACGACAATCTTTCATCAGAAACCTCCTCAACTCTCAGTTTCATCTGAGGTTTAAGGCCGTTCATGACTTTGTGGCAAAACGGTACCCGCCCTTTGGCACAGTCATCTCAAACCGTGCACCCTTCCCCGGCTCTCCGTTTTCAGTGATGGTAATTCCGGTGATGGCCAGAATTTCCCGTGAGAGGAAGAGTCCAAGACCTGTGTGCTTTCCAAATCCGCGTTTAAACAGCTTTTTTTTATCCTCATCACTGATCCCGGCACCATCGTCAGCAAAGACAACAGATAATCCCCCATCTCTTCTCTCACAGGTCACAGTGATCTCTGTGAACGGGGCTGCATAACGGAATGCATTATCAAAGAGGTTATAAAATACCTTCTGCAGCAGAGGATCTGCAAATATTTCGATATCACCACATCTGGTAGTCAGGATCACGTGATCACGGTTAAATGTTGAGCCGGCTGTCACCGCCACATCACTGACATTCTGCCAGGCTGCTGCATTCACACCAATCTCCTGGTACTCTTTGGTAAATTCGATCTGATGCCGGATTGTTTCTGCTGCCTCATCCAGATTGTTTAAATAGCACTTCAATTCCGGATTTGTGGTCTTTTCACTGGCAAGATCAATATATCCAAGCAGAACAGTCACTCCGTTGAGAATATCGTGCCGGGTGATACTGGAGAGCAGGTTAAGTTTACTGTTTGCCTGCCGGAGAGATCTTTCCATTGCCACCCTGTCAGTGAGATCAACAATTGAGACAAGAACCTTCTCCCATGTCTTCTCATACCCGGGTACAACCGAACAGTGAATCAGGATGTCTTTCTCTTCCCCGGATAATGTCTTTATAACGCCTATGCCCTGATAATGGGTAATCCCCGCAGCAAATAAAATTATTTCATCCTTAAATGTGAAATATGACCCGTCCGAAAATGTGGCACTGAGATCTTTATAACAGTCTTCCTCTGACTTTAACCCAATCAGGGCCTTTGTAGTGGAGTTTATCCCGTTCACCCGTACCATCCGGGCGCATGACCTGACATCTTCCGGATGCCGGCTGAAATATGCTTTCAGGTCAGTTATCCCCTCTGCATTTTTTGAGTCAATCCATAATTTAACCGCAGAGAAGTCCTCCTCCCACAGGGAAACCGGAGAGTCCTCAAAAAGAGCGCGGTACCGCTTTTCACTCTCAATGAGGGCTTCTTCCACCTGTTTTTTCTCAGTGATGTCCCGGAAGACACAATGTGTCTGCTTAAACGATCCATCCGGATTAAGTCCAACCTTTCCGTCAAAGGAGGTGAGAATGATGCTTCCATCCTTATTTTTCATCAGGAATTCAATATCAGAGGTTATTTTATTCTTTTTAAATTCCGGAAAATTCCTCTTAAAGCGGCTTACATGCTCCGGTACAAGAAAATCCCCAAACCAGTGACCAATCACCTCATCCCGTCTGTACCCCAGCAGATCAAGCCATGTACTGTTCACCTCAAGGAATCGCCCGTCAGCATCAAGCGACTGATATGGTATTGGAGACTGCTCAAAGAGAATATGAAACCGCTCCTCGCTCTCCCGCAGACTCTCTTCTGCCTCTCTTCGCAATGTGATGTCTGATATTGTCATCCGGATTTTCCCGGAATCTTCTCTCTTTTCCGGCATTTCAGTCCCTTCAACATGGGCAAAAAAACGTTTATCCCCGTCACTGAAGAGTTCCACCTCGCAGATCTCTTTTGTGCCGCTCCCGGTTACATTCCGGCAGAATAAATTGAATGCAGGAATACTCCCCGGAAGCATAAATGTCTGAAGACGGCGGCCAATGACCTTCTGCCTTTCCTGACCTAAAAGCAGGCATCCGGTCAGGTTAACCTCCAGTATGGTCCCTATCCTGTCAATTGTGAAATACCCTACCGGGGCGAAATCATAGAGGTCAACAAATTTTTCATGCAGCATCTCAGCTTCTGACCGGGCACGCTCAAGCTCCTCGTTCTGCATGTCAAGTTCAATCTGATGCACCTGCAGTTCATGTACCAGGGCCACTTCATCGGCACATATATTGTCCTTTGAAGGAACAGGCATTCTCTCCTTTAAGATCTCCTCGGCTTTTCTGCGCAGGAGTGCGGGATCGCAGCAGGAGATATTCTGTTCCTCACCATTCTGACTGTTATGACTCATTTCCGGCCTCATCTCTGTTATTGGTCACATCTTCAATGGCAAGAAGTATCAGTTCCGGCGACAGATCCTCAGAGAAGATCTGCCTTGCATTGAGCTTCATTACCCGTTCTCCTATCTCAGGAAATGTATTCCTGACGATATAATCATCAAAAGATCTCTTTTCAGGAAGAACTTTCTCAAGAAATCTTCTGAGTTCAGGAATGTTCCACTGCCCTTTGCCCACCGAATAAAGGCTTTTTCCTTCAGTCTCTTCGTTACTGACATGAAACATCTGATAAAAAAAGCGGTTTGCTCTGACGATCTTCATACTGCTGTCAAGTACAAGGAGAGGTTCCCGTATGGTTGCAATAATGCCTTCTGCAAGTTTTCTGGCTGCAATGAGTTCTATCTCTTTGTTTTTTACTGATGTTATGTCAATGAAGGTTATCACAAGACCGTCTATTATATTTTCAAGCGTCCTGTAAGGCATAATCCGGACCCTGAACCACTTATTATTACGTGTCTGGATCTCTTTTTCAGAAAATACAAGCGTCTCCAGCACCTCTGTTGCATCCGTTACAAGATCAGGATATATGAGATCAGATGCAATGTCTGTCACAGGCCGGCCCTCGTCTCCGGGAATTAAATTAATTATCCGGGTAGCAGGAATGGTAAAACGCCGGATGCTCATATTTTCATCGACAAATACTGTTGCAATCTCGGTGCTGTTGAGCAGATTCTTCATATCATTGTTGGTCCTGGAAAATTCTTCAACCCGGCCCTGAAGTTCGGCATTGACAGTCTGAAGTTCCTCATTCATGGACTGCATCTCCTCCCTTGACGTTGTCAGCTCCTCATTTGTGGACTGAAGTTCTTCGTTTGTGGACTGCATCTCTTCGTTGGCGGATTTCAGCTCTTCCTGGGATGTCTGCATCTCCTCACGTGTGGTCTGTAGTTCCTCATAATTCCGCTGGAGTTCTCTCTCAAGTTCAGCAATGCGTCCGGTATCAGATCCATATTCTGAACCGGAAATAACAGGCATATCTATCTCCGGAGGAGCTTTTGCCTCCGGAAATACGATAAGAAGCATTCCTTCAAGTGCCTTTGGTTCTTTGATATACTGAACTGTGCAGTCTGTGGGGTGCACCCCTGCGTCTGTCTTCACCTGAAGGTTTCCGGCTGTCATTGTATCCTTTTCCCTGACAGCCTTCTGAAATAATCTGGTCAGTTCATAACGCAGTCCTTCACGGGCCATGACAAATATGTTCCAGTTGGCCTTTCCTGCCGGAGGTTCAATAAATTTCCCTGTACTCCCGTTCAGATAGAGAATGTCTCCTTTGTCAGTTGTCAGAACCGCCGGAGGTGAATACTGACGGAGGATCAGTTCTTCTGCAAGTGCCTGAAGATTTACCTCCTTTTTGATTACAGGGACATTCTGCTCTACACTGTAGAGGGGACGCGGAAAGATGTTAATAGGAAATTCAATCATCTCCGGCAGCAGATATGTCTCCTTTCGTTTATAAAGCCTGAATTTATTATCTATGGTGGAAAAGATAGCTGAATGTCCTCCGATTGTTTCGGAACTGCCAAGGAATAATATTCCTCCGGGCTTTAACGAATAGAAAAATAGGGGGATGATCTTCTTCTGCAGTTCCGGTTCCAGATATATAAGGAGGTTTCGGCAGCTTAAAATGTCCAGATTGGTAAACGGGGGGTCCATAATGAGATTTTGTGAAGCAAATATTATTGTCTCCCTGATCTCTTTCTTTATCCGGTAGCCACCTTTCTCTCTGGAAAAGAAACGATTCAGACGTTCTGATGAGACATCACCCGATATATTTGAGAGGAATAATCCCTGCCTGGCTTTTTCAATTGCATCACGATCGAGGTCAGTAGCAAATATCTGGAGGGTATAATTTCTGTTATGGTTTAACTTATCCATCGCTTCCCTGAATGCAATGGCAAGGGAGTAGGCCTCCTCACCTGTTGAACATCCGGCAACCCACGCCCTGAATGTTGACTCTGTGGGTTTTTCTTTGATAAGCATAGGAATCACATGGTCAATTATATATTCCCATGCCAAAGGATCCCTGAAAAAACCGGTTACTCCAATCAGCAGTTCATGAAAGAGGAGATCCAGTTCAGCCGGATTTTCCCGCAGATAGCGCATATAGGTATTTATACTGTCAATCCGGTGGATTGCCATGCGCCGTTCAATCCGGCGATAAACAGAACTTTTTTTGTAAAAGGAGAAATCATGTCCGGTATGTTCACGAAGCAGAACAAATATTTTGGCAAGAGAGCTGATCGATTTTACCTCAATGATCGGTTTTTGCATATGGACTTTCGGGGCGTGGTGGAGATAGGTGATTATCTTTTCAGGCAGTTCTTCTGCCGCGGCAACAATGTCTGCAAGTCCTGCGTTAATGGCACTGCGTGGCATGCCGTCAAATTTTGCAGAGACCGGTTCCTGCACAAATGCTATTCCTGCCTTCTCCTTGATGGCCCGCAGGCCGATTGTTCCGTCTGTACCCATACCCGACAGAATGACTCCGATGCTCCTGTCCTGCTGATCCTCTGCAAGAGATCGGAAAAAATAGTCTATGGGAAGTCTCAGTCCGCGTGGCTCTGCCGGTTCCATCAGGAAGAGCGTACCATGGAGAAGGGACATATCCCGGTTTGGCGGAATTATATAGACATGGTCAGGGAGGACCTTCATATTGTCTGCAACCTGAAGGACTTTCATTGTGGTGACACGCCGGAGTAGTTCGGGCATTACTCCCTTATGCGTTGGATCAAGGTGCTGGACAATCACAAAGGCCATGCCTGAATCCGGCGGTACATTAGCCAGAAACTGTTCTAAGGCTTCAAGACCTCCGGCTGATGCACCAATGCCAACGATTGGGAAATGCCGGCTGCCGGAATTCTGATAATTATTCTCTGTAACTTCCTGTGTCTCTTCTGATTTGGATTTGTCTGCCATTTATCCCCCTCAAACTGATGGAAATATCTCTGTTTTTTAATGACGGCATTATCCTGTATGCAGGATCAGTGCTTCATCAGAGATGATATCTGCCCCCGGAAATAGTCAGACACTCCCACATATATAAATAACAGAGTATAAGGCTTAATCATTTCGCCTGAATTAAAGAGCAAAGTGTAATATTCACACATCAGAAGCTGCTGCACAAATAAAATTTGATGGATAATTGTATGATTTACAGGTACAATTGGCACAAATATTGTGATGATTAACCAAAATATACCATTTAATTGTCCCATAGTCAGTTAGAAAATAGTCATGCAACAGCCTCATTAGTCATAATTAATTTTTTCTGTTCTTCCGCCTTTTGGAAGTAATATGGCAGGCTCTCCGGAGAGGAGAAAGACCAAATTTCACAGACACAGATGGTTACAGCGACTGAGGAAAAAATTCCCGAACAAAAAATTAAACAAAATATATATTCTGAAAAAACCCAATTGAAAATTATGAAGGACAAAAATCCGGATGATTCACATATATCCGGGAATCATAATGATTCTGTGATTAATGGTGACAGCAGTGACAACATTATCAATATTAAATCCGGAATAAATATCAGAATAAAATCAGGATTAATCGTCTTAATTCTTCTCTTAATCACCGCATCACTCTGCTGCGGGTGCACACAGACAGATAATAATATTTCAGACGGGGAAGATGCACCGGATTTAACAATGAACAGTCAGGAAGGGTTCAAAGAAGAGATTGATGCCATAATCTCAGACAAGAGGTATGATTACTCAGACTGGGGATTTATGGCTAAGGATATGAACTCCGGAGAAGTCCTTGTATCACATAATGCAGAGCAGATGTTCACTCCCGGTTCTACAACCAAGGTCTTCACTGTAACGACAGCTCTGGACACACTTGGCCCTGATTACAGATTTAAAACTCCGGTATATTACACAGAAGACAATCTTATTCTTGTTGCTTCAGGCGACCCTGCAATGGGCGGACGGCTTCTCGAAGACGGGACACTTGAATTCACCAATGAAGATCATGTCGATGCAGGTGCATTTGGATCATGTATTCTGACCAAATCCGATCCACTGGCCGGATTAAACTTACTTTCCGCACAGATTTATGATTCCGGAATCAGAACAGTTGATGATGTGGTAATAGATACCCGCCTGTTTAAAGAAGAAAAGGAGGCTGATAACGGAATAATAACACCCATAATAATCAATGACAACCTGATCGATATCACAGTAACTCCGGATAAGGCAGGCAACCCGGCAGCAGTTGACTGGAGACCAAAATCATCTGCATATACAGTTAAGAGCAGCATCATAACCGGAGATTTCTGTTCACAGAGAGATCTGGTAATCCCTGATTATAACGGTCAGAAAGTTATTGAAATATCAGGCATTATTCCTGAAGGTTCAGAATCAGTGAATGTGACCTCAAATGTCAATGTGCCTGCACAATTTGCACGCGGTCTGTTTATTGATGCACTTGAGAGAGCAGGAATAACAGTCAAATCATCATCAGATAAAAATCCGGCAGATAAACTTCCGGAGAAGGATAGTTATGATAACTCTCAAAAGGTTGCAGAACTGACTTCACCGCCGTTTTCCGAATATGCAAAAGTAACCTTAAAAGTAAGCCAGAATCTCTATGCAAACTGCATCATATCAATTATTGGTGCATATGAAGGGTATGATTCATTTGATGCCGGAATGATAACAGAGGGGGAATTTCTGAGAAATGCCGGAATAAATGTCAGAAGCCTTGCACTTGCAGATGGTGAAGGCAGTATCAACAACAGGATCAGTCCGGAATCTGCTATCGGACTCCTCTCATATGCCTATAAACAGGATTATTATAAAGAACTGAGAGATTCAATGCCACTCTTAGGGGTTGACGGTACCCTTGCAAAAGGAGCAGAACCCGGAGATCCCGGATACGGCAAAATATCCGCAAAAACCGGAACATCGGTGACAATTATAATGACGGGAGATATATTTGTCTATGCAAGAGGGCTTCTTGGATATATGAATACAGAAGATGGCAATGACATAGCCTTTGTAATATATGCCAATAATGTACCCGCAGGATCGGACATGCAGGGTATAGCAGATGTTGTCTCAGATGTGAACGATGTTGCAGTTACAATGTACAGCAGCTTATGATCAATACCCCAAAGATCAGACCTTTCTTTTTTTCCGGAAAGATATTCTACAACTGAAATTATCAGATATTACAGCTTTCATGCACAGGATAAGGATAATCCAGCACAATATAATTGTGTGATAATATCAGTTATGGGCTGAACTTTACAAAAATGAGCTTAATATATAACGCTCCAGAACCGGAATCTGATAACATGCCCTCGCAGCCATCCGGGGATGGAACTTCTATTCTGCCATTATATCGCTCAAGAAGCATTTTTGCAATATACAGAGGAAGATTCTCTCTGTTAAGTCCAGGACTGTAAAATCTGCTGCTGT
This sequence comes from Methanoplanus endosymbiosus, assembly GCF_024662215.1. Taxonomy (NCBI): domain Archaea; kingdom Methanobacteriati; phylum Methanobacteriota; class Methanomicrobia; order Methanomicrobiales; family Methanomicrobiaceae; genus Methanoplanus; species Methanoplanus endosymbiosus. Next base: position 487,884 of record NZ_CP096115.1, read on the forward strand.
CAGTCAGGTATTCAAGTCCCGGCGGGAGATTGTTCAGTGAAAATTCCAGTATTAATAATACTCTTTCATCAGCAGATTCTGTCCTGACTGAGACGTACAGCTGATCCTTTGCCTGCCTGGCAATATATGATATAATATTCAAAAATAAGAGATAGAGATAATCATCGGCATAGACAGATTCACCTGAATTCCCCAGAATAAATTTTATATCCGGAAGATAACCCACAACGCACTCCAGAGCAGAATCAAGCTGAACAACCCTGAGATCATTTACTGAAAATGAATCCGCACCTGAGAGCAGAGAGAGATTTTTTATGTGATCTCTGTACTTATCCGGAAAATTAATTACTTCAGAACTGTAACGTCCGGCTGTATTCCCCACTATATCTCCACCGGAATCATCTATGGAATTATTCTGGGAGATCTCTCCGGAAATATCATTATAAATGTCAGATAAATCCTCTATTGCAATTTTAAGGCCATCACATATGTCTGAATATTCCTGGTCGATCTTCTCCTGAATTATGCACCGGACGAGAGCCGTGCCGATCTCCTGACCAATCTTTTCAAGAGTAATCTTTTCAAACTGTGTAAATGATGCTTTTGAATCACGGGCTACAAAGAGAGCACCGACAACCGCATTATCTGAGATGAGGGGTATTCCTGCATAGCAGATAATTCCAAGGTCCTCCATAATTTCCGTATCTGAAATTTCGGGAAGATTATCCGGAAGATTTTCAATATACCGTGGCTGTGCTGCAAAAAATATTATATTATATGGCCATTCCCTGATATTTATCTCAGAATATTTATCCTCAAACCAGGAAGGAATTCTTTTAATTCCAAGAAGGTCGGCTGTTATACCGTCATCATTTTTTGCATATATCCAGGAAGCATCAAGATCAAGCTCAGTAAGGCATGCCTCAAGAAGTGTGTCAAGCATCTCATCGACAAAGACAGATGAATTCGCTGCGCCCAGTATCTGGTTCAGAATAATATTCTTTTTTTTCAGGGACATCTCTTCAGTTCTGGCATTAATTCTCTTACTGATGTCCCGGACTAAAAACTGAATGCCGGAAAGACCTTCATATATTACAGGAAATGAAGAGATCTCTACCAGTTCAGTTCGTCCGTCGTACAGTTTGATCTCGGATTCAAACGGGAATTTAAATATCCCTGCGCAGAACTGTTCATATATCTCAGAAAATCTCTTCCCAGATACCAGATTAATATAATCTTCAGGAGACTTTCCGATAATATCATAGCGGTTTTTAATTCTGAAAAATTCTATTCCGGAATTATTGATATATGATACTTTTCCGCCAACAACAACAAAGACAGTCTCAGGCAGATTCTCCACAAGGAAACTGAAATGGAAATACTGATCAAAGTATGTATTATCCTTTATAGAGATTGCAGTCACTCTTTCAGTTCTCCTGTTTGTCCTTTTGGACATTCTGACCGGCCGTCTTCTGCCTCCTGACAGCATCCTCTGCTTATCTCCGGCATTATCTGTTAAATCTGAAGGAATGGCAGAGATAAGAATATTTTCTGTTCCCGGTATTTTTGCAGCTGTGTAAACAAACCTGTGGTTGCCGCCGCTATTGTCATAAAAATTAATTTCAGTGGTTTTTGGGGAGTTATATCGATCATTTAACCGGGAGTCATTAAATTCTCTTGAATAATCTGAGCTTTTCTCCGGTTTTAGACGATAAAAATTAAGTTTATCATCTAATTTATCCTCAGATATCCCAAAGATATCAAAGAATAACGAATTCGCAATCATAACATTTCCAAATTTATCAATTACTAAATTAACACCTTCAGTGTCAGAAAAAAAAGAACATTTCCCTATATTTTTTTCAACTCCGGAAATATTATCTGATTTAATGTTACCTGATTCAGGATACTCTGGTATAATAACCCCCCCGTAAGGTAATTTATATTATATAATCCGGACATATAAACATACTCATTTACTCTTTTGGGTTTGGCAGACATTGTCCCCAAAAAAAGCCCTGATTTAAAGATTAACCATAATATGTGGCCAAATCCCCACACATCCAGATAAATGCTGTGGATTTCATACAATATTTCTCACTGATCAGATGATCATCAGAAACTGATCAGAATATCCGGTGAATGTTAAATTATAGTTCTGACATATAATAATATAGATGAATAACGGCAAAAACAATAAAAAAATATCACCTGAAGGAATCCTCTTTGATATGGATAATACCCTCTATGACTTTGCCGAAGCCAAAATTACTGCATGCAGCAGAGTTGCGGAGATTGTCGGTTCCGGCACGGGGGAAGAACTGCTCAGGCATTTCCTGACCGGCCCTCACGGTTTTGAAAACCATGAAAATATCCGTGATTTTATGGCATTAAAAGGGGTTGAGTCGCCGGAAATATTTGAAGAGTCAGTCACTGTATATGAGGAGTTAAAACTCTCGTCAATAAAGTTATATCCGGAAGTAAAGGAGACTCTTGAGAAGATCTCGGAGAGTGGCTACAGGATGGCAATTGTTACAGATGCTGATACAGAAAACGCTGAGAAGAGGCTCAACAAAACAGAGATCCGTGATTTTTTTGAATTTATCGTAACTCCGGATGTCACCGGAAAGAGAAAACCCTCGCATGAAAATTTCCACAGGGGCCTGAAAAGCATTGACGCATCGCCTGAAAAATCAATGGTCGTTGGTGACAGTCCAAAGAGAGAGATTGTGCCGGGAAATGAGATGGGGCTTTATACTGTATATGCAAAATACGGTGACTGGCTTAAAATGCCATTTATGAATATTAAACCATGCCATACCATTGAGAGATTTTCAGAACTAAATGATATCATCATTCTTGACTGAGAGATCAATGCTGACCGGACATAGTTCCAAATCCTAAATTCTAAATTATAATTCCAAATTCCAGATTCCGGAATCTTTCAGAAACCTGAATTGGCATAAAGGCTCTTATGCCAAAAGATCACCTGCACTTTTTTGGATATTATCTGCAAAATATGTGATTATAATTCATATCAGAGGTTTTGGGTCATTTCCACCCATATATGGCAGGTTCATACCTTTGACAAAGACCTGCTTATCTGAATTCATAAGTTTATCAAATATTATTTTTCTGCCTCTTTTTGTCATGGCATATACAGGCACTGAATTTCCGGCCTGCACAAGTGCTTTTTTTCCTGCAATATTTCTGAGATGTACAGAGGCACATGCAGATATCAGATCACAGTTATCTGAGAGTATCTCTGCATCCTGAGGCGAAATTCCGGTGGTGTGAACTGCCACAATCACAGCCTCCGGATATTCGCAGCGGATCTCTTCAGAGAGAGCGGCAGAGGCAACTGTCACCGCCGGATTTTTGTATCCGGAATTTACTGCACTTTTAAGAGCAGATAACGGATTGATGGACGCAGTTTCTATGTCTGTTACAATTCCGCCTGCATCTTCGATTCTTTCAATGACCTGCCTGTACGGCACTGTCTTTACAAGCCCTGACATTCTGCCGCCGATTCCCTGCACAAGCAAGGGGTTGTCACAGACAACACTTCCTGCGCCGTCACATGCAATGACTGCACAGTCAATAATTCCGGACCTTAAGGCATTTGACAGCAGTTCTGATGCCCCGAAGAGAACAAAATCATCATCACTGATAACATCCCTTTCGGGCGTGCACATGCCAAAGGATGACATCCTCTCCTCAATATTCTTTTTTATCTCCGGAATTTCCATCTGAATTACAGGGTAACCGAATTTCCGGGCAAGAGGGCAGCTTTTGAGCAGGGGTTCCCCGACACTGACAACAATTCCGTTACTGACAACAACCCTTGCCATACCTGCCGCCTCAATGATATGTTCATCTGTCATAAATACCTGAGAATTATTTGTATAAAGAAGAAATAAATAGTTAGTGCCGGAATGACAGCAAAAGATAACAGCAACAGTAAGCCGGAGAGATTTGGAGAGATTGATTCACTCCGTGGACTTGCCTTAATGATGATGATATTATTCCATTTTGTCTATGATCTCAGTTATTTTGGCATAGCTGACATAAACGTGAGTTCTGGCTTCTGGAAGGATTTTGCCTATGCCACAGCCTTTTTATTTGTATTCATAGCCGGAATTTCAGTCTGGATCAGCAGGAAGAGATCAGAGATTCAGCAGGAGGGTAAGCTGCATGCAGGTGATAATAAGCAGATCCAAAATAATGGCAAAAATCCTGAGAAGGAAGCGTATAATGAAAAATCTGCCGGGAAATTAAACAGGAATAATAAAATAATCAGTTTCTTCAGAGAACCGCTAAATATTAAATTCTTTAAGAGAGGACTGTTCATATACTCCCTTGGCATTCTGATTACAGTTGCCACATATCTGGCTATAGGAAGGGGATTTATAATATTTGGAATACTCCATCTGATAGGGCTGTCCATCATCCTCTCCCCACTATTTTTCGGCCTGAAAAAATATCTGCCCTTAATATCAGCAGCAATAATAATCTCCGGATTTTTTGTTCAGCATATATCCGGCCCGTACTTCCTCTTATTCTCAGGCATACATCCGGCAGATTTTGTATCAGTAGATTACGAACCGCTTCTTCCCTGGTTTGGCTTTTACCTCCTGGGGATGTACGCAGGATCAGTCCTCTACCCGAACGGTAAACGGATATTTGAAATAAAGGAGAGATTGAATCTGAATTTTCTGATAATTCCGGGGAGAAACACGCTGCCGATATATCTGATCCATCAGCCTGTAATAATACTGATTCTCTCGTTGTTATCCGGAAAAATGCTGATTTAATAGTATTCAAAAGAGTAAATTTGTTTTCAGAGCAGGAGAGGTCTTCTCCATAGAAAAAAATCAGGACTTAAAGAGGGGCACATCGGAAAACTCAGAGACATCAAAAAGTCCCCTCTCAGTGATTCTCAGAGACGGAATTACAGTCAGGGCAATGAATGAGAGGTACATAAACGGATCGTATCATATCCAAAATCGGAGAAATAGGTTAAAAATGAATTTTTATAAGTTGGATGAAATGTATCTGTGTTGACCTACCGGTACATTTGAAAGGTCCTCTTTTGCAGCAACTGAATTTTTACCCTCTATTTTAAGATCATCCAAGGTTGCTTTCTGGTTTTTGCATGCTATTATCTCAGCAAGTGATTTTTGTCTATGACCATTTATGATCAAACCGGCTATATGATCAAAGGGATTTATGTCCAACTTCTTAGCAGTTTTAACAATTGTTAAATTTCTGTCTACAACATTTGTTCCTTTCTCATTTCTTGTAAATAAGCTTATATCACGATGTCTGACCTGTGCTCGTGCTCCAAGCTCAGCATCATTATTATGAAGAGGGACGTGAGGGTGATCTAAGAATGTGAGTAAGAAGTCTTTATTCCGGTGTGTCTTCTCAATTCTTAGGTTCAACTCTTTATATTCAGTCTCGCTGTTAAATAACTCATCAAAGTCCTTTCTAATTTTTAATGCCCACTCTGGAGATGGATTGTCTTTATATGCTCTCATCTCTCTGTAAAATGCCCAAAACCGATCCATGAAATCTTCATGGACTTTTCTCATTACAGCAGTTTTAGGTTTTAATTTTTTATAGTGTCTGGCTTCATGAACCCAACATAACTGGTGTTCTTCAGTGATATTGTCGTATTGGGGTGCATCATCTGTAAGAAGAATTTTTGGAACTGGGTAATCTTTCTGTGATCTGTAATAAGCAATCAATCCAGCCTCAGTAACTCGCTTTTTAAGCGTTTTAAACCCTTCTTGACCAAATAACTCAACCAAACTATTTTCTAATTCAAATTCACTAAAGCAAGAGTTGTAAATATTTTCTCTAAGTTTTTTGATCCATTTTTTTGCGGTTCTAAGATTGGATAAATGTTCAAAGGCAAACTCATTGAATAGGTACTTGGGTTCTAAAACTTCCATAATGTGCTTAACTATGCTAATTCTATCCTTTTTTGGAGAAGTTCTAAATGCTGTGAAATTATGGTTTGAAAAGATATGTGTATTATATTGAGTGCCATTTACATTAGCTCCAGTTGTATCTGTCTGGAGGTAATCGGAGGACTTTATTCCTTCTTTTAGTATATCTTCCGATTCTTTATCTAAAACCTCATTCTTTTCAGTTAATTTCCTTGAGATTGTAGATTGGGCTATAAAGATACCATGGTTATTTAAAAAGGCTCTAATTCCATTTTCACTCATTCCACAAATTGCTTTGCATTCAATAATAAGTGCCTTTATTCCAGGACCAAATTCTCCACCATATCCTTGAGGTCGATCAGTTAAGAGATATCTTCCTTCTGAAGGGGAATAATATTTTTCAAGTAAAAACTTTGTATTTCTCGGACGAATTTCAATGTCCTGTATGATTAATTCAGAAAAGCCTTTAAAAACTGCATCTTTCGGAAGTTTATTTTTGTCAGAGTACCAGATCTTTTCTTCATGGATTTCGATTTTATGATTACGTTTTCCTCTGCCTTTATTTGGATTATTTTGATCTGATTTCTCTTTTTTTGAGCGTTCCTCCTCAGTAGAATGATTTTTATTGCCAGAACCCCCTTTTCTTTTTCCTTTTTTTGCGGCTTCCGGCCTACCCTGTTCACCAATTAGATGATTGTAATCATCTCTGAGTTGAAGATGCTCTTCATATAATTTATCGTATTTTGCAGATAGTTCCTCAAAGGCTGAGATGAGCAAATATATTATGTCTTTATCCGGAGAATTATCTATCCGATCAGGAGTTATTACGGATTCTAATTCTTTGAAGATACCATTTGACATAATGTATTCTATATTTTGAATTTATAAGTACAAATTATTATCCATTATCACATTACCTCACATTATGGATATGATACAACGGATCTTTAACTGAACCGGTCTTTTCAGTAATCTCTTCAAGCTTCTTCAGTCCCTCTATAACCTCAGTATAACTTCCGGATGACATTATCCCGCCTATGTCAAGCGGAAGAATGAAGCTCTCATCGCCGCATACAGCCGCCATGCCGCCCGAACTGTCTCTGACAAGGTTCACTGCCCTGACGATATCCGCATCCGATGCCCCGGCTGCAACAATGTTATGTGAGTCATGTGAGATGCTGGCGCAGACTGCTCCTTCTCTTATCCTGAGGCCATTTATAAGCCCTACACCACACCCAGCTGCACGATAACGGTTACAGACTACAGCTTTGATGATGTCACGATCTATATCCGGAATAGTGGATGAATCAATCTCCTCAACAATCAGATCTGTGATTATCTGCCCGGAATTTATCCCGATAATTCTTGCATTTCCCCTGCCGGAGATGTTAAGATCATCCTCTGTAAGTATTCCGGCATTGAAAACGGAATTAAAGCTGACTTTCTCCTCTCTTTGACTGCCGGAAAATTTAACGCCTGCAATATATGTGTCCTGAACCCTGAACTCTTCAGAGTCTGCAAGAGTACAGAAGTCTGCCCTTCTGCCCGGAGAGAGAGCGCCTCGATCCTTTAGTCCAAACCTCTCAGCCGGAGAGAGTGTTGCCATTTTTATTGCAGTTTCAGGCAAAATTCCGGCCGAGATGGCTTTCCTGATGCAGTCATCTATATGTCCGTCGTTATAGAGCATATCGGCATGGCGGTCATCGGTGCATAAAGAGCAGCGGTGTGAATTATGACAGTTTACAATTCCGGCAAGCTCTGCCAGATTCTTCTCAGTCGAACCTTCACGCAGATAGATATACATCCCTTTTCTCAGCTTTTCAAGGGCCTCCTCCTTTCGGGTACATTCATGATCGCTCTCAATTCCCTGTGAGATATAGGCATTGAGTTCCTTACCGGAAAGTTGAGGGGAATGGCCGTCAATAATATCAAAAATTCCCAGTTTCTTCTGTACTTCAGCATCGCCAAAGATGACTCCCGGAAAATTCATCATCTCACCAAGCCCGATTATACTTTTACTGGCCGATAATTCCTTTAACGCTTCATAATCAAGTTCTGCACCCGCCTTATCCATCGGAGTTGCGGGGACGCAGCCCGGAGCCATATAATACAATGCAAGCGGTGTCTTTTCTGAATCATGGATCATGAAATTGATACCCTCAATGCCTGCAACATTTGCTATCTCATGCGGGTCTGCAATCACCGCTGTTGTCCCGTGCGGAATTACAAGCCTGCCATATTCAAAAGGTGTCAGAAGCGAACTTTCGATATGCACATGCGAGTCAATAAGTCCGGGAATTACCCTCATACCCTTCAGATCAATATATTTCTCTGCACTGTAACCGGATTCTGAATTATCTGCGCCTTTATCTTCAGCACTGCCTGAACCAGCCCCGGACTTATTTTCATCTTCTCCGGTATTGCCCAAACCGGAACCTGACTCTTCGTTATCAGCCAGGCCGACAATAATTCCGTCTTTCACATAAAAATCAAGCTTCAGCCATTCGCATGTAAACGGATTGAATAAAATTCCGTTTAAGAAACCAATGTCTGCTTTTTCTTCCCCAAGTGCAGATTTGAGGAGGTTCACATCCGGAGACATTATTCAACACCAATATCCCTGATCTCAGCCACTTTGCGCTCATCGTTCTCGATCAGATACAAATACAGTTTATAATCTCCTTTTTCCAGTTCAATTGGAACTGAAACCAGATTTTGGCCTGTATTTAGATGTACATCCTCAACATATTTTCCGGTTTCAATCTGCCTGAAACCGGAGAGGTCAAATACAGTAACCTGAATATAGGCATCAGCCTCGTCACCGGCATTATTAATCTCAACATTTAATAGAGGATAACTGTACTCCACAGCCCCAAAGGATGTATCAAGACATCCGGCTGAGAATATTGCAAGTATCAGCAGCAGAGGAATTATCAGCAGGTTTTCTTTGGCAGAGATCATAGAATCAAATTAATTATCCCGGAATTTAAAATATTCGGATTAGTTCCGGCACATGGGAAATTACAGTGTTTCAACATTACAGTGTTTCAACATTACAGTCATTCATCTATGCTTCGTTTCATCTATGCTTCGTTAAGTTATCCTCTCAGGAATAAATGGCGGCACTTTAAAATATCCATGAATTTTAAAGTCGGATGCTTAAAGGAGAACAATTTTAATTATTGAAAGTTACGTAAATTGACTATAAACAATCATACGCCTTTGCAATCAAAGGTTTTAGCCTCCGCAGCCATCTTTAACTCCTCCTTCGTTGTTTTGATTCAGAAAACATCAGGCAAAGATATTTCTGGATTGTTGTTACAGTCTGAAAAACCGGCTGCAACGGGGAAATAATGTACAGAATGGAAATAATGGAGATTGGGAAAAATATAAGTTTCCGGAAGACAGATAAAAGCCTCAGTTCTCACTATGGTTCAACTTCAGATCTGAGCTGAGCAATTTTATCTGCGGAAAGTCCGGTCGCTTTCATTATGATCTCGTCATCCATACCAAGTAATATCAGATTCTTTGCACTATGAATAATTCCTTCTTCTCTTCCTTTTTCTTCTCCTATCTCAATTCCTTTCTCAATTCCTATCTCTTCAGCCGCCTGTATCTTTAGATCAACCTCAATAATCTGTGCTATCCTCTCCTCATATAACCGCCTGTTCTCCTCATCATCGCTCATCTCAATCAAACGATTATATGCCTTTGCAATCTTCGGTTCAGCCTCCGCAGCCATCTTTAACTCCTCCTTCGTTGTTGCATTCAGAAACATCAGGCAAAGGTATTTCTGGATTGTTGTTACAGTCTGAAAACCCGGCTGCAACGGGGAAATAATGTACAGAATGGAAATAATGGAGATTGGGAAAAATATAAGTTTCCGGAAGACAGATAAAAGCCTCAGTCCTCACTATGGTTCAACTTCAGATCTGAGTTGAGCAATTTTATCTGCAGAAAGTCCGGTCGCTTTCATTATGATCTCGTCATCCATACCGAGTAATATCAGATTCTTTGCACTATGAATAATTCCTTTCTCAATTCCTTTCTCAATTCCTTTCTCAATTCCTTTCTCAATTCCTTTCTCAATACCTATCTCTTCAGCCGCCTGTATCTTTAGATCAACCTCAATAATCTGTGCTATTCTCTCCTCATATAACCGCCTGTTCTCCTCATCATCGCTCATCTCAATCAAACGATTATACGCCTTTGCAATCTTCGGTTCAGCCTCCGCCGCCATCTTTAACTCCTCCTTCGTTTTTGCATTCAGAAACATCAGGCAAAGGTATTTCTGGATTGTTGTTACAGTCTGAAAACCCGGCTGCAACGGAGAAAGAATGTACAGAATGGAAATAATGGAGATTGGGAAAAATATAAGTTTCCGGAAGACAGATAAAAGCCTCAGTTCTCACTATGGTTCAACTTCAGATCTGAGCTGAGCAATTTTATCTGCAGAAAGTCCGGTCGCTTTCATTATGATCTCGTCATCCATACCGAGTAATATCAGATTCTTTGCACTATGAATAATTCCTTTCTCAATTCCTTTCTCAATTCCTTTCTCAATTCCTTTCTCAATTCCTTTCTCAATTCCTTTCTCAATACCTATCTCTTCAGCCGCCTGTATCTTTAGATCAACCTCAATAATCTGTGCTATTCTCTCCTCATATAACCGCCTGTTCTCCTCATCATCGCTCATCTCAATCAAACGATTATACGCCTTTGCAATCTTCGGTTCAGCCTCCGCCGCCATCTTTAACTCCTCCTTCGTTTTTGCATTCAGAAACATCAGGCAAAGGTATTTCTGGATTGTTGTTACAGTCTGAAAACCCGGCTGCAACGGAGAAAGAATGTACAGAATGGAAATAATGGAGATTGGGAAAAATATAAGTTTCCGGAAGACAGATAAAAGCCTCAGTTCTCACTATGGTTCAACTTCAGATCTGAGCTGAGCAATTTTATCTGCAGAAAGTCCGGTCGCTTTCATTATGATCTCGTCATCCATACCGAGTAATATCAGATTCTTTGCACTATGAATAATTCCTTTCTCAATACCTATCTCTTCAGCCGCCTGTATCTTTAGATCAACCTCAATAATCTGTGCTATCCTCTCCTCATATAACCGCCTGTTCTCCTCATCATCGCTCATCTCAATCAAACGATTATACGCCTTTGCAATCTTCGGTTCAGCCTCCGCCGCCATCTTTAACTCCTCCTTCGTTTTTGCATTCAGAAACATCAGCCATGGTATTTCAGGATTGTTCTTATGTTGACTTATCATATTATTAAGTTTTGGTAGTTCAACAATATGCACCTCCAGCACATCTGTCAGTTCAATCTCATTCTCCCGGTCATAAAACCTGTAAGTGGTGTGCATCGGTTCAACTGAAACAAGAATGTAATCCAGAATTACCAGTGAGATGGTTTTCTTAAGCACCTGATACCCGTCTCCTGATGAGATCTGCGAGGCATACAGCCTTGAGAGATAAAAAAGCACCCTCTCCTTAATTGCAGGGTGATCGCTCAGTTGAATCTCGACATCAACCTGAGCTCCCGAATCCAGCACAATTCTGATGTCAAGAATCCCGGTTTTGTCACCGGATAACTGCTTTAAAAGATAGGGATCCTTAATCGTAATGTCTTGGACCGGAATTTTCAGCATGGTTCTTAAAAAAGAGATCGTTATCTCTTTGTTTTTTTCGTCCCCAAAGAGCAGCCTGAACGCAAAGTCATTCTTTGGAGACATTATAAAACTGCCATCCGGCGTGGTTATTGTGGGCGGAAAGTTATGTTTTGTCATGGCAAAATACAGGAAAATAATATCTGACAATCACTTATATATTGGCATCTGTTCTCTCCGAAAATTCAGGAAAGTATTCATAAATCCAATTTTACTCTTGGTTATTCTCAATATTATAGTCATTTACCTATGTTTCGTTAAGTTATCCTCTCAGGAATAAATGGCGGCACTTTAAAATTTCCACAAATTTTAAAGTCGGATGCTTAAAGGAGAACAATTATTAATTATTGAAAGTTACGTAATTGACTGTATTGCCAATCACATTCAGAGAATGTCAGGGCATACGTGCTATAATTCATCAGATGAATTATTCATGAATCCGGAACATAATAAGAAATAATAAGCCAGAATATAATTCTGCGGACTGGCCTCTGCCGTTAGTTTTTTTAAAGGATAATATCAAAGAAATTATAAAGGTGAAATATCATTTCAGTAATTACTTTTGCTCATCATAAAGGCGGAACAGGAAAAACCACATCATGCCTGAATATTGGGGGTTTTCTTCAGAAATCCGGAGAAAAAGTTCTGATAATTGACTGTGATCCACAGGCCAATGCAACAATTGGTCTTGGAATTAACCCCGATGAACAGGACATTAATATGTATGATGTCTTTATGAACATCTTTGAGGGATTTCCGGATGTGACAATAAAAGATGTCATTAAAGAGACAAAATCCGGAATATTCCTCGCGCCTTCATCACTTGACCTTGTGGGGGTTGAGCCTTATCTGTATAATATTGAAGACCGCTCTTCTGTTCTCAAAGAAGCTTTAAATTCTGTTATTAATGATTATGACCATATACTGATAGATACACCCCCAAGTATGGGACAGTTTGTATTAAACGGACTGATAGCCGCCGACAGGATTATTATTACCCTTGACAGCAGTTTTTTTGCAGGATATGGAATTGAAAGTCTCACAACTATTTTTTCAGATATTGAAGAGAGCATAGGCAAAAAAAGAAGTGCAGATATGGCAATCATCACAAAAACCGGAGAACTTCAGGAGGTAAAAGCACCTGTTGATGAGATGATTCAGTCTTTTAAACGGCTTTTATCCGGAAAGAAGGAAAAATTTGATGAGAATACTCTTCTTGATGAGATTGAATCCGATCTCAGGATAAATATAAAAGAGATCTGCACAGTTCCATATGATTTCAATATAATATATTCACAGAAAGAAAATATGCCCATATCACACACACATCCCAAGTCCAGAGCAGCACAAAAGTACAGTGATATTTCAGAGATTGTCAGAAATTGGTGATTTAATTGAGCAATGATAAGCCAGGAATGAAAAGACCAGGAAGAAAAGCCTTATTTGCCGGGGCACAGACAGAAATTCCGGAGAGAAAGCCTGAAAAAAATGCGGAACTCATAAAATTCATTGATGAATTCAGAAGGGTATCAGGAGAATATGTAAAAGGGAATACTGATGCAAGGCTTAAAGACAGTTATTCTGAGAAGGACCTCTCAGATATTGCATCACTTACAAACTCAATACTGGATATTTCGTCTGAAAAATCTTCAGAAATACTGATCAGTTCAGAGAAGGAGGAAGAATATAAGCAGAAGATCAGTGAACTTGAAGATAAAATAACAGAACAGATTTCTGTTAAAGAGAGGGAAATCGGAATTTTAAAGCAGGAAATAAAGGAATATGAATCAGGTAAACCAAAAATTTCCGGATATGAGAATGATATACAGAGCCTTACGAAAAAGACCGAAGAATTAAAGGATATAATAGAAGAACTTGAGTCAGAAAATAAGGATTTAAAAGATCTGCTCAATGAAAAGGATTCACTGATTGATACATTTAAAAAGGACATTTCTTCAATACGGGATAAAATAGAGGAGGAAAAAAAGGTTTCTTTTGAAAGTGGTCTGAATTCCGGAAGGGAAGAGAAGAATAAGGAAATTTCCGACATTAAAAGATCAATTCAGAGTGAAAAGGATAAATTTTACAGGAAAGGTCTGGATAAAGGTCTTGAAGAGAAAAATAATGAAATAAACAGGCTTCAAAAATCCTTTGAAAAATTAAAGGGCAGTGCATTTGACGAAGGATATAGCAAAGGGGCAAAAGAGGGGTATGAGAAGGGAAATAATGACGGATATAAGAAGGGAAAGAATGATGGATATGAGTGGGGAAACAGCGAAGGGTATGAGAGAGGAAATAATGACGGATATGAAAAGGGAAACAGCGAAGGGTATGAGAGGGGAACTGAAAAGAGTAACGATGAACTGAAATCACAGAATAATAAAATTGAAGAGCTGAATTTACGATTAAAAGATAATCAAAAGGTAATAGAGAATTTAAGTGATGAAATTACCTCAAAAGAATCAGAATTCTCAGTAATATATTCAGAGACTGAAGCTATTAAATCTCAGCTGGCAGAGAAGGATTCAGAAATAAGTAAAATTGAATCTCAGCTTGCAGAGAAAGGTTCAGAGATTGAAGCTTTAAAATCCCGCTATTCAGAGGAAAAAACAGAAACTGAACTGTTAAAATCACAGCTGTCGGAGAAAAATGCAGAGATTGAGCAGATATACTCTCAGTTGACGGGAAAAGATTCAGAGACTGAAGAGATTAAATTACGACTGGCAGAGAAAGATTCAGAGATTGAGACTATAAAATCCCGGTATTCAGAGGAAAAAACAGAAAATGAACTGTTAAAATCACAGCTGTCGGAGAAAAATGCAGAGATTGAAGAGATAAGATCTCAGCTGACAGGAAAAGATGCAGAGATTGCAGAGATTAAATTACGACTGGCAGAGAAAGGTTCAGAGATTGAATCTATAAAATCCCGGTATTCAGAGGAAAACACCGAAATCGAACTGTTAAAATCACAGCTGTCGGAGAAAAATGCAGAGATTGAAGAGATAAGATCTCAGTTGACAGGAAAAGATTCAGAGATAAAAGGGATAAAATCTCAGCTGACAGGAAAAGATTCGGAGATTGAGCAGATAAAATCTCAGTTGACAGGAAAAGATTCGGAGATTGCAGAGATAAGATCACATCTGGCAGAGAAAGATTCGGAGATTGAAGAGATAAGAACTCTGATAGATAATAATAATTCAACAATTAAAGAGAAAGAAAATCTGATTAATGACCGGAATCTTGAAATAAATAAATTAAAATCAGAACTGAACAAAAAAAATTCCGATATAAAAGAGAAGGAATCAGAATTAACCAGAAAGGATTCTGAGATAAGAGAAGCAGAATCAGAACTGAACAAAAAAGATTCTGAGATAAGAGAGAAGGAATCCAAATTAACCAGAAAGGATTCTGAGATAAGAGAAGCAGAATCTGAACTGAACAAAAAAAATTCCGATATAAAAGAGAAGGAATCAGAATTAACCAGAAAGGATTCTGAGATCAGAAAAGCAGAATCTGAACTGACAAAGAAAGATTCCGGGATAAGGCAGAAGGAATACGAACTGGGTGAACTCAGGAAGAGATATGAAAATGTCAGAGAGTCTGCATATAATGAAGGCTTCAGTAAAGGATTAAATGAAGCAGAAAGTAAAACCACAGATGAGATAAGAAGAATTAATCTTGAAAATGAAAGTATTTCCTCCCGGTTCAGTGATTTGAATGAAGAACTGAGGAAAAATGAAGAATTATTCAATATAAAAAGAGACGAACTGGAAAACAGAGCTGAAAGATCAGAACGGTGGTTTGAGACAGTAATCCGTGAAAACCTGATGCCTGTTCTTCTTCTGGATAAAAATTTAAGAATTGTACATAGCAGCAGAGGATTTGAAAAACTGAGTAAACTTACGGAATACAAATTAACCGGAAGAAATATTAGTGAATTTAAAACCACTGTGATAACAGGAGATAAAATCTCATCGGTTATAGAGAATAAATCTGCATCTTCTTCAGAAGTAACAATTCAGTTACCCTCCGGAGAACATACTCTGAATCAGCATGCCATTCCTTTAAAAGAGAGAGACGGGACAGTATCCGGAGTAATTCTAATCTGCAATGACATAACCGCAATCAGAGAGAAGGAAGAGTTACTAAACAGAAAGCTCCGGCAGAACGAAGAACTCAAAAAGCGCTCAGAAACAATTGTACAGGAAAATCCAATGCCAATTCTCCTTGTTGACAACAGATTCAATATCATCGTCACAAACAATGCCTATGAAAAGATGAGCGGAATATCACAGCAAAAACTGCTGAAGATGAATGCCAGGGATTTCACCCTCGCCTCTCAGGAGGGAGAAGGTCTGAATACAGCCCTTAAAAGCAAAAAGAGAAGTTATGGAGAGGTCACAGTTGATCTCCCTTCCGGCCGCCACATCCTTGAACAGTATGGCATACCTGTTCTTGACAGTAATAACAATGTACATGCGCTCCTGATTGTATATAATGAAATTACCAAAATCCGGGCAAAGGAGAGAGAAGTTCAGGAATTAATGGAGAAAGCCAGAACAGAAGCAGAAAAACTCTCAGAAAGTGCAAAAATTCTAAAGGTCCGGATGAAATTAATTGCATCAGGTGATCTGAGAGTGTCAGCAGAGATAACCGAAGATGATCCCCTTCATGACCTGAAAACGGATTTCAACAACTCAATGAATAAAATAAACAGCCTTCTCCTTGGCATAGACGGAAATATTGGTTTAATTGACAAAACATCCAAAGAACTGAGCGGAAACAGCAGTAAAATATCATCTGCAACAGAAAAACTTGCAGTTAATTCAGGAGAATCCGCTGAATCCAACAGTAAGATAATAGATCTCTTCGGTGAGATCAGCAGGGGAATAACTGATCTCTCAGCCTCAATAGAAGAGATCTCCGGAACAAGCCAGGAAGTGATGACGCAGGCAAAGAAAGTTACTGAAGAAGGCAGATCAGCTGCTGAAATCGGTAAAAAAGCATCCGGAAAGATTGAAAATGTGGGTGTTATATCAAAGAAAAGTGTGGATGAAATAAATGCCTTAAACGAGGAGATGTACAAAATAAACGATATTGTCAGGTTAATTGCCGGAATTGCCGAGCAGACCAATCTCCTGGCACTGAATGCTGCCATTGAAGCCGCACGTGCAGGCGAGCATGGCCGTGGATTTTCAGTTGTAGCCGAAGAGATCAGAAACCTTGCCCGTGAATCAAAGGGTGCAACCAGGAATATTGAAGACTTAATTAATAAGATCCAGAAGAACAGTGAGCAGACAACCGAATCCATGAAAAAGGTTGATGAAGAGATAACTGACAGTATTGGCAGTGTAAACCTTGCAATAGATGCCCTTAACAATATTGTAGAGGATATAGGCGGAGCAACAGACGGCATAATTGAAATAACCAGGGCAACAGAAAATCAGGCAGATGAAACCAATAAATTCCTGGAGAATATTGAAAAAGCCAACAGAATGGCAAATGAAAACCTTAAATCTGTACAGAACATATCTGCATTTGCAGATGATATCAGTGTAAGTACAGAGGAAGTCAGCAGTATTTCACACGAACTTCACAAAATGTCATCAAATCTTGAAGAGATGATGAAGAAATTTAAACTGAAATCTCCAAATTAAACAACTTATATCATATTATACCCTATTTTGGACAGAATCAGTATCTTCTATCCCACATCTGACTGACATCCGGCAAAGAGCCAACACCAGATCTCCCACAGATTCCACAGATTCCACATATTTTGTATCTGCCGGAAAATCAGATCTAAAAAAACAGGCATTTATCAGAATATATGAGACAATATTTTGCAGCATTATTTTTTTGCAGAACAAATAATTCCGGGAAACAATACACTGATTAATAAATAAAAAAGAACAAAATATAATCCGGGTTTAAGTGATAATACAATGTCAGATGCAGATTTTCAGAATTTAAAAAGAACAATACAGAAACTGCTGAATATACAGTGCGGAAGTTACAAAGAAGATTATATTAAAAGAAGGGTTCTCTCAAGAATGAGAATTACCGGAAAAACAGAATACAGCGATTATAACAAAATACTGCTCTCAGATCAGAAAGAACAGGAACTCCTAAGAAATGCCCTGACAATAAACGTCACAAAATTCTGGCGTGACAGGGAGGTTTTTGACCTCCTCAAAAGTGACATAATTCCGGGGATCATAAACAAAAAAGGAAGAATCAGAATCTGGAGTGCAGGGTGCGCAACCGGAGAAGAACCCTATACTCTTGCAATAATTCTGTATGATCTAACAAGACTGAAACCTGACACACAGATAACCATCTTTGCAAGTGATCTTGACAGAGAGGCCCTGAATAAAGCAAAAACAGGAATATATGATAAAAGATCACTTGAAAACCTCAGTGAAGGACAGTTAAGAAGGCATTTTTCTGAAATGCCTGACGGGAAATTTGAGATAAAAAAACATATCAAAGATATGATCAGGTTTTCACAGCATGATCTGATGAGCGGAAAACCGGTCAGCAATTACCTTGATATGATTCTCTGCCGGAATGTTACCATATATTTCACTGAAAAACAGAAAAACGACCTTGCAAGAATGTTTCATCCGGCACTTGTCCAGAATGGCTTTTATGTTATGGGCAAAACCGAATTTCTCGGCCGTGAAGTTGAGGAATATTATGAACCACATGACGCACTCCAGAAAGTGTTCATTAAAAAATAAGAGACAATCTCCTGTTTTGGGCAAAAAACAAAATAATACTCAAAGGATTTTGGTATGAAAAGATATGATTGATTATTTTAAATCCTGATTATCTTTGGACATATCCATCTTTGATAATTTTTTCATCAGATCTTTTTTTGTATTTACACTCTGAATCTCTTTTCTTATAAGTACAAAATTAATTCCCAGTACCAGAATAATCAGTGTAAGACCAATACCCAGCAAAAAACCCTGTGTAGTAAAAAAGAGAGTAATCAATAGTACAACAAAGGATATCAGATAAAAAATAATCCATGTGCGAACCTCTGTCGTATTCATACCTCTATTTCACACTTAAAATATATAAATGTTTAAGAAGTAAACCACTTGTGAAATAATCACATATGAATTTTTTTACACCACTATTCTCTTATTCCACCCGTATTCTCTTATCCCGGCAAATTATTACAGATACAGGATAGCCAACCATTCCGGTTAAAAATCCGGTCAACTCAGGGATAAACCTGCATATTACAGCAATAGATCTGCCAAACCAGATATATTGCAAGTTATGATAAATGAAAAAATTATATTAGCTATTCGCAACAGATAATCCCTGTGGATAAAAGGGACATAATCACCTTTCTTGTTGCCATAGGAATCGTTGCCGGAATTGCAGTGATAATAAATCCGCCGGACTTTGGCAATGAAGATGGAAACAACTCAATATCGGGCGCTGCCGCAGGCGGAGACATATGCACTGATTCATCATGCTGCACGGCCGGCCCGCACTATACATACAGCACAACCCCATTAGAACCACCATTCAGAATATTTTACAACTATGATCTGGACTCAATATATTCTCCGGGTCCCTCAGGATATCCAAGGCTGCACCTTCCAAAAAACCAGTACCTGCCTGAAAGTGAAATATTCACTCCGGAACATACCAAATACCATTTTTTCTCCGATATGGACAGATATCTCTCATCAGATCTCTTCTCTTCTTCAATCTGGGGCAGTAAAAATATGGACGTAAAAGAATTTGCATACATGGATGGAAACTACAGTGGCTATTCAGAGATCTTTGGAGTCCCTTATAACCTCTGGCGGATAAATTCAAAGATGACCCCTGCCAGTGGCCAAAGCCTGCTTTACTCCTCATTCCAGTGGATTTTAGTTGATGCGTCAACAGGGGACATAGTAACCGGAGGCAATATCTTATACAATGGAAGCATAGTCAGAAAAGTTGAATCCGGAGACCGGAAATATTACTTCATAATAGAGGCTGAAAATATTTTAAACTTTGAACTAGACCTTGAAACTCCTGAAACCTCTTATTATCAGCAGCAGATCCAGCCGGAGATGTATAATATTAAGGATATGCTCAGCACAATGGAATAAATATCATTTTATCTTAAAATAAAAAATAGGAACCTCTCAGGTTCAGAAATATTATCCTGTCAGGGCTTCAATCCAGTGCCTCAGAAAATTCTGTAGCAAGGTTTCCCATCAGCCTGTTAAGCCCGGAATACTGCACCTTCATTCCTGTAATTTCGCCCTGCATATCAAAGGGCACTTCATTCATATTTATGCCGTTTAAGCGTGTAATTGCGGAATTCAACTTATTCCTTGCAGAAGCAAGAGCCGAATCTGCGGTTTTAATCTCCATCTCCCAGTTATACTTCTCATACGTGGACGCATAATAATCCGCATTATTATAATGCTCTATAACATTTGAGAGATCCATCAGAGAAGAGATCAGTTCCAGATTGGCGCATGAAATGGCCCTCATTGCATAAATATCTTTAGTCTCTTCAAAATTTTCAGGATTTAACAGCGAAAGCGAATCAAACACTATCTTAAAATCCACCTCAGCAGAAGAGAGCTTAGAACGGATGTTCACCGGATTTTCACTATTCCAGTTGATTGAAAAGATCTTCTCAGAACCCTGATCAATTAAATCCTCTGCCTCTTTAAAGGTAATTGCATCCTCAGCATTCTGTGCTGTGCATCCGCCGGCAAACACAGACATTACAATAACCAACGATAATATGCCAAACGCCTTAAAATAAAATCTGTTTTTATCCATCCTGATTAAATCTCCGGTTGAAAAGATTCAGACCTTTTCAATTGTAATCTTTATCCTGTCACCCTGCTTAAATCCATGACCCTTGGGAACATCAATATTATACCAGAGGCCATCGGGATTGCCCTCATCAGCTACAGCCTCATCCTGATTTGTGCTCTGGTTCATAAGGCAGTCCTTCTTCTCATTGATATTTGCAATAAACTCAACAGGAGAGATGAATTCAATAATTTTCTCACTCATATAAATAACTGCATTAAACAGCTTAATTAATCTAACGAAAAAAAACAGAGAAGAGTAACCTTAAGCAGCTCTTGCTTTGACACACCAGGTTGTACTATTGGAATAACTCCAGCGTGATATTTCAAGTTCATCACAGATGTCAGCAAGGATTGCCATATTTGTACCTACTTCTTTTGGGGAGAGACCCAGCTCTTTTGCAATATATTTTGATTTAAAATACTGTTTCCCTTTAACAAGTCCGGATTTCAGATATATCACAATCTTGCCCTGAGTCAAAGTATATCTCTCTTTGATGTCATCCTTTTTACTCATAAATCCCCCTCCCTGATAACTAATAAACAGTGTATATATTTAAACATTTCTGAATTATTCCGGTTCATTCCAATTCTGACAGATAATAAACCTTAGTTCCTAAGAAAACAGATTTAAATTTATTATGCACGAAATCTAATATGTGCATTAATATCCTAAAAATAAAATCACAGTATAAATGGATCAGATAAGGTCTTCAACCCCAAATTCTCCAATCTTCTCAATAAGTTTGCCAATTACAACTTCCTTCATACCTTCAACAAACTTAATCGAACCGACTACAAGGTGGCCTCCGCCATTGACACCACCGCCAACGATCTCCTCACGAAGTTCACGAACCATCTGCGGAATGTTCATCTTAACACCGCGTGACCGTATAACAACAAAATCAGGCCCTACACCAAGTGTAACTACCGGTTTGCCAACATTTCTCTTGCAGAGAATGTCATGAATTTCACCTGATGTCTTTCCGGGCGGCGGGAATGTAAACCTGTGCGCATATATCTCAACATCGATCATAAAGAGATTTGCAGAATTTACAAGAACCCTCTCCTCAACATGAGGCATTGAAGTCTCTAACTGTTCATTAATTGCAAGATTTGCTTCCTGAACAAGGAGTGAGACCAGTTTTTTGTGCCTGCCGGAATTTCCATTGACATTGAGTATGTCCTTTACAATTTCTCTTCCGTCATTAAATCTGAGCCAGAACTGCTCATAATCAAGTGCCAGTGCAATATTCTTACATTCATCTTCAGAATAAGAATCTGCAATGAGATCAAGATACATCTGCCTCTCCGGCGCTTCACTTCTGTCACCCACAGCAGCCACGGCAGGGAAATGCCTGATATCAGATTCAACAGGCGGATGGATCATTCTTGCCAGTTCAGCACCAAGCATACCCGCAGTAACCCCGAAATCCCCGCCGACAAGGTACGGATTTACATGAGCCTCAAGATACGCATCTGTAGATTCATCAGGGTGATGGTGATCTACAACAACAATCGGTATATCATAAACTTTGGCCATCCTGTATGAAGCTTCATCCTCTTCAGTAGAACCGTTATCCATCATAACAATGAGCGGAAACTTCTGCCCGTACTTTACATTGTCCTTTAAGGCGTAATCGAGATCCCTTGTAACATCCTCAATCTCATAAAATGGTGCCTTGGACGGTGCTCTCTTAAAGAGATGGGCTTCACTGTCAAGATCTCCTCCATTATCCTTTATGAGCATTGTTACTGCCCTCTCAACCGAAACTGCGGCCGCGATACCATCTGCATCAGCATGATGCCTGAGAATTATCGGCTGATTGGTGAAGATTGCCTTTCGGATATAATATGCGACCTTCTGCATATCAGGCTTAAGCTTCTCAAGAATATCACTCTCAATCATGAAGGGGATGTCATCCGGACGTGACCTCTCATCAATTGCATCCTGAATCCTCTTTTTAACGGTCAGGATTTCATCATCTGAAAGAGCAGACATATCACTGATCTCAAGCTGGATCTGCCCGTTTCTCATCATGATCTCTCCGCTGACACGGACAAAATCACCCAGTTCAATATCGGGGTAGGCTCTCTTTCCGGCTTCAACGAAACCTGCACCACTCTCAGTACCTGAATCATCGACAAGGGTAAAGATTGTCGGGCCTGAAGTCTGCTTAATCTGTGCTATTTCAACTTCGAGGGTTACATTTCTGCCCACTTTCTTCTTTAAGTCCTTCAGTTTTGTCTGGGACCTGGAACAGTTTACAGCTTCAATCTCGTACTCTTCCGGAATAACCTCTTCAAGGTCAATATTGCCGTTATCTCTGATATTTTTCACTCTGACAAAGAGGAATTCACCCTCATTGTGCTCTGACTTCACATTGCTTATATGAACAAGCCCTTTTATGCTGTTATTTAAATAGACAAATGTTCCGAATTTTGCAAAACCCTGAACTCTGACTTCATAAATATTTCCGGACCTGATGTCTTCAAGCTCGCAGCCTGAACCCAGTCTGTAAACAGTTACTTTATTATTTTCCATATTTTACTTCCTAATGTTATTTTTATGCCCGATTGGCAGAAATTGCTGTAATATCCAAATAATTACAGCAGACATATTCAGTACATCTTCTTTGCCTGAGCAAAAAGGATCATCCGGTATATCCTGCAATTCTATAACCAACCTGGTTTTTACTGATAAATAATGATATTCTTATAGAGATATCAACATCCGCCCCCGGCATATTTGTGCACCCGCGTAAAATGAGCAACAGGCCGGAATCCGGATACATATGATAAATTACAGACAATTATTTTGCCTGAAAATCTATAATATTACCTATGCCGGTCAAAGATCTTTAACATTCCTGTTCTTTGCCAGAGCTAAAAGACGGCACTCCCCGTCCCTTCTGCCTTTTGCAATAATAATATCTCCGGCTTTGAGTATATCATTCTTTCCGGGCCTGTATTTCCAGTTTCCGTTGCTGTTTATTGCAAGTACTACCATTCCTGTAACAGTACCAAGCGATGCCTTTTTTAATGTTTTACCAACAAGAGGGGACTTTTTATTCACATCAATTTTAGTGATGATCTCATCAGACTCACGGACAATCTTTTTAAATACAGGAGGAATCTCAATATCACGGATAATTACATCGACAATTGATTTTGCGGCATTACTGATACTCTCCGCAAAGGCTGACATATACAGAAGGCCTCTTAAATACTCCACATTAGATATTCTTTTTGAAGCCTCCAACACCCATAAATCAAGTTTATAGCTCATATCATCCATTCTTGAATCAAGTGACACCACCTCATCCGCAACTTCACGGCTGTCAAACATAAGTGATGAATATGCAAGCCCTACTGCAAGCTCACTAAGATTCTTCATTTCAATTATGAGTGAGACTGCACGGTCAAGATCAGAGACAACAGCATCTGAAAGCTCATCTTCAGCGGCCCTGACCTCATTTCCTGTCATATCGCTCAGAAGATCAATTCCGGCTTCAAGACCTTTTGCAATCAGAATATCGCCATTAAGAATCCGTGTTTTACGGTCAGGATCATAGATCCACGAGACATCCCTTCTTATAGCAATAATCCTCATTCCGGTAGTGCTCTGAAGTTTCTGCTTTCCAAGGGTTTTGCCGTCAATTTGACTGCTCTTCTGAACCCTCATATGCACAGTAACTTCCTCAGCTTCAGGAAGGGCCTGTTTTAATTTAGCCGGAAATTTTACATCCTTAAGAATCTTTTTTGCAATGTCAGAGGCAGAATTAGAGATGATCTCAGCAGACTCTGCAACCTGAAGCATCCCGCTCATAGATTCTGCCTCTTCAATGCGCCTTGCACCGAGAATGCTCTGAATACGTGCCTGATAGACAAGCTGATTCATACTCTCTTCAAGATTTAAAACCTCACGTGCGATCTCCTTGTTCTCAAAAAGAATTGCGGAATAAGCAAGATCAACCATAAGTTCAGCAATATCCTTCATTTCAATAAGGACATCCTTTAAACTGACAGGCTGATATTCTAGTTCGGTCATCTGTTATAATCCTTTAAAATAATGAAGTTATTGATTATTTATATTATATGCTCTACAGAAGTAAATTAATAACGCTTACAAGCATGGTTGCACCGGCAAGATCAATAAAACTGGTGATGACAGGAATACCAAAATTGTCCGGGTCAAAACCTCTCTTAAATGAGAATACTGCTGTTGCATAGCCGATTATATTTACAAAAGTAACCACAATCAGCCCTGCAATAAGGCTAATTTCAATAATAACCAAAAGTCCGGGTGAATCCATCGAGAAGAAGATGGCCGAACAGTGGGCGATTACAGCCATTAAGGGCAGCAGTATTACTGCATATAAATAGGTTACAGAGAAATAACCGAATATCTCTCTTCCGGGCTTTAGATTATACGGAATTTCTCCCATATGCATTCCGGTGGCAAGCCTTGAGCATAAAATTCCGCCAATTGAACCACAACCACCTGTAAAAGGCGGAATTAATACCAGAAAAACAGAGAAGGTTATCAGTTCCTCCATATCCACTGCATAGGTAATCCCCGCAAAAGTCCCGACAACAGACAGAACAGCAAGTAACGGGAGAATCTCCCTTGTAATCTCAGCTATATCCACACTATTTTTAAAGGCCATATAAAGGCATAACAGCGAGATCAGAAGAACCACAATTCCGGCAATATACTTCACTTCAGCCGGAAGCGAGATGACAAGTATTGCCGTCATCATAAGCGCAGGCAGGGTTATGATGTCCCCTGAAGTGGTGACTGCCGGAGATGCAATCATATCAAGATCAATCTCTCTTTTATAACTCACAATTGTGATCAATATTGAAATTCCGGTTACTAAAAGCCCGGATAAAATTCCGGATATGACAGATATTAAAATAAAATCCAGCAGAGTTATACCTGCCAGTCCAAAGAAGGCAGTGATCACATATGCAATAATTCCAAGCAGAAATGCAATTACTGTTGTAACATAAATGGAAGCACGGACATTATAACCAAGCACACTCGATTTGGAGAAATCGATCTCAAACTCCCCAAGGTGCATTGAAGAGGCAAGCCTTGAGGTTAAGACACCCGTAACACTGCCCCGCATATTGATGGAGGGCGGAACCAGAACGATGAGGCCCGGAATTAAGGCAAGAAGCTCCCTAACCGAGCCTAAATAAACGCCTGCGGCAGTAGCTGCAAATGCAGTTATAAGCAATGCCAGGAGACCTGTCAGAATCATCCTGCAATATCCAGAGTCTACTGCCGTACGGAGATTCATCACCTTCACCTGTCATCATATTCACCTGAAAGGCAGTTCAGTCATATCCAGATCGTCCGGAGAGATTATAGTGCCGCCATAGTATTTTTCTGCATCCTGTATATGGGTTGTTGTTTTGGTATATCGTGAACTGATATGAATTAGTGCCAGCATCCGTGCAGAGATTGCTGTGGCAACCTCCGCAGCCTCACCGGCTGTGGAATGAAATACCTCCGCAGCCCTCTTCCTCTCAGAATCGTCATAGGTTGCATCGTGAATGAGCAGATCAGCATCCCTGGCCCATGTTATCCATTCGCCATCTAACTGCGGCCTTGTATCTCCGGAATAGACGACTTTTCTTCCGGAACGCGCAGGCCCCATTACATCCTCAGGGCGTACAACTCTGACTTCCCCGTCAGGAAGCTCAGCTTCAACATCCTCCCCCCTCTGAAGCCTTCCAAAGAGAGGACCGGGCCTGACACCAAGCTCAATGGCCTTCTCACGGTCAAATTTTCCGGGGCGCATATCCTCTTCAAGAATATATCCAAGACCTGGCATCCCGTGATCTGACGAATAGGCACGCACAGTATAACCGTCAAAGGGCACAACAGAACCATGCCTCAGCTCTGACGGGATTATCCTGAAATTCAGTCTTGTCTTTGATATCTTTTCAACGTAGTCAATAAATTCATATATCCAGGACGGCCCGTACACCGTCAGGGGGTTTTCCCGCCCGTTAAAAGACATCGTCTGCACAAGCCCGCAGACACCAAGATAATGATCGGCATGCCAGTGTGAGATGAAGACTGCATCAACAGTAAAACCTGTCCTTGCCCTCATCATCTGCTGCTGAGCACCCTCACCGCAGTCAAATAACAGAGTGTCAGAACCGCGTCTTATCATATAACAGGCAGGATTTTTGTTGGTTGTCGGAAGTGCACCCGCAGTGCCTAAGAAATATACCTGAAGTGTCTCACCCGCTATAATGCATTCCTCCTGATAAATTCAAGGCTCTTCTCTGCCTCATCAATATTTCTCCCTTCTACAACACATATTCCCCTGTAATCTGATCTCTTTATCGCAGAGAATACATCGTCCCAGTGTATAGTTCCGTCTCCGACTGCCTTATGCTCATCACTCTTCCCGTTATTGTCGTGAATATGCAGATGTGAGATCCTGCTGAGATCTTTCAGGAAACCGTTCAGTGTTCCGGTGGTATTTGCATGGCCGCAGTCAAGGGTTATACCAATGCCTTCGATTCCTTCGGTCATGCCGAATATCTCATCCGGAAATCTGCACAGAAAGTCAGGAATGTCCGGCATATTTTCAAGACATACCAGTACCCCGCAGTCCGATGCAGTTTTGCCAATCTCTCTGAGAGCTTCTTTATGAAGGTCCCATACCTTTCCGGGGAGAAGTTTTGCAGCCGGGGACATATATCCGGGGTGGATGGTCACCCGGTCGGTAAAATCAGCAGCATTTGTCACACATGCCTGCAGCTGACGGATCGACTCATGGTATATCGGATAATTCAGAGAGGCGAGATTTAAGTCTGAAAAGGGCGCATGGACAGATACTGACAGATTCGTATTGCCGAGTGTCTCAGCGATCCTCTCCTTTGATTCCCTGACATCAAGCCTGTAATTGCCTTCAGCCGAGATCTCCCATCCGTCATATCCTTTATCCTCAATGCCGTATATCCACTCTATAGCAGACCAGATCTTACCTGAAGATGCAAAATAAACAGGATTTTTCATACCCTGCTCCGGATATTCTTTATGGTGAGTATGACTTTTTCAGAGAAATCATCAAGCGAACCTTCATTTTCAATCCGGAAATCTGCCATCTTAAATGCCCTGCCAAGTCCCCATCCGGTCTCTCTTTCGTCACGTCTCCTGAGAGATTCTTCATCAGCTGTATCATCTGATCTGCCTCTTGTACCCATCCTCTTAAGCCTTGATTCAAATGAGCTTTCAATGGAGACAAGACAGAAATTATCGAAGTGATCCCTGTACAGTTCCACCTCGGAATCACCCCTTATGCCGTCAACAACCACAAGGTCGCTATCTTTATCTTCGATATCCGGAATAGTCAGTTTTGCAAGGCCGTCCATTCCAAGACCGGCGCGGAGATGCCTGGACATCTCCCCCATATTCAGGTCTGTCCGTTTAAGCCCGGCATCATCAAGAGCCTTTCGTACTACATCACCCATCACAACGACAGGTATGTCCATCTTTGTTGCAATATTTGAAAATTCCCCTTTACCGCTTCCGGGAAGGCCAACAACTCCTATGACTATCATATCAAACATCCTGTAATTTTAAAAACTCAATTTATTAAAAATCCAATATTATTATTAATTTAAGCATTTATGATATTATTGGATATTCGGTAGTTTTGACTGTGCTCCGATACCGGATGAATGCCGGTTCTGATATTGGCAGATCCGGCTGTACCTATGACTGTCTCCGGCTGCCTGTCCTGACATTGTATCATTGTATTAATGCCGGTTCTGACAGTATCAGGTATTTCAGGAAAATATCCGGAGAACATAATATTGACAGATCTCAGGCCGAAATCAGATCAGAGCACCATTCGGCAGATTTTTGCTGCATCAATAACTCCTCCTTGCCTGAAGGATATCAGTCAGCGGGATTGAATCTGCAATAAGTATCCTGCCGTTTTCATAGGCAATCTCACCGTCTTCCCTCGTCTGAATCCGGACCCTTCTCCTCATCTTATCGCCAATCCTCTTTAAGTCCTCAAACATTAGAGGCGGAATCCTGCCTTCAATCCCCTGCTGAAGCACTATATCAATATCATCATCGACTTCCCTGGCAATATATACTGCATCATCCTCACGCCCCGGAAAGAGCGTCACAGCAATTTCAAGTTTTGAGAGTTTTTCCGAATGATAAGCATCTTTGCAGAATTCAAATGACTCCTTTATCTTCCCGACCACATCGCAGTCCACCTTTAAGAGAAGCGGATAATGCTCCCATCTTGTTTTAATATCCAGATGGACAAGATCAAGAAGTCCGGCATCAGTCATCTCCTTTAGGGTATCAGGATAGCCGCCATTGGTCTGGATACCGACCTTCAGACCCATCTTCCGGCATCCCTTTGCCATCTCCATCAGTGCATCCTTCTGCATTGTCGGTTCTCCGCCTGAGAAGATAACACCTGATATAACCAGTGAGGACTCTTTTATCATTTCAAGGATCTCCTTTGTGTCCCTGAAATCCTGCCCGGACTGTATTTCCCTGTTATGACAGTAGTGGCATCTCACCTGACATCCTCTGAGGAATACCACACATACTGACTTACCACGCCAGTCAACTGTACTTAATGGAACAAATCCGCCAAAATTTACCTTCAAAAAAAATCACCAGTCTGAATAATTTTTTATCTGATGAAGCATGAAAGTTTCAGTATGATCCCATACAGATTATGACCGGAGTCATACGGAAATAACAGCAGTTTGCCGGCAATACAGCAATTGAATCAGATAATCAGGATAATATGAATCAGATCAGTTATCCGGACAGAAAATATAATGATTATAATGATGACACCAAAAACCGCAATATCACTGACCTCCTATTCAGAGGAGAACCTAAAGACTGCACAACATGCAGATTATATTGAAATAAGACTGGATTTATGCGATAAAAGAGAAAGAGAGGATTTCATAGCTTATTTTTCAGATGACAATAATAAGCACAATGCTCCGGTCATCGCAACTGTCAGAAGTATAAAGGAAGGCGGAAAATTCTCAGGCAGTAAGAGAGACTGGCTGGATCTTGTCATGCCATGGGCAGATATTGCAGACTATACTGACATTGAAAGGGATTACTCGGAATATGCCGGAGAGTTACGTAAAAAATCAGGGATTATATCCTCAGTGCATCTCAGTTACATGCCTGGTGATGATGAACTAAAGGAGACAGATGATGAACTCAGAAATTACGGCGACCTGCCAAAGATCGTAGTCACACCGGGCAGCACAGATGACATCCTGAAGCTGGCAGAGTTTACACTAAGCTGTAAAAAATCCAGAAAACCGATTATTACCAGCATTATGGGGAGTGAATACTACTGGGCAAGGGTGATTATGCCGCTGTTTGGATCAGAATGTGTGTACTGTCACTGTGGTGAGGCTGCGGCAGAAGGGCAGTATGAACTTGATGTAATGAATGAGATATTTGCCCTAATCTGTGGCCGGCAGACATAATATTAATTTCAGACTGAAATCAAAAAAATCAGATTATACTTTTTTCCGGGCAACAAATTATATATAATCACATTCCGATTAACAGTTAATCCAAAAAAACCGGGGAAATTTGCGGCGAAAAAAACCGGCAGTTACAGACAATAATGTACAGTAATCTGATATATACAGGACTCTGACGATTTAAAAATTTAAATTCAATAAAATTCCGGTGCAGAATCAACAGATTCCATAGTTACAGTTACATTTTAGCTTAAATCAGATAATTCCCCGCCAAAGATACTTTTTGGGGAAATATGATCTGGGACAAAGTATAAATATCATTGGCACTAACCAATGGTGAAGATAAATTGCAGAGGTAATTATTATGACATATTCACATTCACCAGAACTTACAGTAAAAGAAGCTGCACATGAGGACGCAGGACGCGGAATTGCAAGAGTCAGCATAGATATAATGCAGGCACTTGACCTCAGAAGCGGCGATGTAATTGAGATTTCCGGAAAGAATAAAGCAGCCGCAATGGTCTGGCCCGGATTTAACCAGGATACAGGGCGGGGCGTAATCCGGATAGACGGAAATCTCAGAAGTAACATCCAGACCGGAATTGACGAGAAGGTAACCATAAAAAAGGTAGATGCAAAGTACGCTGAGAAGATTGTAATTCAGCCAACCCATCCTGTGGCGCTCAGGGGCGGCGAGCAGTATATGACAAGGCTTCTTGCCGGCAGACCTGTGTACCAGGGACAGGTATTCCGTGTAAACATCATGGGCAATGCCCTGACATTTGTCATATCAAAGATCAAACCAGGCGGGGTTGCAATTGTAGGGCCGGATACGGTAGTAGAGATAAAGGAGACCCCTTACGAACCAAAGGAAGGTGAGAGCAAAAAGGATGTTCCCGATGTCCATTACGAGGATATAGGCGGACTTGGCAGAGAACTGGATCAGGTGCGTGAGATGATTGAACTTCCGCTCAGGCATCCTGAAATCTTTGAAAGGCTTGGCATAGAACCGCCAAAGGGAGTTCTGCTCTACGGCCCGCCGGGTACAGGAAAGACCCTGATTGCAAAAGCGGTGGCAAACGAAGTTGATGCAAACTTCATAACACTCTCAGGCCCGGAGATTATGAGCAAATACTACGGGGAGAGTGAAGGCAAATTAAGGGAAGTCTTTGAATCAGCACAGGAAAATGCCCCCACAATCATCTTTATTGATGAGATCGACTCTATTGCTCCAAAGAGGGAAGAGACAAAGGGCGAAGTTGAGCGTAGAGTTGTTGCACAGCTCCTTGCCTTAATGGACGGCCTTAAGGGCAGAGGTGAGGTAATTGTCATCGCTGCAACAAACCTTCCCGACAGTATAGATCCTGCACTGAGGCGCGGCGGCAGATTTGACCGTGAAATTGAGATTGGAATTCCGGACAGAAAGGGCAGGCTTGAGATCTTTCAGGTGCACACAAGAGGCGTACCGCTTGACCTTTCCGACATTGAAGTCTCAAAGGAAGAGAGTGAGGAACTCTCAAAGACCTTTGCAGAATACGGAGAGGAAGAAGGAAAAAAGTTTGAGAATGAGATTAAAAGAAAGAAATTCCTTGAACCGTTCTCAGGTGTCACTCACGGTTTTGTGGGCGCAGACGTATCACTACTGGTAAAGGAAGCGGCAATGCACGCCCTGAGGGAAGAACTGAAATCCCTTAAAACCGGAGAAGACATACCGATTGAAATTGTTGAGAAACTGAAGGTCACAAGGGCTGACTTTGATGAAGCCTTAAAACATGTCGAACCCTCGGCAATGCGTGAGGTTTTAGTTGAGATACCCAATGTATCGTGGGAGGACATAGGCGGACTTGAAGAGGTCAAGGCAGAACTTACAGAGGCGGTGGAATGGCCGCTGAAGTACCCTGAAATCTTTGAGAAGTTCACAACCAGACCACCAAGCGGCATACTGCTCTTTGGCCCGCCCGGAACAGGAAAGACAATGCTTGCAAAGGCAATTGCAAACAAGAGTGAATCAAACTTCATATCTGTCAAAGGTCCTGAACTGCTCTCAAAATGGGTCGGCGAATCTGAGAAGGGTGTCAGGGACATATTCAGAAAGGCAAGGCAGGCATCACCATCCATCATATTCTTTGATGAAATTGATGCCCTGCTTCCGAAGAGAGGTTCGTACCAGGGTTCATCCCACGTTACAGAGAGCGTCGTAAGCCAGATACTGACCGAACTTGACGGCCTTGAGGAATTAAAGGACGTTATCATCCTTGGAGCGACAAACCGTCCCGATATGCTTGATGAGGCACTGATGAGGCCCGGAAGGCTTGACAGGGTCATATATGTGCCCCCGCCGGACACTGAAGGAAGAAAGAAGATATTTGAAGTATATCTCAACGATGCTGATGAACTCCTGGCAACTGACATCGGCGTGGATGACCTTGTGGATAAGACAGAGGGATTTGTCGGCGCAGACATTGAGATGGTCGTCAGAGAGGCAAAACTTGGTGCAATGCGTGAGTTTATCACCACGATGGCAGAAAGAACAGATGAAGAGAAGACCGATGCACTTGCCAATGTGAGACTTACAAAGAAGCACTTTGAAAATGCTCTTAAGAGAGTGAAAGGGACACTGGACAAGGATTCAGTTGAAGAGTATGAGAGAAAAGCCTGGCCTGTAATATACGGCTATGATGAGAGAAAAGAACTTGAAAACGCAGCATCATTACTGAAGAGATCAGAATACGGAGATAAATCAGATGAGATCACAGCAGTCTCCGGAGAACTCTCAAAGATGGTCTATGCGCCAAAGAAAGATTTCAGTGAGATAAAAAAACTCGCAGAAAAACTTGAAGAGCTGCTTGAAAACCGGTAAACCGGAATCTGGTAATGGAGGTGTTTTAACATGCCCGGAGAAGATGACGAGAACAGAGACGAAATATACAAATTCATCAGAGACACCATTGAATCAGCGATTAAAAGCGGAAAAATGCCGTCAAAGGTAGGCTTTTCCATAACTATCACCGGCGGAAATCTGCCTGAGGAGATAGAAAATCCGGGAGAAGAATCCGGTGAAGACTCCAAAAACAACAGAAATCACGATTCACCGGCAAAGATGCTTTCAGAACAGAAAAGAGGTTTTCACACGGAAGTCCATAAAAACGGCGATGAAATTATTGTATATGCTGAAATTCCCGGAGCAGACAATTCAAACACCGCCGTATCACTGGACGGTGAAAATATGATAATCACCTCCCTGCCGGAAGAGACAAAGTATCAGGAAATTGTCAAAATCCCGCCACTTAAGAAGGAGACATTAAAATTCCGTTCGAGAAACGGAGTTTTAGAATTATCAGCCATACTTGAGTGATAATTCAGAAGACATACCTTTTTTTGCACACTTACATGCACCTGCCCGGACATCTGTCAGACTGCTCCGGTATGAACCTTTACGGATAAATTTAATAGACTCCGGTTCAATAAAGATTTGAATTTGAAATTGTCCGGAGGAAAAGAATATGATAACACTTGAAAATTATCTTGACTCGGCAGAGGTTGCAGAGGACTTAAAAGAATTAATAGTTCTGATCTCAAAGCAGGCGCTTCCGATCAGAAATGCATTTATTGAAAACCAGTCTTACGCAGGCACAGAGAATAAATCAGGGGAAATTCAGGCAGAACTTGATGTCTGGTCTGATGAGCACCTGATAAATGTCTTAAGAAAATCCTCCCTTGTAAGAGAGCTTGCCTCAGAAGAACAGCCTGAGGTACTGAAATTTGACAATGCAAAAGCTGATTATGCCGTTGTTATGGACCCGCTTGACGGTTCGTCACTGATACAGGTCAATTTGTGTGTAGGGACAATTATTGGCATATATGACAACGGAAGAGCACTGAACCGGGGTGAGGAGTTAACGGCTGCCATGTATATGCTGTACGGCCCTATGAACGTGCTTGTCCTTACGGTTGGAAAAGGAGTCTATGTCTTTGCAATGGATGGGGAAAATAGATATAAAATGCTTGACGGCCCTGTTAAAATGCCGGAAGGCAAAATTTACGGCAGCGGTGCACTTCGTAAGGAATGGACACTGAAGCATAAGAGATTTATTGAGGAGATCGAAGAGGACGGTGGGAAACTCAGATATTCAGGTTCATTTGTTGCAGACTTCCACCAGATACTCAGATACGGCGGTGTTTACTGCTATCCGGGCACTGATAAAAAGCCTGAAGGAAAACTCAGGCTTGTATTTGAGGCAAATCCAATTGGTTTTATTGCAAAACAGGCAGGCGGAGCAATATCTGACGGAAGTACAAATTTACTGACAGTAAAACCAAAAAAAGCAGATCATAAAACACCCATATATGTTGGCAGTGCCGGATTGATCAGCAAGCTTGAATCCATGTAATCCGGAGGTTTAAGATGAACAGAAAACCGGATCATGGAAATTATTAATTATTATACAGCCGTATATAAAGGAAGATGGTAAACAGCATTGTATTGCCCATAAAAAAAGTCTATGCCCTGACAGAATCCAGAATTACTGTTGAGATTAAAGATGACGGACGGAAACTAAAGGGAGTATTAGCCGCCGTTGATGAGCATCTCAACATCCAGATGGATCAGGCAACTGAATACACTAATGATGTAAGGGGCAGAAATCTTGGTACAGTTGTTATCAGGGGCAGCAACATTTTAACAATTGCTCCTGAAATCTAAGTGATGGAAGGGTTGCCAATTGGAAATTGAAGATCAGGCATTAAAGCTTATTGTGGATAGCCCTGAGGGCGTGCTCCAGAGTGAGTTATGGAAACTGCTTAAGATAGACAGCAGAAAATGCTCAAGAGTAGTTAAAAAACTGCTGGACGGCGAAAAGATCGAAAGACTTGAACATAAATCAGACGGAATTAAAACATTCCGTCTGAGGCAGAAGAAGAAAATTTTAAATCCTGACCTTATAATGGCCGGCGGAGAACTTCTCCCATGTATAGGCTGTGAAGAGGAATGCAGTTTTGAGGAATGCCCTTACCTCATGGACTGGATGTACCAGCTTGCTATTGAGGGTTATCAGGAAACTTCTGAATAATATAAATAACTTTTTTTAATAGTTCATCCTAATAGATTTTTATTGAGGGGTATATCTGAATTTGGGGATGCGAATTCCAAAGTAATGGCCAATATACTGCTGGTTTTAATTACAATTATCCTTGCAGCTCTTGTACTGTTAATGATTCCTGAGCTTGATTTTTATCAGCCGGAGGATGAACCACCTGTAATATTTGAAATTATGGTAATATATTCAGAAGAACCTGATTACGACAGCAGGATTATTCTGAGAAATACCGGGATAAATATGTATGAGAACAGGCTACTGTCTGCTGAGATACACTTAAGCCGTGGAGATAAGGTCTGTCAGGTAGAGACCTTTAACGGGCATGATTTCATACCGACACACCATTTCGGAGTGCAGACAATGGGAGGTTCGGGATGCTGTGATAATTACTGGTGCACACGGGAGAAAATTGCACTGGATCTCTCAGATAAAAGCATCCGTACCGGAGATGTAGTCGAAATCGAATTTTATTCCGGAGAAAGCACTGACGTTATATCAAGAGATACATATACTCTGAACTGAAACTGCCACATTGCTCCTGTAATAATATCACTCATCTGTCGGCATTTCCGCCTTCAAGCAGATTATGGATGAAATATCAGGATCTCTGATGATAATGTTTCATGAAAATCTGTAATGACAGTTTATTCCGGCCGGCCTGAACTGATATAATCAAAGCAGCTTTTGGCACATATCCGGGCAAGGCGGAGAGGTTCAGGTATTCTTCCCTGAAGGGTCATAATGTTGCATATCATGGCGGCATCTCTTATATCCACACCTGATGTCCGGATAAAAACCCTGTAGCCGGTCTTCAGATCAATTGGTGTTCTTCTGCCAAGTCGTTCATATTCAGCCATTCTCTTACTGTCACCCGGAAAATGCCGCTCAATATCCCCGGCAAGTCCTTCAGAATCCTCATATGTCACTGCAATTACCGGCAGTCCGGTCTTTTCAGCAAGGTCGTCCGGATTTATGATATTGAACCACGAGACCACAGTTCCGGACAGCATTATGCAGTTAATATCACCTCGTTTCAGAGAGAAGAAGAGACCGGCTGCAGAATCTGTTGCATCATAGCCGCCCACCGTTATACTGCCGTAGCAGATCCCGTCCACAATGAGATCCCTTCTCATAACAATGCCGCAGGCAATAGATCTGCCCGCGCCCCTCACTGTGCTTTCAGCAACACCAAGAATTCTTATGCCGGATTTCGCAGTATTCATGAAAGGTCTTATAAAATGAGATTATTAAATAATTTACCTAATGGAAATAAACAAGGATGAGGTCTGCATCTTCATCCCCACCCTTAATGAAGGGCCGACAATAGGCGGGCTGATTGGAACCTTCAAAGAAAACGGGTTTAAACATATTCTTGTAATTGACGGCAAAAGCAGTGACAATACTGCGGAAATAGCTGAATATGCAGGAGCAACAGTAATAATACAGGATTCAAAAGGGAAAGGCAATGCAATAATTGAAGCAATAGAATATTTTGACCTCCCATATATACTGATGCTGGACGGGGACGGGACTTATCTTCCGGAAGAAGCGGAAAATATGTTAAAGCCGTTATTTGACGGCTCTCAGCATGTCATCGGAAACAGACTCAATAATTTTGAAAAAGGAGCACTCAGTACCTTAAATCTCTACGGAAATCAGGTTATAAACTATCTCTTCAAAGTGGCACACGGTACATATCTCTCTGACATTCTGTCAGGCTACAGGGCATTTGATATAGAATCAATAAAAAGAATGAAGCTGAAAGAAGCCGGTTTTGAGATTGAGACAGAGATGGCGGTTGAGGCCGTAAGAAATGGCCAGAAAATTTCAGTCGTGGAGATCTCATACTTAAAGCGGCCAGGTACCGAGACAAAGCTTCATCCGTTCAAAGACGGAGCAAAGATAATATCCACAATATTTAAGCTTGCAAGAGTGAGCAATCCAATCTTTTATTTTGGATTTATAGGGTTTATCATTGCAGTATTTGGAGTATTAATCGGGATTTATGTTGTAATCGACTGGTTTTCAAGCATTACCCACACCGAACTTGCAATTCTGACCGTCCTTCTGATTGTTATGGGATTTCAGATCTTCATGTTCGGGGTTATAGCTGATATGCTGGTATCATTTAACAGGGAGATGAGAGATGAGATTCAGAGGCTTCGGCCCCCAAATCCACCCATATAATATATGACCCTGCACGCATGCTCAGCAATTGATGTCAGGAGATAGGCTTCTTTTAGATTACCGGCACAGGCAAATGTCCCGTGCCCCCTGGCTATCGCTACCGGAGATATGCCTATTACAGATGCAATATTGTCTGCAAGTTCTTCTGTGCCAGGTTCTCCGGTTCTGACCGGAATTTTCGGGCAGAGCATCTTTCCCTCACTGTCGTTCGGGATTATTTCATCATAGTAAAAAGAGGCTGCAACCGACATGGCAGGATGGGCATGCACTATCGCAGATACTTCCGGCGATCTGCTGTAGATTCGGTGATGGACACGCCATTCACTCGATGCCCCGTTTTCCGGAATTCCTTTCAGGTCCACAAATTTAAGGTCATCCTCCTCATCAAGATACGAGCCGGACGAGGTTATGAAAAAACCATTTCTGCCGTCATCTGAAACGCCGCGTACACTCATATTCCCAAAATTTCCACCGACAAGACCTTCGGAAAAAAGCCTCACCCCTATCTCTTTAAATTCTTTATTCTGCATATATCACACATCTCCTTATTACAGTATTTTTTCCCGTACTCAACAAACCAACCATGAAATTTCCTGTAACATGAATTGTCCTGAGGAATAACCATTTCAACTGCCTCTTTGAGTTTCCCCTTTTTAAGCGGAATTCCGGCACAGGAACAGATCCTCTCTGTATAGGCATCGATCACAAAACTGTTTCTGTAAAGGGCATAACAGAGAATGCTGTCTGCCGTCTCTTCGCCCACCCCTTTTATCGAGAGGAGATCCCTTCTTATCGTTGCAGTATCCTCCCTCTCCCAGTATCCGGAAATATCTGACTTTTCACAGTAAAATTCAGCAAATGCCTTAAGGCGCTCAGTTTTCATCCGGTAAAATCCCGTGCACCGTATGCACTCCTGAATGGTCTCATCCGGAGCTTTGGATATATCCTCAAATGTGCATATGCCGCATGACTTCAGATTATCAAGGGCCTTTAGTACATTTCGCCATTTTGTCTGCGGCGTAAGGACTGACCCGGCCATGACCTCCCAGGGGAGAGCAGGCCACCATTCAGTATCGCCGAACTCTTCACCAAAAAGAGAGATTATTCCCAGAATCTGCGAATTAAAATATTCATCCGGCATAAAAAAAAGATTGGTTATTCAGATCAGTTTCTCAAGAAAAGCCTTAAGGGTTTCAAGAGGAGTTACGCCTTCAAGGCGGTGTTCAACCTTGCCATCCTTCTCTATTACAAGAGTTGGCACTACCTGTATGCCGTACTTCACTGCAAGCTCCATATTCTGGTCAACATCGATCTTCTTAATCTCTACAGAATCACCCATGAGATTTTTTAATTCATTTAAAATGGGTGTCTGCATCTTACACGGCCCACACCATTCTGCAAAAAAATCCATTAAAATTGGTTTTGACATTATTTGATTACCTCTTTTTAAGAAGATAGTTAAAAAAGGATATAAATTTTTTTATTTGCTAAATTTAAATTATGACGGTTTTTTTGACAAAATTGCCATAATTATCTTTCCGTATGCCGGTCTTGTGATTAATACACCGATTACCACACCAAGTATTGTAACTATTGCAAAACCCTTGAGTGAGGATAAATCCATTACAATAAGTGGGAGCATTGCAAAGACTACTGTAGCCGCTGCCACCAGTATAATTCCAAGTGCCCTGTTTAAGCGCTTCAGATAAACATTAGGAGACGGCACACGGCCCTCATGCAGCACCTCATCGGTGATAACAATGAGCTGATCAATACCTGTACCCAAAACTGCTATGATTCCGGCTATAGCTGCAAGATCAAGCTGCTGAATATATCGTGCAACCCCAAGCAGAATGATTACCTCTACAACATTTGTCATAACCATAGGAAAGACAATTGAAGGTTCATGATAGCGGTAATATACAGTGATTCCAACTGCTATAAGCGCAAGAATTCCTGCAATTATACAGACCATCTTGAAGTAATCACCAAGCGCTGCCGGAACTGATCCTGAACCGGCTATGCTGACATCAACCGGAAGTGCTCCGGCACGCAGGTGAATCTCAAGTTTCTGAGCTTCTTCAAGGCTTTCCTCGCCGCTTCCGGTGGAGGCACTGAGATCACGGACAGTTCCCTTCAGAAGCTTTGAAGCCAGATCTGTTGAGAGAGGGGCATGATAAACCTCATCACCGTCAAGATACATCAGCAGTTCATGATCTTCAGGACTGCTCACAGCACCGTATTTTATTGCAGATGCACGGAATGCAGCCGCACCACTGTCATCAAGTGTGAATGCAACACCCCAGCTTCCACTTCCCGGAGGTGACTGCTGCGGCCTTGAAACACTTGTTACACTGTCTCCAAAGAGAACATGATCTGTCTCTTCACCATCTGTCTGTATCCTTATCTCAAATTTACCCTGGGAACTGACAATGTCCTGTGCAGTCTTAATGTCAGTGCCTGCCAGTTCAATTCTCATATAATGGACTATGCCATTCATTCCGGCGATGGTGTTAATCTTTGCGTCCTTTGTTCCGAGACTGTTTACTTTATCCTCAAGAATTCTCTTGACATCATCTGCTGTATCAGGTGAGACACCCTGATCATAGGATACTATCTCTGCTCCCAGTTCGTCAAAGATTTTACGAAGTTCATCTTCAGAGATATCTTTTCTGATCTCAATCTGATCCTCACTGAAGGGGATCACCTCAGCATCGATCTTCTTTGATAACCCGGCTGCAAATTCATTTGCAGACATATCAGATGAGAATCTTACAACCTCAGAATCAAATGAGAGCTGTATCCACGATCCACCTTCGAGATCAAGTCCGAGCTGAAGATTACCTTCCAGTCCATTGTCAAAATTCGGCGGCAGGATGTATATGCTTGCAATTGAAAAGATGACAAGCAGGACCATGGCAATTACACGCCAGTCTGAAAATATTTTCTTTAAAGTACTGTCTTCATCATTCATTTCCTTCCACCTCTGGTCATGTACCATTTAAGAAGCCCTGCATTGAGCATCCAGGTATTCATAACATCAACAACAAGTCCGATTAGGAGCACTGCGGATATATCCCTGATTATTACAACATTGCCTATAGCCGAGACGATAAACATCGCAAAAACGGCAGTAAAGGTTGTACTGGTCATGATAATTCCGGTCCTGAATGCTCCGGTCATCTTCTCCTCAAGTTTACCCTTACGTTTCAAAAGGCGCGTTGTAAGCAGAATGTCACTGTCAACCGAATAACCGATGAGCATCAGAAGTGCTGCGGTTGTCCCAAGAGAGAGGGTGATTCCGGCAACATCCATAATCGCAGCGGTAATTACAATATCAGAGAGCGCGGAAATTACAACAGCCACTGAAGGGACAAAATTTCTGAATGCCGCAAATACGACTATTGCCATCAGTATAAAGGATATGAGAATTGCCCACAGAGCCTGCCCCTGCAATGTTTTCCCAAACGTTTCTCCGATCTGATCAATCTTTGCTTCAGGATATCCGGAGATCACATGATCTGTCAAATCCCTGAATTCATCATCTCCCATATTCTGAAAGACGATATAATAACCATTGTTTATGCTTTCTCCAATGCTCTGTATCGGATAACCTGAGAAATAACTCTCAATATCCTCTTTTGAATCATCAGAGAAGACAGTCACAGAGATACCTCCTGCAAAGTCAATACCTGGCTCTATCGGCATTCCGGTAGTAAATAAATTGAATGCCAGAAAAAGAACAGATATAATAAACAGACCTGCAGGGAGTGCAACCATCTGCTTTGGTTCATACCTGTTAATATCGTAGGTAAACTTACCCATGAATAATTTTTGTTTTTTAAGTGAATAAACATTGGTATTTATAAGATTCACTTAAATAATCTCAGATTCTTAGATATTTGAGAAAAACAATAAATTATTGGCATAATAATAAATTCAAAGGCCGTATTTACCCGAAACCGGCAGACTGAAAAAATTAAAGATCGTTACAAATTTAAGAAAGGTATAAATACAATTCAACCAAATAAAGAAATTATGAGGTCAGCGGCCGATCTAAAAAAAGAGATTGAGAAACGTCTCAAAAATTATCTTTC
Source organism: Methanoplanus endosymbiosus (assembly GCF_024662215.1). Lineage (NCBI taxonomy): Archaea > Methanobacteriati > Methanobacteriota > Methanomicrobia > Methanomicrobiales > Methanomicrobiaceae > Methanoplanus > Methanoplanus endosymbiosus. Next base: position 529,269 of record NZ_CP096115.1, read on the forward strand.
AAGAGATAAAGACGGCATACGTCGTGAGCTGCTGAATATCTTCGTCAGGGTTAAATCAGTGACTGTTGAAGATACACATAATAAGCTTAAAGAAAGATTTGCAATATCTTATCAGTCTGTTGCATCAATGATTGGAATTATTGCCTCAAAGATGGGCATTCTCCACATTATTAAATCAAGGGATAATGATCAGACGCGGTATGTTCTAAAGGATCAGTATGCCGATCTGGTGGCGCGTGTCGTTGACATAAGCACCTGAACTATTACAAAACTATTTTTAACCAAGTTTCAAATAATATGGAAATGATTTTTGAAACAGCAGATTTATCTAAAAATTATATTTCAGTCTCTGATGAAGTAGAGAGGTATATAAAAGACCGCAGATGCGATTTCAGGGTATGTACATCATGCGGAGGGCCGATAATATTATCCACAATGGTAAAGCCTGCCAAATCATCCGACCTTGAAATTCCGGTGGGCGACTATACCCTGTATATATCAATATATCAGGCAAGGTATATTGACAGAATAGATATGAATATGATCCCAAAGTATTCTGATTACTTCTAAGATTTTTCGGAGATTAGATGACATACAATGCCTTTTGAAGAGATAGATCACACTGCGGATTATATGTTCAGATGCTCCGGCAGGACATATGATGAATTATTCACCTCTGCTGCCGAAGCTATGTTTACCCTGATGTTTGATTCCCGGAAATATGCCGGCATATCAAGGAGGATATCACTTGATGCAGTATCTCCTGAATCACTGCTTGCAGATTTTTTATCTGAAATTCTGTTTATATCAGAAGTTGACGGAATTGTCTTTTCAGATGCTGTAATCTCTGTTGAAAACTCTGATGGCAGGTATGTACTCTCTGCACAGGTTAAAGGGGAGAGTTTTAACAGCGACCTTCATGCCGGAGGAACGGAGATAAAAGGGATATCAAGATCAGAGATGAATATTATTAATAGAGACGGGACTTATTACACAGACATAATCTTTGATGTCTGAGGATAGATCAATGCTTGACGGAATAAAAAGAATCAACGAATTTGAATGGGAAATTGAGAAAGGTTTTGTCCCGGAGATGAGAGTTCCCGGTAAATTTTACCTCTCAGAAACCCTTTCAGAGACCCTTGAAGAGGGTGCAGTCAGACAGCTCGCAAATGTCGCCACAATGCCTGGAATTGTCAGATATTCCCTTGCAATGCCGGATGTCCACTGGGGATATGGTTTTCCCATAGGCGGAGTTGCGGCATTTAATATGGAGGAAGGGGTGATCTCGCCGGGCGGTGTTGGTTTTGATATTAACTGCGGTGTCAGGCTTTTAGCCCTCCCTATAACAAAGGATGACTTTTCCGGAATTAAAGGCATTATTAATCAGCTATTTGATACAGTCCCGACAGGAGTCGGAAACAAGAGTGCTCTTAGGCTCTCTGAAAAAGAGCTTGAAGATGTCATGACAGAGGGTGCAGGATGGGCCGTAAATAACGGTTATGGCACTAAAGATGACATTATACGATGTGAAGACGGAGGGTGTATTGATGGTGCTGATACTGAACATGTGAGCAGGAAAGCGAGGCAGAGAGGCATGCCGCAGTGCGGCACGCTTGGTTCAGGCAATCATTTTCTTGAGATACAGTCGGTGGATGAGATCTTTGATGACGGGGCAGCGGAGAAGTTCGGCCTTGTCAGAGATCAGATCTGTATAATGATCCACTGTGGTTCAAGAGGTCTTGGTCATCAGGTCTGCACTGACCATTTAAAGGATCTTGAGGCTGCATCAAAAAAATATAATATTAAACTCCCGGACAATCAGCTCGCCTGTGCACCACTGAAGAGTCCTGAAGGTAAGGCATATCTCTCTGCAATGGCAGCCTCTGCAAATTACGCCTGGGCCAACAGGCAGATAATCACCCACCTTGTACGGGAAGTAATCTGCAAAAAACCCGGCATTGAGTATGACGATATAAAACTCATCTATGATGTGACGCATAATGTCGCTAAATTTGAAGAGCATATTGTAGACGGGAAGAAGCAGACACTATGCGTGCACAGAAAGGGTGCAACAAGGGCTTTTGGTCCGGGATCTCCCGGACTTCCGCCGGAGCTTGACAGTACAGGCCAGCCGGTTCTTATTCCGGGCAGCATGGGCACACCGTCATATGTTCTTAAAGGAACAGAGAAAGCGATGGAATGCACATTCGGAAGCACCTGCCACGGTTCAGGGCGTATTATGTCACGATCACAGGCAAAAAAGAGCAGTGACGGATCAGATATAAAAGAAGAACTTGCCGGAAAGGGAATATATGTCAGGGCCACAAGTAACAAAGTAATTGCCGAGGAATCTCCACAGGCCTACAAATCGAGCAGTGAAGTGGTAAGAACTGTGCACAATGCCGGGCTGTCACTGAAGGTTGCAAAACTTACACCTATGGGAGTTATCAAAGGATGAAATCCAAAGCCGGAATAGCATGGGAATGTGAAGGGTATATTCACAGATATCTTGGCGACTGCGGGATAAACTGTGAAGCTGTAACCCCTCAGCTTATGGCAGCGCCGTTTTTCAGGGGGAATTTTATTGCAGTGATCATCCCGACAGGGTTTGCAAATCCGGTTTATTCCGGACTTTTGCCCGCTCTCAGGGCATCTTCGGAGAGAATAAGGAAGTTTGTGCAGAAAGGCGGCAATGTTATGGTCTTTGGGGCGATGACCGATAAGCCTAAGGTATATGACTGGCTGCCCTTTGAACTTGAGTATAATTATGAGTATTTCTCATCCGGAATTTTGGTGAGGGAGGACCATCAGTTCTCCTCGGTAATGGATGATTTTGATATTACAGACCTTGAAATGGACGGATATTTCTCAGGTTATGGAGGAAATCCCCTTGCAGAGACGAGGGACGGTAAAGCAGTCATGATAGCTGAAAAGTATGGTGACGGCCATTATCTTGTCACATCCATACATGAATTTCCATCCAGGGAATTTCTGAAAAAATTCTGCTCCGGCGATGCGGAAATTTTATTTTAAATAAGACTTATTTTACTTAGTGGAGGATTTAAATTTGAACAAAAACAGAATTAGTGAAGATTCTGATTCATCTGATATTCTGCCGGTTGCAATGGCTGTGCACAGGATAACAGGGCTGCCTGCAACTGCAAGGTCACAGAATAAGAGAGGGGTCAGAATAGAAGAAGGAAATGTTGTTGATGATGACTATTCAGGCCCTGTGCTTGAAGAGGCTATTAAAGCCAACAGCCTGCTGAAGACAACCCCTGTAACCGGCCAGTACAAAGGTGTGCCTGTAATCGTTGCTCCGGTAAGGAACGGGGATAATGAAGCTGTTGCGGCAATTGGTGTGGTTGATATTACAGGAATCTTTGACCTTGCAACCCTGATGGAGCATCAGTCGGTAATCTTAAAGCAGGTCTGCGGCATGAGCCCATGCCCTCTTCCTGACGAACAGACTTCAGCAAAAAGGTAATTGTAATGAATGAAACTGCATTTAAAGTACTGGAAATCCTTGAAAACGGCCAGAATTCTATATCGGGCGAGGAGATCAGCAAAAAACTGGATATTACCAGGTCCGCAGTATGGAAGTGCATAAACGAATTAAAATCTCTTGGTTATGAGATAGAATCATCAAGAGCAGAAGGCTACAGGATTATAAGTTCTTCTGAAAAACTTCTCCCGCATGAAGTTTCAAAATATCTGAAGACTGATTTTATAGGCAAAAATATCAGTTATTTTCAGAGTACGCCATCCACAACATGGATTGCAAAGGATCTCTGTAATAAGGAAGATCCCGATGATCTAAACGGGACTGTTATAATTGCTGAAGAGCAGACCGGAGGTACGGGCAGGCTTGGCAGGGCCTGGTTCTCACCCGAAGGCGGGATATGGGTAACAATAATTTTAAAACCGGACATTCCCATTGACAGGCTCTTCTTTGTAACAATGGCCGGATCAATTGCTGTGGCACGTGCAGTACGGCGGCTGTATGGTATAGGCGCACTGATCAAATGGCCTAATGACATCTATATCGGCGATAAGAAGTTATCCGGCATACTGCTTGAACTTGCAGCAGAGGCTGATCAGATCCATTACTGCCTTCTTGGCATAGGTATTGATGCAAATATTAAGACCGATCAGTTCCAGAGCGGCCTTAGGACACCTATCACATCTATCACAGAGGAGATGGGCCATGATATTAACCGTGCAGAACTGCTTGCAGTAATCTTAAAGGAATTTGAGAGAAGATATCTGCTGATTGAAGACGGAGAGTATGATTCCATTGTCAGGGAATGGAAGAGTCTCTCACTTACAATTGAGAAGAGGGTTAAGATAACCACCCCACGAAGAACATTTGAGGGCGAAGCCATTGATATTGATGAATACGGGGCACTTATCATCAAAAAAGACAATGGGATGATAGAGAAGGTAATTTCAGGGGACTGCACGCCTATCTGAATCAATCCCAATCCTAATCCTAATTTACAGCAAAAACCAGAATAAAATATAGAATATTCTCTGGTGAACTACCTCTGGGCTAAAGACCAAGGGGATTTACGCTAAATTTTTAAATCTGAATGAATATGAGAGAATAGTATGAAAATCTTTTTTGTCAACCGGAACAAAAAATATGGTTGACAACAGGTGAAAATGTTAACATGTACGGCGATGAGAGAAGAACCCTTCTGATTACAGGAACAGCGGCTTTTATTGCCTTAATGGCAGTAGGGGCAAATATAGTCATACCAATGTTTCCTGTGCCCATTACACTCCAGACACTTTTTGTACTCCTTGCAGGTGCTGTAATGAAAAGATATGCCGTAATTCCGGTCATATTATATGTCATCCTCGGTATTGCCGGGCTTCCTGTATTCCATCAGTTCGCATCCGGGCCGGGTGTGCTGATGGGGCCGACAGGAGGTTATATGGCCGCCTTTATTCCGGCTGTTGTCATTGTCGGGCTTGCATATGAGAGAAAAAACCGGAATTTAAGAATATTATCGCTTGTCTTTGCATCTATGCTCATTCTCTTCTGCGGAACCCTGTGGATCTCGGTCTCATCCGGAATCACAGTTCTTCAGGCAGCAGTTGTAGGATTTCTGCCGTTTGTATTCGGTGATCTGATAAAGTCCGGTGCTGCCTTTATTATTGCAGAAAGGCTTGATGAGAGATAGTGTGGTATCATTCAGAGCGGTATTATTCAGGATGGTATTATCCAAAGGAAAACCCGGTTATTCCCGGATTATTCCCGGATATAACAACTAAAAAAAGATCAGTCTGAGAGATTCAGCCGGATTGTGAGTGAAATTACTGAGATATGATAGAGATAAACGGCCTGAATCATGGCATTCTGAATATTGATGAAGCTATAATTCCGGAAGGGATAACAGCAGTTGCCGGCAGAAACGGCAGTGGAAAGAGCACACTGTTAAAGCTTGTCTCAGGCCTTAAAATCCCTGACTCAGGAAGTATTCATATTGACGGAAAAAATCCCCGTAAACTGGATACAGGTTATGTATCCGAATATCCGGATGATAACAGCATCTTCGGGATGGTATATGATGAGATAGCTTCATCACTGAGATTTAAGCATGCGGGCTGCGATGAGACTGACAGGAGAGTTACAGAGATCTCATCGCTCTTTGAGATCAGCCACCTCCTGAAAAGGGAGATAAGAACCCTTTCCGGCGGAGAAAAGGTGATGGTCGCCCTCGCTTCGGCATGTGCAGACCGTCCGGATCTCCTCGTAATTGATGAACCGGATTCACATCTTGACAGGGAGTCAGCAGAGATATTCTTTGAAAGTGTACTGAATACAGGTTCAGAACATATCATAATCTGCACCCACAATATGGAGACTGTATCAAAAGCAGACAATATGATCTTTTTAGAGAGCGGCAGAATAAAATTTCAGGGCACTCCGGAAGAAATATTCGCAAATTTTCTGAAAAAAACCTGTTTTTATCCGCCATTGTGGAGATTTAAGAAATGAAGCTCACCCTGAATAATATCACCATAAAAAACGGTGACTTTATCCTGAAGGCAGACGGGGAATTTGGGAGGGGAATTCATCTCATTACCGGAAAGATCGGCAGTGGAAAGACATCCCTTGCTATGGCAGTAGCGGGATTTCTGAAAATTTCCGGGGGCAGGATGGATAAGTCAGGCATATCTTCAGAGATCTACTCTATGCAGAATCCTGAGCATCATGTAACGGCAGACAGGGTGAGAAAGGAGATCATATCGTGGGGTCTTAAACCGGAATTTATCACAGATAAATATGGTTTTGAAGAAATTGCGGATGACGATCCAGTGCTTCTCTCAAGGGGTGAGTTAAAAAAACTTGAACTTGCCTGCATTATAGAGAGAAATCCTGACCTGCTCCTTCTTGATGAACCATTCAGCTCGCTTGACTGTGTGGAAAAGAAGAGATTCATCAGTGGTCTTCCTGACCGGAAAGATCAGATAACCATAATATTTACACATGAACAGGCTGTACTGCCAAAGGCTGATTATATCTGGGAGACGGAGAAAGGCCGGCTTATCTGCCACGGCAAAACTCCGGAAGCGATACTGAAATGGAAAAATCCCCCGCAATATATAACAGAGGCGATAAGCAGAGGGATAATTCCGGACAATATTACCATTGATGACGTTATGGAGGCATTATGCAGGATGCAAGAGTGAGGTTTTTTTCAGTCATACTGCTCTCTATAGCGGCTTTCACCGGATATGCAGGATCAGCTCTCGCATTTCTCTGGTGGCTTCTCTTCTCTGAGAGGAGGCGTTCACTTCCGGAACTTAAGTTCTTCGCCGGAATTATAGCCATGATCTCTGCCATATCCCTGCTTATGTACATGCAGGGGCTTAACGGCCCGGAATATTTTGTTAAGATGGCCGTTATTCTGCTCATTGCATTTTATGCCTGGTCTGAATTTGTGCCGGGAGAATTTCTGAATATAATGGTCTGGCTTTTTGGCAGCAGGTATGGATTTGAACTTGGAATGATAGCTGAGCTGTCTCTCGAAAATATCAGAAGAATCAGTTATGACATCTCAAAGGCACGCATGGCACTTAAGATAAAATATGAGAAGCAGAAGATCAAAAATATCATTCCGGTTGCAGGAAATATCACCATTCAGGCGGTCAGAAGGTCATATGAACAGGCAGGAATTCTGGCAATGAGAGGGTACAGCCACGGAGGAAGTTTACGTCCTTCATTTAAGACTTCAGGAAAAGATATTGCAGCAATGCTCTTCTCAGCCGGCTTTTTTAGTATTTCAATACTACTGGGGATATTTTAATACTTAACAGATACAAGTAAATAAAGGCTAAAATTCGATTATACAATATCCTTTATTCCCCTGTTTACCGGAGGTAATTTATGAGTGTGACAAATCCTTTAAAAATAACCGACACTACTCTCAGAGATGCACATCAGTCCTTAATTGCCACGAGGATGAGGACTGAAGATATGATCTCTCTCGCCCGGGCAATTGACAAAATAGGCTTTTTTTCCGTTGAAGCCTGGGGAGGGGCTACTTTTGACAGCTGTATCAGATACTTAAATGACGATCCATGGCAGAGACTTTCCGATCTGAATGACGTTTTGGAGAATACTCCAATCCAGATGCTTCTTCGCGGGCAGAATCTTGTAGGATACAAACATTATCCCGATGATGTCGTTGTAAAGTTCATAGAAGCGGCGGGCAGAAACGGCGTTGACATATTCAGGGTCTTTGATGCGCTCAACGACATACGGAATATGGAAAAATCAATGGAGACTGTAAAGGACATAGGCGCACATCTTCAGGGCACAATCTGCTACACAACAAGTCCTGTACATTCAAATGAAAAGTTCATTGAAATGGCAGAAGATCTCTATGCAAAGGGCAGTGACTCAATCTGCATCAAAGATATGGCCGGACTTATTATGCCCGATGATGCGAGGGACATCATAACCGGCATAAAACGGACAATTGATATTCCGGTCGGCCTTCATTCACACTCCACAAGCGGAATTTCACCTATGAGTTATCAGGCGGCAATTGAAGCAGGGGTCGATATTCTTGATACTGCAATGTCACCCTTTGCAATGGGAACATCCCAGCCGCCGACAGAGAGCATTGTTGCAAGTCTCATCGGAAGAGAGAGGGACAGCGGCATTGATCTCTTAAAGCTGAGGGACGTAAGGAACATATGCCTGAAGATCAGGGACAAATATGGCGGGCTTATTGATCCCATCTCAGAACTTGTTGACAGTGATGTGCTGATATATCAGCTCCCCGGCGGAATGATCTCCAATCTGGTCTCGCAGCTCAAAGAGCAGAATGCACTTGACAGAATTGAAGAGGTCCACAAAGAGATCCCGAAGGTCAGAGAAGATCTCGGATACCCACCACTGGTTACACCGACAAGCCAGATTGTAGGTACACAGGCGGTCTTAAATGTCCTGATGGGCGGCGAACGGTATTCCAATATCACCCAGGAAGTCAAGGATTATGTAAGAGGACTCTATGGCAAACCTCCGGGAATAATTCCGGATGAAATCCGCCTGAAGATAATCGGTGAGGAGAAGCCATATGAAGGAAGGCCCGGAGATCTCCTATCACCGGCATATGATAAGATGGCAGCTGAGGCACGTGAAGGAGGATTTGTCAGAAAGGATGAGGATATTCTTACATATATCCTCTACCCTGCAATTGCACCGTCATTCCTGAAAGGAGAGAGGAAACAGGAGTTAATTCCAAAGAAATCAGCACCTGCCAAAGCTTCCGTCCCGGAGATTCCAAGCTGCATGGAAGTTGAGGTTGACGGGGAGATCTTTGCAGTCAGGATTTTATCTGTTGAGGGCAGTGCCATTGAATCACAGAAGAGCATGGGGCAGAAGAAGATACCGCATACCACGATAAAAGGCGGTGTTAACAGCAACATGCAGGGAATGGTTTTAAAGATTGAGACAAGCATCGGTGCACAGGTCAAAGCCGGAGATGTTCTTGTTGTTCTTGAAGCGATGAAGATGGAAAATCCGATTAAATCGCCAAGGGACGGCAAAGTAACTCAGATATTTGTTGATTCAGGCGACACTGTGCAGAATGGTGATGTTCTGCTGGTGGTTGAATGAGATATTTTAATAAAATTCTTATTGCTAACAGGGGTGAGATTGCAATCCGTGTCATGCGTGGATGCAGGGAGCTTGGAATTGAAACCGTTGCAGTTTATTCTGAACCTGATAAGAATTCACTTCATGTAAAGTATGCAGATGAGGCATATCCGGCAGGTGAGGCGCACCCTTCCAAAAGCTACCTGAATAAGGAGAAGATAATCAGTATCGCAAAAAAATGCGGTGCTGAAGCTATTCATCCGGGATATGGATTTTTAGCGGAAAATTCAGAATTTGCAAGGCTCTGTGATGAAGAGGGCATTGCCTTCATAGGCCCGTCTTATAAGACCATTGAGAAGATGGGATCAAAACTTGGATCCAAGCATATGGTATCATCAGCAGGTGTGCCTGTGCTTCCATATACGCATGACGGTGTCCGCTCAATTGATGAGGCAAAGAAGATCTCCTCAGAGATAGGCTATCCTGTAATTGTCAAGGCAAGTGCCGGTGGCGGCGGCATTGGTATGCAGATTGTAGAGGATGAATCCGGCCTTGAGGAAGCAATAGAGAAGGGTATGAGGATTGCCAGATCTGCATTCGGAGATGAAACCGTTTTTATTGAGAAGTACCTTGTCAAGCCGAGGCATATCGAACTTCAGATCCTCTGTGATCAGCAGGGCAACAGGGTGCACCTTTATGACAGGGAGTGCTCAATTCAGCGAAGGCATCAGAAACTTGTGGAAGAGGCACCATGCCCCATAATGACCGATGAGTTAAGGGAGAAGATGACAGGGTCTGCACTGAAGGTCGCAGAGGTTTCAGGGTACTATAATGCAGGCACTGTTGAGTTCCTGTATTCAAATGGTGAATATTATTTTATGGAGATGAATACACGCCTTCAGGTCGAGCATACTGTCACTGAGATGGTTACCGGAATTGATCTCGTAAAGCAGCAGATACGGGTGGCCTCAGGTGAAGATCTGGCAATATCACAGGACGATGTTAAACTGCACGGCCATGCCATTGAGTGCCGGATTAATGCAGAAGATCCTCTGAATAACTTTACAGCTGATCCCGGAAAGATAGTCAGATACAGATCTCCGGGTGGGCCTGGCATCCGTGTGGATTCCGGAATTCACATGGGATATACAATTCCTCCGATGTACGATTCAATGATCTCAAAGCTCTGTTCATGGGGTTTTGACAGGGAAGAGAGCATTAACCGTATGAGAAGGGCAATATATGAATATGTTATTCTTGGTGTGAAGACTACCCTGCCGCTCCACCATGCAATTATGAATAACAGCCAGTTTATTGAAGGGAAAACACATACTCATTTCCTCACTGAAGAGCATGTTAAGAAGAATCTTGCAATGTACTTAAGAGAGGAAGAGACAAGAATGCAGACACTTGCAGCATCAATGAGGCTTGGTAAGGAGGCCGCTGCAATAACTGCTGCTGTAAATGTCTATGTTCAGAACATAAGGAATAATTCCGACAATTAATATCCTTTTTTTATGCAATACAGTTAATGTATTGATTATATCTTAGATTTTTTTTAGTTCTGGTTTGGCAACCGGAATATTGGTGTCTTAAAAAAGAGAGTTGGTTTATTTCCCAAGCCATTCGTTTACAAGGTCAGGATTGTTTTTGATCCACTTTGAAGCGGCTTCAGTCACATCCATTCCTTCATTGACATCAAGCATTATTGATTCCATGTCGGATGATTCCCAATGGTAACGCTCAAGGAATTCATAAAGTTCAGGATAATCATCTTTGAACCCTTCTCTTGTGAAGGTTGTAATGTGCTCTATGCCGCCATAGACATTCTCCGGATCGTCAAGATATTTAAGATCCCATTTTACAAACATCCAGTGGGGGGACCAGCCTGTAACAACAATTGGCTCCTTTTTATCGAGAGCTGATTTAAGTGCAGTACACATTGCAACTTCACTACCGGAGGAAACCTCATAGTCAAGGCCATACTCTTCAGCTGCGATCTCTGTGCTCTTCATAATACCTGCACCAGGCTCAATTCCGACTATTGCTGAATCGAATATATCAGAATGATCCTTTAGTTCTTCAATTGAATTAACATCAACATATGCAGGGACTACAAGTCCGCATCTTGTGCCGACCATGTTTTCTGAGACGAGAACCATGTCGTCCTTGTACTTATCATAGTACTGACCGTGGCATGTCGGCAGCCAGGCACCTACGAAGAAGTCTCCGGAACCTGAGGCTATCCCCTGAAATGCAAGCCCGACATCGACTACTTTAAGGTCAACATCATAGCCGTTTGCATCAAGTACCTGTTTAATGACATTTCCGCTTGAGAGTTCGGTGTCATATGGGGTTGAGACTAAGACAACTTCTTTGCTGCCTGAATCTGCTGCACTTCCTGTATTGCTTTTATCTGATGATTCGGTGCCGGTACAGCCGGCAGCCAGAACAATAGCGAGACAAACCAGAAAGATTATTGAAAATTTTTTGATTCCTTTATAAATCACAATTACACAACCAGATTAAATCAGTCCGAAGGAAGAATTTTTTTTCTGCATCTGTTACAGTTATCCTCCGGACATAATGTGTGGCCGGAAAAATTGTTCCGGAAATTCTTTTGATTATAAGAATAAACAGAATTTTCCAGCATTTATTCTGTTATTCCGGAATAATACACATTATGTTATTAGCGTTACAAAAAGCATTATATATGTGTTGTCTTTGACATTTTTTAAATTTGGCCTCTATATTGCTTTATTTCAAAATTTAAGGACATATCCCGATTATATTCATATTGTAAGAACCGGAAACCATTAATATTGTGTTTTATTGTGTGTGTATCTCCTAAAACGAAATTAAAGGAGTTATTTTCCATAAATATCAATATTAGCAGGATATTTTCCAGTATATTAAATAATATCAGTATAGTTACGCACAATATGAATATAAAGGCCTTATGGCTCCCAGATCCGGATAATCCCCCCAAAAACAGGTCTGATAGGAATATAGCGGATAGTCTGTGCTTTTCGGATAACCGGTCGCGCACAGAAAAATCTCCTGATTTTCTGTTTAGAAATGAAATTTCAGAGTGTGTAACCGGTGGTATTTCTGTCTCAGACATCTGTTCTCTGAGAGTCTAAGTCAGAATTTAGTGAACTACCTCCGGGCTAAAGACCCAGAGGATTTACGCTAAATTTTTAAAATGATAAAAATATAATATAAATTCAGTGCAGAGTGGGGTTTTCAGGTATGAAGTGCCTGAACTGATTTATGGAAGTACTGTGGTCGTATGGATGAGACAATAAAGATCGAAGGAAACTGGCAGATCCGGAAATCCGGTGGTTATGATATTAACAGGGATTTTCCCGGACTTTTAACTGTTAAGCCATATGATTATGCAGTGCTTGAATGCAGTATTTTCCGCTCCGGAGCTGATGGTATTGGTGCAGATAGAGTGTATTCTCCGGATGGCAGTAAATACTGCATAATTAACAGGGTTCCTCTTATCTCCGGAAGAGGAATCAATGGTTCGGAAATAACCCTTGTCAATAACAGAATGGTCTATAAAGAGAGATTGCATTCTTTTCCTGGCAGAGAAGACAGCGACAGTAATATTCTTTTTCTCCCGGAGATTGTGATAGATGGTTATAACTTTAAGGATAATGATGAGATTAAATTCTGCAGGGTTGTGCTGGTTCCGGATGATTTTGTTAACTGGGTTGGTTTTGGGCATTTTTCCGGAGATGGTGATAACGGTATAATCATTTATTCTTCCAGAGACTTTAAAATAAAAATCAAAGTGTGTGGAGGTGAGTCTGAGTATAATTTAGTTATTGAATATCCGGAGGAGAAGATATTAACAGATATCATCTCTGATCTTCAGGTTATTCAGAATATGATCACATTTTTTATGAATAAACCGGCATTTTTTATTTCAATTACGGGAGAGCATGAGAAAAATCCTTATTTGTCTGATTATGCCGGTGAGAAAATTATGAGCAGTTGCACTATTTATTTTAATAATAACAGGCTTACGAACCGGAAATTTACTGATTATTCCCGTTATGGCAGTTTTTTGATTTCTTTTGATGAGCTGGAGGATTTTTCGGGAGATATTATTGGACGTTGGAGAGAATTTTGTGAAAATTACGTTTCAATGGTGAGGCTTTATTTTTCTGTTGTCTTTAATCCGGAGATGTACACAGAAAATGTTTTTCTGGGATTTACGGAGTGTATTGAGATTTACCACCGGAAGAATGACTATTTTAAGGATTATACTACTGATCCTGAGGAATATAAGGAAAGGACTGATGCAGTAAAGAGACTTCTTGGTGAGAAGCATATCTTTACAAAGAAGGTACGTGAGTCCATTGTAAATACCCTGAAGTTTGGAAATAAACCAAATCTTGAGAACCGGTTAAATGATATATGTGATCATTTCGGGGTCTATCTTGAGGCACATATACCGGATTTTAAGGAGTTTTCATCTGCTGTTTCGGTTAACAGGAATTATATTGCACACAGGGATGCTAAGGAAGATTTTTCATATGCAGAGGGGACTGAACTCTGCGGTTTTGTTGCAAAGCTTGAAATGGTAATATATGTGATATTTCTTCATGAGTGTGGTTTTGAACCGGAATTCATAAAGATAGCTTTGAGCAGGTTTATGAAACGAAAGGCTCTGGAATGTTTTGGTTGAATTAAGGGTATATATATGAAAAAAATTCTTATTAATGCCAGATATGAGGATTATCCGGGTCTAAAGCCCCTTCTGGATGGGTACCTTCATGTTGACAATGAACAGAAGAATTACGTTGAAGTGAGAGTCTTTGTTCCTGATGCCGAGATTAACGATGCAATAGAGAAGCTCAGGCAGCCGCTTGATCTGAGGTATAAAGAGTCACTGATTGTAGTTTCAACTCCGGATTTTGTTATCTCGTCTGCACTTCAGAGGGCAGAGAAGAAGGTCAGTACAGGTCTTAAGACTCCTGTTGAAAAGCTGATTGATACGGCTAAGGACTATACAAAAATTGATTACTGGTATCTTGCCCTGGCCGGTATTGCAGGACTTATTGCACTTATGGGCCTGTTTCTCAATAATGTTGCAATAATTATCGGGGCAATGCTTTTATCTCCGATTCTTGGCCCGATTCATTCATTTGCGATCTATTCTGCTACCGGAAAGGTAAATGAGGCATTAAGGAGTATTTTTGTTCTGGCTGTAAATCTTGCGCTCATCTTCCTGCTTGCTCTTACTGCTACATTTTTAATGTCGCTTTTCACCGGATTTTTTACGGGAGCTGTTCTTAATCTCTCTCTGACTGAGGAGATTATGATCAGGACAATCTCAAACCCGATATACATAATTATGGCAGTTCTTCTGGGTATTGCGTCAATAATTGCACTTACTAAAAACATATCCGAACTTATTGCCGGAGTCGCGGTTGCTGCGGCACTGCTTCCGCCGACGGTCGTTGCCGGAATTACTGTTGTTCTTTTGCCGGAGAGATCTCCGGGTGCGGTGCTTTTAGTCCTGGATAATGTAATCGGGCTTATTGCCGGTGCGCTCATTGCCACACTTGCACTTAAGATTGCGCCGAGAAAAGGCAGTGATATTAAGACTGCAAAGAGTTTCATCCGGAGAAGTATTATTCTGATACTGATTTTAATCGGCATTCTGGCCGTTTCATCAATAATGATTTGATTTTTGCCGGAATTTTTATGGATGGTGATCCTGGATATACAAAATATCCGTGATCTCGTTTATGGGTAGAATTACTGTATCATGTCTGAAGATGCAATAATTCCGGAGAAAAATTGAAAGTCAAATCATAACTTTTAACTGTTTAAAGATCCTTTTTGTTATGCACACTGTGTGTAACTGCCGACAAACAGAATTTAGTTGCTGTCGTGGCCTAGTCGGTTAGGGCGCCAGACTCATAGGGTTTTGAGCACATTTCGGAGGCGCTGATATCTGAGATATCTGGAGGCCGTGGGTTCGGATCCCACCGACAGCACTTTTAAGCCAGATTTACTTTTGTTTTTCGATTCTAAGCCCATCCTGACGTTTTTCTAATTACTACGTTAACTTTAACGTTAATAAATGTTTCTGCTCTCTCACTGCTCTGATTTTTTTATGTCATACCCCAATCGCGCAGAACTTCGTACTAAAAAACAGTATTCTGAAGTTCTTTTGTTCAGATATCTGAGTCGCCGCAGATGGTTTGTGTAGGCGGTATATGGGATATGTCTGAGTTATGCGCCGGATTATATGCGCACTTTTCTGTGGCGAATTATAGTGAATTATCCTTAATCTGCTCCTGATTCTGTGGATAGTCCATGTTATCTGCAAAAGGATTTTGTTATGGAGCTGTGATGAATTTATACCGGATTTTGTGGTGTCATGGTGAATCTGTGACAGATGTGTGAACAGTGCCCGGACGCTTTGGTCCTGACACATGTAAATTACTATAAAATGCTGATATTTTGATTTAACGTTAAAATTAACGTTAAATTCTGCCGGAAAAATTTTTAACGTTAATTTGTGAGACAATTGTATCTGAATATCTGATAAGACATCATCCAGGTATCCGGAAGGAAGTTTAAGGAGAGGGTTTCTTCCGGGGATGTTTTGGTGGAGGAAAACAGGCGAACGGTGGCTTATAGGGAACAGTCTGGGGGACATTCATTTCCCGGTGACTGAAGCGAAATCATACTGTTAGTGAAAGGATTCTGTTTCCTTTTTGGGAATGCCTGTGGCCTTCATTTCCGGGTTTTAAGCTGATGAAGAAGAATCAGAGATATTCAGATTATAATAACGAACCGGTTGTCATAATGAAATTCCGGATGTGATAACCGGAATTATAGATCAAGAAGATCTCTTATCAGTTCTTTTATGCATTCCAAGTCTGTTTCCGACAATATGCCGTTTTTTTTGATAAATCTCTCTTTATCAAGTGCTGAAATTTGAAAACAGAGTGCAAAGCTTAACCTTGAAAGACCATTTTTTGAGTCTGGTCCAACCATATGGGTATGGGGAAAGCGGGCGGCTTTTTCTGAAGTTGTAAATGGGACAACTGTGTACATTCCAACCGATTCTGCAAGAATGACTGCCGGACGTATGCCGGACTGCTCATGCCCGCGGGTACCTTCAGGTTCAATCAGCCATACTTCTCCGGACTTCCTGAAATTCATTTAAATTCCTTCATTGATTTCAGGGAGGCACGCTGCATCGGCCCGGTCTCTTCTTTAAGCCAGTCAAGATCTTCTAAAGTTGGTTCAAACAAAAACTCCTTTGCTTTTGATATTCCTTTTGCGATTTTTGTATCCGGATAAAACCCTTTCTCCTGTTTTACTATTCCAAAAGCTTCGATGGGTGATTTGCCCAGATTTTCGGTCAGATAGGCATATGTTGCTCCTATCTCAAGAAGAGACGGACTTTTTTTAAAGAGGCTGTCAAGTGCATTGACTGTTATTTTCTCATCTTCCGATAATGTGGTATCGGTGATGAGATTTTTAAATTCGTGATTGTAGTTATAGTAATCCCTGGTAAACTCTTTGGAGTATGAACCCCTGATATTCAGTCTGAAGGGATAATTCAGGTTCATGCCTTTTAACTGAAGCATGCAGATAATCTTTTGTGCTGCCAGTTTCTCTTCAAATCTGTTGCAGTCAATGGGAAATTTCATTTCCTTAAAGACTGCAACGGCTTTCTTCCAGTCGCCCATTTTATTTCTCCTCTCCTATGAGCATAACGAGCCATTTTTTTATTTTATTCCATTCTTCAAGGCCGGACGGGGTAATGGTATATAATTCAAGGTTCTCTTTTGATTCAAATGGTACTTTTTGCATCCGGAGATAACCCATATCTGTGAGTGCGTTTAAATTTGAATAGGTTGAACCGTCATTTCCGATATTAAGACCGTTTTTTATCTGTCTTGCTGTTGCTCCGTCTTCACCAAGTTCAGATAAGGCCCAGAGTATTTTTATCCGGATTAGTGAGAATAATTTAGAGTTTAAATTCCCGGATTCATCTACAATTTCAAGAAATTTTTCTTCCATGTGTCTCCACGCACCCGTTATACTTTTTGTAATATGATTATTCATAATAGTAACTTGAAGTTTAAATTAATTTTTGAAGAAACATTGTTCATAAAAATGGGGCCGCATGAGGTCATGCCGGAAGCCTTCACCATAGCAAAGGGCCGGGGGTATTCAGATTAATGACGGGCTGGTTGTTTTACTGAAAAGAGGTTTTCCGAAGCAGTGCCTTCTTTTACTTACCAGGTATTCTAAACGCCCAATACCTCTGATTACCTCAGAGTCACCCGGCTGCTCTCACCCGCGTATCACAACCCTGCGGGAGGGAGGGAATGTAAATGAGGGGGTATGTTTTTTTCGTTGAATTTACCGGATACAGACCACCTCATTCACAGGCAGATGACAATGACCCCCAGGAAAGCCGCACTGTAGTAAAACGCAGATGCAGGTGTTAGAAAACTCAAAAAAACATAGCCTGACATAACAGGTGAAAGGACAGTAAAAAGGAAATTAAATAGCATAGGGAGCAGTCACCTCCAAACTATACCACTTTGGATATTAAGTTAGTAAAATGTGTACATGATCCACATAATAAGTTGCAATAATGTGTACTTTACACACATAATATATACTTAAAGGTGCAAAATTCATTTCATGAAGCGGCTCATTTACGGTACTCTGCTTGAATGGAAAGAGAGTGAGGATCGTAAACCGGTTATTCTTGAAGGAATCCGGCAGTGTGGGAAAACCTGGATATTAAAGCATTTTGGCGAGGCGGAATTTAAAGATGTCGCATATTTTAACTTTGAGTATGACGACCGTCTGCAAAAAGTATTTGATGGTGACCTGAATGTTTCAAGAATTATCAAAGACCTTGGCATTCTGAGGAATAAATCCATCCGGCCTAAAACAACCCTCCTCATATTAGACGAAATCCAGATCTGCCCCCGTGCGATAACTTCTCTCAAATATTTCTGCGAAAACCTCCCCGGACTCCATATCACTGCCGCCGGTTCCCTGTTGGGAGTGGCTGTTGCACAGATGGGAAAAAACATCTCATTTCCGGTTGGTAAGGTGCAGATGCTTAAGATGTATCCTCTTAGTTTCCCGGAATTTCTCCTGGCAAAGGATGAAGAACTCCTTTACGGGTACCTGAGTGATTTGTCCCATGACGAAGAGATATCCTCTGCATTTACCGGCAGACTGGAGGAGGCATATCGTGAATACCTGATCACCGGAGGTATGCCGGAGGTTGTCAGCTCATGGATAAATAACCATGACATCGTAGCTGTAGAGACGATACAAAGCGAAATTCTCAGTGATTATGAAAAGGATTTTGTGAAATATGCATCTGTATCCGAATTTCCAAAACTTACCCTTATCTGGAACGCTATCCCTGCACAGCTTGCAAAGGACAATCAGAAATTTATATTCTCCCACGTTAAGCATGGAATGCGTGCACGCGATCTGGAAGATTCCCTTCAGTGGCTTATCTCGGCAGGCCTCATATATAAGGTCGGGAAGATTGAGCGGCCATATATTCCGGTTACAACATATGCGGACACTACATACTTCAAGATCTATTTCTCAGATGTAGGTCTTTTACGCAGGATGAGCAAATTTCCGGCAGATGTAGTTTTTGACACTTCTTCACTGACCGCCGACATGCGGGGTATTCTCACAGAAAATTTCGTGCTGACAGAACTGATTGCAAACGGATTCCAAAGGCCTTATTTCTGGAAATCCGGCGGGATTGCCGAGGTTGATTATATCATACAGGAGGGTATCGATGTCATTCCGGTAGAGGTTAAATCAGCAAAAGGGACCCGTTCAAGAAGTCTTACAGAGTACAGGAAAAAATACAGACCAACTGTTGCCATCCGGACCAGCCTTAATAATATTGCCAGACATTCGGATGAATACGGTGAAGTCCTGGAGATGCCATTATACCTTATCTGGAGATTAAAGGCATATATCTGAAGATTTACTATTTGCTGATTTTTTATCCGGAAATAACAGTTCAGGAATTATTTTTGAAGGTGGAGTCAATCTGCCGGTGCCCTGATTCCCTAAACTCTTTTGTGCCGGAAAAGGCTGCCGGGATTCCTGGGGGATGTTTTGGCCTCTCTGCTGATGCCGGTTAGGTGTGGTCCGGCCGGAGGTTTAAGGGCCAGGTAACTTCAGAAGAGGTTTTGGGGGTTTTGGAAAGGCAGGGTGTTTTTGTTGATGGACGGAAGTGCGGCGGGGAGCTGCTTTGGGCCTGAGTTTTTGAGGAGAGGGTTGGTTTTGATGTCTGCTTTTCTCCGGTTGAGACTTTGATTGGGGAAGAAGATTGAGGGGTTTTGGAGGGGGTGAGGTATTGAGGCATAGGCTTCTGCCGCAGCAGGAGGCGCAGTGGCGTAGTTCACTTTGTTATCCATCCCAACTTAACTTGTATCATAATCAGTAAGTGTATATGTCCGGTTTTTGCTCTCACCGACTCTTCTTTCCAGTAGCTGAATGGTTGCCGGCATATTGAGATTCTGATTAATCAAATCTGCTTTTTCAATTACAGAGTCCACTCTGCCTGAGATAATTTCCTCTGAATTATCTTCAAAAAATTCAAAAATCCTTTTTTTAGGGAGATAACCGATAAAATGACCTTTCAGTGTGATCTCTTCCTGACGTATATTGTCCTCACTGAGTCTGCTTTCACTTTGACGAATCTGACCTACATCGGTGAAACCAAAGGCATCTCCTTTTGACTTCAGTGTGCATATAGCATCCTGATCTGCAAGAGTTTTTAAAAATTCACGAATGGTTTTAATCGCCCGTGGATCAGCTTCCGATAGTGCTTCGTTCAACTCCTCATCAGTTCCGGTTGACGCTTTGAATATCGCCATAGTTGTACTTATAGCAAGTTCGACAGGAGAGGGTTCATTGTTTAACTTAGGATTTTGTGACACTTCTTCTATTACAAATCCAAATGACCCCCTGGTTGTTCCGGTTATCAACATCTTATATTCTTCACGGTTTGGCAACATACCCCGCGATCCCAGAGTGTCTGTCTGACTTGCTCCGACTGCTGCGACTGCATCAGTGAATAGTCTGATGGCATTTCCTCCAAAGTCTGCCTGAACTCCATGGCTGTTGATAACAGGAGCGCCCCGGAATGTTATACTGAATTGAGCAGGATTATAAAATTGACTCTCAAATGAGGCAAGTGAGGCCTCAATATCATCTTTTCTGGATTCCAGACTGAGTCGCTCAATGACGCTGGACCTTGGTAGTTGTATAAGCATTTTATTTAATGTGGATAACTCCGCTTTTAAATGCTGATAATTCTGATTGGTCATCATAAAGAATCCTCCTCTTTCATCATTGCATCAAGGTTGCTCATAGCAACCTGATCTTCTTTACCGGAAAGTTCTATTTGTATAAATCCTTTCCACTGTCCGTCTCTTCGGTGTGACCAGATGCTGTACCAATACGTGATTTGCCTGATAAGCATCTCGTATTCATCTGAGTTTAATTGTACAAAATATGCATCAACATTATATTCATCTTTCGTCCTTTTGGGGTTGAAGAGATCTTGGTTAGAGGATAAAAGGGTCTCCTGACTTGTTTCTTCAGGCAGAATAAAAAATGTGACAAGATCGATATCATTGGGATTTCTTTCTTCTGTTTTCTCAACATTTTCAAGGAAACTTCCATCAATCCACTGAAAGCCTTCAGTAAGCCCTGATTCATGCAGAGCAGAACGGAAATTCATAAAACCTTTTATGATCTCTCTACGGTGTTTGGTATTTGCAAACCGGAGAATTAAGTCAGTTAAAGAGATTGAATAGGGGGACCTTTCAAAACCTGTTGGATCAGCCATATTTATGGGTGGTAAAATCCCGTCAGTGTTCCAGTCCGGTATCACGTCTTTATTCATTAACGTCTCCTTTGAAAGTTCTGCTTTTACTCATTATTTTATCCCCTATGTGATTTCTTTCTGTTTTCTGAATATCTCTGCCAGTTTTATGATCCATATAGAATCTGACTAAGGGTTATTGAGTTGTATTTAGTTCCCGGATAAAACACGCAGTTTAGCCAAAAGCCACGTCCATCCGTGTGATATAGATCTCCCCGTGGAACCGTGACTGAATCTCCTGCAAAGATGCGGTTTTTAAAAAAAGCTCCAAAGCCTCATGAAGGTTATTACGGGCCTCTTCTACAGTACTGCCCTGGCTTGCAATATCATATTCCGGGCAGAATGAAACATAGCCATCGCCTTCCTTTTCAATAATGGCTGTAAGCTGTTTTCGCATTATTTTTTATCTCCCGTATTTTGTAATAATATCTGTTACTATATCATAATAATTCCGTAACAATTCAGTAACAATTCAGTAACAATTCAGTAAAAGAGAGAGGAGGAACTAAAGAGGCTGAGGCTTTTTTGAAGGTCAGTCTTGTCTGCCGGCGGCTTGACGATCTCAATTGTTTTGTGCCGGGTAAGGTTGCTGGAATTCCTGGGGGATGTGTTTTGGTATCTCCGCTGATGCCGGTTATTTCTTCCTTGCTGCCTGGTCGGTGTGGTCTGGGCGGAGGTTTAAGGGCCAGGTAACTTCAGAGGAGGTTTTGGGGGTTTTTAAAAAGGCAGGGTGTTTTTGTTGATGCCTCCGGTTCTGCCGGAAGTGTGGTGAGGAACTTTTGAGGGCCGGAGTTTTTGAGGAGAGAGTTGGTTTTGATGTCTGCTTTTCTCCGGTTGGGACTCCGGCTGGGGAAGAAAGTTGAGGGATTTTGGAGAGGATGAGTGATAATATCCCTCTAAAAAAGCTTTGAAATTTATCTGTCCAACGATTTAATTATTTCATCAGCAACTTTTAGGGAGCTTTTCAGATTTGATTCCAAATTATAAACTGGTTCAATATAATCTGCATCCTTTCGCCATTGATGAAGACGTAGTAATTTCCTTTTTATGTCGGGTTTTCCCTGTGACTGATAGAATTCTCTGATTAATTTATGGTCTGCTCCTGTATTTCTGGGAGCATATCCCATAGTATCTTTTGCATGACTGAGGGAATATCCAAATGCTGCATAATAGGCCCTGCTTATTGAGCATCTGTATGCCGCTTCCAAAGGCAAGGCATCGTTTTCAGCCTGTGCCTTTAAAAATCTGGCAACATCCAGAAACTGAGACCAGCAAAACATCATACTTTATTCTGAGGGGGTTTATAATCGGTTGTCAAAAGAAGCCACCCCGACTGACCAGCCAGTTCACCCTCAAATTCCTCACAGATTCTGTCCATTTTTTCTATGATGTCATCTGCATAATTTTCCTGACGGATATATAATGTGAGATACTTGTCCTGACTTTCATCATCATAATATAATTCAAGGGAAACTTCAGAGTTCTTAATAAATTCTTCACATGCAAGAAGACAGGCATAGAGAACAGCATCACAGATTCCGGGATGCTTAGTTATGTAATCGATTACTTCTCCGGGATTTGGAATGCTCATATCAAGATATTCTGCCAGGTGAAGCAGGGTTGATTCAGTATAGGCATAACTACATGAACTATTATATGTGATATCTCCCGGACCTGTCTGAACAGACAGGAAGTTAAGATGCTCCGTACTGGTTTCGCTGAAGAGTTCTATCAGAAGTGTCTGAAGCTTTTGTCGTAGCGAATCCTTACCTTCTTCTGAATAATACTCTTCCAAAGTCAGGTATCTTTTTTGATTTCCGATACCACAACCGGAGAAAGAATCAGAATATAACATTTATTCGGCTCCTTTAAACAATGATTCTGTTTTTTCTGTAATGCAATTCCTGAAGATATTTTTTATTTCAGTATGGGCCACTTCTGTCCAGAGCAGAGCATCATCCGGTTTCACAGATCCCGGTTTTGCAGTGAAGAAATCGGTGGTGAGAAGGAATGCTATATCTTCCTTTTTTTCAGGAACTGCTCTTGTCAGCTGAACTCTGCATATGTCTTTTCCGTGATTGTAAAGAAAATCAGATGCCATATTGATATTTCCAACGGTCAGGTTCAGCTTTTCAGGCATATTTGGGTAAAATGTGAAATATTCTTTTAATTCCACAGGTTTGTCTGAGATTTCAATCTTATTGACATATAACAGTCCTATTCTTTCAATTCCGTTAATATCTGTCAGTTCACCCAATGTATTATAGGCTAATCTTATTTTTTCTTTAAACACTTCCCATGAAGGATAAGGCTTTAAACAGCTTATTGAAAGAACTCCCTGAGTAATCTGAATTATATATCTTCTGTCGTTGTCAAAGAACAGATGTCTGTCATTTAACTCATTTTTACTGTTCTGAATGCCTTTTATTGTTGCCTCTACCTGGAAGTGATGAACTTTATTTACTTCCTTTTTAGGAAATTCCGATTTTATCTTTTCGTAAAATTTCAAAGACAGGTCTTTGTCCCAGCCGGTCTTTTTTGAAAACCTAAATTCACATACAGCTTCTCTTATTGGTGAATTGCTATAATCAGTCATTGGTTTTCACTTCTGCTATCTGGAATATATTTCCGGGGATAATTAATATAACTTATCTTACGGATTCACAGGAGGGTTATTTGGGCAAGCCACAAGCCTTCTGCCGCAGCAGTAGGCGCAGTGGCGGTCGTCCATCAGCCGGAAGGGACTCCGGGGAACCCGGAGTCACTTGGGCGTTAATAATCCAGCTTAGCGATAAAACCAGCGAACCGTTCACGGCTAAAGTGTAACGAGGCCGGGAATCGTGAGCGGTATAATACTTTTATTTCTTCCGGAAAGGCCCTGTTATTTCATCTGAATCCAACACATAACCGGAGTCTTGCTGAACTGGACTCTTTTGTGCCGGGTAAGGTTGCCGGAATTCTTGCGGATTGTTTTGGTATCTCTGCCGATGCCGGTTATTTCTTCCTCGCTGCCTGGTCGGTGTGGTCCGGCAGGAGGTTTAAGGGCCGGGTAACTTCAGAGGAGGTTTTGGGGGTTTTGGAAGGGCAGGGGGTTTTTGTAGATGACCGGAGTGATGGGTGTCCTGGTGCTTCCGGTTCTGTTGGTTGTGTCGGGGAGTTATTGAAGGCCGGAGTTTTTGAGGAGAGAGTTGGTTTTGATGTCTGCTTTTCTCCGGTTGGGATTCGGTTGGGGAAGAAGATTGAGGGGTTTTGGGGGGGGTGAAACAATATTTTTGATGCACGATAATTTCCTTATTTATTTTAGGATATTTCTAACTGTTATTTCTATATAGATCTAGAATTTCAATTCGACAGTATTATTTTAGATTCCCACATTAACAAAAATATAAGGGATTGGGGAGTAATTTTTTTTGAAACTTTGATATGTATAATAATCTAATTTCAAAATGAGTTCCCTGGTATTTCCGGTTTTTCAGCGTCCAATCTCTGGAGAATGAAAAATTTTTATGAGACTTATCGTAGCTCTGAAAAACTCGCACCACTGGTGCGAGAAATAGGCTGGAGTCATAATATCATTATTATGGAGAGATGCGGGGACAATTTGGAATATGAGCGATATAATGTTACCATCTGGAAAAAGCCTATATGTTAATGTGCAAAATTCATGAAACAATTATCTGTTATTGAATTGTATTCTATTAAGGATTCACCATAAATATGACAGATATTCTTAAAATACCAAATATTCTCGATAACACTTCTGGTTTTATGCTACTATTTGATGTCTGGGATGAATACAATCATTCCGCAGATCTCACATTTGATTTTTCTGAGTGTACTTTCATAAAACAGAACGGCGTTGCTTTCCTTGCAGGTCTGGCATGTCATATCCGGAAGAATGGTGGAGTGGTCTTTATTGATGAGAGTACAATTATCCCGAAAGTCATGATGAATCTTGCACAAAATGGATTCTTAAAAGAGATTACGGGGGAAAGTGAACCCTGGGATGGTAATTCTGTTCCTTTAATGCAGTACTTCGCACATGATATTAATTCAATTGAGAAGTATCTGGAAGATAAATGGATTGGCAGGGGGTGGATTTACACAAGCAGTCTTTTATCTGAAAAAATCATCGGTAATATCTTAGAACTTTACGAAAATGCTTTTGAACACAGTTTCTCTGATGTCGGAGTATTTACATGCGGGCAGCGTTTTCCAACAAAAAATGAATTGGTCCTGACAATAATAGATTTTGGTATAGGCATTCCACAGTCATTA
This sequence comes from Methanoplanus endosymbiosus, assembly GCF_024662215.1. Classification (NCBI taxonomy): domain Archaea; kingdom Methanobacteriati; phylum Methanobacteriota; class Methanomicrobia; order Methanomicrobiales; family Methanomicrobiaceae; genus Methanoplanus; species Methanoplanus endosymbiosus. The sequence goes on from NZ_CP096115.1 coordinate 554,606, forward strand.
AATAAATATTTTAAAGAGAGCAAAGAGTCATTTGACGGAAATTACCGGTTAGAAAAAGCTTTCCAGGATGGTTTTTCCACAAAAAGAAGAGAACAGCCAAGGGGCGTTGGTCTTGATCTTCTTAAAGATTTTATTTTAAAGAATCATGGACAAATGGATATATACAGTAATAATGAGTGTGCCCGTATCAAATCAGGCAATATCAGATATGCAATTAAGGACTTTTATTTCAATGGAACTGCGGTAAACATAAAGTTGAAGTGCGATGAGAAGTATTATCTTATTGAAGGAGAGCCTGTAGATCAACCCTATTTCTAATGATAATATGACAATAAATGTTCAAAATATAATCGGGGAAAACTGCATAACGCTTGAGGATGGTGAAAAAGTTTACAGACTGATTCTATCTGCTCTTAATAATAATCAGAATGCAGAACTTGATTTTACCGGCGTGCGTATTTATTCATCACCTTTTTTCAACGGTGCGGTTGCTAAACTATTGGGCAGTTTTACACCGGAGGAACTCAATGCGAGGGTTAAATTTGCTGGTCTTACTAAACATGGCGATCAGGTTTTAAGGCGTGTCATTCAAAATGCCCGTAAATATTATTCCAATGATAAGTTTCGGAGTGCAGTCAATAAAGTAGCAGCTGAGCATTCTGAAAGTTGTTAATGTGATCTGATGGCTTTTGAAGATCATATCAAAGCGTCTGTTGTAGATGTCAGGACTGATGTTCCGAAACGAACAGATGCCTTTTTTGTGGATACCAATGTCTGGTACAATTATACAACAACCTATACGACATTGCCTGATTCATATCAAAAGAAGTACTATCCGGCATATCTTTCAAAGATGCTTCACGCAAATTCCGGAATATTCAGAAGTGAACTTGTTCTCGCTGAACTATCCAGTGTGATTGAAAAATCTTTGTACAGGATTTTTATTGGGGAAAATGATTTTGGCCCGGATGACGTCCCTATAAAGAATTTCAGATATGATTATCCGGATGAGAGGGATAATTTTATTGATGAGTTAAGTATGGCCTGGGACAGCATAAGGGATGTTTCTGAGTCCTTTGATTCCGTTATTGACAGTTCAGTGTCTGAATTTATTCTGAAGGGTTTTTATAATTCATATCTGGACGGGTATGACCTTTTATTTCTTGATTTAATTCAGAAGAAAATGGACAAACCATATATTTTAACAGATGACAGGGATTTTGCAACCGTTCCGGCCATCACTGTTTTTACAGCGAATAATACAATAATCAATGCCGCAGATAGCATAGGTCTGCTTGTTGTGCGATGAAATTTAAATGTTATTTGCCGCAGCAGGAAGGTAAGTGGCGCCCCTCAATATCACTTTTTTATTCATTATAGGCTCATATCCAAAAATATTACTTGCATTACAGATAATGATTTTATATGGTGGGTTCTATCTCCTCTCCGGAGCAGATTATTGAGATTGTCAATGATGCTTTACAGGTCAGGGAAAACAGCACAGTAAATATTCTCAACGATAAACTAACACTTACTGTATTTTCAGAACTTGAAAAAAACCTGAAAAATGTCCGGGAAATAAATTTTATAATACGCGGGACTAATTCCGGTCCAAAAAATAAAGAAATGGTGCAGGAGTTTGAACTTGCTGCATCTCCTTCAGATGTACTTTTCAATAACTACGAAATTGTTAAGAAAAACAAGCTGAAATACTTCCACAAAGCCAGGGCAATGCATGATTTCATCGAATCTCATGTAAATGTCAAGAAAGTCAAATCTCCGGAAATGGTCAAAGGAAATATCTTAATAATTGACGAGGACATCCAGATTCAGGGGACATCCTCACTTGAAATAACCAAATCCAAAAAAATTAAAGGTCTGCCCCAGATAAATTTTGACACATTCATCAATAGTTCGATGGACACTGATCAGATAAAGCGATCTGTTCAGTCATTCTATACTCTGTGGAATAACAGAGGCTATACCTCAGAATATAAAGAAGAACTTCTTGAAGGGTTAAGGTACATCTATAAGGATTATTCTCCGGAATTTTTGTATTATTTTACTCTCTACTCACTTTTTGGAGATCAGCTTGACTCAAGTGTTGAACATTTTGAAAATGACAGTACCCGGTTTAAACAGACAAAGATCTGGAATACCCTTTATAATTTTCAGAAAGATGCAGTTGTTTCAGGCATTCAGAAAATCAATAAACACAACGGCTGTATCATTGCGGACAGTGTCGGTCTTGGAAAAACATTTGAGGCCCTTGCAATAATAAAATATTTTGAGATGAGGAATGACAATGTATTAGTCCTTGCCCCGGCAAAGCTCTACGATAACTGGGATTCCTTCAGGAGTCCGTATAAGGACAACCCTCTTGCAGGAGACAGATTAAACTACAAAATTCTTTCTCACACAGATCTCTCCCGGAATAAAGGGTTCTCCCGTTCAGGACTTGACCTATCAAGAATAGACTGGGGCAGTTTTGATCTTTTAGTCATTGACGAGTCACATAATTTCAGAAACAGAATAGAGAGTGAAGATCACGTCACCAGATACCAGAAGCTGCTTAGAGATATTATTCATAAAGGAGCCAATACAAAAGTCCTCCTCCTATCCGCAACTCCGGTGAACAACTCCTTAACAGATCTTAGAAACCAGATTAGTATAATCACATCTGACCGTGACTATGCATTTGAGGAGGATGGCATTTCCAGTGTTCAGCATCTGTTAATACGTGCCCAAAAGGACATTAATGAATGGTCTAAAACCTCACGAAGAAATAAGACTGAACTTCTGGACCGGCTGCCTTCTGAGTTCTACAAACTTCTTGAGATGGTTACGATTTCAAGAAGCAGAAAACATATCACCCGTTATTATGGCACCGAAAACATCGGTGTATTCCCAAAGAAACTTACACCCATGATTTTTAGGCCGGAAATCGACTCGGAATCCGAGATTATGCAATTTGCGGATGTAAACGAAGAATTAGAAGGTCTGCTCCTCTGTGTTTATTCTCCTATGGCTTACATTCTTCCGAAGTATAAGGAGATGTACAGGGAGAGGTTTGCAACCAAAATTAATGGTAAGAGAATATTTGATCATGAGCAGAGAGAGGCCATAAATGTCAAACTCAACCGTTTTAATCTGTGCAAAAGACTTGAGAGTTCAGTTTATTCATTCGGAAAAACGGTTGAGAGGCTGCTTGGCAGAATTGATTCACATATATCGAGGATGTCTTCGGGAACAGGCACTGTTTCTGATGAATATGATTTGGAGGATGAAGAGGAATTCTTCCTGGAGTATAAGTATGACATTGATGTCAGGCACCTTGATGTAAGGAATTATCTGGAGGACCTGAGATCTGATAAGGAGAAACTTGAGAGGATTTCAGGCCAGGTCAGGATCATTCTTGATGAAAAACGGGATTTTAAGCTGCATGAAATTACAGCATTTGTCAGGAATAAGATTAATGAGACTCCTTACAATCCGGGAAATCAGAAGGTTTTGATATTTACAGCATTTGCCGATACTGCCAATTATCTGTATGATTCTTTATGGCCAATTTTAAAGGAGGAAGGGGTTCATACTGCTATTGTTACAGGCACCGGAAGTCCTAAGACGACAATTAAGGGTGCAAATCTGAAGTATAATGAGGTCTTGGCCAGGTTTTCGCCAAGGTCTAAGGGGAGATCAGGTGATACAGATACAGAAATTGAAGTTCTGGTTGCAACGGACTGTATCTCTGAAGGTCAGAACCTTCAGGACTGCGATTGTGTGATTAATTTTGATATTCAGTGGAATCCGGTTGTTCTGATTCAGCGTTTTGGAAGAATTGACAGGCTTGGAAGTATCAATCCTCAGATACAGATGGTTAATTTCTTCCCTCATATGGACCTGAATGACTATCTTCAGCTTGAGGAGCGTGTGAAGCGGAAGATGGTTGCAGCAAATATTGGTTCTACAGGGGATGAGGATCTCTTAACTCCTGATCTCAATGATCTGGAGTTTAGGCGTACCCAGCTTGAGCGTATTCAGGAGGAGGTTGTTGAGCTTGAGGAGATGGGTGATACAATATCCCTGACTGATCTGAATATGAACGGTTATCTCAATGAGCTGTATGAGTATGTGAAAGAAAATCCTGATGTTAAGAAAGTTCCGGCAGGGGTATTTTCGATTACAAAAGGAGAAGAGAAGGGGTGCCTCTTCTGTTTCCGGCATAGTGAGGACTTAGCCAAACCAAAGAGTGACAGTTCTCTCTATCCGTATTATCTTATGTATGTGCAGAATTCCGGTGAGGTATATATCGGGATGCACAATGCCCGTGAGGCCCTGGCTGAGTTCCGCCGGATTTCTTATGGTAAGTCTGAACCGGATGATGTTCTTATCCGGAATTTTAATAAGAAGACGCATAATGCAGAGGATATGACAAGGTATTCAAAGCTTATTACAAAGGCAATTTCAGGAATTACAGGGGCAGAAAGAAAGCGGGCTGAGGAGAGTATCTTTGACTTTTCCGGGTTTAGTGATGAGTTTTCAGATTCCGGTGAGGATGATTTTGAGCTTATCTCTTTTCTGATTGTGGAGTGATTGCGTGTTTAAAATTCCGGAAGAATACAATACAGGACTTGTTACAGATAAAAAGAGGTTTCCTCTCTCTCATTTAAAACAGGCTGAGAGGCAGCGTTTCCGCCGGACTCTTAAGGAACTGGTTCTTGATGCGGTTGTAAAGGATGATATTATTCCCTCTTTTGTAAGTGATACGGACTCTGTCAGGGCAGTTCAGTTTTTCACAGCAGATGTAGATTCTGTACGCTCGGCACCTTTTGTCTGCGGAATTTTGCAGCGGATGACAAAGACTCCTTCTGTTATTAAGGTCAGGGATGATAAGAAGGAGTTGTATTCTTTTGCTCTAAAGCGGCTTAATCTTCAGGATAAGGATTTGGTTGTTGTGACTGATGAATTTCTGACCCATTCTCTTACACGGGGTGTGTCCGGAACGGAGGACCGGCTGATTCAGGACTTTGCCGGGTGGGACTGTATTGTGAATAAGACGGATCTGTATTCGTGGTATCTGGAGATGATGGTTAAGTGTTATATTATTACGAACCGGGATTTGTGGTCCGGGATGAATGACCTTCTCTCATCTAAATCTAAAGTCTGGTATAACACAGAGGACGTTTTACTTCTCTTTGAGGACGTTAAGGTTCTGGTCAGACTTACGGATGAGAGGAGCCGGTCAGTAACAACCGGAAATGCCTCCCGGATTAACGGCGAATTGAAGAGAACATACGCTAAGCTGAAAGGTTATGTCTGAAGGTGAATTCAGAGGTTGTTGATTAATTTTAATGAGTTCTTTTCAGATTTTCTTCAGAGTTCCTTCCGGATTGCTCATACAATATTCTGTAACAGGCTCAGAATTACAGAGATGTCAAAATCACAGGCATATATTCTCTAAATATCAGGTGGCTAATATATGGACGTTCTAAAGGAGATTAAAGGAATTTTAGTCTTTGCCCTTAAACAATTTCCCCTCTTAGTTTTTGTATTATTTGCTATTTATCCAGTCTGGGCATATTATGGAGAGTTCTATGGAATGATACTCTTAGTTATAATTACATATTTTCTTTATTTTATTCTCTTTTATCTTCATCAAAAAAACCTGCTATTCAAACGTGACCACATTTTAATTAATATGGGTATTATTCTGTTATTTGCTGTTGTTCTGATAGTTCCACAGTTATTTGTAATAAATACTATAGAGTGTGAGGCCCAGGATGCTATTGATGAATATTCATTACTTGCGGATGAGATATTTAAGGATGATACTCTTGGAATCTGCTGGAGTCTGACAGGTGCTTACAGAGGTGATTATTCTTCGGGATTTCATGTAAAAGATAGTGTAATTCCGGCGAGAAATCTTGCAGAATTCTGTGTAAAGCCGTTTTATGCTCCATTCATATATTATTTCATCCATGAGTTTTACAATGAAGATTATGGTTATGGTAAAGCTGCTTTATTAACCCGGACAGGCAATTGCGGAGAGTTTTCACAGGCAGTTGTGTATATGATAAATGCCACAATGGGACTTCCGACAAGGTCTGTTCACTTTAAAGGTCATGACCATGAATTTCCTGAAGTTTTTGTTAATGATGACTGGTATGTCTTTGACAGGACATTTAAAACAACGGAATTTCCGGTAAAATCAGAAGATTATGCCGGATATATTGAAGATAAAGATGAAGATTTTTCAAAATGCATTTCAGATATTAAGCAGGTTAAAAGTGATATTTCCTTACTTGACGAACATGGATTTAACACTACAACAATTGAGGTTCAGTTGGCTTACTGGGATAATATGACATTTGGGGATGTCTTCATAACTCTCTATGTAATGGACAATAATGCGACAATGCCTGTTCTTAACCGGAAACATCCGGATGATAACGGACACTGTAATTTCTCAGTTCGTTCTGATATTAGATACCTGATATTTGCTGAAAAGAGCAGTTTATTCTCAAAATATAAAGGATTTAAGGATCTGTTTGCAGCTAACCGGACAGAGTTTATGAATGTCAGTCTGTATGAGGTCCCCTGCTGATCATTTGCATACTTATTGATTGCCATATTAACAAACTGCAATACCAACCTTACACCCATAAATCATCAAAAGGGCAAATACTACATTAGCAATTGCAACAACAAATCGCCACATTTAAACAACAATATTACAAATTCTCATATATTAATCAAACGTGATTGTCATGGAATACAATAAAACTGAAATCAATAATCCTGAAAAAAGCGATTATGGAAGCACTAAAACTGAAAAAAATAAAATATCATCATCTGTTTTTAATCCGGCATCTGAAAACCTAAAGCGCCTCTCTGCCATTTTCCCGTCAATCATTAAAGACGGTCAGGTTGATTTTGAAGCCCTCAAAGCTGAACTTGGCGAGTTTGAGGAAGTTGATAAAGAACGCTATGAGCTGACATGGGCCGGAAAGCAGCAGGCAAAGAAGACTGCTGCCGAAGGTGTTTCTGGACGGACTTTAAAGTATGTCCCGGAGGACTCCAAAAATCCGGAGACAACAGAAAACCTCTACATTGAAGGGGACAATCTTGAGGTTTTAAAACTCCTTCAGAACAGCTACATGGGCAAAGTCAAGATGATCTACATCGATCCCCCGTATAACACCGGGAAAGATTTTGTTTACGATGATAATTTCAAAGAAAGTAAAAAAGAGTATGAAAAAAAGACCGGGCAAAGGGATGAAAATGACAATCCACTTGTACTAAATCCTGAAACTTCTGGTCGTTTTCATGCCAACTGGCTTTCAATGATGTACTCTCGTCTTAGAATTGTAAAAAATCTCCTTAGTGACGAGGGTGTTATTTTTATCAGTATTGATGATCATGAATATGATAATCTGAAAATAATATTGGATGAAATATTTGGAGTTTCTTCTCATGTGGCTACTGCCATTTGGAGATCTACGGATAACAGCAATAATGATGCAAAGCAATTCTCTTGCGATCATAATTATACTTTAGTTTATTCAAAATGTTCAAATTGGCAACCTCAAAAAATATCTGATTTGTCTAAGAGAAAGCATTTTAAAAATCCCGATAATGATCCAAAAGGTCCATATTTTGATGGAAATCCTGTGAATTCTCCAAATTATCGGAAAAATTTAATTTATGATTTGGTTTCTCCTCAGGGAGATGTTATAAAACCCCCTAAAAATGGTTGGAGGTGGGCAAAAGAAACATTGGAGGAAAAACTCTCAAGTGGAGAAATAATATTCAAATTGGATGGTTCAGGCATTCGTAGAAGAACTTATCTTTGTGACATGGGGGGATTACCTCCTTCTTCTCTATGGATTGAATTTGATAAAACAGGTCACAATCGTCAAGCAAAATATGAATTATTGGAGCTTATTCCCGAAGATGTTTATGATACCCCAAAACCAACAAAACTTATAAATTATATAATGAACTTATCCAATGTCAAAAATAATGACATAGTGATAGATTTTTTCTCTGGGTCAGCCACAACAGCCCATGCAGTAATGCAGCTTAACGCAGAAGATGGCGGCAACCGGAAATATATCATGGTTCAGTATCCTGAAGAACTGGACGATACAGAAAAAAGGGAGAAAGATAATAAAGAGGCAATAGCCTTCTGTGATAAACTTGGAATTCCCAGAACAATATCAGAGATAGGAAAAGAACGAATCCGCCGGGCAGGAGAGAAGATAAAAGAAGAGGCCGGCGGGAAAGGTAAGAATGCAGATGATCTGGACATTGGTTTTAAAGTCTTTAAGACTGCTGATACAAACGTCCGGTGGATAGCAGAGGAGAACGGAATGGATGTGTCACAGACACAGCTTGACGACAGTTCCGTGTCTGATAAAGATCTCCGGGACTTTATGCCGGATGCAACTGACATTGATGTTGCATATGAAATTCTTCTCCGGCAGTATGACATACCGCTCTCTGCCAGTATGGAGACCCTCACAGATATAGGCCCGAGGACTTACTGTTTTGCCGATGCTGTTGTTGTCTGCCTTGAAGAAGAACTTACTCCGGACATAATTGATAAAATCGCTGCAATCGAGCCAATGCCGCATAAAGTTGTATTCCGTGACAGTGCGTTTGGCAAAGACATCGCTTTAAAGGTCAATACAATGGAGCGTTTTGACGCTATGATGAAGAAGCACAGCGACAGAACAAAACAGTCCTACACCGTTGAATATCTCTGAGGCCGCCGGAAATGTCAGATAAAGTAACATTCCGGTTCGATGACTCACTCGATTATCAGCTTGATGCCATAAATTCGGCAGTTAATCTCTTTGAAGGACAGGAGAAGACCGAAGGCACAACCATATACCGTGAAAGCATAAGAGAAATGGGCGGTTCACTTGAGAGAAACCCAAGAATCACCCTCTCATCCTCACGGCTCTTAAAAAACCTGCATGATGTACAGTTCAGCAGTGGTCTTGACTCTTATGACTCCCCCTTAAACGGAAATTACACCGTTGAGATGGAGACCGGAACCGGAAAGACCTATGTCTATCTCAGAACCATCCTTGAACTGTACAAAACCTACGGACTCAGAAAATTCATCATAGTCGTCCCAAGCATTGCCATCAAAAAGGGTGTTGAAAAGAGTATAGAACAGCTAAACGAGCACTTCAAAGCACTATATGACAGCCTTGACATAAACTCACGCTCATTTGTCTATACCTCAAAAGCAATCGGAAAACTCCAGGACAGTTTTACTTCAAGCCCGGAATTATCCATTGCAATAATGAACATCCAGGCATTCAACAAAGACACAAACATCATCCGGCAGGAAATAGAAGGAAGGCCCGTTCTTTGGGACCTCCTAAAAGACGTCCGTCCTATAATCATAATCGACGAACCACAGAAGATCGAAGGCACAAAAAAGAAGAAAAGCTCCTCTCTTAAGGCAATAGAAGAGTTAAACCCGCAGTTCATCCTCCGGTACTCAGCAACCCACAAAAATCTGTACAACCAGATCTACAAACTTAGCTCATATGACGCCTACGAAAAGGGCATTGTCAAAAAAATAGAAGTCAAAACCATCTATGGAGAAGTGCCAAAAGACTTCCCATATATCCGGTACGTAAACTTCACCAGTGACCTGAAGGCAAAACTTGAGATCTTCTGCCGCGATCCCGATCATGGCATAGTAAAGAAGAAATTTGATGTACAGAAAGGCAACTCAATATCTGAACTCTCCGGCGGACTGTCCCAGTACAAAGATATGTTCGTTCACAGTGACCCCCATAAAATAGAAGGAGTTACCATCAGCAGCAGGTTCGGTCAGCAGACACTCTTTGATCCGGATACATCATCTTCAAAATGGGGCGTTACCATCAAAAATGGACATGCAGACTTCTTCACATTAATTCCGGGTGACTGCACATACAATGAAGAATTAAAGCTAAACGACAGTATCGTCACCCGCGTCCAGATAAGAATAGCAATCAAAAACCATCTCGACAAACAGTTTGCAATCCTCGAAGAAGGAAAAGAGATAAAGGCCCTCTCACTCTTCTTCATAGACTCTGTTAAAAAAGTCAGGGACGATGACGCACCTGACGGAAGAGGACAGTACCTCAAAATCTTTGACGAAGAATATCAAAACCTCATACAGGAAGAAAAATACAGAAGCGGATTTAAAAAATATGCTAAATACTTCCCCGAATACACCGATGTCCTCAAAGTCAGGGAAGGTTACTTTGCCAGGGATAAAACCGGAAAAGTAGTCGAACCGGAAGAGACATCCCGCAAAGGCGACTCAGACGCATCAGTTGAGGACAGCTACAAGGCAAAATCAAAGGAAGACATCGAACGTGGAATATCCCTGATATTGGAAGGAAAAGAAGAGTTAATCTCCTTTAATACCCCACTTGCCTTCATATTCTCCCACTCAGCCTTACGTGAAGGATGGGACAACCCAAACATCTTTACAATCTGCACATTAAAACAGGGCAACTCAGACATCTCAAAAAAACAGGAGTTAGGTCGTGGTCTTCGACTTCCGGTTGATATTAATGGATCACGGTGCCTGGAAGAGAATGTAAACTGGCTTACAGTTATTGCAAATGCGTATTATGAAAACTTTGCAAGAGACCTTCAGGCAGATTTCAATGCCGAAAGTGGATTTGACAGGGAAACAGTTACCCTTAGAGAACTCAGGGAGACGTTAGTTAAATCCGGAATTCCGGGCGAAAAAATCACCCCTAAACTTGTATCTGAATTTAAATCAGAGCTTAAAGATAATGTAATTATCAATTCAAAGGACAGGCTTACCGGAGACGCATCAAAGATCTCCACAGCAGTATTCAAAGATGAAACACTAAAAGAGCATTCATCAGCAATCAGGGAAGCCTTCGTTGAGGTAATGAGAACAAAAGGCTCCAGAAAAATTCTGATCAAAAACGGTGACCAGCCGGATATTGACAATGATCTCTACTCCTATCTTGATGAAGATTCATTCAGAAAACTTTTAAGAGACCTTACATTAAGGATGGAGAAGAGGACATACTATGAGGTTGATATAGACTCTGATAAATTCATTCTGGATGCAGCAGCACATCTTTCCGGTCTGCTTAAAAGACCTGAAATTACCAGTCAGCAGATTTCAATCACTAAATCCAGACTGGATATGAAAGAGACCGGAGAAGCAAAACTCTGTGAACCAACGGCCAGGTATGAAACCGAAGAGGCATCACATTTTCAGCAGAAGAAATCTGATTTCCAGATTGTAAATTATATCATGAGCCAGACCCGGCTTCCCCGTATGGCAATATATGCAGTCTTAGGAGAACTTGAGCCGGAGGAGAAGGAATATCTAAGAACCCAGGACATTCTTGATATTGCTGCAACTGAGCTTAGAAATCTTCTTCAGATGGCAAAAGCGGAGAAAGTGACCGGGTACCATGTGATACAGGGCTATGTCTTTGATGAAAGGACTCTCTTTGAATCCGATGTAATAGATCCTGACCTTTTAGAAGAGGAGAAGAAGATTTACCGGACCAATGCAAAGAGACGTAAAGCCCTTTACCCATATTACCGGACAGACAGTGACGGTGAATATGATTTCGCCCGGCACCTTGAGGATGACGATGATGTCCTTCTCTTTACCAAACTTCATAAAGGCGGTTTTGTCATTGATACCCCGTATGGAAATTACTCCCCGGACTGGGCAATTATCTATCGTAAAGGTGAATCGGCCCGGCTTTACTTCGTTATAGAGACAAAAATAAATAAAGACAAAAGTGATCTTACCGCAAAAGAGGTCTGCAAGATAGAATGCGGAAAATTGCACTTTAAAGCGGTCTCTGATGATGTCAAATCTGACAATATAAAATTCCTGTATGCCAGGAACTATCAGGATTTCAAAGAAAAAATGATTTGATAACTAATATTATCTTTTTTGTTTTTTTATTCCTGATATTGCAGCATTATTCATGCCGGGATAATTCCGGAATGTAAATTATAAACGCTATTAGCCCAAATCTAAACCAATGACAGTCTGGATTGCATCAACGAACCGGGAGAACTGGGAAGTCATAGAAAAGAAGAACCTCTGGGGTGTGCCAAAGAGGAATAAGAACAGCATCGGGAGATCAAATCCCGGCGATAAAATCCTGATATTTGTCCGGCAGGAAAAAACAGATGTCAAAGATGAAATAATTCCATCAGCAATAACCGGAGCCTTTGAGATAGTATCAGAGCCTTTTGAAGATGAATCTCCGGTTTTCAAAAAACCGCCGACAATGCCCGGAGAAGAGTTTTTCCCATACCGAGTAAAGTTAAAGCCGGTTGAGATATTTGATGAACCACTTGATTTTAAGTCTTTAATACCAGAACTTGAGTTTATCACTAATAAGAAGCAGTGGACCGGACATTTACGAACGGCAATGAGGACTATTCCTGATGCTGATTATGAATATATCATGAAGGCTGCAAAGACTCCGAGAGGATGAAAATATCGGAGAGATAAGTATTTTTAGTATGCCTGGTGGAGAGGCGGCAGGACTGAAAGCTATTCAATAGATCTTGTGTCAATGCCGGTTTAAGATTTCTTAAGTTTTATCCGGTAAAAGTTGAAGAACTTCCAATTATATTATATAAACAACCTGAAAAAAGAGATGCAGCAAGCAAAAGAGCCAATATCAAAACTAATTGCTTCTTCTCTAAACCCATTGTCAGTATCTTTGGATATTACTGGTATAAAACCTATTTTGATTTCCGGAGTTGTTTGAAAATAATCATAATTTAAGATGGCATATTTCCGGGGAAAATTATGAATCCCTCTTTATCCAGTGCCATTTCCGGAAGGGGTTTATATTCCTGTAATTCCTTACTAATTTCAGATTTGGCCTTTTCAAATAGTGATAACAGTTTTGCAGGGTCCCGGCCACAAAGAATTAAGATATACCAGGCACTGTTAAGGCTTAAAAATGTCCCTTTTTCTACTCCTTTGCCATTGTTCAGGGTTGCATGGGCCGTCCGTATAATATCCTCCCACTGCCGGTCCGTTAATTTATCATTGGGATATATCTTCAGAATATCAGGCATTCTTCCGGTTGCTGTAGAACTAAACTCCTCAAGAGCAGGTTTAAGATTAAAAGTACCGCTTTTCCCGGAAAATTTATTATTACGATGAGATAACATAAAGTATCTTTCAGCTTCGGCCTGATAATCAGCAAGTTCTGAATCTTTCCATTCAATATTTAAATCAAGTCCCATCTGAAGGGCTGAAGACTGTACCCATGCAAGGTCATCAATAAAAAGTTCGGCATCCATCTCCTCGACATAACATGACCGGTCGGGAATTGCTACAAGCTGGTAAAATGTAGGTTTTTTGTTACCATCCTTTCTTAATATTCGGCCCATACGCTGAATTAGCTGAAGTTTTGATTTTGTGAAGGCTACATTTATCCCTATATCCGCAGATTTTATGTCAATTCCTTCATTTAACATATCAGCACCGATTAAAACACCATGTTCTGCATTGATGAATTTATTTACAATATCTATGGGTTTTTCCTTTATTTTTGAGTGTATTACAAAAACATTGTCCAGATGACTTTTAAGTTGTTGGGCAACAGAGTCACAACTATCAATATTCATGAGGAAAAGAACAATTTTATGCTTATTTCCAAGTTTTTTTGCAAGTTCTATTGCTTTTTCCAGACGTGGCTGTGATGTATGAATAATCTGCCTTCTCTTTAGGAGCAGTGCCTGAAGGGCTTTCCAATGATCAGGGATGAATTTTCCGGTACGGCGGGCCTGGTCAGTCAGATAGATAAAGTCAGCAAGTCCTCTTATTGAAAAATCGTTTTTATTTGTAATTTTAAAGATTGTGTTTCTATCGTTTCTGACATTGTTAAAGAGCTTAATTATTCTATTTGACATCTCTGAAAAATTCTCCTGTTCTCTTATATCAAGATATACAGGATGCACAACCCATGAAAATTCAGGAATAATTCCGTCTTTTAATGCCTGGAGAATTGGATATTCATACACAACTCTTCCAAGTTCTTTTGAAATAATCTGTCTCTTAACTATATCTCCAAGCTGCGCAGTCAGTCCCAAAAGCCATTTATGGCGTACTGCGAGTGCTCTTTTAAATTTTATTCCGCCCATATGGTGGACTTCATCAATAATCATCAAATCTGTGCTGTATTCAGAGTGTCTTGTCATTAATGTCTGAATGGTTTCAAACTGGATTGTAACTCCATCTGCTGAGATCCCTGTCTTATAGGATTTCCCTGTTCCCGCAGGGAGACCCATTTTATTAATTATTTCTCTTCTCCACTGGTTTAGTATGACAGTTGAATGGCAGGTTATGAGAACTTTTTTCCTGTTCCCTGTATTCAGGCTTTCTTTCCACAATTTTTCAATAGCCATCATTCCAACAACCGTCTTACCGGTTGCAGTTGCCATTTCAACAACCCCATAATGTTTTTTTTCCCAGGCTGATATGGCCATTACCTGATGTTTCCAGGGAATCATAGTAACTTTGGGCTGTTCTGCAATTTTCATTGCCTCACTACAATCAGTTCTGGAAATTGTTTCCATAAGATCAAAGAGAAAATCCCTGTTTTTTATTATAAAAAAAAGTTCGAGGAAAAAAAGTCCACTGCCGGCTTCAAATAAATTTGAGACTCTGTCAATTACTTCAGGTCCTGAAAATCCGTTCTGCCCGTTATTTTGTCCTTGTCTGCTTAAATTAGTAATTATCTTTTTCAGAATAATGTTTATTAATGCAATATCGACTGTCCCATGAATATCTGTTTCTTTGTATGATATTTCTGATATGAGATTATTAATAACTTTGAGGAAATTCTCAAAAAGCTCCTTTGTTTCGTCATAATATTCTGGATCATTTAGTAGTGGATTATAGGCTGATTCAGATTCTATTCTGGACGAAAGAAGGGAAAATAAATTATCTTTATACCACTCTCCAAGTTTTCTATGTTCTTCCTTAAAATCAAGCCCCAATAGTGGTTCAAATCGGTATCTGTCCTGCTTATAATAGGTGTACTGAAGAAGTGCCTCATCAGCATAGAAAAACCCTACATAAGGATCTTTAAGAAATTTATCCTTAAAAACCTCAAAGTCAGGAAGTTCTGAATTTTTGTTGCGCCTTTCAGAGAGGCAGACTGAACATAATCCCATGTCCGTTGCATCCCGGATTCTGCACTTGCTACAAAGAACCAGTTTTCTCTTCCCCCAAAAATGAATAAATCATGGTAATATCCCCATTATACTGAATAAGCAAACCATTATTTTAGATTGCACAATCCATTATTAATGAATTATTTATTTACATTATTAACCTTCCTATTTACTAGTATAGCAATATTTCAATGGTCAATATTATCATCCACCACCAAATACCTTAAGTAAAACCGCAACAACCCCTCCGGCCCCGGCTCCGATTCCGGCTGACAACTGCTGCTCTTTCTTCCCGTCACGGGCCGCTTCAGATTTCCGGATTTTTCCGGTCTTCAGGGAGTTCTTATCCGGCCCTCTAAGTCCTCACTCTCACTTATCAATCCTTCTTTTGCGTCTCACACATCCACTTAACATCCCGGCTGTTGATTATGTTGTCATGTAAATGGTCATCCATGATACTTGCTCATTTAATTGTCGCCAATCATACGCCGGAGTTTTAAAAATATTATTAGGGCACAGACTCCGAAGATGGATAAAGCGAAGCGGTGGTTAATGGAGAACGGGCAGCTCTTAGAGGAGGAGATATGAGAGTTGGTATTTATTCCCTCTCTGACTTATATCCATTAAAGGGATTTATTGCTTAAAAATGACATAATTCTCTCTTTAAAGATGATCCGGGTGAAAAAAATATAGGTTGATCTAAAGCCTGGTTGAATTACTCAGAATCTTCTGATTCTTCTTCCTGCTCAGAAATATCTTTTAATGAGTTCAATATCTGCTCTGCTAATTTTTTTGCATTTTTATGATTCATCATAATTCTGTTTGCAGGTATTGTTCTGACACCATCTGCAATAGTTCCGGGCAATGTGAAGAAATCAATAATATATTCGTCATTTGTCTTCATAGTGGACGTTGCATTACTGTAATTATTACTATTATATTCTATATGGAAATCCTTCGATTCAGCCTTATAAATATTCTCTGAAGAGAATTCTAATGTAGTTTTACGCTCTTTTTTTGTCATGATATTACCTCCTCCTCAATCTCAAAAGGATAATTTTCTAACTCTACAGATATATCGTATCCATCCGGTTCAAATTTATCTTTATATACCTTATCCAGGTAGCTCATACTGATTTTTTCACCTGAGTCCTGCCATGACGATATTTCCTTTCTGGCTCTTTTAAGATTGGGTTTAACTAACAGTTCTCCAAGCACTCCACGAATAAGACCTTTACCCATATTCGTAGGCTGATAACATGCTTTTTCTTTAATACCAATCTCAGTAATATTTTTTGCAGACTTTTTTATAAGGCCGGCCCTGCTAAGCTCTTTTAAATATCTGTTGATTTCTCCGGATGATGACGTGGAGAAGCATTTTTTTATCTCGTTAAATTTCAGTTCATCATGTTTTAGAATTGCAATATATATTGCAAATGCCTTATCTTTTGACAATGGCTTCAATGAATTCCTGATTTCCAAAGGAATCTCAGAAAGATATTCATCTACTTTGGCACTATCCATATGCCTTAACACCTCCAACTCTCTAAGTGGTAATTTATAGGTCTCAAAAATCAGACCTATTTCATCTATATGATAGACAAGGTTTAAAAATGTTCTTGTTTAACAATTTAATGAAGGGATATGAAATATAAGATGGGGAATTTTTTTTCAGAATATAAATCAGATATAAAATCTCTTTCTGCGGACAAATCAAAATTAAAAATCGGAATTTTTGGTTCATTTGCTAAGAATAATTTCATATTTCTCGAAAATTTGAAATCCGGACTAATAAAACGTGGCTACAAAAATTGTTCTTTTTCAAAAGATTATGAAATATATGCTGTGAAAGATGACTCTAAAAACGGTGACGATATTAATTTAGCAGCGAGTGAAATGTTAATTGATAATTCACAGGCGCATATACTGTTTTTTTTCAGAGAAGATGATGTTAATACTCCATATAATCAGTCAGCAATTATCGAAATTGCAAAAATAGATGAGAGAAATATGGATAATGTTTTAGTACTCTATGAAGAAGAATTTACAGAAAAGCAGTGTAAAACTCTTTTTAGAGGTATAATCAGCAGGCATGATAAGGATAAGAACTGGGTGCAGGAATCTTTCAGCAAATCAGATGATAATTATACGCTTGATGTTGCCTCTGCTTTTTGCTATAATTGTCTGTTAGAAGATTGAAGAGAATAATTTAGTATCTGTAATCCAAATCTAAACCAATGACAGTCTGGATTGCATCAACGAACCGGGAAAACCGGGAAGTAATAGAAAAGAAGAACCTCTGGGGTGTGCCAAAGAGGAATAAAAAGAGCATTGAGAGATCTAACCCCGGAGATAAGATACTGATATTTGTCCGGCAGGAAATTGCCGGTGAGGGTGGAAATGCAGGTGCAAATGCCGTTGCCACCGATGACATTCTTCCGTCAGCGATAACCGGAGCCTTTGAGATAATATCAGAGCCTTTTGAAGATGAATCTTTGGTCTTCAAAAAACCGTCAACAATGCCCGGAGAGGAGTCTTTCCCGTACCGGGTAAAGCTAAAGCCGGTTGAGATATTTGAAGAGCCACTTGATTTTAAGTCCAGTACTTTAAATTAAGTGCTCGATTAATATTTAAAATTGATGAATATTGTTTTAAAAATGTCTTACTGTATGCCCCTAAATTGAATATTATATCCAAATGTCCTGCATTTCAAATTTGAGGGATAAAAATGTATTTTGTAAACCGATTTTGGTTAACACCATTTTATCCCACTTGAACCACAACACACTGCTTCATATTTCATGAATAAATGTCTGAATAAATGAGTTTGAATCGAAATTATACCGTTTCCAGTAAAGATATTGTAAAATTTAAAATAGCTACCGCTAAACCTGGCCATCTGCATACTCAATTCATGAAGATGTCTGAATATCAGCTTATGGCAATTTCATTAAGGCTCAATAAATGGAAATGCTCCCAAGCCTCTTTAATTAAGATAGTGATAAAATGGTGCAAGGGAAATCGATCTCTATAAATTACCTTTGGTCCCCTCTGAAGTTTTGCAAATCTCTTCCATTTGATTGAAACCCAATGGTTCTGTATTATAAAAGAGATTAAAAAATAATAAAACCTAACTACCGGATCCTTAGTGGATGTCCTTGCACCACTTTTATTAGCAAGGACATATGTGGACTCAATGGCAAATCTGTGTTTATACAATCTTCTAATCGATTTTGGAGATTTACATACCTTATAAACTACAAATGCTCGATGAAGTACACCATTTTTGCCTTTCTTTCCCATTTGATAGACAATACAGTCAACTATTTCTATCTCCACTGGGAACTTTGATTTTGAATTTAGGGTGTGTTTAAAGGATTTTGATTTTTTACCTTTTAGATTCTTTTTGAGTTCCTCACCATGTTGCTTCACCGGCATGAGGTGTGGGACATCTGATTCTTTTAGGTAGCTAAAGATTTTACCTGTGTAGAACTCCCTGTCTAACATTAAACATTTTATTTTCAGACCTAAACTCCGAATTAACTCAACACATGTTTTTATTCCATCTAAATTATTATCATTATCTTTCCAGGGAATAACAAGAAAGGTGAGGTGCTTATCCTGGTCCACAATCGATAAAGTCATGTAAGCAAAGAACTTGGTTGTCGATGCTTTCTTCTTGTTGCGTATAATATTAGGATCTTCTTCTTCGTCTTTAACCCCATAATATGGCTTGAGGGTTTTATCAATAGCAAAATTGTAAGCCCTGCCTTCTATAATTATGCCTTCCCCTGCCAATAAAAGTATTTTAGAGGAATCTGATTCTAATTTCTCCATGTCAATATTATGTAAATATTTCAGACAGGTTGTATGGGATGGCAAACCATCTGTCATTTTTACAAGTCCTGAAATCGAATTTTTAGAACATGCCGCTGCTATTGTTCCTCTTACAATTGTTTTTGAATCATAATATCTGCCATCTGGAAAGGAGATATGATCCTCAATAATATCACAGATCAATTCAAGTTTTCCAAGCTTCAGTCCTGTATCTGACTGGATTTTGCTGTTTTTTTGACCAAATATTGCCACAAGGATGATGTTTTGGAGGCAATATATATCTATTGATTGGCAATTGGTACATCAAAAAAACAAGATCATATTGAACATTTGTCTGATTCAGATTGTGCAAACATTCCACGGCACGCAGCAGAGGTTTTGACACAATATAATATTGAGAAGTACTTAACTATTTGAGTTTAGGCAGAAAACTCCGGGGTCTTATGTGATGAAATTTGCGGAATCTTTAAAGTACTGAAGTCAATGATTCCAAAACTTGAGTTTATCACTAATAAAAAGCAGTGGACCGGGCATTTACGAACGGCAATGAGGACTATTCCTGATGTAGATTATGAGTATATCATGAAGGCTGCAAAGACTCCGAGAGGATAATTACTATTGGGTAATGATTACTTTAGAGGATAATTAAACAGAATCAGGATGGATATACCGGCATACAAAAGAGACAGCATCTTCCGGTCATTTCTATCGTAAAATGTAAATGTTTTTGAATACAGTACTTTAAATTAAGTGCTCGATTAATATTTAAAATTGATGAATATTGTTTTAAAAATGTCTTACTGTATGCCCCTAAATTGAATATTATATCCAAATGTCCTGCATTTCAAATTTGAGGGATAAAAATGTATTTTGTAAACCGATTTTGGTTAACACCATTTTATCCCACTTGAACCACAACACACTGCTTCATATTTCATGAATAAATGTCTGAATAAATGAGTTTGAATCGAAATTATACCGTTTCCAGTAAAGATATTGTAAAATTTAAAATAGCTACCGCTAAACCTGGCCATCTGCATACTCAATTCATGAAGATGTCTGAATATCAGCTTATGGCAATTTCATTAAGGCTCAATAAATGGAAATGCTCCCAAGCCTCTTTAATTAAGATAGTGATAAAATGGTGCAAGGGAAATCGATCTCTATAAATTACCTTTGGTCCCCTCTGAAGTTTTGCAAATCTCTTCCATTTGATTGAAACCCAATGGTTCTGTATTATAAAAGAGATTAAAAAATAATAAAACCTAACTACCGGATCCTTAGTGGATGTCCTTGCACCACTTTTATTAGCAAGGACATATGTGGACTCAATGGCAAATCTGTGTTTATACAATCTTCTAATCGATTTTGGAGATTTACATACCTTATAAACTACAAATGCTCGATGAAGTACACCATTTTTGCCTTTCTTTCCCATTTGATAGACAATACAGTCAACTATTTCTATCTCCACTGGGAACTTTGATTTTGAATTTAGGGTGTGTTTAAAGGATTTTGATTTTTTACCTTTTAGATTCTTTTTGAGTTCCTCACCATGTTGCTTCACCGGCATGAGGTGTGGGACATCTGATTCTTTTAGGTAGCTAAAGATTTTACCTGTGTAGAACTCCCTGTCTAACATTAAACATTTTATTTTCAGACCTAAACTCCGAATTAACTCAACACATGTTTTTATTCCATCTAAATTATTATCATTATCTTTCCAGGGAATAACAAGAAAGGTGAGGTGCTTATCCTGGTCCACAATCGATAAAGTCATGTAAGCAAAGAACTTGGTTGTCGATGCTTTCTTCTTGTTGCGTATAATATTAGGATCTTCTTCTTCGTCTTTAACCCCATAATATGGCTTGAGGGTTTTATCAATAGCAAAATTGTAAGCCCTGCCTTCTATAATTATGCCTTCCCCTGCCAATAAAAGTATTTTAGAGGAATCTGATTCTAATTTCTCCATGTCAATATTATGTAAATATTTCAGACAGGTTGTATGGGATGGCAAACCATCTGTCATTTTTACAAGTCCTGAAATCGAATTTTTAGAACATGCCGCTGCTATTGTTCCTCTTACAATTGTTTTTGAATCATAATATCTGCCATCTGGAAAGGAGATATGATCCTCAATAATATCACAGATCAATTCAAGTTTTCCAAGCTTCAGTCCTGTATCTGACTGGATTTTGCTGTTTTTTTGACCAAATATTGCCACAAGGATGATGTTTTGGAGGCAATATATATCTATTGATTGGCAATTGGTACATCAAAAAAACAAGATCATATTGAACATTTGTCTGATTCAGATTGTGCAAACATTCCACGGCACGCAGCAGAGGTTTTGACACAATATAATATTGAGAAGTACTTAACTATTTGAGTTTAGGCAGAAAACTCCGGGGTCTTATGTGATGAAATTTGCGGAATCTTTAAAGTACTGGAATAGTATAATATCTAATACGTGAATAATATGGCAGAAGGAGAGACACCAAAAACATGGATCTTCATCCGTGACGGTGACATAGTAAAAAACCATTCAATTGAAGGTTTAGCATTTGCCAGAATCATTACAGATGTACAGCGGGTAATAGATAATATCGGTGCTTCAAAATACGGAAAAGAATACAAAAAAGAAGACTTACGCCTGTACTTCAAAGATCTCCATGAAGGTAGTGTAGTCGCACCTATGTACCCAATATCATATCCCACATCACCTGACAACAAAAACCTTTTTACTGAAATAACGGGCATAATGGAACGCCTGATTACAACTCTGAATACAAAGCCGGATTTATTCCGGGAACAGTTAGAATCTGAGATAACATCTCCTCCTGAAAGAATAGGTCTTTTAAAGAGTCTTGCATCACTCTCTTCATCAAATACTCCCGTTGAGATCAAAACCTCAGTTGAAAAACCGCAGAAGGGTCACTTTATTCCGAAACATTACACCAGTTATCTCAATGATCTCCTTATAGACTATGGAGGATATGGTGAAGTATCCGTAAGCGGAGTTATTGTCAGAATAAACGGCGATAAAACATATTATTTTACAATTGAAGCGAAAAACGGTCATAAATATGTATGTTATTTTGACCCGTCTGAGGAGGACACAGTTAAATCACTTTATAAAAAATGGGTTGGGTTCAAAGGAGATATGACAAAAACCCAAAAACAGACGAAGATACATTCTGTTAAAGAACTTACTGAAGTTAAAACAGAAACTCTTCACAATGCTGAAAATTATGTATTCAAAGAACCCATAACATTCGATGTTCACTATGATAATGATGATAAGTTATGGTGTATTGAAAATGAAAGTCTTTCATTATCCGGATATGGAACAAGTTACAATAAAGCCTTAAACTCTTTGACCGATGAAATTGAAGGGCATATATTAAGCTTCACAAATTTTCCGGATGAAAAACACAGTTCTGAATCACTCAGGCTTAAAGAAAGATTGTCTGATTACATTGATTTCAAAGCCGCAAAGAGGATTATTGACGGAAAATATGGTGGTGTCTAAGGTTGTCACTGAAGAAACGTGATTTCTCAAAAGCCGCCACATCAAAAGGATATATCGAAGTTCGGGCCGGAAATCATGTCTTTTACAGGTTCACAGATTCTGAAGGAAAAATCTGTGATCAGGTTCATACCAAGATGAGTCATGGCAGTGCAAAAGACATATCAGACGATCTTCTTGCAAAAATGTACAAACAGATGAAGTTTGATAAAAAAACTGATCTTGAAGAGTACATAAAGTGCACGTTTACTGAAGAAAAATACCGGAATCATCTGAGAAATAAAGGTTATGAGGTGTAAAACCTTATGTGCAGAACTCTCAAAAACCTCTTCTCCCTGTAACGATTTAGCCGGAAATAAATCAGAGCATTTACAACAGGGCATCCCTTCATACAGGGAAATAAAAGACTGGCCTTTCTTCTGTCGGCCCTTGTTCTATACCGGGCACCGGAGTGTTATGTGATCATAAGTCCGGACGAAGAGAAAGACCGTTTTGTCCGTGAAATTGCCAAAGGGAATAAATCACTGGAAGATGTTACTGTGTGGCTCAAAGCCAGCGTGGAAAAAGAATAATTATTCTGCCAGGAGATCAAGTGTCCCCTTATGCCTCTTCATAAGCATTTTAAAGTCGTCCTGGCGTTGTGTTTTCCGGGATTTTTCTTCAGCTTTTAGAACATTTATTTCAGATTCAGGAATAGCTATTATTGTTTTTTTGTTATCCGGATTTACAGATGCTTTTACGGGGGATATAATATTCACTGATGAATGCTGGCGATATGCCCGTGATGCTTTCACAAATCTTCTGTTATATCTTAATTTGATTCCGTAATTCTGCATTAATTATACCTCCCCTTTATTATCACTATTATCTGCTGCATCCTGACCATCTCATATTTGTGCTGCACTGGAATTAATATTTAGATTAGGCATAGAAAGAATATCTGCCGGAAGATTTTTTACCGGGACAGTGACATGAACCATTTGGTCCGGCAAAAATAAAAAAGTCCTTCATTGGTTATCTTTGGCCAGGGCCTTATATGTCCGCCGTGCGGCTTTCATCAGGACCTTGTCTGTATCCTCAAATGAAGGAGTATATCCCTTTTCACTCCATTTAACCCCTTCAGAGATGATTATGCTTTCGGGGGACATCCCGGCAAGAATCCTTTTTCTCTAAGATTTCAGTGATGGGTTTGCAGGTTAATTTTTTTCGGGTCATTATTTCTCCAGAATCTGTATTATTTCCACATCTCTTCTAATTTCTCTTCCAATAAATCGCTGCATCTTAATTTCAGGTTTGCTGAAATTGATCTTCTGCCGCGTTTTTATTGTTAGCCTGTACTTTTATAGTGGCTAATCATCGGCTGAGATTTCACCCGCCCACAGGCACCTTCATAAGAATAGCAACAACCCCGCCGGCCCCGGCAACTCCGTAAAGGTTATATTTTTGTATGTGCCATACACACATATTAGTGCAATTACTCTGTAGATTACAGGTGTATTTTAGGTTATGGGAATACTTTTTTTTAAACTAAAAAAACCTGAACATCTTAATAATGCAGGAAATAAAACGGAGATTACCAAATGGAAAAAATGAGAAAAATTCAGGCAATACTCTTTGCAATCGGCGAAAATCCGCACATTGGCAAGACTGTTCTGATGAAATACATTTTTTTCACAGACCTCATTTACTACAACCAGCGTGGCAGTTTCCTCTTTAACAGCAGTCAGTATATAAGGCTCCCAAACGGTCCCGTTGACAGTGAAGCACTTGCCATATCAACCGAATCAAACCAGTATTTTGCCGTGGAAATAAAGAATACAAGATACAGGGCCCGCTCTAAAACTTATCTTACATGGAACTTCCGGGCAAAACAGCCCTGTGACCTCTCATATTTCACACCATATGAGAGAAAACTGATGAAGATGGTTCTCATAGCCCTAAAGAACCATCAGGCACGTCAGGTAAGTGACCTTACCCACAGACTCAGACTCTGGAAAGAGTTCTCAGACGGAGATGCAATTCCGGTGGAATACTTCTCCCTGACAGAATCTGAAATAGCACTCCTGGAAAGTCATGGTCTGTATATTGATGGTTTCCAGCGAAAATTCTGCGGGAAAGTAATTCCGGTATCAAAGGAAAATGCGGATGCGATTCATCCTTTAAACCCTGAAAGAATTGCTTCGGTAGAAGAAATCCTTGACAATCTGATTAAAGAGTATCCCCTGCCGGTTCTTGATGCCTTTTATGATGCATATCTGGCATGGGATGATGCCTTTAGAAGAGCACTCCGGATAAATCCGGATATTGCGTCGGAACTTACAGAAAAAGGCTGTGATGCAGTATGCTATGTTTCGGCCTCTGTTTCAACGGGCGATGAGAACAACGAAGAACTTAACAGGTACTGTGAGATGATGGAGGATGACTTTAACCGGACTTCTGATGAACTTCTAAGCAGTCATTCTTACAGGGAAAAAGAATTAAAAAACTCTCTTTTGGAGCAGACTATGGGTATCTCCCGCTCAATGGCTACCAGTCTGCCACCATCAGGGAGGAGGTAATCTGCCTTATTTTCATGACAGCAATGTCATAATCGGCTATTATTTTCACTTAGCAGATGTCTGGGGGAAGGCTGCAGCTATTGTTCTTGAGGATTCAGAACAGAATTATACAGGTACTTTTGTATGGGGGGAATGTTTTGGTATCGAAAACGGCGGGAAATGTGCAACTATAAAGAAGAAGATTGTACGTGAATTTCGCCGGGCAATTGCTGCACTTAAGAGAAATCCGTCAGTCAGTTCTCTAAATACACAAGCCATAACTGAAAAATGGAGAATTGCCGATATTATCTCTGGAATCTGCAGTGAGTCAGACTATGATCCGGTTGCTGTGTCTAAAATAATTTCTGAACTCAAAGATGATTATGAGAATGAATGTCTAAACAGATTTTCCCGCTTAAGTGATCGTAATTTCCTTAATCTCCACAGAAGGCGGACAGATTATTCAGAGTTATATGATGGCTTAACCGGTTTTATTGATGATCCGGATGACATCGAGGTTGTCCTCGATGCACATGATCTTGGTTTATCTGTGCCGGAAATTGTATTATGGACAGGTGATAAGGCTCACATCGCAATAAATCGTGAAAAAATTGTAAAACTTACAGATATTTCAGATGTCAGGTATCTTAGGGAGACAGCGGATTTATAAGTGATATTGAGCTACTAACTATGACCGAAAGTGCTTTTATGGCTGTTTTGGTTGATGGGTTAAATGATTGTTTCAGAGAGTATTCTGCCTACCGCCAGGCACTTTCATCAGGATAGCAACAACCCCGCCGGCCCCGGCCCCGATTCCGGCAGACAACTGCTGCCCTTTCTTACCGTTGCCAACCGCTTCAGATTTCCACCCTTCAAGACTCCTTGTCCGGTTCTAAAATATCACAACTCTTACTTTTCAATCCTCCTCTTCTGGCGTCTCGCACATCCATTTAACGTCCCGGTTTATTTTTGATAATCATATCGCGGGTGGTCTTCTCCGGCATTTTGATATTTTCACTTATGCGCTAAGAATCCCCAAAATTTTCCGGATTAAAAACCCATAAAGCTTAACATATGCCTGTGCAATATTAAGAAAAGTATAATTCCGGGTGTATCCTATGAACTCCAATTGCCACTCTGAACGGGCAGATGATAATAAGCAGATAAACAGGGATAAAACTAAACTTCAGAGGATAGTTGCAGCACTGAATAAAAATTACCCGTTTTTTGAGCAGAAATACAATATAAAAGAGATCAGCATAATCGGGTTATATGCCAGAGGTGAACAGACTAAGGAAAGCGATCTTGACATAATGGTTGATTTTAAAGAACCAATCGGATGGGAAGTTGTGGACCTCAGGGATGATCTTGAAAAACTGCTTGGGATTAAAGTTGATCTTGTCTTAAAATCCGGAGTTATGCAGAGAAAACGGCTCTATTCCGGAATTTTAGAGGATGCGGTATATGTCAAAGCGTGATATAAGACTCATCTTTGAAGACATCATTGAAGCATCCGATAGAATAGCAGATTATATCGGTGATTGTTCCAGGGAAGAATTTGAAACTGATCAAAAAACAATTGATGCGGTTGTCAGAAACATTGAGATTATCGGAGAAGCCATAGCCAATATTCCACCGGAAACGGCAGTGGTGTAAGCGACAGTAACGGGGTCTATGGTGACAATACCAAAGGAGATTATAGTGATGATAAATGTGGTGGAAGCACCAGATTTATATCAGACACATTTTTAATATTGTATATGTAATACCTGTATATCATGACAACAAAAGCTGTAAACCTCTCTGAAGAAGCATATAACAGACTGAACAAACTAAAATTAAATGAGAAGGAAAGTTTATCAAACGTAATATTAAGGGTTACTCCGCGTTTTAAGTCCTCTGATGAAGCTATTGAAGCATATGAAAAGAAACGTAAAGGGGATTACATTTCTGATGAGGAGGCAGAAAGAATCCTCAGTCTTGGGAAAAACGAATGATAATCTTTGATACCACCATATTGCTGGATTTAATGAAAAGCAGCAATAATCCCAATTATCAAAAAGCTGTTAAATTCCTGAAGTCTGTTATAGACAGCGGAGAAGGTTACTGCACAACCTTTTTAAATGTCTGTGAAATAAGACGGGGAGCATATTCATCTGATGAAAAGGAAAAAGAGCTGAAATTAATTGAATCTTTACTATACATCATTCCGGTTATTGAATATTATAATGATCTGTTCTATGATACTTACAGTTTGATATACTCAGGTCTTGTGAAAAATCAGAGTCGCATTGGCGATTTTGATGAACTTATTGCATCAATTGCAGTTTCACAGAATGCAAGACTTGTAACAAGAAATAAAGAGCATTTTGAAAGAATCAAAGAGATTGATGAATTCAGGGACTTTGAAGTGATTTCATACTAAATTACATCCCAGTGCAGAAAAATCTGACAGCTCACATCAAAAACAACTATTTTTCATGACATCCGGAGAATGGCTTTACAGCACGATACATAAAACCCCATGCAGGATAACTGTGGAAGAAAATCCTCCTTTGAGCTGATCCTTCTGAAGGATAAGCTGCTGAATGATGACCAGACACTTCTGCTCAAAGAGACCGGCATTAACCTGTCAGAGAATGAAGCACGGGTTTTTGCTTATGCCTGCCGGAATTTCCGGATAACACTTACTGATGTCCGTGCGGTTACGGGGAAGATGTGGCATGAGTGCAGAGGCATTACTGATAATCTGATTAAGCTTGGTCTGATAGATAAAGTTGCAGACTCTATCTTTGAACCTTCAAAGAATCTTGTTGACTCCGGGACTGTTGGAAGGATTAAAGCTGCACTGTGTGAGGCAGAAAGAGCTGCCGGTGAAGGAACAGGAAATCTTTCTGAAGAAGATAAAGCAGGAACAAAAACTAAGACCGGAACAGAAACTGGAAAAACTACAAATACTGATGATTCAGAAGCAAAAATCCCTGAGAAATTAACAGACACAGAATATAAAGTTCTTATTGCATGTAAAACACCACGTACAACTAAGGAATTAAATGAAATTACAGATATTAAAAGCCGGAGTTACTTAAGAGAGAAAATCATTGTTCCCTTAATAGAATCAGGACTCCTTAAAAAGACCATTCCGGATAAATCAAAATCACCAGATCAAAAATATGTAACAACAAAGGAAGGTCTGAATTATCTTATGACAGATAATTGAAAAATATAAATATTCTCTTCTTCATATTTCCACTTATTGATTTCAATAAGTTGGAAATTATCACTACTTACATGGTAACTTGACCACTACTTGACCACTACTTGACCACTACTTGACCACTACTTGTATGGTAACTTGTATGGTAACTTGTATGGTAACTTGTATGGTAACTTGCATGGTAACTTGCATGGTAACTTGCATGAACCATCATATCATCCAATTTACTTCCCACGATAATTCGGATTAAAGCAGAATTACCAAATACCACATCATCCTTATGGAATTCCGGCAAAAAATTAAAAAGCTTATTATGCCCCTGTACCAAATCTGAAAACAGGAGAACAGTCATATGTCCGGCTCAGATATTCGTTTTGTCCAGCGGTTTAATAATTATAAAAAAGCATTCTCAAATCTGAAAGGTGCTGTGGAACTCTCAAAAACACGGGAACTTTCAGATCTTGAAAAGCAGGGCCTGATCCAGGCTTTTGAATTCACCCATGAGCTTGCATGGAAGACTATGAAGGATTTTTTGGAGTATTATGGTACTGTTGCTTCAGTATATGGATCACGGGATGCAACCAGGGAATCATTTAAGATCGGCCTGATTAATAACGGGGATGTCTGGATGGATATGATTGTAAGCCGGAATAAAACAGTGCATACATATGACGAGGACGAGATGAATGCAATCTACAGGAAAATTGTAGATGATTACACTCCGGAATTTACATACCTGAAGGAAAGAATTCTTAAGGAGATTGAGAAAACTGAAGAGACTGAATCGGTTGGAGAAGCCAGATAAACCGGAGATGCTAAAGGGTTGGAGATACTGAGAAATTATGAGTTATTACCAGAACAGGATTGATTGTTTATGATTTTCGGGCTTAATGAAGAGACGATCTCACGCATTAATTCTGTTTTTTCAGAATTTTCCGGGATTGAGAAGGTCATTATATATGGTTCAAGAGCAAAGGGGAATTTCAGGGAAGGTTCGGATATTGATCTCACTATCTGCGGAAAAGATCTCAGCAGAGACTTAATCTATGAACTGAACAGAAGGATTGATTCACTGAATCTGCCCTACTCTTTTGACATTTCAATATTTAATGACCTGAAAAATGAGGAGCTTATAGAGCACATCAACAGGGCCGGCAAAATATTCTATTCTCATTCATCTGACCCGGAAAGTTCAGCACCAAATAATAAAAAACCAGATAATCCGGATAATTTAATATCTACTAAATAATGGATTAAAATTTCAGACAATTGAAAGAATACACTAAGGCAGGGTGTTATCAGAAAGGAGATCAAAGAGAGATTCTCAGTGATGATTTCATCTCATGGATTATGGAAGCACAACTGCACTCAGTTCCGGAAGGAAAAGCCACACTATCAACATTAAGTAATGATCCTGCTTTATTTGCGTTCAAAAGAAAGGATCTCAATGGGGCTGTCATTGACCGGAATAATGACCGGCTTGAGGTGCTCCGGAATGGAGTTTCGGGGGAGATTGTGATGATAAAAAGAAGTTATTCAGATTGATTCCAGATCAATAACCTTCAGTCCCGGAGATTTTTCCTGCATAATCTGAACAATGTCCGGGTGGCATGTGAAGAACAATATCTGATTTGTCTTTGAAAGTTTGAGTATTGCATCACAGCAGTTCCTCTTCCTCTCCGGATCAAAGTTCACTAAAATATCGTCAAAAATCACAGGCAGGGGTTCATTATTTTTACCATACACCGATATGTGCCCGAATCGTATGGCAAGATAAAGCTGCTCTGCAGTGCCTCTGCTAAGTGAATATGTATCAATCCTGTTTCCGTCATCAGCTTCAATCAAAATATCATCAGAGGATACCGGCTTTATAATCTTTTGATACTTTCCGTCTGTGATACTCCTGAAATAGTCCTGAGCAAGCCTGTAAACTTCAGGCTGTCTCTCATTTTCATATTTCTGTACAGCTTCATTTAAGATCTGCTGTGCAATTACATATTTTGCCCATCTTCTTGAGTCATCAAAGATCTCCTCGCGGAGTGCTTCATTATCCATTAAAAGCAGGGAGTAATCATCCTCTTTTTCAAGACCGGAAAGAATACTGTTTATTTCTCCGGATTTGACCTTCAGTGATTCAATCTCTTCCTGAATGTCCGACATTTCTGAATTCAGTTCACTAATTTCATTATTAACTTCTGAAATATCAGATGATTCAAGTGTGGATAAAAATTCATCGTATTTGCTGATATTTCCGGATGCTTTTTTTAACCGGAGTTCATAATCTGCAGCTTCTTTTTTAAGTTCTTCAGATCTCACCCATATATTATGGTTTTCTCTGAATTGAACTTCATTCTCAGAAGAACCACTTTTAAGCAGCTCTGTTTTATCATTTTCAGCCTTCTGCAGTCTGGCAGAATATTCAGCTGTTATTTTCCTGTGTCTTTCTTCAAGTTCTCTTAGATTTTTCAGGTATTTTGAGATATTTTCGTTCTCTTCAAGGGCATTTCCGAGAACATAAACTCCCTTTTCAACCGAATGCTGTGACTGTATGCCACATGCGTTAAGGACTACAGCCAGTTTACTCTCAAACTCTGACAAAGACTCTTTCAGCTTAGAGATCCTGCCTTCATTCTTACTGATTGAATTATGGATATTGCGTGCTTCTTTCACTAAAGAGAAGAGATCAAGAGCAGATTCCGGAGTTATATTCAGGTCAAGCCTAACAGATTTTAACCACTCCTGCCATTTGCCTTTTACTTCACTAAGATTTGATTCAGCCTGAGATTTCCTCCTCACGGTCTCCTCCAAAACCTCATTCTGCCTCTTTAAAGAACCATTTAACTGATCAATCTCTCTGCATATCCTTTCATATTCTGCAATACGGGTCTCCATTGAGTGATATTCCTGTTTTCGGCCGGCTATAGCGGAAGAATCCGGGATCATGGAAAAACCGCAAATCCGGGATTTATCTGTGAGTTCTTTCTCAGATTTCTCCAGTAAATTCTCTTTCTCCACCCTTAGTCTGGAAAGTTCAGAGTTCTTCTCATCCGGATTTTCAGAGTCATTAAAGAGATTTCTTTCATTCTGGTCATTTGTCCTCTTAATACCAAAGTAAAGAACAACTGCTGAAACTCCGAGGATTAAAAATATTACAACTCCTGTTTGTGTCAGATTCCCGGCTATCCCTGCAATAAGACCTATAATTCCGGCAACAACCAACAGAGCAGCGGGCCATAGCGGAATTTTATTGTTAATAAGTCTCTTTTTGTTCTCATAATCGGTTTTTGCCTGTGCCTCTTTTTCTCTTAGGTCATCCAGTACATATTTCTCCTGTTTCAGTTCAGAAATATGAGCTGAAAGACTCTCAAGAACAGAGAGTTTACTTACAAGTTCATCCTTTGGTATCAGACTCTTAATGTCAGAAAGACCTGCTTTAAGGCTGCTTACCTTATCTTCAGTCCCGCTTATAGCCTCCCCACAACTGAGTATTTCCCTCTCAATATCACGGATTTCACTATTCTTTTCAGAAAATTCATCCCTGAATTTTTCAATATTGGATTTTGCAGACTGTGAAGTATCAAAAGTAAGGAGGTCATCTGTTGTCCATGTATTGCTGATAACTTTAATACGGGACTTAAGTTCATCCGATAAACCGGTATTCTCTGAATTAAGGTCACTTACAGAATTTTTATCTGACTTATATTTCTCAAGTCCCTTCTCAAGGATCCGGATTTCATCCTTATTTAAGATAACATCTTCATCAATACTGATTTTTGAAATATTTTCTTCTGTACTGTTTAATTCCCTGTTTTCATCATCGAGGTCTGACTGTAAATCAGAAATTTTCTCATTCAGGCGTTCAAGTTTATCTACACCTTTCTCCGGAAATGAAGCTAATTCGGGCAGAGCAGATAATTCATCTTTGGCATTTTTAAGTCCTACCCAGTCCTCCCAGGCAGCTTTAATTCTTTCTTTTCCGCTCAATCTGGATTTTAGGCTCCTGATATTCGTCTTTTTGTCCAGAATATCCCTTTCAGTTTCTTCTTTTGTAATTTTGAGTTCTTCATATCTGCTCTGTGTATCTGAATATCTCTTCAGTTCAGACTGATTCTCTGTTATTTTCTTAATCTTCTTTGAAATCTCAGGGCCGCCCCTCGCTCCGGAATAATAAAGTTCCCGCTTCTTTTTATTCAGTTCATCTACCACATCCGAAATCGGGACTTTTGTCATCCCGGCTCCGGCACTCATCAGCTGACTCTGAATTTTTTCACCGGACAGTGTTTCGAGTTTCTGAAGTTCATCAAGTCCAAAAGCAAACACATTTTCAAAGAGGTTCTGATCAGCAGACCCGATTATCCGGTTTAAACCGGCATCTGTTTTGGAACCATCAGGCAGAGTCACACTGAAATTTCTGTTGCCGGACAATCTGGTTAAGTCATACTCCTTTCCCTCACTGGTGCTGACAGAGAGCCTCCCGCCAAGGGTACCCCCATTTAAGGGCTGATATTGATTGGTTGTGCCTGATTTTTTCGGAAATCCAAAGATTATCCTCCGGATAAATGCAAGAATTGTAGATTTTCCTGCCTCATTTGGTCCTTTAACCAGTGTAAGTCCGGGAGATATGTCATTTATCTGCTTTTTGTGAAAGAGTCCGAATCCGTCGATAAACATTCTGTTTATTTTCATTTTGAATCGCCTCCAACAAACCTGTCAAGCAGATATGTACGGGCCTCTTTTACAAGTGCCTCCATTTCATCATCTGAAAGGTTTTCAATAAACTTTTTACCTTTATTGCTTTTAAACAGGTCATCAAGTTTCAGACGGACTGATTGCAGTTTATCCTCATCCTTTAGTAATGAATCTGAGATCTGAACAATATCACCAACAATATCTTCCCTTTCAGCGACCTTTCCCAAATCAATTTCAGGCTCAGTATTGTCAATGATCTTCTCCAGATATACAAAATTGCTGTTCTCCTCTTCTTCATCCCTGAAGTGCCGGATAATATCGTCAGTTACACCATCTCCGGACAGCAGTGAATGAACGGGACTTCTTCCTGTCAGTGTCAGCCTTAAAAATGTTGGTTTATCTCCGGAATTTCGCCTGATCTTCTGAATTACATTCTCTATTTCTTTGATGAGGTCATTTTCATCAGGTATTCTGCTTACGTTTACAGAGATCTTTTCCCATTTTATCTCCGCTGTTTCAATGAACTCAGTCTGAGTTATTCCACCGTTACTAACCGTTACAATATAACATCCACGTGCTCCGGATTCTCCCATGTCCCTGCCCTGAGGATTTCCGGGATACACAATCGCAGGTCCGGATTTCTGAATAATCTGTGGTTTGTGGATATGACCAAGTGCCCAGTAGTCATAATTTTTATCTGTGAGGTCCTTTACAGAACATGGAGAATAAGGCTCATGACCTGTATCTGTTCCCAGATTACAGTGAAGCATACCGATTGTAAAAGGCCATGAATTATCCTTTTCCGGATAATATTTTGTCAGATTTACAATCGTTTTAGACTGTTTATAGCTTATACCAACAATTGCAGCTTTTTTCTTCCCGCCGGATTCATAAAAGTGGCACTCGGGGTTATTTCCGGACATTATGTTAACATTGGAGGGCCAGTCAATCTTTGCTGACCATCCGCTTAACGGGTCATGATTACCAAAGGCGAGATATACAGAAATATCATGTTCTGATAATTTTGCAAGTCTTCTCCGGAATTCCAGCTGTTCATAGATTCTTCTGTCAGCACTATCGTATATATCTCCGGAGATTAACAGGAAATCCACTTTATTATCTATGCAGTGACTGACGATATTATCAAATGCAGTAAAGGTTGCTTTTGACAGTTTTTTTGCCAGGTCCTGATTCATACCGGAAATACCACAGAATTTACTTCCAAGGTGCAGGTCTGCCGTATGAATAAATTTCAGAACGTCCGGACTATTGGATACTGAAGTATTAGTTTTAGATGTCATAAAAATCCCCAATTATCAATAATAATGAGTATATTCTAAATAAAATAAGTTTGTAACTATTCGCCCTATCAATTCTTGAACTCTGTATGGATTTCCCTGAAATAACCTTTTAAGAGCCCCAAATACAGATTTGCCGCATTTTCTGACTGTTGAAATATAACTTCTAATTCTGCAGAACCTTTCTGCACCGGCAATAGATCTAAAGGTACCCGATATTTTCTGTTGTACTTTCATCATGCGTACATCTCTCTCTGCAAGGTTGTTTGTAAATGGGACTAAGGAATTGTACATGAACCGCAGTATATCTTCTTCATAATCTCTGAGCCTAACAAGTAAGTTGAAAGGTTTTGAATTTTTTACTCGCCCTCTTTGCCCGGCTTTTTTTTCAGCAGGAGGTGGATTTTCTTTGAATCCAGATTCAATTATTTTCATATATTTAATTCGGAATTTTTCAAGCTCTAAAGGATCCTTTTTATCCTCAATGAAAATATAATGGTAAATTTGCTTATAAAGATCAATCATATCCTTTGCCCAATTTTGTTTGTATCCTTCCCAAACTCCGTTTAATTCTCTCATTATATGGGCATTGCAATAAGAATGTGTACAATTATATTTTGAATAACCAACCCAAAAATCATGTACTAATACACCATCATACTGTGGAAGTACTCCCATTTCATCAGTTGCAACAGATCCTCTTTTAGGATGTACTGCGTACAATGTCAGGTGTTCATTTCCAATTGAATGAAGCCACCATCTTTCTCCTATAACTCTAAGCCCAGTTTCATCAGCATTTAATACAGAGGATTTAATCAATTCCTCTCTTAAATCATATTCAAACTTATTAAGAGTTGTATGAGCGTTTTTTTCAAATGCAATTATTGTGGCTGGGCTTATGCTGATACAGTGTTGATCAATGAAATATGTCTTTTCTTTCTCATACGATGTGAATATCTGATTTTTAATGTATAGCGCATTCGTTTTTAAATTATCTCCATACTGGACAGTTTGATTAACATTTTCCGGGAAAGGACCCACTATTCTACGCCCGCATTTTGGACAATACTTAACTTCTGCCCTAAATTCGGTTATGCGGGGATCCACAGGTGGAGTGTCAAAAACTTGCCGACGAATATATTTTTCAGATTCCACATCGCTGAGATCATTCCCACAAGGACATGTGTTAACCTCATAATAGTTTCAAAAAAATTAATGTGTCGACCAGCGAATGATTCTAAAGTAAAAGAAAATTTATTCCAAATTATAACTTAAAAAACGTTAATTTGAGGGGAAATAATTTGCAGATCTACGTGAATTCTATTGTTTATAACAAGTCTATCTCAGATGGACCAGGTATCAGATCAGTTGTATATTTACAAGGATGTACCAGACATTGTCAAGGATGTCATAATAAAAGTACATGGGCCACAAATTGTGGTCTTAAATATGATGTAGCTAAACTTGCACAAGAGCTTAAGGAAAATACTTTAAATCAAAAAATTACAATTTCTGGGGGAGAACCCTTATTTCAAAAGAAAGCTGTTATATCTTTAATTAAAGAACTCAAAGAATGTAATCTTTGTCTTTATACAAGTCACAATTACGACGAAGTTCCGATTGAGATATTGCCTTATTTAAATTATCTTAAAGTTGGTAAATATGAACAGAAATTCCGATGTACCACTATTCCCTACATTGGATCAACCAACCAAAAATTCATAGAACTTAATAAGGAGGACTAATTTTGGGAGAAAATAATGAGAATGCATCAGATAGGAAAAGTTATGTGGGTTCTCTTTTCAATCTTGGAACAAATTTTGCAAAAAAAGAAACTTTGGATAATCTCCCAAAAGATTGGAGTGAACTCCATGTTAATGGACAAATTTACATCCATGATTTAAATGCTTATGGAAGAACATATAATTGTCTTAATTTCGACCTTCTGAAGAAATTTCCTTTTGAGCAATTAAATATATATAATGATACTCAGAAAATTTTGGAAACATTCAGGTATTTTAGAGATATTATTACAAAAATAGGTAATGAACAGTCTGGAGGTATGGGATTTCCAAATTTTGATGAAGAAATTTCAATTATTTTTAATAGGCTTCATATTGAAGCCAATGACAAAAATCTGGAACTTCTTGCAGCATCAATATTTTCTTTTATATTATGGATAAATGGGGTGCATGAAAGATGTGGCCAGACAAGTTATTATGTAACATTAAACCTTGGTTTAGCTACTGATTTTATTGGACAAAAAGTTACAGGATATGCGCTAGATGCCTTTCGAAGATCTGGTGCAAAAGTATTCAAACCAAATATTGTATTTAAAGTAAAAGAAGGTATCAATCTAAAAAAATCAGACCCTAATTACTTTCTTTTTGAACTGGCTTTGTCGACAACATGTGAAAAAATGATACCCACTTATATCTTATGTGATTCTGAATCAAATAAAAATATAAACCCTAAAAATCTTTCAGTGATGGGCTGTCGAACACGTGTTGTTCACAACATTTTTGGTGAATCTACCGGGATTGGCAGAGGTAATATTGCAAACATTACTATTAATCTTCCAAAAATCGCATTAGAGGTAAATACTGCTTATCCTTCAGTCGAAACAGAACAAAAAGTATCATTATTTATTGAAAAGTGGAAAAAAGTTGCTTCTTTAGTAGTAGATATTCTGATGGACAGATATAAAAAACTCATTCAAATGGATAAAAGCTACTTTCCAACAAATACGGCTTATGACTTATGGATAAATGATTTTTCTACTGCTCCAACACTTGAAGAAATTTTTCGTAATGGAACCCAAGCACTTGGATTTATTGGATTGTCCGAAACCATTGAGATACTTTCTGGTTCACGTTATTATGAAACAGATTATGGAACAGAGATTGCAATGAAAATTGTAAGTGAAATGCGTGCATATACTGACAATTTGATAGAAGTTCATAATCTTAATTTCTCATTACTAGCAACTGCAGGGGAACAAATTTCGGGAGTCCTTCCTGAAAAGGATAGTATGAATTATTGTCATCCTGTCCTTGAGAAAGAGTTCTATACAAACTCTTTCCATGTAAATGTTGATTCTGGTCTTACACCTTTTGAAAAAATTGAAAAAGAAGGTCCATTTCATACCTTATGTAATGGAGGATGTATTTCTTACGTAGAATTTCAGTCAGCTCCTATCTCCAATACTGAGGCTCTCTACGAGTTAGTCTGCCATGGCATTACCTGTGGTGTTCATTACCTAGGATTTAATTTCCCTATTGATTTGTGTAATAAATGCGGAGAAAAAGGAGTTTTTGACATTTGTGATTCTTGTGGAAGTGATGATATAACTCGCATCCGTAGAGTATCTGGATATCTGGAAGTATTAGATTATTTCACCACAGGAAAGAAAAATGAAGTAAAAAAACGTCGACCAAATACATAGTTCATGTTTAAATAATCACTGGAGATAAATCAATGGAAAATAGACCAAAATTGCATATATCGATTGAAGGTATGGATGGCGTAGGTAAAAGTACTACATCAAAAATGCTAGCAGAAAAACTAGATCTAATCCTTGTTGAAAAACCTCTCCATTATCTTCTAGAGAATGAGGGCAGTATAGAAAATTACCTTAAAATTCGTGATTATGTAAATAAGCAGGAAGATCGTGTTTTTACTTCATGGTTTTACGGACTTGGAAATGTATATCTTTATCATAAATTTAAAGGACAAAAAATTATTACTGACAGACATTTGCTCTCTAATTATTGCTGGAGCGGCACTACTGAAAGTGAGATAGTGTTTGATGCACTGGTAAATGCTCTTGGCCAACCGGATTTTACATTTGTTCTAAAAGCAGACGAAAAAGTTGTTAGGAAAAGACTTATTGAAAGAAATATAGAGGATCCAGATCTTCCAAAAATAAATTTTATTCCTGAAGCTTATAAGAAGATGGAAGCGTTCTTAAAGAAATATCATATGAAATCTGCAATAATCAATACTACCTCACTTAACCAGGATGAAGTGTGTGAAATCATTATTAAAAAACTTAAATCTGAAGGTCTGGTATAAATGGCTAATGAAAAAATTGTCTGTGATACACTTTTTATTGATATGAAATATGTTATTTTGTATCATAAACTTGGGTTTGAAGAGACATCTCCAGATATATTTGAAAAAAGTTTCAATGACGGCAATATCGTCATTTTTTCAGAAAATCAAAATTTTTATTATAAAAATAAATATTATCCCCTTCTTGATCACAAAGATTTTGTAATTCTGGAATGCCTCAACCGATTATTAGAAATAGGTTATTCCTCAGATGAGATTTATCTTAATAGTAATTACTATGATATTGAATTAATTCAAAATGAAATACCTCTGCTAAACATCATTTGTGAACAATGGGGAGATGATTTTAAAGGAAAAATTGATTCATTTCAAAATTTAAAAGAGATTCCTTGTGTAATTTATACATCTAAATTATCAGGTGGTCTAATTGATGTGATCAGTTCCATCTTTTATAGAAATAATATCTATAATCATGGAATTTTTGAAGATGGATGTGTCCCATTCAATTTTAAAGAATCAGATTTATGGAATTCAATTCAGATAAATGAATACCCTCCTGATTTTGAAGTAGAAAATGATGTCCTTCTCAAATATTCTGGAAACGATGAAAATGTTATAATTCCTGCTGGAATTATAAAAATAGAATCAGGGGCATTCTGGAATTGTACCTTTATTTCTACTGTATATATACCTGAGACTGTTCATTCAATTGGCGGAGATGCATTTGTATATTGTACAAACTTATTGAAAATAAACTTGCCTTCAAGTCTAAATGAAATCGGGGATGACCCATTTGCAGGGTGCCTTTCAATAAGAATTGAAAATGATAGTGATGCCTTTATACTTGAAAATGGCGTTCTATTTGATCGTGAAAAAAAGAGACTGATCCATTATAATTCAAACAATATAAGTAAAGATTACACCATTCCAAACACTGTTGAATGGATTGGTAAACATAGCTTTTATAAATGCAACTATCTTGAAAAAGTGGTGATCTCAGAGAATGTTAATTTTATGGGGAACAATCCTTTCTCAGATTGCGAAAATCTGATTCTAGAGAATCACAGCCCACACTTTGTTTATGAAAATGGCGCTCTCCTTAATCATGACAAAACTTTGCTTATGCATTATTCTAAGGGACTAAAAAAAGAGAAATATATAATTCCTGATACTGTTCGTACTATCGGCCGAAATTCTTTTTGGAATTGTATTAATTTGAGGAAAGTGGTCATTCCAGAAAGTGTTCGACAATTGGGATATAATCCATTTTCTCATTGTACAAACCTAGAACTGGAAAATCATAGCCAATTTTATGCAGAAAATAATGGAATTCTTTACGATAGAGATTACAAAGAACTTGTGTGTTGCACAAATATTACTGCACAGAAAGGTGTAATTATTCCAGATGGTCTTCTTAGTATCGGGAGAAATTCATTCAGTGGTTGCGAAAGTCTTGAAAAAATTATTATTCCTGATTCGGTAAAAACCATAGCAAGAGGTGCATTTAGTGATTGTACTAAATTAAAGGATGTTACACTGCCAAAAAATCTTGAGAGTATAGGAGAATGGGCATTTAGCTACTGTGAAAATTTAAAGTCTATTGAAATAACTTCTTCGACAAAAACTGCAATTAACTCTTTTCGTGGAACTGATGTGGAGATTATCATAAAATGAATTTTTCACATATATCTGACTATGGCAAGCCTAATGCCAACAATATTTTAATTGAAGGAGAAAACCTCATTGTTTTAAATCAATTATTAGAAGAGTATGAAAAGAATATTGATGTAATCATTATTGATCCACCATATAATACTGATATTCATTATATCGGTTATAAGGACACTGCCTTTATCGGAGGGTGGGGAAAATTTATGAAAAACAGACTTTCAATTGCAAAGGAATTTTTATCAGAAACTGGCGTTATGTTTATAAATATTGATGAAAATGAACTTGTAACTCTTTTAAATATATGTTATGGATTATTTGGTTTAAATAATGTGAACTTATTAGTCTGGCCTAAGGTGGACGTTCGTTTCGATAAAAACCGAATTGAAAAATCAATAAAAAACATACGCTCAGCTCATGAGTATATTATACTTTGTTATAATAATAAAGAAAAGACTCATTTTAAAAATACATCTGAAGATAAGCCTCTTGAATCTGTTATATTTGGACTTGGAACAACATCCTCAGCAAAGGATGAAATTGCAGAACTTCTTGGAGATCGAACAAAGTTCTCTACACCAAAACCTGTTGCTCTTATAAAAGAATTGATTCATGTGTCTTCAAATAAATCATCAATAATTCTTGATTTTTTTGCAGGAAGCGGCACAACGGGTCACGCTGTAATGGATCTTAATAATGAAGACGGAGGATTTAGAAAATTCATCCTTATAACCAATAATGAAAGTAATATTTGTAAATCTGTAACATGTCCACGCCTAAAGAATTGCATTAAGATTAACAAATATTCAGATGGATTTTCATTTTTTAAGGCCGAATACTGATATTTTTATGACCCATAATTTTTAATGAGATAATTTAAAGTTTCAATTGCTCCTTCAAAAGTTTTAACTTCAATTACAGGAGCATGAATTCCCATTTTATTTACTTTTTCCATAACATAATCAAAATCAATACAACCATGTCCTACGGGATCATGGGTGTCTGTTAATCCATCATTATCATGAAGATGTATTTCACTTTCCGCACCCTTGGGGAAATCAGCAGGAAAATTATTGAGTAATATCCGAAGAAGTCAGGATTTTAATTAAATTATCAAAGTTATATGTGGTTGGTATCATATCCATAATGTGAGGTAATGTGATAATGGATAATAATTTGTACTTATAAATTCAAAATATAGAATACATTATGTCAAATGGTATCTTCAAAGAATTAGAATCCGTAATAACTCCTGATCGGATAGATAATTCTCCGGATAAAGACATAATATATTTGCTCATCTCAGCCTTTGAGGAACTATCTGCAAAATACGATAAATTATATGAAGAGCATCTTCAACTCAGAGATGATTACAATCATCTAATTGGTGAACAGGGTAGGCCGGAAGCCGCAAAAAAAGGAAAAAGAAAAGGGGGTTCTGGCAATAAAAATCATTCTACTGAGGAGGAACGCTCAAAAAAAGAGAAATCAGATCAAAATAATCCAAATAAAGGCAGAGGAAAACGTAATCATAAAATCGAAATCCATGAAGAAAAGATCTGGTACTCTGACAAAAATAAACTTCCGAAAGATGCAGTTTTTAAAGGCTTTTCTGAATTAATCATACAGGACATTGAAATTCGTCCGAGAAATACAAAGTTTTTACTTGAAAAATATTATTCCCCTTCAGAAGGAAGATATCTCTTAACTGATCGACCTCAAGGATATGGTGGAGAATTTGGTCCTGGAATAAAGGCACTTATTATTGAATGCAAAGCAATTTGTGGAATGAGTGAAAATGGAATTAGAGCCTTTTTAAATAACCATGGTATCTTTATAGCCCAATCTACAATCTCAAGGAAATTAACTGAAAAGAATGAGGTTTTAGATAAAGAATCGGAAGATATACTAAAAGAAGGAATAAAGTCCTCCGATTACCTCCAGACAGATACAACTGGAGCTAATGTAAATGGCACTCAATATAATACACATATCTTTTCAAACCATAATTTCACAGCATTTAGAACTTCTCCAAAAAAGGATAGAATTAGCATAGTTAAGCACATTATGGAAGTTTTAGAACCCAAGTACCTATTCAATGAGTTTGCCTTTGAACATTTATCCAATCTTAGAACCGCAAAAAAATGGATCAAAAAACTTAGAGAAAATATTTACAACTCTTGCTTTAGTGAATTTGAATTAGAAAATAGTTTGGTTGAGTTATTTGGTCAAGAAGGGTTTAAAACGCTTAAAAAGCGAGTTACTGAGGCTGGATTGATTGCTTATTACAGATCACAGAAAGATTACCCAGTTCCAAAAATTCTTCTTACAGATGATGCACCCCAATACGACAATATCACTGAAGAACACCAGTTATGTTGGGTTCATGAAGCCAGACACTATAAAAAATTAAAACCTAAAACTGCTGTAATGAGAAAAGTCCATGAAGATTTCATGGATCGGTTTTGGGCATTTTACAGAGAGATGAGAGCATATAAAGACAATCCATCTCCAGAGTGGGCATTA
This sequence comes from Methanoplanus endosymbiosus, assembly GCF_024662215.1. NCBI lineage: Archaea > Methanobacteriati > Methanobacteriota > Methanomicrobia > Methanomicrobiales > Methanomicrobiaceae > Methanoplanus > Methanoplanus endosymbiosus. The sequence goes on from NZ_CP096115.1 coordinate 597,209, forward strand.
AAAATTAGAAAGGACTTTGATGAGTTATTTAACAGCGAGACTGAATATAAAGAGTTGAACCTAAGAATTGAGAAGACACACCGGAATAAAGACTTCTTACTCACATTCTTAGATCACCCTCACGTCCCTCTTCATAATAATGATGCTGAGCTTGGAGCACGAGCACAGGTCAGACATCGTGATATAAGCTTATTTACAAGAAATGAGAAAGGAACAAATGTTGTAGACAGAAATTTAACAATTGTTAAAACTGCTAAGAAGTTGGACATAAATCCCTTTGATCATATAGCCGGTTTGATCATAAATGGTCATAGACAAAAATCACTTGCTGAGATAATAGCATGCAAAAACCAGAAAGCAACCTTGGATGATCTTAAAATAGAGGGTAAAAATTCAGTTGCTGCAAAAGAGGACCTTTCAAATGTACCGGTAGGTCAACACAGATACATTTCATCCAACTTATAAAAATTCATTTTTAACCTATTTCTCCGATTTTGGATATGATACTGTGGTTGGAATAATTGTTTTTCATTTTTCCTAAGCTTTTTGTATATTCCGGATAGATCTGAACAGTAAGTCCGCCAAAAATGAACACCTTGTCCGGCGAAACTGGACAGTGAGTCCGTCCAAAATGAACACCCATTCCACAGAACCTGAACAGTTTACATCCATGATACAGAGTAGCCTGAATATTATGTTAGGCAGTGTAATCCATACCAGTTGACGAGGTATCCCTGATCGTAAAAGTATCTCCTTACAGGAAAAATAAGAACATTAGAATTACTTCCAGACATAACAATTTCAGCAGAATTAGCCTCTGAATGTTCTCCTTGCAAGACGGGATGAGGTAAAATGGCTTGCAGGATGAGATGCGGCCGATGTGATAGGATGGTTACTGGGGTTGGCCACTGAGAATTATACTTGATGGGTGAAATGTGGCATGACAAAAAGTGTTCAGTCCCGCCGGAAGAACTGTTCAAAAATTTCGGAACTACTGTTCAACGCCAGCGGACTTACTGTACAAGGGAGAACGGAACTGGTGTGTGCGACAAGAAAAGCTGTAACATAGATTGCGTAAGCTATCCTCTTCGTTTGGGATATCTCTACCGCAGCATGCATTTTTGGTAACAGATTTGTGTGAAGCCTGTGGAACAACGTGGAGAAAATCAGGAGTCTAACCTGATCAATCTGCCAGAGAAAGGATGCCATGGAGAAGCAAACGCTGAATCATCGTATGGGTCGTTATCCGTGACAAGCGAAATTTAGGCTGCTGCGCTTGAACCAAAATGGTATGGAATCAGGTTATGTTGAAAACACCAACGATATAACAAACGAACAGACGGTTCCCGGCTTAGAGATGGCTCCTAAAGCATCTATATTATCTATGTTACGGAACTTGGAAACCCGTATATACTCCCAATTAGGGTATGAAAGTCGTGAGACTAACAAAAGGTATAGACGGAATAGGATGTCCCAAGAAGCGAATGCCTGCCTGTGATGGGTTGGATAGAGGTTGTTACCTCGACTTGAAAGGGTGCAGACGTGGGACAGGTATTCCTAAGCAATGAAGGAAGGTAAACTTATGAAAGTATGTCATTCAACGACGCATAATTGCGAGAAGCATACTGACAGGGATCTTGCCCGGCAATGGAACTCCATTGACTGGGACAAAACAAGAGACACTGTTAACCGGCTACAGATCCGGATTGCAAAGGCAACAAAAGAAGAAAATTGGAATTTGGTAAAACGTCTTTCTTACCTGTTAACTCATTCAAGGTCAGCAAAACTAGTGGCCGTACGAATTGTTACACAGAATAGAGGTAAGCGTACACCCGGCATAGACGGAGAAATCTGGAACTCAGCATCTGCAAAGATGCAGGCAGTTCTGAGCCTCACAGACAAAAACTACTGTGCAAAACCATTACGACGTATTTATATCCCTAAACCTGGTAAGAATACAAAGCGACCTATCTCAATTCCATCCATGTATGATCGGGCAATGCAGGCCCTCTATGGGCTGGCCTTACAGCCAATCGCAGAAACAACAGCAGACCCACGTTCATTTGGATTTAGACTTTTTAGATCAGCACAGGATGCATCAGAATATGCATTTACGTGCTTAGGAAGAAAGACATCATCCACATGGATTCTGGAAGGAGACATCCGGGGATGCTTTGATAATATCAACCATGAATGGCTTAAGGAACATATACCTATGGATCAATCAATCCTTAAACAGTTCCTAAAATCGGGATTTGTCTTTGATAATTCTCTTTTTCCGACAGACAAAGGTACTCCGCAGGGAGGTATTGTGTCTCCAATTCTTGCGAATATGACACTCGATGGAATTGAACATATTCTTGATGAACAATTCCAAAATATGAAAGTTCACTTTATTCGCTATGCAGATGACTTTCTGGTCACTGCACCTACAGAGGAAATCGCAAAAGAAGCAAAGGAGATAATAAAAGAATTCCTCGCAATAAGAGGCCTGGAATTATCGGAAGAGAAAACGTTGATTACTCATATCAACAATGGCTTTGACTTTTTGGGGTACAATTTCCGGAAATATAAAGGAAAACTCCTCATTAAACCATCGGAGAAATCAATCAAGTCAATTACTGATAAAATTAGGACTAAAGTTAAAAAAGCCCGAGCATGGTCTCAGGAGGAATTGATAAAGGTATTAAATCCAACCATACGAGGTTGGGTAAATTATCATCGTCATAATGCAGCCAAGGAAACTTTCCAGAAATTAGATCACTATCTCTGGACAGTAACCTGGAAATGGGGTAAACGTCGACACACTAACAAAGGTCGCAAATGGGTAGCAAGTAAATATTGGCATGTGGAAGGCAAAAGAAAATGGGTTTTCAAAACAGAAGAGAATACGTTAATACAATTCTCTGAAGCTCCCATCCGTAGACACTCTTACCCAAAACTTAATGCTAATCCTTATCTTGACAGGAAATATTTTCTCAAAAGAAAGGACAGGATGAGAAGACAAACACCATGGTTCCAAACAAAATTATCTTATTTTGCTCTGTCGCCCGTTAATGGGTAGTGGAATGCGTGAGCGTACTGCGGTGAAAGTCGCACGGTGCGTTCTTGGAAAACGGGGTGGGGGTAATCCCGCCCTGTTATTCGACAAGTACTGTTCATTTTGGCCGGACTGGGTGTTCAGTGTCAAAGGAATCAATGTTCAAATGAGGCGGAATATACATGTGTGCATTCATCAATTTTTTAATCTGAATAACCGCTCATCTGCAATGAATAATTATGATGCAAATAGTTATTCAGAACGCATTAATGTATCAGTGAAAAAAACAGAGCGATTTATTTTATATTGCCGGACAATATAGCAGTACCACTTGAACTAAATGAAATAGATAAGCTGAAATTTTTTGGTGATACAGTTTCAGTACTCCATCATTATAGAATTATTTTCTGTGAGGTACTGAAACATTTTCTTTCATTTTGCTGTAAGACCAGTAATAATTCTGAAAAATCCTCTGATTTTGACATCCGCCAACCCCAGATTGTTTATACCCAGGTGTTTGATTTTTGGGGCACATACGCAATATTGCCGATTAGGAAATGCCTGAATAAATGCCCCCAGCACATAGACATACCAAAGGTTCTTGAAATCATTGTGGAAGAACTCGAAATTGACATAGAGCAGAGAACTGCCAGGGCAAAGGAGATATTCAGGCAGACATAACTGATGAAATCATCTGCCTTACAAAAAGACAGCAGGGAACACTGCTTCAGGTCCTTTAGCAACAGCGAATGCCCGTAAATGACTACCTCATAACCTTCTTTGCAGAGTAAAAACCGGTAGCCATGTTCATCCCCGTACTTTTGGTGCATTGCTAAATTCCGCTTCGGAAATACGACCAATATCCCTTAAAGGGGTTTTGGACCCAGCCTTATTTATTCCCCCGTCCCCATTGTATCATCAAGCCAGTCGAACTTGGTGCCAAAAGACTGGGCAAAGGCTCCTAACTGGCAGTGCGAACCGGCCCCGTAATCATCAGAAAATATCACAAATTCCTTTTCACAGGTTAGGTGGTCATAGAGTTCTCTTGCCTGTGCTCCATCCGGGTCAAAGTGATCGGACGAACCGGCACAGACCAGAGTTGGGCAGCGTATCTTTTCAGCAGTTCCAACGAGTGAAAAATCCATCCATTCCGCCCAGAACAATGCCGGCGAACTGACATTAAAGACAAACATCCCGTTTTCATTCATCCACCGGGTTCCGGTATTTTCTGCCATGGCACTTCTGATAGCATCATTGAACTCAGCCGGATCAGTCTGCAGCCATTCCCTAAGGTCCTCCTTTGTCATGTTCAGATCCGCTCCTCCGTCTTTCTGCAGGTTTTGCATGAGGTTCTCTCCGACATCGTAAGTTCCTGCATCTGCGATTAAAGCCGAAATCCGGTGCTCATAGGCGGCACCACGGGGAGCAAGATAGCCACCAAGGGAAATTCCCCAGAGTGCAATCCGGTCCTCATCGACATCAGGCCGGCTCACAGCATAGTCAACAACTGGTGTAATTACATTCTCCCAGTCGGCACGAAACGGAATATTTTGGACCCTTATTACTTCCCCCTGACCCGGACCCTCGAATGTCAGGACATTGTATCCACGCTTTATCCCCTCCATTGCATATGGATGAAGCTCTTCCTGGTAACCATCAAATCCGGTCTGTATGATAAGAAGCGGTCTAATTGTACCGGAATTATCCGCCATATAGAAATAACCCGGCAGAGTTGTATTTCCGTATGGGATGTCAATAATTTCATGCGGGACAGCATCAAGAGCAAGTGCATCGCGGAATGTTTCCCGGCTCTTTTCCCATGTCTCTATGATGCGGGGGTCGGTTGAGTTGCCATGCAGGAAGAACTCGGCTGTGCGGTAATATGTTGCAGCACGGAAATACGCCTCCATAGCTGTATGCTTATGTCCGGCTGCAAGGCTCTCATCACCCGCAGCTTTAAAGGTCTCTGCGGTCTTTTTCCATTCACTGTACCAGCTCTCAAAGTCTCCTTCTTTGATCCGGGACGCAGTGGCAAGGCACTCACCTACATCAGCCTCTCCTGAATATGAAGATCCGACTGTCCTCATGAGCTGGAAAGCAAACTCCTGATCGGCAAAAACAAGGATAGAGCTTTCAGTTGTATTATCAGCAGGCGAAACCGGCGATTGCTTAACATTATCGGTGCAGCCTGCAGAGACAGTGATGATAATTGTAATCAGAAGAATGATCGTAATGATATGGGTTTTTCCGGTTTTCATAGCTGACTATGGAAAGATAGCATAACAATGATAATAACAGTTACGATAATTCCGGAACTAAATAAACTGACTCTGTAATAGAATAACACTATTAAATGGCCTTCTGATTTAAATTCCTTTAATCCGGAGTTTTTTTAATATTTGTCTGGATCATATGGGACTTTGCGCTTTATTTAGGCATTATGCTGCCTGTAGAGGCTTCATATGACTCATTGTGGCTTTTTATGCCAATATGTGATTTGTGTAATCCCCGTTATTACCGGGTTTTTTTGTCCAATTGCCGTTTAAGTCCTGTTTTCCTGATTATACCGGGTTTGGCTGACAGATAAAGTGCAAAAAGAACCTTGATACCCGGAGTAACCCGTTTTCCCTGAAGTGTTGGAATTTTAGAAAGGTGAGATTTTTAAAGGTCATTTTGAGCTTATTTTCTCCAGATGAGGGCTTTGTGTGACGTTGGATGCGGGAGCTTAAAAAAGCTGAAATCCAGTCTTTATTTTGAATAATTCCTGATTATTGGGGTTTATTGTGGGTGCTGTAATTGTGTATTTTATCCTGAGGATGTTTTGTATGGGCCAGTCCTGAAAAAGGCAATACAGGCTTTCTGTGTGGATTGGTTTTTCCTGAGTTCAGGCTCCCCATATTGGGAACTTATTAATAAGATAAATACAAAGGAGAAAATATGGCCGATTAGGGTCCTGATAATAAAACAGCAATTTGGATTGGAGGAATGAGATATGAAAAAAACAGAAGATAGAAGGAAATATTATGGCAGATTCTGGTTGCCGGGATTTATAGCTATTATCTTTTTACTTGTATTGTGCTGCACAATGTCTGTTTCAGGGGCATCATGGACAGCAGATTCCGGTTATATCACTGAGGAATCCGGGTGGCCGGATAAAGTATTCGCACCTTATGTTGATACTACACTGTGGTGTCAGAAGGAAGGCGGGTACTATAACCTGAAGACCGCATATCTTTCAACCGGACAGAAACACTATACCCTTGCATTTATTGTAAGTGATGGAAATGCCAATCCGACATGGGGCGGATATAGCAGTCTTGGAATGGATTCAGACCATTTTGTAGATAAAATAAATTACATCCGTTCGGTAGGCGGCGATGTTGCAATATCTTTTGGTGGATCAACCGGAGTAGAGATTGCAGTGAACAACACTGACATTGATACGCTTACATCAAAATACCAGCAGGTAATTGACAAATATAACCCAACATGGATTGATTTTGATATTGAAGGATTTGCACTTGAAGACAGACCTTCAGTAGGAAGAAGAAGCTTAGCAATAAAAAGACTACAGGACAATAATCCCGGACTTAAAATCGGGTTCTGTCTTCCTGTTATACCTACAGGACTGAATGCCTTTGGCCTCAATGTAATCGACAATGCTACCGAAAATGGCGTAGAAATTGATATAGTGAATCTTATGGTTATGGATTACTATGTTTCATCTGTTGAGGGAAAAATGGGAGATGCTGCAATTTCAGCAACACAGGGAACTTATAACCAGCTAACAGAGCGAAACATCTCTGCAACGCTGGGCATGACACCAATGATAGGACAGAATGATGCTGACCGGGAAATATTTACTATTGCTAATGCAAACCAGGTCAAAGACTGGGCAGAAACAAAAGACTGGGTCACAATGCTTGGTATGTGGTCTCTTAACAGGGACAATGACGGAAGCGATGGACAGGAAAGATATCAGTGGTCACAACTGGACCAGGAAAATTTTGAGTTTACTGATATATTCAAAGGTTTCACGACCGGATTTACATCTGCACAACTACTGATCCCGGACATCAGCATTCCTGCAAATTCCACATATGTGATTCCTGTTAAGGTATCCGGGATTACCAATGCAGAGAAAGTAGCATGTTCATTAAAATGGAATTCCTCAGTCATCACGGTTAGCGGAGTTAAGGCAAATAATTCAGTATTTCTTGGCTCTTTAGTCACACTGAACCTTAAAGAGGACCAGGCCGACCTTGTTCTTACCAATACCGGTTCAATGACAGATACAGAACCGGAAGCATTGTTTGACATCTCAATAATACCAAGAGGAAACAACAAAGATTCGTCCAGCATATCTGTATTTAATTCGACATGGACTGATAAGGATCTGATAGAACACAATCTCGAATGCACCGGAGGTAATATCAGTATTTTCGGGGTTAAAGGTGATTTCAATGGCAACGGAGCTGTCGATATTGGCGATGTTTCAAGAGTATCATATATGGTTGCCGAACTAACGCCCGTGAATCTGGCCGCAGACTTTAATGGTAATGGATATGTTGATGTAGGAGATGCTGCTATAATTGCATGGTATTATATTGGAAAGGAGAGCAGCCTTTAATCCATTCTTTTTTTTATTCAGAACAGTTCCATTTATAGACAACACTATGAACTACGTCATGCTATCGCAATCATGCTTCCTGTGAGATTAATGAAAATATCCGCACCTGTTTTTCGCAAATTACCATCAAATTGCTGATATCCGGTTCACATGGCATTCTGTGATAGGAAAAGGACCATTATATTGACAGCACTATTTCTTTCTATATTGTTTCCACAATCACATTCCGTATTACGCTTAAAAAAAGGCATATCGTGTAATTTACCACACACAACATGCTTTGGAAAATGGTATTTTCAGGATAATTCTATCCTGTCCTGATTGTTTCGTGTTTTTCTACAGATATTTGTCAAACCAGTCGAGGCTTTCCTGCCAGTAATCCATGCGATGTTTCGGTTCGGAGATAACATGCCCTTCTCTCGGATACGTGACCATCCGGGTCGGGACACCCTGCAGAGCGAGTGCTGTATACATCTCCTGTGCCTGTGAGGGAGGAATTCTGGTATCCGCTTCCCCATGGATAAACAGAACCGGTGTTGTGACATTCTTTACTGAACCGATTGCTGAATGGGATTTTATGCACTCATAATCTCCCCAGACATTTGTATTCAGATAGTCAGGAATGAGTTGTTCCGCATCGGTTGTAAGTGTAAAACTGATGAGATCGGACAATCCGGCGTATGATACAGCTGCTTTGAACCGGTCCGTCTGTGTTACCGTCCAGTCGGTCATATAGCCTCCATAACTATGCCCCATAATTCCCAGTCTGTTGGGATCAGCAATTCCTTCTTCAACAAGGTAGTCCACACCGCTCATCATATCTTCGTAATCCATTCCGCCCCAGTCTTCGACATTTGCCTCCCGGAAATCAATACCACGCCCGGATGATCCACGGATGTTTGACCGGAGCACAGCATACCCCTCTGAAGAAGCAACCGGGATCGGAAGTTCATTGGTGTAGTAATTATCGTAGGAAGTTCCTGCCGGACCACCGTGAACGAATACGATAAGTGGACATTTCTGCCCATTTATGTAATTAAAGGGGTAGGTCAGAACTCCTTCTATATTCAGACCATCGGAGGATTCCCAGCTGATAATCTCTGTTTCTGCAACCGGGAGACTGCGGATGTCATCATTGACCTCTGTCACCTGCACGGGGGAGAATGAATCAGCAGTTGTGATGTACCCCTCATCAGGAGATGTTGCATTCTCCCACGAGAACCCAATCATTTGTGCGTTGTGATCCAATTGAGAAGACCAAAGAACTCCATCAGGAGGCCCGAAATATTCCGGTTCGCTCCCGTCGACAGGCAGCATGCCGATTATGACTTGCTCATCCTGGCATTCCATGAACCACAGAAATGACTGATCAGCTGACCATCCGAATAGAATAGGATTGTTGTCATATGTCGGTGCAAGCCGGATAGTATTTTCTCCGTTTAACTCAGTAATATAGGCAGAATTGTTGAAAAAAATCGATTTTCCGACAGTGCATGCAGTAAATGCAACATACTTCCCATCCGGAGAAAAGACGGGATTTGTTTTTGATGCTATGGCGGTGGTGAGTGGTCTGATACTTCCGTCTGAAAGCCTGACAACTGAGATGTCCTGGGTACCAAAATCTTTAAACTCTGCGGTCTTCTGGTGTGAAAATGCGATCGAACTCCCGTCCGGTGCCCAGCTGAAATCCATGACACTACAGTCACCGCCGGCAATCTTCACCGGTTCTGCTCCGTGCTCTGCCGGAATGGTCCACAGGGATATCATCGGCGGGTTTTCGCCCGCAACAGTACGGTCGTTTTTCTCCTCTTCCCGTTTTATCTGCTCTTCTGTTGGAGGTTTTGGCATCGTAAATGCGATGGTATCTCCCTGTGGAGACTAGGCGAAACTGATTACGGGGGTTTCTGTATTGGTGACCTGTGTGGCTTCTCCTCCTCCGGAAGGAACTACCCAGATATTGTTTGTCCCGGAGGAATCTGAGAGAAATGCAATTTTAGTCTCATCCGGAGACCACCGGGGTGATGATGTGGAAACTTCTCCTGCCAGAAGGAGCCGGGGTTTACTTCCATCAAGGCGTTTTTCGTAGGCCTGTGAGTGCATCTCACTTTTTGTATCGTTTATCAGGGGTTTTATTACGGTATAGATTACCTTTGTTCCGTCAGATGAGGGGCAGACGTCGGTAACCATTGCGATCTCCATCATATCTTCAACCGTCCATTCTTCCCCGGAGCCGGTCTGTGATGCACAGACAGACTGAGCGAGCATACTACACAGAAGAACGAGAACCAGAACAGGAATACTAAATTTTACCGGATGTTTACAATTCAATCCCATTTTACATCAGAGAGTAATTGCATATCAGGTTCCATAAATGTATCCTCTTCCTGAAAAAAATGATGGTACCAGGACCGTTCTCCGGCATCCTGATATCCCGGGTTTCATTTCAGATATTTGTCAAACCAGTCGAGGCTTTCCTGCCAGTAATCCATGCGATGTTTCGGTTCGGAGATAACATGCCCTTCTCTCGGATACGTGACCATCCGGGTCGGGACACCCTGCAGAGCGAGTGCTGTATACATCTCCTGTGCCTGTGAGGGAGGAATTCTGGTATCCGCTTCCCCATGGATAAACAGAACCGGTGTTGTGACATTCTTTACTGAACCGATTGCTGAATGGGATTTTATGCACTCATAATCTCCCCAGACATTTGTATTCAGATAGTCAGGAATGAGTTGTTCCGCATCGGTTGTAAGTGTAAAACTGATGAGATCGGACAATCCGGCGTATGATACAGCTGCTTTGAACCGGTCCGTCTGTGTTACCGTCCAGTCGGTCATATAGCCTCCATAACTGTGCCCCATAATTCCCAGTCTGTCCGGATCAGCAATTCCCTCGTCGATAAGATAATCCACACCGTTCATGACATCATTGAAGTCCATTCCACCCCAGTCTTCGACATTTGCCATGCGGAAATCAATACCACGCCCGGATGATCCACGGATGTTTGGCCGGAGAACAGCATACCCCTCTGAGGAAAGGATCGGGAGTGGAAATACATCGGAATAGTAGGTCTCATAGAAAGTGTCCACCGGACCACCATGAATATTTACAATAAGCGGATATTTCTGCCCATTTTCGTAATGAAGAGGGTATGTCAGAACACCTTCAATCCTCAGACCATCAGAGGATTCCCAGCTGATAATCTCAGTTTCTGCAACCGGGAGACTGCGGACACAATCATTGATCTCTGTCACCTTAATTGGGGAGAATGAATCAGCAGGTGTGATGTACCCCTCATCCGGAGATGTTGCATTCTCCCACGAGAATCCAATCATGTGTGCATTGGTATCCAGTATAGAAGACAAGACATTCCCATCAGGTGGACCAAAATATTCCGGTTCGCTCCCGTCGACGGGCAGCATGCCAATTTTCTTCTGCTCGCCGCGATTCTCGGTGAACCACAGAAAAGACTGGTCGGCTGACCAGCCGAAGAGCGTAGGAAAATTATCATATGTCGGTGCAAGTCTGACGGCATTGTCTCCATCAACCTCTGCAATATAGACCGAGTAGTTAGAAAAAGTCGTTGATCCAACGGGGCCGGCAATACATGCAACAGACGTTCCATCCGGAGAAAAGAGAGGATTTCCTTTTGGTCCTATAGCGGTGGTGAGTGGGCTGATACTCCCGTCTGACAGTCTGACAACTGAGATGTCCATAGTGTCCAAATCACTAATCTCTGCGGTCTTCTGGTGTGAAAACGCAATCGAACTCCCGTCCGGGGCCCAGCTGAAATCCGTGACACTGCAGTCACCGCCGGCAACCTTCACCGGTTCTGCTCCGGGCTCTGCCGGAATGGTCCACAGGGTTATCATCGGCGGGTTTTCGCCCGCAACAGTACGGTCGTTTTTCTCCTCTTCCCGTTTTATCTGCTCTTCTGTTGGAGGTTTTGGCATCGTAAATGCGATGGTATCTCCCTGTGGAGACCAGGCGAAACTGATTACGGGGGTTTCTGTATTGGTGACCTGTGTGGCTTCTCCTCCTCCGGAAGGAACTACCCAGATATTGTTTGTCCCGGAGGAATCTGAGAGAAATGCAATTTTAGTCTCATCCGGAGACCACCGGGGTGATGATGTGGAAACTTCTCCTGCCAGAAGGAGCCGGGGTTTACTTCCATCAAGGCGTTTTTCGTAGGCCTGTGAGTGCATCTCACTTTTTGTATCGTTTATCAGGGGTTTTATTACGGTATAGATTACCTTTGTTCCGTCAGATGAGGGGCAGACATCATTTACCGTTGCGATCTCCATCATATCCTCAATCGTCCATTCTTCCTCAGCGCCGGTCTGCGATGCGAAAACCGGGTGAATGACCATACAACACAGAAGAACGAGAACCAGAACAGGAACACTCAATTTTACCTGATGTTTACAATTCAATCCCATTTTACATCAGAGAGTAATTGCATATCAGGTTCCATAAATGTATCTCCGTCCTGAAAATATGATTGTATCAGGACCGTTCTCTGCGGTCTGGAGAGTACGGAGAGTCCGGCGTTTTGAGAGACATCTGTCAAAACTCCGGATCCCCCCGATGATGGACGTTTTCACATTTTTGCCTGAGTTGCCGGGGAGGTTTTTTCCGGAGTATTGTGCTCTTCTTCCTCACAGCCGGAAAAAGAACAGGTTCCAGAAGTTCGCCCACCATATCATCATGAAGATTCCGGCAGGAACTGCAGCACTGTCTGCGGCACAGGCCGGATTACATGCAGGAGTGCAGAGGATTAAAATTAGAGAAAATGTGATGGTGCAGGTTTTCCGTGGTGACACCGCCTGCGGTCATTTTCAGACATAATGCTTTTTAATAGATACAATATATTATCATTCATGAACATGAAGTTTCTTGGACTGATTCCTGCCCTTATGATTACCCTGTTGCTTGCGATTGCCTGTGCCGGGTGTATGGAGTCATCCGATGGCCAGATGAAAGAAACCCCTGCACCCGCTTCTTCAGCAGACGACATCTTTTTGCAGGCGGAGACAGCGATGGCAGGAGGCAACTACCGCACCGCTGCTTCCCTCTATGAAGATGCATTCGCTCTCTATCAGGAGAAAGGCGACAGTGATCATGCCCTTCCCGCACGAAACGGCATGTTTCGTGCTATGAGGGCGACTGAAGGGTTTCCATACAACCGGACCACTGCAGAAGCGGTGATGCGTGAGACGACCCCCACACTTACCGTGGATGAAACAGACACCTGGCTTGATGAACGTGCACAGACGATCACCTCAGACGGGGAGACCCTCTACTTCGAGGATGTGGCACAGAATTACTTCTATGCGGACAGTGAGAAGCTGTCATTGTCAGATAATAGGTATGATTTCAGATATGCTACCCGCTACGCAATTCCTGCGGATGGGACTTCTGCCGGTAACAGCACCACTCCGTATGTAAACCCCGTCCGGTACACCGGCACTGAAGCGCTTGACCTCCCGGCAGATGTCCTGCCAGAAACTGGAGTTATATCCATCTGGTATCCCCTCCCACTGGAGACTGCATCGCAGCGGGACGTTGTTGTGACAAATATTTCCCATAAAGAGTATATCATCACCGGGCCGGTGACAGAAGGAGAAATTGCATATGTCTACTATGAGATCCCTGCCAATGAAATCGGGGAGAACCTCACCATCACTATAGATATTGCATTTACCTCATACGAACGGAAATTTGAAGTTGACCCGGCAAAAATCGGGACATATGATACAACTGACCCTGAATATATCCTCTATACTTCCTCCGGACGGAATATTGCAGTAACAGATGAAATTCGTGACCTCGCCATGGCGATCGTTGGCAATGAAACGAATCCATATCTTCAGGCGCAGGCACTATGCCTGTACGTCATCGACACCTATCCTTACAATCATGTCCCCCATATTTCCCTCGACACAGTCGTTCCCAAAGTGCCGGAGTCATCCTACATGCTTAAAACCGGCCATGGAGACTGTGGGACACAGGGTATGCTCTTCTCTGCACTCTGCCGGTCCCTTGGCATTCCCGCACGTTCAACAGGTGGGTACACAATGACTTCAGGTGCGATTCCCAGTTGTCACTTCTGGGCTGAATATTATATTGAAGACTACGGCTGGATCCCCTGTGACATAACGTTTGCAAAGAGCGTTGATAAATTTGACATTGGAGAAGATGACCGTGAAACCTTTAGGACATATTACACAAATGGTCTCGATCCAACAAGAATTATAATCCAGAAAGATGTTGATGCACCGATGGACCCCTCCATCCCCGCAGATGCTGTCGTATTCAGGGCTGCCCTGCAGTCTCCGGCAATCATATGTGATACTGCAGAAGATGATCTTGATCTCATCGCAGAGGACCACTTCAGTATAACGCTGAATGAAGAGTATTAGAGAATCACTCATCTCATTTTTTTGTAGTGTCTGTCTTAGTTGGTATATTCAGCCATTACCGCCAAAAAGCCCATTCAAAAAGTTTGCCTGCTTTGGCAGGGTTGAAGTCCTCCGGCCGGAATTCCCCGAATACGGCCGTTTTCACATTTTTGCCTGAGTTATAAGAAAGAAGTTTCCGGAGTATTGTGTTCTTTTTCTTCACAGCCGGAAGAAGAACAGGTTCCAGAAGTTCGCCCACCATATCATCATGAAAAGTCCGGCAATCACAATGGTGTAATGCACCCGATGACACCGTGTCCACCAGGAATTCTTCCAGACCGGTACCAGAAAGAGTGCACTTATGACCGAGAGGACTGATGCAATAACCGGGACCATAAGTGCTGCTGTGAGTGCAAAAGGTGTTGTCCGGTTGTATTGGTATGCCTCAAGAAGAGCTGTATCTCCCATGACCGCCGGGAGGATGATAAGGACGAAAGACAGGAAGATAAGGGCCGCAGCACCGGTGATCAGTCTGGCATAGCAGGGTAGATTTGCCAGATTTTCCTGTTTGGAGTTCTCCGGTTCTTTGCTCTCATCGTCTGTATCTTTTGTGGTGTAAACCCGTCTGCATACAACCTGCAGGGGCCAGAAAAGCACCGTCAGGAGAATGAGAATACCTGCATTTTTCACACCATCCGTGAACGGTTCTGTCGCATACCAGGGCACCCGTTCGAAGGCTCCACACGGGTCATTCTCATAACAGAGGAGGTCTACCGCCCCCTTCTCATTTTCATGAAAGACTATATCACCTGCAATGGTATCTGTCCCGTCAGCCTGTACAAAAACGCCCGGTTCGGTTTCTGTATATGCAGTGAGCTGCATTCCGCCTCCACTAATCTGGATAATTCCATCCCCTTCTGCTTTGACCTGCATCTGCTGCGGGGGAGTCTTAAAGAACTCAAACGTCCGGTAGTTTTGCCGGGTCGACTGGTAGGTGCCGGCAAATTTTTCAGCAGATGACGAAGAAAAACCTGCACCTGCTGGTTCTGCGGTCTCCTGTCCGGGATAAAAGTGGTCCACAAACGCCATCAGAAGGTCGTTTCTCGCACTGCTGCCCCCTGCGCAGTTGTATGAGACGAAGAATCCTGCCTGTCTCTCCGGGATTATGACCAGGAGACTGTGGAAAGTAAGCGTATCGCCGCTGTGGGTGATAATCCGCTCGTCCCCGATGTGGCACCCAAGGAACCCAAGACACATACTACCCACCCGGGGGTCGTTTGCAAACGCCGGTGCATGCATCAGGCGTGCAGTATCCTCTCCGAGGATTTCTGCTCCGTTGAGGGTGCCCTCTTTCATGTGCATTCCAATGAATTTCGCCATATCAGTCGCCGGTGCGCTGATGGTACCCGCAGGATCAACCACAACAACTATGTCAGGGACTACCATATTTTTCCCCCCGGTATACTGGTAGCCGGATGCCGTGTCCGTGTCTTTCTCCGGTGCTTTGGGATAGGAGACGATGGTATCTTTCATCCCGAGCGGGGTGAGAATATTCTCCTGCACATATTCCGCGTACGGAACATCAGTCACGTCCTCAAGAATCACTCCCGCAAGTGTGGCACCGTAGTTTGAGTAGGAGGTAACGGTCCCCGGCGGATGGACGAGGGTTGGGATGTTCTCTTCACAGTATGTCCGGTATGAGTAGAGATCTTCGCGTTCTTCAACCTCCATGTGGACATCAGTATCCTCAAACCCGGCAGAATGCGTCATCAGGTGACGCATCGTCACCGGCTGTCCGGGGTATGTCTCCGGGATGGAGAAGTCTTTCAGATAGGTGTTGACATCCTCATCGAGGTCGATTGTACCCTTTTCCACCTGCTGCATAATAGCGGTCCAGGTAAAGAGTTTCGTGAGGGAACCGATGTGAAAGAGGGTCTTTTCCGGGTCAACCGGAGTTTCTGTCTCAATATCAGCATATCCATAACCTTTGGCATAGACAAGGTCACCGTCTGAGACAACCGAGACCGTTGCACCGGGGATATTATATTTGGCCATCCCTGCCGGAGCTT
The DNA here is from genome assembly GCF_024662215.1 of Methanoplanus endosymbiosus. NCBI lineage: Archaea > Methanobacteriati > Methanobacteriota > Methanomicrobia > Methanomicrobiales > Methanomicrobiaceae > Methanoplanus > Methanoplanus endosymbiosus. Next base: position 613,349 of record NZ_CP096115.1, read on the forward strand.
CGATGTCGAAGAATGCTGCGACGTCATCCGGGTTGGAGACATCCGGCAGAACGGGAGTAAGAGAAGTATTTTCAGCGTTGTCACCCGCAGCACCATCTGCGGCAAATGCCGGTGTGCAGAGGACAAACATACTACACAGAAGAACAAGAATAAGAAGACAGAATTTCACCTGATGTTTACAATTCAATCCCATTTTACATCAGAGAGTCATTGCACAGAAGGTTGCATAAATGTATCTCCGGCCTGAAAAAAATGATTGTATCAGGACCTTTCTCTGGTTTCCGGAGAGTCCGGCGTTTTTACAGATATTTGTCAAACCAGTCGAGGCTTTCCTGCCGGAAATCCATGAGATGTTTCGGTTTGGATATGACATGGTCTTTCATTTCAATAAACAGAAATATTTATGGTTTGTTATTTCATATACGCATCAGGTTCATTTATCCTGTGGATGAACTCCCCTGACAATAATTCTCCAATCACCATCGAAAAGATGCTGGCCCACCATTGTCCGACTGCACCGAGGGAAATATCTTGAAAAAAAGAATATTGTTAGCAGTTGTGTTGCTATGTGGACTATCTGTCTCTCTTTCTGCATGTTCCGCAGACTTTTCAGATATTGTAAATAATGAATCAGTTTTTATTTATGACAATGGGTCTGATCTGACAGAATTGCCAATGGTAAACAGTATGCCGGAAACAATCCCGGACTCAGATGTAAATATCACAACAGAACTAACTGCGACTCTACTCCACACTGAGGACCCCGTTGTCCACCCGGCACTCTGGAATGTTTCATATATTAACGGAAATTTCAGCAATATATCTGCAATTCCTGATATTGGCAAAGGAGATACTATCCGTATCTGGGGTGATAACGGCCATGTCTATGAAGGGGGAGTAACTATCTCATCTCCGTACGTCTGTATCAGACGCTGGGAGGGGTCACCGGAGCTTCCTCTGATCACCAACACCTCCGGCATTGCCCCTGCAATAAATATCACCAACACCGCCGGCAACATAACCTTGCAGGGCCTGAATATCTCAGGAAACACCTATACAGGTGATGGATCTGCGGTTCTGGCCAGGGGTTCTTCTGATGATCCCCTTCAGGGCTTAACTTTTACCGACTGTACTTTCACATGGAATCTGGACACCTGTGGCAGTCCGGTGCATATTTCATATGTAAATGGCACAGAAATCACCGGAACAACATTTGAGAGCAACACTGGACTGCATGGTGGCGGTATAGAATACCATCATTCAGATAATGCCAATATAGACAACACAACTTTTGAGAACAACACAGCAATATACTTTGGCGGCAGTGCGTATTTCTATAACTCTGATAATGCTGATATAGACTGCACAACTTTTGATAATAACACGGCAATGTTTGGTGGCGGAATAATGCTCTGGAAAAGCAGGCTAACAATTGAAAGCACTAACATCAGCAGCAATACTGCCGGCTTGGGAATTAGTATATTTACTGATAATAGCAACACACCACTAATTGAAAACATTAACATCGACCGCAGCAATGCCGGTCTGGGCAGTAGTATTTTTGTTGACAATACCAACATACTACCAATTGAAAACATCAACAACAGTACCATCGGTTTTGGTGGTGGTATGTTTGTCGAAGACAGCACACTAACAATTGAAAACACTAACATCAACAGTAACAATGCAGCATTTGGCGGAGGCATGCTTATCGACATAAGCACTCTCTCCATTGAAAACACTAACATCAACAGCAACAATGGCAGTCTGGGTGGTGGTATGTTTGTCGAAGACAGCACACTCACCATTGAAAACAATAACATCGAAAACAACAATGGCTGTCTGGGTGCCGGTATGCTTATCGAAAAAACCACATTGACAATTGAAAACACTATTGTTAACAACAACAATGGAGGTTTGGGTGGTGGTATATTTTTTGAAAACTGTGCAGCAAAAATTGAAAGCACTACCATAAACAACAACACTGCCGGTTGGGGTGGCGGTATGGTTACCGACAGAAGCACACTAACGGTTGAAAACATTACTGTAAACAGCAACACTGCCGGTGTGGGTGGTGGTATGTTTATCGAAGACAACACAATAACAATTAAAAACGCTGCCATAAACAGCAACAATGCCACCTGGGGTGGCGGTGTACTTACCGACAGAAGCACACTAACAGTTGAAAACATTACCGTTAACAGCAACAATGCTGCTTTAGGTGGCGGTATGTTTATCGAAAACAACACAATAACAATTAAAAACACTGCCATCAACGGCAACACTGCCACCCGGGGTGGCGGTATGCTGATAGATAACAGCATGCTAATAATTGAAAACATCACAATAAGCAACAACACAGCAACACAGGAAGACAAAGTGGACAGGAGTCTGGCAACACTTAAAATAACTGCTCCCGACTACAATATCACCACTACATACGGCAATGGTGTATATGTAAATGAGAGCATCCTGACATTAATAAAAGAACTCTTCCCAGAAGGTTTGGGTGGAGGTATACTAAATTATAACAGTACAATAACAATTCAGAACACCGCTATAAACAACAACACAGCCACAAAAGGAGGTGGGATAGACACCGAAAAGAGTCTGCTGATACTTAAAAATAACACGATTAGTAACAACACTGCCACCACATACGGCGGTGGAATCTATGTAAATGAGAGTGCACTTACATTTTCAAATAATTTTTTCTGCAATGATGAAAACATCTATGCCGGAATAACGGGATGTGCCTGGAATACTACCTTAAATAAGACCTTCTGCCTTTGTGAAAATATTGCCGGAGGCCCGTATTCCGCCGGAAATGTCTGGGCAAAACCAGATGGCACAGGGTTCTCAGAGACACATTCAGACCCGGATTTTGACGGAATATGTGACGAGACATATGTAATATCTGACAGCACCGGCACAATAGCAGGAACTGACTACCTGCCGCTGTATTATAATAACTCACGGGGGACAGTCCTGGCATCATCTACTCCACAGAATGCCTGTGTTCTTCTAAGCAGCACTTCATATAATCATACAACACCTGCCGGATATTATCTTCCGCCCGGAAAATACTCTGTTGTACTGACCCTGGCAGGATATTTCAACAGCCCGGTGTTCACTACAGAGGTAACCTCCGGATGCAAAAAACAGATCAGCTACACACTTAATGACACGCCTGTTTTCAGACATACCGGTACAGGCCCATCCCCGCTTACATTTGTGGCAAACTCCACGAAGACAGCAGCAGATGTTTCGGAATGGACCTGGCATATTACAAACCCAAATGGCTCTGTGACTGAAAAGACCGGCAGAGACCTTTCAGCGGTCTTAACAGCAACCGGTGATTATGCTGTCTGCTTAAATGCAGACTGGGCAGACAAAACCACCTGGTCAGAGACGGTAAAAATCTCTGTTTTAGATGCCGTGCCGGACACCAAAGGATTTAAAGAGACTTCAGTAAAAATTAACGGAACGACCGTAGAGAAAAACACTGACGGAACGCAGACAATATATATCAATGAGAGTTCTGCCGGCACTGTGACAAATACCCCTGACTCAGTTCAGATACAGAAGACTGACGGAACAAATATTAAGATTGTCACCACCGGAGTAACTTCATCAGGCGGCAACCTCTCCGGTACTGTGCAGTCTGTGACCATAACTCCCCCGGCACTCAATGCGGTTATAAGTGAAACTGTCGGGAACGTATCGGTTGATTTTGCTATGACAATGGATGCCTATGATGAAGATGCTGCGGTCACCACTGAAATTTCAGCCGGATGTGCTGCTGACGTTAGAAATGCCTTCAGTCTTACCTGCCCGGACATGGAACAGATCGCTTACACCGTCTACTTCACCAAATCAGGATTTGATAATGAATCAGCCATCAGTGAAACGGTGCTGAACTTCTCAGTAAAGACATCCTGGGTATCAGCAATTGGAGGTAATGACTATATCCGTATTCTTCGCTGGAAGGATGACGGAACTGCTGTTGAAATCATCCCGGAGTTTGCCGGCATTTCCGGTGATAATTCAGTATTCCAGGTAACAACCAATGGATTTTCAGTGTATGCTATAGCATCGGTGAGAGTTCCCGCACCGTCAGGGAGTGGTTCTTTGGGTTTTGGAGGAACATCTCATGCAGGTGTCGGTGCTGCATATGATCTGATAGCCGGTGAAGTGACAGTCCTGAAACTGAAGAATACGGCAGTGACTGAGGTTGCCATTCTTCCGGCAGTAAACATACGTGAACTGATGATCACAGTAGAGCAAAAATCCGGGCCGGAAAATGACATGAAACCTCTGAATGGTGATGTTTACCAGTATGATCTGGTAACTCTGTATAAAGCAGATGCCGCCGGTATTGCTGAGATAACCTATACATTTGAGATCCCAAAAGACTGGCTTTCAGAACGAAATGGTCTGCCGGTGATGTGGCATTATAATATGACCTCCGGAAACTGGACTGAATACTCTGCAGAATTTACCGGGAATAACGCAAAATCAGTTATTTCTAAGGTATCCTGTCCGGGAACCGGATGGATTGCTCCGGGATGCGTGAGCAGTAATATTTCGGATGCTGAAGAGATGATAACGGATGAGCCGGCAGGTACGGCCGGAGATGACATCCTCCTATCTGATGATTCCACGGCAATATCTACCCCCTCTAAAGAAACAGTGCCTGCATCTGACGGATTAATTATATCTCTGGGATTTGTGGGGTTACTTATCTTTCTTGGAGTTGTAACAATAATCTTAAGAAAACGCTGAAGGGAACCGATATCTCAAAGTAATTCACTTTAAATAATTATGGAGTCTTTCGTTGAGTATCACTGCCGGCGGAGACAAATAATTCTGACGTCCGGAAATATGTAATATATCCCAGTGGCAGCATTAACTGATGTTAATGCCGGATACTATACCGGAAAACAAAAACCGGCAGGGCCTACAGCCACAGGGAAAATCTGTAGTTCAGGATGATTTCAAAACATTTTTGGATGTCGCTGACACATGCAGAAACATATGAAAGTCTGGTACCTTCCTCTGGTACTGGTTCTGATAGTTGCAGTGCCAGTCGCAGGGGTTCTTCTCTTACACCGGCTGATGCCGGAAATGACAGTCAGCTGACCAAAGTAGGCGTCTTTGAGGACGGAACACGGTATGAGGCAGGCCCGTACCACGTCGTCGTTCTCTCCGGTACCTACCGCGAGATGGGCAGGCAGTATGGCGCCCTGATGACAGATGAACTTAATTCCGAATATGAGATGCTCCGGTCCCGTTTCACCGCAAACGGCTACACAGAAACGGAAGTTTATGAGTCAGCCAGAGAAACGACCTCCCTGCAGGCAAAGCGGATAAAGGAGATCCGGGCCGGCATCGCGGAGACGTCCGGCCTCACCCCTGAAGCGGTTGACATCCTTTACGTTTTTTACGTTGTGATGCCGGTCTCCTTAGGATTTTCCGGCGAGAAAACCGGATGCTCATTCCTTGCCGCCTGGGACAACTACACAACAGACGGTTCGGTGGTTCTCTCCCGGAACTGGGACCTTAATGAAGAATTCCTGGCCTTTAAGCCATACTACACCCTTGCGGTCTACAACCCGACTGACGGGAGCAACGGTGTTGCAACGTTCGGACCGGCAGGAGGATTGCCGGAGACCCTGATGAACAGCGCAGGGCTTTTCATCGCTGAGGACAACGGGGGATCTTCCGGCAGTTCCCTGGAGGTCGCCGGCAGGCCCATGATCGTCGGCGAGTTCTTCCGGATGATGCTTGACTATTCCACCATAGAGGAGCTTGATGCCGTAATCATGTCTACCCTGACAAATTCTGCATTTATCGTGAATGCGGCCGGACCGGATATGGTTTACTCATATGAAGAGAGTATCTGGGACATCAAGCGCCGCGAGGGAGAGGGTGTGATTGCGGCCGCAAACCATTTTGTTGACCCGTCATGGCGATTGGACACAACAGGGATTGACAACTCGGTCACACGCTACAACAACCTGCTCAACCTCGCCGAAGAGAACAAGGGGTCAATCGATGCAGAGCGGATGATGGCCATCCGTGATGTCCTGTATGAAGATGGCGGTGCAACCTTCGAGCATTATACGGTTGAACTCAATGGCATGACAGGAACAGGCTCGACGGTGTACAGGGTTGTCTATGTCCCTGAAACACGGACGTTCTGTATGAAGGTCATCGACGAGGACTGGCAGCAGGTCGAACTTGCACCGCTCTTCTCGGTCTGAACCAGAACATTAAGGAAGATATCTTTGAAAAACAGAGATATGTCCGGTACACCGGACATCTTCTATGCAACTTATTTTATTTCTATTTCTCCTGTATCGGCCACCTAAGACTGGCATACCAGCCTCAGAATTTTGTTCCCTGCTTAAAAACCCATAAGTCACAGATAAAGAGAAGGCGAAGGGATAAATCAGCGATGATAAAATAGTAATTCTTCAATGAGGGGAAACTTTTAACGTTTAACCCATACATTTTTTTCTATGAATATCCGGTCCATCGCTACCATCCTTATTGTAGCTATATTAATCATCTGTGCTATTGTCCTTATAACCGGCACTGGTACGTTATCCGGTACAGATTCCAAAACTGCATCCGGTAATACACCGGGTGAAACCTCCGGCACTGGTTTAGAGGGTGTATCCGGCAGTACTTCGGGCAGTAATAACAATATGCCCGGAAATGTGCTTCAAAGTGGAAATACCGGTATGCAGGAGCCTCAGATACTCCCGGCATCTTACGACTTACGTGATGTAAACGGAAAATGCTATATAACTCCGGTTAAAACACAGACAGGCACACTCCCTGACGGACAGCCGGACACCAGCAAAGCGGTCGGCACATGCTGGGCCTTTTCTGCCTGTGCGGCACTTGAGAGTAGTCTTCTTAAACAGGGAATTGTCTCTGGTCCCGACTCGCCCGCTGCAAATCTCTCAGTATGGCACATGGGGAACTGGAACGGATACAACCATCCGGTATATATCTATAACAATGCCTATATGCCAAACAGCACACTCTCAATTGGCTATACGGAAACAGAACCTGTGATAAGGGGCTGGGGCGGAGATCACAGGTACGCAACCGATTATCTCATCAGCGGCAAAGGTCCGGTGCTCAACCACTACGCACCGTTCCCGCTCGATGACATGCAGGAGAAAAAGGAACTCACTAAACCCCCTGAGAAACTTCCTGTCTCTTACATGCTCCGCGAAACCGTTGACCTGTCCCGCCCGGAGTATGCCACTGACGGGGATTTCCGGAAGGCAGTCAAAGAAGCGGTGATAAAATACGGTGCCCTTGTCTCTTTCATGTACACCCACCCTTCTATATATCCGGGGTTTGAAGAGACTCCTATCTTCAACCGCACTTCAGGAGACTATTACTTCAACGGGACAGGAGACGGGATCTTACCTGCAAGCTTAAACCATGCCGTCACGATTACAGGATGGGATGATAACAGAGTTATTCCGGGAGCATCCGAACCGGGGGCCTGGCTCATTAAAAACAGTGCCGGAACAAATTTTGGTAATGACGGGTATATCTGGATATCCTATGCTGATGAAATGTTTTTGAAAGGCTATTGCATGGCTGTTGCATTCATCGCCGACAGTGGTGAAGGTTATGACACCACCCATCACTATGAAACACACGCCGGAGCACTCTCCGATACTGCCACAGAACCCTATGAGATCTCATGGGATTATCTGTCAGATGGTTTTGCCGCCGAAAATAAGGACTCGTGGGCATGTGCCCGTTTCACCGCTGAGGAAGATGCAGACCTTGGAGCGGTTGGGTTTATGACCCTCAATAAAAATGAGACAGTCATGATAGATGTCTATGGCGGGTGGGATGAATCAGATAATCAGCCGGATACTGACAGGCTCCTTCTCTCAGACAATACTGAAATACCTGAGAAGGGTTATCATCTCATCGATCTGAGCCGGCAGGTCTCGTTAAAGAAGGGCGAAGAGTTCATTATAGCACTCGGATTTAAGGCAAAGGGAGATACAGCAGAAATAACCGAGCCGCTTGTTTATGTCACTGATGATGCACCACAAACAGGAAAAACATTCAGGCTGACACCTGGAATAGTGAACGAAAAGGACAGATGGGAAGATTACGCAGGCTTACACAACGGAAGTATCTTTTATGTGCAGGGGTTTATGGCTTCTCCGGATTAACCGGCATCCCATTTTCCTTTTATCTGCCTCTACGTAACCTCCCAAAAAATATAATTGCCTTTTCAGGCCCCTGCAATAACAGAGTCAAGGGTTATTGTGAACTGAAGGTCCTTTCCCACAAGTGGTTTGTTTGTATCAATAGTTACTGAATCTTCAGTGATATTTGTAAAGAGATAACTATAATATTTCCCTCCCGGAGGAAGATATTCTATCATAGGGCAGGGATAACCCGGAATGAGTGATACTGTCACATTTGCCTTGTCCATGCTGCTTACTAAATCCATACCCTCACTTAACGGAACTGTCCTGACAAGACTTTCGTTTTTTTCTCCGTATGCCTCGTCCGGAATTAAAACGACAGTCTTTGTCTGACCCGGAGACATACCTCTGATTGCCCTGTCAAATCCGGGGATCACAGCCCTGGTTCCAAGTGTAAAATTAAGGGGCGAACCGTTCATATTCGACTCAAATACGGCACCACCCGGAAAAGAGAGAGAATAGTATACACTGACCTCATCACCTGCTTTTGCAGGGGCATTGTTATCCGTTGCATAACTCCCCCGCAAGCGATAGCCCTGCAATGAACACTCCAACCAGAATAAGAGCTATGATTACTGTTCTTTAGCTCATTCTAAATCATAAATCACAGATTGAGACTAATATCCTAAAATTACCCGTACTTTATTCCAAAAAGACCATATCATTTCCAATTTGAGTGACAGAACAGGAATATTCCTTACTTCATCATAGATAATTGACTTGACCATAATACACCATATATCCCCCCAATTACAAAAATAGCACCAATTATAATAATATCTGATCCAATTTGATCATTTGCCTTTTGAAATGAGCGGAAGTGGAGTTGTAAAATCATTAGAATCAAAAAAGGGATTGCGTAATTAGATTAATCACGCCCCGACCGGGATTCGAACCCAGGTCGAAAGCTCCGGAAGCTTCCAGGATATCCACTACCCTATCGGGGCATAACACTGGTTAAAATGTCTAACAACTATTGGTTCTGAACACAGATAAAAATATCAGATATGATCCGGAAAATTCCGGCCATACATATCACTGTAATCTATAATATCCCAGCAGGAATAACCCTGTTCCCGTCCGAAAAACCCAGTTTCTGCCTGAGTAACTCTGTTATCTCTTCTGATTATACAATGCCCAGATTTTACATGCACCTTCATGGCTGACCATACACGGGCCGACAGGATTTTGCGGTGTGCAGGCTTTGCCAAAGAGTTTGCAGTCGGTTGGATCGGCAACTCCCCTTAACACCTTATCACAGATACAGGCTGAATGCTTCTCAACATGCTTTATTTCTACATCAAACTTCTTTAATGCGTCATATTTCTCAAATTCAGGCTTTAGTTTAAGGCCGGAATCCGGAATGACAGGAAAGCCCCTCCAGTCCACATCGTGTGATTCAAATACCCGGTATATCATATCCATGGCCTTCTTATTACCTTCTCTTGATACAGCACGCGGATAGGCGTTTTCAACCTCGCCTCTTCCTTCCTTCACCTGCTTTACAAGCATATACAGGCCGAGTAAAATGTCATCCGCTTCAAAGCCTGCAACAACCTGAGGCACTTTAAACTCTTCATACTCTTCATATCCGGCCACGACACAGACATGTCCGGGGAGCATGAATCCGTCAATCTGTGCCTCACCCTGCTCAAGAAGGTATTTCATTGCCGGAGGAACAAACCTGTGGCAGCATACAATACTGAAATTGTCCGGCGGGTCTGTCAGCAGCGTGGCAGCAACTGTCGGTGCGGTTGTCTCAAATCCTACGGAGATGAAGACTACTTCTTTGTCTGTCTTCTCCGCAATTTCAACCGCCTTATGAACGCCCTGCACAACGCGGACATCGCCGTCTATATTATCAAGTGAACCCTTAGTGCCGGGCACTCTCATCAGATCGCCGTAGGTTGCTATGATGCAGCCCTTTTCAGCCATCTCTATTGCAGCATCGATCTCACCCTGCGGTGTAATACAGACCGGGCAACCCGGCCCCATTACAATCTTTAAATCTTCCGGAAGAATACTTCTCAGGCCGGATTTTGCTATTGCAGCCTCATGTGTGCCGCAGATATGCATGAATGTATATTTCCGGTCAACAATATCATCAAGTGCTTTTTTAATATCCTTTCCATCAGCCATAGTTAAAAAGCATTTAAATTTAATATGATATATTCATATTCAAAAAGTTTCAGATTTGTTCTGTTATGAAATATCTGCCGGCATTTACAGGTCAGGAATCTCTTCAGATGTCAGTCCGTGTTTTTGTGAGATATATCCGGGAGTTTTACGCCCTTATATTCAGAAGGCAGATGCAGTGATGACAGAGATTATTTTGGCCGGATTTTGCCATTATTTAAGGTTTATAACAGATTTGGCAGGTCATAATAATTTTAACCGGAAAAAAACTCATTTATCTCTTCTTTATCCTCAATTACAGCGTCAACAAAGGTTCTCAGCTGCATGAGAAGTGCCGGATTGATCCCTCCTCCGGTGGCCATAAAAATTCCCTTTGAATTTTTAAGCCTTATTTTATTAACTATAAAATGCAGAAACCGGGTGATCTTATCTGAGGATGTATATATCAGCATTGAAGTGACAGAATCAAACAGAAAAACGATTCTGTCATTTTCGATATTGCCCAGTATTTTGGTGATTGCAATGCCGATCTCAGTGAGGTTTTCAGGGGTGCTGATGTACTGAACTGAATCTGAATTTCCGGGGTTTGATCCAAGGGCGTATCTGGTTATCAGATCTATAAAATATACATTTTTCATCTCAACGCCTTTTAATTCATACTCTTTAGTTAATATGGAAGCAGGCAGGTTGGATGTAATTATTACGACATTATAATTATTTTTGGCCAGAACTGAAGTTAATGCTATATTCTCCTCTTTTAAGTCCATGGCATCGGATAATATCAGAACAAGGCTATTATCACTAAAACTCCTGCTCATATTTGAGACTAATTATCAAAATATTCTTTGTATTCTGCCGGAATTTCATCATAACTGCCGATTATAGTCTGTGTCAGTTCCCTGAGATTGTGGGTAATCTGTTCTGTATTTTTGATCTGAACCTGAAGGTGTATCAGAAGATCTTCTTTGCTGAGGTTGTCTTTTTTGAGCAGTTCTACAAGGTTTATCAGGTTTATTCTCACAAGTTCCGAGGGGTTTCTCAGGCGCATAACTGCTTCTGAGATGTATTTGATCATTGTGTCAAACATCCTCTTTTCCAGGGTTATGTCGGTTGCAATTACGGATGCCCCTTTGATATTGCCGTATTCATCATATATTGGGTAATTGCTTATGAGTACATTGAGTTTCTGACCGGATTTTGTAACCCTGACAACCTCAATAATATCCATCGTTTCTCCTGAGAATACTTTGTTCAGTTCTTTTTCAAAAAATTTCATTCTGTCAGGAGGCACTATTACTGATACATTTTTTCCGGTCATTTCGTCTTCTTTAAAACCGTACATCCTTTCAGCACCTTTATTCCAGGATATGACAGAATAGTCCTGTGAAATCACTATAATTGCATCGTTGGAGTGATTAATAATCTGTGACAGGTACTCATGTTCGGCTTTGTACTTCTTTCTATCAGTAAAATCCTTTACAGCAAAAATAATCCGGGTTTCACCACCAATCCGGATGCAGGACGCGTTAATATTTAAAAATAATTGTTTATTTTCTTTATTTGTGCCTTTTAATTTAATATTTGTGATTTTTCCGGGATTTTCAGTAATATCTCTGATAAATTCAGATTCTCCGGATTGTTCGCTCCTGGATCCGTCATTTATCAGATTTACTGCATTTAACTCTGAAAATTCTTCAGAATTATAACCAAATATTTTTTCTGCATTTTCATTATGATAAATGATTCTGCCGGATGTACTGATTATTATCAGTCCGTCCGGAAAAACTGAGATTATCTCTTTTAGTGTCTCAGAATTAAATCCGGCCAATCCGTTTGATTTTTCATTATCAGACATATTTTCACACCATTAACAATTTTCCCAGATAAAGCAACTGACATTTTAGATAAAATATCACATTCATTTATTTTGATTTTAAATGATTAAATAATATTTCTGTTTAATCCCACAGGGGAACAGTTATTGTATATCAGTTAAATATTAATCATTATTGGATTTTCATGGTAATAAAAGAGGTAACCACAGAGAAACACGCATTTATAGATGTAAATAAATGTGTATTGTGTGGTTCATGTCAGGAAAAATGTCCGGAGTCTGCAATTGTGTATGATTCTGAAAATGACTGCTTTGTTGTGTTAAAGGGAAGATGTATTGGTTGTGGAATCTGCATAAAATGCTGCCCTTACGGCATTCCTGAACTGAGAGATATAATATAATTATTTGTGATTAATATGATGCTTGGAATATCAACCCACTGCCTGATGGAAATGCCGCTGGAAAATGCCCTTTCAGCACTGGATAAAGTCTGTGACGTTGTTGAAATTATGAATGATGGTATGCATCATATTGAAAATCCTGACATTCCTCTGCTTTTTGATTATAAATATTTTATGCACGCGCCTTCCAGGAGTGTGAATATCGCATCTCATCTCGAACCGATAAGAAAGGGCAGTGTAAAGGTCATATCTGATACTATTGAAATTGCGGCACACATCAATGCCCACGGTGTTGTTTTTCATCCGGGATATTTTGCCTGGGAGAGAGATCGCGATGTTGCAGCATTTCAGCTTCAGAAATCACTTCTTGAATTAAAGGCGTTGTCTGACGAATATTCAGTTCCTGTGTTTGCCGAAAATATGACCAACTGGCCGTATTTTTTTCTCAGAACTCCCGGTGATCTTCCCCTGATAACGGATTTTGGATTTGTTCTTGATGTAGGGCATGCAAATCTGAATTCCTGTCTGGATAAATTTTTGCAGGCAAAGATTTCACACTTTCATCTTCATGATAATTACGGTGCTGATGACGATCATTTTGCGATTGGAAGAGGAAATATTGATTTTGAGCCGGTTTATGATGCCATCCGGAAGAATGACTGCTCGGCAATAATTGAGGTTGGATCGTTTGAGGGGGCAAATAGAAGTTATAGTCTTGTTAAGGAAAAACTTGGGATTTGAGGCCAGGTCTGTACTCCGGAGGAATGATGGCCTGTATTCTTCTCTTTTGGCTTTATGCGGGATGAAGCACTATTGAGTCATTTCACTCATAATTTTCGTTTATCTGAAGTATTTCCCGGAAGAAATATATGCCGCCGGGATCAACGCCTTTCTCTATGACAGAAGAATCTGCCTATGCAAAAAAGGGTGACACCGTAAGAATTCATTACACCGGAAAACTTGAAGACGGCACTGTATTTGATTCATCAAAAGGAAAAGAGCCTATTGAGTTTGTTATCGGTGGCGGGATGGTAATTTCCGGCTTTGAAAACGGAGTGTTAGGCATGAAACCCGGAGAAGAGAAGACCAATGAGATTCCGGTTGAGGAAGGATATGGGGAGAGGAATGAGCAGCTGGTCCTGGAGATTGCAAGGAGTTCACTTCCGGAAGAGTGTGTGCCGGAACTGGGCATGCAGCTGCATATTCAGCAGTCGGAAGGAGCTGTTCTTCCGGTTGTGATCACAGATATTACTGAAGAAAATGTTACTATTGATGCAAATCATCCTCTTGCAGGGCTTCCTCTTACATTTGATATAGAGCTTGTTGAGATTGTATCTGAAGAATAATCTTTCAACCTGAAATTTTTTTTAAACAGTTTTATGGAATATTTATCTGTTTCATTCATCATCTGAGAATGGGAAGAGAGCCTGTTCATTGGATGCACGATTATGTTATTTTGCTGCGTGTCTGCTCTCTGCACCGGATAAATCCGGTGATTGGCGCCCAAATGTTGTCATCTTATTTAAATAATTCCGGTTTTGGACGGCGGGATATCGACAGGATTTTATAGCCTGTACGACGACATTATGATGCAGTTTTGATTGCCTCAGTGGTTCGGCCGGCATAGCATGTCTTTCGTTAAGTATTACTTCAGTCTGACCGTGTCCACAGTGTTTAATTGCAATATAAAAGCGCCTTTGTGGCATAGAGGCATTGCGCGTCCTTGGTAAGGACGAGGTCGCGGGTTCAAATCCCGCCAAAGGCTTGTTTTTCGTTTTATATCATTTTAACAAATTCTGGATACGCAGATTTATATCTTTAGCTTATTTTAGGTTATGACCCGTTATATCAGATTTATCCCGGTTAATATCCGGAATCTGTGAGCCGGCGTATCCCCAAATAAAATATTATTTCTGTGCATCAAACGGTTGCCGTATAGTTATTCTGCATTGTGCTGCCTGTGCCATTAATATAATTGTTAATCTCTGGCAAATATGATGTCTGGCTGTGAATATGTGGGACTCTGGTAAAATAGCATTAAATATTGAAATTATGGTCTTGTGATATGGCTGCAAAAGATGATCTCGCGGTATTATTCGATGAAATATGCCGGAATATGAAGAAAAACAGTATTGCTGTGGATAGCTTAAAGAGGATCAGCTATGGCATACAGTTTAAAATGAATATAAACGGTAGTCCGGAGAATATGAGAATTTATCAGAATGGCAAAGGAATTATAAAATACGATTATTCTCAGATCAAAAGAAAGGAATACCTGCCAATGGTAAGAGAAATTATCGAGGAGAGCAATGAACCCGGCTCTTTTACAGGGAAGATGAGGGGGAATATCCAGTCAAATTTTGATAAGTTCGCAGATGCCGGTAACAATTCTGCACATATTAATTCATCAGGAGAACTCCGTATTGCAGGATCTGGTTTGAATCAACGTGAGCGTAACAGTGGCAGAGGTGAATACGACCTTGGTTATCCGGTTATAGGTACAGATGAATCCGGAAAAGGAGATTACTTTGGTCCTCTTGTCACTGCCGGAGTTCTTGTGGATGAAATTTCTGCACTTCAGCTGAAATTTCTTGGTGTTAAAGACAGCAAGGAGATGAATGATTCCGACATTAAATTAATCTCCGGAAAGATACGTGAAGTCTGTAAGGGCAGATATGCTGTTACTGAAGTTATGCCGGAGAAGTATAATGAATTGTATTCTCGGTTCAGAGCAAAGAATGAAAACTTAAATGATCTGCTTGCATGTTGTCATGCCGAGGTTATCGAGGATATCTTATCCGGAAATATATGCAGAAAGGCCCTCGTTGATAAATTTGCGGATGACAGGGTTATTCTGGATAAACTACGCGGTAAGGGAAAGGAGATTGAGATCGTTCAGCTGAACAGGGCTGAGCAGAACATTGCAGTTGCAGCAGCATCCATTCTTGCAAGATCGGTATTTGTTGAAGGCATGGAGAGACTCTCTGAGGAGTACAGTATCATGCTGCCAAAGGGTGCATCGCCGGCTGTAATTGCTGCCGGAAAAAAATTTGTTTTCAGATATGGAAAATCAGATCTGAAAAAAGTAGCCAAAGTTCATTTTAAGACTACAGGACAGATTGTCTCATAGGTAGTATTATCCGGCTATTTACTCATCATTGTCGTTCCGCATTCCGGGCACTTAGTCTCCCTGCATGGAACTCCCCTTATTTTGTCTGTTTCATAACCACAGTCCGGACAGATACATTTTGTCGGTGCATCTCCCCTTCTCTGCCTTCCATACTGCTGATTTTTATCGACCATTTAAGTTACCTCTCTTCTGGATTGATTTTTGATAGGATATATTTTTTGGTGATTAAATGCAGTAACTCATGATATTTTCAGGCCAGGACCACTATAACTCTGAATTTTATTATAATCCTCAGAAATTATCGGATAATGTCAAACTGATTCCGGCACTGGCATATAATAAATAAGTCAGTGAGCTGCTGAAAATTGTAAATGTAAATAGTAAATATTTACTGCTTCAAGTTTAAAATCACAGCTATGAATGATAAATCAAAGAAAGCCATAGAGGAATTTCTAAGCAGCAGAGATGATATAAGTGCTGAAATACTTGAAGAGTCAAAGGAGTTCTTTGGCAGAGTTCCCTTTATCCTTGATATACTTAAGGAAAGACCTAAATCTTTTGTTTTCAACACGCTTGGTGATTTTGAGACCTTAAGACCAAAGAGCCTTGATGATGCCACAGCAGAACTTATTTGTGTTGCATCCGCAACCGCACTCGGTGCAACCGCCTGCCTTAAAGTCCATATCGGTGCTGCACTGAAAGCCGGTGCAACAATGGATCAGGTGCTTGATGCAATTATGATTCCGGCTGCACTTGGAAGAACATCAATTCTTGCACCATCCTTAAGAGTTTTTAAAGAGTGCAGGGATAACGAAATGTATGAATAATTGTCGGTGAAGTTTTCCGGAAAGGAAATGGCATCCGGGACTGTTAAGGGATGAATTCCGGGATGGGAGGAGATATTTTGAATACAGTTATAAAGCCGGAAAGTCTGCCGGATCAAATTATCCTGTATGTGGCATATGTATTGCTGCATGCCCGTGGACACAGAAATATATCAGAAAATCCATGAATAACTGTGATAGTTGCTTAAGGGGATGAAGCAGGAAGCATATGATCTTTAGCTCATATGTAGTTCACTTTGCTTCTCTCCAGTTTCTCTGAGGCACGGTTATCTCAAAACGGACACCATTTCCTACAGTTCCATTTTCAGTTATGGTGATTTCAGTGATATCAAAGATTTCCCTGGAAAGGAAGAGGCCAAGGCCGGTATTTTCACCAAATCCCTGGTTAAATATCTCATCTTTGATGTCTTCAGGAATTCCTCTGCCATCGTCTTCAACAATTATTTTACCTTTTCCTGAATTATCTGTGAAACATGAGACCTGTATTTCAGTAATTTCTCCGCCATGCCTGAATGAATTTTCAAAGAGGTTATAAAATATCTTTTCAAGCATGATGTCTGCCAGAACTTCAAAATTATCTCTGCATGACGTGAATGTAATGCCCTCATAATCAAGAAGGCTGAATGATTTGCAGGAGACTTCCCTGACATTCTGCCATACAGGTTCTTTAAGGCCCAGACTCTGGTAATCTTTGGCAAACTCAATCTGGGCCTGAATTTTTTCTACTGCTGAGAATATTATATCCAGATTTTCGGATGCTGTACTGTGTTCTTTACATTCATCCCTTAACAGTTCAAGGAAAAGGGTTACTCCGGTAATCTGGTTTAATATATCATGCCTTGTTATTCCGGACAGGAGGTTTAACTTTTTGTTTGCGGTCTTCAGTGCTTCCTGGTAACTTTTTCTCTCCGTAATGTCCATTATTATGCCGATAATTCTTAATGGTCTGCCATTCTCCCATTTAACGATCTTACCTATCGCATGCACCCAGATGAGATGCCTGTCCTTTGTAAGGTTGCGGAATTCGGCCTCGTAATAGTCACTCTTTTTATTGAGGTGCTTCTTAAATGATCTATTGAGTATTTCCATATCTTCCGGAAAGATATTCCTTCTCATCAGTTCAGGATCGCTTTTTATCTCTTCGGCTGTATATCCGTATATTTTTGAATACTGGTCATTAATCTCTATATTTCCGGTTGAATAATTCCAGTCCCAGACTCCAAGCTTTGTGCTTTTAAGAGCAATATCAAACCTTTCTTCTGATTCGGCAAGTTTTATCTCAGCATTTTTGAGATTAGTGACATCATTGAAGGTTATTACAATCTCATTGGATGACAGTTTATAGATGTAATGATCCCTCCAGCCCGGAATGTTGGTGCTGCTGTAGTATCTTGCAGGTATTCTCAGTGGTTTTTCTGATTGAAATACCATATTTATCTCCGGGATTAGGTGCATAAATGAATATTCTTTCTTTAAATCTGTTATCAGTTTTCCTTTAATTTCTTCCGGAATAAAACCCTCAATCTCTCCTGCTGAGAAATTTGTCTGATCTATTATATACTCTGATTTTTTTTCTTCCGGTTTTAATATACAGACTCCGCTGCTCATATTGTTTAGCAGTTCACGAAATCTGGAGTCACTTTTTGATACTGTGGTCAATAATTCAGCTTCTTTTCCGGCAAGGATCGCCACAACAAGAGATATTCCTATGAATACACAGAATCTGATCAGTGCATGTATAAACAGTTCATTGCTGTATGTTGTGTAACTGAGTACAAAGAGGAGGTAAATGAAGCTTAGAAATAATGAATAGACTAAACCTTTTCTTAAATACCAGTATGATGAGAGTATTATTGGTATGTAATAGAGGTGCGGAAATACTGCAAAGAGATTTTCATTTAAGGATATGAAACTAACTAAAATACAAAGAGCGGATGAAATTATTATTGTTGTTATTTTAAGTATTTCAATCAGATTTTTCATATATCTGCCCGCCATTTATAGTTAGTATTTACACTGGATTACTGTTATTTTATTGATTTATCTGCGTGGGTTATTATGTGGGATGCTTCTTTTAAAATTATTTTTTCCATTGCAAGTTTTACTGCGGCATTTGATCCCGGTATGCAGAATACTGCTTTTTTATCAATAATTCCTGCGGTTGCCCTTGAGAGTATGGCTCTTGTACCTACATCGTCAAAACTTTTAAGCCGGAAATATTCTCCGAATCCGTCCAGTTTTTTCTGAAAGTGTGGTTCTATAGCTTCTATTGTGCAGTCATCCGGAGTTATACCTGTTCCTCCGTTAAATACAATGAAATTAGAGGATTCAAGTGCTTTTTTGAGTGATTTTATGATCTCTTCTTCAATGTCCGGGACTATATCATAGTAGTTCACGTCTATACTATGAAGTTTAAAGAGTTCACAGATTATTTTTCCACTTGTGTCAGTATCTTTGTTTCTGGTTGTTGAAACAGTGATCACACCTGCATTTATTGCAACATTGGAAATATGTGATGAGTCCATGGTACAGATATTGGTTTTTAGTTATAATTACTTTTTTAGTTGATGGCAGGACATTATGAATATCATTTATGAGAATCATTTAATTTGTATTTTTTATCATTGTAGGGATTTAGTGCCTTATTTGTTTTTATTTGCAAATTATTCCGGACATTCATTTTTTTAAAATATGAATAATTTTAAGTATTATGTTGTGTATATGTGGGATGTAAACGGATTGTTAATATGATTAGTTCTGAAATGCCACTGAATAAAAAGATACTTATTGCGGAAGATGAGGCAATTGTTGCTATGGGGATACAGGATACCCTGAAATCTTTTGGTTATGGCATTTCCGGGATTGTACAGAGTGGTGAAGAAGTTTTCAGACATCTTGCTGAAGAAAAACCTGATCTTTTAATTATGGACATTAATCTTAAGGGCAATCTTAATGGCATTGAAACGGCTGAAAAGATCAAATCTGATTTTGACATCCCGGTTATTTTTCTGACAGCCTATTCAAAAGATGAAATTTTAAGGAAATTTTCCAAGCATGAACCCTTCAGACATCTCAATAAGCCATGCAGGCCATCTGATCTATTTGATGAGGTTGAATCTGCTATAGCAGATTCCGGCTGAATGACATACCCTCATGACTGAAGTCGTGGGCTTCCTGCCTGCTGTCTCTGTAGTTTTCCTATGGATTATTTCCGGAAGTCCGTTTTTTTCTGACTCTTAATGTATAATCTTTTTATATCTGGGTGACATAAAAAAAGATAACATGGATGGTCGGGGTTTTTACTTAGTTATTATTTTAACGATATTTTCAGTTATGATTACATGCGGCTGTACCGAACTTCCGGAAGAGATTGAGGAGACTTTTCTGGCCCCTCCTCCAACAGGCACAATTACTCCGCCTCCGACTCCCGCAGAATATATTCCTGTGTATGTGAATTACTCAACGCCAGTTCCAACTCCCATTCCTGAGGCCAGGCCGACTTACACCAATCCTCCGGAAGATATGGGAGTTAAGATAAATTATTCTCTGATCTATGATTCTACCCATCATTTCAAAGGGGACGTTATATCTTTTGACTATGATCTCATTTATCCGCCCATGATAATTGAATATGATGCAACAACAGTAGGAATCTCTGATACAAAGAGTGGCAAAAGTCAGTTTGGAGATAAGGACAGTTATTCCGTGACTACAACAAATCCAAATCCGGCTGCATTTTATTATATACGTGTATATGATGACTGCTCCGGCGAGCTGATTAAAGAAACCGGAATTGATCAGTTTGCAAAGCTTAGCCAGAGAGGGGAAATGAAAATATTCGCACCCGGAAAGATGCATATTGAATTATATGGCAATATTGCAGATGTCAAAACTAAGATCCATGTCGCGCCCGATAACATAAATGCAACATCTGCACCCTGCTGAAAATCCAGAATTTTATTTTTTTCAGGCACACATATCGCCGATTGACTGCTTAATTTTGAAACAGACCACACATTGGCATTTTACAATGACCAATTTAATTTCGGCAGACATATATGTGAGATGATCCAATGTATGTAGGCAACTCTAATGTGAGTGTCCCGATAGGGTAGTGGATATCCTAGAAGCTTGCGGAGCTTTTGACCCGGGTTCGAGTCCCGGTCGGGGCGTATCTAAAAACGTTCAACCCTCTTTTTTACAGATTCACTTATCTGAGATCAGTTCTGTATTTTTAGTTTATTCCTCAAAATTTGGATATGATACAATTGTCCGGAGATGGATAGTGAATATTCATCAGTATTTTTGGGTTAATCCGGAGATAGGAGTGTGTACAATACATTATGCTTATTGCATTTTGCCAATATACTAACAGTAGTTAATATGAAAATTCGGGATTTTACCAGGAGAGGCGGCAGACAGAAAAATATTCCAAATTGTGTACCGAATGTTACAGAAAGCCCTGTTTTAAGGAATATAATTGTATTTTGTCTTCTGATTGCAGCACTTTCTTTTGCCGGGTGTATATCAGCAGACTTAGCTGATGACAGTCAGAAATATCCGGGAATATCATATGAAGGCAGTCCGGAATATGAAGAATCACTTTATGATTTTAAATTCCGGGACAATATAGCCTCATTAAATATTCCGGTTGACAGCAATCTCTACAATACTGCAAAAAATACAGATAAAAGCGCTTATCTTACTGACGAAGAGAGCAGCACAAATGAGTGGTCAAAGGAATATTATAAATCTTTCATAAATGACCCTGATCTTGAAGAGACATATGGATCTGTAATATCCGGACTTCAGGGCATCAAAACAGGAATGAATCTTGATGATGACGGTTATGCAGAATTAATTACAGCTTTTGTCCAGTCCATACCCTATAAAACTGATAATGAAAACCCGGACCCAAAATTTCCGGTTGAGACAGTATATGAAAAGAGCGGGGACTGTGACGACAAGAGCATTCTTCTGGCAGGGCTTTTACAGAAGGAAGGTTATGACGTTGTTCTCTTTGAATTCATTGATGAAGAGCATATGGGTGTCGGAATTCTCTCGCCAGGATGCGGATATGCAGGAACTGATTATGCCTACATCGAAGCAACAGATATAAATCTCATCGGGTGGCCTGATATTACTCTTGACGGTGACATAAAAATTACCGAAAAACCGTTTGTAATTCCGGTTGCGGGCGGAGATAAAGGATATGGCAAATGCAAAGAAGTAATGGCAATATATGAGAAATATCAGAATTCCGGGAATAAAATTGATGAACTCGAACCTGAGATTAGCAGACTGAAAAGAGAGACTGAGTCGCTCCATGCCGAAATTCTGACAATGGATTCTGAGATGGAAGGGCTTGAGACTTCAGGGAAGGTTAAACGTTATAATGACCTTGTTCCGGAATACAACTCACTTGTTAAAGATTACCAGGCACTGAACTCAGAATATAAAGATATTCTGAATGAATATAATGGATATGTAGAGATTCACAATATGATCATTGATAATCAGCACGATCGTCAGGGACTTTATGAATATTTATTCTGAAAATACTGCCCCTGACAAATCTCTGAAAATTTTTAGCGGAAAATAATGAAGAATGGCCAAAATGCCGGAATTATTTTTATGGTGGATTTATAATGGGATGTAATGTAACTTCTGTTTTTGGCCATTCGGACGTATCATCATTATTTTAACATTTAAAATGGGTAAATATTATTCTGCCGCTATCAGCTGACAGACATCTATATTTAGATCATTGTGGATCTCTTTCAGGATTTCAACTGCAGTGTCGTAGTCACCTTCTGATATTAAAAGTCTGATCTCTGTAATATCATATCCGTCTTTTTCAAGTTCTTCAAGGCACTCAAGAGGAGTTAGGGGGACTGTCGGATCACGTGGTCTTGGGGGGAGTTCTTTGTCAGTATATTCTTCTACTAATTCTATTTCCTGAACAGAATCGGTGGTTTTTCCGGATATTTTCTTTAAAATACTGGTATTGGATGAAGCAGAGGCTTCCGAGTATTCAATTGCTGATACTGTGGGAACTGCAAGGATCATTGCAAGCATCAGAAGTGATATACACCGGATAATCGTGCTTTTATTCTCTTTTCGTATCATATTTTTATTTCCATATATTGTATTCTGACGAATCCACTCAGGGACTCTATTAAAAAAAGGCATTATAAGGATATAAATGCATAAAACACTGATGTTTATATGAGTTAACCGGAATGTTATATGCCGGGATTAAAATGGTTGCAGTTTTTTTATTCCTTCAGCCATAATTTCTTACCGGACTTTCTTTTTTATTTTCAGAACTTCGGATATTTTACCCCTTAAAGTGAGATAAAAACCTGCAATGCCGGAGAATGCTTTGGTTACAGGGGTGTCAAAGTCCTTTGCAACTTCCTTTAAACGAAGGGGAATGTCTATATGCTGAGGGCAGGCTTTTTTACATCTCCCACAGCCTGTGCAGAGTGAAGCATGGGATTTTTTTCCGTCCATGATACCGTGGCTTCTGAATACATACTGCCATTTTGCCCAGTTTCCGTTCTTGAACATATGATAACTGTTGTAATATTCAAAGCAGGACGGGATATCAACACCGGCAGGACAGGGCATGCAGTACCTGCATCCCGTGCAGCCGACTTTCATAGTCTCTTTGTATTTATCCCTGACTTTGCCGATAACTATTAGCTCATCTTCAGATAATGAGGCAGGAAAGGCATCCTCTGCAACTCTGATATTCTCCTTCACCTGATCTATAGATGACATTCCGGAGAGTACTGTTGTAACTTCCGGATGATTCCATACCCACCTCAAAGCCCATTCAGCAGGAGTTCTATGGACTTTTGCACTCTTCCAGATGTCCATAATGTTCTCCGGAATATTGCCTGCAAGATTACCACCTCTCAGAGGTTCCATCACCATTACTGCAAGTCCGGATTTTGCAGCGTACTTAAGACCTTCTGTTCCTGCCTGATTTTTCTCATCAAGAAAGTTGTACTGAATCTGGCAGAATTCCCAGGGATAGGCATTAACAACATCTTTGAATGACTCAATATCACCATGAAATGAAAAACCTGCATTCCTGATTCTTCCGGAGGCTTTTTCCAGGTCCAGAAATTTCTTTATTCCAAGGTCGTCCAGATTATGCCAGCTCTCACCGGACAGACTGTGAAGCAGGTAATAATCTATATATCCGGTCTTCAAATCTTTCAGCTGTTTTTCAAATATACGACTTATATCATCCGGATTTCTGACTGACCAGTGGGGCAGTTTTGTTGCGATGAAAACTTTATCCCTTAAACCTTCCTTTTCAAGGAAATCTCCGATAAAAGATTCGCTCTGTCCTTTGTGGTATGGAACAGCAGTATCAATATAATTAACACCGTTTTCTATTGCATATGCAAGCATCTCAGATGCCTTTGCCCTGTCTATTCTTCCGGCAGTTTCCGGAAATCTCATTGCACCAAAGCCAAGTACAGGAAGTTTATCACCGGTTTTGGGTATTATTCTGTGCTGCATCCTTTTCCCTCAGTGAATAACCTTATAGTCTGCTTATGGGTTATATTTCTTATGAATTACAGACTTTAAACATGATAAACAAAGATTCCGGAGTGAACTACCTCTGGGCTAAAGACCAAGGGGATTTACGCTAAATTTTTAAAAGTGCATAACAGCCGGTTATACAAAATAGATTAGAAACAATCTAAACACAGGATTTCAGGAATAGCTTAACAGCTGACACTGGCATAATAACTTTTCAGAAGAGACAATCACTCACATAAGCAATTGCAGCGTTAGGTGGTTCCCAAGAACTCTCGTATCTTAGTACAGCACCCAACGTGGGCGGGCTTAACTGCCGGGTTCGAGATGAGTCCGGGTGTTTCCCCGCCGCTATGGCCGCAATCACAGACCGGACATCAGGTCATGAACCTGAATTATTGTCTGCAATTATCCGGCATATTGGCATTCACACAACGATTTCGTCTGGATTTTAACGGTTAAGTAATGTTTCCGTTGCCGAATTATCGGACTTTAGTACCTGTGGACTGAACACGTCGTTGCCTTCGTGCGTACATCCCAGGTCTATCAAACGGGTCTTCTACCCGCGTCCTGTGACGGAGTCTCTTTTCAGGTCAGGTTTCAAGCTTAGATGCTTTCAGCTTTTATCCCTTATCGCGTAGCCACCCGGCATTGCCCTGTCGGACAACCGGTCTACCAGTGGCGACGACGGAAAGTTCCTCTCGTACTATTTCCATCTTACCTTCAGACTCCCGACACCCCATATAGATAGTAACCGACCTGTCTCACGACGGTCTAAACCCAGCTCACGATCCCCATTAATAGGCGAACAACCTCACCCTTGGCTGCTGCTGCACAGCCAGGATGGAAAGAACCGACATCGAGGTAGCAAGCCGCCGGGTCGATATGTGCTCTTGCCGGCGACGACTCTGTTATCCCCGGGGTAGCTTTTCTGTCGTCAATAGCACTCATCAAAAGCGCGTATTGGTTCGTTAGACCCGAGTTTCCTCTCGCAGATACTTGCTATTCGTATCAGCGTCAGGCCAACTTTTGCTCTTGACACTCTTCTGTGAGTTTCTGACTCACATGAGTTGACCTTGGGGCACCCTTGATACCTTTTCGAGGGTGTGGCGCCCCACCCAAACTGCCTACCTACCGATGTCCTCGTAAACGAGTTAGTGTTACAGTAAACCAAGGATGGTGTCTCAGATTGCGACTAACCTGCCCCCACAAGGGCAGGATCAAAGTCTCCCATCTACTCTGCGCAAGGAATACCGTAACACAACGACAGGCTGCAGTAAAGCTCCACGGGGTCTTCACTTCCCATATGGGGTCCCTAGCCTCTGCACTAGGATAAAATGTTCAACGGACTTGTGTTTGGGACAGTAGGACTCTCGTTAATCCATTCATGCAAGTCGCCAATTAAGCGACAAGGTACTACGCTACCTT
Organism: Methanoplanus endosymbiosus; assembly: GCF_024662215.1. Classification (NCBI taxonomy): domain Archaea; kingdom Methanobacteriati; phylum Methanobacteriota; class Methanomicrobia; order Methanomicrobiales; family Methanomicrobiaceae; genus Methanoplanus; species Methanoplanus endosymbiosus. The sequence continues at coordinate 638,944 of NZ_CP096115.1, forward strand.
AAGAGGGTCATAGTTACCCCCGCCGTTTACGGGTCCTTCGTCCGGTTGTACCCGGTTTTCAGATGCCCGCACTGGGCAGGAATCACAGACTATACTAGTCGTTTCCGAGTTGCAGTCTGCTATGTTGTTATTAGACAGTCGGAGTCCCCGAGTCACTGCGACCTGCTTGATCTCCAAGCAGGCACTCCTTATTCCAAAGTTACGGAGCTATTTTGCCGAGTTCCCTAAACACAATTAAACCGATACGCCTTGGCCTTCTCAGCCAGGGGCACCTGTGTCAGATCTCGGTACGGTCATCTGGCCCCCTTTTCACGGGCTCCAGGAATTTGCTGTATTACTTCATCACGCTTTCACTCAATTCTCACCATTGCGGTTCTCCAAGAGCTTATACGATTAAACAGGGCGACGGCCCTGCACAGCATATCCCGAAGCGTCAGGATTATTGGCCGATGGTACAGGAATATTAACCTGTTTCCCTTTCGACGTACTCGAGTTACGATACACCTTAGGACCGACTAACCCTCGACTGACGAACATTGTCGAGGAAACCTAGCCCCTCCGGCGGATGGGATTCTCACCCATCTAATGCTTCTACTAATGCCAGAATTCTCATTTCTGCACGGTCCACAGGAGCTTACACCCCTGCTTCTGCCCATGCAGAACGCCTCTCTACGCCATCATATTAATATATGGTCCGTGGTATCTGTGGTAGGTTTGAGCCCCGTCCATTTTCTGCGCCCCAAACCTAGACTGGTAAGCTGTTACGCACTTTTTAAAGGGTAGCTGCTTCTAAGCTCACCTTCCAGTTGTTTTTGGCCTGGGACCTCATTTAGTGTTTACACTTAACCTACACTCAGGGACATTAACCACGGTCTGGGTTGTCTCCCTTACGCACTACAAGCTTACCCCGCAGTGCGGACTTCCGGACTTCTCAGATGACGGGGAATTCGGAGTTTGACAGCAGGGTAAGGAATTTCTTCCCCAACTCCCACAATCAGTGCTCTACCTCACCGTCTATCTCCATCCAGGTCATGCTACGGCATGTTTCGAGAGGAACCAGCGGATGCCTAGTTCGATTGGCCTTTCACCCCTATACGCAGGTCACACGAATGATTTGCATATCAATACCGCTTCGGCCCTCCACGCAACTTTCGTCACGCTTCAGCCTGCCCACGCATAGATCACTAGGCTTCGGGTCTTATCCTGCCGACTTCACGCACTTTTAATACGTCGTCCCATGTGCCGTAAGGCACTACGAACCTGTCGCTTTCGCTTCGGCTTCCCGCAGGGTTAACCTCGCCGACAGAATAAACTCTCTGGCCCGTTCTTCAAAACGTAAGTTATGACGCTGGCAATACCGCCCATACTACAGCCTCGCGGCTGATTCTTTCGCGGTAAAGATCCTTTAACGCCATAACACACCATCGCCTGCCAGTTTCAGGCACTTTTAACCACCTTTTCAGGGTTACTTTTCAGCTTTCGCTCACGCTACTATTACACTATCGGTTTCGAGGAGTATTTAGTTTTGGAGGTTGATGACCCCCGGATTCACGCGAGAATTCCAACCCGCGCTACTCAGGACACCACATATATGTGAGAGATTTACGTGTAGGGGACTGTCACCCTCTTTGGTTTGACTTTTCAGAACAAATTCCACTTCATATCTCACAAAAACAGTGGGCCTATCAACACCACATCTCCCGTTGCCGGGATTCAGTTTGAACTCTGTCGTTTTCGATCGCCTTTACTAACGACATCTCGTTTGATTTCTCTTCCTCCCCCTACTGAGATGTTTCAATTCGGGGGGTTACCGATCGTTACCGATCGTGACTTAATGTCACAGGATGTCCCATTAGGGTATCTCCGGATCATAGAATCCTTGCGTCTTCCCGGAGCTTATCGCAGCTTGGCACGCCCTTCGTCGGCACTCGAACCGAGCCATTCACTGACAGGCAGAACGTAATTCAGCATTTTATCGGTTTAACCGTTAAAATCCATTTAACGTCGTTGTGTGAATACCTATACACGGCCTCAAAGAGTCCTTACTGACTCTCAGCCCTTCCCCGTCGATTCACATCAACGGGTGCATTGAAAAGCCGTAAAGTTAGACTTTACGGCTATGGACCCAGGGGGATTTGAACCCCCGGCCTCGGCGTTGCAAACGCCGCGCTCTTCCAGCTGAGCTATGAGCCCTCTGCTTTTTATTTATGTTAACACTGACAATTTTACAGTTTGTTTAATAACCGCTAATTACCCCTCACGATATTTCGTTAGGAGGTGATCCAGCCGCAGATTCCCCTACGGCTACCTTGTTACGACTTAACCCCCCTTGCGAAACCTAGATTCGACTGCGGCAATTAACCACAGCCTCATCCAAACCTCACTCGGGTGGTTTGACGGGCGGTGTGTGCAAGGAGCAGGGACGTATTCACCGCGCTATGTTGAAACGCGATTACTACGGATTCCAGCTTCATGTGGGCGAGTTGCAGCCCACAATCCGAACTTGGGACAGGTTTAGGGGATTGACTACACTTCTCAGTGCCGTTACCCATTGTCCTGACCATTGTAGCCCGCGTGTAGCCCGGATAATTCGGGGCATGCTGACCTACCGTTGCCCATTCCTTCCTCCTCTTTAGCAGAGGCGGTCCCAACAGTGTCCCCATCATTCCGGAGAACATGCTGGCAACTGTTGGCGTGGGTCTCGCTCGTTGCCTGACTAAACAGGATGCTTCACAGTACGAACTGACGACGGCCATGCACCTCCTCTCAGCTGGTCAAACAAAGTCTTCAACCTGGTTATCATTCCGCTGTCTTATCCGGTGAGATTTCCGGCGTTGAGTCCAATTAAACCGCAGGCTCCACCCGTTGTGGTGCTCCCCCGCCAATTCCTTTAAGTTTCAGCCTTGCGACCGTACTTCCCAGGCGGTACGTTTCACGGTTTCCCTTCGGCACCCCGGAGACTCGTGGTCACCGGCACACCTAACGCACATCGTTTACGGCTGGGACTACCCGGGTATCTAATCCGGTTCGCTCCCCCAGCTTTCGTTCCTCACTGTCGAAGCCGTCCTGGTGAGATGCCTTCGCCATCGGTGGTCCCCCGGGGATTACAGGATTTCACTCCTACCCCCGGAGTACCTCTCACCTCTTCCGGTTCCTAGAACAACAGTTTCTCTTAAACGCCTGCAGGTTAAGCCTGCAGATTTCCCAAGAGACTTATTATTCAAGCTACGAACGCTTTAAGCCCAATAAAAGTGGCCACCACTCGAGCCGCCGGTATTACCGCGGCGGCTGGCACCGGTCTTGCCCGGCCCTTTCTTCGGATGCTTTTTAGACATCCGGACAGCCCGCAGATACGGGCACTCGGGGTTCCCTTATCACAGTTTCCTGCATTGTAAAGTTTTCGCGCCTGCTGCGCCCCGTAGGGCCTGGAATCGTGTCTCAGATTCCATCTCCGGGCTCTTGCTCCCACAACCCGTACCGATTACAGGCTTGTTGGGCCACTACCCCAACAACAACCTAATCGGCCGCAGATCCATCCTAAGGCGCCGGAACTTTCGGTTAAAGAACATTCCAGTATCTTTAACCTATGGAGTATTATCCCCAGTTTCCCGGGGTTATCCTCCACCTTAGGGCAGGTTATCCACGTGTTACTGAGCAGTCTGCCGAGGGTCTTAACCCTCTCAACTCGCATGGCTTAATCGAACCCCGATAGCAGTGACCTCTGGCAGGATCAACCAGAATTAATTGTTTGAAGTACTTACACTTCGGCACACTATCGATTTTTCACTAGTTTATCTAAAAGGAATTAGCGGTTATTAAACAAATTTCCGCATTGTCAGTGCCAACGTCAGAACCGACACCCCCATCCGGGTGCTTTCGGTTCTCCATCTAAGAATCGAGGTAACAATGTTAGGTTTATTGTTATATAAACACATTGTTTTACGATTTACAAAAAGCAGAGGAAAGCATATCTCAGCGAATCCATCTTAGCTTTACTTCCACCCTGTGAAAAAACTCACAGGACTTTCCCGAATTAAACATCACAGCCACCCTGAGGCGTCTGTTCCCGTAATACTTCGGCCTTACAATGTTGTATGCCGCCACATATAAACCCTTGCAGGAAATGATAGAATTTTCAGGAAAAACCCAATCATCCGTAACAAAAAAACGGCAGAACGGCGTTTTTCCATGACATTTTGATCACTCGCGCAAATTGCACCCATGAAGACTGGATGGCCATCAGAAAAAATTCACAATAAAAACGAAGAAAAAATGCTTTGAAAAAAAAATGTCTTATCTTTCAGTTAAAGCATCATGTTTTGTCATAGAATCCGGATTTTTGTAATCCGGCTCTTCCCTTACAGGAGTATCTTCCTCAAGTACTGAATTACAGGCAACACCATCAGAATCCTTATCAATACCATGAACATCACCCTTCCCAATGCTCATACAGTAGTCATAACATCTCTGCGCATCAGACTTTGAATCAAAATCCTGACAGTCATAACAGTTTCCCGCACAGCTGCATACGCCGGAAAAATCACTACAGGCATCAGAACCCTTCACCACATCCGGTTCATTATCAGTGCACCCACAGGAAATCACAGATAATATCAAAATTATCATCAAAATTCCGGCAAAAATATATCTGTTAAATCTTCGCAATTCAGAATTCCCACCGGATAAATTGACACCAGCGCATAAATTACAGTTATCAGAGAGAAGAACAACCCTATAGCATTTCTTAACTTTATTTTTCATATTAAAACCCCCCAAATTATAAAAGGCAGTTATCTCCTGCCCTTCCGGAGACATTCAAAGTCGATATAACCACGATAGGCATCAGTCATTAAAAGGGAGACTTTTACCTTCCGGCCGACATAAAGCCCCTCATACCCCTCCATAACCCTTCCTTCAACAGGCGGGTCATAAATTCTGACATAAGTTCCTCTCCCGGAAGCACCCGTAACAATAGCATCAAAGACCTTGCCTATACTTTTGGAGAGAAGAACAGCAGCAGCAGACTTTAGCATAAAACGCTCAACCTTCTGTGATGCCTTGTCCCTGTCCGTCATACGGACAGAAAGCCTCTCAAGTTCACCCGGTGTATAAGGAACCTTCTTTCCGTCAAGAACCGACTTTACAATTCTCTGAATAATCAGGTCGTTATACCTCCGGTTAGGAGCTGTACTGTGGGTGTAATCCGGAACTGCAAGTGCAAAATGTCCGACAGGAGCATCTCCCGGATTGTATGGTACATATTCACCATGCCCAAGAAGTTTAACAATAGTCAGTGAGAGATCAGGGAAGGTTTTGGGATCTGAAACTCTTTGTCCGGCTAAGAACTCAGTCAGAGCCTTTGAATCCGGACTGTCAGGCAGGGTTACGCCATATCCGGCAACAACCTCACAGATAAGGTCCCACTTCTCCGGAATCTTAACAACCCTGTGCGTCATAGGCACACCGGCATCCATCAGAAATCCGGCAAATGTCCGGTTGGCAGCAACCATAAACTCCTCAATGATTCTGTGTGCTTCATTCTGCTTCATTGATATTATATCAGACACATCATTACCCCGCATAACCGGACGTGCCTCGGCTGTTTCAAGATCAAGAGCGCCGTTTTGCATCCGGAATTTTCTGAGGCGAAGGGATGCCTTATGCTGAAGCAGGATCTGATCTTTTAAACCCGGAATACTGCCAACGTCATCAGGAATACTGCCCTTCTTCTCAATCCAGTTACCAACCTCCTCATAGATGAGTTTTGCCTTATTGGATACAACAGCCCTGTACACACCCACATGCTCAATATCACCGTCCGGTAAAATATCATATTCAGCGACCACAGCCTGACAGTCTTTACCCGGAAGAAGGGACGATATATTGCCGCAAAGCTTAAACGGGATCATAAAAAAGGTCTCAACTCCGGTATAGACAGCCGTAGTATTGTATGCAGCATAGCGATCTGTTGCTGAATCTTTAGGAACGTAACAGTCAACATCGGCAATGGCCACCTTCACATTGATAATGCCGCCATCCTTCTCCTCACAGAATTCGATCTGATCCAGATCCTTAGAATCGAAATTATCAATTGATGACCAGAGAAGATGCCTTAAATCTGCTGCCTCTGTTACATTATCAGGAAATATTCTCCCGGAGATGTTCTCACTCTCGCGGATGACCTGATCAGGAAAACGCGGTGCAAAACCATATGATTTCATAGCATCACGGGCAATTGCCTTTAAATCCGGACGATGTCTCTGTTTCATATTTCTAAATCTGCTCCCAAGTATAAATAATGAAGTGTCAGAGAGGATTATATCCAGAATTGAGGCTGATTTTACGATTGGATTTGAATGAATGATTATAATCAATCCCCGTAAAGCATTCCGGAATAAATCACCGGCAAAGAATATCTATTTATAATTCCCCATCCGATAACCATACATCACAGAATATTTTCCGGGGATAACATGGGGAAAAAATTACTGATTATTCCGATAATTCATAGTGAAGAAGAACTTGGCAGCCTTAAAGATCGGATTTCCGGGATTAAAGAAGAAAAACTCGGCTCAGAAGTGCATAAAAAACAGATAGAAGAAGTTCATAAATTATGGAGAGATATTGCCGGGACGATTTCTGAAATAATGCAGATTATCAAACCTGAAAAGATTCAGATTTTTCAGGACGGTATGCCGGCCGGTGGAGAAACCGGGGAAAAAATAGTCAGGGAATGTGCGGCAAACAGAAGCATAAATTATGTAATACTTGCTGAGATGATAAATTCCGGAGCGGAAATTGAGCAGACTGAATCCCCTCAATATCTTAAGGAAGAGTACGATATCATCAGAGAAATTTTCTCAGCCAAATCTCCTGAAGAACAGAATAAATTGTCACTCAAATACAGAGAAAAACTGCACGGACTTGGTATTAACAGAGACAGATTTATCGCTGAAAGAATAAATTCTTCATTAAAGGAAGGATATACAGGGATTCTGTTTATAGGTGCAACTCACAATATTACTCCCGGACTCTCAGATGAGATCAATTATTATATCTACAACTATGACAGAAGAGCAGCAATACACTGGATAAATGACGGAGTGGACAATCAGAATAATCTGTAATAACTGAGCATCAGATGCTCAAATAAAGATAGCTGAAGACTGTAAGATAGATATAAATATTGACTGCACCAGTATGTAAAATACTACATAATATCATAATTCCGGGGGTCATGGGGATATGAGAGAGAATGTAAATCAGAAATTAAACAAAAAAATTATACTACTGAATGATTTTTTCAGTGAAGACATCCTTTATTTTTATGGCGACAGTGCTGACAAATACTCGATTTTTACAAGCGGACTTGAGCACGGACTTACAAATTCAGAACTCTGCCTGTACGGATTTTACCATACACAGATATTAACGAGATTTAACGAAGACATTCAGCAGAGAAGGATGGAAATTTTTGAGTTACGAAACGGTATAGACAATCTCATAGAATCGATTGAAAAATGCTGTGACAGAATATATAAATCAAACTCACTGATGGCATTCAGATTCCTCTTTGACTTCTCCAAAGTAAAAGAGATTGAAAATATAATCCTGCTCAAAAATATAATCCATGAGAAAAAAGAGCAGTCATTCCCGATTTCAGGAATATATGCATTTAATATTAAAAGTCTGAAAGCCAGCGAGATCAGCAGGATTTCAAAAGAGATTCCAAGAGTGATAATGGAGACAAATGACGAACATCTCATCTCATTTCCTATCGGCAGAAACAATCCGGGCGATTCTGAGAATCTGATGAATATGGTTGATCAGAATATTGTGGAAGATGTAATCAGAAAATCACTTGACACAGTAATAATATCCCTTCTAAACCGCCCAATGTCGGGACTGGATATCATCAGAGAGATACAGACCCGTTTTGGAGTCATAATTCCTATGACAAGAGTTTATTCTTATCTCCTGGAACTGGAGTATGAAGATGTTCTGAGCACCCATAAGAGCGGGAATAAAAAGATCTACACCCCAACAAAAACCGGAAAAATAACTCTTGATAAGAGAAGAGAGGACACTGCAAAGGTATATGCACATATTCTGAACGGAGGATAAATGAAAGTTACTATTAAAGAGGCACGTCCGCGTGACGTTGGAAGAGCCATAGCCCGTATAAATCAGGAAATAATGGCAGAACTGGGTCTGAACACGGGGGACATCGTTAATATTAAAGGAGGACGCTCTGCCTATGCCAGGACACTTCCTGCATATCCGGAAGACGGGATGGACGGCAGCATTCAGATAGACGGCATAATCAGGACCAACATAAAATCAGGAATCAATGAGACCGTCACTCTTGAAAGAACAGAAATACCGCCTCTTGACATGGCAGTACTAAAACCACTTGAATCAACATCCGGAAAAGACATTGACTGTAGCCTTCTTTCAGGATACCCGCTTCAGAAGGATGACATGGTAAGACTTGCTGTTTTTGGAAGGCAGATCACATTTCATATTGAGGATGCCCATCCGGACGCAGGAGTGGTTAATGAAAATACCATAATCAGAATCAGAGGGCAGACATCTAAAGAACCGGAAAAAAAACGCGGTTTCACATCATATGAAGATATAGGCGGTTTAAGGCCGCAGCTGCAAAAGATCAGGGAGATGGCAGAACTCCCACTCAGATATCCGGAACTCTTTGAAAAGGTGGGCATAGATCCGCCAAAAGGTGTTCTTCTCTACGGCCCTCCGGGAACAGGCAAAACCCTGATTGCAAAAGCGGTTGCAAACGAAGTCAATGCCCATTTCATCTATATATCCGGCCCTGAAATCATGGGTAAATATTACGGTGAATCCGAAGGTAAACTCAGGGAGATCTTTTCAGAAGCAAAGAAAAATGCTCCGGCTGTAATTTTTATTGACGAAATTGACAGTATAGCGCCTAAAAGAGAGGAACTTGGCGGGGAAAAACAGGTAGAGAAGAGAGTTGTGGCTCAGCTTCTCGCATTGATGGACGGAGCACAGAAGAGAGGGCAGGTTATGGTAATAGCCGCAACAAACATGCCAAACCTTCTCGACCCGGCCCTCAGAAGACCCGGAAGATTTGACCGTGAGATTGAGATAGCAATACCTGACAGAGACGGGCGACAGGAAATATTTGAAATACATATGAGAGGCATGCCAATAGAGGACGATGTCGCAATAGAAGAGATCGCCTCAGCCACACACGGATATGTCGGTGCAGATATAGCAGCACTGTGCCGTGAGGCTGCAATGTGTGCACTCAGAAAAATTCTGCCTGAGATTGACTTTTCACAGGATTATATTCCATACAGTATTCTCTCCGGACTTGTAATCACAAATGATGACATAAATTCAGCAATGCTTGAAGTCAGGCCTTCTGCCCTTCGCGAGGTATTTATTGAGAGGCCTGATGTAAAATGGAGCGATGTAGGCGGGCTTTCGGAGATAAAGGAGAAAATAAAAAACCTGGTTGAACTTCCGGTTAAGAGGCCCGGATTATACCGTTATGCAGGAGTTAATCCTCCGAAAGGCATAATGATGCACGGCCCTCCCGGTACAGGAAAGACCCTTATTGCCAGAGCAGTTGCAGGAAAAACAGGGTCAAATTTCATATCTGTAAAAGGGCCGGAGATATTCTCAAAATATCTCGGCGAATCTGAAAAAACAATCAGGGAAATATTCAGAAAGGCCAGAATGGCTGCGCCGTGCATAATTTTCTTCGATGAAATTGATGCCATTGCACCGGCAAGAAGTGCAGGTGAGGCCAATGGGAATGCAGACCGGGTTATTTCTCAGCTCCTCATAGAGATGGACGGCATTGAAGAGTTAAAAGGAGTAATTGTTCTTGCAGCCACAAACCGGCCCGATATTATAGACTCTGCTCTCATGCGTCCGGGAAGATTTGACTTTGTACTGGAACTGCCTCTGCCGGACGAAGATGCAAGAACTGAAATTCTAACAATACACCTTAAGAATAAGCCTTTAGCCGGCAATATATCTATTAATTCTCTGGCCGGCCGGACAGAAGGATTTTCAGGTGCAGAACTGGAGTTCATATGCAAAAATGCTGCTCACCTTGCAATTAAAGAATTTGCAGGCGGTGATGATGAATTGGACAATCTAATAATCCGGGAATCTCATTTAGACTCTGCATTAAGCGAGATAAGAAAATAATTCATTCCTTTTTTTAAAACAGATTCTGAAATACCAATTAAGATATATCTCCTCGAAGAGCATTTCATTCTATGGGGCCGTCATTTAGGAGAAAAATCAGCTAATGAATGTTTGACAACGTTCAGATGGTCTCTGTAAATAAGGAGTGAATAAATAATGGTAGAAAAAATGAATTCATCCTCAAGCCTTGTGGATGTTGTGGACAGAATCCTTGACAAGGGAGTTGTAGTTGATGCATGGGTTCGCGTATCCCTTGTAGGAATTGAACTGATAGCTGTTGAAGCCCGTGTGGTAATATCATCAGTTGAAACATGGATTAAATATGGAGAGGCAGTAGGGCTTCTTGCCGAGGAAGTTGCGGCATAGGCCCAACTTCCCATATTTATGAGAGATTACTAATGACTATTTTTGAGGATATGGCTCTTTTGCGTGGGGAAATTAATCTTGAATCAGAATACAGACGTGAACTGGCCATCAACAGAAAAGAAGAAGCAGAGATCAGAAAAGAAGAAGCAGAGAACAGAAGGAAAGAGACTAAACTAATGATCTCCGGAATTTCGGCTGAAAGGAAGGAGAAAGGAGAGGCACTAAAAGAAGAGATGGTTCAGGTAAAAAAACGGTTAAAGAGTGATGTAAAAGAGTCCAGGGACAGAACGGAAAATCTTATTGAATGTTTTAACTCTGAAAGGAAGGAGAAAGGAGAAGCACTAAAAGAAGAGATGACTCAGGTAAAAAAACGTTTAAAGGGTGATGTAAAAGAGTCCAGGGACAGAACGGAAAATCTCATTGAATGTTTCACCTCTGAAAGAAAGGAAAACAGAAAAATTATGATGAAAACTCTAAAAGAGGACTTGTCTGACTTAAGGAATAACATCAGAAATTTTGAAAAAGAGACAAGAGAGATGATAAAAGGGGTTTCGGATAACAGGAAGGATGAAACCGAAATATTAAGAACAAATCTTAAAAACGAGAAAATTCAGCTCAAAAAAGAGGCTGCAGAAGAGAGAAAATCAATCCGGGAAAATCGCATCAGCATTTCAAAAGCATTGATGGAAGACATCTCAGAGAGATTAAAAGATATATCGGTATCAAACTCAGAGCTAAAAGATTACACTCATAAACTGTTAAATGACGCTAAAACTGAACTGGATGGTTATAATAACGAAAGAAGCCGGATGCATAATGCCTGGATAAAAAATACAGCATATGACATTTCAGAAGATTCAACAGACATTCAGTACAGCCACGGTGGAGAGACCGGCCCTCCGGAAGTAAAAATTCAGGCAGAAATCGCCGTACAGGAGATTAACATTCCTGAGCCAAAAACAGCTTCAGATACTAAAGATCCAAAGAATGTGACAGTTGATGAAGCCGAACTATCAGATGATGAGATGAGCAGTTTAGACTCCGAAGAAATTCATGAAAGCGAATTTGAGAATTTAACCGGAAAAATATACGATGCAATTCAGAATTCAGGCAACGGAGTTTCTCTGAGAGATATTGGAGATAAACTCGATATTGAATGGAGGAAACTGATCCGCCCTGCAAAGAAACTGCTTGACGAAGAGTCGATTAAAAAAATAGATGTCAATTACTTTCCTGCCTGAGCAGGAGATTAATTTTAAGCCAAAACGGACAGGATGATAATATCCTGCCCAATTTCTGATTTTGAGGGGAAAGCTGATTATAATGGTTTCAAAAACAACAACAGGAAAAGAGAAAGTCACAGTCATCAATCCCAGGCAGACAAAAGGTTTTGTTCATACAGAAGCTATAAATTTACTGGCAAAAAGGGGACTGAGATATCTTAATGCAGGCTACCCAATACATTATTCCGGGCCGACAGGGTGCGGAAAAACAACCCTTGCCATGCATGTCGCATCCCTGCTCAATCGTCCGGTCATTCTTATAAATGGTGATGACGAATACAGCACATCGTCATTTATAGGAGGGGAGCAGGGTTATCGTAAGCATATGGTTGTGGATAAGTTTGTATCAAGAGTTACAAAAGTTGACGAATCATACAAAAAACAATGGGTCGATGAAAGACTTACAGCAGCATGCAGGTATGGATTCACACTGATCTACAACGAATTTACACGATCAAGGCCGGAGGCAAATAATATACTTCTCTCGGTTCTTGAAGAGAGAGTACTTCCAATACCGGGGATGGCAAGCCGTACAAACAGCAGCAGTTTTTTAAAAGTTCATCCTGACTTTTCAGCCATTTTTACGAGCAATCCTGAAGAATACGCCGGAGTTTACCGCTCACAGGATGCCCTCATTGACAGAATGATAACTCTGGATATGGATTATTACGACAAAGAGACAGAAATTGCGATAGTAATGGCAAAATCCGGCCAGTCATATCATGATGCAGACATAATTGTAAAAATTATAAGAAAACTCAGGGATTCTGATTTATGTGAATTTCCGCCAACATTGCGGTCATCAATAGTTATAGCAAAGACAACCTCAGGCGTTAACGATGAATCATTCAGAGAAGTATGCCTTGATGTTCTTTCACGAAAAATCGGTCTTGATAATGAAAACGGACTGAAACCTGAAATTGTCATTGATGACATTTTTAATGACATATTTAAGGAAGAAAAAACTGTGCCGGATTTAAGGTGAACAGGTATGTGCACAAGAGTAAAATCAAGCCTTGATATTATCAGGAAAAATGGAGTGAACTGCAGGACGAAATACAGAGAAAAACGGGTAAAGGATGAAATTGTAGAGAAATTCGGGGAAATTACAATTCCTGAGAAACAATACAGAAAAATAATGAGACAGGATGCAAACCACAAAAAAAAGATGGAAAAGATGCAGAAATCCCTTATGAAGGCATTTCAGCAGAAGGAAAAGGCACGCCTGATTCAGAAATTAAGGAATGAAAAAATCCCAAAAACAGAATCTTCAGCAGATAAATTAAAATCTGAGAAAAAAGGAACGAATTCTCTAAAAGAATCAGATGAAACAGGTGTTTTTGATGAGATCGAGATTGGATACTGAAGAGAAGAATGACAGTGGCATGTCATCTGAGAGAAGGTCAGATAAGAGATCAGGCCGGAAAAAAACAGCCGGAACTTTTGGAAACTCTATGAGGCATTCATCCAAAAAATCACCAAAAAGTGCCTCATACAGATATGTTTACTGTATAATACCCTCAGAATCTGCCGGAAATCTGCCGGAGATAACCGGCATTGACGATACTGAAATCAAAGCACTGTCACGCAAAAAAGTCTGTGCTGTAGTTTCTGAAACAAAAGATAAGAAACATGAGATTCTTGACAACGGAGTGATGCACCAGTCAGTGGTTGAGGAAGTTTTGAAATATTCACCCCTGATCCCTATGGGATTTGGACAGATCTCATCAGAAGTGTCCATATTATCATTTCTGGAGAAGAACAGCTACCGCCTCGGTCTTCTGATGCAGCAGTACTCCGGAAAGAGAGAACTTGTCTTAAAGGCATCATGGAAGATGGATCAGGTTTTAAAGGACCTGTGTGATTCTGATGACCAGATAAGAATAATGCATAACCATCTGAACCGGAAGGATGACCTTAAAAATCACAGGATGAAGATTAAAATAGGACAGAAGGTATCAGATTCCATAGATAGAAGAAGTGACAGTACAGGAAACGAATTTCTGAAAAAATTAAAACCCTTCTCTGACAGAGTAAAAATTAATAAAAACCTCAACAATGATATGTTTTTAAATGCAGCATTTCTTGTGGACAAAGTTTATGAAGAAAATTTTGATCTGGCAGTCAATGATCTTGAAGATAAATACTCAGAAACCGTCAGTTTAAACTATACTGTGTCAGCACCATATGATTTTATAAACCTAAGACTATGAATATCTTACAGATTATGGAGGTATTATTATTGTATTAATTGTTGATGACATCCTTAAAATTCCGTTTACAATTGGCATGAAAGTCTTAGAAGAGATATCAGCACAGGTGGATGATGAGCTGCTCTTATCTGAAGAGTCCATCAGAAAGAAGATAATTGAAATACGCCTTGAGTATGAGAACGGAAATATTAATCAGGAAGATTACAGTCAGATAAACAGAGACCTAAGAGAACGCCTTGCAGCTGCAATGCAGGACTGAGAATATGAAACTAAACCAGATTATTGAGAATGCCAAAATAAACACCTCAGAATTTACGGGCATGCCCATAAACTCACTTACAGGTATGACCAGAGATCCGGAGACGAAAAATCTCAGACTTGAGATCGAACTTCTTGAGAAGAGAGGCATACCCGACTCAATGGATCTTTTAGGCATTTACGAAGTTCTTGTAGATGAAGAAGGGGACATATGTGAACTGTCAAGAACAGGAATGAGAAAGAGAGGGGATACGTCAATAGAACAGATTGAGGAATATTAAGTGAGCAAATCTGTGGAAGTGAAAACAAATGCTTGAAGCACAAAGGAGCAATTCTCCGGCATCACTTGTTGATGTAATTGACCGGATTCTTGACAAAGGTCTGATCATTAATGCTGACATCACTGTATCCATTGCCGGAATAGAACTGCTTGGAATTAGTCTCAGGGCATCGGTTGCATCATTTGAAACGGCAGCAAAGTACGGCCTCAGCTTTCCGGCCGGGACAGATTTTAATAAACCTGCATGGGATAATGCAATCGTTGAAAAAGAGACATGCCCACAATGCGGTAAAACTGTTCCTGTCGAGGAGTTACTAAATGAGAGCTGTCCCTGGTGCGGCTGGGTAAGTGCGAAGGCAAACGGCAGGAATATGCTTGATGATGGAAGCAGAGCGTGAAAGCAAAGCAACTCTTGTAGATCTGCTTGACCGGATTCTTGATAAGGGTGTGATAGTAAATGCCGATGCAATAGTTTCACTGGCCGGCATTCCACTGATTGCAATTCAGTTAAATGCACTTGTGGCAAGTGTTGAGACAATGCTTTCATACGGCATGTGGCATGACTGGGACTCGGCCATCCGTGCCTCAGCAAGAGAAAATCACAGACAGAACGCCGGATTACTACCTTTTTCACAGAATGATGATGAGATATTAATCTCAGAATTTCCCGGTTCATACTGGTATAGTAACGGAATCTCAGGTACATGGAAGAGCGGAAAAATCCGCCTGACTGATAAGAGAATACTTCACTACAGGGCCAGACCTCCGGAAATGTTTATGGACATAAAACATGAGGACATCATATCAGTCAGAATTAATGAGGAAGCTGACAGAGGCAATATAAATGCACGGCATATTGATATCAGGCTTAAAAACGGGAGAACTGTGAATATTATCGCATCCGAAATAATGCTTAAAAAAGGCTTTTCAGATCTGACAACTACCCCGGACTGAGTCACGGATATATGAACAACCATCGCACTGCTGCTTCAGTGCGTGCATTTGGTATAAAACATCATTGTGGCCTTTCTCCGGTTGTGCAGTCCGGCCGATAATACGCTATCATTCACAATAAATACGCTTTCGCAGGAGATGACCTCTCCCACTATAAAATAACGGGGATTTGAAAGCTCCCGGTCCTGAAATGCCGGCACAGAAAGATGTTGCCGCCAAAGATATGAAAGGCAGTGGTTATTATCCGGAAGATCTCCATGACCGGAAAAACAGAAAAGAGAAGAAGATATGGCAGGCAATGGACTTCTAAAACAGGATTTTGAGAGAATAATTCAGGATTCACAGACTAAACTGATTATTTTTGGCGGAAAAGGAGGGGTTGGAAAGACAACCTGTGCCTCCGCAGCATCAGTTAATCTGGCAGAGAAGAAAAAGAAAGTTCTGCTGATATCTTCTGATCCTGCTTCGTCAGTATCTGATATATTTCAAAGAGAGATCGGCGGTGAAATTACAGAGATCAATGAATATTTAAGTGCTGTTGAGATTAAACCGGAACAGTTTTCAGAAGAGTTCCAGAGCACCTATGGTGATCTCTTCTATAAAATAATATCATCCATAATTCCGGTGAAAAAAAGTGATACAGAGATAATTCCGGACGAGATAGCACCCGGAGTTGAAGAGCTGTTTCTTCTGGCATATATCATGAATATGCTTTCTGAGGATTATGATGCAATAGTCCTTGATACCGCACCAACCGGTCATACCATGCGTCTTCTTCATCTTCCTGATCAGATTGGAAAGTACGCAAAGGCCGGAATTACCCTTAATTCTAAAATATCGGGTAAAATTGACACCATAAAAGTCTGGTTTGACATGGATACATCTGAGGATATTCTCAAAAATACTTTGAATGAACTTCTGTCATCAGTTGAGTCTATAAAGAATGTGCTTATAAATCCGGACATTACAGAATTTATTCCTGTTATGATCCCCGAATTTCTCTCAGTCTCTGAAACAGTGAGACTTATTAATGAACTGGATCTGAATAAAATACAGGTTAAAAGGCTGATCATTAATGGCATCACTCCTCAAAACAACTGCATCTTCTGCGGTAAAAGAAGAAAAATGCAGAAGAAGTACATTGATGAGACAATAGATAAATGCGGGTCAAAAATGCAGATAATAACCGCACCATTATTTCCGGAAGAGATTGCAGGTATAAATTCAGTGGCAAAGTTTGCATCCGAAATTTTTCCGGGAGATGAATCTGCCATTGATCTGCTGCAGTGACAGAATTAAATGAATATTGTACAGGTTAATTTCCGGATTATAAACCGGTCACAGAGATTATCAGATGATGACCGGAGATGATGGAAAATGAGTATTATGAACAGATGGAGATTCAGAAAAAAAGCTTTCAGAAAGAGGAGTTACCCGGATAATATCATGAAGATATCTCCGGATGTGAAGACACACAGTAAAACTGAGGAGATTTCCCCGGTTAATATAATACCGGGGCTTGAATGTGAGGGTACAGAGATCGGAATCGCTGAAGTTGAAAAGAAGAAGACAGTATATATCAGGTTGTGGCTTAAGAAAGAATTCTAAGCAGTAAACATAATATAACTGATTTGATGTCAGTCATCAGCACGGATTATTATGCGATGTATCAATAATTAATAAAAGTAACATCTGACCGATTATCATCCGAAATTTACCAGTAAAAGTTTAGAGGGTTAAAAATGAGAACTACTGCAAAAAAAAGGATAAATACAGCACGTTACAAGTATGTATTCTGTATTATTGCGAACCGGAAAAATTATTCTTTTGTGATGAATGACAGGGAGAAAAAAGAGATCTACTCCATTCATTATAAGGATATATCTGCCGTTGTTGCTGATGCCTGGTCTGAAAAGTACGAAATACTTGATGACGGAATGGTACATGAAAAAGTTGTGGAGACTGCCTCTAAGCATTTCCCGGTAATTCCTATGGGTTTTGGACAGGCATCAACTGAGGAGGACATAAAAGCATTTTTAATGAAAAATTACGCGGCCATTAAAAAATTATTCAGAAACCTTAAGGGTAAGACTGAACTTGGGGTCAATGTCTCACTGAATGAAAAAAAACTTATTGAGGATATATACAATGAAAATGAAAAAATACGTATTTTCTCAGCCGGAATTAAGGATCAAAACGATAAATTAAACCATAACATAAAGATTAAAATCGGCAGAATTGTTTCAGAAGAGTTTGATAAGAAAGGAAATAAGATTGCAGAGGATTTTTACAGGAGTCTTAAGAATATTGCTGATTCAGATATAAAATGCCGGAGCATAAACAAACTGATGGTATTAAACAGTGCATTTCTGGTTGAGAATGATAAAATACCGGAGTTTGACAGAGTACTGAGCGATATGGAGAATAAATACGGAGATGCGGTAAATATCAGGTATATTATTTCTCCGCCATACAATTTCAGTAATCTCAGAGTAAGTTAACTAAAACTGCCCGTAATATCGACACAATTCCGGATATCAATATCATATGACAATCCGGAAAAACCATTATGGGACGTAAAAACCTACAGTTGGTAAAGGTACAGGAAAATTAAGCAGAGAACCAAATAATTGCAGCCCGGAGGGGGAAGTTATGGAAGATAAAGAGAAAAAAGAGAGTGAAAATTCAGAAGAAAGTACGGATAAAAACATTGTTGAAGAGACGATTGACCAGATAATGCCCGGACTTGGAAAGCTTGTAAACAGGCTGAAACTGACTGCACCGGAACTTGAAAGCAGACTTAATGAAGCAGATATTGAAATTAAAAAAAGAATTCAGGATGGTTATTCAGGAAAGCCAAAGGTATCCTACAGCTATAATATAAGAACTCTGTCGCAGGAGAGCAGAGTTAAATCACCGGAGAGGAAAAAAGAACCCGGTTTTACTGAACCGGTTGTCGATGTCATAAAATATGACAATTCTGTCAGGGTTATAGCTGAGCTTCCCGGAGTTACAGAGGATGAGATTAAACTGGAGATCAAGGAAAAATCCATAAATCTTGAGGCAAAAAGCAGTTCAAGAAGATACCGTAAGATAATTCCTCTCCCCGGCAGAGTTGCACTTATTGAACAGAGATTCATTAACGGAATTTTTGAAGCAAATTTTGAGATGACAGATGACTGAGATTATTCAAAATGGCCCTTGATATAGACGAAGATAATCTTAAATCAGGCATTCTGGGAATAGTTATAGCTGTAATTGAGATTGTACGTGACGCAATAAGGATTCAGGCTATCAGACGGATGGACTCAGGCAGACTGACTGACGATGAGATAGAACGTCTTGGACAGGCACTTATGGAACTTGATATTGCAATTGAAGAGATAAAAGTGGAGCATGATCTTACTGACACGGTTTCGGAGATTCGTAATGGTCTTGATGATCTTGTCGATGATCTGCTCAATCAGATATTAAATCCGGAAATTCCTGAGGAGATTAGATGAGAAATAATAATTCGGATGGCCGGCCAGGCGGCGATAATTGTCCTGATAATGAGACGCATAATAACAGCAGTAATTGTCCTGAAGATTATTCTGATAATTATGATTATTCAGCAGAAGGGAGAATGTTAAAAGAAATTATCTCCCGGACTGTCAGAGAAGAGATGCAGAAATCCTTTGATGAGATAAAAACTGAAATCATTGAGATCGTCCGGAAAGAATCAGCTGCTCAGCTCCGGGCATTAATACAGAAAACCTATTCATCAGCCGTAAATGAAGGTGAGAGGTCAAATCCGGAAAAGACTGAAAAATCTGAAGAAATAATAAAATCTGAAAAAATAAAAAAATCTGAAGAAATAGAAAAAATTGAAAAAAATAAGATAAAAGAGATCAATGAGAAATTTAATCGGGTACTGAATGCAGTGCATGAGACTGATGCACTGAAAGATATGAATTTTATCTCCAGAAGCGAGGATATCCCAGAAGATAATCCGGTCATCTTTTCGGGTATAAATTCAGTAAATAAATCAGACAATAAGGGCACTGACGGCAATATCAGCAGAAAAAATGAATATGTCTCAACAAATGATGATTTTAATAATAACATATATCTCACTGACAGCCGTGTAAACAGCAGTAAAGACGGGAATAAGGGTTTAAATCCGGAAATCGTATCAGATGATGAGAATATAAATGCTGATGATCATATAAAAACTGATGACGATATTACCGGACCTTATGACAAGAATATAAATGCCGAGAATATTACCAAATCTGATTCTGAAAATATAAATATTAATGACAGTACAGCCATCGACAATAACAACAACAATAACAACAACAATAACAACAACAATAACAACAATAATAATTATAATAGCAATAATAATGGAAATAATAATAAAGAAGCTCTGTACCTGTATGCAATAACCAACCGGCAGGATAATTTTAATCCTGGAAATATTGGCATTGAAGAAAGTTCAGTGTACACCATACCACTTGACAATCTCCCGCTTACAGCAATTGTGCATAAATGCAGTGAGGAACCTTACCAGAGTGACAATCAGGAAACTGTAACAAACTGGGTAAATACCCACCAGAATGTTATTGATAAGGCCATTGAGAGATATGAGACAGTACTGCCATTTGGATTTGACACAATTATATGTGGCACAGATCTTCAGTATTCTGAAGAAGTTCTGAAAGACTGGCTTGCAGATGAATATCATTCACTGAAGAAGAAACTGGATTTTTTAAGTGGAAAAAAAGAGTATGGAATCCAGATCTTCTGTACGCCTTCAGCCCTCACCGGCAACCCTGAAGATAATGAAGAGATTATGAAAATCAGAGAAGAGATTAAGAATAAAGGTGCCGGCGCTGAGTATATGTACAATAAAAAAATAGAGCAGATCAACGAGAAGATCCGGGGTGAAAAACTTGTTTCGCTCTCAGATGAATATACAGATAAAATAGAGAGTATCTCATCCGCAGTAAAGGTGGATAAATGCAGAAAATCAAACGATTCTGAAAAAATAATGCTGCTTAATCTCTCATGCCTGGCGGATGATAATGATTACAAAAAAATTGGGGACTTTTTAGAAGAGATCTCAAATAAAGATGGATACTTTGTCCGTTTCACAGGGCCGTGGCCCGCATATTCATTTGTCTGAAAATTTCCGGCAGACAAAATTATCTCTCATAACCTTTTTCTGCACTATAGACTTTCCTGTAGTTGACAACCGAAATTACATATCTAAACCCACAGTTTGTGTAAATACGGGCATGGACATCACACAGCAGTTTCTTTTTATCCTTTGAGACATGTATCATCTCAAAATCAGCCTCTCCATACTTCTCAATATTTTCACAAATCTCCGGCAGATCATAACGGCAGCATTCCTCATCAAGTCCACCAACAACCATTGAGAGAAGTTCTTCCCGTGAATATCCAAGAGCAGAGACTGCAACGTCATTGACTTCAATGATATCTGAAGGGCGGCTGTCATCACCCCACCTGTGAATAAAAATCGCTGAATTTACATTATTAAAGATAAACTGATATTTTTCCGTTAACAGAGCAAGATCATTAATCGTCTCCTTCATTTCAGTTACATCAGTAACTGTAATGACAGAACCTGCATAATACGGACATTTTTCTCCAAGTGGTGCAATTCTGACAATTACTTCTGCTCCCTTACCACCATAAGCAAAATTAAGTCGCTTATGTTCGCAGATAACATCCGATAACCCGGCAGGATTGTTTATAATACATTCTGTATCTGTTATGTGACCGGGAATAAGAGATAAAATCTCATTTAGAACTGAATTTTCAGAAGCCAGCAGTTCATATAATGATCTCCCCAGAACAATCGGTTTACTTATCCCGGATAACAATTCAATGTTTTTATTCCATGCACTGATACATTTATTTTCATCAATTACAAAGGAGGCTTCCGGAAGGCATTCAATTATCTCTCCAAACCTTCTGTTACTGTATTTTAATTCATTGACCGCTTTATTCTTAGAAACGCCTGTCAGAATAATATTTTTAAAAGCCTTTAATGTGGGAGAGGTCATACAACCCTTCTCAAGATAATAATCAGCACCGTTTTCAAGTGCCTCAAGCGCAATATCATCTCTTCCATGGCCTGTAAAGATATAGAATAACATATCCGGGTACTGAGATTTAACTTCCTTTAAAAATTCAATCCCATTCATTCCGGGCATAACATAATCTGAAATTATTGCATCGTAATTACCCGTATTTAATTTTTCAAGCCCTTCTTTTACTGAATAAGCGCTGTCAACAGAGAACCTTTCATCTCTTTCAAAATACTTCCTTAAGCTGAGTATTATATATTTTTGGTCATCAACCAGAAGAATACGTATCATTCAGATAAAACAATAATACAATATTATAATTTAAAAAAGTATCTATAATTCCGGAAATCAAAATTAAATTATGTCAAAAATGCAGGAGATAATGCTGCTGTCAGTCTCACAAAAATCATACAGACCACTCCATTTATATCACTGCCCAATTATCTCCCGGACTCTTCAATTCTGAATTCACGGGCCTCTTTTTCAAGGAAATATCCAAGAACAGTCCTGATTATAACAACTGCTGCAAGCATAATCAGTTCCTCCTGTGAAGGTGAGACTATCGTTGCAAGAATATCTGCCGCGATCAGAAATTCAAGCCCGAATACAATTTTTCCTGTCAGTTCCAGCCTAATCTGATTGTACAAATAGCTTTTTTTACCAAACTCATGCAGCAGAACCTTTCCGGTTGCAAGAATACCCCCGTATATTATCAGAAGTCCGCCCACAAACTCAAAGAAGTAAACCACAAGTAAAATCAGATCATAAAAGGGGCTAATATCCATAATCATTCTATTACCCGGAAGGGATATTATCTTTATTCCCTGAAAATGCTCCGGTTGTGAATCCGGCAAATCAGTCAGGGGCGATCTAAACCGGAAAAATCATGAAAAAAAGTAAAGATCCGGAAGAGCAGGAAAATTAAAAAAGATAACTGAATTATTCTCCGGAATCAGGATATTAAGCCGGAATTCCGGAGAAAAAAATAACTGTCACCGCTATCAATTTTCCCTTCAGACAGAAAATCCTGCCGACAGATAGCCTGTAAATCCACCCGCAGCATTATAAACCTCTGTAAAACCCCTCTGCTTCAGAAGACTGCATGCAAGGCTTGAGCGATGCCCCGTTCTGCACATGCAGATGACAGGTATCTCCGGATCAAATTCAGTAAATCTCTCCCTTACATCCATAGCCGGAACGTTTACAGCACCTAAGATATGCCCCTCAGAAAACTCTTCAGGTGACCTGACATCCATAAGAAGAAACCCATCTGAATTTATCTTCTCATCAACCTCATGTGCCGACAGCTGCGGGATATGTGCAGTATCAAATCCTGACATAGCCCAGGCATGAGTCCCGCCTTTAAGGTACCCAACAAGACCGTCAATACCAACCCGCCTGAGCATTACCACAGCTTCTTCTGCCTGCTTCTGATCATCACCAACAAGCAGAATATCCTTATCCGGCGGAATCACCCATCCGGCAAAGGTTGAGAAATTGCTGTCGATGTCAATATGATAACTGCCCGGAATATGCTGTCCGCCAAAACCGGCATAATCTCTGATGTCCAGAACAATGATATCGTCATCATCCATCAGTTCCTTAAAATCTTCGGGTACAAGAGAAGCAAGTTTTGGAAGCGAACTCAGAAGAGCCGGCCCTCTCCTGTTAATATCACTGCACCTGCTGAAATGATCAGGAGCAGGAGGCATATCCTCAGTCAGTGATCTGATAAATTTCTCCTTATCATCTATCCGGAGGGCCGGGTTGAACTTCTTCTCATAGCCAATTGTTGAAAGCCTCATCGCACCCATCGCCTTACCACAGAGTGATCCTGCACCGTGGGCAGGATATACTATACAGTGATCAGGTATTTTTTCAACGATATTGTGAAGATTGTCATAAAGCTGGCCTGCAAGCTCATCAGCCATTCCGGGAAATAGATCAGGCCTTCCGACATCCCCCACAAAGAGCGTATCTCCGGTGAATGCAACCACAGGTTCATCACTCCTGGACCTGTCAGAGACAAGATACAAAAGGCAGTCCGGGGTGTGCCCCGGAGTATCATGGACATAAAAATCCATATCCTCAATAGAAAAAGATGAACCCTCACCAACCGGAATATGCTCAAATTGACATTTACCGTTACCCGGAGCATAAATATCAGCGCCGGTGATGTCTGCAAGATCCATATGACCGGATACAAAGTCAGCATGGAGATGAGTTTCAAGAATATGGGTTATCTTAAGGCCCTCTTCCTCTGCCGCAGCAATATACCGGTCAACATCACGGCAGGGGTCTACTATTGCACATGCCCTTTTACCACCAATAAGATAGGAACTGTGGGCAATTTTTTCAATGAAAAACTGTTTTATGATCATAATTATCCCCTAAACTTATGAATGAGAATGTCACACGAATAATATATAAACCATACTGACAGCAACTGCCAGAAACAGTACAGTCATAATTCCACCAGCCCTGAGATAGTCGGAATTGTGATAGCCACCCGGATTCATCAGAAAAGCATTAACCTGATGTGTGGGGAGAATAAAGGAATTGGAAACACAGACTGCAACAAGCAGAGCAAGCCCCCTTGGATCAACTCCTGTCGAATTGCCGATAATAATTACCAGCGGAACAAGGAGAACGGTTGCAGCAACATTAGTCATAAACAGACTGAAAAAAGTGGCCAGAATTCCAATTGCGAAGAGCAGAACAATCACCGGACTGTCTCCAATAAGAACCATAAGATTTTCTGCAATATACGCAGCTGTACCCGTCTTATCCATTGCAATCCCAAGCGGAATCATGCCTGCAAGAAGAAAAACGATCTTCCAGTCCACTGCCCGGTATGCCTCATCGGGCGTAACAACTCCGGCCAGAAGCATTGCAACTGCCCCGGTAAAAAGAGACAGAGACAGAGACAATCCAGTAAATGAGAGCATAAGAGCGCCTAAAAAACATGACACTGCAATAAGGCCCTTATCCTTCCTGACAGACTTATTCTCAGGCTGCACAGAAGAGACAAAATCATGATCATGCCCTATGGCCTCAATTTTATCCCATGGCCCGTAAACAACAATAGTATCTCCGGTTTTCAGATATGTATTTGAAAATTTCTTTCTCCTCTCCTCGGTCTGAGAGAGTATAACAATAATTTCAAGCCCGTAAGTTTTCCGGAAGGCAATTTCCCTGATAGTCTTTCCGGCAACTGACGACCTCGGACGGATCATAATCTCTGCAAATCCGGCATTTATGTCCCCAATCTTCTCAGTCAGTCCTTTCTGATCTTCCGCCTTAAAAAGACCGTAATCAGAGGCAAACCGGTCTGATTCCTCCTCAAAACCAAGAAATGTGAGAATATCTCCGCCTGAAAAAACAGTATAACGCCAGGGTGCATACAATATATCCCTCCCGGTACTGACTGCAAGAAGATTGAGGGAATATTTACTCAGCAGATGAAGGTCCTCCCTTTTAAGTCCGATTATCCGGGAATTATCAGGAACAAAATAATGGTGCATACTACCCGGAAGATCCCAGGTCTCAATCAGTTCATTCTGGCCGCCATAAGTACTTTTACCGGCCTGAACTTCGGGAAGCACAAAATGACCGAGAATCAGAAAGTACAGTATTCCGGTCAGGAGAAGTGCCAGACCTACAGGAGTTACATCAAAAATACCAAAAGGCTCAAGATCGCCCTGAATAAGAAAATCATTGAGCAGTATCAGGGGAGATGACCCAACCATGGTAAGAGTGCCCCCAAGGATAGCCGCAAATCCCATAGGCATAATCAGGCGTGAAACTGAAATACGGGTCTTTGATGAAATTCTGAGAACTGCCGGAAGGAAGAGGGCAACAGAGCCGATATTCTGCATAAAGGCTGAGAGAAATCCTACTACAGAAGATATAATAGCAATTATTTTTTTCTCACCGACACCACCGGTTTCCACAATTTTATGAGCAAGAGCGAACATAATTCCGGTGCGTTCAATACCATGGCCAAGGATCATAATTGCAATAATTGTCAGCACTGCATTGCTGGCAAAACCTGAAAATGTGTCTGCCGGAGTTACAATCCCTAAAAGGCCAAGGGACAGCATGATTATCATTGCAGTTACATCAATTCTGAAGGCCTCGGTTACAAAAAGAATCACTGTAACTGCAAGTACTGCAAGGACTATCACAATTTCCGGAGTCAGAATTTCGGTCATGATAATTTAACTGCCTGAGTTAGAGGATAGATGTGAACAGAGATATAATTTATTGTATTTCTGAACCGGAAAATCCGGTGAAATAATGAATAACTTTCAGACAGACTGACAGGGAAATGAATATTCAGCCATCTGAAAATATGCAATATGGCAGATCATTATAATCCGCCACATCATTATAACCGACCATATTTCCGGCAGAGAAACTTCCGGAATTTAATTCGGACCAGCAGATCCATAATCATATGCTTTCAGTATAGGTCCCTGATCCGACAAACCAGTTCTCATCCACCGGAAGAACATAGCAGAGCTTAAATCTGCTCTCATTGTAATCAGGGTCCGGATACTGCACATAGACAAACCCGCCGCCGTTCTCTGCTTCAGTAATCTCAAGTTTCAGGACAGGCACACCATAGATATCAGTGAAATTGAGGCGGTTTGTCCCGATTAATTCCGGCTGATAAGGCAGTGCAAGCGTTGTGCCGTCTGTTTCATATGCAAATATATATGAGCCGCCTTCTGCGAATTTTCCGGAGATATTATTATATTCAGATATTACGGTCTCTTTATCATTATCCTGTGCATACTGCCTTGCAGACTTTACTCTCAGAACAAGTTTCTCAATATCATCTGCACTGAAATTCACAGGTATGTCCGGGACGTAAATTCCCGATCCGACAAACCAGTTCTCATCCACAGGTTCAGCATATGAGAGTTTCAGTTCCTTCCTGTAGTCATGTGACGGGTTTGTATAGACATAATATATATATCCCCCGCCGTCTTCCGCAAGATCAATCATACCATTGATGAAATCAGCACCGTTTGGATCAACAGATTCAGATCTGTCACTGCCTAAAAGGGCCTTCTGGAAAGGCAGTGCAATAACAGTCCCGTCCATCTCATAGGCAAAGATATACTTATCACCGTCTGTGAAAGAGCCGTTAATATCGTTGAATTCCGCAAGTGCCTCAACTTTTCCGGAATTACGGGCAAATTCAGCAGCACTGTGAACATATTCCCTGAGCACTTCATATTCTGCTGAAACACCGGCAGGCAGTGAGGTTACATCATCTGAAATAACAGATTTGCCACCATCTTTACTCCACGTTATAACAATTCTCCACTCAGTGCCGTCAATGCCTGCTGTATCCCACAGAGCATATTTCTCAACAGGATTTGCCCATTCCTTATCCCAGAACGAATATTTTCCTGTGCCATTCCGGTTATCAATAACCCCTCTGACAAACGCCTGAATATCATCACTCTGATATGATTCATCAGTTAAGAGATTCCGTCCGACCTCTTCAGGAGTAGTGTCATAAATCTCTGTCCCGTCAGTCTGCACAACCCATACATCAAAATCAGTGCTGTCAGTTACAGGTTTAATATATCTGCCGAGGAAATCCTGTGATTTATAGGTCATATCAACAGAACCGGGATATGATCCGTCTTTATCATAAACCGGATAACCCTGGGATAATGCATTAAAGCCCTCTTCCATCCGGAAAAAACTGCTCAGGTACGGTTTTCTGTCGTCCGGTGCCTGAGCCACAATCCCTTTTCTGCCGAGATCCATACCAACAAGATTTCTGTAATTGTCCGGATATGCGTTCACAACAATCCCATTTTCATCAAATACAAGTGAAGAGATCGAATACGGGTGTTTAACGAGATAATCTGAGATAACCTTCCCGGTTTCGGGTGAGGACGGCCCAAATGCAGCAACAGCATCTGCACCGGATTTCAGATCGCTTTTTACAGCTTCAAGCCCGGAATTTACACCGGATATTATCTCACTGAAGTTCTCCTTCATCGGCCCGTATTGATCCGGCATTTCATCTGGTATTGGTATTTCAGCCGGAATTTCTGTCTGCGGGTCCGCACCTGTGCTTTCATCTCCGCTGCCAGTGCCGGTGCATCCGGCAGACAACAGTAAAATAAGAAATATTCCGGAGATAAATAACCCCAAAACTTTATTCATATCCAAATATCATTCCGGCAGGCAAAATAATTATCTTACTGCGTCTGTTAAGACCATGACATAGGCCAATTGAGCAGTACAGAGATCATCAGCTATCCGGCAGATAAAGAAATAAATTACGCTTAAAAAATGAAAAATTAGAGGTATTCCAGTTTGCCTATGTAATACCAGGCAATCTTGGCTGCATCTCCGGTATCGACCTCTCCATTATCGTTGAAGTCCGCTTCCGGATATATTACAGTTGCTTTGCCTGCTATCATATATGCAACGTTGGAAACGTCACCAATATCCACATAACCATTTCTGTTAAAGTCGCCTCTCTGCCTTATTTTAAACGTACCGTCCATTCCATACATTTTATTATTCAGGAAGGACTGGTCGCTCCATTCAGCACTTACGACTTCAAAGAGACAGCTATATCCGGCTTTGAACAGTGAAGCTCTCACATTCAGATCAAAGATTGGTGATTCATCTTCAGAAGTCATGCCATCTTCATTGGTAACTGAAACAAAAACAATGCCATCAGTGAGATTTGCATAAAAGGATGAACCTGAGAAGACTGTACTGTTAAAGGTTACAGATTCAACGTCTGCAATTTCCGGATTCCACTTAATTCTGACACCAACTCCTGAAGCATTCACTAAATCCCTGACTGACACAGGAATTGTAACAGTGCCATTATTGTAGATGCAGGCATCCGGAATTATGATCTCCGGCATATCCTCAAATACTAGCTCAATTTCTGTAATATTGCCGATTGAATCTGTTTCGGTAATATTTTCTCCGGTGAGCTTTAATGGCCAGTTCCCGTCTGCCGGATCAATGAGCTGGTTGTTCATCTCATTTGCAATGATATAATTACTGCTTTTGATGGTGAGCCTGCTGTCAATTGTAACAGAATTTCCATCACTATCGGTAATTACAATATTATACCCTTCTGCTGCAAGCGTTTCGTTGTATGATTTGCCGGTGTGTGGATTGTCGTCATCAACAAATCCGCATAAAAGCCAGAGCGGCATTCCTGACCACTCATCTCCGCTGTTGTCAGTGAACTCTACCTTGTGTGATTCCTCACCCTGTGCCATTGTACAGCCGAGTGCTGCCTCAAAGTAACCCTTTGAGATTGTTGCATTAATTGCGCCATCAAGTTCAAGGTTCCATGTGGGGTCCGGCACAGTCTGAATTTCAATTCTGTTCAGATATTTGGCTGAAAGACCTGCACATGACGGCAGACCTGAGTTGTAATGCCAGTAATTTGCCGGGATTGTCTCAAACATATCATACTGTCCGAAGATGTGATCCTCTGTATCAAAGAATACCCTGAATCCATCTTCGTAATAAGGCATTGCACCTTTTTCATTGCCGTCTCCGGTATATCCATACCATGCAAGAACGGGTGTTCCGAGTGCAGGGACCTCTGACGGATCGTTGTAGATCACATCGTATGACAGTTTGCTTGTCCAGCCGTCTTTTGCTATGAAAGTAATCTCTGTGCCTTCGTTCATGCCTCCTGCAAGGCTGCATATATCCTTTATTGAAGTTCCCTTCATAGGTTCGGTGATCTTAAATCCTCCGGGATATGTCTCATTCTGATCCCAGGGGTCTGCCGGAGGGAAACACAGTCCTTCAAATTTGTATAATGTCTCCCCATCACCATGTACGGCAAACTGTTCAATAAGATCTGTGTAGTCAACGGATACATTTGCAACTTCAGTTACGTGATCTGCACCATACTTGACAATTGTTAGTTTTGGAATATCTGTTGGTTCTTCAAAGTCAGTCAGTTTGATCTTTGCAAGCTGACCTATACTGTAACTTGCTGAAGGAAGACCAGGGCCGACAACCCTTAACGGCCATGAACCATCCGGCGGAAGTTCAAGCGCCTGACCATTGCATTTGTTTGCAACGATTATTTTAACTGAATAATTATCCTTGCTTTCAAGAATAAGGCTGCTGTCAAGTTCTTTGGAATAGCCGTCAGATGCTGTGATTATAACCGTATAACCAGCTTCTGCAAGTCCACGGTTAAATCCGGAAGAACCGTGCGGTACCCTGTCATCAACCCATCCGCAGAAGTCATACAGCGGGACACCGCTCCAGACATTTTCATCAGCGTCTGTCCAGGTGGACTCATGGTGGCATGCAAGGCCCTGTTCAAAATATGTCTGTGTAATAACTGCACCAATCTTTCCTTCACAGGTAAGATTCCACGATCCGGCAACAGGTGGCTGAGGAATTAGCCCTACAAGATCAATGGTTGCAACCTGTCCGATTGCAGAACCTGAAAATCCGCCCTTCTCCTCACTCCAGAGTGGTGATCCAACAAGTCTTACAGGATATGCTGAATCATCTCCGGTATCAGGCAGTGGCTCTCCGTTGCATTCATCTGCAAGAATGTAGCTGTCATTTCTCGCAATGTCCGCACTTGCAAATTCTCTTGAGAAGCCATCTGATGCAATAATTTTAACAGTGTAGCCTTCTGCCGCCGCAGCATCACTGAATGTCCAGTGGTTTGTGCTTTCAATATTGTCAGATACTGCAACAATTACCCAGAGCGGAACACCAGACCATTCATTTCCGTCAGGATCTGTGTAAGTCTCTCTGTGGCAGCTGCCCTCTTCAAATTCCGCCTGTGAAATCTTATCGCTGATAACCCCATTTACTGAGATTGACCAGCCTTCAACAGGCTCAGGAAGTCCGATAAGTTCAACGGACACAATAGCTCCGATTAACTGGCCGGCACCAACGTCATCTCCAACCATCCTTAGAGGATAGCATGGCTTTTCTTTTTCTCCGATAGTCTGCGGCAGATCTGTTGAATTCAGAGAGTTTGCCATGATATAACCATCACATTCAGAGATGTCAGCGCTCTCAAAGTTGATTGAATATCCGTCTTCGGATGTTACTTTTATTGAATATCCCTCTGCTGCAAGTGCTGTATTGAATGTCTCAGGATCATTGTCATCAACAATTCCTACGATCTTATACAGCGGAAGTCCGCCCCAGAGGCCGTTGTCATCCGTAAATTCAGCTTCGCCATGAGATACAACTTTTGCTTCAAACTGACTTTTTGTAAGAGTAACATTACTCTTTCCGGCGAGGCTGAGGTCCCATACAGAAGGTTCTCCGGATGACACTTCAATTGCAACCTTTGCAACTGCTGTCTCTTCTGTTACATCATCTCCACCGTAGAGGAAGAGGACTTTGTCACCGTCTGAAAGTGGATAGATATTGAATCCTTCTGTTGCATAATTACCCCAGTCATCAAGCACTTTTCCGTTTACAGAGCAGATCCATGAACTTTCATGTTTGACAAAGAAGTACTCATTGATATCATTGAGAAGAAGAATACCTTTATCATCATAAGACTTGTCTGTGACATTGACTGCCAGACTTTCTTCACTGGCAACTGTCTGAAGTGCACCAAGAGGCGTTAATTCATTGACATCATAGCTGGTGCCCTCAATGGATTCAACCGAAACTGTGCCTTCACCAAGTGTGACAGTCCCGTCAAAGAGTGTATCACAACTGCTGCCGGAAGTAACCGTTATTGCAACCTTTGCAACTGCTGTCTCTTCTGTAACATCATCTCCGCCATAGAGGAAGAGGAGTTCATCGCCTACAGAGAGCGGACAGGTATTAAGACCTTCAGTTGCAGGATTGCTGTAGTCATCAAGGAGATTGCCATTCAGGTAGCAGACCCAGGAATCTCCGCCCTTGACATAGAGGTATTCATTAATATCGTTGAGAAGAAGAATGCCCATAGTTTCAAACTTCTTATCAGTGACATTTACTGAGATGCTTTCTTCAGATGCAACGGTAAAGAGTGCACCAAGTGGTGTTAATTCATTGACATCATAACTGTTGCCTTCAACGGATTCAATTGCAACCGTGCCTTCGCCAAGTGCGACACTGCCGTCAAAGATGGTATCGCAGCTGCTGCCGGAAGTAACCGTTATTGCAACCTTTGCAGTTGCTGTTGCCTCTGTAACACCATCCCCGCCGTAGAGGAAGAGGAGTTCATCGCCTACAGAGAGCGGACAGGTATTAAGACCTTCAGTTGCAGGATTGCTGTAGTCATCAAGGAGATTGCCATTCAGGTAGCAGACCCAGGAATCTCCGCCCTTGACATAGAGGTATTCATTAATATCGTTGAGAAGAAGAATGCCCATAGTTTCAAACTTCTTATCAGTGACATTTACTGAGATGCTTTCTTCAGATGCAACGGTAAAGAGTGCACCAAGTGGTGTTAATTCATTGACATCATAACTGTTGCCTTCAACGGATTCAATTGCAACCGTGCCTTCGCCAAGTGCGACACTGCCGTCAAAGATAACATCTGTAGTGGGTGCCGGTTCGTCTGTCAGAATTTTAATTGTGTTGATATTTTTAACACCAAGTCCTGTTGTTGCAGGTTTGCCGTCAAAATAGTGCCAGTACTTCTCATCAAGTGTGGCATTCATATCCTGATTGCCGAATATGTGTTCGCCCCACTCATTGACAGATGTATCAGCAAAGAATATATTTTTCATACCATCAGTGTAACCATCACCAGAGTAGCTTCCGTTCTTCCACCAGGCAAGAACTATCTTTCCCTGCCGGCTTTCCGGACTGTAAACATTATCATACCCTACCTTCTTGGAATAACCGTCAGATGCAACAAATACTATCTCATCTCCTTCGGATGCACCGCCTACAAGATCACAGAGGTCCTTTGTGTCGGTCCCTTTTACGTTTCCCATATCCTTTATCGGATAAGAGTTTACATCCTCACGGGGATTCCACATATTATATGGTTCACCGGGATGGACACCAGTCCATCCGTCTTCACCGTCTTCAAAGACAGGCCCCTGCATATAATAATGTGTTGTTCCGTCTCCCTGAACGTCGAGGTTATTCTCCATATAATCCACATCAACAGTCATCTCTTTGATAACTGATGTTCCGTCTGCGGCAATTTTTTTCACTGTCACCTGATCAGTGCCAGCCGCAGATGCCGGATTTACTGAAAAGATAAATAAAAGCAGAAGAACTGCAAATATCACACTTTTCCATTCTGGTCTCAAATTAGTCATAAATACTCCAGATTAACGAAATCAAATTAACTCAACATACCAATTCATTTCAATTAGATAACAGTGGTAATTTTAAAAATATTCTATAAAGAGTATTTGGAATAAAAAACAGAAAAAATATGACATAAATAAGAATTTAAAGCAACATATGTCATTTATTTCAGAAAAAACATGCAAAAATACGCCAATCAATACAGTAAAATTAATTAAATTAACCCGATTAAAATCAAAAACATAGCCAAAATAAATGAATAAATTATCAAATACACCGCAGGAATAGTTAAAAAACAAAATAACCACAATTAATCAATTAAATTAAAGTACAGTAAATTCCGGAGCGCATACTTATGCAAGAACATTTAACCATCAAGTAAAAGATGCCGCAGAGACAAGTAAACCGAGTTTAATTGATTAAATTGATTTTATTTACAAAATATATAACAGCACATTTATTAATTTTAAATCCAAAATTATTCAAATCCGAAAACCTCCGGAGAGTCTGAAATTTGAGTTATAAATCATTCACCCTGATCACAATAATATCATTAATTGTAATAAGTTCAGCCTCAGCAACAACAAATCTTGAGATAATAAAATACGCTGAAGACGGCAGCACAGTACTGGGCAAAGATTCGGCAGACTACAGTTGGATGGAGCAGAACCTTCCGGTAAAAGGTGACGGCAGAACACACTATTACCTCCAGGGACCTGTATTTGAGGCAAAATGGAGCGAAGTTCATCCCGATCTCCCATACGATATGTGGAATCCGCAGGAGGACATCAACTATGAAGGAAAAGATCTCGGTGCAGTAAAAGGGACATCACTGCGTGACATCTGCAACCTTGCCGGAGGAATGAACGAAGGAGACATTGTCAGAGTGCAGGCACAGGATGGATTTTATAAGAATTTTCCCTATGAAAATGTCTATTCACCAACGTCAGCACAGGGCGAGATAATAGTTGCATGGTACTCAGTCTTTGATGACGGACGCGGGGGTTATGTTCCGGCAGATTACAGCAGTGGCATGCGACTTGCATTTCTTGCCGATACATCAGTAAACCCGACAGGTGATCACGTATTCGGAGTAACGGATATGAAGGATTCCCTGCCGGACGAATACTGTCACTATTTCAACGGCCAGTATCCGGCAACCACCGGACTTTCAGTACAGGGAATATCTAAAATAATCATCTACAGTGATGATGAAGCACCGCCCGGAAAGATAACAGTCACAAGTGAACCAAAAGGGGCAGAGGTTTATCTCAATGATGAATATATGGGAAAAACGGACATTACCATAGAAGACCTTGATGACGGTGATTATGAAGTAACTGTAAAACTTGACGGGTATAAGACACCGGATCCAAAGAGTGCATCCGTTACACTGGCATCCGAAACAGTTCTTGAATTTGTACTGGAAGAGAACTTCTCCGGATACAGTGGGGACGAACTTAAGAGATTTAAAAAATCGGAAGTAAAAGGAAATCTTAACATCTGTTATTCTGAGAACCAGCCATATATTCTCAGTCAGGGAAAGACAAAAGAGATAACGCTCAATACCGGAATTTCAGACTACGAAAATGTCACATATTCAAGGCTGTGGGTCTATGCCGGAGATTCACATAACAGAAATGACAATTCCGGAGCAAAACCTGAAATCTCACTGACTGCCGGTGGCAAAAAGCTGATGGCAGAGGCAGAATATTATGACCGGAAGGATGACGGTGACCGGGAATATTCTGCAACTTTTGCATATACTCCTGATTTAAGCGGGATTAAAAATCCGGAGATAAAAATTGAGATCTCCAATGCAGGCACAGCGAATGAAGAGTTTACATTATACGGCATTGCACTATTAACTGAAGATAAATCAGGGAATGATACGACATTCTGGGAGGGATATGAGGGATGTGACATCATCTGGCCCGGATATGAAACAGGCGATGGTTCATATTATTCATATGCAGACACAGACAGCCCGGACAGCCGGATTTCAGAGGCGAAAGCCACCTGCATTGCAACCGGAATGAAAAACCCGTCCCCTGAAGATGTCTCGTTTGAATTTAACGGAGAAGAATGGTCTGAAATATTTACCGATGAGGACTACGGGCTTTTAAACCGGACTTTTGATGTATTTCTCTTTCTTGACGGGAGATCGGCTACAACCGGAATAAAAAGCAGCACCTCCTCGTCTGAAAAAGGGTATATTGAAGCCAGAAATCTGATATTTTCCGGAATAATAAATGAAGATATTTCTTCAACTTCAGAGCCTGATACAAATCTGACCACGACAGATAAAACAGAGCCGGAAGATGACACAGAAATTTTCAGTAAAGCCAATAAATCCGCTGATTTAACAGGAGATAACTATTCAAAGACCAATTCATCACAGCCCATATATCCGGATTACTGTGACAGATGTACCGGCTACAGAGAAGAGAAGAAAAGTCTTCTTGATGAAGTAATAGATCTCTTCTTCAGGTTATTTTCCGGAAGTGAACCTGACAATCCGGAATATGACTGTGATCTCTGCGTGGGTTTTAATGAAAGCCGGATCTATCAGGTAAATTCAACGCATATCCCGGAGAATGATACTGAAACTTATAATGAGAATATTTATGAAAATAAGATAATATCTGTTGAATCAGAGCCACAGGGCGCTCTCATTTACATTAATGGTACATATACCGGAAAAATAACGCCATACAGATATGAATCAGATAACATCTACAGCAAAACCCTCACATTAGAAAAAGAAGGGTTCAGAGCATATAATCTCCTGGTAAGTAGAGAAGATGAAACCATCAGGCCAGTACTTACACCTTCAGACAGTCACATATCTGAAAAATCACTGCATTCGGTGAAAAACGGAAACGAAACTGTTTCAGAGACCGGAAGTTTATATGTGAAAGGTTCTTCAGAAGACCTGATGGTATTCATAGACAACCGTAATACTTTCAAAAAAACCCCTGAAATAATCAGCGGGATAAAAACAGGAGTGCATACCATATACCTGAAATCATACGATGATTTCAGCGGCAGTTCAGACAGTTACGGAAGCAGAAAAATATATGTCTATGAAAACTGTATAACGCCGGTATTTATTCCTGACAGTGAAAAATACTCAGGGAAAGTTTCTTTTGTATCAGATGATTACAATGGTAAACCTGCAAGCGTAAACGGAATTTATCAGAGATACAGCATACCTTTTACATCAGACGAGATCTATTACGACAGAACATATCTCTGCATAGATGATGAAAATAAATATATTTCGTACTACATTCCGGCAGATTCCTATGTAGAAGGAAAATTTGTGATACCAGAATATGAAGGGAATTATTACAATGTTTTTTTTGACTCTGAACCACAGGGTGCAGACATATTTATAGACGGATTTGATACCGGATATCACACACCTTTTCAGATAGAGAATATCTCAGCCGGACATCATAAAGCTGTAATCTCAAAGCCGGGATATATTCCGGAAGAGAAGGAGTTTATGGTTCATGCCGGAGAAGAAGACCCATCTGCCGGAAGTTACCACTTCAGCATTGAGGAATATCCGTCAGGTTCAGTATTTGCAGACACTATCCCTTCCGGAGCAAAGGTTTACCTTAATGATGTAAACACAGGTGCAGTAACACCAGTGACCATTCCATATCTGAATATAGGAACTTACAAAATAAGGTTTATAAATGGTTCAGTACGATCAGGGCTTCTGGATATTACTGTTCTTCCGTTTGAAAAGACAGAAATTATTGAGGATATGCAATGATAAATCTCCGGTATTTCTGCATGAAAACAGCAGAAATTCTTATTCTGACATCTGCACTATTTCTTATAATATCGCCGTCCTGTGCACTGACAACCCACGAAGAGATACAGTGCGGAAACTATTTTTCAGGCGTTTTTATGACAGAAAAAGCAGAGGGAGTTATATCTGTCAGATGGGTCACTGAAGGTTATGATGATAATTTCAGTATAAGGTATCATTTCAGCAGAACAGAACCGGATGAAGATCAGACCTGCGGGCAGACTGACGAACAGACAGAAGAGCAAACAGACGGATATATTTTAAACAGCAGTATTAACAGGCAGAATATTTCCGGTCTGATGCTTTATTCAGCCGGAATTTTAACATATCCCGGATGCCGGGTTTCCGGGAGACTGCTGAGAGGAGAAGATCAGATACAGCCGTTCTCATTTAAAATTCCGGACAAAAATTCCGGGTTTGAATTTATAGTGCTCTCTGATCTGCATTCATCTCCGGATGATAACGTAACCGCCGGAACAAAAGCTCCGGTAAACTCAGTTATTAACTGTATCAGTTCATGTGAAGACCCTTCCTTTGCTGTAATATCCGGAGACCTCGTTGACGATGGATATATCCCGTTACAGTGGCAGGAATTTTTTATCCGGACATCTGCCCTGCTCAATACAACTGTGCTTTATACAACTCCCGGAAACCATGAGAAGAACAGCACATATTATTACGATCTCTTCGGCTATCCACAGTTTTATCAGGAAGAAATCGGAGGCAGCCGGTTTGTATTTCTTGACAGCAATGACAATGCAGCGGTACAGTTCCCGGCTCAGAAAGAACTTATAGATGATAATACCCATAATTCCGGTTCAGATGAAAGTACAGGTCTGAATTTCATCTTCTTCCATCATCCGCCGTACAGCAGTGACGGGAGGCATCCCGGCGGGTGGACAAATATCCGCAAAGCCTGGGGCGATTCGTTTGAAAATACCCCGGACACTGTAGTATTTTCGGGCCATGTCCATGCCTATGAGAGGTTTGAAATCAAAAATGCGACCTACATCACCTGCGGTACCGGAGGCGGGGAGCTGTATAATCTCGGCATATATCCGGATGATGAAGACAGTCCTGAAATGTCGGTTGAGAAGAGATATGGATATATGAAGGTAAAAGTTCCTCCGGGTGGCAGTTCTGCTGATATATCCTTCATCTCACCTGTAATATCAGGCGACAGCTCAACTGCTACAGGAGATTTAAAATATTCACCAGAAATTATTGATTATTCTGTAGCAGGCAACCATTATCCCAACAGCCGGTTTATGGAGAACATTATGAAAATTTCAGAAAAACTCCCATTTAAAGGGATTTAATCCACAGTATGAGGTTTAAAGATATGAAAATTAAGATGATCAATTATGAGAAGTACCGTCAGAATTCCGGCAGGAAATTCAGCAGTTTTCACCCCGGAATAATAGCGGTACTCTTTCTGATGGCTGTATTTATTATCCAGCCGGGATTTTGTGCAACAGAAGAGCTTACAATCTCCAGATTTGGTGCAGATGGCAGTCTCATTGACGAGAAGACCTATACCTACCAGTGGCTTGAAGAGAATCTGCCGGTTTACGGGGACGGTGTTACTCACTATTACATGCAGGGGCCGACCTTTGATGAAGCTGACGAGTGGAATCCCGCAGAGGATGTAAATGTTCTCAGCCGCGATATGGGCGCTGTAAAAGGCACTGACATCAAAGACATCTGTGATACTGTCGGGGGTATGACTCCGGGCGGGACAATTAAGATTTTATCAGATGACGGTTTCTCAAAAAAGCTGGATTATGATAATATATACAATCCAAAACCACGTCAGGGGCCGGTATGTGTCTGCTGGTACAATGGTGAGGAGTCATCTCCGGAAGCAAAGGCACAGGGTTCAGGTTACCCGCCGGAATTCTACTCAGGCATGAGGATTGTATTCTTTGCAGATGATTCAGTAAATCCCTGGGGTTATCATGTCTTTGGCAATGAAGATATGAGAGAGACCGTCAGTGAGGAGAATATGCACTATTTCAATGGTGAATGGCCCTCTTCAGGTGGTCTTTCAGTAAAATACGTTGAAAAACTTGAGATGTACGAACCGGAAATTCCGGCAGGGGATGAGACAAAAGAAGGGAGCACAGCAGACGACAATACAAAAACTCCCCTCTCAGTATTCTGTATAATTGCAGCGGTCTTTGCATGCTTTGCAGTACGGAGGATTTAAAGATATGAATGGGAAATTTGAGCAGAATAAATTATTAAGAATTATTGTTGGACTGTTAGCGGCAGGAATGCTTCTTTCCGGACTGGTAATGACGGCATCAGCTGAACCAACTACTGAGGTTACAGTATATGTCATAGATGAAAACGGCAGTTCAGTCTCAGAAAAGACTGTTGATTATGAATGGATGGAGGAGAACCTGCCGGTTTACGGGGACGGTGTGACGCATTACTTCCATCAGGGCCCTGTATTTTCGGATGACAGGGAGATACGCTGGGATTTAAACGAGACCGCCAATTTTAAGGATCGCGGTGCAGTCAGGGGAACAGCAGTACGGGATCTCTGCGACATGGCCGGAGGTATGCAGTCCGGAGATGATCTTATGATCAGTGCTTCAGACGGATACAATGTTGTCTTTGATTATGAAAATGTTTATGAGGCAACTGAAAGACAGGGAGAGATCGTCCTCTGCTGGTATAATGGTGAAGAGGCTGCCAAAGGAGAGAGGCAGGGCACAGGATATCCTCCTGACTACTATAACGGCATGAGATTAATTTTCTTTGCTGACAATTCCACCAATGAAGAAGGGCTTCATGTATTCGGAAATACCGACATGAGGGTTAGTTTTCCCGAAGAGAGGATACATCTCTTTGACAATCTGTACCCATCGACCGGCGGATACAATGTGAAATGGGTTGACAGTATTACAGTATTTAAGGGCGGATATGAAGGCGGATACGAAGTGCCTTCAAAGTCTCTTGCAGCAGAAAAATCTATGAATACTTCAGCTGAAGTTCCGGCTGAAAAATCAGGGTCAGGATTTATTCTTCTCTCAGTTCTTATCTCACTTGGAGTTGCAGCATTTGCGGCTATGTCCGGTAAGGAGAGGAAGTGATTGGCCAAAATGATTTATATCAGAAATATTCTGAGAGGATTTCTGCCCGTTTTTCTGGTTGTTCTTCTTCTGGCGTTTTCTGCCGGATGCACAGGCAGTGCTGAATCAGCACCGGGCGATAATGGCAATCAGAAAGTGGCTGCTGAAGAACCTTCAGGCAATATAACGCTTGTATATAAAGACGGGACAGAAAAAATACTGAATTATGATGACCTGAGCAGTCTGCCACAGCAGACAGGCTGGGGATATTCAGTATCAACAGTGGGGATAAAATACGGCCCTTACAGATGCACAGGCCCACTCCTGTCCGATATTGCCGGACTTTCAGGCGGAATGAAAGAGGATGATCTGATGTGGGTGTCAGCAGATGACGGATATATGTGGGTGTTTGATTATGAACAGGTGAACGGAGACGGGTATATCACACTGGATGAAAACCTCCGGGAGAGAGAATCACCTGAGCTTAAAGTGATACTTATGCACACAATTGACGGCCATCCGCTCGAATACAATGACGGTGCGCCATACAGGGTTGCGATAATATCTGACAGTGATGAGGTAATCACAGAAGGGAGCTGCTGGGTGAAGTGGGTCTCAGAGATCGAGATTAAGGGAGGTCCGGATGAAGAGAGCTGATAATTTACACATATTATTTTTTGCTCTTTTCTTCACCGGAATTCTGATCTTATCTTCCGGATGCACATCTGATTCTGCCGGTTCTGAGGAGAAGACAGTTTTGAAAATTCTTCCTGCCGGAAGCCTGATGCTGCCTTTTGAATATCTGGAAGAGGACTATGAAGCAGAAAATCCCGGCATTGACGTTCAGTATGAGGGGCATGGCAGTATCCAGTGTATAAGACAGGTAACTGATCTGGGCCGGAATTTTGACCTTGTTGTTGTTGCCGACAGCAGTCTTATTCCTGATATGATGATGAGGGAAAACCCGGAGACGGGGAATAATTACTCAGATAGCTATACCGAATTTGCCACAAATGAGATTGTGATCGCCTATACAGATGAGAGCCTTTATTCTGATGAGATAAATGCAGACAACTGGTATGAGATCTTACAGAGATCTGATGTTACTGTCGGCTTTTCAAATCCCATGCTTGATGCAGCAGGATACAGGGCATTCATGCTCTTTCAGCTTGCCGGGCAGTATTACGGCGATGAAAATCTAATGTCTGAGATTGCAGGCGATCATATGAAGGGGGGCATCACTGTTGAAAAATCCGGGGATGTGGAGAGGATAATGCTCCCGGAATTAGTGCAGCCCTCTGATGAAAAACTTAAGATCAGGGACGGCAGTATTTTTCTGTTATATCTGCTTGAAAGCGGTGGCGTTGATTATGCCATTGAGTACAGAAGTGTTGCAGAGGGACATAATCTGAATTATATCGGACTGCCCGAAGAGATTAATCTTGGTAATTCTTCAATGAACAGTGTCTATGATGATGTATCAGTAAATCTTGGCTTTGAGCGCTTCTCATCCATAGGAAGTGAGAGAACCGGAAGATCTACTGTTTACGCATGGACAATTCCGGATAATGCAGACAACCCGGATGAGGCAGTGAGATTTGCGGAATACATGGAGGATGAGTTCAGGAATAACAGATACGGATGGCCTCCGGCATTGTAATCTCTCTTTTATCCTCTTTTTTCCCCCTGATCTTTCCGGACATATTCTGTTCCGGGTTTAGCTGTAACATGGGAATTATTATATCATTTCACTGAAATTCTCATAATGGACTTTATCCTCCCCCTCGCAGTGCTGGTTATTGCCGGACTTTTAGCAGGTCTTGCCGCCGGAATGCTTGGTGTGGGAGGTTCTTTTATCACAGTGCCGGCTCTGTACTGGGTTTTTGTAAATTTTTACGGGATTGATGAGACAATTGCCATCAGGGCGGCTTTTGCAACCGGACTTGCAGTGGTTGTTCCGACTGCACTCTCCGGGGTGTACGGGCATAATAAAAGCCACAATATCGAGTGGAAGTCTGCTGTTACAGCCGGAATTACGGGATTTTTTGGCGGGCTTGCCGGAGCTTACGCAGCGACTGTGCTTGACGGCGAAATATTACGGTTTCTCTTTGCAGGGCTTTTGGCAGTTACTGCAATACGTCTCTTCCTGGACCAGAGAAAAAAAGAGGGCGGCATTCCGGTGTATGACCCGTTTGTTCTTCTTGCAGGTGGTTTCATCACCGGGATTGCATCAGGAATGTTCGGGATTGGCGGAGGGGTCATTCTTGTCCCGTTCTTAATTGTAATAGTCGGATTTCCGACAAAGAAAGCAGTAGGCACATCATCGGCATATATCCTCTTCTCTGCAGCCGGCGGGATAATCATGTACCTCTTCAGGGGCATTGGAGCAGGTGTTTACCTGCCTTTTCCTTCAGCCGGATATATATCCCTCCTTCACTTTGCAGTGCTTGCTATGGCAACAGTAACAATGGCAAATGCGGGAGTGTTCTTAAACAGGAAATTCAATGAAAAAGTTATCAGGGTGATATTTATTATTCTGCTGATATTCTCAGCTCTGGAAATGATCAGGGCCTGACTTTTTTACAGAATCAAGGAAGATCAGGTTTTTGGTTGAACGCTCAGCAATGACAAAAGCAACCGCCTGAGACTGTGAATGTGACAGGCTTATCTTAAACTCAAACTTCTGCCCTTCCTTTGTTAGGATTCTCACATTGGGAATGCCGGAGTCCTCATTTGTAACTTCAATATCCCTCATATCAGGGACAAGTCCGGATGGTGCAACAGCCTTAATTACTGCCTCTTTGGCGGCAAACCGGACAGCAAGATGCTGTGCAGGATGTCCGTGTGACATACAGTACCTGATCTCATTGTCTGTAAATACCTTCTCGATAAATGCCTTATTGTTGATTAAATCCTCATCAAACCTGTGAATGTCAATAATATCAACGCCAATCTCCATTAAAACACCCCTGCAATGCCAAGTATAACTATCATAAGAAAAAGAGCCACAAGAATCAGAAGCACTATAAATCCGGCAGTAAGCGATCTGCTGTCACCCGGAATTTTTTGCCTGTCGTTATCCGCAGGTTTTTCCCCGGCAAAATCCTCGTCATCGTACTCTATTACCAGTGCACCCTCATAACCGCAGTCCTT
Organism: Methanoplanus endosymbiosus; assembly: GCF_024662215.1. NCBI lineage: Archaea > Methanobacteriati > Methanobacteriota > Methanomicrobia > Methanomicrobiales > Methanomicrobiaceae > Methanoplanus > Methanoplanus endosymbiosus. The sequence continues at coordinate 681,929 of NZ_CP096115.1, forward strand.
GCAGTGATAATAATTGCCGGTATATCCGCCGGCAGGGATATATATATTCGTGGAATTACAGTCGGGGCAGTGTAATACCCTTGAATGTTTCTTCTCCACAGAATTGTTATCAGATCCTGACATTTTAATTTACCAGATTTTAATATTCAGTTTATTCTCTCTAAGTATTGATATTAGTTTCCCGGCATCACTCTCCTGAATTCCTGAATATTTTAATCTTTTAGCTCAGCACAAGCGATTTATATACGGCATCAACCGGATCTTCATAGAGTAGTCGTGCTTTGGTCTTTCTCACACGCATCAATGACCGGTAGTGCAACCATCCAAGTTGTGGATTAAAACCCACATTTGAAGTATTTTTTTCTGTTTTGTCCTTATTTAATGGACTATCTGAATTCGCTACCCGTCGGGTAGCAAATTCATATGATTTAAATTTGTCTGTCTCAGAATCTTCATCAGAATTATTAAGTGAGGTTGTGGCAGAACTTTTGGAAAAAGATGTCAGGTTATTTTCATAATCATCATATTCCGGGTTATCCGGCATACGATCAGGATATGTCATATAGAACTGCCTGAATAACCTGAGATTTGCTTTTGAAAATCCTTTTCCGTACTGTCTGTTCAGGTTGTCTGAAAGTTCTTCAGGTACCTGTCTGCCGTATTCGGCCCTCTCCTTTCCTTCCTGTAATTCTTCGACAATCTCCCTGCCGATAAACCAGTAACAAAGAACCATATTGGAATTGACGGCCCGGACTGTGTTTGTTCGTGCCTGCTCAATTATAGAGGCAACACGGAAAAATAAAGTATTAATGCTGTTATTGTTCTCTTCAGGAGAGTTATCCCTGTTATTTCCTTCATACAAAGTCATTTGATCTTATCCCCTGTTTCTTCAGGTAATCGTACATAAATGTAGGGCGGTGGTTCAGTCCAGGACCGCCCATTGTATCTTTAACGCTCGGTGATTTTTCCCTGAGGCAGATCATAAGCCTTCTTACTTGTTCGGTTACTTGTTCGGTTACTTGTTCGGTCACTTGTTCGGTCACTTGTTCTTGTGACTCTGGCCGTAACTCTGGCCGTAACTCTGGCTGTAACTCTGGCCGTAACTCTGGCTGTGTCATCTCAACAAAACCACCTTTTATTGCCGGTTTCAGATAATCGTACATAAATGTAGAGCGGTGGTTCAGTCCAGGACAGCCCATTGTATCTTTAACGCTCGGTGATTTTTCCCTGAGGCAGATCATAAGCCTTCTTACTTGTTCGGTAACCGGGTCGATGACTGGGTCGGAATTAGTTTTGTATTGTCCAAATGTCTGGTTATAGGGTTTCATTCTTCCGGCAGTTTTGTCTCTTTCAGCATCCGGTCAGAGTCACTCTCATACAGCCTGTCCTGAACTATTCGGAATTTCCTAATAGTTGCCTCATATTTCAGTTCCCCGCTCCCGTAGATATTTTTCAGGTGTTCATTTATTGTCGGAGTTGTCACATCAAAGAGTACAGCCATCATCTTCTGGCTGAGCCATATCGTTTCATCCTCATACCTGACCTCAATCGACTCTTCGCCACTCTCTGAAGTGAAAATCAGAAATTCGGCTGTGCTGTTTCTGATCAGTTTTCTGTCAGTATTGCTCATATTTCTGCTCCATTGAATGCCGGATAAGCAGTTCACTCTCAGGCGGGTAATCAAATATCCAGAAAGGAACTTCGTTGCCAAGTCCCCGCCCCTGTAGAAAATCATCTTTAATAATCTCTTTTTTCAGCAGTTCAATCCGGCTCTCAATATTCATAATATATATATCCTGATAAATGTGATTATATAATATTTTATGGAACGATCTACATTTAAAAAGAATCGGTTTTGATCCGGAAATGTAGTACAACTGATCTCTCCATCCACTGGCCGGAGTTTTATACTATCATGAAATTCCGGTAAAAATAATACCAGCAGTACAGGCCCTGAAATCTGAAAATTCACAGAAGATCTGCTGTCGGACTTTTTTTCCTGCAAATCAGAACTGCAAAATAATTATATCAGTCCTCCCGGAAAAAAGAATACTCATGAAAGTACTTGGCATCAGTGGCAGTCCGAGAAAAGGCGGGAATACTGACATAATACTCAACGAGATTCTTTTGGGTGCAGAAGAGTCCGGCATGGAAACAGAAGCAGTGTCCCTGCGTGACTATACCATAAATTCCTGCATTGGCTGCGAGAAGTGCAGAAAAGCACTTACCTGTTCACAGTTCAATGACGGAATGAATCTTATCTATCCAAAAGTAGAGGAAGCGGATATATTAATCACCGGTTCTCCGGTGTACAACTACAACATAACAGGCCTCATGAAGACATTTATTGACAGATTATACCCTTACTATACATTTCATGGCAAAAGGCCTGGCAGATACAGCTCACGGCTTCAGGATAAAAAGAGGGAAGCACTCGTCTTTTCAGTCTGTGAACAGATTGATCCAAAAGAGAATGATTTTGCAATAGAGGCCATGTCAAGGCCTTTTGAGGCCCTTGGATATAATATCATTGATAAAATGGCAATACGCGGCTATTTTGAAAAAGGATCAGTGCTCCGTGATGATGATCTCATCCGGAAGGTGCACTCTGCCGGAATTAAGCTATCAGAGATGAAATGAATTCTCCGGATAAATACTTCTGATCGTTTAGAATACCCGGATCATCATATAAATTAATATAAACTGAATTAAAACTGAACTAATACAAAAAAACACGAGGATTAAAAATGTTAGGACTAATTATCGGCGGAGTCATCATACTGGTTGTAATAGTGCTCATACTGTGGTCAGTAAGCATCTACAACAGATACTTCAGCCTTAAAAACTCATCAGAGGCAACACTGGGACAGATCAAAGTCGCTATGAAAAAGCGTCTTGACATGATCTCACAGCTTCTCGGCTCAGTAAAAAGCTATGCGGAATTTGAGAAATCAACACTTGAATCCGTAACAAAGATGAGAAGCAGTGTCGGCAGTGCCGGAGCAGGAGATTTAAACAAGATCGAGGCTGAATCCAGATCAGTTCTCGGCAGGCTCTTTGCCGTGATGGAGAATTACCCCGACCTTAAGACCTCACAGACAGTTCAGGAACTGATGTCATCAATAAAAGAGATCGAGGATGAGATTGCCAGACAGAGATATACATACAACAACATCTCACAGCAGTTCAACACCATGCTTGAGACAATCCCCTCAAACATAATCGGAAACATGATCCACATGCAGAAGCTCGATTACCTCGAATTTGCAGACGAAAATCTTGAAAAAGCTCCGGAAATAAAATTCTGATGGGTAAACCATAATGGATGAAAAGAAACAGATTGCAGTAATTATTGCTGTAACCCTTCTAATCGGCCTTTTTTCAGTATTTATTGCAGAAGCATTCCAGTCACTGCCGGCAGACTTTGGAGGAGATCTCACAGCAGAGTCATATGAAGTGACCTGGAATGAAGACGGCACACTGACAGAGAAATATGTATATGACGTACAGTCATCCGGAGATTACCGGATGCTGTACAGAGTCTGGGCAGCCCCGCTTACATGGTCAGGCAGTCCCGAAGAAATACAGAACAGCGGATATATAGAACTTACAGGAGTCAAAGCTCCGGATGGAACCGTTGGATACATCAAAACAAAGTCCGGTGCAGTATATATAATCGGCAAAGACTCACAGGCAGGATCATTTGTAACAGACAAAGCGTACGAAAATGAGGCCGGAATCTTAAACCTCAATTACTTTAAGCCTGGAAAATATGAGGTTGAATATACATACAACATCTACCCTCCAATCGAATATGATGAAGAGGCTGTTCATGTAAACCTGATGTTTGCAAGCGAACACATCCCTTACAAAAGTGTGAAAATTACACTTGAATCGGATGATATAACCGAGGTATTCCCACATCCGCCCACATACAATGTCGAAAAGGAAGACGGCAGAGTTGTCATAACCGGAAGTTCACCTGAGAATGAAATAATTGAGACAGAATTCCTGATGAATCCGGAGGTACTAAATTCACTTACAGGTTACAAGAGGCAGATCTCCGGAGTGAAAGAGAAGACATTATCTGCAAATGACAGTTACGGCATTGGATTCTTCCTTGCAGACCTCTTACTGCTCATCGGAAAGATAATTGTCATCTTAACACCGCTTCTCTTCATACTGCTGTACCTGAAATCAGGGCGGGAAAAGAAGTTTACAGTCCCGGAATACCTGAGCACAATTCCGAACAAAAAACTCACCCCCTGGCAGGTAAACCTCGTATTCAGCAAAGATGCCTTTGAATCTGACGAGAACGGCTTTTATGCAACCCTTCTCTCTCTTCATAAGCAGAAAAAACTCCGGATGAGTGAAAAGCCGGATAAGAAAGGCATTCTCATAGAACTGCTTGACCCAGAAAGTCCGGACAGATATGAACAGAATGTCTTAAACTTTGTCTCCCTCTATTCCGGAGATGACAATATTCTCGATACAGAATACTTTGAGAGCATTGCAAAGAGTGCAAGGCATTCATCGGCCGATGAACATCTGGCCCTTGCAGTAAAGGAGAACCTCCAGTCACTAACCAGTGGTTCTGATCAGTCCATATCAGGAAAATATGCAACAGACGGCAGGGGACTTATCCTGCCTTTCATAATCGGCGGAATAATTTATATTCTGCTGGCAATTGCCCTCTTTGTATTTGCAGAAGATGCAGCAGGAATGATCTTCATAGCCATATTCCTTGGAATTGTGATGATTGTCCAGTCAATAGTAGCAATGGTATTTCCTTCCACAGTATTTGGAAACTGGAAAGAGGACTACTACAAAGAAAAACTTGAATGGGACTCATTTAAAAAATTCCTCTCCGACTTAAGCCAGATAAAGAAGTACAGTCCTGACGACATCAATATGTGGGGCGAATGGCTCATCTACGGCACTGCACTCGGCGCAGGCAAAAATGTCGAAAAAGCAATGAAAGAACTCAATGTAAACATCTCAGAGTCCGGGTACTTCTATCCCCACTATCTCTGGTATGCAGGATTTTACTCCATAAGCACATTCACGCCACCCTCACAGGGGGGAGCCGGCGGAGGATTTGGCGGAGGAGGCGGTTTTGGAGGTGGTGGTGCAGGCGGAAGATAACCACCACAACCAATAACAGACAGATATTACTGTAATAAAAATATACTCTCTTTTTTCACCATAATATATTTCAGACAGATATCTCTGTGCTCAGAACTTCTTCTCATTGAAGACAATTTTTTTAATCCCGCCCGGAGGATTGTCAGGCTCTTCGTGATAACGTGGGATTACATGGATATGGCAGTGCATGACAGTCTGTTCAGCAGCCTCGCCCACATTTGCAACAATATTGTATCCTCCGGGACCATATTTCTCATCCAGAACTTCTTTTGCCAAAATAATCATATCAGAGAGCGTTTCCCTCTCATCGGCAGTCAGCACAAAATAATCCACACAGTGACGGAAGGGAATTATCAGGAGATGTCCCGGAGTTGCAGGATAATCATCCCATCTTGCATACCACAGTAAATTTTTAAAAACAATATCTTTTTCTTCCGGTGAACAAAAAGGGCATATTAACTGATCCATACATAAAACCTCATCTATGATTTTGGAAGTGCTGCCCGGAATTGTGATGAAAATCAATAATTTCGGGAATAACTTAACACTACCAAATCTGATAACAGTTATTAACATTGATGCAGGATAATCATCACGATATTGCCTTATAATGTCAATTACACCGGCCCGGAATCAGAATGATAAGATTACTAATACAACTTCATAATTGCGGACAAAAACATGCAGGAAGAGAGCGCTAAAATTCCGGACAGAAAACACGAGGACTCAATTGTCAGAAGAGTGGCATGGTACTCACTGATTGTCAATACCATGCTTGTAGCAGTCAAACTGTACCTCTCATGGGTGTCGGGCAGTCTTGCACTTGAAGCAGATGCCATCCACTCATTCATAGACGTTCTTGCATCTGTGGCCCTTATTGCCGGAATATGGCTTTCCGGACTTAAAAGCAGCAATTATCCATACGGGCTTTATAAAATTGAAAATCTGGTCTCTGTAATTATTGCCCTTCTGGTCTTTCTGACTGCCTGGGAGATCCTCACTGAAGCCCTCTCCGGAGGCGATACAGCCGTAGCATTCAGCGGATGGGTGCTCTTTGCAGTTGCGGCACTGGTATCTGTACCATATCTTCTCGGCACATATGAAGTCAAAATGGGGAAGAGATACAACTCCCCCGGACTGATAGCAGACGGTAAACAGCACAGGGTGGATGTCCTCTCAACATCAGTGGTATTTTTTGCACTATTTGCCCAGTACTTCGGAATTCCGGTGGACAGCATTGCAGCAGTAATTGTGGCGTTATTCATTGCATATTCCGGGTGGGAGATACTAAAAGACAGCATGAGAACCCTGCTTGACGCTTCAATAGATTATGATACCAGAGATGTGATTAAATCTGCAATTTTATCAGACCCAATGGTAACCGGAATAAAAACTCTTACTGCAAGAAATTCCGGGCGGTTCATCTTTGTTGAAGCAACGGTGAACATGAAGAGATCAGATTTTTCAGGGGCACATATTGCAAGTGAGAGAATTGAATCAAAAATCCGTGAACTTGTACCGAATGTTGAGAGAACTGTCATACATTACGAACCAAAAGAGAGACTGCATCTGAGATACGCCGTTCCAATCAACGGTCCTGAAGGAGAGATCTGCTCCCACTTTGGAGAAGCACCGTATTTCACAGTACTGGAATTCAACCTTAAGGATGCAAAACTCATGCGAAAGGAGACAATATCCAACCCGGCGAGCATGATGGAGAGGCAGAAGGGAATCCGTTCGGCAGAATTCCTCTTAACCTGCAAGCCGGACATTATATATTCAAAACAGCCACTCACCGGAAAATCTGCTGAATATGTCTTTGAGTCTGCCGGAATTCTGGTTAAAATAACGAATGCTGACACAACTGCTGAACTGATAACAGAGATTAAAGCTGATTTGACCGCAGGGATGACTGAATCTGACAATGATGAAAAAACACAGGCTGAGTGACTGTTTCACCGGACAGGGGCGCAATACTGCCAGCCGGACTATATTTTAAAATTTTGTTGGGTAAGAATATCCGTGATATAAGAATCTGCAACAGATTCGGCCCGGTTTTCATATAGCAGAATGTCACATGGACACTGCAAAAAACAACCTCTTTTATCCGGTTAAAACCAGATATTAAGGATAATGTCCAAAGCATTTCTTGGAAAACTCGTCCTTAACTGGTGTGACACCTGTCATACCCCGGTTTTAGGGAAAAAATGCTCATGCGGGGCTGAGACCAGACAGGTCTCTGTCACACCTCCGGGTGACATCAGGCCGGCATTTAAGAAGGATATCGAGCATATCAATAAAATATATTCTGAAAATTTCGGCACTATGCTCATACCCGAAGGTCACCTTGTAATCCTCAACAAAGTCCCTGACAAAGACAGGATGGAAGAGGTAATTATGGGCGGGGCAGTAGTCTGCGCTATACGCTATCTTCCGGCTGAGAAGAGATGGGAAGTACTCCCGCGTGTCCATGCCGCAGAGTATTTCAGACCGGAGAAAGGCTACGTAGTAGCCGACAATGGCGCAGTTGAGCCGGTTAAATCCGGAACAAGTCTGTTAGCACCCGGCCTTGTGGATCTTCATCCGGATGTGAAAGCCGGAGATGAGGTATTCCTGGTCTCAAGGGATATGGAATCTATAGCTGTCGGCAGGGCAAAAGTCGGATATGAAGAAGCAAAGGGGATGGAGAGAGGGCAGATTGTCAGGACCAGAAAACCAAAACCCTCGGTATGCGTACCCGGCGCTGCAACCTGGGACGATGCGGTAAATTCCAACAAATATATTATGGACAGTCATGAGTCTGAAGCGGTCAGATTTACAAAATCTGTCGTTGAGAAAAATCCGGATATGCCTGCAACGGTCTCATATTCCGGCGGAAAGGACAGCCTTGCAACCCTTCTGATTGTCCTTAAGGCAATCGGCAAAGTTCCGCTGATATTTTCAGATACAGGACTTGAATTTCCGGAAACATACAAAAACATAACTGATGTCGCTGAAAGATACGGACTTGAGATTATAAATACAAGCGGCGCTGAAGAATTTAATAATAAGTTTGAAGTTCACGGCCCGCCGGCTGTGGATGTAAGGTGGTGCTGCGCCGTATGCAAACTAAACCCCGTAAAGTCCCTCATCACCGAAAAATGGGGCGAATGTCTCTCATTTATCGGACAGAGAAAGTATGAGTCACTTGCGAGGATGAAAAGCCCCAGAATATGGCGGAATTTCAAGGTGCAGGTGCAGCTCTCTGCCGCACCATTGCAGCACTGGACTGCAATGCATGTATTTCTCTACCTCTTCAGGGAGAAGGCACCATACAATCCCCTGTATGAAGAGAGGATTGACAGAATCGGGTGTTTCATGTGTCCGTCAAGTGATCTTGCAACCTTTGAGATCATTAAGGAAGATTACCCTGAACTATGGAGTACCTGGGAAGAGAAGCTGAATTCATGGAAGGAGAAGAACAACCTTTCTGATGAATGGATTACAAACGGAGAATGGAGAAAGAGAGGAGGACCGGATGACACAAGTAGCTATTCTTGATTACGGACTTGGAAATATAAGAAGTGTACAGAAAGGTCTTGAAAAGGCCGGAGCAAAGGCCATCATCACATCTGACTGTGAGGAGATGATGGCATCTGACGGAGTCGTCCTTCCGGGCGTAGGTGCGTTTTCGGAAGGGATGGAACAGCTGGGCGATATGAAAGGGACTCTCTTTGAATTTGTAAAAAAACGCCCGGTTCTTGGGATCTGCCTTGGGATGCAGATGCTACTTGAAATTAGTGAGGAGTACGGCATTCATGAGGGCCTTGGACTTGTGCCCGGAAGAGTCAGGGGTTTTGAGAAGAAGGAAGGATTTAAAATTCCGCATATGGGCTGGAATAACCTGACATTAACCGGCAGTGATCCACTTTTTGAAGGAATAAAAGATCAGACATATGTGTACTTTGTCCATTCATATTATGCAGATACAACTCCGGAGTACACAATCGCAGAGACTGATTATATCTGTCCGTTCTCATCGGCTGTGAGGAATAAGAATGCCTGGGGGACGCAGTTTCACCCGGAAAAAAGCGGGGATGCCGGACTTAAAATCCTTAAAAATTTCATTGCGATTGCAGAGACACAGTGAAATTATTAAGTGATATGATCTCTTAAACAGACAGTGCCGGCTTAAATCAGATGAAAAACTGATCTATGCCTAAAAATGATCAGTCATCACTGATTTTTCAGACAGTGCCGCCTTAAGAGAATGGTTCACCAAATGGTGTAGGTAATTATAACAAATCCCATAAAATCACTTATATTTTTAGCAGGGTTGTGACGCATTTTTCAGTCAAATCCCAGATTTACGGAACCTTTGACTTAATTTCTGATTCTACGCATTAAATGCTACCCACTTAAAACAGCGAGGAGCCAGTTTACTGATTTATAATCTCTTTAAGAATCATAAAGCAGATAGACACTAAATTCTAAAAAAATCCTATGGGTTCAGTAGCCACCAATTTAATATTATCACTGCCGCCGTTAAAATATAGAAAATATAATATTTGTGCAGAAAAAGATAATGTCCGAACCAGAATATAAACTATAACCCGGGTAAGAGAAATACAGACTATAACAGATCCAGAATAATAATAAGATGTAATATGCCATCCGACAGAATAACAATCAGCAGATTTTCACTCTTTACATACCTCTCACAGAAAGCCCTGCGCCTGTATGACAAAAAAGGGATACTCGTCCCTGAGGAAAAAGATCGGTTTACAGGATATCGCTATTACACAACCAGCCAGATTGAAAAGGCACTAAAAATCAAGACTCTCAGCAATCTTGGATTCAGCCTCAGTGACATATCAGATCTTCTTCAGGCATTAGATGATAATGACGATGAATCAGTCCGGAAGATTATCACAAAGTACCACAGTAAGACAATGAAGGAGATTAAACGGCTGGAGAAGATAGAGTCCATACTTAAAGAAAATAAGGAGTTTATGGAGTTATTTAAGATGAATGTATCAGAACCTGTTATAAAAGACGTGCCTGCAATGAGAGTAATTTCATGCAGGAGAATTGGATCGTATGAGGAAGTCTGCTCAGAAGTATCAGAAAACCTCATAAAAATAATATTTAACCCTGCCAACCAGAAGGAAGGAGTTAAAATCACCGGCCCGTTCATTACAATATGTTATGATGGCGAATACAGAGAAACAGATGCAGACATTGAGATGGCTGTACCCGTTCAGGGACAAATCGCAATTGATGAAGACGGATATCAAATCAGAAACCTTAGACCATGCCGGGTAATATCCGTCATCTACAAAGGACCATATGAACATGAAGGATTTTCAGCAGCTTACAACGCCGCATTTAAAATTGCAACAGAAAAAGGACTTGAAACAATTGGCCCTGAGAGACAGATATATCTCAACAATCCTGATGAAACAACACCGGAAGAACTGCTGACAGAAATTCAGATTCCGGTTAAAAAATAAACTTTTTTCCGGAATAATACACAAACCTATTTTCTCATTTAAACTATAATTAATTTTAATGAGTGATGAAACTCAGAATCCAGACCCGGTTACAATAGTCAGGACACATTTTGTAAAACCGGGTTTTAAAGAAGAATTTGAGGAGGAGATCATGCACCTGTCAAAGATATTATCCCAATATCCCGGATATCTCGGTGTAAACTTCTTCAGGCCGCTTGATCCGGCCGATGGTGACTACAGAATAGTTATAAAATTCCGGACTGAAAATGATCACAAAAACTGGAGAGCTTCAGAAGACTACAAAAGATGGGAAGAAATTGAGAAGAAAATTACCATAGCTCCGCCCAGGACATATAAATTAGACGGCCTTGAGACATGGTTCACACTTCCGGGAAACAGAGTTATAAAACCTCCCCGAAAAGAGAGGCAGTATTTTGTAACCTGGCTTGCCATCTGGCCGGTAATTTCAGTACTTGGCCCTATTGAAGCCATAATTTTTGGAGATCTGCCATATATTCTTCAGAAGATGATTGATGTTGCAATCCTCGCATTCCTCATGACTTACATCGTTATGCCGTTCATGACAAGACTATTCAGAAAATTCCTGTACCCAAAAGGAACAAGAAAAATTCTTGACGATAATGACAGACTGATAAACGAATTTTAACCGGAATAAAAAGGATTTCTCAGAAAAACCTTATTTCCACGGGTCTTTTCAGTTATCAGCCTCTAAACGGTATGTTCCTTTTGGAACTATAATCTCAAACCTTGCCCCTTCACCCGGAATGCCTGTCTCCTTTATCTCAATGCCCGTAATTGAGAGAATCTCCCGCGATAAAAACATCCCAAGCCCCGTATTTCTGAAATATCTCCGGTTGAAAATATTCTCCTTCTCCTTCTCAGGAATTCCTATACCATCATCCTCAAGGATTAGAATCAGACAGTCATCCTCTGTTTTTAACGACAGGGAAATATAGGTCAGTTTCTCCCCATAATGAAGGGCATTTTCAACAAGATTGTAAAATACCTTCTCCAGAAGAGGATCGGCATATATTTCAATATTTCCGACATCCACAAGAATACTCACACCATTTGAATTAATATACTGAACGGACCTGGAAAATATAATTTTAACATTCTGCCATCTGGGAGACTGAATACCAATATCCTGATAATCTTCCGTAAATTTAATCTGCTGATGAATAATCTCTGCCGCATTAGATTCTTTATCAAGATATTTAATAAGCAGAGAGTCCGGATCAGCTGTATTGCTGAGATGTTCCCTGGATAAATCCTGATAACCCTTCAGTATTGTAAGCTGATTTAAGATGTCATGACGGGTTATTCCGGAGAGGAGGTTCAGTTTTTTATTAGCCTGATAGAGGGATTCTTCACTCTTCTTCCTCTCAGTTATATCATACAGAATACAGTGTGTCCGTACAAAATTCCCTTCAGGATCGCGCTGTATGCGCCCGGATATTATCACCGTAACCAACTGCCCGCCCTTATGGACAAGTTCAAGTTCTCTGTATATCAAATCCTCACCTGAAAATGCCCTGAAATAATCTCTGAAATGATGTCTGGTTCTCTCTGAAAAGAAACAGGCAAGGGATTTACCCAGTACCTCTTCTCTGTTATACCCCAAAATACTGCTCCATTCGGGATTTATCTCAATTATTTTACCGTCACTGTTCAGCGACTGATAAGCTACAGGTGACTGCAGAAAGAGATTCCTGAATCTTTCCTCACTCTTCCGTAATGTAGCCTCTGCATTTCTGCGTTCAGTTACATCCAGCAGTATAATTATTAATCCCTCATTATGTCCGTACCTGTCCTTTAACGGAGTTGTCTGAATATTGACTGTCTTTCTGAAGTCATCATACTGAAAAACGATCTCCTCTTCACTACTGACAGGAACATCCTTCAGAAGACCATTTATGTAGCCATCAAATTCCGGCCATTTTGAGCAGTATTCAGATAGAACCTTCCCGGAATCGTCCTGGACATTACATCTCAGAAACTTATCCGCGGAGTCATTTGCACCAATAACATAGCCGTAATTATCAACTATCAGCACACCTGAAGGAATTGCATTGAACACCAGGTCATATGCAACAGGGGTGAGAGAGAAGAGCCTGTACCGGAATAACGCCCAGAAAGTGATAACTGATACAGACAGAAAAGCGAGTGGTGAGATATCAATATGGTAGTAAGGCCCTAAAATAAAGATATAAGCAATATATGCAGCAAGTGTAATTATAGCCCCATAAATTATAATCGTCACCTGTTTCTTAATCAGGCCATGAGTTCCGGGCAGAAAATCAGAAAGAATCAAAATTCCGGATATAAATGCCAGTATAAAATATAAGGCACTGAGAAGATATACAAGCCCCGGACTGATTGAAAGCAGCAGCAGATCTCCATACCTTACAAAATTCACAGACTGATACAGCAGAGGTATGAGATAGCCGGAATTTACAGTGATCAGAGTCACAACCGGAATTGTGAAAAATAATACGTAAACCGGAAAATTGAGTACATCCCTGTGCCGTGTGTAAGTTAAGACAAATATCAGCCACAGCGGAGGTATGAATACAATCCCGAAGTATTCAATCCGGATCATCAGCAGTATCAGTTCCGGATCAGTAAGTGCCAGTTCAATTCCATATGTAATTGAGTAGTACGATACTGCCAGTAAAAGGAGTATAAAAGCATTGGAAGTTCTGGATGGTTTTTTCCCTAGAACAAAGGATATCAGGATAAAACCCAGAATTCCGGTGAACAGAAAAACAACTGATGCAAAATTCATAACATTATATATCTCCTGATTACTGATTTATTCTGAATTACTCCGCCAAATAATATAATGAATCTCACAAAACATTTATCGTACTTATAATCTGTGCAGGCATAAACTGTAAACAGGAAAAAGCTGTCTGCTCTCAGATTCCTGCAAAACTTCAGTTACAGAATAGGTCCACAGCTCATTATTCCGGATGACAATCTTAGAAGGCATATTCTTAATTTTTAAAAATATGCCATATTATTATAAATAACCATCGTGGGAGATCTCTGCCACACACCAATATTATGAATTATCCACTAACATCACACAGCCGGTCATCTTCCGGCTGGCATCAGATATATATATTATTGGAATGAATAGTGAATCAACCCCTTTGGTGAGGGAGGAGAAATGATCATGGCTGAAAAAATCAAAGGAGCAATAATCCAGAGAGATAGAGAGACCTACGCAATTGTCCCCAGAAGTCCGGCAGGGATAGTCACTCCTGAAAATCTTGAAGAGATCGCAAAGACTGTCAGAAAATATGGAATTCCGATCATAAAGATGACATCCGGACAGAGAATGGTGCTGGTGGGGATTAAGGAAGAAGATATTGACAATGTCAAAACAGACCTCGGTATGCCAATAGGAGAAGCTACCGCACCCTGCCTTCATTATGTACAGACCTGTCCGGGAACAGCAGTATGCAAGTACGGAAACCAGGACTCACTTTCACTTGGTCTTGAGATTGAAAAGCTGTATCAGAATCTCAATCTTCACGCAAAATTAAAATTCGGTGTATCCGGATGTCCAAGATGCTGTGGTGAGAGTTATGTCCGTGATATAGGGATATTTGGCTCAGGCAAGGGATGGACTGTAACATTCGGTGGCAATTCAGGCGGAAGGCCAAGAATCGGCGATGTAATTGCAAAGAATATTACAAAGGATGAGGTACTGGACCTGACAAAACGCCTGCTTGAATATTACAAAATGAATGGAAAACCCGGAGAGAGGACAGCACGCTTCATGGAGAGAATCGGATTTGATGCACTTAAGAGTGAACTGCTGACCACAATTCCATACATTGAGCTGGAGTAATCCAAAAAGACAGCAAAACCCAAAAATTTCTTTTTTAAGCAGAGATGATAAGATTGCAGACTGCAAAAAATATTTGTGGCCGGCTGTATAGCCCATATTTGCGGATGAGAATACAGCACACACCTGACATCAGGCATTATTATAATGCTGAAATCTGTCCAATGATGAAATAAGCGATCTTTGCGGCATCACCGACCTCAACAAGAGAATTGTCATTGAAATCTGCTGCCGGGTCAGGAGTTTCCTTATCTGCAACCATATATGCCACCTTTGAGACATCACCGATATCAACAACATTATTGCCGTTGAAATCACCCTTTACTCCGATTGTAATGTTTCCAGAATTGTAAATACCACTATAGCTTATCCCTTCAGCGTCCTTACATTCCGGATCTGTGATCATGATATGGGTTGTGTCACCCGGAACTCCGGATCCCCTTACAACAATTTCAAATAGAACTGCCGGATTTTCGGCTGTAAATCCAGAATCACTGTTAAATTCAAGCCCTGCACCATATTCCTCATACCAGACACTCATCTCAGTGTCCTCAAATGCAGAATTTAAAATACTGATGCCAGTGACATTAACAACCGCAGGATCATATGAGGCAGTCCCTGAAAGACTTTTAATTCCGGAACAATTGCTCAGATAAACCGGAATTATTGTATAGCCATTCAGGGGCACGGTAACATCCGGAAGAGTCAGCACTGCACCAATGGCAGATGATCGTACACTGATAAATTCATATTTTGTTATTATATCAGAACCGCCCGCATTTGTTGCAGTGAGAGTTACATCATACGCTCCGGGTGTGACATATGTATGCTCAGGATTTTCTTCAGTGGATGTATTGCCATCACCAAAGTCCCATAACCATTCCGAAGGACTGCCCGATGAGAGATCACTGAACTGAACTGTAAGATAATCTGTGCCGGTCACATTTCCGGCAGTGAAATCTGCAACAGGCACCGGAGGTGTACCTCCGACTGAGATCACCTGTGAGGAGATCACTTCACCGTCAACGAGAACGGTTATGACAGCATTACCTTCATCTATACCATTAAGGCCAAAAGTTATTGATGAATCATCAGCACCGTTTTTTTTGCCTTCAAGCTGAAGTGTAAGATTGACAACTGAAGTGCCTGCATCCAGCTCACCAAACAGTTTCAGAGAGTCAACAGTGCCTGAACCTAAACTGTCAAGTCCCTGAGAAAAATCCACAATATTATCATCACCAGCAATATATTCAAGTGACTTAACTGATCCGTCATTCTGTGCCCTAAGTCCGGCACTTACGACAGGTTCTGCCCGGACATATACGTCAGGATTTCCAAGTGAAAACGGAAGGAGAACACTGGTTGCCTCAAAGGCAAAACTCTCAGCACCTTCAACATTCATATCAGACTGCATTTTAAGTGCAAATGTGCTTTCGTCAGCAAGATCCTGAATGTCTATTGTGATCGTATCTCCTTCCTGGATGTAATCCGGACTGACTGTGACTGTAACAGCGGATGCCCCGGCACAGATAAATGCCAGAAAAAATATACATCCGGTAATGATGTAATTGCTATAATGGTAGTTCATAAATTGTCTCACAAAAACTGGTTTATCTCTTAATTTTTGCATTCAGCACTTAAATGTGTACTGAAATCCTCCCGTACAAAACAGATTAGACAGATATAGCAGGAATAACAGCAGAACGACCACACAATAATTTAAAAAAGAAATAATATTTCCTGGGAGAACTCAATCCTACAGTTCACTGACTTTACCAATGAAGAACCAGGCAATTTTGGCAGCGTCACCGACATCAATATTCTCATTATAATTGAAATCTGCCATAGGATCATATGGCAGAAGTCCGGCAGACATATAAGCAACCTTTGACACATCACCTATATCAACAACATCATTTCCGTTAAAATCACCTTTGACTCCTATTTCTATAAGTCCTGATTCAGTATTCATACTGTAAATGCCAAAAGAGTCATCGGTATATTCAGCCTTTACAAAGTCAAAACCCGAATTATCACCATTACTGCCAAGTGAAGTCAGAGTTATATTGAGTATCTCATACTGAGACGTTATTGTAACAGCATCCTTAAGGACAAGCACTGCCACAGCCTGCCCCTCAGTAATATTTTTAGTCAGGGATGCACCATCAAATGCAGAATTAAACTGGATATCCTCAGCTGAAAAGAGAGTTTCATCAAAGATAACTGTTATTCCAAAACCAGCTGCACAGTTTACATTCTTCACAAATACCGGAATATTGCCTGAGTTCCCTGCGGCAATCTTCGTCTCCGGCATTCTGACATAAGGCTCATCAGACGATCCATTTACGACTTTGATATAGTCCTTCTTTGCCAGAGTATCTTCACCTTCAGAATTACTCACTGTCAGACTCACGGTGTACAGCCCTTCCTTATCATAAACCTTAACAGGATTCTGATCTGCTGATGAATCACCATCCCCGAAATCCCATTCCCATGATGACGGACTTCCGGTTGACTGGTCTGTAAATGCCACAGATAAAGGCAGCCGCCCCACCGTAGCATTCACCGAAAATGCAGCCTTTGGAACATATGTAGGACCATCCATAGAAGTCAGCCAGAAATCAGCCGAACCATGATTTCCTGAAACATCAATGTCATTGGAAACAGTCATCCCTGCAATAACAAATGTTCCGTCCGGCTTTCGCAGCATTCCGGCATCTTTATCAGATTTTGACCCACCCATACAGCGCTGCCATACCAATTCTCCGTCTTTATCCACTTTCACAAACCAGATGTCACCGAAGTACCAGTCCGAATCATACTGCCGGTTGAAATATCGTACAGGAATATCTCCGTCATGGGACATTGTACGGCCCGCAACCAGGAACCCACCATCTCCCGCCTGTTCAACAGAAACACCATATTCTTCAAGACTGCCTCCGAGGCATTTCTGCCATATAATTCCGGAACTAAGTGATCCCTTAACAACCCAGATATCATATAAACCATGATTCCCGGAAACATCATTATCATCTGAACCTGTAACACCACAGACCACATATTCATTGTCCGGAAGAACTATAATTGAACGTGCATAATCATCATTTGTCCCTCCAAAGGATTTACTGTACGTAATTGCTCCAAGATTACTGATCCTGAATATCCAGAAATCTTTATCGCCATAATTTTCAGAAAGGTCATGGTCATCTGATTCCGAATATCCGGCAGCAAGATACTCAGCATCATTAATTTTCCTTATTCCTGAAATAGAATCCTCTTCAGTGCCACCATAACAGTTATTCCATTTAAGATAACCGTATTTATCCAGTTTTAATATCCACCCGTCATAATCATAACCATAAGCAGGAGTGAATATTTTACCTGTTACATCTCCGTCATCAGAAGCTGTTTTCCCTGCAATGAGATAACCATCATCATAAAATTCCAGAGCATCGTAACCAACATCGCTGTCTGTTCCACCATAACATCCACTCCAGTCAACAGAGCCGTATTTATTCATTTTGATAACAAGAAGATCAGATGTAAGATATGTCTCATGCTCATGATAGCCCGTAATATCGCCATCGTCCGAGTACGTATAACCAACAACCAGACATCCGCCATCTGAGGTTGGAATTACAGCTTCACCAGCATCCTCCCTGCTTCCGCCAAACGACTTCTGCCAGACAAGATCACCAATTACGTCTGTTTTAACAATCCATACGTCCTCTTCACCTTTATTAACTGTAACATCTCCATTTTCAGACATCGAATATCCGGTAAGGAAGTAACCCCCATCTGATGCCTCTTTCACATCTTTGCATACATCTGATTTGTTTCCCCCAAAGGTATTCTGCCAGTCAGGTACAGGGATGTCGCTGCCCCAGACACCGACATAATTCTCTTCAGAAGTAGTATTACTGCCATCAGTGTTTGTTGCTGTCAGAGTCACATTGTAGGTCCCGGCAGTTGTGTATGTATATACTGGGTTCTGCTCCTCAGAAGCTGAACCGTCACCAAAATTCCATAACCACGAATCCGGATTTCCGGTAGATTCATCTGTAAAATTTACTGTCAGAGGCACTTTTCCGACATTGAGCCCAGATGAAAACTGAGCACCCGGAATGACAGAATCACATTTAAACTCAACAGCCCATAGATCATACCAACCGCCATGATTACCGGAGACCTCTCCGTCGTTGGAGGCAGACTGGCCGCATAAAACATACGATTCATTGCCTGTATAAATGACAGACGGATAATATTCATAGTCAGTACCCCCAAAACACCTCTGCCATGAAATTTTACCATCATCATCTGTCCTGACAGCCCAGTAATCCGCACGTCCGTGGTTGCCTGAGACATCAATATTATTGGATTCTGTATAGCCGGAGATGATAAAACCACTCCCCGGATGTTTAATGATGTCATAGGCTTTATCTGATCCCGTACCTCCATAGCAGTTTTCTGAAACAAGTTCACCGGAACTGTCAATTTCAACAATCCAGAGATCATAATTACCATTATTACCAGAAACCTGCCCGTCTGTTGAAGAAGTTGTTCCGGCAACCATGTATGAATCACCTGTTCCCTTACATACAGACATGCCTTCATCAAGAGCACTTCCACCAAAACAGTTCTGCCAGATAAGATCACCATAACTGCCAATTGAGATTACCCAGTAGTCACCATTTCCGTGATTGCCTGATACATCACCATCATCTGAACCTGTTTCTCCGGCGATGACTGTCGAATATGAATCCGAATAGATATCGTAACCACAATCTCCATTACTGCCGCCATAGCATTTCTGCCAGTTTATATCTCCATATTCGCCAATACTAAAAGCACAGACATCATTTCCTCCATGATTTCCAGAGACATCTCCATCGTTGGACTCCGTTATTCCGGCAAATATATATCCGCCGTAGAAATGAGAAGCAATTGAATTGCCTTCATCGTTCTGGGTACCACCAATGCATTTCTGCCAGATAATATCTCCATAACTGTCAATCTTTACAACCCAGATATCCCTGCCGCCGTGATTGCCCGATACATCACTATCGTTTGAATATGTATAACCTATAAAAATGAAATTTCCATCATCTGACTGCATAATATCATTGCCAGAGTCAGATTCAGAGCCACCGTAACATTTTACCCATTCCTTCTCTCCGGAAGATGTCAGTTTGACAACAAAGACATCATATTTGCCATGATTATCCGATACATCACCATCATTGGAATTTGTGGAACCAATAATTATAATACCTCCGTCAGAAAGCTTCTCTACAGAGCCTATCCTATCTATACCTGAACCACCAATGCATTTCTGCCACGTTATGTTTGTCACTGCTTCGTCTATCCTGACGATATCCTCACCGGAAACCGGCAGAACAAAAAGAAACAAAATTACCAGGATTAAGAATACAGACTTAAACCCAAAACCAAAAAATCTCATACCTTAAGGTGAAGTTAGCCATATATATATCTATCGCCTGTGATATGCAAACAACAGTCTGAAAGGCACTGTCTGAAAAATCAGTGACGAATAATTATGATGACAATAATAATAAATATTATGCAAAAATTAGTTTTCCAGACGATCTAAGCTCAAATTGTCCGTTTAAGAGATCACATCACTGAAAAATACGACTGTGCCATCCGGAATAACTAATTTCAATAAATTATATAAAACTTATGCCAGCCGGATTTTTAAATTCCTGACAATCAGGGGTATTCCGGTGTTTTCAGGATTTTTTCGGAATACCACCTATTTTACAGCAGTCAGCAGTCAGCAGTCAGCAGTCATCAGTTATCAGTCATCAGTTATCAGTCATCAGTTATCAGTCATCAGTTATCAGTCATCAGTTATCAGTCATCAGTTATCAGTCATCAGTTATCAGTCATCAGTTATCAGTTATCAGTCATCAGTTATCAGTCATCAGTCATCAGTCATCAGTCATCAGTTATCAGTTATCAGTCATCAGTTATCAGTCATCAGTCATCAGTTATCAGTCATCAGTTATCAGTTATCAGTCATTTCTGATTCTTCTTCCTCAGTACAAAATAAATACCAAAGAGAATAACAGCCAGTATAAGAGCATCCACCACAGGATTTGTAATTAATTCTCCAATGCCGGATTTCTGTACCGCAATTAACTCCACCTTCAGTTCATCAGAGAGGCAGAGATTATCATATTCATCCCGGTATTTTATCTCGGAATTTAAGGCATAGGGCTTTAAAATTGCCTTTCCGTCAAGAGAAAGTTTATATTCGGCAGTGACCGTCTCTCCGGGTGAGATGTCACCAAGAATTACTGAATCGGTCACTGCTGTAAACGGACTTTTCGCAGTAATTCTTGAATTTGCACCATATGCAGTTGCATCTCCGGTATTTCTGTACTCAACACAGACACTTCCGGTATCTCCCGGAGAGAATGTAATTTCTTCAGATAAAACCTCAAATTTCGGCCCTTTGCCAACCGGAATCCCGATTACTGCCACCTCAGACTGTGCTGAATTACCAAATTCGTCAGTATATATTACAATAAACTCAGCCGGATATATGCCGCTCTCCACATCACCGGAAACAATCGCCTTAAACCTCGCACTGCCTGCATCTCCTGAAGCTATATCACCAAGATATACACTGCCTTCCTCAACTGTTACCGGAGCATAGGGAGACAGAATGATCTCTGCTTCGGCATCCTTTCCAAAGGCATAACCGGAATTGATAAAACCGACATTTATGTAACCCTCCTTTCCGGAATTCAGATTTTCCGTTGTGACATTCAGTTCCTCCGGAATAAATTTCCCCTTTATCTTCACCGGAATTTCAGTCTCCTGAATAGAATTTCTGAAATCGTACCTCAACTCCCCGGACTCATCAAAATAACTGGAAAAAACATACCTGGATTCAGTCATCAGGACCAGATTATAACTGCCTGCCTCCGCCCCATCATTAACATAAATGCTGTATGTAACAGTAAGGCTCTCACCCTGCCCGATATTGCCAACCATATAACTGTCACTCTTTACAATTACAGGTGCATCTCCGGACGTTAACGCTGCATCAGTGCCAAGTGCATCTGCCGGATCAATCTCCATCATTGGATAATCAAGGGCAAGAAGCTCCTCGGTATCAACAGCCATATTCTCAATCAGAACAGTCACAGAGTATGTATTTCCGGGGAAGAACTCATACGATCCTTCAATTGTCGCAGTAAGCTGTGGTTCACTCCAGATAAATTTCTCTCCCGCACCGGATACAGGCATAGCCAGCATGCAGATCACCAGAATGGCAGCAATAAGACAACCGGTCAGGGAAGGTCTCAGATTGCCTGAAAACCGAGTATGGGGCAGAATGGGTGTGACATTCTCTTTTCTCTTCCGGAATGATAAATTTATAATATCAAATATTATCATAATCTCTTCCAGTCAGTTATTTACCGTTCTTCTTTTTTGAATAGAACCATGCACCCACTCCGAGAAGGATGACAAGCACCAGAAATCCGGCAATTAACATCATACTGTCTGACTTCTTATCAACAGTCACTAAAACTTTAACAGTATCTGAGACATAATTATTGTTTTCAGCGTCATTATAGCGGACTTCAGAGTCAAGTGCATATTCCTTTGCAGTTGCATCGGCAGATACTTTTACCTTATAGACACCCTGCACCGAATCTCCGGGTTTTAAATCACCAAGATAGACATTTGAGTCATCGCTGGAGAAGGGATCAACCACGCTAATTCTCCCCTCTGCCTGATATGCAGTGGAATCGCCGGTATTTTTGTATGTGACATATATTAATGCATCTTCACCGGAACTGACCACAGTCGGATCTCCGGTTGACTTAAACCGGATCTTTCCTTTAAATCCAATTCCGACAGATACAGGGGCGGTCTTCTCTATCTGGTCCTCATAATTATTATATGTTGCATAGACCTGCATCGGATAGACCTGAGTCGGGTCAGCATCCTTTGAGACTGAGACTTTAAACCTGACACTGACTGAATCTCCGGAGTTCATATCACCGACATATACACTGTCCTCCACCGGAGTAACAGGGCTTTTTCCTACCGGCTGAATGAATACCGCGGTCTCTGTACCATCATCAGAGCCGTCATTTTTAATCTCCATTGTGACGTAACCCTCACCTCCGGCATAAAGCTCCTCAGAACGTACACTCTTAATGCTGAGGTGAAGTGACGGTTTGATGACTATCCTCACCGGAATTTCCTCAGATACTTTTTTGAAGGTATATGATATCTCATCCGTTCCTGACTGATCAGCATTGTACATATAATCATAATCGACCTTCAGGAGAAGCTCATAATCTCCTTCCTTTGCATCCTGCGGAATATTGATCTCAAATTCTGCCGGTTTGTAATAGCCGGAAGGAATATCCCCTAATATCTGCGGATCAGATTTTACAGTCAGAGGAGAATTCCCGGAGATTAAAGTTGCCTTAACAGCTTTTGCTGTTGTCGGGCTGTAATCCGGAGTAATGTCCGTTGCCTTGACAAATTTCATATCTATAAGGCCGCGGTTCTCAACGAGAATTACAATGCTCCCATCAAGTCCCGGAGCCAGCTCATTTGTCCCCTGGACTGCCGCAGACAGTTCAGGCCCGTTGGAATAGAATTTATCACCGGCTGATACAGGGATTATAACTGCTGCAAATACAAGAAATACAACAAAGAGATATAAAGATATTTTTTTCATTGTTATCACTGGTTATTCAGGATATGCGTTCAGATAATATAAGTGCTATTGGATTGTTCTTTCTATTCAGTCTGAAAACGGGATATTGAATTTTATCTTTTGCTTTTGATTTTTAAATATATCTCCCTATGATTTTTCCGGGTTACTGTTCCCGTAACTCTTCCCGTAACTCTTCCCGTAACTCTTCACGTAACTCTTCCCGGACTGGGGAAACGGCTGATTTTTCCGGAGCACTTAAGGTTTTGGAGAGGCCGTATTCCAGTGCACCATCAACCGGGCAGACATCAAGACACCTGCCGCAGAGATAACATTCATCCTTTGCAGCATCCCTTCCTGCCACACCGGCAGGACAGATTCTTTCACATTTCCCGCAGTTAATGCAGGAGTCAGTCCTTTGGATTTTATTCCTGCTGAATATGCCAAACAATGAAAATATCAGACCATAAGGGCATACAAACCTGCAAAATGGCCTGTATATAAACAGGGAAATTATCAGAAAAGCTGAAAATATGTAAAATCCAACTGAAGAAAAGATAAGCCCGAAGAAATATGAAGTGCCGGTATATTCAGATATGCCCAGTGATAAAATACCTCCGGCAATGAACACAATAAAAACAAATAACCGGACAACCTTTGGGAAATTATTATTCCGGATATTAATCTTATTAACCGGAATTTTGGATAACAACTCCTGCAATGCCCCTACAGGGCAGATGTGCCCGCAAAATACCCTGCCTGATATAAGAACAGTTGCAGAAATAAATACCAGCGATATAAAACCAAGTGTAACTATATTAACCGAGAGGAGATTTTTCACCTGTGATGAAAATCCGTCAGGTGCAAGCGGGGCAACAAATAAAAAGCCGACAAGCACTGTAAGCATTAAAAACGGAATGCTGACATTACGGGACATTTTCTCTTTTTTATGAAGATATGAAGCAATAACGGTTCCAACAGCAAGATATACCATCCCAAAATAGAGATCAATAATATCAGCTGTCTTTTCAGGAATACCTGCAATTTCGGGGTGGTTTAATAAAAGATATAATACTGCAAAAGGTGGCAGAATATATCCAATTCTAAGAAGAATAAGCTTATTCTCAGTTACGTCCTTATTGTTCATCTTCAGATATATCAGATAAAATATTGCAGACATTGCAATTGCAATAAGAATAAATGACGCAATGTCAGCCGGATTTATCCCCGAAATTGTATCATTCACCCCGGAAACAGAATCTACAGTATCTCCGCCACCCCTTATTCTCATTCTTCCGCCATCTGAAAGACTTTCACTGACAGAAGTGCCGTTGCTGACATTATTGACCGTGCCGGGTACATCAGAATCAGCAGTGCCGGCTAATGATGATGCCTGCGATTCAGCTTCAATATCGGCAGATGTATAATCACAGAGGGAATTGCCGTCTGCATCAATATATAATGAACATCTCCCGGGAAACGGGCATTCACTCCTTCCTCTTGGACATACAGCAGCACATGCCGGTTGTGTAGCTAAGGCAGTGACTCCAAATCCACCAGAGATTATCTTTCTGAGATTTTTTCTGATATCCATAACCAAATATCCAACAACCTTTAAGATATAAAATTATTCTGAGACATTAAATATTTTCTACTCACTGCACACTTCAGGACAACGATAAAATAACACCTCAGCCATTTTTCCGGATAAAATAAGAAATTATATCTGCCATTGTGATAAAAACCTCCGGTATATACCAATATAAATGAGAAATGATGCAGTATCAGGATTTTTGTTATCAGCCGGTTTTTTAAAGTATGATTGTATGGAATAACTAAGCATTTCAGAATTTCTGAAAGATATAAATATAAGATAATGGCGAAAATCCGGATTGGAAAAAGGAGATCAATTAATGTCAGGGTTAAATAAAGCATACCGGAAGACCGGAGAGATAATAAACAGGCATCCAAAGGCAATACTTCTGGTAATGATTGTTCTTTTTGTCTGTGCAGGGTATTTCACTACATTCATACAGTCACAGAATATGTCAGACCAGTACCTTGACAAATCAACTCCAAAAGGGATAATCTATGACCAGTACAATGACAATTTTGTATCTGACACCTACATCCTGTTAATCCAGACTGCAAATCCTGCTGATTACGAGCTGTTAAAAGATCTGCTGATAATGGAGGAGCAGATAAACAGGCTTGATTATATCCAGTCATCCACATCAATTGGAGATATTGTTTCAGAGATGAACGGCGGGGTTCTGCCGGATAATAACGAAGAGATAAACGAGCTGATCTCACTTCTGCCGGAGAAAAATTCCGGGATGTTTATACCTGACAGTGAAACCGCCATTGCATATATAAAGGTTGAACAGGGCATCTCAACCGATATTTCAGCCACAATTCTCCCCAGTGTGCAGGCAATTGTTGATACCGCCGTTCTGCCGCCCGGAGTTTATATTGAGGTTACAGGCGGCACACCGTATAATGTAGAGATGCAGACAGCAATGGTTGAGAATGGTGTTGTACTTGTCCTTGGTGCATTTGTCCTGATGTTTATAGTTCTTGGACTTCTCTTCTCAAATATGAGGCACTGGTATCTGCCGATCGTTCTCCTGCTGGTAAGTCTGATCTATACCTTCGGATTTATGGGTGCATTTAATGTCCCTTTTAACAATGGCGCTGTGGCAGCACTGCCGATTCTTCTTGGCCTTGGGATAGATTATGCAGTGCAGTTCCATGCCAGATTTGACGAGGAGAGAAGAAAAGACCAGTCAATACACGATTCAGTGCTTGAGACGGTATCAAACACAGGCCCGGCAGTCCTTCTTGCAATGCTTGCAACGACAATGGGCTTTATTGCAATGATCCTAACCCCGATTCCAATGATTCAGAGTTTTGGAATTGTGGCTATAATCGGGGTTGCATGCAGTTATCTGACAGCACTCTTCGGATTTCCGGCAATTGCGTCAGTTATGTCATACGAACCGAAAAATGACAGCAGCGGCCCTGCACACAAAATCATGTCATCATATGACCTTATCCTTGGCAGGTTGTCCAAAAAGATCGTCAGGGTGTCAGTGCCGATATTAATAATTGCAGTCTCAGTTGCATACATCGGTCTGGTCACAGATTCAACGATTGCAATAGATACAAGCACCAAAGACATGGCCCCGCCTGACCTTCCTGCACAGTTGTCCCTTGATAAAGTGCAGGATGTCGCAGGATCTGTAACTGCTTTTCCTTATTACATAAAAGGGGATGAACTTACAAATATTGAAGTTATAGAATGGATTGACAGGTTTGGAACTTTTGCTGAGAATAATCATGAGGAGATAACCGGAGTTGACAGTATTGCCACAGTCATCCGGAAATACAACAACAATGAAATACCCGATGATCAGGGAACTCTGAATACAGTGCTAAAAAATATTCCGGATGACGAGAAGAGCACCTATCTTCAGGAACCGGATGAGGCAGTGGTATCATTCTCAACAGTGAGCCTCTCAATGGATGAGGAGAACGAACTTAAAAGAGCGGTTACAGCCGATATAACCTGGCTTAACCCTCCGGCAGGAATAGAACTCTTCCCCACAGGTGATTTCGATCTCTATACTGCCCTTATATCCCAGATTGCAGAGAGCAAAGATCAGATGACAATTACAGGTTTCATCCTGATATTCTTCTTCCTGCTCTTTGCATACAGAAAACTGGTAGCAGCAACCCCGATAATTCCAA
Organism: Methanoplanus endosymbiosus; assembly: GCF_024662215.1. Lineage (NCBI taxonomy): Archaea > Methanobacteriati > Methanobacteriota > Methanomicrobia > Methanomicrobiales > Methanomicrobiaceae > Methanoplanus > Methanoplanus endosymbiosus. The sequence goes on from NZ_CP096115.1 coordinate 708,903, forward strand.
TCATCTGTATTGTAGGCTGGAATACTGTTGCAATGCTCATTCTCGGCATGGAATACAATCCGATCAGTGCCTGCCTTGGCTCAATGACAATAGGTGTTGCATCTGAATATACTATTCTTGTCATGGAGAGGTATATTGAGGAGTATGAGAAGTCCGGAAATAAGACTGAGGCCATTGTAACTGCGGTTAAGAAGATAGGCTCTGCAATAACTGTATCAGGACTTGTGACTGCAAGCGGTTTTTCAGCCCTTATGCTCTCAGCATTCCCAATCATCGGCACTTTTGGTCTTTCAACCGTTATTGCGGTCGGGTTCTCACTTATCGGTGCGATATTCATAATGCCTGCCATTCTCACATTCTATGCCGGCGCTGAGGACAGGATGAAAAAAGACAGTACATTATTATAATTATATTATTTTTTCAGTCATCCGGGCCGGTTACAAAAAATATTAATCATTTCAGTTCAATTATTCCTGTATGTTTGATCCTGACGATGAGAGATTCAATTTTACCGGAAATCCACTGGAAGACGGCTGTATCGGGCAGTATGCAGTATATCACGATGGAAAAAAACTCAATTCTGAACTGATGAAGACATTTCCGGGTGCGATAATCTTTGAGGGATCAGTAGTTTTTCCGGACTGCAAACTCGGTGATAATGTGGTTATTCATCCTGGTGTCGGGATTTCATCATCTGTAATCGGGGACTATACATATACATGGTCGGGCATGCACAATACTACGGTTGGGAAGTTCTGTTCAATTGCCCTGCATAACAGAATTGGTTATGGATTTCATCCGTCCGGAACTTTTGTTGCAACCCATCCGGCATTTTATTCAAAATGGAATCCGGGAGTTTTAGCATCTTTTACAGACGAAACAACATTCCAGGAGAGCCTGCCGATAACAATTGGAAATGATGTCTGGATCGGTACCGGATGCACCATACTTGACGGAAAAACAATCGGTGACGGAGCAATTATAGGTGCGGGTGCGGTTGTGACAAAGGACGTTCCGGATTACGCAATAGTTGCAGGGACACCGGCAAAGGTTATAAAATACCGTTTTAATGAGGATCAGATCTCACTTCTGAAGGAATTTAAGTGGTGGAATAAGGATATTGAATGGATAAAGGAGAATGCCGGATTATTCAGGGACATAGAGAAGTTCTGTACGTATATTCAGGAGGAGTAAGGAAAATAACTGACAGAAGAAACGAAGAAAATAACTGACAGAAGAAATGAAGAAAATAACTGACGGAATAAACGAAGAGAAGAGACACGTTAAGGAATGAGAATACAGAGAACTCCGGATTTCCAAAAATCCGGCAACAGAATAGATACAGTCACTAAAAATTGATTCGGTACTGCCACAAAACCCGGTTATATCATTTTTACTGCCGGAAAAATACAGTTTTTTATTATTATTCAGAGAACCCATTCAAGTTCTTCACATGACATTGTCGGTTCAAATTCAATGAATTCATAATCAGCAATGTTGTTAATCTTAAAGGGATCTCTTTCAATTATTTCTTCAAGTTCATCCCTGCTGCACACATTTGCAAATATGATACCGCCGGTGCGGGGGATTTGTCTTCCGGAAATTATGAAATTTCCGTTATCATATTGTTCCGCCAGATAATCCCTGTGTGCCGGAAGATAACTGTCAATCTCCTCCAGTCCTTTGATGTATTTCAGTAATACTACAAACATAATGTTTATCAAATCAATATTCTGCATCAGAATTAATAAGTGATGTGGTGGGAATGCCTCCCGGAATTTTGTTAAAGAAATTTCTCAGCATTCATCATCAGCAAGTCCGCCCATGTATCCACAAACTCCTGATCGTGGGGAGTTTGCAACCAAAAGCCAGGCATCATCACCGCATTTATGCTTTGCATGGCATTCATCACAGTAAAATATGTCATCCGGATCTTCATAAAGGCGGAATATATAGGTTGCCGACCTTCCGCATTTTGAACAGAAAATCTCCGGTTTTTTATTTCTGGCAACGATCTCTGTTTTTCTGTCTTCTTTTGTCCGGTACGGAAGCTCACATATAACCTTAAATTCCAGAGTAGTCGGGCTTCCATTGTCATATACATACTTTCCAGTAAGATTCTCTGAAAAGAAATCCCCAACCACAACATCGGCCATATCAAGCCCTTCGCTGTAATAGGAATCTTCAGGCGGATCAGATTCATATTCCTTTCCGACTATGTAAAACGACGAGAGATGGCCACAGCATTCAAGCCAGACATCCCTTAACTTCTGATCAATATCTTTAAGGGTTGCATATTTATCCACGAGCAGATATAGCCAGAATTCAGGCTCTTTAAATCCGGTGAAAAATACAAGCCATGAAGCAGGTTCGGATTCTTCCCTGCGATCTTTTTTCAGCGAAAGAATTATCTCATTCTCTACCTTTCTTTTTGTTGTATCTAATCCTGAAATCAGGCATCTGCCAGGATAAGTTCTCCGCACCATAAAACATATTGGACATATTAAGGAATTAAATGTGTCCAACGATATTATATGAGTCAGAATTATAATAACAGAGCATATAGACAGATAATGCTGTACAAATCACAGAACAGATATAAATTTTAATAAAGGGACAATATTAGATTCGGATAACAAAAGTAAAAAAAAGAATAGGCCAAAAACAGGTTTACTCGTATGCCACGAGTTTAACACCGATTTCTGACTCGACATTCTGAATTGTCTTTAAAGCCTCTGCGGAGAGATCTGCTACCTTTGGTTCTTTCTCTACAGCCAGAAGAACAACATTCATCTTGTCTTCACATTCTTTAAGTTTTGAAATATCCTTCTCTTCAAGTTTCGCATACCCTGTCATTTATCTCACCAGATTACAATCATCGTTAAGACATATAATTATATCTGCCATTAAATCAAACTGTTTTGATATATATCAAACCACAATGTATCAGCCTGGATTTGAGCATCACTCAGTTTTTATCAGCCAATTTTTTTGGAACTGACAGCCCTCGCAGCAGCAAAAGCCGTTGAAAATGCAGCCTGAAGATTATAACCGCCGGTATCCCCGTCAATGTCAAGCACTTCACCGATAAAATACAGTCCGGAGATTATCTTTGATTCCATCGTCTTACGGTTGATCTCCTTTAGATCAACGCCGCCCTTTGTCACCATCGCCTCATTTAAGCCTGAGAGAGAATCCACCCTGACTTCATAACCCAGAAGTCCGGATATAATTCTGTTTCTCATCTTCTTATTCAGGTGGGCACAGGTAAGATCTTCGGAAATTTCTGAAATATCAAGATATTTTCTTACAAATCTGTCAGGAAGGCCAAATTCAGAAAGAACCTTTCTGATCATTTTTGTACTGTTACCTTCAATTTCAGCAGTTATCTCCTGCCTGAAAATTTCAGGGTTTTTTCCGGATATGAAGGATATCCTAAGATGATCTCCGGGGACAATATGCCTTGATAAATGAAGAACGCAAGGCCCTGAAAATCCCTTATGGGTAATCAGCAGATCTCCGGACTGCTCTGAAATCTTATTATTATCCCTGAATAAAGAGACTTTAACATCCTCAAAGGAAATCCCGGACAATTCAGATAGCTCAGAATTCCGGGTATAAACAGCAGCAAGTGCAGGTGACGGACTGATAACAGTATGACCAAACCCTTTGGCAAACCTGTACCCGTCACCCGCTGAACCTGTTGCCGGATAGGTCATCCCTCCGGTTGCGACAACCAGATTTCTGCACTCATATCTGTTATTCTCCGTATGAATGACAAATGTCCGGTCTGAACAACCTTCCTCTGAGATATTTTCACCTGACAAACCCGGATCTCCGGGCAGTTTATTGTTCAGATATTCAGTTCTGATCACAGTGTCATCAGTGTTTATCCGGACTCCTCCCTTTTCACATTCACGTATTAACAGATCAAGGACATCTGCGGCTTTTTTCGATTCCGGAAAGATCTTGCCGTTTTTATCTGTCACCAGTGGCAGCCCTCTGTTCTGAAAATAACTGATTAGGTCAGTATTTGAAAAGGAAGAAAACGATGGTTTTAAAAAATTACCATTGCCGCCATAATGGGCCGGAAATTTTTTGATCTCCTCTGTATTGGTGATATTGCACTGCCCTGTGCCGGTAATTAAGAGTTTTCTCCCGCAGAGTTTTTTCTTCTCTAAAATGAGAATTTTTTTTCCGGAATTTTCGTCTATATCTTTTTCACCGTTTATTTTAGCAGCACAGAAAAGCCCGGCAGGTCCTCCGCCGATGATTATTGTATCAAATATAAAATTATTATTCATTGCAAAAGTTCTCCGGATTTTGGTTCATATTTTAATTTTATCATGGATGTAAATATTATCAAAAGTATTGTCAATGACAAGTCTGTTGCAGGGAGATTGATATTTACATATATTCATCAGAATACGGGACGGTATTCAGGTTACATCATCCTCTAAGAATTTAATATTAACTTTAAGCATATAAACCAGTGCAGGCATCATAATCACAGTGCCAAATACCTCATCCTCAGTGGAATATATCGCAAAAGCAGTTGACTCATCAATGATCATAACCAGCTTATCCTTCATTGCCTGTCCTGAAAATCCCGGCCGCCTGTCCCCAATCTCCTCTAATTTTAAATCAAACTCACGGGTAAATTTTCGCCAGCTCTCCGAATATTCCGATACCCTTAATCCGGTCCCTTCAAAATCTGATTTATTATCTGCATAGATCTCAATATTAAGCCTTTTCTTTGCTTTTACAACATCTTTCTGTGCCCATCTGAAAGTATTAAAATCTTCAACAATGAATATAATCTCTTTATTGGCATTCAAAATTAAGGATTTAAGCCGGTTCTTTATCGACCATTCACTGCGTATGGTCCAGAAAGGAGAGATGGGCTTTGTATCAAAATGAAGATCACCAAGATATTTTATTGAATCATCAATATCTTTATTTATTCCCATACGGAATGAGTTTAAAATCATTGATGGATCAGATGATGAATAAAATGCAGGATTTCCTTCCTGAACATCAATAAAACCTTTATCAGCAAGAGACTTTAACACAGAATATATTCTGCCAAGGGGAACTCCGCTGTTTTCATGTATCTCCCTTGCAGAAGATATGCCAAGGCCGACAATAGAAACATAGGCTTTTGATTCATACTCAGTCAGTCCAAGCGTTTTCAGGGTTTCAATAACCTTATTTTTCATTTACAACTCTATGAGTTGTACCTCATTAATATTAGATTCTTTCCAGATATTATTGTGCAGGCTATGAGGCAGTATAAATGATCAGGAATACAGTCCGGCACACCGGAACAAATAAAGAATTATCCGGCCTGGAAACGTATCATATATGGAATGAAACCGGATTTTTTCCGTCTGTTTATTATATATCCTTAATAGAGATGCTCCATCAGGCAGATTCATCGGCATATATCATTCCTGATGACCTGATTCTTCATGCAATTCAAAACCTTGAGAATGAAACCATCTCAGGCTGCGGGTCATATAAATTATACTCACGGGAAAAGATGATAAACTTTGCCGGAATATGCGGTATTTATAATAACAATTCAGATATATCTGATGATAATTACCTGATGGCAAAAATTACAGAGTCACTGATAAGTGACTATCTAAGCCTTAAAAAACAATTTAAAAAAGTCATTCATGAACCTGCGGGTTCACAGATGGTGGATGAAACAAATGTTTCATAGGAGAGAGATCAGGAGATCTTAAACAGATTATTCCAAAAAAAAAAGGATAATCTGCCATTCTGATATATAACCGGCAAATTTTAAGAAGAGGGAGGATTTTTTTTGAAATCACCATTTGAATACATAGCCAATTTGATAAATAAACACCCGTATGTCGTTGCCGGAATTGTGATAGGAGTTCTCCTCTTTGCAATGTATGGTGCCACCCTGACAACAATGGAGACAGGGACTGAGACATATCTGGACACTGAAAAACCTGTCGGATCCCTGCTTATACACTATGAAAACGAGTTCGGATCAGATACGATAATTCTGATAATTGAAGGAGATGATGTAACCAGCCCGCAGGTTGTCGGATATATTGATGATCTGGAAACAGACATAGAAGACGAGCAGTATATCGACAGTGTCACCGGACTTCCCGACCTTTTAAGGCTTGGGAACAATGGAGAACTTCCGGATTCCATAGGTGAGACCAGAGAGGTAATAGATGCGTTACCTGAGGATTATGTAAGCGCCATTCTCCCGTCAGATATGATGACACTTGTCAGCATCCCTCTTGAGGCAGGATCACCCGAAGAAGCCTCGGAAGCCCTTGTTAAAACCGTTAATACCCTGATTAAGTTCTCCGAGCCTCCCGCAGGAATTACTGTAACAGTCTCCGGCAGTCCATCCTTTACTGTCGAGATGAAGGAAGATATGCAGAAGAATATGGGAACCCTCATAGGACTTGCAATGCTGCTGATGATTGTTGCAATGGCTCTTCTGTTTGGCCATGTCAGGTACAGGATGCTCCCTGTATTTGTGGTATTCTGCGGAATAATTCTTACATTCGGATTCATGGGCCTTGCAGGAATCGGCCTCAGCTCAATAGTAGTAGCTGCGTTTCCGGTGCTGATAGGAATAGGAATTGATTACGCCATTCAGTTCCATTCGAGATTTGACGAGGAGATACGGCGTGTGCCGATAAAAGAGGCGGTATTTACAACGATTACAAGTTCAGGCCCGGCCATTCTCCTTGCAATGGTTGCAACTGCCCTTGGATTTATTGCACTCTCAGCACTTGCTCCGGCACCAATGGTTGCTGACTTTGGGACAATCTGTATCATCGGGATTGTATGCTGTTACCTCTGTGCAATGATAATTGTCCCGCTCTTCGCCCTTATAATGAATTATACTCCTAAGGAGAGTGGGAACAGACTTGACGAAGCAGAAAGCTGCCAGTTTGACTGGAAAGGCTGCGACCACAATCCTGTCAATTCGCATGCCGTTTCCAAAGGCTCCATGATGGAGAGGTATGACAAATTCCTGGGCAAAGTGGCAGTTAAGATTGCCAAAAACCCGGTACCAATTATAGTAGTGCTGCTTATGTTTGCAGTGATCGGCTTTCAGCTTGACGGAAATGTCATCATTGATACCGATGAAGATTCAATGGTTCCACAGGGTATGCCTGCCAAAGTATCAATGGACAAACTTGGAAGTGTCATAGGATCAACGAGCACCATTACCACATTTATAAAGGCGGATTCTGTAAAGGATATTGACACTATAAAATGGATTGACGGATTCAGTGATTATGCCCTTGAGAAGCAGAGCGATCTGACAGGTGCAACAAGCATTGCAACATATCTGAGAGCGTACAATGACGGAGAACTTCCGACTGACAAACAGACCTTAAATGAAGTATGGGACAAAATTCCGGAGAGCTACATTGAGAATTATATCAATGGCAATACAGAAGCTGTAATCCAGTTCAGTATGGAGGACATCTCAATTCCGGCAACACAGTCGCTGATTGAGGATATGCAGAAAGATCTCGACTGGTACACGATGCATCCCGGAATGAGTGCGGAATATACCGGACAGATGGTGATGTTTACTGACCTTATCAATGGAATAAAAGATACCAAAAATCCGATGACATATCTCGGATTTGTACTGATTCTGATATTCCTGCTGCTTGTGTACCGGAATTTTTCAGCAATATCACCTCTTGTTCCTATTGTCATGATTGTCGGATGGAATGGCCTGATTATGTATTCATTCGGCCTTAACTACTCGCTGCTGACAGCAACGCTTGGTGCGATGACAATCGGAATTGCATCCGAATATACCATTCTTATAATGGAGCGTTATCAGGAGGAGAAGGCAAAAGGTGAGGATATGCTCACTGCTATTCAGACCTCAATACAGAAGATAGGAACTGCCGTATCGGTCTCCGGGCTGACAACAGCCTTTGGTTTTTCAGCCCTTCTGCTCTCCACATCACCGATAATTCAGAATTTCGGAACTGTCACAGTGCTGACAGTAGGATTTTCACTGATAGGTGGTATTGTGGTTATGCCGGCAGTAATTTCACTATTTGAAAGATTTGCCGGAGATGTCCATAATCCGGATGAAAATAAGAGCCAGAGTCAAAAAAAGTCTGATTTTCTGGACTGAAAAATGAAAATAGCAGCCACGAAGATTAACTCTTAGCGGCCCAACAGCCGGACAGATGCTGATCTGTTCAACTGTTTTTTTACCATTAATCCGTTTTAATATCAGTCCCGCTGATTTATTGCTCCCTGTATTTTCTGTTCGTTTGGAAGACCGTGCCGGACTTTTGCCATCCGGGATTTTATTGCTGCTTCCTCCGCTTTGCTTCTCTCAATCTCTTTTCCTGCAAGTATTTCTGATTCCTGATGCAGACGGGTCTCCTCTGCTTCAGCTTTCTCCTTTTCCAGATGCTTACTGGTGTCTGTTCTCTTTTCTGCTGACATTATTACTCCCCCCCATTGTTGAGGATTAATATCCTTCAATGCTCTGTCAGATAATATTTGTTTCGGATACTTTATCAGGGAGATCTCACCTTTTCTCTTTAGATTATAGAGCAATTACAAAAAATATATACATTAAATAGAAAATTATAAATAATGATAGAAATTAATTTCCTTCCCACAATTTGGAGATAATTATCGTTAGTGATTATAATGGAATGTAACGAAATAATGATCAATTCCGGATTTGTACTGATATGTACAGCTATGGTAATGCTGATGACACCGGGAGTCGGTCTCTTTTATGCCGGACTTGTCAGAAAAAAGAATTTAATCTCAATGCTGACGCTTTCATTCATCTCTTTTGCTCTTGTAACCATTCAGTGGGTTGTAATCGGCTACAGTCTTGCATTTGGCCCTGATGTCGGCGGAATTATTGGCAGTTTTGATTATTTCATGCTCAATGGTGTCGGATTTAACGGAGAACCGATCCCTGACATCCTGTTTATGGCTTTTCAGCTTGTTTTTGCGGCAATAACACTTGCAATTATTACCTCAGCAGTTGCTGAAAGGATAAAGTTAAGCTCTTTTATTATATTCGGCCTGTTATGGACGACACTCATCTATGATCCACTTGTTCACTGGGTATGGGGTGGCGGATGGCTGTCACAATTAGGCGTTCTGGATTTCGCAGGCGGAATTACGGTGCATATAGGCGCAGGATTCGGAGCGCTCGCTCTTGCATTTGTAATAGGTAACAGACTTGGATTTGGTGACCACACCATGGAGCCGCATAACATCACATTAACCCTGATCGGCGGTGCGCTGTTGTGGTTCGGATGGTTTGGATTTAATGCCGGAAGTGCACTTGCAGTAAATGAGATTGCCATCAATGCCTTCATTGTGACAAATATCTCTGCCTCTGCCGGCGCTCTTGCATGGCTTGGTGCATCCTGGATAAACGGCAAACCGGGTTCAATGGGTATGATTTCAGGTGCAGTTGCCGGTCTTGGCGCAGTAACTCCTGCTGCCGGTTATGTAGGGCCGGTATCTGCCATATTTATAGGCATTGTATCAAGCATGTTATGCTATGGGGCACTTCTCTTCAGGATGGATAAAGGATGGGATGAGTCACTCGATGCCTGGGCAATTCACGGAGTCGGAGGTCTGTGGGGAACCATTGCCCTTGGAATATTTGCGGTTCCGGCGATTGGCGGAATAGCCGGAGTGATCTCCGGAGGATATGAACAACTGGGGATTCAGATCTTTGGTGCAGTCGTGACTGTAATATTCGCCTTCGCAGGAACTTACATTCTGGCAAAAATTATCGACAGAATATACGGCTTAAGAGTTAGTGAAGAAGAAGAGTATGTGGGACTTGACATCTCGCAGCATGGTGAAGCAACCATTAACTCCTGATGACCACTCAGTTTTTCCAAATCAAAAAATACCAATTTTTCCTCTAAAGCAGGAAATATGCCATAAGAGGAATTGTAAAAATACAGAGCAGTGTTGAGATAAAAACACCTTTTGAAGCGGCAGTTGAATCTACATTGTACTCCTCTGCCAGCAGTACTGCATTTGCCGCAACAGGCATACCTGCAAGAATTACAATAATACCGAGAAGCAGTCTGTCGGATACAAACGGAACCAGTATCAGATAAAGGACTGCCGGGATTATTATCAGCCGGAATAATGACATTGCATAAATTCTGAGATCCTTAAACATGGAGGCTGCCGGCATGGTGGCCAGCAGTGATCCTGTTACTACCATTGCCAGGGGAGTTGTCAGTGATCCAAGTATCTCAAGAACATCAATAAAAGGGGCCGGGATCTGAAATCCGGTGAAGAAGAAGAGCAGACCTATAAAGGATGCAATAATGCCGGAGTTTAAGAAGAGTTTAGGATCGAAATACTTCCCCATATCCGGTCTTAACATCAAAATTCCGACTGAGAAGGCCAGTATCCCAAACGGAAGCATGACAAGTGATGTGTAAAATACTGCTTCACTGCCAAATATTGCCGCCGTTACAGGGATGCCCATAAATCCGAGGTTTGAAAATACCAGCATGAAACTGTACACTCCTTTTTCAAGGTCACTCTCTGTGAGGTATTTCGGAACTGTAAATGCAAATGCAAATGAGAGAATATAATAGATGACTGCAATTGCAAACATCTCCATTGTCCTTCCAAAAGTTTCATCGCTCAGCGGTATCTGCATTGAGACAATAATAAGTGACGGAAGTGTGATATTTACGAGAAATGATGAAAGTCCGTGTGCACCGTCACGGGTTATAATTCCGGACTTATACGCTGCATATCCAACGCCCATCAGCATAAAGAGAATTACAATACTGTCAATTATTGTCAGGAAATTCATCTGTGAGGATAGATTATGTCTCAGAGATAATTAAACCGGCGTTTATGCAGAGAATCTCAGATCAAATCCGGAAAAATCAAAAAATCCGGATGCAGTAAAGGGAGATAATATATATTCTGAAAATCCATAAAATTAAATCAGGTTATAACATTAATACAGTTATAACATTAATCCGGTCATAGCATATTCCCCTTACCGGAAAAGAGCATATCAGGCGTAACAATGGATAAAAATCCGGCATCAAAACGAACTATTCAGAAAGCAGCTTCATCAGTAATAGTGTACGGTATATTAATGTGCCTGTTATTAGTTCCGGCATCAGTCAGTGCAGCTGATGACATCATAGGATTTCCGGATGAATCAGGAGATAATTCCACCGAGATTAAACCGGATTCAATAATAGTTATGATGAATCCGGATACACCTGTAAAATTAATGTCCGGAAGTTATGCTGTAAAAGATGCCAGTACAATTAATGAATCAGTTAATTCCGGCCAGGATTCAGAATCTCTGATTACAGATGAAAATATCATCAGAGACTATTCAGATGCCGGTATTCCCGGACTTAAAGTAGTTAAAATTCTGGAAAACTCATCTCTGAATGAAACTCTGCACGCTTACAGCAGCAGCCCGGATGTACTGTACGCAGAACCGAATTACATCCGTTATGCCCACGATATGCCGGATGATCCATATTTTGGGCTACTCTGGGGACTTGAAAATACCGGGCAGTATGTAAACGGAGTGTCAGGCACTTCCGGTGCAGATATTGATGCCTTAAATGCCTGGAATATCACCACAGGGTCGGATGACGTTGTAATAGCTGTTATTGACACCGGAGTTTTGCTCACCCATCCCGATCTGAGTGAGAACATATGGACAAATCCGGGTGAGATAATAGACGGTATTGACAATGACAATAACGGATATATTGACGACATTCACGGGTGGGACTTCTGTTCAAATGACAATGACCCGACTGACGAGAACAGTCACGGCTCTCATTGTGCCGGGATAATTGCCGGTGTCGGGAATAATTCAGTCGGCATTACAGGTGTTATGTGGAATGCAAAGATTATGCCGCTTCGTTTCCTCGATGAAAGAGGTTCAGGAGATACTTCGGATGCGATAGAGGCTATTATTTATGCCCGGAATAACGGGGCAGACATTATCAGCAATTCATGGGGCGGCGGAGGATATTCAGTTACCCTTAAAGATGCCATAGAGGATTTTGCAGGCCCTGCCATATGTTCCGCCGGAAATGATTATGGTCATAACACTGATATTTTACCAAATTACCCTGCATCTTATGACCTTGACAATATCATAGCCGTTGCTGCAACTGACAGCGATGATGACCTGGCATACTTCTCAAATTATGGCCCTGTATCTGTTGATGTCGCTGCTCCGGGGGTGAATATCTACAGTACAGTTACAGGCAGTTCATACGCCTATAAAAGAGGCACGTCAATGGCAGCACCTTATGTTTCAGGGCTTGCAGGACTTGTTCTCGCGTTAAACTCAACCCTTTCGGCAACCGAGGTTAAGGATCTGATTATTGACAATGTGGATCCGATTCCGTCACTCTCATCGGTAACGGTGTCAGGCGGAAGGATAAATGCGTTTAAAACGCTTTCTGCTGTCATTGCTCCGTCTGAACTGCCAAAAGCCAATTTCACCGCAAATATGACTGAAGGAGATCTTCCGCTTTCTGTCTCATTTACTGACCTCTCAGCCGGAGAACCGGATGTCTGGCTCTGGGACTTTGGGGACAATACAACGTCGGCAGATAGAGATCCGATGAAGGTATTTGATAAACCCGGAATATATTCAGTAAGTCTGACGGTTGCAAATTCAGAAGGGGCTGATAATCTTACAAAGACCGATTATATCAATGTAACCGGAAAAAATACTCAAATTGCATACCTGATAATGCCATCCGGAAATATAGAGCCGTCCGGCAGCGGCATATTTTCAGTCCATGCCGGCAATATTTCCGATGCAGCAGGTCTCTCCTTTGAGATTGTCTATGACCCATCTGTTATTTATGTTGAAAATATCACCTTAAACTCCACAGTTGCAGATGCAGACTTTACAGTAAATATTACAGATGGGAAAGCTGTTGCAGATCTTGCACTGACTACGCCTTTCACGTCCGGAAATGAGACTGAATTATTCTGTATCAATATCAGCGCAGCAGGGGAATATAGGAGCAATACAACACTGAACTGCCAGAATGCGACATATACTGATGATTCAGGCAGTTCTTACAGCATTGCCGTTACTGACGGAATAATCTCAATAACAATTAAAGGCGACTTCAACGGCAACGGATTTGTTGACATCGGTGACGTATCAAGGGTTGCCTATATGGTTGCCGGAAAAATACCGGAAGATATGACGGCTGACTTCAACGGCAATGGTGAGGTTGACATCGGGGATGCAGCTAAGATTGCATATTATTTCGTATGTATGATCTCAAACATATAATTCTAAAATTATCAAATTGAATGTTTTTTACGATACTGTTATGGTGCATAAACTCATTTTTAAGTATATAATCATATCCAGTGATTAAATTTCAGGAATGATAATTATGTTTTGGGGTAAGAATAAAATTGCTTTAATCAGCTTAATGCTTCTAATATCTTCACTGATATTATGCGGTGCAGCAGCAGCAGAAGATTTACAGATATCTTCCGGTTCGGAAACAGAGTCAGATAATAGAAATAATTACTCAGTATCTGAAAACAGTTCTTTGTTAAATAATGAAAATAACAGTTATCCGGTAAATAATGAGAATAACAGTTATCCGGTAAATAATGAAAATAACTATTCTGTATCAGTACCGGCTGTTCTGCCTGAACAGGTCAATGCAGAAGAAGATACAGGCACGGATGTCCCTGATGTCTACCCAAACATTTCAGCAGCCATTGATGCTGCAAATCCGGGTGACACAATCACTGTCGGGAGCGGCACTTACAATGAAATTATTGAGATCAATAAACCTCTCACAATCAAAGGAGTTGACACAGGAGGCGGCCTGCCTGTTATCAGCGGCGGGGGGATGAGTTCTGCCCTGGCAGTGGTATCCATAAACTGCAATAATTCAGTTATTGATAATTTCCATGTCAGAGATTATGAAGGATCTCACTGGTATGGATCAGGAATATTCCTGAATGCAAGTCATTGCAGCATACTTAACAGTACAATTTCTGATTCTGTAAATGGTCGCGGCATTTATTCAGGATACATCAATTATTATAAAGAAATAACCAATTCAACAATTTCAGGAAATATAATTCACTCAAATAATAAAGGAATCTATCTTGACCGGGGATGCAGCAATATAAAAATTACATCCAATGAGATCAGGAATAATACATACGGATTCAGATCATATAATAACCCACATCTGTTCCTCCGGAATAACAGTCTCCATGACAATTCCTACAATCTGATATTGTTCGATTATACCGGAGACGGTGATATAGACACAAGTAATCTCGTTGACGGAAAACCGGTTTACTACTTATCCGGCGAGTCAGGAAGAACAATTGACTCATCAACCAATGCCGGCATGGTCATCCTTGTAAAATGTGAAGATATCACAGTATCCGGTCTTGATCTATCTAATTGTGGTACTGGAATTTTTATTGCAGGCTGTAATAACTGCAAAATTTCCGGGAATACAATAAAATATTCAGAATACGGAATAGAAAATACAGGATCAAACGGAAGTACAATATCTGACAATCAGATGATTGACGGATGGTGTGGCATTATTATTGATGGCTCCACAGACGTAACACTACGGAGAAATGAGGCATCAGGAAATAATTTCAATTATGCAATGTGGTCATTTGCAGGAAATGATATAGATCAGACAAATACAGCAGACAAAAAACCGGTTTTATATTATGACGGAGAAACATCCTTAGAGATCACTTCAGAAGATAATCCCGGTGCGGTATTTTTAACCGGATGCAGCGATATTTACATTCATAATATTGAAATCAGCAATGAGGATGCAGGGGTTCACATTGAAGAGAGTACAGGAGTGAGAACAGAAAACTGCAATTTCTCAGACATTTACAGTGCAGTCATTCTGGATGAATCTGAAGAATGCTCACTCAAATATAGTGATGTAGAAGACTGCCACATTCTTGCAGAACTCTATAACTCCAATAATAATTCAGTTAATAAAAATGAGGGCCGGAATTGTAATGAACTTGCATACATATCTTCAGGCAGATATAACAGTATAAAAAGAAATAATATCAGTTCTGCTTATTCCGGTTTGTACCTCACAAATTCTGATTACAATCTTATATCCAGAAATACTATCAGTACAGGCGGAATTTACCTGAACACCTACAATTCTGTAAACAATTCTGTTTATCTCAATGATTTCATTACCGGAATTTACTATAATGATAATTTAAATGACGGTTTTGACGGGATTCAGTCATCTGTGAGCAGATATTACCTGCACAAACCGGAATTAAACTCAGAAACAGAACATGATTATTACCGGAATTACGATAACACCGGCCCATACACCGGATATGGCAGCATCATTACGAATGAAATTCCGGATGGCACAGTAATAATAGATGAATCCTACTCCAAAAATCTCTGGAATTCAACATATCTGACTTACCAGTATGAAGAAAAGACCTATTCAGGATATATGGGCAACTTCTGGACATCATATTCCGGAACAGACACAGACGGCAATGGAATAGGAAATACTGAACATTATATCGGGTATGAGGAATATGACCATTATCCTCTGATAAAAACACATGATAATTATATAATCTGTTCAGAACAGAACAATGCGGATTTCACTGCAAATCCTTTATTTGGAGCAAAACCGCTTGAAGTAACATTTACTGACAGGTCAGTCGGTGATCCCTATGAATGGTCATGGGACTTTGGAGATGGATCAAATTCAACTAAAAAGAATCCAGTACATACATATACACAGACAGGAACATTCTCAGTCTCACTCAATATAACAAACAGCACAGGTACATATTCAGCAGCAAAATATGACTACATAAAAGTAACAGATCCCTTAGTTGTGCCTGACAATTATCCAACAATCAGCGCAGCAATCAGTGCAGCAGAAAACGGAGATACAATTCAGGTTAAAAGTGGAGAGTATAACGAGATTGTAACGATCAATAAAACCCTGATTTTAACCGGAATTGATACAGGAAGCGGACTTCCGGTTATAAACGGAGAGGGCCTATCAGATGCCAATTCCCTTGTTTCACTTGACTGCAACAATTCAGTAATTGAAAATTTTGTCATTCAGAATTTTAAAGGAGATTACTGGGCATCTTCCGGAATTTATATGAATGCAAGCTATTGCAGCGTATTAAACAATACAATCTGTGACTTAAATTATGGAATTTATAGCAGCTATATCGGTTACTACAAAGAAAGGTTCAATAATACAATTTCCGGAAACACTATATCTTCAAATAATGAAGGAATTTATCTTGACCGGGGATGCAGCAATATAAAAATTACATCCAATGAGATCCGGAATAATACCTATGGATTAGAATCATATGATAACTCCTACCTATTCCTCCGGAATAACAGTCTCCATGACAATTCCTATAATCTGATATTATTCGATTATACCGGAGACAGTGATATAGACACAGGCAATCTCGTTGACGGAAAACCGGTTTACTACTTATCCGGCGAGTCAGGAAGAACAATTGACTCATCAACCAATGCCGGCATGGTCTGCCTTGTCAACTGTAGTGATATAACCGTTTCAGACCTTGATCTATCAAACTGCGGTGTTGGAATCTGGATTTCAGGCTGTAATAACTGCACAATCTCCGGGAATACAATAAAATATTCAGAATACGGAATAGAAAATACAGGATCAAACGGAAGTACAATATCTGACAATCAGATAAGTAACGGCGGATGGTGTGGCATTATTATTGATGGCTCCACAGACGTAACACTACGGAGAAATGAGGCATCAGGAAATAATTATAATTATGCAATGTGGTCATTTGCAGGAAATGATATAGATCAGACAAATACAGCAGACAAAAAACCGGTTCTATATTACGACGGAGAAACATCCTTAGAGATCACTTCAGAAGATAATCCCGGTGCGGTATTTTTAACCGGATGCAGTGATATTTACATTCACGATATTGAGATCAGCAATGAGGATGCAGGGGTTCACATTGAAGAGAGTATAGGAGTGAGAACAGAAAACTGCAATTTCTCAGATATTTACAGTGCAGTCATTTTAGATAAATCAGAAGAATGCTCATTTAAATATAGTGATGTAGAAGACTGCCACATTCTTGCAGAACTCTATAACTCCAATAATAATTCAGTAAATAAAAATGAGGGCCGGAATTGTGATGTACCTGCATACATATCTTCAGGCAGATATAACAGTATAAAAAGAAATAATATCAGTTCTGATTATTCCTATTTGTACATCAGTGATTCCGATTACAATCTTATATCCAGAAATACTATCAGTACAGGCGGAATTTACCTGTACACCTACAATTCTGTAAATAATTCTGTTTATCTCAATGATTTCATTACCGGAATTAACTATAATGATAATTTAAATGACGGTTTTGACGGGATTCAGTCATCTGTGAGCAGGTACTACCTGCACAAACCGGAATTAAACTCAGAAACAGAACATGATAATTACCGGAATTACGATAACACCGGCCCATACACCGGATATGACAGCATCATTACGAATGAAATTCCGGATGGCACAGTAATAATAGATGAATCCTACTCCAAAAATCTCTGGAATTCACCAACTAAATTAACATATCAGTACAGAGAAGGCAATTATTCAGGATATATGGGCAACTTCTGGACATCATATTCCGGAACAGACACAGACGGCAATGGAATAGGAAATACTGAACATTATATCGGGTATGAGGAATATGACCACTACCCTCTGATCAACACAACTGATAATTACATATTATACTCAGTCAAAGGCGACTTTAACGGCAACGGATTTGTTGACATCGGTGACGTATCAAGGGTTGCCTATATGGTTGCAGGCTTAACTCCGGTTGACATGGCAGCTGACTTCAACGGCAATGGTAAGGTCGATATTGGCGATGCGGCAATGATTGCCTGGTACTTTGTCGGAAAAACAGCAGAACTTTAAGAAAAGTTCTGCCAAAAAAATATATATTTTATTTCAGACTGAACCGGCATCTGCCGGATATTCCGGATATTCCGGATATCATTCTACAACCATAAGTCCGGGATGCTTTCCCGTAACACTCTCTGCCCCTCTGGCAGTCACAATAAACGTATTCTCAGTCCCAACCATACCAAATCCTTCAATTCCCTTCTTAGGCTCAATTGCAAAGACCATATTCTTCTCAATTGGTTCATCAAACCTTTTTGCGATCACCGGAAGTTCATCAATCTGAAGCCCTATACTGTGACCAAGAAAACTGGCCCGCCGGTTTTTAAAGCCCATGAAATTATCCAGAAATTCCGGCTCAATCGTTCCCATTATAGTATCATAAATTTCAGAAGGTATTGCACCCGGCTTTAAGAGCTTTGCAGTCTCCATCTGAATATCATACAGCCGGTCATTAATATCGGAAATATCATTTTTCGGATGGCTGTTCATCATATAAGTCATCGTCTTATCTGTATGGTACCCGCATACACCACAGCCAACATCAATGAATACAAGATCTCCGTTCTTTAGCTTCCGCCTTCTGCTTCCAAGAACAGGCACTGAAGTCCCCATCCCCAGAAATCCGCTGGGACTGTCAAAATTTGTCGGATTTAAGGAATTGTCACCAAATGCAATCTGCCCAAGCACAAAATCGGTATCAAAGGCCCTGAATCTTATCATACCCTGATGCCCCTCATCAATCAGCGCCCTGAATAATTCAGCACCAAGATCGGCTTCAGTCATTCTCTCCTTTAAAATTCCGGGAATGACATCCTCAAGAACAAACCTGTGTATCTTTCCGGCCTCACGGATAAATCCAAGTTCATACCGGCTTTTTACTGACCGGAGTTTCAGTATGGTATTATCAACACCCCGGATCTCCTCTACAGGGAAATGCTTTGTAAATCTGTCCATAAGTGAGAGAGGGACAATCTCTTTTTCGGTATAAATTATCTTTGGTGTCCCTCCCATCTCAGATGCAGCGTCCCTGTAACTTCTCATCTGTTTTATGACCGGAAAATTTGATTCAGCCTCAGCTCTCTCAAAACTCCTCCGGACAAAAAATTCTGCCTCACCATCAGAAGGTATGAGCAGAACACCGTCCTGCATCGTCCCTGTAAAATAATACTGATTAACTTTACTGAAGACTGCCGCCATTTCCCAGTCCGGATCTATTCCTGACATCTCATCCCTGAAGCGTGTCATACGCCTCTTAAGTTCCGGTGCCGGCACCTTCGTATGCATAAATAATATTTATTCCGGCTGATATATACGGATAACTAAAGCAGCCGGAATAAACAGTAAATAAATGATAAATCACCTCCGGATAAGAAAGGAAAAAGAGAAACAACGCAGGTTAAATCTGACAGGATAAAATTTATACTGCATATTAACCACATTTCAAAAAAATATCTGAATAATTATTCAAATGTTAAAACGATGAAAACAGATAGATCAGGATTTAATAATGCTGCCTATCTGATCAATATTTCTCTGGTATTCTCCAAGATCACCATTATTAAGCGCCACCTGTGCACTGTCATACAGTACAGCAATCCGGTTTAATTTATCCACTACCTCGCTGCTGAGGACCTCGACCTCTTCACCTGCACCAATGCCCTCACCGGCACCTCCGACAGACCTTTCGACAGCAATATTACCAAATATCTCATCCAGTGCCTCAGCAAGAGTATCCTGCATAGTCAGGCGGTCGCCATAGGCAACAATCACACGCTTAAGCTGCGGAAGAGTGCCCTTCTCCGTTGCCTCAAGATAAAGCGGTTCAACATACAGCAGTGAGTTTTCAATCGGAATTATGAGCGTATTACCTCTTAAAACCGAAGATCCGGACTGTGACCACAGGGTAATATCCTGTGATATCTCAGTATCCTGATCAATTCTGGCCTCAATCTGCATAGGCCCGTATGTCAGCTCCTGCTTGGAGAACTGATAGACCACAATACCGCCGTAATTTGGTGTGTCAGACCTGACAGCCATCCAGGCAATCAGATTCTCCTTACTGCGTGGAGTAAACGGCAGCATCTGAATAAACTCCTCAGACTCCTCGCCCGGAAGCTTCATGATGACATAATACGGCTCCATCCTCTGCCTTGAACCCCTGTACACCTCATCCGGTACATTCCAGGCATCTTCCCGGTTATAAAACACCCTCGGATCAGTCATATGATACAGTGAATAGACCTCAGACTGAATCTCAAAGATTCCCGCCGGATACCTGACATGCTCACGCAGGTTTTCAGGCATCTCTGAAAAGTCCTTAAATACACCCGGAAACATCCCTTCATATGCCCGAATCAGGGGATCATTTCCATTGACAACATAATAGGTAATATCACCGTTGTAGGCATCAATTACAACCTTGACACTGTTTCTCAGATAATTGAACTCTTCATAATCAGATGCCTGAACAGTTGCCGAATACGGGAATTTATCCGTTTTAGTATAGGCATCAATTATCCAGAAGAGCCTGCCGTCTGAAACAACAACATATGGATCTGAATCATATGACAAAAAGGGTGCAACAACATCTGCACGTTCAAGAATATTCCTGTTCATCAGAATTCTGCTGTCAGAATCAAGTGATCCCGAAACCAGAAGCTCTACTGATTTAAACTTAATAGCATAGATCAGCCTCTGAATTATTCCGGATAGTTCAACGCCTCCGGAACCCTGATATGTGGTATAAATATTGTCATCACTGGACGGATAATCAAACTCCTCAGTCTTTGTCATAACAACAGAGTAATCATCCAGGCCCTCACCATAATAAATTCCGGGCTGGTCAAGACTGATGTATTCAGAAGTGGGCGGAATGTCCTTTAAGTAAAAATCAGGCAGGCCCTCTTTGGATACAACATCAACCGGACTCATAACAGCCCCATAACCATGAGTATAGACCAGATGAGTATTAACCCACGTCTGTGCCTGTGACGGAAGATCTTTAATATTCATCTCCCTTGCTGAGATCAACACCTCCTTATAACTGTCATCGAAGGTATAGCGGTCAACGTCAATATCATTGAATTCATAATATGTCCTGAAGAGCTGCAACTGTTCATATGTCGTCTTCAGCGGCCTCCAGTCCCAGAGACGGATATTTTCAACAGTAGGACCGTTATTAATTATGTCTGCTGATGTCAGATTATAATCGACAGTGAACTGCTGCTCATCCACATCATCAAGACCATAAGCAGCAAGAGTGCTGTTTATATTATATGACAGATACGTCTTTTCAAGATTGAACTCATTTGGCGATACAATGAGAACCTGGACAACTCCGCCTGCAACAACTCCCAGAATGGCAACTGCAATGAAGATGACAACACCGTATTTAATAACTTCCGGCCTGCGCAGCTTTTCATTGATCAAAAATCCTATTCCAATCAGGAATGATACAAATGTCAGCACTGCCATAACCGGCAGTGTAACTGTCGCATCGGTATAACCTACACCAAATACTGTTTCACCGGGAGTGAAGAGCAGATCATAGCGTGCAAGCCAGATACGGGCAGATATTGCCGAAAACAGGAAGAAGAGCAGAACGCTGAGCTGCGGAATGAAAGAATCGATCTTAAACTGCCCTTTAAATTCAGTTATTGGATATTCACTGAAATTGAGAGTCAGAATTTCAGATTCCAGAAGGTAACCCAAAAAAGAGACAATTGTCGAAAATATGACAATTCCAATGAAAAAATTCACAACCAGGTTAAAAAACGGCAGTGAAAATACATAAAATCCTGCATCAAGTCCGAAAATCGGATCTAAGATGCCAAAGGGACTCTGGTTTAAAAACATCAGCACAGTTTCCCACTGTGATGATACAGATAATCCGCCAAAAAGTGCTCCAATGGCACAGAGAAGCATAACTATTCTCTTGTTTATAACCGAAACGTCACCCCCGTTTGCTGCTGACTTCAGCGAAATTCTGGCACATATATAACTAAAACCAAAAAATACAACTGCCGAAATTACTCCGAGAATTACTGACACTGCGATTATATTTAAGAAAATACCGGCATAACCGACAGAATCAAACCAGTAGTAATCTCCCAGAAATGAGATTAATGCCGCACATACTATAATTATTATTACAGGTATCAGTGCGAGATAATGAGAATATTTCATAATGCACATATAGGGTAAATAGGAAAATATTTAAAACCATAGCATACTTTAAATCCCGGCATAACTTTAAAATTTCCAATAAATATACAGAACAGAGAAGCAGTAAATCAGAGTTATTCATCCGGAAAATTATATTGCAAATTAATATAATGAATAAAGCCGGTAAAAAAAGAGAAAGTGTTTAAAACTGCACAATAATAAAGCCCACAACATATATTATTAAGTGTAACCGGAGAATCTTATTTATATCTTGAAAGTTACTTTTAATTAGTATCCGGAATTATACAGGTTGATCTCCGGAATTATAATATCATGATATCTAATGAAACGGGGTGTTCTCATAATTAATGTTTTGGCCATTGTTGAGCAGAATGAGATATTTAACGAAGTTCTGTCAATAATTAAGAGAATAACAGATATAACAGTAAAACCGGTAACAGATTCAGAACTGATTAAATTATCAGCCGGCAGCAACTCTTCAGATCTTATCTGTGATGCCGCAGTTATCTGTAAATCTATAATAGACAGAGAGACAGACCAGATCATTAATAATATAGCGGAATTGTTGCCCGACATCCCGATTATACTTATCACAGACGGAAATGAAGAAGAGAACAGAGAAGAAGAACTGTTAAACAATATTGATCTTTATATCGAATACACCTCCGGAAATGAGAAAGATAGAGATTTTTTAGCCGGAAGAATCATTAATTTTTTAAGAACAATAGTTACAGAAAGAGAGAAAGAATACATAAAAGATCTCTCCTTAATCCTCAATCTCATGCCCGGATTTTCATGTATTATAAGACCGGATATGTCCATCTATCTGGCAAATGATGAATTTATCCGGATATTTGGGGAACCGGACGACCGTACATACTCTGAATTAACCGGATGTCTAACAGCAGATTCATATAACTGCCCGGTATATGAAGTCTTAAAGACAAAAGAAGAGCAGTCTTCGAGATGGACAAAGGATGACGGAAGAATTTATTCTGTACATGACAACCTGATAAAAGGGCCGGCAGGCGGGGAGATGGTAATTGAGCTTGGCCTTGACATTACTAAGAGAGTTAATGCAGAAGAAAAAGCCGGAGCCTTCTCAAAAAAATTAAAAGAGCAGATAAATATAATCAATAAAAGTAAGGTGATAATCTACCTGCAGAATAGAGATGGACAGCAGAATACAGAACTGATCAGTGATAATATATCGCAATTCGGATATTCTCCGGATGACTTCACATCCGGAAATCTAAACTATACATCCCTGATTCATCCGGATGACCTGCCGGTGGTTACTGATAACATTACAAAGAATATAATTTCCGGCAATGAAGAGTTTATCCTTAATTACAGGATTTATGACATCAATAATAATATCAGATTTATTGAAGATCATGTATTCACAATATATGACAATAGCGGGAAACTGACACACCTTCAGGGTATTATTATTGACATAACAGAAAAGAAAAGATCTGAAGATACCATAAGAATATTTAAAACAGTTTCAGATAATGCAAATTATGGCATTGCAATTGCAGACTTAAACGGCATACTGACCTATACAAACAGATGGTTTGCAGATCTGCACGGATACAGTCAGGAGGAGTTAAGCGGAAAACCAATTAATTTTCTGCACTCCGGAGAAGAGATTGGCTATGTAAATACACTGCTGGATCTACTGAAGGAAGAAGGGCATTTTGAAGATAAAGAGGTCTGGCACAGGCACAAAAGCGGCAGAGTATTTCTGACAAGGATGAATGCAAATATCATCTCAGATAAAAATAACAATCCCTTATATCTCTCAACAACACTATCCGACATTACTGAAGAGAAAGAAAAAGAGAGAATTATCCGGGATAATGAAGAAAAAATCCGGCTAAAACTTGAAAGTATTCTCTCTCCCGATTACAACATAAAAGAAGAAGAATTAAGGAATATTATAAACACCAAAGAGATACAGTCACTGATGGATGACTTTTACAGAATTACAGATGTCGGAATTGCAATTCTGGATATAAAGGGCAATATTCTTGTTGCGGCCGGATGGCAGGAGATATGCACAAAATTTCATCGTATCAATCCTGAAACAAAGAAAAACTGTACTGAAAGCGATTTGGAACTGACAACGGATATAAAACCCGGAGAGATCAGGCAGTATAAATGCAAAAATAATCTCTGGGATATTGCAACACCAATTTATATCGCCGGCAGGCACATGGGAAATATGTACCTGGGTCAGTTCTTCTATGAAGATGAAATTCCGGATTACTCAGTCTTTGAGAAGCAGGCAGAAATTTACGGTTTTGACAGGACAAAATATCTTGCAGCACTGGAGAAGGTACCCCATTTTAACAGGGAGAAAATCAGGAATATAATGTCATTTTATAAAAAATTTGCACTGATGATCTCAAAGCTGAGCTACAGCAATATTAAGCTTGCAAGACTCCTTATTGAACATAAAGAGACAGAAAAAAGGCTTAAATCATCTGAAGAAAAATACCGCAGCTATATTGACAGATCTCCGGAAGGGATCTTTGTTGCAGATGAGCAGGGCCGTTACGTTGAAGTTAATAAAGCAGCCTGTGAAATGCTTGGATATACCGAAGATGAACTTCTCACAATGTCAATCCCGGAACTTGTAATTAAAGAAGAATCTGACAAAGCACTTGAATATTTTGAGAAACTAAAAGAGAGACATCAGTATATTAATGAAATTAACCTTAGAAGGAAAGACAATTCCGCATGCCCGGTAATAATCAGTACAACGGTACTGCCGGACAGGAAATATCTTGCATTTTCAACCGATATAACTAACAGAAAAGAGGCCGAATCTAAAATATCCCAGTTAAACCGCCTGCTTGGCGCAATCAGAAATATAAACCGTTTAATTGTGGGAGAGAAGAGCAGAGAGAAACTTATTGAAAAGACATGCAGAATACTGACTGATAACGGCGGATACACCAATGCCTGGATTATTTTACTTGACAAAAATAAAAAAGTTATATATTCAGCACAGTCAAATCCGGATAAGAGTAATAATCCCTTCAAAAAATATATTGAAGAAGGAAATATTCCCGGTTGTGCAGAAAAAGCCATAAAATCCGGTGAAATAACTGTCATATCAGTAAATCATGAAAACTGTGGTGACTGCCCCCTCTCTGACAGTTCCAAACGGATTAACCGCCTGACCGGAAACCTGAAATATAAGGATAAACTGTTCGGAGTAATTTCAATATCAATTCCGGACGGAAAAATTCCGGATGGTGAGGAGTATAACCTTTTTTCAGAAGTATCAGGCGATCTTGGATTTGCACTTAATAGTATTGAACTTGAGGAAGAACGCCTCATTCAGGAAACAGAAATATTAGAGATTAACAAAAGGCTGACAATTGCATATAAAGAGCTTGAAGAGAATGAGGAAGAATTAAGGCAAAGTTATAATGAAATTCTTGAGAGCCAGGAAAAACTGCGTGAGAGTGAAAACAGGCTTTCAAATATAATAAATTTCCTTCCGGATGCAACTTTTGCCATTGATAAAGAAGGCAGGGTTATCACATGGAATAAGGCAATGGAAAAAATGACCGGCATTTCTGCATCAGAAATAATTGGAAAGGGAAATTATGAATATTCAATGAAGGTATATGGCAAAAGAAGACCCTTACTAATAGATTTTATTCTCAACGATAAGCTAAAAAAAGAGATTAATTATCCGGTATTATATGAAGAGGGAAATAAACTGATAGCAGAGAATTATGTGCCCTATCTTGCAGAAGGAAAGGGAGCATATATCTGGTTTACCGCATCACCCCTTTATGATTCAGAAAAAAATATTGTCGGCGCTATAGAATCAATGAGAGATATAAGCGAGGTTAAATCTGCGGAAGAAAAGATTGTTCAGACATCCTTTGAATTATCCGAAAGAGTCAAGGAACTAACTGCATTAAAAGATCTCTCTGATCTCATGATTAAGAAACCGGACGAAGATGAATTTTTTAATACAGCAGCCAGTATCATAAAAAATGCCATGCAGTATCCTGAGTCCACCGGTGTTTTAATTGAAACGGATGGGAAAAGATATCAGACAGAAGGATTTTATGAGACTGATATTGCAATAAAAAATGATTTTTACTCAGATTATATAAAAGAAGGCAGTATAACTGTCTGTTACCTCAACCATTCTCCAAACGGGTATTTGGGAGAATTTCTGAACGAAGAAAAAGATCTTCTTGGAATTATCTGTGAGAGAATAGAAAATTATATTGACAGAAAAAATACAGAGATTGATCTGAAGAACAGCGAGGAGAGATTCAGGGAACTGTTCAACAATATGAGCAGTGGTGTTTCAGTATATGAGGTGACTGATAACGGGAGCAACTTTATTTTTAAAGATATTAATAAAGCATCTGAAGAGATCGACAGTATCAGAAGAGATAATGTAATAAACAGAAGCATTTATGATATATTTCCCGGTGCTGAGAAATTCGGACTCATTGATATACTAAAAAGGGTCTGGAAAACAGGAAAACCTGAGCATTATCAGTTAAGCGAATATAAAGATGAGAGAATTCACGGGTGGAGAGAGAATTTCATATACAGGCTTCCTTCCGGAGAAGTTGTTACAGTTTATAATGACCTGACTGATAAGAAGAGAGCAGAAGACGCATTAAAAAAGAGCGAACGGAAATATCATGAATTATTCAACAATATAAATGAGGCAGTATTTCTCCATAAGATCAAACAGGATAACGAACCGGGTAATTTTGTTGAGGTCAATGATATTGCCTGTCATCGTCTGGGCTACACAAGGGAAGAACTCTTAAAACTTTCAATCGCAGCCATTAACAGTAATAATGTAAATAAAGAGGAACCGGAAATAATAAACACTCTTAAGAAGAACGAACAGATCTCCTTTGAAGCCGAACATAAAAGAAAAGATGGATCAACCTTTCCGGTCCATGTCAAGGCAAGAATGATTGAACTGGGTGAACACCAATATGTTATTTCACTTGCCCGGGACATCACTGAAGAAAAAGAGGCAAGAATACGTGAAAATACCGCCCTTCATCAGATTGAAGAAAATATAGCACAACTTGCAATATTAAATGATAAGATCAGAAATCCGCTTACAATAATAATCGGCCTTGCAGATTTAGGGGGAGAAATATTTAAGGATAAAATTATTGAACAGTCTATGGAAATTAATGATATAATTACACGCCTTGATCGTGGATGGCTTGAATCTGCCAAAATAAGGGATTATCTGACAAAACACCACGGTATAGAATCAGAAAATGATAAAAATAATAAAAACCGGAGACTGAAAGAGAATATGAGAATAAATGAGATAATTTCAGATATAACTGATAAGTGAAGCCGGAATATATTCTTCAATATCAAACTCTGTTACCTTTTCTATAAATTTTTGTTGCAAAGCATCAAAATGACTGTTTAACTTTTCAATATCGGCATCCAAATCATTATCGGTTCTTTCTGAATTATCTTTTAAATTAACATCAATGAGCTTATCAGTCATCTTTCTGAAAAAAAGCATATCTTCGGCAGTTTTTCCAACATCCAGAGCTATTTCATAATCAGACGTTTTTAATGCTGTTTCCTTAATAAATATATCAATCTCTTCTTTCTCTTTAAAAAATGAATTGATACATTTAATGAGACTTTCAACCTTCAGAGGTTTTTTAATGTAACCGCTGATCATGCCACCGTACTGAAAAATATCATCAGGTAAAAGTTTTTTTGCAGTCATCATTATTACAGGTATATCTGAAATTTCAGAATCGGCCCTGATATAATCCAGAGTTTCCCAGCCATCCATAACAGGCATTATGATATCAAGAAGAATTAAATCTGTTTTGACTGACTTAAGCTGCTCTATACCTTTTAATCCGGAAATTGAATTATATACACTGTAGCCCTCATTTTCGAGAACTTCAGCGAATATATTATTGATTAGTTCCATATCATCGATTATAAGTATCGTTTTCATGACCGGATTCCGTATAAATAGATCAAACATTATACTCAGTGTTGAGACATAAATGTTGATTCCAAATAATAAATAACAAATTTATTCTCAAAGTAAATAAGTATTCTGAATTGTATTTATATGTACAACTGAATAATTATCTCAATTTAGATGTAATTAATATTAATGTCTGAAAGAAAATCTAAAATTCAAAAATACATTTATACTTGTAAAAAAAACCAGAGAATATGAAATTACTGACAAATAATAAATTATTCATAGATACAATTCTCATCTTTTCAGTCCTGATAACAGTAATAATTACATGGTACTGCCTTCAGAATCAGATACTCAATGTTTTTCCGCATATATACTATATCCCTGTAATATTATCTGCCTATATCTACCGGAAATACGGAATGATACTGATATCAGGTCTCTGCATATATTACATTACAGCTGTTGGATTTTTTTATTTCACGGATTTTACAGTTATGATGTCTGCGGTAATACGGGTCCTTGCATATATTCTGATTGGCTATATAATAATCATTCTTGCTGAAAGAATAGAGGACGAACGTAAGATATTTCATAAAACATTTGAATACTCAAAATGCGGTCTTGCACTCATATCTCCGGATTTAAAGATCCTGGTTATGAATCCGGAAATGGAAAATATCTCAGGATATACAAATTATACTGAAAAAAAACTTGAAATAAAAGATCTCTTCAGCGATAAAAATTATAACGAAATAGACAGCTGTGTCGAAGGTAAAAAAGAATTCTGCTACAGGGAAGTAATTTTAAAATCCAAAAGCGGTGAGGATAAAACTGTCATAGTTAATTTTACAGATTTAACAGAGAAAAATCTGATATTACTCTCATTAACAGACATTACAAAAAGAGTTGAAGCGGAATATAAGATCAAATCTTCAGAGATGAAATTTAGGACACTGTGGGAGAATATATCCGCAGGAATGATTATCATTGATGAAAAAACACATGAGATCATATCTGCCAATCCGGAGATAAACAGGCTGAGTGGATATGATAAAGAAGAAATTGAAGGTCAGATCTGTCATAATTTCATCTGCCCAAATAAAGCGGGCAAATGCCCCATATCAGATCTGAAGCAGGACGTAAATCATACAGAAACAATACTGATTACAAAGAATAAAGACAGAATTCCGGTACTAAAATCCGCTGCCATTGCTGAAATTGATGATAAAAAGGTTATCATTGAAAATATAATAGATATCAGAAAACAGAAAGAGGCCGAACTTGATCTATTATCATATGTACGTGAGACGGCACTCAGAATTAAAAATCCTGTTGATATAGTGAAGCAGTATCTGATTGATCTTATCTGCGAACTTAAAGAAGAGCAGGAGATTGACAGAGAAGATTTAATAATACAGCTATCAGTACAGATCTATAACCTCAGGGTAATAAAAGACAACCTTTCTGATATGGACAGAGCAATTGCAGAGAACAGAAAGGAAATTCCGGATGCATTCAGAGAATACCTTACAAAATAACCAGTTTATGGAAAAAATAAATATTTTCCCGGATGATAATCCGGGGATAATGCTTGCATTTATAACGCCGGAGAATATGAGAGATACAACGATATATCTGGTGAAAAAAGCCTCAGAAATAGCAGATCAGATCATATATCTCTCAGTTAATCAGCCAGCACCTTACCTTAATAAACAATTTAAAAAATCCGGAATTGATGTTTCAAAAATATATTATATTGACACAATTACAAAATATGCCATAGGTAAACCACCTGATGATTTTGATCAGGGTACATTCTTAAATACACCATCTGATCTGACGGGCATGAGTGTTGCAATATCTGAGTGCATAAAAGAATACAATAAAGGAAAGGTGGTTGTGTGCCTGGATTCAGTTAATGCAATGCTTATTCATATGCCTTCCAAGAGTGTATCAAAATTCATACATTTTATAACGTCAAAGATGAAGGTATTAAATATTTCAGGAATATACTTCGCCATTGAAGAAGGGCTTGATCCTGTAATTATCTCTCAGCTGACCGTATTTTCAGATTCAATATTCAAAACCGGAAATCTGCCGGAAAGTCCTGAAAACACGGATTAACTGCAATGCAGGCAGACAGACCATTTCTGTTCAGAACCATAAATCAGGGACAGATTATTCAGAAGAGATCTTTTCAATGAATCCGGATATATAAAGTCATTCATAAACCCGCGGGTTCACAGATGGCAGATGAAACAAATGTTTCATAGAAGATTCACGATCATAATATGCAGATGCACAATCAGATAATAACCAGGTTATCTGACCGGAGATTTAGATTAACTGTTCATCTCTCTGAAAAGCGGAAATATTCTTTTGGAATATAAATCTCAAACTTTGCACCTTCACCATAAATGCCCGTCTCCTTTATTGTAATTTCAGTGATTGACAGTATTTCTACAGATAAAAAGAGTCCAAAGCCGGTATTCTGATAATATTGTCTCTTAAAGATCTTCTCTTTTACATCCGGAGGAACACCCACGCCATCGTCCTGACATACAAAGACAAGTTTATCCGGCATCACTTCATATGAAAATGAAATGGTGGTTATCTTTTCGCCATATTTTACTGCATTGTCAAAGAGATTATAGATAACTTTTTCAAAGAGCGGATCTGCAAATATCTCAAGGTTATTGACCGGATTTACAGTCTGAAGATCACTGAATGACTTTATCCGGGAAA
This sequence comes from Methanoplanus endosymbiosus, assembly GCF_024662215.1. Taxonomy (NCBI): domain Archaea; kingdom Methanobacteriati; phylum Methanobacteriota; class Methanomicrobia; order Methanomicrobiales; family Methanomicrobiaceae; genus Methanoplanus; species Methanoplanus endosymbiosus. The sequence goes on from NZ_CP096115.1 coordinate 739,881, forward strand.
TTTTCCGGATGATAAAACCAACATTCTGCCAGTGCGGGGATGAAGCACCGAGATTACTGTAATCCCTTGTGAAGAGTATCTGTTTTTCAACAATATCCACCGAAGAGACGACATTTTTAAGATATTCAGAGGTTTTTGTGCCGGCAGGAATCTCATTACGATCTCCAATCAGTTCAAGATATCCTTCAATTGCTGTAAGCTGATTTAAGACATCATGTCTGGTAATGCCGCTCAGGAGGTTTAGTTTCTTATTTATCTCCTGTAAAGCTTTTTCTGCTGCTTTCTGTTCTGTTACATCCTGCAATGCACCGGAAACTTTTATGGTTATGCCATTTTTATCCATAATGCGTTCAGCCACAGATTTAATAATCTTCTGAGGACTGCCGTCTGCCGGATTAATTACAAATTCAAGGTTGTATTCCTTACCACTCTTTATAAGATCCACCAATGCCTGATGAACTTTATCTCTTTCAGGAATACATGCTTCAATATCCTCAATTGGAAATATATTTCCTTCCGGAGGATTATAGCCATAAATTCTGAATCCCTCATCAGACCCCCAGATTTCACCGGATGCAGTATTATACTCCCAACTGCCTGTGTGACTGATCTCCTGTGTCTTACTTAACCTCTCTTTTTCAACAGCAATCTGATTCTCATATTTAATCCTGTCAGTAATATCCTCCCCTGAACTGAGTGTACCGATAATTATTCCCCCATTATCTCTTAAAATACGGTTATGCCAGAGAATAGTTCTTAACTCTCCGGTTTTTGTGACAATCTCATTCTCATAGGATTCAGTGAATTTTTCATCACCGGAGATATTCATTCTGCGTAATGAATTTACTTTTCCTTTCTCCTCTTCCGTTACAAAATTCTCCACCCATTTCTTTCCGACAATATACTCTCTCTCATAGCCAAGTATCTCACATCCTTTTGGGTTGATAAGTTTTACAAAACCGTCTGTATCAAGGATTAGAAATATCACTCCGGCCACATTGATATACAGGTCCAGCATATCCCTCTCTTTTCTGACCTCAGTCTCTTTCTGACTGAGTGACCGAAATATTGTCTCATATGGCCGCCTGATGCCTGAATCCACAATTGCATAATATATAAGGGCAAATTCAGTAATTTTAAACAGATGTCCGATAAGGTTTGAAAAGCCATAGACACTGATATAGAAGGTAAATGCAATCTCAGAGAGAATTGTAAATATTATTGAGAGGATTATCAGATTATAGACTTTCCGTTCAAAATGCTCTCTTTTCCGGAATAAAAAATATATTGAGATGAAGAGCATAATTGAAATGAGGTATTCACTGTAGATTTTAAAGCCGGTGAGACCTTTTCCCTCAATGTAGCAGTCCGGAAAAAAGCCTGAAAATATTGAGATGATCAGAAATACTGTAATAAAGGAATAAATTATTATTTCAGACGATACATTCGTTTTTTTATGCATCAGAAGAGGAGCAGCAATCAGTGTTGCTGCCTGCATATATCTTGAAGCAATCCATAACTCTGTCGGCAGGTTGGCACCATATCCGGTAAAAATATTCATGCCTTTGTATGCAAGGGTATGCAGAAAGTCAATACTGCCGATGAAGAGAAATGCAATTCCTAAAAAAAGCAGGTAATAATTTGTGATATAATCCCGGCTGTTCCATGCTATTATAAAAATTATTGCTGCTATTACAATACTGAACAATTCAGTTACTGTATGAAAAAGCAGATAGCTGTACAGTGATGAGAGAGTAAAAAATGTCAGAATCAGGACAAGAGCAACTAAAAACGATATATCATTTTTATTATGCAGAAATTTTGTACTGATATTAATTGCTCCACCCATAATTGATCATTATATGAGAATACACCGGAAAATATTTATTATTATTGGATGAATCTCCAAAAATCAATATTGAGAAAGGCATGATTTCCGGAATTATGACCTGTCAGAGGGGAAAATAAATTTAGTAAATCTTTTAAAGTCAATCGCCAATATGGAATTAATGAAAAATATTGAAATGACTGTTGAAGGAAATATTCTGACTATGAAGATAGATATTTCAAAAGACTTTGGAGAGTCAAAATCCGGAAAATCGATCACAATTGCATCAACGGAAGGAAATATTTCCCTGCCGGACAATGAGGATATTAAGATCGGAGTTAATGTTTACCGGAAAAAATAAAATACTGCATGATTTTGTTCCGGGAATAATCTGTAATTTCAGCATGATGATCAAATCCGGGCTGTGACAGAATGACTGATCTCAATAAGTAAAAGCCTTATCTGAGCTTCATTTTGTGATCTTCATAAATACTGTAACTTTTACGATGCAGTGCTGTCACTGCCCAAATCCCTCTTTTTTTATAACCCTCTTCAGATTCATAACTAAAGTGTAAGTATTACCTGATAATTTCACCACAAATATATGTCTTGTTTAACTAAACTAAACCTGATAATAATTATGCCATCTTCCGAGGATATTTTAAAGGAAAAATTTGGCCACAGTGAATTTCTGCCATTTCAGGAGAAAATAATTGATGATATATTAAATGGCAGGGACACACTTGGTATTTTAGCCACAGGCAGCGGCAAATCAATATGCTATCAATTGCCGGCACTGCTTCTCGATGGCATTACACTTGTTATTTCACCACTTAAAGCACTGATGAAAGATCAGGTTGACAACCTGAAGATAAACGGAATCCCGGTTGCGACAATAAACAGCTCAAATTATGAAAAACATGATGAGATCAGGAGAAGAGCGGAAAATAATGAGATAAAGATCCTCTTTGTCTCACCCGAAAGGGTGACAACTGACAATTTTATTCTGTTTCTGAAGAGACTGAAGATATCACTGATTGCAGTTGATGAGGCACACTGCATCTCAATGTGGGGGCATAATTTCAGGCCGGAATACCGGGAAATCCGGGTATTAAGAGATGCCTTTTTGGATGTTCCTGTGGTGGCACTGACTGCAACAGCAATTCCGGAAGTGCGAAAAGACATTATACAGCAGCTGGAATTGAGAGATCCACATGTCTATGTGGGAAGTTTTAACCGGAAAAATCTGTTTTACTATATAAAAGAGAAGAAGAAGGCTAAGGAACAGATTTTGCAGTATTTAAATGAAAATCCCGCCGCCTGTGGAATTATATACTGCCTTTCAAGAAAAACAACAGAAGAGATTGCCGGATTTCTTCAGAATAACGGTTTTAATGCAAAACCATTCCATGCAAACCTACCGGAGGATATTAAGCAGGAGACACAGGAAGATTTCCTCTATGGAAAAACTCCGGTCATCTGCTCAACTGTCGCATTCGGAATGGGAGTTGATAAGCCGGACATACGGTTTGTCATTCATTACGATCCTCCAAAAGATCTGGAGTCATATTACCAGGAGACAGGACGTGCAGGGCGTGACCGGGAAAACAGCGACTGTATCTTCTTTTATTCACCTGGTGATTTCTCAAAGATAAGAAATATGGTCTATGAGAATAATTCCGGAAATTCGGGGCATAGATCGGTTGCCATGAAGAGAATTAATGATCTCATCAATTTCTGTGAAACCTCGTGCTGCCGGAGAAAATATCTCCTCAGTTATTTTGGAGAGGAGTATGACGAAGAACCATGCCCCGGATGTGACAACTGCATAAACAGATCTGAAAAAATAAACGGCAGGGCAGTTGCAAATCTGGTATATAACTGCCTGCGGGAGATGAGAGGTAAATCATCAGCCGGACAGATTGCAGATGTTCTCAGAGGGTCAAAGAGTAAGGACATTCTGAAATTCGGTCGTGACCGCCTTAACTCCTATAACAAAGGTCTTGCTTATGGAAAAGATGAGCTTAAGAGTTATATCTATCAGCTGGTATCGCAGGGATATTTTGAATGGACTGATGATAAATATCTGCTTTTAAGCATATGCGAAAAGAGCCGGACAATTGAGGACGAAGATACTGAAATATTCCTCAGAAAACCAAATAACAGGTATATACCAACACTTCAGGCAATGTCTGAAAAGAGAAGTGAGATCAGTTATGACACGGAACTTCTTGATAACCTGAAAGGACTGACAGAGAAAATATCCACTGAAATGAGGGTAATTTCATTCAATATCTGCCCGGCAGTAGCACTTAAAAATATGGCGGCAACTCTGCCAAAGACCAGAGATGAACTATACAGAATAGGCGGTTTCAGTAAAAACAGGGTGGATGAGTTTGGAGATCTGTACCTAAAAGAGATAGCGGAATATTGCAGAACAAAAGACAATTCTGCATCTTCCGGTGAGAATAATAGCGGGAATGACGATAAAATCAGTAATAATTTAGATTCTGAGATCATCAGTGATAATACAGGTTTCAAAACCACCGCCAATCCCGAAATTTCCGGCATAGATTCTCAGCCGGAAAATATCACATCTATATCCTCAGCAGATGCAGAAAGAGCAGCAGATTGTCCTCCAAAAAATTGCGGGGAAGTGATTTCCGGAAATTGCAGCATGAATACGCCGGAAGGAAAGGACCGGAATTACTCTTTAAAAGACGATACTGATTCACCACAGAGGGATGATTCAGACAGAATAACATATGAATTTTCAGAAACAGGAGAACACTGGATTAATGATTACCTCAGTAAGTATGAGCCAAAACTGCTAAAGATACATAAAAATGTATCAGATACGCTTGAACTTTTAAGAAAAGGTTATGACATCCCGGCAATTATATTAATCACAGGTTTTGAAAAAGAAACCATACTGGCCCATATAATCCCGCTCATAATATCAGGCAACCATAACATTCCGGATAATCAGAGAGATGAATTTAATTCGCCTTTCTTCCCGGAAATCTCAGAGATAATGATTGATGCCCTTTATTCAGGTACTGAACCTGAAGAACTGAATTATGAACTCTCATTATACACACTTCCGGATTATTATAGCACTATAATCACCATTGCCGGCAGGATCAATGGTGAAAATTTCCGGGTGAAGAATAATGATAATCACCAGACATTCCGGAATATCAATTACAGATATAATATATCAAATCTCCGCTCAGCACTTTATCCTGGAGTGACAGGGGATTTTGATGTCAATTCATACCAGTCCCTCAAATATAACGGTAAAAAGGCATTTATAAAGCAGCTTACAAAATCCGGGTCAGATAATACGATTGCAGTTCTCAGAGAAATTTTTCATGCCGAGGATAACATCCGGATAAAACTGATGATAATAAGAGGTCTTAACAATATGTACTCTCCGGAGAACAGAGAATTTCTTGAGAGGTGCATATCCGAAGAAAAAGATTCAAAGGTCATCAGTTATTCATTTTCAGCACTGGCAAATAATGATCCGGAGACGGTCAGAAGTAAAATAATGGAATATGCTGCAATTCCTGAGATTAAAAAGGATGTGATCTATTTTATGGGGGGCTGTTCTGACACAGATACTTTAAGGTACCTCATAGAAAAACTCTCCTCATCAGACGAGACGGAGGTCAGTTCTGCCATAAAAGCACTTGGCAGAAGAAAGAACAGGTCTGCAATAAAAAGTCTTGTAAAAATTTCAGGCAGAGATGAACGAACAGATGGTGAAATAATATCTGCACTGGGAAATATCGGCAGTGATACATCAGCTGAATTCATTGAAAGATATCTTGACAGTCAGGATGAAAATCTTAAAGGGAGAGCAATTGAAGCACTGATAAGTATTGACAGAAGAAAAATTCATGAATATATTGAACGTTACAGTGAGAATGAATCCGAAATTATCAGAAAAGCAGTTGCATATGCCGCATACGGAATTTCATCCCCGGAATTATGCCCGTTATTTCTCCGGTACGCATATGACCCTTCTCCGGCAATCCGTGCCCTTGCTGCTGAATGGATGGGAAAGACCTGTTATATATTAATGGCAGATGCAGTCAGTGATCTGATGAAAGATGAATCAGTTCCTGTAAAAAGAAAGGCACTCAGTGCTTACATGGAATATTATTACAGGTACTGCTGAAAAACTGAATTTAAAGCGTGTATGTAGTTTAAGGTGATCTCTTAGGATATCATTCACGGAATTTCTGAAACTGTCAGGGAGAATTTAGCCGTCATAAATAAAGACTAAATCCACTTCTTTTTTCTGAAATAAACGAGCATAACAAGAGCAATTGCAAGCATTAAAATAACTGCCGACGGATAGCCAAATTCCCACACAAGTTCAGGCATATAAACAAAATTCATACCGTAAATTCCGGCAATGAAAGTCAAAGGAATAAATATTGTTGCAATTATAGTCAGAACCTTCATAACTTCATTCATCCGGTTGCTCAGAGTCGATAAATAGATCTCATAAAATCCGGTTGACATCTCCCTGTATGATTCAAGAATATCATTTAACTGATGGAGATGATCGGATACATCACTGAGATATACCACAGTCTGTTCAGATACTAATTCCGGCTGATTCCTGACAAGTCCTGACAACATTTCCCTGATAGGCCAGATCTGCTTGCGGATATACAAAAGATTTCTTTTGAGTGTATAGATCTCTTCTATCTCCACATCGTCACTCCCTTCAATAATCCTTCCTTCAAGATCTTCAATATATTCACCCAGACTTTCAAACACAGCAAAATATCTGTCAACAACACAGTCTGTAAGTGCATACATGAGATAATCCGAACCGTACTTTCTGATACGGCTTTTCCTGTCAAAAAGTCTTTTTATAATACTATCTAAGAGATCACTGCCGGATTCTTCAAAAGAGCAGACAACCCCATCGCTAAGAATAATACTTATCTGCCTGGAGGAAATCCTGCTGTCCTGCTGAAACAGTTCCCTGGAAAAATAATTTGTGGCGGCAGTGTTCTTATCAATAACAGATTCAGTAAAATTACCGGGCATTCTGTCATTACGGATTATTTTCAGAACCAGAAAAATATAATCATCAAAATCCTCATATTTCGGGCGCTGTTCTGTATTAAGAAGATCTTCAAGAGTTAAAGGATGAAGTTTGAGCAGTTTACCTATTCTGTTAATTATATCAAGGTTAAAAAGACCGGATACATTAATCCAGATATTATTCTCCCCTGCCCGGAGCAGTTCCTCCAGACATTCAGGATTTTTTTCTTCTGCAAAATCCGGACCATATACAAATACACGGACACTGGTTGGTTCAGGGTCCCTCTCCCCCACATACTGCAATGTTCCCGGAGGAAGTCCTGCTTTTGAAGACTGTGAAACTGCAATCTTTCTCCTCAGCATAACAAACCAGAATTACACTTAATAGATGAAAAACATAACCGCATAGAACAGTACACACATTAATATAATACAATGCACAGAACAGTAATTTCCGGCAGGATGCCAGGTATTAAATACAGATATACTGACGAAGATGCCATAACCGGAAAATAACAAAAAAAGTCATACATGAACCTGCGGGTTCACATATGGTGGATGAAACAAATGTTTCATAGGAGATTTATTCAGAAACCGGCCACTATATTTTCCACATTCCATCAGGCACTGTCATCTCAAATCTTGCACCTGAACCGGCCCTGCCATTCTCCTCAATTGTAATTCCGGTAATAGAGAGTATCTCCCTTGCAAGAAACAGGCCCATGCCGGTATTTTCACCAAAACCGCGATTGAAGATCATACCTTTCTTCTTATCCGAAATTCCACCCCCGTCATCTTCATAAATTATTTTACAGCATTTATCTTCCGGCTCAAAATGAACACTGACAGAAGACGGGTTTATTCCATGACGGACTGTATTTTCAAAGAGATTGTTAAAGACCATCTCAATCATGGGATCAGCATAGATATAAAGTCCGCTGCAATTGTCTCTGCATGAGAGGCCATCTGTTATACTCGTCTTTATAATTTTAGAGACTTCATACCACTTTGGATTCTCAATTCCAAGTTTCTGATAATTTCTGGAAAATTCAATCTGATTTAATACAACATTAAGACTTTTTTCTATCTTCTTAAGGTATTCATTGAGTTTTGGATTTACATCCTCATCCGAAACGATCTCCCTTGAAAACATTGTATAAACTTTAAGTGCTGTAATCTGATTTAAAATATCATGACGGGAGATCTCAGAGAGCATCTTTAATTTATTATTGCTCAGCTTTAGTGCTTCTTCAGCATTTTTACGGGCAGTAATATCTATATGAGTGCCGTATATTATCTGAGGAATTCCATCAGCATCAGATTTTTTTACCCTCCCTCTTGCATGCACCCAGATCCATCTGCCGGATTTATGCTTCATTCTGTACTCAGTATCATAATAGCCGGAATTACCATTGATGCAGTCATCTAACCTCTCCCGTACATAGCTGACATCATCCGGATGAATTAGATTCAGCCATAACTCAGAACTAATACCGGATTTTGTTATACCCGGAAAATCATCCGGAGAATACCCCAGTATTTCCTCCCAGGTATCAGTAAACTGAATTTTAATTATATTGTTTTGAGCATTATACTCCCACAGTCCTGCCCGGCTGCCGTTCAGGGCTTCATCAAGAATAAACCTGCTCCTGTCAAGTTCACGCTCAGACTCAACCCTGTCGGTAATATCAATTATTATTGCCGCAAAAACCTCTTTTTTACCGGACTTTGTGATTTGAAGATGCACCTTAACAGGATAGCATGAACCGTCTTTTCTTCTGTGAGCTGTGATAAAATCCACATATTCAGCTTTACCTGATTTAAGCGGTGCAATAACTTCTTCAAACTTTTCAGCCGTAAATTCCGGTTTTAAATCAACAGGAGTCATATTCAGCAGTTCTTCTTCAGAATAGCCAATATTTATCCTCGCACCACGGTTGGCATACTGAAATTTCAGTGTATCTGTATCAAATATATATATTTCATTTAAGGAATTTTCAAGTATGTGACCGAGCTGCTCCGCACTCTCCTCTGCCTCCTTTTTAGCAGTTATATCATTAAATATTGTCGCAAAATATCCGGGTTTGGGTGAATATGCCGATACTGAGAAATATTTGCTGATTTCATTGCTGTATCTCTCAATCAGTAATGGTTCTCCGGTAAGTGCAACCTTTCCATAACTTTCAATCCAGTAATCTTCAGTGCCGGGAAGTACCTCAAGAACTGTTTTTCCGGCAATATCACAGTTTTTCAGCCCGGTCAGTCTCTCAAAAGCCGGATTCACCTCTACAAAACGATAATCAGAAGGCTTTCCTTCCCCGTCTGTAATAATTTCATGCAGGGCAAACCCAAAATTTAAATTCCTGAATAACAGGCAGTACTTCTCCTCACTCTCAATTAACGTCCTCTGTGCCTCCAGAAGAATTTCAAGCTGCTGCTTTAATTCCTCTTCAGCCGCAGATAGGGTCTCATTGGATGCAATAAGTTCTTCATTCTTTTTAAGAAGTGAAGTATCCTTCCTCAGCCTTTCTATTGCACCGCTGAAAATGTCTGCCACGACTGTCAGAATTTCCATATTTCCGGTTGTACATCCGGGTGACACTTCAAAATTCTCAATAGAGATAAATCCATCGAGTTTATTGTTTACAGTTATGGGGAGAAGAATCAGTGAGTTAATACCAATATCAGAGAGATATTCATAATCTCTTCTTCCTTCTTCAGGAACTCTGTCACATGACGTAAGATAAATAAATTTCCTCTCTTTAATTCCGGTTAAGAGCCAGGAAATTTTCCCTTCCGGAATTGTGACAATCTTCTCTCTTTTTGCCGTATTTTCCCGGACCCATGAGTTTGTCAGGTCATATATATTATTGACATTATCTAAAAGGAAGAGATTTACACGCTCTGCACAGGTAAAACCCCCCAAATCATATATTGATTTATCCACCACCTCTCTGAAATCTTTAAAATTAACAAAACGGGATGAAATTTTAGATATTGTTTTTTCAAACAGATATCTTCTCTGAAGTATTTTCTCGGTTATTCCCTTTGATGCGATATTGCGGATTCTTAATTCAAGCTCCTTAAACTGTGCCTCAGTATCGTTATTTTTATTGATATAATAATCAACACAGTTATTTATTGCTTCTATAGCTACATCCTTATCTCCTTTGCCTGTAAAAAGTATGAAAGGTATATTCTCGTGGTTCATCCGGACATATTTTAAAAATTCTATACCATCCATTCCGGGCATCAGGTAATCTGAGACAATTACATCATATTTTTTACCTGACAGTAATTCAACTGCATCGTCTGCATCTGAAACTGCTGTGACATTTATTCCGCCGGAACTTTCAAGAAATTTTTTAATTATTTCAAGAAATAATGAGTCATCATCAATTAGTAATATCCGTATTTCAGATTCTTCATATTTATACGGGTACATGTAATTTTTGATATGCACCAACCATAGATAAAACTGCCACATAATACAAATATTAAATGTGATATTCCGGGAACTTTTCAGACATAATATTTTATAATTTTGGATATTAAGAAATAATAGTTCATATTTCCGGAACATACCAAAAGAATATTATATAGTATCAGGTACAAATGCAGGCGCGTATTATTACAATAATAGATAATACATGACATATCTCATTTTACAGATTTCCACACGCAAATAAACAATAATCACATAAGGTATTGTACAGGCCCCTCGCTTTTTTAAGTGGGTAACATTTGATGGGTTGAATCACAAATTAAGTCAAATATTCCGTAAATCTGGTATTTGACTGAAAAAATGCGTCACAACCCTGCTGAAAATAGAAGTGATTTTATGGAATCTGTTATAACTACCCACATAACCATCACTTACTTCAATGGAGCCACATCCTTTTGGATATGGAAACTATTCAGGCAAATTATAAAATTAATTCTTATAATCGTGCTTCAATGGAGCCATATCCTTTTAGACATGGTAACATGACTGCCTGAAGTAATATATATGGGGTATAAGATTACTTCAAAGTATCATATCCTCCCGTATATGATAACCAGCTTGTGGATTTTTTCTGGCTACTGCATCCCTGGTGCCTAAATGGAGCCACAACTTTTCAGATGTGGAAAAAACTCCGGATGTTACACCTTTACGGGTGTGTGGATTGCTTCAATGGAGCCACATCTTTTCAGATGTGGAAAGTTGAGTCACAGCGATGATTGAAACCCGATAAGGATCACTTCAATGGAGCCACATCTTTTCAGATGTGGAAAGTGGGAAGAAGAGACCCATCCACTAAAACAAGGATTCCTTCAATGGAGCCACATCTTTTCAGATGTGGAAAGAGCTTGGCAACCTGCTCCGGAGTCCAGCCAGCAGCCTGGCAGCTTCAATGGAGCCACATCTTTTCAGATGTGGAAAGGGCAGTAGAGCACTTCTGTATGTTGCAACAGTTAGAGCTTCAATGGAGCCACATCTTTTCAGATGTGGAAAGTTGCATTGCATCATAATGGAAATCGGGGTTATCAGCGCTTCAATGGAGCCACATCTTTTCAGATGTGGAAAGCACATGGCCGGAACATTATAGGATTTGGAGTTGTGATGCTTCAATGGAGCCACATCTTTTCAGATGTGGAAAGCAGCAGCACCAACCCCCGACCACAGATCCACAGAGCAGGCTTCAATGGAGCCACATCTTTTCAGATGTGGAAAGGGCTTGTATCAGCAGCACCAAAAAAGCCAGGTAATGCTTCAATGGAGCCACATCTTTTCAGATGTGGAAAGAAGATGCTGAAAAGGGAATTCTTCAGATGCCACTCACGCTTCAATGGAGCCACATCTTTTCAGATGTGGAAAGAATTTCGTGCCGGTTTATGAAATGCTCCATTATTTCCAGCTTCAATGGAGCCACATCTTTTCAGATGTGGAAAGGTGTGTTGGCATCGGACAGCTCTTCATCGGGTGCACCTCCGCTTCAATGGAGCCACATCTTTTCAGATGTGGAAAGGAATTATTATTCATCATGCCTGATGCCGCACCCGCCAGCTTCAATGGAGCCACATCTTTTCAGATGTGGAAAGTAGATGGTGTCGCATGGGATATGGCATTTACAATAGCTTCAATGGAGCCACATCTTTTCAGATGTGGAAAGAAAAAATACTGACAGGCCGGGCTTTCAGAAGATGTTGCTTCAATGGAGCCACATCTTTTCAGATGTGGAAAGAAAGATATGACAGAAAAAGCAACAAAAACCAGAGTGAGCTTCAATGGAGCCACATCTTTTCAGATGTGGAAAGCTGGTCTGTATTGCAGTATGCCATACAGAACTCTTCGCTTCAATGGAGCCACATCTTTTCAGATGTGGAAAGAAGGTAATAAGATCTGAGCTATATGAAGCGGATTGCATATCCTTCAATGGAGCCACATCTTTTCAGATGTGGAAAGTACGCCAATAGACTGTATGAATTCCTGGAGATGAAGCTTCAATGGAGCCACATCTTTTCAGATGTGGAAAGTATATGCCAGAGTCAGCACTGATGATCAGAACTTGGGCTTCAATGGAGCCACATCTTTTCAGATGTGGAAAGAGTATGTAACAGGTGAGCAGAGAAATTGCGCCTGTAAGCCTTCAATGGAGCCACATCTTTTCAGATGTGGAAAGACCGACAACACGCCGGAGACTGTTTATACAGGCTGTAAGCTTCAATGGAGCCACATCTTTTCAGATGTGGAAAGGTCCCATCACCATCGCACCCAAAACCAACGTATATCGCTTCAATGGAGCCACATCTTTTCAGATGTGGAAAGAAGAGATAATCCGGTATGGTGTCAGCTGAAAGGTGGGGCTTCAATGGAGCCACATCTTTTCAGATGTGGAAAGTGTTGGAGACCCGCCTCGCTTTCCTGTTTCAGGATTTATGCTTCAATGGAGCCACATCTTTTCAGATGTGGAAAGTGAAGAAAGGATCGCCTTAATGGAAACGAATCTGTAGCTTCAATGGAGCCACATCTTTTCAGATGTGGAAAGGACTCACTGTCTTTTTTCGCCCGTTCAAGGCGCTTGCTTCAATGGAGCCACATCTTTTCAGATGTGGAAAGTCGTTGATGCAGCTGTCTCCGGAGACGGCTTTGCAGAGCTTCAATGGAGCCACATCTTTTCAGATGTGGAAAGTTACTATATGCTGAAGGCCCTTCAAGTCCGCCAAGGCTTCAATGGAGCCACATCTTTTCAGATGTGGAAAGCTCGTGAATGGCCGAGCGGTACAAAGATCGCGGCAGTGCTTCAATGGAGCCACATCTTTTCAGATGTGGAAAGAGTACGTGGCATTATTCTACCGAAAAACTGCAATTTTAGCTTCAATGGAGCCACATCTTTTCAGATGTGGAAAGAGTGCACTCTGTATTGTAGGAACTTCATCTGGCATATCGCTTCAATGGAGCCACATCTTTTCAGATGTGGAAAGTCTTAAGGCCAGATGTATCTGAAGTGATTGCAATTAGCTTCAATGGAGCCACATCTTTTCAGATGTGGAAAGTGTCCTGACAGCGAAGGCGCGTCCGGCCTATTGCAGTTCCTTCAATGGAGCCACATCTTTTCAGATGTGGAAAGATTGTCTGTGTATATTTCATCACGGGCATCATATACCCTTCAATGGAGCCACATCTTTTCAGATGTGGAAAGTTCCGAAAAAGACGGCCATAGGTCAGAGAAAACCACCCTTCAATGGAGCCACATCTTTTCAGATGTGGAAAGATAAAAGGGGCAATTACAGAATATGCCTTAATTGGCCTTCAATGGAGCCACATCTTTTCAGATGTGGAAAGTACTTGATGTAATGTGCTGTGAGGTCAGCCCCTTAACTTCAATGGAGCCACATCTTTTCAGATGTGGAAAGGATGCGCTTAACGAAGCATGGGAAGAAGCAGAGTATTTACTTCAATGGAGCCACATCTTTTCAGATGTGGAAAGTGAATCCGTTGGAGCGATGATGTCGAGTGGATTATTACTTCAATGGAGCCACATCTTTTCAGATGTGGAAAGCGTCACAGAGTTGTCGTGGCCTGACTGAGAGGCATACTTCAATGGAGCCACATCTTTTCAGATGTGGAAAGCTTTGGATATGGGATTTGATCTGAGGTTTTGAGAGATACTTCAATGGAGCCACATCTTTTCAGATGTGGAAAGTTTCTGATTGCCCGTACTACTGCGCCCCAATCCTCTAAACTTCAATGGAGCCACATCTTTTCAGATGTGGAAAGGTGGAATAAACTCAGGCGTGGGTGTGAGCTAAATTACACTTCAATGGAGCCACATCTTTTCAGATGTGGAAAGGAGACAAAAGCAGACCTGGACAATATAAAGGTGCCACTTCAATGGAGCCACATCTTTTCAGATGTGGAAAGGACAGTCAGAAACGATCAGGATATAAATATGCTTGCACTTCAATGGAGCCACATCTTTTCAGATGTGGAAAGTATATCCCGGTGCGTGCATTGTCATAATATGCGCTACTTCAATGGAGCCACATCTTTTCAGATGTGGAAAGGAGACATAAAGAAATTCAGTCTCTGGTTTTTTCCGGAACTTCAATGGAGCCACATCTTTTCAGATGTGGAAAGATACGGTTCATCTTCACACTTCAGAGGATATATAAACGGACTTCAATGGAGCCACATCTTTTCAGATGTGGAAAGGTTACCTTGATTTTATCACTTCCTTTAATTCACCCTTACTTCAATGGAGCCACATCTTTTCAGATGTGGAAAGAAAAAATAGTCAGAGTGAAAATCCGGAATTACGCGAACTTCAATGGAGCCACATCTTTTCAGATGTGGAAAGGGGTTGTGGGACGAATCCATTAAGATTTATTCCGGCACTTCAATGGAGCCACATCTTTTCAGATGTGGAAAGATCGGTGGTCTCAATTTCAACGCCCTTCCAGGTGCGCTCACTTCAATGGAGCCACATCTTTTCAGATGTGGAAAGAGTCCCTGTTATATATAATGAAAAAATGAAAATAAATAGCTTTTGGAACTTCTGATTTTCAGTCAATTTCGGATCAATAGAATTTTTATCGTTCCATTTTTCAGACAAATTCATCATTAGCAACACAAGACAATATATTAGATAATTGAGCTCAATATTGGATAATACATCTAATTTAAGATTCATTCAGATCCATTTTTTTAAATATCTGAAACAATCCGTTTTTCGAGAGGGTATTAAAACACCAGCACACCACTCCGGCTCTCGAAATTTGACCAAAGTCATACATAATTAGAATATTATTGCCTGATTGTTATTTTCCTCCGGATGAACCCCAATTAGATCTATACGATTATCAACATCCCCACAAGCAAATCCAAGATCAATAATCATAATCCTGTCTTCATCATGCTTAATAATCTCTGACAATATCGCGATTAATTCAATTTTATCTTTATCTGACAGATTACATCTGAATACAGAATAATGTATCGGGTCGCCAAACCCTTTCATCGTTTTATGCACTCTGTACAATCTCTTAGGATCAGAAACATCATAACTGACAATAAACACCTTAAGCCGGCCCATAATATCACCTTGTCAGAAACGGAGGATATTCATCAATTTCCCCATCTAAAACCCTGGCAATTAACCTTGCCTGAACTTCAAAAATACGCCTGTAACTGACCTTATAGCCAAACAAAGGATGTTTCACTTCGGTATTAATCCGTCTTTCATATCCATTAAGTACTGTCTTTTTTCCCTCAGGAGTCATAGTTACTCCCAGACCTCTGCATATAAAATCCGACTCTGAAAGCTCCCCATTATTAAACAAAGTAAAAGTAACCGAATCAGCAATTATCGGCCGGAACTCTTCCATAAGATCAAGTGCAAGGGCAGGTCTTCCATAACGTGGCTGATGATAAAAACCAAGATATGGATCAAACCCGGTTGCAAGAAGAGTAACAAAGAACTCCTTCACCATAACACCGTAAAGATACGAAAGAACTGCATTAACAGGATCTTTCGGTGGCCTCCGATTCCGGTTATTAAATAAAAACCACTCGTCCTGTGATTTTAACAGACTGTTAAACCTGGAAAAGTATATCTGAGCAGCACCACCCTCAATTCCCAGCAGTGTCCGGAAATTTTCTGAAGATTCAGCATCATTTGCAAGCTTTTTCAGAGAACTCAATACATCCGTAGATACACCCTGATCATTCCTCCGTAAAATCGTCCTGCAATTAAGAATTTTCCCATTTACAAACTTCTGTGCCAGTTTCAGGGATTTTTCATTGTCACCGGCAACAGAAAACTGTTTAATCCGGAGTTCAACATTCTTATGTGAATTCCCCTGGGAAAAACCATAAAACCAGCCACCATAAGAAAAGTAGCTTATGGGAATGTTCCTCTGCAAAAGTTCCGTAAATACCGGAGTTGTAGCAGAAACACCTCCATAAAGGGATACCTGCGATAATTCCCTTATTTTTGCATCTCCCAACTTCTCTTTCTTTGACCAGATCTCAATCCTTTCACCTTTTTTCCTTAATAACTGGCCATATCCTGAAACATACAGAGGCACCTGATCATCTCTTGCCGGAAGAAATTTCCTGACCTGTAAAGTTCCTTCATCGGCCTTTTCAGATTCTCTTAAAGAGTTAATCTCATCAGGAAGACAGATTCCTGAAATTGAGCAGCGGATACACTTAGGACTATCTATAAGTGGTGGAGGGATTTTGCCGGATGCAGCCATTTCTCTTAAACTATCTAAGAGTTCCTTTGTCCGGTTGATTAGATAATCATCAAATGGAACAGATACTTTCCGCTTTGATTTGACAAAGTAGATCATGCCCTCACTGCATTCATAACCATTTTCTTTAAGTGCAAGTCCCTGAGCACAGAGCTGAACTTTATCAGATTCATACGCTCCACCTTCAACATCGGGCACAGATCCACGTTTATACTCTACAGGTGTAACAGATTTACCATTACCCCCGACAAGATCAAGGCGGCATATAATCCCAGTCTCTGGTGCGGAAATATCAACAGATCTGGCATTAAATTCCTTAATTTCCTCAGAATCAGGCACCACCCCCCGACTCTGATCTACTCTTCTGTGCTGGAACCGCCCATCTACAGTATCAGCATTATCCTCAAATTCCCCCTGCACCCATTCAATGTAACACAACCTCGGACAGTATGTAAATTCATTAAGCATCCGGGCCGGAATTAAGTCAGGAACTTCTTCCCCATCCATTTTTGATCAATCCCCATGATTAAATTTAATTTTTATTCCGGAACAAACTGGCCAAGGCCAAAATGTGCACCATAACCAAGAGCAACGGGACCGGAAACAGGCTCTGAAAATACAATTTCAAAACCATACCCAATCTGCCTGTTTTCCCCTTTTCTGCTACGCCTGAATTCAAGCCACCGAAGAGATCTTCCATTATCCAGTAACAGTTTCTCAACCGGTTTTACTTCTACAGGCTCCGGCAGACCATGATAAACAGCCTCCTTCTTCACTTCACCTGCAAGCCATTCCATAAAGTCCCCCCGACCTTTTCGGTAATGTCTTGGCGGTACAAACGGTGTTGAACTGATGAATTTCGTTTTTGGAATTTCATCAGGAATTTCTTTATAATTCCCCCATTTAAGCGGAACAAAATAAATATCCGGCTTACCCTTCGGCTGCCATACTTTATCCAGACGATCCAGTGCAGTTATTTCTTCAGAGCTAAAAGGTTTTTTTGAAACTACAACAAGATGATCCAGCCAGCCATCCTTATCCATGTCAACCGGCAGAATGTAGGCGTGCTTATGATCTTTAAGTGGGCTTCCATCAGCATCCCTTCCACTAAAAGCGGCAGACCTATTCTCAGGATCATTAACCACTCTCTTATAAATGCCCATAATCTTCCGGTGAAGACGTTCAGACACCTCAATAGTCTCCCTTACAGATGGAGTCACCTTTGACTCAAGTGCATAAATTACTCCGGTATATCCTGAACGATCAGACTCAGAAATTACTGGTTTTGTAGATTTAAAGCAGTTGGCCTGCCTGAGATATGTAACAAACTGAAATCCGGGCGGAACATTAAGACCTGAATCAAGCATATCTGAAGTTTTGAATGTAAAAGAATCCATCCAGTTGACTTCCCGATCCTTTTCCTTTTTTTTCTTTGCCTTTACAATATAAGGATTTTTTTCGTAATCTTCAGCAGCAACAGGACAGGCAACCTTTACAGGTTCTATATTCCTGTCTTCAACTTCACGATATTCAGGACCACAATTCCAGCCTGTACCATTAACCTCAGAGATTATTTTAGCATCAACCCACGACTCAGATCTTCCAAAATAATTGAGCTTAGAGAGCATAGCGTTCAAATCCTTGATTTTATCCTCCGGAAGTTCTACATTACGCCACATCATCTTAACTACAGATTCACGTGGAATTATTACGAAAGCATCGAATATTAGAGCTTTATCTGTAATTTTTTCTTTATTCTGACTGAGATAAGATCGTGTATGTGATGCATTGGCTTCAGGAAGTTCAAACACAGGACACTCACTGGCAAGTTCACAGAAGATTGATTCCACACGCCCTTCCGGCCAGGAAGGCAATTTACGTTTCCACACATCATAAAGAGCACGAATAAGACGGTATGGTGAAGGTGGCCACTCCGGAACACCCTCATTCACATTTCTCCCCCACGGAGTTGCATGGAAACGTCCGGTAAGAAACCTCATTTCAATAGCGAGCATGGCTTAAGGCCCTCCTGTTAGCTTGATTCACTTTTCTTATCCGAATCATTGACTTTCTTTATTACTTCGGTTGACAACTCAGTAACTGCCGGATCTGCAAAGAGACCTGATGATTTGCATACCTGAATTCTGTCCATTACAATCTTAAGAAGCTCAGATTCAGAAGGAATAACAAAATCACCAGAGCTTACTACTTTGACATCATCCTTAACAACAAAATCACAGGATGTTCTAAGCCTCAGACCATTGTTGAGCAGTTTCCTGATCTTGTATAAACCCAGTGCAATAAGAAGTTCTTTTGCCTCTTTAGGAAGACCATATCCTTCAAACAATGAAATATCAAAGTTAAAATATGCAGTAATTCTCTCAGCAGTATATTCCATACGGTGATAAGGAACATTTCCATAGACATCCTTATCATAATTGTCTGCCCTGATTTTACCAGTTGGATCAAGAGGATTATTCTTAACTCCACCTGAAGAAACCTCATTGATTCCCTCTGCTTCAATGAAACCCGTCAGTGCACGCTGAACTTTGACCCTTCCATCTTCAAGATTTGCCATAAAAGCACCATGAAGAAGAGAGTTTGAATCATAATAGAGGAGTGCTGACGCAATCTTCTTCCAGTTCAGTGGTTTACCTTTATCATATTCTGCTTTTTTCTTAAATTCTTCCTTAAATTCGTCATTGCTGATAATAAACGGAGAATTTATTCTGTGAGCTTCGATCAAAGATGTGGTACTTGCTGAATACTTATCATCATCTACCTCTCCGGAAAGCTTAGCTCTTATATATGGCAGTCCTTCAAACTCTTCTGCAATTTCTATTCCGGATTCATCAAGGATTGTAGCCTCAAGCCTGTTGGCAATTGACTGAGCTGATTCAACAAGGATCATTCTTTTGCCATCCGGCTTTTCGTACACAGCTGCACCCAAATCCGGGAAACCCGTAGGCTGGAACCTGTCACCCTGGATAACTTTTAAATCAGCTTCGATTAATATTCTTGGAACGTTCTTAAATTTTTCAGAATCTATTGTTACTTTAGTCATTTTTTACACCTCAAATTAAATTTAAATCTTTTTTTCCTCTTTCAGTACCAGCTTCTTAAGCCGACCCTCTTTTCCTAAAGGAATAAGAAGAGCTGCTGAGATACGAACACCATCCTTTCCATCCGGAAAAGAGTTTGTAACCGGAATGAAATCTTTTGTTCTTAGTCTGCGATCAGCAATTTTGCAGGCATCATTTATCCGGTTTGCACAGAGAAGCGAAATTACAGATGGCTCCGGCTTAACAGCAATTTTTGTATCACCTTTTTTAATGCCATCAGGCAAGAATAATAGCTTTAAAAGTGCATATGGCCGGGAGACAAAACCCTGTTTTACAGGTGTGTTCCATCCCCCATCTCCCTTAAACAGATACTTTCTTAATTCACCAATCTCATCTTTTTTATTCCAGTTTATCCAGCTAAAACCAAATATAAGATTTTCAAGCAGGGATTCATCAATACGTCCTTCAATAAAGGCACTGATATCTTCCTCTGAAATTCTGATTGCTCCCCAAAGTGGATTATACTTAACTCCCAGCCGGTTGGCATCCATCATCCTTCTGGCCAGAACTGAACTAAGTCTTGCATAAACTGAATTTCCTTCCCATGCAAACTGCCCTCTTCCCTTATCCCATTGATAAGGATTTTTAGGATCAACATGAGAAATATTTGCTCTGACTGAACCAACACTACCGGTTGGCCCTATAGAAGCAATTGCAGCCGCAATCCTGACTTCCAGGCTGCCATCATCAGCAAATTCAATCCAACGGGGAGATAATCCTGAAATTGGTTTTTTGATAACCGGATCATTTCCATTTCCGGATTGAGAAACAAGTTTTTCAAACTCACCAATTGCTGATACAAGAGATTTTACATTTGTCTTACCCCCATAAATTAAAGCATCATATAATTTTTTATCAATCTTTCTCCTTGCAGATTTAAAGCTGCCAGGAACATTATCTCCTCTAAGTGCAGAATCGATCTGTGATAATGGCCTGTTAATCTCGCGTATCAGGTCACTTTCCTCTTTATAATGTACATTGATGATTCCTGCCGGAAGAGCCAGATAGCTTTTACCTCTTCTCTCAAGGAGATTATATCTGACAAAGTCTGAAATCCCCCTGTCAACACCCAGAGATGTAGCTGCTTCTGCGAACTCTATGCTGTTTGTTGCCGTATCTCTGCCAACATTTGTTCTCCCCTCGCTTAGGAATAATTTTAATTCTTTGTAATCTGTTGGATTTTTCCACAGTGGCATCCAGATCTCTGCACGTGATTTTTCCTGTTCTGAAGATGAGCTATATCCTACCTGAACAGATCTAACGGTAAAAGGACTTCTTATTAGATGATTACCCCCCAATTTCATATTTTTACTTTTTACAACAGAACTTGCCCACGGAATTGACCCTTCAAAAGTCAGTATAAATACCCAGGGATTTGCTTTAAACTCATCTTTGTTTTCGATGCCATTGCCCTGATTAAATCCTCCGGTTCTGCTTGGGTCATATTGTCCTATTGAAATTTTCTGAAGATTTTCTGTCTTCTTATCAAGAACCGCATTTCTCAGGAGACTTTTTGAAAAGTTATCACTTTCAAGAAGCATACTTCTAAGACAGCCCATAAAATTGTTTGAAAACTCAAATCTTCCATCATTCCCGCCGGTTCCAAGAATCGGAGGATATACGGCTTTACCATCCGGAGCAATTAATGTTGAGGCATCTATCCATTCAGCAACCTGATCACTCAGACGATCACGACAGGCTGATATAATATCTTCTTTACCTGTGCCTTTTTTCTTCTGAATCTGTTTAACCTGACTTCGTATTTTTTTTGCTTCTTTCATCACAGATTTTATTGAAGCAGACCGCTTTTTTTCTTCTGCCGAAGCTTTTTTTGGAACTTTAGCCTTATTATCAAGTTCTTCGATAGTATAACTCAGAATATTTTCATTAGGGGATAAGGAAGGTACTTTCTGTGCTAATTTCTCTGTATTATCTAAAAGTTCAAGAAATTCTTCACCTTTCTTTCCTTTCATTTCAATAGCTTCTGCACGAAGGAAAGAAATTAATCCACTAACCGGAAAATCAGTGTTTGGTATTTCCGGGAATGAACGAATTCTCCTTATAGTTTCACGATATACAGCAAAACGTTCAGAATCATCTTCCATTATGGCATTTATGCTGTCTGTATTGTCACCATCATTAAAACCAGAACCGCCGTTCCACGGTGAAACAATCGGAGTAGGATGATATTCTTCAAGGAAGAAATTGACTAAGCCTTCTTCATCAAGGCATGAATCCAGATGAAACACACCAAGATCGTCCCACCAGCCTTTAGCATCAGGGTCTTTTTGTTCACTGACAAGCCTGAGTACTGCCAGTGCTGACAGATAAGAAGACATCGGCTCATAAGTACAGCCTTTCAGTGCCAGATCAGTCATTCTTACCACCTCCGCTTGCCCTTTCATCTGAAGCTTTCATTAATGCTTCCAGATAAGCCAGTCTGAAAGGGCCAATCTCCGGAGAATCCCTGAGTTTAAGAACTCTTGCAGACCAGCTTGGTCCGTTCTCTCCCGCACCAAGATCCATATAAGAAAGATCAATCTCAGTTTCCGGCATAATTATTCCCCCACCAAGATCAGTTTCATAAACAACATCCCCATCCCATACTCCACGGGCAAACCTCCGTTTCTTATCCGAAGGGATAAATTCATCCGGCATTGACCTGATAGAACCACGAACCTTTCCATGATGTGCTGCTGCAAGGTATGCTGCCAGATCACTCCTGTTATTCTGAAGTGCTAAAATTCCGGATGCAAGTTCATGACGGAAATATTTCCTTCTTTCATCATCACCCGGATTTTTCAGGCCGGAATAATTTTTCCACGCACCATTTGGAGCTTTTGCAGCAGGTGGAGCTGAAAAGTCCTTTAAAGATTCCTCTTTAATCATGGCCTGAAAAGAATTGTGTGCCTTTCCGGAATCATGCCAGCGTGCACCTTCAATTAGAGATTTGGAAAGATTACTATCTAAACCAATTTCTCTTAAAATTGATTCCATCTCTCTGCACACTTCATCAGTATGCTCTGCAACAGATTCCCATTTGCCCTCAGAAATGGTATTATCAGAATAAAATTTATTTCTGGATTTTTCTGAGCATGGAATTACATCAACCTTCTTTTTTGATTTAACATCCCAGCCTTTGGCATTAGTATATCCACCCTGCTTAGCATCAAGCATCAAAGTTACTCCGGGATATATCTCATTATAATTCCAGACAAGCTTCCATTCTCCATCAATATGGCCCCAGATCCAGACATCGTGTTTATCTTTCAGATTTTTTATATCACTTACAGGGACAGAACAAAGCTCCTCCCGATGTGGCAGACCTTCATCTTGAATTTTTGATTTTTCAATATCCCGCCAGAAAACTGAAAAATCCATATCATCACTGTCCCGAATGTATCTGGAGATGTCAATATCACTGCCGGTTAGATCAGGAGTTGTATCAAAAAGCTCAAATATCTCTTTTTTCCGGATAATCTGCCTGTGAACAAAACCTTCAACCTTATCCGGAAGATTTGCAGGACCAACGCTCTTCCCTTCCAATTCAGTTAATGTTACAAGAGAATCTGAAAACTCTTTTTCATCATATGGTGCAGAATCTTTTTCCGGAACATCAATCCAGTAGATTTCTGCATTATCATATTCGCCATAACGATTGCACCTTCCAAATCTCTGAACAAGAGAGGACCAGGGTGCAAGTTCGGTAAAGAGAACCTTAGCTGAAACATCAACACCAGCCTCAATTACCTGAGTAGAGACAGTAATTGTCCCTGATTCGCCAGGTTCATCAAGAAGAGACTGAACAACCTTTTTCCGGTCAGATGGTCTGAATCTTGAATGTATCAGAACAAGTTCAGCATCAGGCTTATTATTCTCAATATGTTTAAAGAGTTCAGTCGCTCTTTTTACTGTATTGACAACAACCAGTGTTCTGGTGCCTGCCTGGTGTCTGGAAATTATCTCTTTTGCAAGGTCTTTTTGTTTTTTTGAATCATTATCTGCCCTTTTTAATGTCTTAACCGCATTTATGCGTTTATGGGCAGGTGGTACATTTAGATCATCATCACCTAACTTCAGAACTGTATTAACCTCTTTTTGTGGATCAAAATCCACAGTCCTTAACCAATCCTGATTCAAAGTTGCACTCATCCACACTGACTGTGCCGAAAGAGAATCAATTGTTCCAATCTTATTACGGAATGCCTGAAGCTGAATTGTTGTGGACAGACCTTTTCCCATAAGCTGAATTTCATCCATAACCCAAAGGCAGTCATTATTTAAAAGACCAAAATGAGTCGGCCACCTGTATCTGCTCATACCATAACCGCGGTTAAGAGCACGGGAAAGAAACATATCCTGCGTACCGATGATAATTGCATCCCTTTCGGGGTAGAGATCCCAGTTTTGTTTGTCCTCTCCTCCCATCAATACAGTGACAGAAATCTTATTTCCATCAGTTTCCGAATTACTCCCGGAAAGATTTAGATTATCAAGCCAACCTTCAACTTTATCTTTTGTCTGCTCAACAAGAACCCTCATTGGAAGGCAAAAAAACAATCTTCTGGGAGTTAAAGCCCTGATATGATCTCCTGCAAACCGCCTTCTCCAGAGCCAGGCAAGTATTATTGCATCAGTCTTTCCAAGACCTGTAGGCACCTCAACTATTTCAGGAAAGTTCTCTGACATTGCCAGTCTTTCCTGATATGGATAAGGAGTATGACCTGTAGCAATACTAAAAAGGTCATGATAATTATTAATTTTCGATCCCACTAACTAACCCTCCAATACGTATTTTTAATTTTTTGTTCACTAAAATCCTCCAAACATTTTACCAACACTAAAATCCATAATGAATTATCAACATTGGCTTAAATGATATAGGAACCCAAAGCATATAATACTTATTATCGTAAAATGAAAAATTAACAATAATTCCATAAATGTATTTTACATACCAAAATATCCAAAAAAGCCGGAATTGTATATGACAGTTGACCGAATTTAAGGGTAAAATGGGAGTTTTATTTTTTGAATGTTCATGTCACATTAAATCTAAGCTCAAATTAAGGATATTTTGAGAGATTATTCTGCAAAAGTATGTAACTGTCAAATTCTTTTTTGCCACAAATGGGTGGAAATACATGAACTGTCAAACTTAGGTTACATTTAGAGCCGGGAATTTCTGCAACAGGCTGTTTCAGATCCATAAACTTTATATAATCACGTGCACACAATACCACATACCAGAGATATCCTGCTGAAAATCCCTTCATTTACGGATTCTGCCATTAATAATCATATTCATACCAATTTTACTTTCCCATCATTTCAGAATGAAAGAAAGTATATATCCAAATGATGTCATTAGAAACATATGAAAAATCAGGATATAAAAACGGATAGAAACCAGCACAGAAAACTGAAGACAATGACTAAAACTAAAAACAGAACAAAAACAATCGCAGCAATTCTCCTTCTGATATTCCTCGCTGCCGGCAGTGCCTCTGCATACATCATAAACTTCGATATGCCTGCTACTGTGCAGTCCGGAGAAACGCTGATAATCTCCGGAACAGGCACACTTCCGGCAGGATTCTCTACCGGAATGGAATTCTACACAAAGATCCAGACAGGCAACAAAAAGGTTGCAACAGTGCCCTTCACAATACAGAACGATGGTCTGTGGTCTGCTGAAGTGGATACCACAGGATGGCTTCCAGGCATATATACAGTAACCATACTGAAAAACTCAGAGTATTCATATGGATCGTCATCAACACTCCAGAAGTCCTTCACAGTCACCAAAAGCACAACAGCAAACACAGAGAGCAAAACAGCCACAGCACCAACAGACATAACATCAGTTACTGAGAGCACAACAACAGCCCGGACAGAAACAGGAGCAGTTACTGAGAGCACAGCAGCACCTGAAAACATCCCCGCCGCCAGTACCGCAGAAGCCGGTGCAGCCACTCCAAAAGGCACACCCCTCCCACTCTGGATACCTGCCCTGGCACTATGTACAGCAGTATTCCGGATAAAAACAAAAAACGAATAACCAACTATAACCAGAGTAAATACTCAAATATCATCTTTTGAAGAAATCAGTAAAACAGAACCTGACCGGCAGCCACATATAATCCTCAGACAGGGGAAAAGCCACACGGGGACTCAGGATTCCAAATCATAAGGAAACTGCAAAGGGAACAATGACCATCTTAACGGCACTATCTGAAAAAGTAGTGATGGCCGCTCATTTTAAAGCATAGATTAGTTTTTCAGCTGATCTAAACTGACATTGTCTGTTTCAGACATCATATCACTGAAAAATACGACTGTGCCGGAGCACCTAAACCAATATATAATATTAAAAGAACCCAAATATTATATCACTGAAGTCATATGAAATTCAGAGTCATTATAGAACAGGATGAAGATGGAATATTTATTGCCGAATGTCCTTCGCTTCCGGGATGCATATCTCAGGGAAAAACCAGAAATGAAGCCCTTGAAAATATAAAAGATGCTGCCAAAGGATACTTAGAAAGCTTAAAAAAACATAATGAACCGATTCCACCTTCCATATTTGAAGAGACAGTGGAAATATATGCCTGACTCATGTCAAAATTACCCGTAATATCATCATTTGAAGCAATAAAAGCGCTCAATAAACTGGGGTATGATATTGACATCAGACCGGCAGCCACATTATCCTCAGACAGGGGAAAGAACCACATCGGAGGCTCACGATTCCAAATCATCAGGAAATTGCAAAGGGAACAATAATCAGCATTATCAAACAGGCAGGGCTTACAAGAGAAGAATTTCTGAAATTATTATAGCATAATAACATACAGTCAGGACAGTTCACTATTATCGACACAGTAGGATTTTACAGTGATGCGTAAGTAGGAAACTGATTCTCCTGGCCTAAATCAACTGAAAAGGGAACTGGTCATTATGAATGATCAGTCATCACCACTATTACAGATGTCGCCCATACCATTTAGTTACAGGCATATGCAAAGACCATTTAAGGATAATTACAGTTTACCACCCTGATGAGTTACACTGGATTAATCCAAAAGTAAGGAGAAAAAATAATGATTCCTGACAGGTGCAGTTATTGTAAAGGAAAATTAAATACGAAAAAGACAGAATTTATCGCTGAGTCAGGCGAAAAAATAATTGTAATCAGAGAGATCCCTGCATATATATGTAACCAGTGCAAAGAAGCATATTTCACACCGGAAATTTCCCGCAAAATTGATGAAATTATGAAAAGACTTCCACAATGACAAAATCTGCTGCCGTCTTTGTTGCAGCCGGAGAAATAGAGATCAGTGCATAAAAGATCTTATCTTTTTTCCTCTTTTCAGCAAAAATCAAAGACCTCATGTCCTTTCCTGTGTCACCATAGGTCCCAAAAAGTCATCTCCCCCTGTACCACCCCTCACCCTTCATAATCTTCACCATACAGGAGTCACAGATATTTATCCGGAAATCCTCACACCTAAACCTCACCTTGCCCTTCCCGCAGATATGACATACCCCAAGATCCTTATACACCCTTGAGAAATCTCCGGCCTTAAACAGACCAGGAAGAGGCATTACAGGGTTTTTTTCCTGCACAGAACTAATAAACCTGAACCTGTTATACTCCTCATCCGGAGGAGAAGCCCTGCCGGAATCACCCCCGGAACTATGCCCCGTCAGAGAAGCAGAAACAAAACCATCACAGCATACAGCCCCGCCACCTCTGCCGGAGATATACCCCGGATCAGAAGAACAGCCGGCAATATTAACCGGCATAACGCAAGGACCAGCCCCATTATTAAATGAGAGATCAGCATACCCATTTTGCAACATGACACCCTCATACACCCCCGGAGTGCAACTTAGATCTCCCCTTAAATTTCCCCTATAGTCAAACAAGCGTGAATAGATAGTACTATGATCAGTAGTTGCACTCATTTCAGAAATGCAGCAGCCATAACCGGAAATATCAGAGAGACAACCATGCTGTGCCCCAAAAGATGAGTGCAAAATGGTATTTTTGCCATCTGAAAGAGCACCAGCACCACTCCGATTCATAAAAAGCCCGCAATCATCAGGATTTGGATTTTGCACCCCGACCGTGTTTTCACCGTGCAGTGCTGCAACTTCACCACCCGCCGGACCACCCGCGTCATCATCTGACAGAGACCCAAAAACCTCACCGGCAGTACATCCCGGCAGATCACCGTCACCCGGCCCTGAATCATCATCATCATCAAGAACAACCGAACAGGAATTAATCCACCCCCGGTACACCTCAGCATTAAAGAGAAACCTCTGCTCCTTCTTCCTCAGAGTCCCGGCCGGAGTATCCTCCGGAACAACAGTATCCACATACGAGACCGCCGGACACTTAAATAAAAGCCCCGGATACTTAACACCCCTCGCAGAATAACCATGAAATACCCTCCTCACCTGATGATAGGAGAGATCAAGCGAATCCTGAAGCATCTTAATAGTGGCATAATCCCACTCCATAGTCTCAAAAAATGAGAGCATCCTGGCCTCATTTTTTGAAAGATTAGAGGTAAGAGCACCTGAATCACCCTCAATCTTCTTATACACCTCAAGAGCCGCATAAAAATCAGAGAGATCAGCCTCAATCGTCTTAACACCCGGTACATCATCAACCTCCCTCCTCTGGAAACTAAAGAGCAGAGCATGACACTTAGTAAGGTCAAAGAGCACCGAAGGATTTCTCCGGTTAGAAAAACCTAAAAACCTGATCCTCTCAGAATACGGAATTGTCACATAAACAAGTCTCTCCTTTAAAATCCGCCAAATCTCACAGCAGACTGAAATATCACCCACATCAGAAACATCCTTCTTAAGCTTCCTCTCAGCAGTCCTCAGGTACTCAAGAACACGTCCGTCCTGTTCAGCCGAATCATCGATCCAGACCGTCAGCATACGGTTCATCACCTGATCATCCCCTGCATCATCAACCTTTGAAAGCCACCAGACACACCGCTCAGGAATACTGCACACCTTAAGCTTCCTCTCCGTAGTAAGCGTCATATGCTCAATACGCGATTCAAAATTCGAGGTAGAATTCTTTAAAACCTCCTGAAAATCCTCAGAAAGTGCAGTATCATCAAACCAGAACACCGTCCCTGCCCGCAAATCCGGATTATAAAAGAGGGCCTTATCACTCACACTCCCCGACAGCTTGAACTCATCCGGAATCAGCCTGAGCATACTCTTACAGACATGAGTCTTACCCTTCCCCGAATTACCCGACACAGAAACATGCAGGCCCATCGTATTATCAACCGACTGAGAAGCAACCGACATAATCATACACTCAGCAACAATTTTGTCACCAATATGACACTTAGAAAAAGTATCAAGCATAAACTTCAGCGGGTCACCATTGCTTAAAATATCAAAGGCACGGGCATGCAGATCAGGATCAGCCTTCACCGGTTCAGCAGCCACCTCCCTCTTCACAGGCTTAACCTTCTTCTCATACATGCCACGAAGCTCACTCCACCTCTGCTCACCGGCCCCGCAGGAGTTGTGATGACAGCCGGCAAAAACCGCACCATTCCCAAACTGAACCGCAAAAGCACCATCACTGTGTGCAGACGAAAACGGACAGTCATCAAGAACAAAAAGTGTTCCACCCTGCCACGGCTTCTCAGACTTAACTAAAATACCATTGGAAGAGAGCCACTCACCCAGATCAAAACCCTTTTTCATCCCGGCACCGGAAAGAGCAGGAATCTTTCGCTTATTCCTCCCCGGAATGAACTCCGAGAGCTTCACAAGCTTATTCTTTGAAACAACAGAGAAATCATCAGGCACAGAAATAATTCCTGACCTCCTGTGAGGCCGGTCAGCAGTATCATCCCCCTTACAGGCCTTAGTCCCGTACAGCTTCCAGATCCTCGAAGCATTATAATTCCCCTTATCAACAGCCGCCCGGCTGTCAGAAAATAGGGCATCCAGAACCTCAAGGCAGTGCTTAACCAGAAGACCGGAATCACCGTCATTGGGCAGGGAAATCCTGTACAGCAGATGTGCACCATTACCGGAATCAGCAAACAGAGGCTTTCCAAAACCAAGACCACCCAAAAATTCAGCAACCCTGCCGGCCATTGAAAGAGCATACTCATGCTCATCATCAGAGGACGAAAGGCCCGAAGGTCTGAGAGGATCGATGTCCACCGGAAGAAAACATCTCCGTACAATATCAGCATCCGAAGTGGTGGCATCCTTCTTAGAAAGTCTCTTAACCCTGTCAGCCCTCCTTGAAAAGAGGACAGGATTTACCCTGTTAAGAGTCACATAAATGCCGTTCACACCAGCTGACTCAAGGGCTAAAGCCTCCTCCGCCAGCCTGTCAGAATTCTTAAAATACCCGCTGTAAGTCTTAAAATCCGACAACGCCCTCACCTCAGCCACATCTCCGGGTGAGAAGAGCAGGGATGCCGCTCTCTTAATCTCCCGGCCGGCATCCAGAGCCTCATCGCAGTTCAAAGTTTAACCCCCGAAACAGTCATAGCAGGCGAAATCACAGCCGAAACAACCTCACCCTTACAGACATCACAGAAAGTCTTAAGCGGCAGAATAAAAGCCGCATCATCTGCAAGAATTATAACAGCCCTCCCCGAAGGATTGAGCTTCACAGTCCCGCAGGGCTGAACCTTCCCCAAAGGCAGAGAACTGCCGTCAAGAACACCAGGATGAATACACTCAACCCTGAGATTATACAGAGAGCCGGCCCCCGAACTGAACATAATCCTCTTCGCATCCCGTCCGGTGATAAAATAGAGTGAATCTTTTAACGAGACCACCACCTCACCATAAATTCCGGTATGGACTCTTTCCTCACTCATCCTTCTCCTCCCCGTCTGAGACAACTGTCGTCATAACACGGAAACTGTGCCCCCCGGTCCTCTTTATATGCAGACTCCGGATCTTATCCTTATGCTTATCAATCTCATCCTTAACCACCTGAGGGATTAAAAAGAGCGGATACTTCCCCCTGTTCAACTCAATATTACTGCCTTTCTCTGCCATAAGCCATCACACCCCCCTGATATTTCCGGCATTGCCAGGGCATAAGAGATCCCCGGCAGTCCTTCCCGGATATATGCCGTATTCATCCACTGCACTGTAAATTATCTGGTATTTATCTGAATTCATATGATCAATTCCCACAGCAAAACGCTGTAATATTCAGAGACAGATAAGAACTGCATAGCTAAAGCTAAACAGAACTGACCTTTACCCGGACAACTGCCCAAAAATGAGGGCAGACTCTGATTCAAAAAGCCCTGAAAATGTCCGGGATATAAATCCTGATCAAAAGGAAGTGTCACTTAATAGTGAACGGGCATATACTCTCTTCCGGCCTACAATGAAACAGATCTATTCTGTTCCGGTCATCTCTTCTATATTGAGATTTAATCAGGCAGTATATGAACTTTGGCCGCGTGGGGTGAAAGTAAAAACCCGATATCTTCAAAAAATCTTAGCTGTATATATCCTTTACTTAACATAGACAGAAATTTTCAGGGTGATAAATTCCGGCACCAAAGAGAGTTTGGGGCAGGCGCGAAAAGTCAAATAATTCCTGCCCGTTATGACCTTATTTCCTGAGACAAGAATGACCTGCCACATCCATAAGTCAATCGCCGAATCAGAACAGAGCAACCATATGCCTGACAGATTTACATATCAAATACCACAATTATTATTACATCAGACAATAGACTATAATTAACAAAAAAAAGGGATCATGATTATTCTCCGGTGAAAAATCAAACATCCGGGTGCAAAAATGGAAAATATCTCACTATTACTGGTAGAAGACGAGGACGTAGTAGCCCTGCCCCTCGAAAAAACCCTTCAGTCAATGGGTTACGTCATAACCGGCAGGGTTAAATCAGGAGAGGATGCCTTAAAACATCTTGAGGACTCATATCCCGACCTGATAATGATGGACATACACCTCGAAGGGGAGATGGACGGTATAGAAGCTGCCGAAGAGATAATATCACGGTATGAAATTCCGGTAATATACATAACAGCCGATTCAGACCATGACACTCTTGAACGGGTCAAAAGAACTGCACCGTTCGGCTATATACTAAAGCCGTTCTCACCCGAAAGCTTAAACCTCGGCATTGACATAGCAATTTACCGGCACAGAATGGAGAAGGAGCTTGAAGAGAAGAACCGGGAACTTGATGCCTTCACCTACTCCGTATCCCACGACTTAAGAGCACCTGTCAGAAACATATCACGCTATGCTGAACTCCTCCTCGAAGACTCCGGAAAACGCGAAGAGAAAGAGGATTATATAAAAAGAATACTCTTTTCAACCGGAAAGATGGATGAGATGATAGACGGATTTTTAACACTCTCCCGTGTCGGAAGATCAGAGCTTAATCCGGAAAGGATCTCACTGGATGAAATATCAGAGGGAATTGTTAAAAACTTAAAGGAGTCCAATCCGGACAGAAATGTCAGGGTAAGTGTTGAACCGGGCATAACTTATTTCGGCGATAAAAAACTGATCTCAATTGCACTTGAAAATATGATAAACAATGCCTGGAAATATACCGGGAAAGTGGCAGACCCGGAGATTGATATAGGCACAGTAAACCATGAAGGCAGAATACTCTACATAAAAGACAACGGTGACGGTTTTTCCCCGGAAAAATCAGAAGATATATTCAGGCCCTTTAAGCGGCTGCACAGTGAATCCGATTACCCCGGAACGGGGATTGGGCTTGCATCCACCAAGAAGATCATTGACCGGCACGGCGGGAAGATCTGGGCAGAAAGTGAACCCAAAAAGGGCACAACCATTTATATGGCACTGCCATAACCCCTCTTTTTTATATCTTAACCTCTACATAAGTCCATAATCTGTAAAAATAAGCCTCCAGTAACATTTAATAATCTTCTTATATCTGCATATCATTGATCAGATATTATACACAGATTTTGAGGATTTATTACAATGAGCGAAGTTATATCAGTTATAGTTCTGGAAGATTCAAAGGATGATGCTTTCTTTAACTTAAAAGAGCTTCAGAAGGGCGGATACGAGACCGACAGCATCTGCCTTGACAATGACAGAGACTTCAGAAAGGCACTCAGTGACAGAGAGTGGGACATAATCATAAGTGACTATGATATGGGCGCTTTTAACGGAAAAGATGCCTTAAAAATCCTTAAGGAGAGGCATGACCTCGACATCCCGTTCATCCTTGTATCCGGTGCTGTCGGAGAGGATACAGCCGTTGAAATGATGAAATCCGGATGTACAGATTTCATAGCAAAGGACTCACTCTCACGACTTTATCCGGCTGTGAAGCGTGAGATCAAAGACGCAAAAATAAGGAAGGAAAGGATAAAGGCCCAGGCTGATCTTGACAGAAATCTGACTGAGATGAAGGAGCTGACATTCCGGCAGAATACCATGCTTGAGGAGAACCCCACTCCCCTGATACTGATGGACTTAAATCTCAATATCAAATTTGTTAACCGGGCATATGTGAAGCTGAGCGGATATTCAAAGGATAAGCTGCTCACAATGACGGCCCGTGACTTTAAGGTGCTTGAGAAGAGCGGGCACGGGTTAAAAGAGGCACTTGCAACGAAGAGCGGCGTTACGGGTGATATAACAGTCGAATTCCCCACCGGAATCAAACTCATTGAACAGGACACGATACCGATTGCAGACAGTGAGGGCAATATATCCGACATCCTCGCCGCCTATAAGGATATGACTGAGATCAGACGGGTCAATGAATATCTGCATAAGGAGGTCATAAAGGTCTCAGAAAACCTTGAAAATCTTGCTGAGGGAAACCTGGATATATCACTTGAGATTGAAAATCCGGATGAATATACAAAAGAGGCATATGAGAACTTCAACCGGATAAACGAGAGCATGAAAGCTCTTAAAACTGCTGTCAACAGGATGGTTGAGGATGCCGGGATGCTTGCAGAAGGCGGCAAGAACGGGAAATTTAATGTCAGGGCAGATATTTCAGTTCATAAGGGCAGTTTCCGGCAGGTCATTGAAGGCTTCAATGAGACCCTTGAGGCATTTATAGTGCCGTTAAATGAGGCAAAGAAAATAGCCCTTGAATATGCTGACAATAACTTCTCCGCCCGCTTTGATAAAAAGATACAGATCTCCGGCGAGTTTGTGGAGTTTGCAGAGGCGCTGAACAATACCGGGATCTGCCTTGGTGAGACTATAGCCGGGGTTAAGGAGACGGTTGAGAAGACAAACTACAATGCAAAGGAGGTGAACAAAGGCACTGAGGATGTCGGACGGGCAGCGGAGGATGTCGCATCAACGAGCCAGAAGACAGCAGATGTCGTTGAAAAACTGCTGGTTAAGATGGAGGACATCAACAACCAGATTGCCGACCTCTCGGCCTCAAATGAGGAGATTGCCAGCACTTCGCAGGAGGTATTAAAAGGTGCACTCAATGTCGTTGATATAGGAAAGAAGGCACAGGTTGCCGGCGACGATGCCAAGCATAAGATGGCAAGCGTGGAGGAGATCGCCGGAAAGAGTGTCGGCGAGATCAATTCACTGAAAGATCAGATCTCAGAGGTTGGTACGGTTGTGAAACTCATCTATGAGATTACCGGACAGATCAACCTTCTTGCACTGAATGCGGCAATTGAGGCGGCCCGTGCAGGTGAGCACGGACGTGGTTTTGCAGTCGTTGCCGGAGAGGTGAAGAATCTTGCAGGTGAGGCACGGCAGGCAACGGACAGTATTGAGAAGGTCGTTGCCGCTGTTCAGGCCAACAGTGAGAGTGCGGCAGCATCGATCACCGGGGCCAATAAGGAGATAATAAACGGCGCTGAGAGTGTAAACAACGCCCTTGAGGCACTCAATAAAATTATCATAAGTGCAAACCAGGTCCAGAAGGACATCGGTGACATCACTAATGCTATTGAGAATCAGGCAGATATTGCAAACAAGGTGGTAAGCGTCACACAGGAAGGTACGGTTATGACACATGAGGTTCAGAACCAGACTGTTGAGCTTGCCTCACTTGCCGAGGAGGCCAGTGCATCAGTTGAGGAGATTGCCAGTGCGGTATATGAGGTTACTGAACTTACAGCCGGTCTGAGAACAGATATGGATAAGTTCCGGCTGTGAAATCCGGAAAAATACTTTTTTTAATCCGGAATTAATATCAGGGTAATTTACCGGACTGATCTCAGAAAGGAAGCATTATTATTTTTGGATTAAATTTTTCCGGGTGATTACTAATTCTTACCGGAATTTAAGCCGGCA
Organism: Methanoplanus endosymbiosus; assembly: GCF_024662215.1. Lineage (NCBI taxonomy): Archaea > Methanobacteriati > Methanobacteriota > Methanomicrobia > Methanomicrobiales > Methanomicrobiaceae > Methanoplanus > Methanoplanus endosymbiosus. Next base: position 774,985 of record NZ_CP096115.1, read on the forward strand.
GATTCAGACGTTTGCTCTCTGAAATATCTCCACCTATTCTCAGGTACGGTCATCTCAAACCTTGCACCTTCTCCGGGAACGCCACTCTCCGCTATTGAGATGTTTGTTATGTCAAGAATTTCTTTTGTCAGGAATAGTCCAAAGCCGGTATTCTGGCCATAACCTCTCTCAAAGATCTTCTCTTTTTTCTTCTCCGAAATTCCGCATCCGTCATCCTCAACTGTGATTATACCTTCACCGTCATCTCCGGATTTAAAGCTCACTGTAATCCTGACTGCCCCTTCTGCGTATTTGGAATTTTCAAAGAGGTTGTAGAATACTTTATTGATCATCTGGTCGGAAAATATCTCTATACCTTCTGTCTGATCATTCACAGCAAGGCCGCCGGAGTATGCTATATGCTCTTCCTGCCTGATTATATCATTTAAGTTCTGCCATGAAGGTGCATCTACTCCAAGGTTGTGGTACTCTTTTGTAAATGAGATCTGCTTCTGTATTGTGGTTGAGATGGAGTCCATTTTGTCGATGTAATCCTTTGCCTCCTCATCTTCAGGCGGTAATTTATTTTCAAGGAGCCTGTTGTAGAGAACAAGTGCTGATACCTGATTGAGGATGTCATGCCGGGTTATACTTGAGAGCAGATTTAATTTTTTGTTTGCCTCCTCAACGCTCTCCTGATATTTTCTCATATCTGTTATATCCTGTGATATGCCAATGAGTCTTTTTGGTTTGTATGTATCTGAAAATTCCACAATTTCACCTAATATGAGATACCATCTGAGATCTCCGCCGGGCAGCTGGACTCTCTGCACGCTGGAGAGATATTTCTGCTCTCTGTTGAGGGCTTTTCTCATCTCAGTCTGGAAAATCTCAAGGTCATCAGGGTATATATAATCGTAAAATTCAGATATTGATAATGATTCAGGAAATGAAGAACTGAGATCATAGTTCTGCTTATGAATATTGATTATATCTTCTTTAAAATTATATTCAAAGAGATTGAGCCTTGCCGCCTTAAGTGCAAGTTTAAGCCGTTCTTCGCTCTCATTAAGCTCTTTTTCCTGTCTTTTTCTCTCAGTGATGTCATCAAAGACTACGATTATCTCTCCGGACGGGATTTTATAGATGAAAAGTTCTGTCCAGCCTGTGCCGGTTCCGTTGCCGTCTCTTTCCCTGACAAAATGAAGTTCTTTTCCGGTCTCTGAAACTTCCTTTAGTTCGTTGTAGATATCAAAGCTGCCTGCACTGTGGGAATATTTATTTAAGTTTAGCACAAAGTCCTTATTCTCCGGAATATTCTTAATAATACGGCCCTTTCTGTTGAGATCAGTGAGGATGAAGTCGTCATTTTTCCGATCCTCTTTTACAATTGCGATGCCACTGCCTATATTGTTGAATAATTCCATGAATCGGTTTTTGTTAATCTCAGACTCCTCTTTTGCCTCTCTCTGAATTTCAGAGAGGTAGCAGACGACAGTTCCGACAAGTATGAAAATTACTCCACGAATCACTGCCGAAATTATGATTCCGGAGTTTATATCCGGAAGAAGCGCCATGCTTAACAGATAAACTATGCTGACAAATCCGGCAAACTTTGTGCCATATTTTGGGTAGTAGTACGATGCAAGAATTATCGGGATATAGAATATATGAGGGAAAACGGTTGTTATTCCTATTGATAAGCAGTAAGCGGAGACAGAGAAGCAGATAATTGTAATCAATACAATCAGCTTGAGTGATATTGACCGGAAATATTCTTTTATTTTTTGCATCGCTGCTAAATAGTATTTTTATATAACATATATACTTTCTCATTTAAGCTCTCTTCCGGAATGGACAGCTGACAGGTTAAGTAAATGGTTCAGCTGTTTCACAAAGTATCTTTTTTTCGCTTAAGAGGTGTTGTACTTGGCCGTCCCAAAGGAAGTAAATCAAAGCGGGTGAAACTATCCGGACAGGAAGATGTCATCCGGGTTTTACTGGAAAGAAAGGTTTCCAAATGTGAAATTGCACGTATTTTTGGTGTTCACCGGACAACCGTTGATAATTTCATCAAAGAGAGGATGTTGAGCAGGCTTTAACCCTCATAAGGGTGAACCAAAGCCAAAAGCACTCAACAGCATAAACAGAAAATCTTTAAAAAGACTTTCAGCTGGTAAAAATACGAATAAGCGTATTTTCAACCTCTTTAATTTTGCTTTTACAGAGCTTCCCGGCAGAATATCTGACAAGTATTTTATCCATCGTAAATAATCTCTGTGGCCGGATGAAACTGTTCATATGAAAACCTCCTACCTCAAAGTCAGACTGGATAATCTCTATGGAAGTACAGTCATTCCTATGCCGGCTTGTAATCTGGCAGACAATGATGTCTTCCCCTTCAGGAACTAAAAAGCACTAAAACAGGCCGTTTCTTAACATCTGAGAGATCAGAGAAAGGGAAAGGAACAACCAGCACTTCTCCTTTTACAAATTCTTCCATGCTTCATCTTCTTCTTCTAAAAGCCATTCCTTTGCCAGCGTTTTTTCACTTGCATAAGCACATGAAAGGGCTGTATCAATTTCATCAAGAGGCCTTATCTCAATTCTGTCTTCGTATGCAAGAAATGCAACCTTGGTTCCGGTCTCAAACATATCCCGGATACCCTTAGGAATAACAATCTGGCCCTTTCTGGTTATTGTTCCGGTCTTAACATCTATCAGAGTCATATGACTTACATATCTTATAAGTAAGATACATATTAAATAATATCTCTGTCAGCATCAGCCTTTTTCAGTGCCGCTTAAAATATTCAGTTGATACGACTAAAATCCGGCTCCTCGCTAAATCCTGTGGGCGATTATAAATTCTACTCTGATGAATATACTAATATATTTGGGATAAATCCCTCCTTATTCCGCTATTCTGATATTCCACCATTCTGCAATTCTACGATCTCATTATTCCGTCATGATGAATTCATCTTAATCCGGCACACTTTGGACTAGTGAACTACCTCTGGGCTAAAGACCCAGAGGCTTCCTGCTTCATACCCCAAACCATTGTTCGTAAGTCCACAGGCCCTTCCCCTCGTTCCAAGGGTGCAAAGATATTATATTCCAATTAGATTCTGTCTATCTAAAGCAAATTTCCTGATATTTATAGCGGCATTGATATCCCGGTCATGATGTATCCCACAATCCGGACAAATCCAGTCTCTATCAGATAAATTCAAATCCCTGTTGTAATATCCACATTCACTACAGATTTTTGTAGATGGTTCTAATTGTCCAATCCGTAAGATAGTTTTACCTTGTTTTTGTGCTTTATATTCCAATTGAGTAACAAACTCAGCGATGACAAATACAAAAATGAAAAATATGGCAGTTAAATTGAACACACCCAGGTGCATATTGATCAGCAAAAAACTTTATGCGCCGGTATATGTGTACAGATAAATATGCCGGAAAAAACTGTAAACCTCTCAGAAGAAGCATATGGATGCCTGAAAACGTGAAAGAACAGTGAAGATGAGAGTTTTTCAAGTCTGATACTAAGAATTCTTCCAAAACACCGGACAGTCAGAGAAGTCTTTAAAGAATTTCATAGTAAACATGAGGGCCTGACCAAAGAAGAAGCCGATAAAATGAAGAAGGTTATAGAGTAAATGACCACTTACAACCACTAAACAAAAATTCGTTTGGAATATGAAATATCAATTTTGAAACATACGCCATGAATTATGGCTATATAAGAGTCAGTACAGACAAACAGACTGTGGAAAACCAACGTTTCACAATAAACAATTTCTGTGAGCAGCAGGAGATAAAGATCGACTGCTGGATTGAAGAGACAATCTCCGGCACAAAAGAATATAACAAACGTGCTCTTGGGGATCTGCTGAATAATATAAAAAAAGATGACATTCTCATATGTGCTGAACTTTCCAGACTTGGCCGTAACCTCTTTATGATTATGGAAATCCTAAACATCTGCATGAGGAGGGAGTGCAAAGTCTGGACGATAAAGGACAACTACCGGCTTGGAGATGACATTCAGAGCAAGGTTTTAGCCTTTGCATTTGGCCTAAGTGCAGAGATTGAACGAAATCTTATAAGTCAGCGCACTAAAGAGGCTTTGGCAAAGAAACGGGCCGAAGGTGTTGTACCTGGCCGTCCCAAAGGGAGCAAATCAAAGCGGGTGAAACTATCCGGACAGGAAGAAGTTATCCGGGTTTTGCTGGAGAGAAAAGTATCCAAATGCGAAATTGCACGAATATTTGATGTTCACCGGACAACCGTTGATAATTTCATCAAAGAGAGGATGTAAGAGAGACTATAATTCAGGAAATGTATCTGATTATTAAACATCAGGCAGAGGTATTTCAGGATTGTCTTTATGAACGGTCTGAATACCTGACAGGGGTTGGGAAGGAAGGGAGGAATATTGCAGCGATTATTGAAAAGATGTAAAAAATATATTTCCGGAAGATGAAGGATTAATCTTTAGTTCTCATTCCGGTTTGATTTCAGACCTGAGCTGAGTTATCTTCTCCGGAGAAAGTCCTGTTGCCTTATTTATAATCTCATTGTCCATTCCAAGTAATATCAGGTTCTTCGCAGTATTAATGCGTTCTCTGATGGCTCCTTCTTCTCTTCCTTCCTCTCTTCCCTCTTCTCTTCCCTCCTTCTTAGCCGCTTCTATCTTGAGATCAACCTCAATTATCTGGGTTATCCTCTCCTCGTATAAGCGCCTGTTCTCCTCGTCATCGCTCATCTCAACTAAACGATCAAATGCCTTTGAAATCTTTGGTTCAGCTTTAGCGGCCATCTTTAACTCCTCCTCTGTTCCTGCGTTCAGAAACATTAACCACGGTATTTCAGGATTATTCTTATGTTGACTTATTATATTATTAAGTTTTGGTAGTTCTACAATATGCACTTCCAAAACATCTGTCAGTTCTATCTCATTCTTCCGGTCATAAAACCTGTACGTTGTGTGCATCGGTTCAACCTCAAAGAGAGTGTAATCAAGAATCACGAGAGATATAGTCCTCTTAAGCACACGGTAATCTTCAGCGGATGATATCTGTGAGGTATATAATTTTGAAAGATAAAAGAGCACCCTCTCCTTAATTGCCGGATGATCACTCAGCTGAATTTCCACATCAACCTGCACTCCGGAATCAAGAACAATTCTGATGTCGAGAATTCCCGTCTTATCTCCTGCTACCTGTTTCAGGAGAAATGGATCTTTAATAGTTATGTCTTTGACCGGAATTTTGAGCATGGCACGCAGGAAAGATATTGTTATTTCTTTGTTCTTCTCATCCCCAAATAACAGCCTGAAGGCAAAGTCATTTTTCGGAGACATTATAAAAGATCCATCCGGCGTTGTTATTGTGGGTGGAAAATTACGTTTTGTCATAGAAATAAACTTAATTATGACAATATCCGACCACATATATATTGATTCCTGTTTTATTTGGAAACCTGAATGAATTAAACTGGGGAAAATTAAACCTACATTGAAAAAAATATAATAGTTTTTAAAGAATTATTACTAAATATAAATCGGAGGTGAATTTTGGGTAGTTACATTTTTATAGGAGGAGGCGTAGCAAGAGCCGTAGTAAAAGCTACGATGAAGGGATTTGAAAGTTTTTTTAATTGGTTTGACTGTCTTAATCCTTTTGCAAAATTTTGTGTAATCTGTGTGTTTGTATTTATGCTATGGTGGGTAATAGATAACTTATAATCATTCATCCGCTTTTTGATTGATTAGTATATACCCATAATTTCCTGGAACAATACCCATAGAAATAGTATTTAGACATTCTGATTTTTAATTATTATAACCCTAAAAAACATCTATAGTCTAACGAAAGTACCAAAACAAATTCCGATGATAAATATACTGCTTATCCCTTCTCAGAATATAACCACCTTCTTACCATTTCAAAGAAGGAAGTCATAACACTTGATTTGAAATATCATAGATTATAACCTACAATAAATTATAAAATCATAGATTATAACCGATGGTTTGGTGATTTATCAGAGACCGTAACCTGTTGTATGAACCCAAGTACGCAGATGGCACTTGAAAGCCAGAACCCCTGGTGGTTTTCAAAGAGTTTCAATACAGGAATCAACCGCCTGCACATGTTTCCGGAGATAATGCAGTATTTAATAGCCAAAGAAGTCCTTATCCTGACCGGAGCAAGAAGAACCGGCAAATCAACCATTGTTTATCAGATAATTGACCATCTGTTACATTCAGGGACAGAGAAAGAGAATATTCTGTATTTTATAATCAGATTAGAGCTATTGAATACCTTAACAATTCCCTGAATTTTAGATACAAATACCAAAGCGTGCACTCTGACCGCACTACATAGTCTTGAGCAAACTTTCCGGAAAGTTTTGCATCAGACTATACTATACTAACCCTTTCTTTACCATGAATAGTTTTTCAGGCAGGGCAGTTAAAAAGAAGTCATACATGAGCCTGCGGTTCACAGATGGTGGATGAAACAAAAGTTTCATAGGAGATAATGCGGACAAAAATGCAAAAGCTCCCGGACAGTCTTTTGTCCAGTCAGTTTTTTCTGTATTCTGCACTAAATTATCTGTATGATACTTGAAGAGCGGATCACATTTCTCACAGAGGATGCGGCTGAGGAGTTTACAGAATGGCTGAGCGATAATGACTGCAAATCAGAAGTGAGGAAATATTCAGACTTTTCTCTGAATATGCTTGCAAGAGGAACTGTAGATGACATAATCAACTGGTGCGATGATATGACTGAGGAGGATGAAGAGCAGTGGGAGGACTTTTCTGTCCTGCACGAGTTTAATGAGGACTATAAAGAAGCATTATCTATCCTTATTGCCGGGAAAAAACCCGGAGATCTGCTATATACACATGAGGACTTTGAGATCTCAACCGTTAAACTTATCGCCAGTGTCTGCCCGGATTTGGAACTGCCGGATGATGTGGAGCTTCCCGGTTATTCATCAGAGACACTTGAAGATGAGATATTCAGTGAGGTTCCGCTCTCAATAATCCATACTAACCTTGAAGAAGAGTGTTATGTTAAAGAGTCTGAGAGAGGCTTTATACTCTTTACAGATAAAGAACCGGGTGAGATGATAACGGAGACTGACGTTACTTCCTTTGAACTGCCGGATCTAAAGAATTATCCCGGAATAAGCTATGTCTCCGCATTTATCGCAGATGAGAGCTTTGAGGTATCATTCCGGATGCCGGCGTACCTGGCCATAGAAGCCAATGAACTCGGCAAAATTCTGATTGAACTTGGACTTGATGAAGAGGATGTTATGGATATTGCAGACAACTTCCGCCTGAAAAGATCCATTCTGACATATGTACTGGGTACTGTTGAAAAATACGGTGAACTTGACGTTGATGACCTGAGAAAAAATATCGAGAAGTTATGGAGAGAATCAGGTGTAAAAACCGACAGCAGCACAAAGATAGCCATCACAGCCGGACTTATGAAATCGCTGACCCAGGAGCTTAAACATGACGGTATTTTAACCGGGGAAGGGGATATGGTTACTTTCTCACCTTCATGGATGGAAAGGCTCAGTACAAAGCTGTAGGGTATAACAGTAACTGTTCCTCCGGATAAAGAGCATATCTGGAAATTATCGCCGGACTTCTGGATAATGCCAAAGTCAAGAAAGTTATTAAGCATATAAATTCAGAAATATTATTCAGATATGACTCAGGGAGAACGCGATGCAGGGATTTCACCAGTAATTGCTGAAATCCTGATGATTTTTCTTGTAATTCTTGCAGCCGGAGTAGTCATTGTGATCTTCTCAGATGAAGCACCTGTCCCTGAAAAAGTGCCTGTTGTAGCAGCTAAAATAGAAAAGGACAGCACAAATATTATTATTCAGCATCTTGGCGGTGACGAACTTCCATCTGATGATTTTTATGTATCAGTTAACAGTGAGATAATCCAAAAGGACAACATCACCCTTCAGGGTGGTTCGTATCCATGGTCTCCGGGTGAGAACCTGTATATTAATTATTCTGATACCGGTTCTGTTCAGGATGTTGCTTTGGTATTTGACGGAGATAAAAATCCTGTTATTCTGGCAAGGAAGCATTATGACTATGTGAATACGAGTGACTCCAATACTACTCAGGATGATTACGTCCGTTATCCGGGATTTACCGCTGAAGCATGGATAAAGTGGAATGTAAATCCAAATCCCGGCGGAGATTCGTCACGAAAGTGGGCGACAATTGTCATTGACGGAAATACCGACAATAACAGGAGATACCAGCTTCAGCATAACAGTGACAATTCAAAATTTGAATTTGCGGTTGCAACAGAGAGCGGTGGCGGCAGTGGGGTGCCGCTCTTCTCATCCACATCTCCTGTGAAGGATGAATGGTATTACCTTACCGGAATATATAATAAAACCGACGGGAAGGTCTTTTTGTATGTAAACGGAAACCTTGATTCTTCAAGGTCATATGACACTTCAGGACTTAGGGACTCTCCTGATATGTATCAGGTCGGCGGGCCTTTGGGCATACTCTGGCACACCAGCACCGGCCAGAGGAAATTTAACGGGGAAATTTCCGGACTTAACACATATGGGGAGGCATTCTCACCTGAGGAGATAAAAGCTCATTATGATGCCGGCCGGGGATGAAACATTATTTTTTCTCTTCTTCTTCCTGCCGGCAGCCGGGATATTCGTAGCCATGTGTCAGTAAAGAGCATGACCAACGGTTACGGGTAACTATCCCGGAAGCACCTGTATCAGTCATTTCCCACACTGTGTCAGTTATCGTCATCTCCGGTATGGTAATCTCCGGATCATGCCTGATCATATCAGCAATTTCTTCCGAAGATTTTTTCCCTGCTTTAACCATGCGGATGAATGTCCTGAAACCATCAGTTACGGAATCAGGTTCCGGCAGACCGGCCTCACTGAAACGCCGGATCATATCACCCGTTCCTGTACCCATCCGCTCAATATAGTAAAACATTCTTATGCCTGATTCTTATTTATGCCATTGAAGATGAAATAATAGGTTTTACCTGATTTTTTGCCAATCAGATAACCCTTCTTCTCAAGGGTTAAGAGATCTTTTCTTGCCGTTGCATAGGCCACATTCCAGACTTCAGTTATCTCTTTTATTGTTACAGGCTCTTGCGGCTTTTTCATCACTGATTTTAGTATTTCAATCTGGCGAAGACTGAAGTCTTCTTCTTTTAAAATATCAATTGCCTCAGTATTTTCTTTCTGTTTTCTCTCTATGTATTTTATGATCTCTTCAACAGCTGCTGTTATTGCACCAAGATTGTATTTCAGGAAATATGTCAAATCCCCATCATCGCTTTCTGTGTACTGGTAAGCAAGTTTATACTTACCTCCGGAATTATTTATTACTCTTGAAACTGCCATGTACTCAAAGAGCCAGTAATCATTTTTAAGCATAAACCAGTAGAATATACTCCTTGCACACCTTCCGTTTCCGTCATTGAACGGATGAATATAGCCCATAAGGAAGTGCAGGATTATTCCCTTTATTGCCGGATGAATAAATTCTTCATCTTTTCCGTTTGCAAATTCACAGAATTCATCTATATATTGGTCTATCTTTTTGTAATCCGGAGGTGTATGCAGAACATTTCCCCTGTGGTCATAAATTCTGATCTCATTGTTGTCCCTGAAACACTCTTCATCGGCAGGATTTTCAAGGGTTTTTTCTGTAATCATCCTGTGAATCGTTAAGATCAGTTCCTTTGTCAGATCCCTGTTTTTTATCCGGAGAATATCCTTCATTGTGAGATAGTTATTGAGGATCATCCTTTCGTCTTTATTTCTGGGTTTTCTCCTCTTCTGAAGCATTTCCTTTGCAATTCTTCTTGTAACTGCTGCACCTTCAATCTGGCTTGATGCAATGGCTTCCTCCATTAAGGAATTTATTATGAAGCGGTCTTTCTCCAGGTTCATGGACTCCAGACCCGATGATATACTTCCTGCGGCTGATTTGTCCAGGAAATGAAGTTTTTCGGAGAAATCATCCAATAAATTATATTTCAGGAGAATTTCATTAAATTTCAGGAACTTCTCATCTTTACTCCTGAAAGCCTTCATCAGAATCCAGATGTATAAGGGATCTGCCGGAAGTTCTCTTCTCCTAAGTTCTTCCCAGTGCAGGTATTTCCTGTTGTATCTGAACACTGCATTAAGTACTTCAGGATCTTTTGCACATTCCCATGCAGATTTTAGATCTTCCTGGCTGAATTCAGGAGTTTGGGGGAGTAACATATTATTAGCATATAATTATTTCTGATCTATATTATCATTATCTATCAGTTTATCACAAACTGATAGATATTGATAGATGTAATTATCAGAGATTATACTGTTTTAGTATGCCCAGTTTTCATGTGCCAGGGGTGACTGATTCAGTTCATCACGGTATAACTGCCACTGTGGCATGAATTTATCCATAAGTTCCCTGAAGTGCCCGTTGTGATTACGCTCTAAAAGATGCACCATCTCATGCACAATAATATATTCCAGGCAGATTTCCGGTTTTTTGGCAAGTTCAAGATTTACCCAGATCCTTTTTGCCTCCGGATTGCAGCTCCCCCATTTTGTCTTCATCTTTTTAACGCCCCACTTTGAAACTTTTACACCAATTACCGGCTCCCACTTCTCAATCAGTGACGGGATTCGGGCTTTAAGCTCTTTTCTGTACCATCCGGAAAGAATCTGCTCAGGTTTCCGGCTGTCAGAACCTTGTGGCACATACATATCAATCACAGATTTATTCCTGATTAAAACCTCAGATTTTCCCTTCTGTTCAGTAATATTCAGGAGATATCTTTGGCCGAAAAAATAGTGGCTTTCACGGGGCAGGTACTCTCTTGGTGACTGGCGTACCTGCTCTCTGTATTCCTTCTGGCAGCGGCGAATCCATCCGAGTTTTGATATTACTGCCAGTCTTACCGCTTCGTCATCAAAACCGGAAGGTGCAGAGATACGCACTTTCCCGTCAGGAGGATAGACTCCGAGGTGCAAGTGTTTTATCTTTTTCTGAATTACGTCAAACTCAAGTCCGGCAACTGTAATCCGGTGCATCTAAATGTATTCCTCCTGATTTTTCAGAAGTTCAAGCGTTTTATCGGTAGTGTCCTAAGATGGCATACTATATTGTGTGATGAATGACATATATTTATGTGATACATATGGCTCGCCCACGTGGAAAAATAGATGTTGTCTGCCAAAATCCTGAGTGTCAATATTATCTCAAAGAGGAAGGAAAGGATATAATCAAACGAGGAAAAGATGCCAGAACTTCTCATCAACGATATTACTGCAAACACTGTACAAAATTTTTCATGGAAACTAAAGGTACTCCCCTATTCTACAAACACCTATCTGAAAAAGAAATTATAACCATTTGCAAGCATTTTGTGGAGAAAAATGGAATAAGAAGCATCGAAAGATTAACGGGTCACCACCGCGATACAATTGGACGGTTGCTTACTGATGTAGCTGAGCATGCAGCAAAGATGAATGATATACTCATTGAAGAACTTGATCTAAGCCCTATAGAATGTGATGAGTTCTGGAGTTTCATTAAAAAAAACAAAAAAATGTTGTCAAAGAAAGCTCAGAACCAGATTTCGTTGGCAATGCATGGACATACACAGCAATAAAACGAAAATCCTATTTTATAATTTCTTTTGCAGTTGGAAAACATAAACAAGCAACCTGTAATGTCATGATGAATGACCTTTATGAAAGAATTAAGCTCCCTGATCCACAATCAAAACTTGAAATTTATACTGATGGGAATGACCAATATCTGACAAGTTTAAATGCTCTTTACGCTAATCCCTGCGTTAACTATGGTCAGTTAATAAAAGTCCGGAAAAAGGGGAGAGTTGAAGAAAAATACAAAATTGCAGTTATTGGTGAGCCGCCGTTATCCAAAATTGAAACTACTGATGTTGAAAATTCTAATGGAATCCTTCGTGAAAGAGTTGGCCGTTTGGTGAGAAAAGCGAAGACATTCTCAAAGTTAAAACCAAAATTAGAATCAGCATTAGATATTTTTCAATTTTATTGGAATTTTATGAATGAATTCAAGAAAAAACCTACACCAAGAATGATTGAAGGTATAATTGATAGAAAGATTACATGGCCAGTATTTTTACATTCAATAATTAAGTATGTTAATTGATGTCACTACCGTTTATGTACAGGACTATGTCGGGCCGTTTTGTGTTATTGCCTGTGACAGTTACTTCTTCTGCTATAGCAAAATGGTTATTTTCAGGTTTTTTCCAGTTGATTAAACGGACTGTCTTTGAATTTTCTCCGGCTTCTCCTTTTACGTTTACGCCGTAACGAAGAAGGGTATAGACATCTTTGTTTACGTCATAGAGATGTCTGCTCTGATCACCTGAGACGCGGTTTAGTTCAAAAAGGGCCTTGTTTATGATTTCGTCATCATATTTTCCGGATTTATATCTGTCTGTGCTTTCAAGGTAGCGGCGGAGGTATTCCTCTTCGATGTTTTTATTGTCCTCTCTGTCCTGCCAGTCTCCAAGGTATTCATAGCCCAGTTTTTCGGTAAAGAGCCTGATTACCCTCTTTTGGGTAACAATCTCAAGGGCACCTATGTCAGTCATTTCCCGTAACACCCGTGTCAGTTGCTGCCATCTCCGGCAATCTCCCAGTGGCCGCCTTTTTTTGGCCCGGACCGTTTTATCCGCCCGGAATTTTTCAACTGCTTTATCTGCCATTCTACTCCTTTGGATGATATGCCGGTCTTTTGTGCCATTTCGTCCATGGTGACAAACGGGTTTTCTGAAATCAGAGTGATAATTTTTTCGCGGGTTTCTTCAGTTTTATCCCTGGTACTTTCAGTTTTATCCCTGGTACTTTCAGTTTCTTCCCTAGTACTTTCAGTTTTTTCCCTAGTACTTTCGGTTTTTTCCCTGGTACTTTCAGTTTCTTCCCTAGTACTTTCAGTTTTTTCCCTAGTACTTTCGGTTTTTTCCCTAGTACTTTCGGTTTTCTCCGAAGGTTTTTCCTCTGCTTTGACCATATGGATAACTGTCCGGAAACCATCAGTTACAGTAAACTCCGGTTCAGGCAGACCGGCTTCAATGCAACGGCGTATCATATCACCTGTTCCTGTACCCATCCTTTCAATGTACTTAGTAAGGTACATTGGTTCTGCAAGGAGTGGATTTTCCGGAACTGAGCCATGTGCAACCCGGAGCTTTTCAAGGGTAAGGGAGGGTGGAAGTGCACCAGGATTCCAGATTTCCAGACGATCTGAGAAGAGCATGACCTGAACACTGCCATTGCTGGCATAATCCCGGTGAGCAACAGCATTAACGATTGCCTCTGCAACCACTTCTTTTGGAATTTCATACCGGACGGGAGCCTGAGAGCCGTTTTCACGGGTTCCGACATACAGGTCAATTTTGCTGAGGACAAAATCAACTGCCTGATCCACAAGTTCAAAGACTGTACCCTTGTACACCTGATATGAGGGGATGGGTTTTCTGACCTCAGTCCCGTGGAAACGTGCACATTTGATTTCAGAAGAGATGAGAAAACGCTGAGGTTTTTTCCCAAAGAGCAGGACTGCTGCATTTGTAAGGTAGTCGCCGTCCATAAGGTTAAGATGTTTGAGCAGTTCGCTGACACTGACATCGCCGGAGAGGGGGAAATGTCTGCCGGATCTTGCTGTCCGGATGAACCACTCAATCCTCTCAGAATCAAGATCTGAGATGTCTGCTTTCATGCAGGGTGAGGCATCAAACGGCCCTGATCTGATGAGCTGTTTATCGGCAAGATAATCGACAAGAGCGGCATAAACTCCGGCTAACAGCTCAGAAGCTGTACTGAACCTCTTTCTTATAAGGTCTGACTCAACCCTGCTGATGAGTGCCTGCATTTTGGGATGACGGCCTGCATTGTCTCTTCCCCGGATATAAATAAGGCGGTATTTTCCAAGTTCTGTGGCACGGTCAAACTCCTGTTCTGTCGGGGATTTTCCGGACGGTTTTAGGTTTAAATTGTCCTCATATACTGAACCGTACTGTGTGCCGAAGAGTCCTATGTAGATGTCACACTTCTCTACCTCGTCCAGATATAATCTGTCCGGGTGTCTGTCAGTAGCAGGCACATCCTCAAAGACAAATACCTCAAAGAAACGCCTCATCAGTGCATCTCCTCTCAGATAATCACGCAGCGTAACCCTTTCCTCTGCAAACTCAGTCTGCACACTACTGATAAAAATCCTGACCGGTTTCACACATATGCCTCCATTATCTGCTAATCTGCCTTTGTTGTAGGTGCGGTGCTTTTAATCCCTTTTTCTGGATCTCCCTTACTCTCCCCATTAAAAGCTCCTGTATTATTTCTTCTTTTATCTTCCGGACTTTATGCCTCTTTCGTTTAAGTTCCCGGATCTCAGCACCCGTCTCTGAAAGTGTCCCATCTATTTCTCTCCCCTCAATGCCGGATTAAGGCACCAAAATACACCACATTAGTATTGCTATGAAGTGCCTTAAGTATGAGGACATATGTCCCAAATGTAAATGATTTAAGATTTATTGTGGATTAAAATGATTGTTTAGCTATTTATAAAACTGAATTGCATTAGTCTTACAGATATTTGGTATATCTGCAATTCCGGATATATGCTGAATCAGGGAGTGATTTCTATTAATATTTGATCTTTTATAGAGATAATACAGTCCCAAAACGCCGGTTATAACTAATGCCAACCGGAAATTTTTGATTACAAAACAAAAACTGAATATAAAGTAGGTCATCAAATACGCCTTCATTTCTCAGAATTTCATATTTTACCGTGAAAAAGATATTTAATTATTCCGGATGATATATTACAGAGTACAGTTATGGCTGAAACTTTTTATCCGGAAAAACTCCCTCTGAAAGATATCGACTGGGTAAGCCATATACCCCTTATCGGAAGATCAAATGCTGCTCTTGCAAAATATGAAGGTATTGTACAGGGCATTCTCAATCCGGAAATACTCCTCTCACCATTTATAACAGAAGAGGCCATTTTATCCTCAAGAATTGAGGGTACGGTTACAACACTTGAGGAGATACTTGCATCTGAGAGTTATTCCGGAAAAGAAATGTCTGATGCCAGAAAAGCAGACATTCAGGAAGTTAAAAACTATTTAAAAGCCATAAGAAGTGCTGAAACTGAACTAAAAGATAAACCGCTTTATATGCCGGCGATAAAATCCCTGCACAGGACACTGCCTGAAGGCGTAAGGGGCAGGAATAAAGAACCGGGAGTTGTCCGGTCGTGGCAGAACTGGATCGGCCCATATGGCTGTTCAATGAATGAAGCCGCATATGTACCACCACCCCCTGCACTTGTATGGGAATATCTGAATAACTGGGAGGATTATATGGACAGTACAGAAAAAGACCCTATAGTCCAGATTGCAGTTTTAAAAGGTCAGTTTGAACTGATACACCCGTTTTCCGATGGAAACGGGCGTATCGGGAGAATGCTCATACCACTGCTGATGTACAGAAATAATCTGATTTCCCGCCCATTCTTCTACATAAGCGGTTATTTTGACAAAAACCGTGATGAGTATTACAGCTGTCTTCCCGGCCTCTCAAAAAACAATGACTGGGACAGATGGATTGAATTTTTTCTCCGTGCTGTGGAGTATCAGGCAAATCAATACTCCGGAAAGGCACAGAAGATTATAGCCCTTTATTCTGTGATGAAATCCGAAATTCCACAATTACTGAATTCAAAATATTCAGTTCAGGCCATAGATGCTATATTTTCCCGGCCAATATTTACACCAAAGGATTTCTCTCAGGACACCAAAATCCCATATGATAGCGGGTTGAAGATAATCAGAAAATTAGAAGAAGAATCATTCATTAGTTTAAGAAAAGAAGGCAGGGGTCAGACACCTTCAGTATATGAATTTTCTGAACTCATAGAGATTACTAAGTCTCACAATCAAATAAGGCAGGATGTCAATGACTTTAGCCGTGGGTAACTGACTGATCATTATAGATTTTTGTGACTGACAAAACTATTTGTACGTAACAGATCGGGGTTTCATTACGGACAAATGAAGTTGTACGGATTCTATGACTGACAAAACTATTTGTACGTAACAGATCGGGGTTTCATTACGGACAAATGAAGTTGTACGGATTCTATGACTGACAAAACTATTTGTACGTAACAGATCGGGGTTTCATTACGGACAAATCAGGCTGTATGGATTTTTGTGACTGAAAAAAATATTCATACAGAGCGTAAAACCTCTCCGGTTAAAAATTATCTACTCAGCACCCTTTTCAGACTTAACTGCGGATTTCAAATCCGGAAGCACCCCGGCAAAGGGGCTTTTCTTCTCCGGAATTTCCTCTTCATCCTGGAATGCTCCCATGTTAAACCAGATATGCTTAAGTTCAGCACCGGATTTTCCTTTATGCTCCCTTTCACGGATAAATTTAGCCGGATTTCCGGATACGACCGACCAGGCATGGACATCTTCTGTCACAACCGAACCTTCCCCCACAATTGCACCTTCACCAACGGTAACTCCAGGCAGGATGAGAGCACCCGCAAGTATCCGGGCATATGGTTCAACTGTTACCGGACTGTATGACCTTTCTGTATGATCTGATTCACTGTGTGAATGCGTCATAATCCTGACATATTCACCGATTTCAACAGAGCTGCCTATTTTTATACCGCCTTTTGTATCAAAGAATGCCCCCCTTGATATGAAGACATCATCGCCTATGGACAACCTCCTCCCGAAGTTGAACCTGACATCTGATTCACAGATCAGATTTCTTCCGCATGACAAAAAAGCCCGTTTTGCAATGATACGGCGGTAAGGATAGGCGAAATTTACCGCAAGTGATATGGGATATCTGTCGATTGCTTCCCAGAGAAACTGGAGATTTCTCTCCTTCTCGGTAAAGCCAATATCTTCTGCCACAGGGAGATATTCACTGTATATTCTAAGCTCAGAGATCATATCCGAACAGCACGCTATGCCTGTAGTCTGCATAACCGCACGCACCGCCTCATGATTGGTGCTGTCGTCAAGAATGAATTCTATTTTAGCAAGAGTTTCATCAATTCTGCTGTTCTCATAGCTCATTATATTAATCATATCCCAATTTTATTCCTTTACGCAGGCAGAGTATATTATAATGACTGCTGCTTTTTTTTCACCCGGAAGTATTAAATAAAAACCCAGCATATAATCTGAATATATTCCATTTTACCAGCTTTTCCGGAAATAATCACTATATTCCCCCCAAATTATGCAGACATCCAATAACAGAGAGAGAATATCCGGACATCCAAATCTGACCGGGTAATTGACAGATTATTAAGGATTTTCTGGCTCACAATTCAATCTGTCCGGAAGATAACTCAGGCTTCCGGGTTTTAATTCCGGAAAACTTACTCCATAGATAATGAAAACTGATATTTTACAATGCCTGCTGAAAAGTTGATTTTTTTAAGGACGATATATTTATATTCCGGATCAATAATTATTAATGATATTTGATGAGAAATTTGTTTTTTATGACCGGGAATCTGCCAAAGATTTTATTCTGGTTATGAAAAAATTCGGTGCTAAATGTCGTATAAATGAAGTCCTCCATAACGAACCGGAAGATATTATCACCGGAAAAATGGATGACATAAACAGGTGGATTCTTGCAATTGCAGATAACAACGATAGCGACATTAAAAATATTTTTCTCGCAATGCATGAGAAAAATGAGATAATAAAAGATACAATTGATCAGTATCTAAAAGATAAATCCAAAGGTGACTTCCTGTACTCCCATGATGAACTGGCAGAAGATGTAACGGAGGTAAGTGAAAGAATGGAGGAGCAGATGCACGGAAAAGACCGGGACAATCCTTATGATCTGATTGACTTACTATCCACATTTATTGAGAGTTCGCCATTAAGTATAATTAACAGGGTTCTGGAAGATCAGGGCGTTCTTGAGGAGACTGAAGAGGGATTTTGGCTTAAGGAAAAAATAAGCGGAGGAGATATAATTTATCAGGTTCCGGAGATAGAAGACAAATATTGTACAGGTCCGGAATTTTCCGGATTAAAACATACAACAATATTTAAACCAATTATAAAATACGAGATCCCCGTCAATATTATGGATATTATTGACCTTGATATGGATGACATAGGTACTATTATGATGGGATGTGGAATGGATCCAGATGATACGGCCAATCTGATGTCAGATTATTTATTTAAGAAGACTATTATAGAGCTGATCTTAACGGGAGTTGATGAAAACAGAGGAATATCTACCGAAGAGTTGTCTGCCGATATTATGGATGAATGGAGCTCTGTATCATATATGGGGGATTTGGATTCCAGACTTTATTTAAATCCGGAAGTCATACCTGCTTTTATAACAGAACTTAAACGTGCAGGTATATTATCCGGAAATCTCAATAGTATTAAGCCTGCCTTAACTAAAAGCCGTAAAAAAAGAAGATAAAATTATTGCAGATAAATAATAAGATAAAACTGGAGATATTCATGCAATGGTCACGATATAACCGATTATTCCGGTCAGAAAACAAAAGAGGCTACCTTTACAGCATCATGTCCAACACTCTTTTTGAAGTTGACGAAGTACATTATCAGATCCTTGAAGGGTTTTTGACCGGAAAAACAGATACTGCTCCCTGCAATGAAACTTTTTTAAATATTCTGCATGAAAAAAACGTCCTGGTAAAACCCGGAGAAGAGAAAAATCTGCTCCAAAACTGCCAGTACATGCGTCAGGCTGCCTGTTTTGACAACACTCATCTTGCCCTTACTATCTGCCCCACACTCAGCTGCAATTTCCGTTGTCCCTACTGCTTTGAGCAGAGCCAAAACGACAGATCAACCATGAACGGGGATACAACAGACAGGCTTATTACATTTATTCAGAGTCACCACGATGCCCAACACCTTGATGTGACCTGGTACGGCGGTGAACCTCTTCTTGCATTTGATATTATCTGTGAACTGACAGAACGCTTCAAAGACCTTGATCTCCATTATGAAAAAGCAGGACTTGTTACAAACGGCTATCTTTTAGATGAAAATAAGATCTCCCGGTTAAATGAACTTATGATAAAGTCCATCCAGATAACACTGGACGGTCCGCGGGAGATCCATGATACACGCCGGGTACTTGCCGGCGGTGGTCCCACATATGACCGGATTCTTGCCAATATCACTGCACTGCTTGATTCAGATTATCAGGGGAGCTTTAAGATCAGGGTCAATATTGACCGTGAGAATATGGACCACTATATCCCGCTTAGGAATAGTCTTATGGAAGAGTTCAGAGGAAAGAAGATAACAGTGCAGACCGGACATGTCCAGACGGAGATCACCAGCCCCTATTATAACCGGACCCTTAACACAGACGAATTTGATAATTTCAACTTAGGCCTCTTCCGGCAGGAGGGCATACTTCCACCGGGCGGCTTTTATCCGGAAAGTTACCTTGGCAGTGTCTGTCTTGCCAACCGGCATATGGGATTTGTTGTCGGCCCAAAAGGAGAACTCTATAAGTGCTGGGAAGACCCCGGAAAACCGGAGATGGTTATCGGTTCGGTATATAATGATGAACCGGTTACAAATCCCGTTCTTAGAGCACAATATACTGTCGGAACAGACCCATTCTGTGACCCTGAATGCACGGACTGTGAAATGCTTCCCATATGTGGCGGCGGATGTGCCAATAAAAGGCTAAGGGCAAAGGAGTTCGGCGAGGAAGGGCCTGAATACTGCACAGCCTGCAAAAACCACCTGAATGAACATCTGGAGGCGTATATCAGGACATTTACGACAAAAGAACTCTGTAAGGACCTTTTTGACACAAAAAAAGAGAAAAAACCGGACCCCGGATACCGTATCATCTCACCACAGCCGGAAAAAAGAAGCAAAGATGTGTAAGGGTGTTAATCAAAACTTTGCCGGTTTACTCATACCTGATATGACATATCATCTAATCAAGACTAATCTGTCCATATCACACCATTGCACCATTTTATAGTGCAGAACCTTACGTTTAGGAATAATCTGAATGAAATGAAAATTATTTATAGGCGTGCATTCTAATCGCACTACATAGTCTTTAAGCAAACTTTCCGGACTTTTCCGGAAAATTTTGTATTAGACTATAGTTCAACATGGGTGAGAATCAATATCAATAAGAATTCTAATGTATTTCACCAGTAATTATGACAAACTGTAATGCAGTCAGGAACGCTCCCACCCGTAACAGCCTTAAGTTCTTCGTCTGAGAGCTGTTCCATCACCTGCTCCATCTCTTCTCTGGTGAAATCAAACCCGGCTTCTCTGAGGATTTTATGCCTGGTTTCTGAGTCTTCCTTCTGAATCTTCTCGCAGAAGTCCTTGTCGGTCTGCATCTTCTTTACAAATTTTTCTGCACTTTCAAGTGACATATATCTCTACAATGTCACTTTTAACAGAATAAAGTTGTCCCTTATTCGTTTTTAGGACTTTGACAACCATTTTTGTTCTAAAATGGATCTAATTTAAATTAAGAATAATTTTACATTAATTTGTGCACCCAAATATTACATTGGAAAGACACATATCGTAAAAAAACAAAATGATATGTCGAAGCTGTTAGCTATCTAAATGCATATAGGGTGGTTTAGACTATAGCTTCAACTTACATTTTTTGGGCACTTTTTCTTTGATTTCGACAATTTTGTTCTCTCTTGGTTTATGCAATTCCGCACTATAATATGGGCAACTTTTTCACTCGTAATAGGATTCAAAGGATATTTACATCGTATTATGAGCTTCATATGATAAATTGTAAGTTCGAATTCTGTCTTACTTGCCAAATTTTTGAAATCAAGCCATAAATAGAACATAGCAAGAATTACAAGTGCTATATGGTGATGCCATCCTCTCCATCCTCTAACCTGATAATCATCCATTTTTGCAAGATCCACAGCATCCTGGAAAGAGCGCTCAATCCAGTACCTTGAAGCCTGCATCTCTGCTAATTTCTTCAGAGAATTGATAGTAATATCATTACAAAATGAATATTTGTGCACTATTTTGTTATTTTCATCCAACTCTCTACGAATAAGAAGCAGAACTGGAAGTGGTCTGTTTTCTTTACTATCTATCCTCCAAACTTTTCTGACAATAAATTCTGCTTCCAGTGGACCTTTCGTAGAGTCTCTGACCTTGATTTTTTCCCAATCATTGGCCAATTTCGCAATTTTTGAAATATAGACTGGTGTACCGTTTAGAACTCTTACTCTGGTTGGTATCCTTCCTCTTTTGCCTCTCCTTGGTGGAATTCCATATTTTGGCTCTTCCAGATAAACTCGATTTGCTGACTTAACTGAGGCCATATATGTTATTCCCATCTCTTCAAGTTTCGTCAGCAACTGTGGAATACCCCCGTAGAATCCATCCATACAAACATAACTAAATTTAATGCCCTCCTCTATTGCCCGAACTATCAATTCAAGGCACAATTCTCCTTTAGTTTTAAAGACTCTGTATTCCTGGGGAACTCCTGCTCTATCACATCTTTCAGAGTCATCGCACCATTCTTTAGGGAGATAAAGCCTAAAATCAAGAATTATTCTTTTTGCTGCCTTTACATAGCATGAATAGACTCCTACCTGACAGTTGTCAACTTTTCCCACATTTCCGGAATATTGCCTTTTCACCCCAACTGAATGTTTTCCTTTCTTTTTTGAACCTTTCTCATCAATGACTAATGCACCGTTTTTCCCAACAAAATCATTAACATTTGAATAAATCCACTGTGTTATCTTAGAATGATCCCACGGCGAATTTGAGAGAAAATGAGAAAAGGCCTGATTATCTCTTTCGCTTGTACAATCAGAGATCTTTGTAAGGTTAGCTCTACTTTCAATTGTAAAAAGACCTTTAATACAGTCTATACCAATTGGAAATAGATTATTAGTCTTTGTTTTAAAAAAGTCAATAAAAACCTCTGATTTAGGTAACTGTCCCAAGTTTGATCGAAAAGTACGAATCCTTTTTGTCAAACTAATTTTATTGTACAGCCTTTCATTTGTACACAAATATAAAATATATATTTTAAAGTATTTATATTTTTTTATTTACCTCAGTGCATGCTCGCCCATGTGCTAATTTGACATAGTAGAGATATGCCAATGGACCTATGGTGTCATTATGCCGTTGGAAAATATGATTATTTACTCCAATAAATAAGTGGAATGGGAGGGATAAATCCTAAAAACACTATTTTTGTGACAGCAGGTAGTTTTTTGCATGTAACTCATACTGTGGTATGATATGTCACTACATCATATGATTGTCACCATACAATAATAATGGCATATTAGAAATGCATGAAGAAAATTGGCTACACTGATAAGTATTTAGTGAGCCAAAAATCCAACCCTATTTTGACACCATAGCAATGGACATTACAACCACCTAAATATTTAGGTTCAGAGCAGGACAGATCCACGCCCGTTTAGAACATTAAATGAAAATCTGACCTATCCTAAAGGCACCCATTGTTCAGGAACCTTTGATTCATTTAACCTAAAAATGACAATGGACATAGCAGTCAGCAACGCCCGAATCGCTCCCGCCTGTAACTGCCTTAAGTTCTTCGTCTGAGAGCTGTTCCATTGCCTTATCCATCTCTTCTCTGGTGAAATCAAACCCGGCTTCCCTGAGAATTTTATGCCTGGTTTCTGAGTCTTCCTTCTGAATCTTCTCGCAGAAGTCCTTATCTGTCTGCATCTTCTTTACAAATTTTTCCGCACTTTCAAGTGACATATATGCCAATGGGCATTACGACCACTTAAACTTTTAGGTTCAGAGCAGGACAGAACCGCGCCCGTTTAGAACGTTAAATGAAAATCTGACCAGTCCTGCCATAAAAACACACGTCCGGCAGACACCTTTGATTTTCACACTCATAAAGCATTCACAGACATCATAATGTTTTACACACTATCTATGCGCTGACAGAACCTGCCGGCAGATGAGTGATTTTAATGGACAGCACAAAAACCACATTTGCCCAGACTCCTTTTCACCCGTAACTGCCTTAAGTTCTTCTTCTGAGAGCTGTTTCATTGCATTATCCATCTCCTCTCCGGGAAATCAAAATCGGCATCTAAGATGACATTACACCTGTTTTCCTCTATCTTTTTCTGAAATTACCCGCAGAAGTCCTTATCAGTCTGCATTTTCGTTACAAATCCTTCTGCACTTTCAGGTGGCATATATAGTTGTGAAGATTTTTGACTGCTTAAATTTTCTAATCATTTTTCTCTGCCTGAGATCCACCTCCTCTACGGTGAAATAAAATATAGATCAAACGGTTTGTCTTCTAAAATGGAGGTATTGTGGGGGAGAATAGTTAAAAACCAGCACTGTAGCCCGGACTACGCGAAAAGCAGCCACGCATATTGCGGTTGTTTTATAGTGCAGAACCTTACGTTTAGGAATAATCTGAATGAAATGAAGATTATTTATAGGCGTGCATTCTAATCGCACCACATAGTCTTAAGCAAACTTTCCGGACTATTCCGGAAAGTTTGTAATATACTATACTAATGTATTTCACCAGTAATTATGGCAATGTGCAAAGCAGTCAGGAACGCTCCCACCCGTAACAGCCTTAAGTTCTTCGTCTGAGAGCTGTTCCATTGCCTTATCCATCTCTTCTCTGGTGAAATCAAACCCGGCTTCCCTGAGGATTTTATGCCTGGTCTCTGAGTCTTCCTTCTGAATTTTCTCACAGAAGTCCTTATCGGTCTGCATCTTCTTTACAAATTTTTCTGCACTTTCAAGTGACATAAACTTCAATTAGTATTATGACCACTTAAATTTTTAGGTTCAGAGGCACTGTCTAAAGGTCCAGTGATGAATGATTATTTATAATAAACAGTTCATTTTCCGGTTGATTTGAGCAGGCAAAATCAGTTTCCTACTGATACATCACTGAAAAATCCGACTGTGCCGATCCATCTCCAGTGCCACAATGGCTTTTCATCCGTAACAGCCCTTAGCTCTTTGTCTGTATGCTTGCTTTCAGACTTAGAATAGCATTGGAAATTATGATTAAATCTTCTGATTCTAAGGATATGAAACTAACAACCGGGGACTTCTTAAGGAAACTTAAGAGGGTGGAGAGAACGGACATTGATTTGGGAGATGAAATTGAAGTCTGCCACATGAATATGACTGGTGATGTTCGGAAGCAACCTGATGCACTAAACATGAAATCTTTGCTCGTAAATGGAAGGGTCAAAAAGGAATAGTGCATATTTTTTAGCTATTTGGGTTACTTCCTCTCTTAACTCGCCTGATCCAAGACATAGTGATTAATTAATCACCAGAATATTCAATGTCATTTAATCTATTTGGGGACCTAAATCAAAAATATAATGCATAAAATTGGTTGTATTGGGGTTGGGGAAATAAACCTATTGATCATATAATGCTCTGTTCACGCCCAAAATGCATGCTCGGGAAGGAATCTACGACAGTCTGAACCGGCTCCTCCACCCGTAACAGCCTTAAGTTCTTCATCTGAGAGCTGCTCCATTGCCTTATCCAGCTCTTCTCTGGTGAAATCAAACCCGGCTTCCCTGAGGATTTTATGCCTGGTCTCTGAGTCTTCCTTCTGAATTTTCTCACAGAAGTCCTTATCGGTCTGTATCTTCTTTACAAATTTTTCTGCACTTTCAAGTGACATAAACTTCAATTAGTATTACAACCACTTAAATTTTTAGGTTCAGAGCAGGACAGATCCACGCCCATTTAGAACATTAAATGAAAATCTGACCTATCCTAAAGGCACCCATTGTTCAGGAACCTTTGATTCATTCAACCTAAAAATGACAATGGACATAGCAGTCAGCAACGCCCGAATCGCTTCCACCCGTAACTGCCTTAAGTTCTTCGTCTGAAAGCTCTTCCATTGCCTTATCCGGCTCTTCTCTGGTGAAATCAAACCCGGCTCCCCTGATGATTTTATGCCTGATTTCTGAGTCTTCCTTCTGAATTTTCTCACAGAACTCTTTATCAGTCTGCATCCTCTTTACAAATTCTTCTGCACTTTCAGGTGGCATATATAGTTGTAGAGACTTTTTAGCTCCTTAATCTTTACGATCTCCATAGAACCCCTTTACAGCCATATTCAGGTAATTTCTGCCGGAATAACACAATAAATCTTAGTAGCATCCGGACAACAGCACCTCAGCCATAACAGTTTTTACGAAAGCGTAAAACCACATAATCTATCACCATAAGTTATATCCGGAAAATATAAGCATAAAAACCTACTACATATGGATATTACCGGTTCTTACAGTTTCATCACCCGGATGCCGGTTACAGAATGTAAGAACACAGGTGACACTAAGGAATTATTCATAACAATAAGGCAGACCCGGGTACCGGTTACAGTTCTGACATACTGTGTATTATGCCAGATCAGCTGCCATTCTGAAATAAAAATAAGAACAGTAAAATGTTCAGCCGTCATAAAATAATTTAAAGCCCCCATGGTAAAAATTCTGCTGAACAGCCCCATATCCGGATAATTCATACAGACCACCAAAGGACAGGAAAAAACATGAGAAAAGACCTGTTTAGAAAAGAACCATTAAAGAGGCTGGCCGCTCCCGACAATACTCAACAGCTCATCGTTCAGCCCAGGCTGTCCTTATGGATTCTGCTTGCTGCTCTGGCAGTCATACTTATTACAGTGTCATCAGCGTATCTGACCATGACCATATACAGCACAGTAAACGGCAACGGAATTTTCATAAGCAATTCATCGGACCATGCCCCTAAATCTCCGCTGGATTATGAAGTTCTGCTTTTCATCCCGATAGATGAAGGAAACAAAGTATCCACCGGAATGAAAGCACAGATAACTCCGCAGAACATGGACATGGAAGAATATACATACATAAAAGGAACAGTCACCGGCATTTCATCATGGCCGGTAACAGAAGATGAGATAACAGAAAGACTCAATCATTCAGAACTTGGGGATTACTTCCTGAAAAAAGCCGGAGATCCGGTGTACATAGTAACAGTCTCTCCCATACAGGACAAAAAAGACCCGGAATCATTTGTTTATTCTGCACAGACAGGCGAAGAACCGGTAATAAAACCCTACTTCATGTGCCACGGACGGATAATAACAGATGAAGAGACCGTTCTGGAAAAATTCTTCCCGCCACTATAAACAGTAACATATCTTATGAAGTTAATCGATACTAAGTTTATCAATTTTCATAACATGATCCGCCCAGCAAAAAGGGTAAAAACTCCGGTAATACTACAGCTTGAGGCAGTAGAATGTGGAGCTGCGGCTCTGGCAATTATTCTTGGCTATCATAAACTTTTCCTCCCGCTGGAGAAGGTCCGGGCAGATTGCGGAGTATCACGGGACGGAAGCCAGGCCATTAATATGGTAAAAGCCGCCCGGAAATATGGCATGGTGGCAAAGGGGCTTAGAAAAGACGTTGACGGACTAAGAGACCTTGAAATGCCAGTTATACTCCACTGGAACTTCAACCATTTCATAGTCCTTGAAGGATTTACCGGAGATAAAGCGTACATCAACGACCCAGCCATTGGCAGACGGACAGTAAAGATGGAGGAGCTAAATCAGTCTTTTACAGGAATAGTCCTCAGCATCACCCCCGGAAACAACTTCAGACCTTCAGGTTCACGGACAAATATCAAAAGCCTGTTAATACCCAAAATAAAGCCTGAAATCATCCCGCTGATATACCTAATCATTGCAGGAGTGGCAATGTTAATTCCGGGAATTGCCCTTCCGGTTGCAAACAGTATATTCTTTGATGATATTGTTCTGGCAAACCGCTCATCACTGCTGTACCCGCTTCTTTTATACATGAGCTTTTTTGTGGTACTCCAGTTACTGATCAGCTGGGCAAGGGAGACATGCCTTGCACAATGGGAAAACGACCTGTCATTCAGACTATCAAGGACTTTTTTTCATAAAATATTATTCCTGCCGGTCAGTTTCTTTGATCAGAGGTACGCAGGGGAGATATCATCAAGAGTTGAACTAAACAACCAGGTATCAGCGATCATATGCGGGAAAGGTGCAACAGCAGTCCTTGACATCTTCATATCAATAGTCTATCTTATACTGCTCTTCATACTAAGCACTGCACTCTCAGTTGTAGCCTGCTTCATTGCCATAGGAAACCTCGTATTTTTAAGCTGGATTTCATCAAAAAGAATAGACTTAAGCAGAAAACTCATCCTTGAACAGGGAAAGATCAGTGGGGTTGCATACTCCGGAATCGGGATGATCGAGTCGCTTAAAGCCAGCGGAAAAGAATCAGAATTCTTTGAGAGATGGGCAGGACATCATGCACAGTACATTAATACCGAGCGTTCTGTCTCAAAAACCTCCTCAATGATGGCTATTGTTCCGGTAATGATAAACGGTCTTGGAACAACTGCCATCCTTGCTGTAGGAAGCAATCTTATCTTTGCCGGCAGCATCACAATCGGTTTCTTCTTCGCATATCAGGCACTGCTTGCAAATTTCCTGATGCCAATCCAGAGGCTTATAAACGTAGGAGGGGACTTATCAGAGCTTGAAGGCACACTTCAGAGACTTGCCGATGTTGAGCGCAATATCCCGGACGACAAAAAATTATCCATCCTTGATTCGGAGCCCCTGACAGGGAATAAGCAGAGAAAACTGGACGGTTATGTAGAGTTTAAGGATATAACATTTGGCTACAGTCCCCTTGAAGCTCCGCTGCTGGATAATTTCTCATTTTCACTAAAACCGGGAAGCCGTGTTGCACTGGTAGGGCCTTCAGGATGCGGCAAGAGTACTATTGCCCGTCTGATGGCCGGACTGTATGAACCATGGTCAGGAGAGATACTCATAGACGGCAAAAAAATCTCTGAAATTCCAAAGCAGCAGCTGTACCTCTCTCTTGCATTCGTGAATCAGGAGATCTTCATCTTTGAGGGAACAGTCCGGGACAATATTACTTTGTGGGATAAAACCCTTCCGGATGCCAAAATAATCCAGGCTGCAAAGGATGCAGAGATACACGACCTGATCTCATCACTTTCAAAAGACTATGACCATCCGGTCTCAGAAGGTGGCCGGGATTTAAGCGGGGGTCAGAAGCAGCGGCTTGAGATAGCACGGGCAATTGCCAAAGACCCATCCATTCTTGTTCTTGATGAAGCCACCAGTGCCCTTGATGCACTCACTGAAAAACAGATTGAGCATAATCTAAGGAAAAGAGGCTGTACATGTCTTATAATTGCTCACCGGCTGAGTACTATCCGGGACTGTGACAATATTATTGTCCTTGATAAAGGTAAGATCGTTGAAGAGGGAACACATCAGCAGCTTATGAAGAATAAAGGGCCATATTTCCGGCTCATAACAGCTGAAGAGGAGGCATGACCCGGATGAACTCAGAATCAGATGCGGTAAATAAATACAAAACCGGCGAAGAGGTAGTTTTTTCCAATCCGTCAGTCTGCTACCGTGTTGTAAAAGGCAGCCTCATCGTCTATATCACACAACATTATAGCAATTCATGGGGAAGGCACCTGCCAGGTCTTTATCTTGAACCGGGAGAGTCGGTTTTTGGATTTATTCCCGGAAATGTGGGTCTGACAGCAGTTTTCCAGACATATTCAGAGATAGAAGAGACTGACATAGAGAATTTAGATGCTCCCAGTGAAGATACTCTCCGGAGATGGGCTGAATGGATCGGCCACCCCCTTCTGACAGATAATAAACAGTCATATCCGGGCCATATTTCTTTGAAATCCGGAATAAAAGAGATAACAGAAGGGCAGCAGATCAGATTTAACTTAATGGAAGAACCCTTCCTTTTATGCAGGGTTACTAAGGGAACACTCCGGGATACAATCTCGGATATGACATTCACAGATGAAACAGGTATATTTCCGGTTCTGAGCAACACGGTACTGTATGCAGCATCTGATGTTTCACTGGAGATACTGCTTCCTGAAACAGAGACGATAAATATTGACATCACGCTATTTAACAGCACCTGCAGGGAATGGATGCTCTCAAGGGTTACTGCCAGAAGCAAAAAATATCTGAATGACGAAGAGAAACGGATTAATGCCTGGATTACACAGGAGGAGGAGATCAATGAGCGTATTATTCATAAGTCCTCTGAACCGGAGGGAAGCAATAATCCACTCTGGCCGGCTTTTTCACGGGTTTTAAGGGAAATTGGCATACCGGATGAGGATTGTTCCCCTCCTAAGCAGCATGCACCGGTCAAAGATGAAAAGGAGGTATTCACCGAGCTTATCCGGATGGCTGAACATTCCGGTGTCAGGATACGAAGGGTAGGACTCACATATAAGTGGTGGAAAGAAGATTGCGGACCACTTCTTGTGACTACAGAGGACGGGACCATGCTTGCGGCTATTGCAGACAGACCGGGACGCTATACTCTCTACTCCGGCAATGATCCGGTGGCGAAGAACCATGAGGCAGGAAATATAGCCCTTTCTCCAACCGCTTATATGCTGTACCCTACATTTCCGGACCGGAAGCTTTCTTTTACAGACATTTTTATGTTTCTGTACAGGGCTGTCTGGAAGCGGGATATTCTGTTTTTACTGGTCTTTGGAATGATTGCAGGAGTTTTAACCACTGCAATACCTCTTGCAACCGGACTTGTTTTTAATAATGCAATACCGCACCATGACTATCCTCTGTTTCAGGCGATAATTCTTGTACTCTTTATGAGTGTGATCTCGTCTGCACTCTTTCAGCTGGCACGGGAGATCGCAACCATACGGATGGAAGGGCGGATCGGCAGTGTATTTGAAGGAGCGGTATGGGACAGGCTGTTAAAACTGCCGCCGTCTTTTTTCCGGAACTATAACTCCGGAGATCTTGCTTTAAGAGCAGGAATTGTTGATGAGATAAGAGAACTCATCTCCGGCGTTACAGTTACGGTGTTATTCGGGGCTGTATTCTCGGTCTTTAATATCATACTTATGTTTGCCATATACCCTGATGTTGCCCTGTATTCAGTTCTTCTCGTTGGTGGGTTCTTCCTTTTAACTGTGGCAATTGGTTATATCAGTGTCAGATACAGACAGAGAATGCTTGATCTGCGGGGGCATCTTGGAGGAGTATCATTTCAGATACTATCAGGAATTACAAAGATAACTGCTGCCGGAGCACAGAACCGGGCATATGTCTGGTGGGAGAAGGAATTTAAAAAGCAGATGGACTATAAACTAAAGGTCAGCACCTGCAATGCCTATATCCGGGTATTGACTGTTTTCTGGCCCGGTCTTCTGACGATACTGGTCTTTGCCCTTACCGGCAGTGCTCTTTCTGTTGTACATCCTGATCAGGATCACGGCTGGTTCCTTGCGTTTTATGCTGCGGTCGGGGCATTTTCCGTAGCATTTACCGGTCTTGCCGAGGCATCGGTTATGATGTGGAATGTCAGGCCAATGTGGGACTGGATAAAACCCATTATCACTTCAGAGACTGAGGTGAACAGCGGTCATATTTCACCGGGAGTACTCTCAGGTGCTGTGGAACTGAACCATGTCAGTTTCAGATATTCACAGAATAGTCCGCTTATTCTTGATGATGTCTCCATATCTGTCAATCCCGGTGAGTTCGTGGCAATAGTCGGTCAGTCCGGCAGTGGCAAATCCACCCTGCTCAGAATACTACTTGGGTTTGAAAGACCGTTTTTAGGGTCTGTAGTATATGACCAAAAAAGGCTTGCCAATCTAAATGTACGTGAGGTCAGAAAACAGATTGGAGTCGTTATCCAGGATGAAAGCCTGATGTCAGACAGTATCCTGAATAATATTGCCGGATCGCGATCAATTTCAATGGAAGAGGCCTGGGAGGCTGCTGAAATGGCAGGTATAGATGAGGACATAAGGGAGATGCCTATGCAGATGCACACCATTATCAGTGAGGGATCGGGAAATATTTCAGGAGGACAGAAGCAGCGGATCCTGATTGCACGTGCCATAGCTTTTAGGCCCGGAATTATGTTCCTGGATGAAGCGACAAGTGCACTTGATAATACCACTCAGAAAAAGGTCATGGAGAGCTTAAAGCAGCTCAATCTGACACGGATTGTAATTGCCCACCGGTTGTCGAGTATAAAGGGTGCTGACCGGATTTATGTCCTTGATAAAGGGAAAATTGCCGAGGCGGGCACTTATGAGGAACTGATTCAGAAGGGTGGTATATTCTCGGATCTTGCAAGGCATCAACTTATATGAATATCTGAAAATACCCGCAATATCCGGCATGTGATCTGTCAATATCTGCCGGATATATAAATCCCATGCTCTTCTACCGGATGCTTACGAAATGAGAACAGAAGATAATATGTACCGGAAGTTTACAGAAATATTACTTAAAGGAGAGGACATTGCATAAGATGTTAATTAACAGTAGCCCGATAACGATCCGCCCGTTTGAAGAGAGTGACTCTCCGGCAGTGAACCGGATACTTGCACAGTCCTTCTTCAGCAAGGTCCATTCACTGACCGGGCTGTCTGAGGAGAAGGCTCTCCGGCTTGCAGAAGACGCAGAGATATTCCCGGACAGGCCAATTGACGGATATTTCATTGCCGAATACAAGGGAGAAATCGCCGGTGCAGTCCTGCTGAAGTTTACAGGACAGAACAGGCCGGCAGAGGATGTGAACTATTGGCAGGTCGCGAAAAAACACGGCATTATCAGGACCTTAAAACTGCTCTTCGGATTTTCAGTGCTGGTTGAGAGCGTAAGGCCGGAGGAATGCTATATAGAATTTATCGCCACCGGAAGTGAATTCAGGGGAAAGGGAATTGCTACGGCACTCATCCGCCATGCCGGAAATTATGCAGAAAAAGGTGGCTTTGAGGAGTTTACGCTGTATGTGGCATCCGGAAATCCGGCACAAAAACTCTACGAGAGACTTGGGTTTAAGGTGCAGAGTTCATACAAGAGCAGGATTACAAAAATAATCTTCGGCATTGACACCTGGGTTTACATGACAATGCCAGCCTGGAAATCCGGAAGAGAAAAATGAGACATTAGGTTACCGGAAATAACCATTACAGAAAGCAAACAGATTTTGTTTATTTATGATAACTACATGATATTATTATCCGGATGAATAGAATTAAGAAGTTTAAAATCAGATATAATCACATTGGGAGCTTTAAAATGACATCCTGTTCAGAGCAGTATATTGTAGATGAAAATGGCAATAAAATATCTGTAATTCTTCCATTTTCAGAGTATCAAAAGATGCAGGAGGATTTACACGATCTTGCTGTTATTGCGGAAAGGAAAAATGAAGAAACCATTGACATCAATGAACTGAAGAGAAGAATTGGAAAATAAGACATGATTCCGTATTCTATTGGATATAAAGACGGAATTAAAAGAGATCTTAATAAAATCAGTAAAATATATTATGATTCCATCTTTTCACGAATAGGTAAATTATCTATAGAACCTATACCCTCAGATTCTGTGAAAATAGCCGGTTCTGACAATTATTACCGTATTCGTTCAGGAGATTACCGAATAATATACACCGTAATACATGAACAAAACTCGGTTATAATATATTATATAAGGCACAGGAAGAATATATACCGGGATTTTTAAAGAGTACATCAACATATATTTTTTAGAACATATCTTCTGATCATCCAGGCATACAATACATATGTTTTATTCTAAGTTTAGAAGAGGACTTCCGGAACACAAAAGACCTCTTTTAATTTTATATTCCTGTCAGAAAAATAAGACCGGAGGAATGCTATATAGAATTCCTCGCCACCGGAAGTGAATTCAGGGGAAAGGGAATTGCCTCGGCCCTTATCAGGCATGCCGGAAATTATGCAGAAAAAAACGGCTTTGAGGAGTTTACGCTGTATTTCGCATCCGGAAATCCGGCAGAGAAGTTATATAAGAGACTTGGGTTTAAGGTGCAGAGTTCATACAAGAGCAGGATTACAAAAATAATCTTTGGCATTGACACCTGGGTTTACATGACAATGCCAGCCTGGAAATCCGGAAGAGAAAACAAGTAAATATATAAATAACAGTCAGATATTGTTATCCTGGATTTTTATCATGACAAAACGTAACTTTCCACCTGAAATAACCACGGCAGACGGTTCTTTTATAATGTCTCCAAAGAATGACTTTGCCTTCAGGCTGCTCTTTGGGGATGAGAAGAACAAAGAAATAACAATATCTTTCCTGCGTGCCATGCTCAAAATTCCGGTCAAAGACATAACTATTAAAGATCCATTTCTCCTGAAACAGGTGGCAGGGGATAAAACGGGAATTCTCGACATCAGAATTGTGCTGGATACAGAAGTTCAGGTGGATGTTGAGATTCAGCTGAGTGATCATCCGGCAATTAAGGAGAGGGTGCTCTTTTACCAATCAAGACTGTATGCCTCACAGATATCATCCGGTGAAGATTACCGCGTGCTTAAGAGGACCATCTCTTTGGTAATTCTTGATTATATCCTCTTTGAGGTTGAACAGATGCACACAACGTACAGGTTTTATGACCGGAAAAATGAGATAGAACTGACAGATGTTTTGGAAGTGCATATTGTAGAACTACCAAAACTTAATAATATAATAAGTCAACATAAGAATAATCCTGAAATACCCTGGTTAATGTTTCTGAACGCAGGAACAGAGGAGGAGTTAAAAATGGCCGCTAAAGCTGAACCAAAGATTTCAAAGGCATATAATCGTTTAATTGAGATGAGTGATGACGAGGAGAACAGGCGATTATACGAGGAGAGGATAACTCAGATAATTGAGGTTGATCTCAAGATAGAAGCGGCTAAGAAAGAAGGAAGAGAGGAAGGAGCCATCAAAGAACGCATTAATACTGCGAAGAACCTGATATTACTTGGAATGGACAATGAGATTATAAATAAGGCAACCGGACTTTCTCCGGATAAGATAACTCAGCTCAGGTCTGAAATCAAACCGGAATGAGAACTAAAGATTAATTCTTTATCTTCCGGAAATACAGATATTCATCACCTGCCATCTCTTACAGAAGTGACGGCATACCCTCAGAAGATAAGATTAAAGAAATGATAAAAAGGTATAGGAATTTAGCTCTTCTTACCCTTCCCGTATGCCTTATCCATATGCCACTTCTTTTTTACAAGTGTATTGTAAGTGCCCTTTGAGATGATCTCTTTTTTCAGCAGACTCCCCGCAATTTCCACTCTTCGGTCATATATATCATCATAGATCTCAGACCTGATCACCAATTTCGGGAATTTCCGGAAATTTAAGAGCAGAATTTCTTCATCTGTTATATTACTGTGCTCAGCCACCAATTTTTTCATCACAATGTACTTGGTTATTGTCTCCGGATCAAGTTTCATTTTTACAATGATCTGCCCTGCAATATCTCTGCCGTACTCTGTCAGTCCAACATAGCCACCGCTTAGTCTGTCATCTTCTTCAGGTTTTGTGTATCTGAACTCCTCATCGTTAAAGATTGGATCTTCAACCGCCCGCCTGACATCTTCAGAGGCTGCACCAAGTTCTGAAGGGAGAAATCTCTTCTCAAAATATACTGAAAGACCACTGTTATAAGCATTAAAGAGCATCTTTTCAAATACTGTATATGACATCCTCTTATCACTTAGCCCAAGCATAACGAGGATAAAACTCTCAAGAGTAGCTTCAGCCTCAAATTCTTCTTCATCTTCATCAAAAAACATATGATAACGACCTCTTACTGTCAGCAATCTGTTATAACATTGCCACTTAATAATAATAAACCTAAAGTTTTGATAACTGAAAAATTCAGGTCATTTCCGGAAATAAAAGCAGACATGAGATCCGGCAGGAGATGACATTACTCCCAAAAATCCGGCAATCCGGCAATTTTTCTCTGAAATGAATAAAAATAAGAGGTTCTGATACATACATAACAGACAGTTTTTTTCTTCTATGTCAGCCTCAAAACAGCAGCAGATTACAGATGCCGGAGAAGATCATCACCTCACAAACTCAGAATATTCTGAGATTCCGGTAGATTTTAGAAATTCCGAAGAGGAAAACAGAGATTTGTGCAACAATAATAATTACCATCATGATGATCACAATAATAATTTACCCATGAATAATAATTGCAGGAAGAACCATCCATTCCCAGCCACCCGATACCAGGGATCAAAGGCAAAGATTTCCGGATGGATCTGGGAGAGCATAAAAGACATAGAATTTGATACCGTACTTGACGCATTCGGCGGTACAGGCTGCATATCCCATATGCTGAAGAGAAAGGATAAGACTGTCACATACAACGACATCCTGAAATTCAATCATATAATCGGAAAGGCACTGATTGAAAATGATAATATAACACTGACCGGCCCGGATATTGAAATTCTGCTCAGAAAGGATGAGAAGAGAGAATATCCAGCTTTTATTCAGGAGAATTTCAGGGATATATTTTACCTTGACGCTGAGAATGCCTGGCTGGATATGGTGATTAAAAATATCAGCCACCTTGACGGCGAATATAAACAGTCCCTTGCATATTTTGCCCTGTTTCAGTCATGTATAATAAAAAGGCCGTACAATCTCTTCCACCGGGCAAACCTCAATGTCAGAACATCAGACGTAAAGCGTAGTTTTGGCAACAAAACAACATGGGACAGACCATTTGAAGAACTATTCATAAAATTCATAACAGAAGCAAATAATGCAGTATTCAGCAATAAAAAGCCGTGCAGATCCATAAACTGTGACGCACAAAAAATTCCGGAAAACAATTATGACCTCATATATATCGACACACCATACATATCCTCCAAAGGTGTGGGCGTTGACTATATAGACTTCTATCACTTTCTCGAAGGCATGACAGACTATGAGACCTGGGAAAATAAAATACTGAAGAGATATAAACATCTCCCGATAGACGGAAGAGGAGAGAACGTCTGGGCAGACAAAAAGAGAATCTACGGTGCTTTTGAAGATTTAATCCGGAAATATAAGGACTCAGTGCTTATCATCTCATACAGAAGTGACGGCATACCTACAGAAGATGAGATAAGAAATCTGCTGAATAAATATAAAGGAAGTGTCTGTGAGGTCAGAAATACGGATTACAGATACGCCCTCTCAAACAAAAAGACCTCAGAAATCCTCTTTATTGCTGAATGATTCAAACCCCGCATAGGTTATGCGAGAACCCACATCC
Source organism: Methanoplanus endosymbiosus (assembly GCF_024662215.1). Classification (NCBI taxonomy): domain Archaea; kingdom Methanobacteriati; phylum Methanobacteriota; class Methanomicrobia; order Methanomicrobiales; family Methanomicrobiaceae; genus Methanoplanus; species Methanoplanus endosymbiosus. Next base: position 811,406 of record NZ_CP096115.1, read on the forward strand.
ATGTAAACATAGTAAAAACCGTTTGTTGTGAATTCTCACACATACGGGCATTTGAAAAAATATATTTCCTCACCGGAAACCTGCCTCAATGAAGGCAGAAGAGATCCATAGTATCTCTCTTCCGGAAATGAAATTATAACAGACTTTTAAATTTAAAAGGACACAGGATTAATCACTGAACTATCAGATAAAATCCTGATTAAATATTTTTTAGTTGTTGAATTCAGTGTACCCGCACTTACCGCAGGAGACACGATCTTTATGCTGAGCCATATAGACTCCGGCTCCGCAGCGTGGGCAGTTCTTCTTCTGCACTTCTGCCTTGTCGCCCTCAACATTGTAATACTTGTAGCGGCTCACCATTAGAATCAGGCCTCCTCTTCTGCCTTAACTTCAGGTGAGTTGCGCTTCACCAGATAATCAAGCTCAGTTGCCTTCAGCATCTCTGCATCTGCATAAATGCGTGCCTTTGCGAGGATTTCCTGCTTACCAAATTCGCTTTTGAGTGAATCAATGACGCAGTTTTCAACCGGAACATTGCGCAGTGCACAGAGTTTACCGAGTATCTCTTTTCTCGAAGGTGTCGCACCCTCGTAATTAATTACGAATTCAAGCTCTGTGCGGTTCAGAAGCTTGTTTTCCCCTTCCTTATTGAATACAAATTCCATGAATATCTATAGATATTGTATGCAGATTTATTTAAAACTATCAAATAGCAACAGATATTTTTAAAACTGCCCCTGCCAGTCCGGCATCTGCCTGTCTCCGGAGATCAGATATTCACCGGCGTTTTCCCGGAAAAATTACCAGGCCGCCCGCAGCAGATTTCCGGCCGGAATTAACAGCAGGCCGGATTAATCCTGCCATCTGTGCCATTCATCAACTGCAAGCTCTCTGTATCTCTCTTTGTCAATCCTGCCCTTTTTCAGCAGCTTTTTGGCTATAACTTCCCTTTTGCCGTATATTTCGTCATAGAGATCAGACCTCTCCGCATATTCGGGGAAGGCATTATACGATAACATAAGCATCCCGGCATCGGAATATTCATTATATGCTTTTCTGACAGCCCGGATATTCTTCAGATATCCTTTAAAGTCCTCATCTGTGCCTGTGTGAATACTCTCATTATACATTTCTTTGCCGGATGCTGTCAGGACGATATGCCCGCCGCTGTAATGGTCATCCATCGCCGGAGAAGTGTACTCCCATGCACCTTTCAGATACTCCGGGTTCATCACCGCATCTTCGAGCTGATCAGAATATTCACCCATTACATGCGAATGGAACTCAGATTCAGTATATCCGGAGATACCCTTAAGCTTCAGGACAAAAAATATCTTCTCAAGCAAAAGCAGGGATATTTTCTTCTTATTAGCCCCCAAAACAAGCAGAACTGAATTTTCAAGCGCAAATTTCAGGTCTTCACACTCTCCCTCACCGGAGACATCATTATTTATATCCGTATTATCTGTACTCTCAGTCATATCTTCACCGGAGACATCATTATTTATATCTGTATTATCTGTACTCTCAGTCATATCTTCACCGGAGACATCATTATTTATATCCGTATTATCTGTACTCTCTGCCATATCTTCACCAGCCATATTATCATTTATTTCATTATTATCCATATTATTCTTCCTCTTTTCCCTGCCGGAATTTACAGTCAGAAGAACAGTTTAAGGTACACAGACCCAGGAGCTGTGCACAGGCAACGGCAAACTTTCCGGTAATGAACACAAATGACATTACGAAATCATGACAGTCCGACAGCAGCCGTGAACGATAACTGCCCGGCTTTATCTGACTTATAGAAGCAGACTGCCGTCAGAAGGTGTATCCATCTTCAGTTTTGTTACATTCAGGGAATTATTACAGGACTTTATCAGTTCAATAAAAGCTTTATCTGAATTTTTTCCGGGCAATTTTTTGGAGAAATTATCATCATCAGCCAGAAAATCAGAGATCTCCTTTATCTTTAAACTGTAATCATCATGTGCACACTGTACAAGACTGCTGTATTCAGAAGAACTGCATTCATTTGTAGTTATGCAATAGTTTTCGCAGAACTGCCGCCCTAAGACATCGGCGAAGACATGATAGTCCTTAACAAGCAGCCTGAAGGCCTCATCCCAGTCAAGATAGATATCATAAAAGAGATCACCGGAGTATTCCGGAAATTTATCCCTGATCTCATTTAGTTTCCAGTTTACAAGGACCTTATCAGGCCGGCCCATACCGGAGACCTCTTTTGAGAAGAGATTGATACTCCGGGTAAACTCCTGCTCCTCAGTTATATGTGAAAAACCAAAAGAACTGAGTTTTCCTGCATCGTCTGAATCGAGATAAAATTCCTTCAGTGGTATTGTTCCAAGCCCTTCAGCCTCAGAAGAGAGATTAAAACTGTTGATATAATCTGAGAACTCCTCACATTCCATATCCCCGGCCTTACTTAAGACCTTATTCAGGAGATAATACTCATATATGCTGAATCTGCTGAGATCCTGCCTTTTTTGAAGAAGAGAGGCGGCATCTCCGGATTCATCCCCGGAAACCTTCTTTAACCTCATATTTGCGGATAACAACTCCTCCATTTTACTATAGGCATATGCAGATACAGGGCCGTATGGCATCCGGAGATATGTATTATCCAGAATTGTTGTGCCAATCTGGTTATAAGAGATGAGATCGATTAAAAAAGGAATATTTACAATCCTGTCCTGTCCTGCATCCGGATATTTCTCAAAAGCATACATTATAGCATTCAAAGATTTCGTGCAGAACATGAGATATTAATGATATATCATAATGTAGTAAATAACTTTTCTTTTGATTAGCACTGTCTGAAAAATCAGTGATGACCCGCACCCTGCTAACGCGGTGATGGGGCCGGATTTAAATATGAATCCGGATTTGCCAATTAATTTCTTCTCATGCAGACACAAGCATCTTTTAACTCATCAGTCAGCAGATCTGAGAGTCCAAGTTCATCAGTAAGACTATAAAATATCTTACTCCGGGTCAGGCACTTCTCCATAATCTGATCGAGGATATCAGGCATGCCGGTATAAACTGCACCTTCTTTTAATATATCGCCATATTCTTCCTCAAAGACACCTACAAGATTTTTAAGGGTGTAAAACTGCCGGCCATTCTCCGCCCACTGATCCACCTTATCAGAATCGCCGGACATCTCATGTGCCTTAGAGACAGCAGAGAGATATTCCTGCCGGATTTTGTAAAAATTATTAATACGCTCAGAAAGGGCATTAAGAGTGAAGGGCTTAATCAAAAAACCGTCAATATATTCACCATAACTATTGATGTCCTCAATCGTGAGTGCCTTTGCTGTGAGCATCAGAACAGGAATACTCTTTGTCTCAGGATTAGAGCGGATCTGCATAAGAGTCTCCCATCCATCCATGCCGGGCATCATGATATCCATCAGAACCACATCCGGAACTTCGGTCTTCAGGGTATTGAGGCAATCAAAACCCGAAACAGAATGTATAACCTCAAAACCCCTCTCCATAAGTCCGGTTGTATAAATCTCAACCAGCATTTTATTATCATCAACAATTAATAGTTTCATCAGTTTTCCCCATCATCACCACATATCTGGTGCTTCAAATATTTACAGATTCAGACCTGCTTCTGTCAGGTTTTAAGATACTATCATATAGAATTTCAACCTGATTAATATATATCTTCTGAACCCCGCATCCATCACAGCTTACAATTCCGGCAATGAAAGCCGGGATCTCCGGCTTAACCATTTAATCCTTAAAGCTGAACCGTATTATCCTTAATCTTATCCAAAGCTTAGGATTCACTCCTATGAAACATTTGTTTCATCCACCATCTATGAACCCGCAGGTTCATGAATGACTTTTTTAAATTCAGGTCATGCACAGGCGACAATATATTATTTCCGCCGGATTCTATTAACTTTGCCTTTAGATGGACCGGATATGGTGAACCGGCACTTATTATCAACTCAGTATCAGATGTACTTTTCCTTTATGAATGATGCTGTAACAGCCCGGCCGGCCCGTTTTTCCGCCGGAAATCTGATGACAATCAGGACAAAAACGTGCAGTTATAAGGCATTTCATAGTAAAACCGCCCATGTGGCATCCCTTAGATAATTACAGATCTTTTGCGCTTCGGTTCTGAATGATTGTCCCCCTTTGGTTTGCCGGCCGGCTTCTATGTAATGCCAGTTTATTTAACTGTGAAACTGTATAGTTATGTAATAATTTCGTTTAATTCGGGGTATGAATTATGAATAATAAAACCGGCAGAAATGACCCCTGCCCATGCGGAAGCGGGAAGAAATACAAGAAATGCTGCATGAAGAAAGACAGGGACGAGATGAGGGAATCCGCAGAAATAAGAGTTTTTGAAGATGAACTCAAGAGTTTAATCAATAATAAGCAGGACCTGGATGAACCCACGAAAAGACTGCTCTTTGGAGATGAATCTAAAATAACTGTTAAGGATGAGGAAGAGTTATATTATAACCTTGCCCCGATTGAAGTTGATGCAATTCCGGATTATGGAGCCTTTCCCAAGGATTATATCACCTTTGATCAGAAAAATCTGCTTAGTATGAATCCTCTTGAGCTCTTTTATGATGAACTGTGCTATGGACTTGAGGGGCAGATGGATTTAGAGAAGGCTGCAACCGAAAATAACCTCTTTGCTGATGAGATGCGGAATAAGATCCAGGATTTAAAAGATCCGGAGTCATTCATTGGAAATTTTGACGAATATTATATTCCCGTCATTAACGCATCTGCAATAAAAAAGTCAATGGAGTTTGGCATAGCCACAGGGCCGGTTATCTTTGAACACCTGAAAGATACTGAATCCCTTATTCTCTCAGAACTGTTTATTAAGATGCTTCATTTCAGTCCCTGTGATTTCAGGGACGGGATTTTGGAGGTTATAAATTTGCCGCCAAAAAACCCTTATGTTCTCTCAGCGCTCTGCATTGAGCTTTCATTTTATGATAATCCGGAGGATATGCAGATCTTCTGGAACTGTTATAATTTCTTTAAGGAGTACTATCCGGATGTGCCGCTTCAGGAAGGGCCGGTCATTGCACTTAACCATGTTCCTTCATCCGGATAATTTCATCTTCTCATTTTTCTGAGCAGGCCTGTTTAACTATAGTCAGTTAACATTCAGGATCAATTCAAAAGACATTATTGTCTCTTATGCAGAGATCATAATTAGTTCCGGGTTATGTTACCTGAAGGGATCATTCAGGGTTTTTATCCGGATTTTTAATTAATATTATACGTGAGGTTTTTATGGCGAAGAAATATCTAATTTATCTGATAATTGCAATTGGTATGATTCTCTTTTCATCTCCGGCATATGCAGAGGAGATTTCAGGAAGTTTCAGAGATGCCGGTATTGCAGAAAAATGGACGCTGATGGTGTACGGGTGCGATACCAAAGTCATATCAGAGACGGATTTTAAGAATTTAAAGGCTGAACATCCGGCATATTATACTGACAGTGCAGGGGATGTGTACTCAGGAATTCCGCTCACATATATTGCAGGGCTTGCTGATGATGCAGATCCTGAGACATTTAATAATACACTTGCTGAAGATGGCTATACTTTTGTCTTTCGGGCCACTGACTGGCATGACAGGCAGTTGTCATCTTCGGGTGTGACTGATGAGGGGTATATTATTGCTGATATGGTGAATGGTGAACAGCTGCCGGCACAGTATGGCGATATTAAGATAGCTCCGCTTATGCTTACAGGCAGTGATGTCACTGACGATATGGTGATTGGCAATATTATGGATATTACGCTTGACGGCAGTGTTATCTCAGGAGGGGCATTGGATGATAAAATTCCGGTAACTGTGATTAAGTATGGTACGGATGGCAGAACGGTTGTGAATGAGACGACAACTGACTGTATGTGGCTTAAGGATAATTTCGCAGTTTACGGTGATGAAAAAACCCACTATAAATTCCAGGGACCAACCTTTGATACCGGAGATCTCTGGAATCCGGGCGAAGATAAAAACCTTGAGAAGGTTGATGAGGTTGTGATGGGCACTGCCATCTCTGATATATGCAGTCTTGTCGGCGGGATGAGTCCGGGCGATGAACTGAGGCTTACTGCCGATGACGGTTATGTCGTCAATCTGATGTATGAGAATATCTATGAGCCAAAGCCCCGGCAGGGAACGGCAATTTTAGCATGGTGGAGTGAGAAGCAGGGTTTTGCACCGGAATTCCGGGGAGCACCGGCACTCTTCTTCCTCGCTGATGATACTGTCTTTGGCAATGTGGATATGCAGGAGTGTATGAAGAGGAGCTACTGGCGTTTTTATTCCTGTTCGGGCACTGAATATCCTTCAGCTGCCGGAATGGCTGTCAGGAATGTGAATAAGGCCGAGATCTATCCGGCTACTGAGAAGGACTGGACGTTTGATCTGGATGGTTTTTTTGATGTTGAGATTACAAGGCCGGGTTTTGAGATGGGTATCTCCTGCGGCGAGCGGGCCAAAAATCATAAGATGAGTTATACAGATGATGAGGGGCATGAATGGACAGGAATGCCGCTTTATCTCTTTGCCGGATATGTGGATGATGCCTGTTCACATGATGAGAATAAGGTTGATAATAAGGCATACAATCTGACCCTTGCAGAGAGTGATGCCTATACCGTTGTTGTTGAAGGTATTACCGGGGATAAGGCTGAGTTTTCATCCTCTGAGATTATGTGGGATACAGGTTATATCATTGCCAATGAGGTGGACGGTCATAAGTTTGATGAATCGGGTGATTTCTGGCCGGTGACTCTTATCGGTGAGAAGGTAGGCGATGAGAGGGAGGTATTCGGAATTACCGGGATTTCGCTTAAGTATAAGGATAAAAGTGCAACAGGTGATGATTCCGGCAAAAAGAGCAGTTCTGCAAAAGAGTCATTTATTCCGGAGATTGCTGTTATCGCCGGAATTTTAGGTTCGTTTCTGATTGTCAAAAGAAGACGCGGGTAAAATATAGCAGATATTTACTCTCTTCTTCTGCTAAATTTTTATTTAGATCTTCAGGATGAATATTGCAGTTTCAGGCGATCTGATCCAGAATTATTCTTTTGTTGCGTTTTATTGCCGGGATTATCTTTACATCAGTCGGCTCTTCTGCTATGACAGCATCGGTAATTTTTCGGTTCAGCCGGGCAATCTCTTCGTCTGTGAATTTACCGCCGGTTTCTTCTTTAGTGAGGCCGGAGAAGGTCATAAACTGTTCAATGTCGGATGGTGTCATTATGAATCGTGTCATATATCGGGTGTTTCCTTAATTTAAGTAATTCTTAGTTTTAGATTTAAGTTTCTGTAAAATTATCTTTTGGTTGATAACCTGTGTATATATTTATCTTGACGATATACCTTAAAAATGTGGATAGGAACAGATATAATCCCGGATTATTTCTGATGATGACCTGTAGTTTACAAAGAATTCAGAAATGAGATCAGCTCATCCACATTGGTATATGGATTTACTGAAACAGAATGGAGATCCGGGCACTGATTCTCAGTTTCATGAAATTTTCTGAGCCGTTCTGCATTTTTTATCGCGTCTTTCTCTTTCAGCCTCAGAGAGTTATAGATATTATCAACATCCGGTTTATCATAATTTCTTTCATATTGTCTTAATTTTTCGATAGGTTCCCGGCAGGCAGGATTATCCTGATAATACCGGTAATGCAGGAGAAACCAGAATTCAAAGTCCGGGTTTGAGATGATGAGATTCATGTTTTCAGGCATTTTCTTCATTGCCGATTTAATATCCCCGTCTCTGGCATCATCAAGATCCATAACCAGGAATACTTTATCATTTTTGTTCCTGTTATAGTCCCTTGCCTTTATATTCTGCTTCGCATAACTGACAAGATCTACCGCAGTTTTTCTGTTAGAATGTACTGCCTCAATTCTGATATTCCGGTTACCCCTGAGATCACCTTTTTTGAGCCTGAAGTAATTAATTTCCGTTTCTCCGCTTGAAAAGATCAGTATTAAAGGGTTTATCTGCCGTTTTTGGGATTTTCGAGTTCTTGCCATCCCTAAATACTCCCGTAAAAGATATCCGGCAGTCCTCCATAGCGTCCTGAGAGATATGCTTTCTCTACCGAACGATCAACCCGGTCTTCATAGTCAAAAAGGGAGTATAACTCAGTGTTCCTGTTCTCTTTGTTCTTCTCAGTAAACCAGATCTGCTCTCTCCTGAAGAAATCCTGTGAAAGCATTCTTGTATTATGGGTGGTTACGATCAGTTGTGAACCGGATTTATTGTATTCATCGTCATGAAATATCCTGAGCAGGTACATGATAAGATCAGGATGAAGCCTTGTATCAAACTCATCCATCACAAGAATTCTCTGGTGGCCTTCAAGAGCGTCAAGGAATACTCCAAGCATTTTAAAGAAGACAATGGTTCCTGCGGATTCAAATTCTTCAAATTCCGAAATGAATTCGCTGCCGTCATCCCTCCTGTGAATACTTTTAAGTTCGGTTTTTGAAAATTCTCCATCTTTCAAAGGCTTGTTTGTATCTTTTTCAATGGCATCCAGTATGAAATCCGGAATATCCGATCTCTCCATTTTAATCTTTTCACCGGATACATCTTCAATATCAAAATCTGCATTTTTAAGAATATTTAAAACTCTCTTCTTATTTTCTTTTGATTTATTCATGTAGTCAATGATGAGATCATCCCTGATTGCAGCAGTCTGTCCGATGTACTGAAGACTGATATTAAACCACTCAAAAACCTCACCAAACGGTTTGTATTCATTATTTGCCTTTGACAAAAAGAGTACATTGTCTCCGGTATGCTTAAATAGCCCCCTTAATTCATCTTCATCCACAGACACCTCAATCTGATCTCTTTTCCGGCAATAAACCCTGATTTTATTTTTATTTTTGAAATAACTCAGTTCCTCAGAGATAATCTCATTCGCATTGTATGAGAAGGAATACCTGTACTCCTTTTTGCCACTGATGAAATCTATCTCAAAATATGTAGGCTCCTCATCATACCCACTGCTAAGCATAAACGGATAATAAGGAAGTTTATCCCCTTTATTGAGGTTTTTTGACGTTAAAACAATAAATTTGATGAGATCAAGTGCACGGATCTGGTTTGTCTTCCCGGATGCGTTGGCACCATAGAGAACTGAACTTTTCAGTAATTTTGTAATACCCGGAATGCCTTTTATTTTGATTAGATTATGCTTCTTCCTTCTCTCTTTTGAAGTCAGCATGGAAAGTGTCGTTTTATCTGAAATGGAACGGAAATTTTCGACACTGTACTCAATCAGCATGAATATTACAGTGCCCTGAGAGACAATATAATTTGTCATTCTACGAAAAAATCGTAGAATCTTACGACCAAAATAAGCATAATTATTAATCATATATAAATCAATATCATTCACAGCACATTTGTATTACAATAGCACACAGATAAATATACTATTCAGTCTGTGTACAGCCAAATATCAACAGGAAATCTGTAAAATAAATAAGGGGCAGAAAGATGTACAAATCATTCGGAATAAAAAATTTCAGAGGCTTTAAAGAATTAAAAATAGAGAATTTAAAACGTTTAAATCTGATTTCAGGGAAGAATAACGTTGGAAAAACTGCCATACTTGAAGCATTATTCATACACTGCGGTGTGTTGAATCCTGAGCTGGTACCTGTAATAAATGCAATTCGTGGATATGATATAATTAAACTGAAGAACAGAGGTTCATCAGCTGAAACTACCTGGGATCCGATATTTTATAATTACAATACATCCGAGAAAATAGAACTTTCCGGAACTTATTCAGATAACCATAGAAGAATGCTGGAGATTTCAATCAAATCCAGCAGAAGAATAAACATCCCTGCTGCTATTAAAGAAGAAGATAACTCATATAATCAGATTCATACCAATTCATCAAACGCAATGGATCAGTATTACCCTGCACTCGAATTAAAAAGTTCTGAACCCAAAAAAAAAGCACTGGTAAATGATATTGTGATATGGCCGGGTGGAATAAGTATAAAGCAACCATATAAACCCACAAATATTAGTTATTTCCTTCCTTCAGGAAGAATTACTAATCCAAAGGAAAATGCTGAATTACTGGGAGAACTTGAAATTAATCTTAAAACTGAAGAGATAATCCCAATAATGCAGATTATTGAACCCAAACTTATAGCCCTGAACACTATCCCAATGGGTAACAATTCAGTAATTCATGCCAATATTGGTATTGGAAAACTGATTCCGATATCTCTTCTTGGCGAAGGGATTAATAAATTAATGACCATAATAATCCGGATAATTAATGCTGAAAATTCCTGTATTTTCATTGATGAAATTGAAAACGGATTTCATTACTCAATCATGAATCAAATCTGGGAGGTCATTGACAGTGCTTCAAAAAAGTATAATGTACAGGTTTTTGCAACTACACACAGCCTGGAGTGCATTAAGGCTGCACATGAAACACTGAGCAGCAGTGATTATGATTTTTCTTTAATCAGGCTTGATAAAACCGATGAAATCATTGTTCCGACATACTATGACTCTGAATCACTGGACATCTCAATTGAGAATGAATTTGAGGTCAGGTAATTCATGTCTCTCCGGATAACAAAAAGAAACCTCCTCATTGTTGAAGGATGCGATGAACATCACTTTTTTAATGAATTTTTCAGACATATTACAGATTCCGGAAAGGATGACTGCATAGTTCCGGACGATATACAGATAATTCCCCTGCATGGAAAGGACAAACTGAAGAGAGAATTAAAGGCACTGTCAATGACAAGTGAATTCAAATCCGTTGAAAAAATCGGTATCCTGCAGGATGCTGACAATGATCCCAAACTTGCATTTAATCAGATAGCTGAAATATTAAAAGAGCTAAAATTTACCCCGCCGGAAAAACAGATGACATTATCCGGAGGAAATCCATCCTGGATAATTCTTATAAATCCTATGGATAAACCGGGTATGCTCGAAGATTTAATAGTTGAGAGTTTTTCCGGAGATCATGCAATGAAATGCGTTGATTCTTTTCACGAATGTATTCTTAATGCCAGAGAAAATAAGCCAAAAAATTATTCCAAAGCCTATTTGCAGACATATTTTTCATCAAACCATAAATATATAAAAGACATCGGAGTTGCTGCCAAAGAGGGAATACTTAATTTTGAACATGAAGCTTTTGAAAATCTCAGAACCTTTATTGACATTTTAACCAGTTAACAGAGGCCATTTCAGTCACATACAATAATTATATGTCATTAAGATAATTTATATTGTAACTGAAAGGAATAATCAATAATATATCATGACTGCCGGAAAGAGAAAAAAAGCGATCCGCCCCGGATTTCTCCTTTTGCTAATAATATCTGTAGCAGTCGCTCTTCTTCTTATCTTCTCTTCAGCGGCCGGAATCTCACTCAGGGATAATGTCTATCCTTCCATAACTCCTGAAGGTGATGACACCCCGGTAAATATTACAAACAGTTTCATATTCAGGGGAATAACCCGTCAGGTCACAGTTCCGGTTGAAAATGACATCCTTACAGGAGCGGTGAATGCACGAAAGGAGGCACAGATCTTTAAGAAATCTGAGATAACCGATACTCTGAAGAAATATTATGCAGCATTCATATTCGACCCGGCACAGGACGGTATGTACTCTGAAATATCCTCGGCGTTGCGTGAGATAAAAGCCGCTGAAAATCTTTCAGACTCAGAATATGTCGATCTGATGTCTGCATTTGTCCAGTCAGTTCCGTACAGGGGAAATGCTACGGACACCGGGGCCGGATTTCCGGCTGAAACCCTCGCTTACGGCGGCGACTGTGACAGCAAAAGTTCCCTTTTAATCGGAATGCTTGCCCGTGAAGGATATAATGTTTCCATGCTGATGTTTCCTAAAGTCCGGCATACGGCAGTCGGGGTTGCATTCACAGGGGATTTGGAATATATGAATTCCGGCTATATATACATCGAAACGACCACAATCTCACCTGCCGGATTTACCCCTGATATTGTAAAAGATGCGGAGAGATTTTTGGTAATTCCATACGGGAACGGCGATAAGAGTTATTCATAAAAGTGAATATCAGACTGAAGACCTAAATCTTTCATTACAATAAGTCCGCCTGAAAGGACTATTTGAGAATACCTATAAATATAACAGTATCACAGATCAATCAGATACATTTCAACCGCAAAAACCTCTGACAAAGGGCGGGCAAAGTAATATTGAGAGATTTCGTGGATGCTGCCTATATCTTAGAAGAGATCTCAGGACTATAAAATATGAAAACAACAGTCTATTATTTCACAGGAACCGGAAACAGTCTGTGGGTTTCAAAGGGCCTTGCAGAACAGCTTTCGGAGAAGACCGGCCAGAGCACTGATTTATGCAGGGGCGAAGCAGAGTTAATTCCGATAGCAGAGGTGATGAGATCAAAAAATCCGGTTAAATGCCCGAAAGGTGCTGCCGGGATAGTCTGTCCGGTGTACCAGGGCGGAATACCTCTGATTGTCTCTGAATTCATAGAGAAAGCCGACCTTACACTTCCGGATTATATCTTCATAATTCTGACATATGGTGCATATACCGCATCTGCTGAAGATCTGATCTATGATCAGTTAAAAGACGCAGGAAGGGCTCCGGACTATGTCAATAAGATTAAAATGGCAGATAATTATCTACCCATATTTACTCCGCCTTCCGGTGAGAAACTTGACAGTCTTATGAAGTCCGCTGAATCTGAGCTTAATATCGTTGCCGGAGATATAGCCGGCAGAAAGAAGAGGATTCCGGAATCAGGAATAATTGCAGACCTGGTCACAAAATTCATGTACGGCGATCTCATAAGAAAAGGGCACGTTAAGGATAAGAAATTCCATGCAGATGAGAACTGCAACGGCTGCGGGACATGCGCAAAGGTCTGTCCGGTTGAAAACATCACAATAGAAGACCAAAAACCGGTCTGGCATAACAACTGTGAATTCTGCTTTGCCTGCCTGCACCTCTGCCCGAAGATGGCCATACAGTACAAAAATTCCACAAAGAAGAAGCCGAGATACAAAAATCCGGAGATAAATATCAGTGACCTGATGAGAAAGTGGTAACTGTCAGATATAATAGAGTCCGGACCGTAAAAATAATACCGGGAGGGTAATATTCCGGACCGGAAAAATAAGATGATTACCGGCAGACTTTCTAATCTGCCGGTTTATGCCTGTATTCATATCAGGCATATTCACGAAATTATGAGGCTTTCACCACATTTTCATATTAAGATATTATTCCGGATGGCATTTGTTGATCAGACAGGACGCTCCAGGATCTCATAGCCAGTCTCAAGCTCCCTCTCTGCCTCACCGAGGAATGTATCCACCCTCTCACGCCTCTCAGCCCACATATCTTCAGTTGAATTTTCGATCATTTCGATCTCAACACTGGCCTGGCTGAGATGGCTTTCAAGGTTTTCAAACCATGTCTCAAGTTCTGAGCATGTATCCTTTGGTGCTGTCTTCATTCTCCTTCTGATGTCCTTTTCCATCCCACGGACTTCCTTCATCCGGGTATTAGCCTGACTGAGGAAGTTTCTCCTCGTTTCACTCATTTTTTTAACTGATTCCATCTCTGGCATAATTTATCCCCCCACGTTATGGGTTGCGAGGTATTGCACCTGATAATATTTAAAACCATCTTATGCACAGGAATAGCCGGATATATAAAAATCCATCAGGTAATCCGGCAGAACAGACTTAATATTCCGGTTATGCCCGGCAAAACGGGTTTTTTGATCAGGTGAAAGATACTGCTGTTATAAAAAAAAGGAATGAGCATTATGCCGGGAGATTTCCTGCCGGAATTATACTGCACCCTCTGCCGGGCGGGAAATGTCCGTAATTTCTTTAACAAGCAGCCTGCTGATGTAGTACTTTGCCCAGATGTATGTGATTATACTGCCAACAATATTTCCGGCAACAATGCCCCACCAGACACCTGCTTCACCCCAGCCGAATGTGACGGCAAATATCCATGCAAAGACTGCAATAAGAACTATTTCTCTGATGAAGGTTAAGACAAAGGATGTCATTCCCTTTCCGACTGCCTGGAAAAGTGCCGTTGACATCATGCCGACAGGGACTGCCAGGTAGAACATGCACATTACCCTTAGAAATGCCGTTATTGAGGGTGCAAGATAGGCACTCTCAGGTGAGTAGGTGAATACTGCCGAGATTGCCGGTGCGAATATGAAAGTTGCAATACTCATTATAATGGCGATTACCATGCCGAGTTTCATTGAGTATGTATGTGATACTGCCATTTTACCAAACTGCTCTGCCCCGAATGCCGCTCCGGCGACTGTGACAAGTGCTGTTGCAATTCCCATAAGCGGCACAAGTGCAATCATTACCACACGCCACCCGGAGGTGTACACCGCAACTGCATCTGTTCCTGCTACGATTACAAAGATTCCGTTGAGTATTATGACAAGCATTGAGATTAAAAACATCTCTGCACTTGCAGGCAGGCCGACTCCGAGAATATCTCTGACCACTTTTCTGTCCGGTCTGTATGAACTTTTCTCAAATGTGAGGTATGTATCCTTCTTTATAAACAGCCAGTGGCAGAGGATTATACAGACGAATACGTTTGATATGACTGTTGCCCATGCTGCTCCGGCTATGCCCATATCCAGAGTGTATATGAATATCGGGTCAAGAACGGCGTTCATTATGGCAGATACCGCCATTAAGTACATTGTTCTTTTTGCATCACCTTCTCCTCTGAGTATTCCGGAACCTACCCCTGAGAAGAGCATGAATATAATTCCGGCAAATACAACCTGTCCGTATTCGAGTGCCAGTCCGGTTGTTGCTCCTGCACCGGAGAGTTCCATTAAGGGACGGAGGAAGGGAACGAAGATTACCGTCATTATGACAGAGACAATTACGCAGATGATTACCGAGTGCATTGCACTGTTTTCTGCACCCGGTTTGTCTCCTGCTCCGATTCTGCGGGATATCGCTGATGTTGCACCTGCACCAAGTCCGTTCATTAAGCCAATTATTAACATGAAGAAAGGAGTTATAAATCCAATCGCAGCAATTGCATCCCCGCCAAGTCCTGCAACCCAGACTGCATCTATGAGGTTGTAGGCACTCATAAGAAGCATTGCAATTACCATTGGAACTGCCATTTTTATGACCGCACGTTTGGGATCGCCTGTGATTATATCAACGCCTTCCGTTTTTTGGGCCATGTCTGAATTATTTTCTCTCATTTTTCTGATTTTACCTTTAATGCCTTTTTATCCCGAAATCTCTTCCTTATCATGAGATCTTGCATATTTATGGCTTTTTTCGGCAATTATGCGAAATGCCCCGGTTATATGCTCTTTTTCCTCTGTGGAGAAACCAAAGAGCAGCTCCTCTTCCCATCTCCGGTCCAGGGCCATGATCTCAGGAACGATTCTCCGACCCTTCTCTGTCAGGTATAAGTGATATTTCCGGCGGTTTTCCGGGTCCTGTCTTCGTGTAATAATTCCATTATCCTCCAGCTTCCGGACCGCCCTTGCTACCGTTCCTTTGTCTATGAGAAAACACTCCGCAAGTTCGTCCTGTGTGCGGCCCGGTTCAAATGACAGCCTCATGATAAAAGGAAACTGTCCGGCTGTCAGTTCTTCCGATGGTTTATTTGAGTTTACATAAATTCCATACATGCGGTGGATAACTGATACAAGCCCGGCGAGTGGCATGCCCTGAGGAATGTCACCATTTAAGCATTTTTTTGGCATTTCTGAGGCATTACCGTTATTTTCATCTACATTTTTCCTGCTCATTGACTGGATTGTCCTTTTTGATATTTTTTCTGTATAACATTGATTCCTTTCAGCAATAAATGTTGCACATGCAACAGTTGCATAGACAATGAATTAGATATTTACTGTAAGCAACCGTTCATTTCAATATAAAAGATTACAAAATATTCCGGAGAGATGTCTGATGTTCACACACCGAAACAGCGTCATTACAATATGTCCCGAATCCGTGGCAAAAATACAAAACCTGAGATGATAATCCGCCGCCTTCTCTGTAAAGAAGGACTAAGGGGATACCGGATACATTATACTCTGCCGGGAAAACCGGATATTGTTTACATAAAAAAAAGAGTTGTAATTTTTATAGACGGATGTTTCTGGCACAAATGTCCTGAATGCTTCAGTATTCCCAAAACAAACACTGATTTCTGGCTCGAAAAAATCAATAAGAATGTTCTGAGAGATAAGGAGATAAATAAAAAACTTTCAGATGATGGCTGGACTGTACTGAGATTCTGGGAACATGAGGTAAAAAAAGATCCGGAAGGCGTTGTCAGGAAAATTAAAGAGATATTAGAAATATCCGATTAGTTTCTGTTTAATCCTTTCTCAATCTCTTTTGCTATTCCGGATGCCATAAGCGGAGGCACTGCATTGCCAATCTGAACGTACTGTGCTGTCCTCGGCCCCTCAAAGAGATAATTATCAGGGAAGGACTGAATTCTTGCTGCTTCCCTGACTGTAATTGATCTGGCATATTTTATATCCGGATAAATGAAATAATGGCCGTCTTTTGCAAGATGTGCCAGGACCGCATGTGAAAGCCCTTCCTTATCAATTACCTTAAAACGGTCTGTGAAAACCTTTCTTTTTTTATGGGTTTTTAATTCTTCAGGCAGTTCATCATAATGAAGTCTCTCTCTCCCGGATTCCCACTTGCTGATTACTTTCCGGTAAATTTCCCTGTCCCTTTCATTATGATTCCTTGCTATATGATTTCTAACAACAGGCTCATCAGTTCTGAGACCTTTCTCTTTTAGATAGCCGGAAGATCTTTTGGTTAAATATTTCTGAGGATCATTACTGCCTTCTCCGGGATAGAGAGGCGGAAGATCATTAAAAAGATCTCCGGTATTATATTCTGATTTATTCTGCTGAAAATCAGGATATTCAAAATCAAGCTCTTTTTTCCAGCCGATATATATTATTCTTTTCCTGTTCTGGAGTACACCAAAATCAGCAGCGTTGAGTATTCGTGCATTGGGGTCTCCACAATACCCCAGTTTACCAATCTTTTCGTTAAAATCCTCAAAAACTTTCCCATTTAATGAACTTATAATTCCGGGAACATTTTCAAAGACAAATATTTTTGGTTTAAATGTTTCAATCGCCTTCAGATAATAGAGATATAACAGATTCCTTGGATCATTCACCATACCATCTTTTGAACGGCCCCTTCCTGCAAGGGAATATGCCTGACATGGAGGACCACCGATAATAACATCAACGGATTCCTTACCTGTACTATCCAGTCGTTTTTTTATCGAATTTATGAGATCTGATTCAGTTTCCGGAGATATTTCACAATGATAAATTCCGGTGCCCTCAGGAAAATAATCCTGACTGCCGGCAATGAAATCTTCACGGGTTATTTCACCGGAAAAATATCTGTAATAGAAATCTTTTTTCCCATTATTGCATAATTTATGATACCTAATCCTTGTATCAAGAGTCTGTGTGGCATATTCATTCATTTCAACATGAGCCACAAAATCAAAGGAATGCCGAATAAAACCTTCGGTAAGACCGCCCGCACCTGAAAATAAATCAATGCCTGTATATTTCTCTTTCACTTTCGTTATTAATTACGCCCCTTTTGTGGATAAGATTTTCTTATCCCGGGTCACTTCCTTTCCAGGTGGAAATTGTAATGACTAAGCAGTTCCGGAAACTGAATCACCTTCTTCTGCCTGGGACTGACAGTATTCCTTTCCATCTTTAGAGAGAGATAATTTGCCGGCAGTCATTTTTTTCTCAATAAAACCTTTCCTGATCAGATCGAGTTTACCCCTCAAGAATTCTTTTTTTATTTCCCTCACACTAACAGGAATTCCCTTAAACATCCCTGATTCATCATTATGGCTCATATACTGGAGTTCATAGGATACTGTTTTCAGGGATGCTGAACCACGGTTATTATGCAGAATAAACAAAATTGCTTTTTCAGTATCTGTAAACTCCGGTGAAGGATTTTTCTGAGAATTTAAAGACGAGTTAACTTCATCTGAAATATCCGGTTCTTCACTCATATCCGGACTTTCAGGAGTTAATTCCCGGATCATCCTGTCAACATCAAACCCATTAAATTCTGCTTTTTTTATTACAGAAACTGCATTTTCAAGTTCCTTTTCAGATGGTTTCCTGTTTTTACGTCCGGCTGTCCTCATAATACCTGCTGTGTTTCTTTCTTCAGGCATCAGATAACCTTTTTCACGGGACCAGTCAGCAATTACTGACCATATTTCCGGAGGAAGAGACAAAATATAGTCATATTTCCCATAATCATCCCTTTCATTCTCTTCAGTAGAATCAGAAACCAGAGCATCAGAAAGATCATGACTTAATGTAATTCCGGATTTCAGAAGGACCTGCCAGCATTCTTCTTTTTTACACCACTCTGTAACATTTCTTCCACCCGGAGGATTTGTAATTACTTCCCTGACCTCATGGATTAATTCTGACAATTCATCTTTAAGTTCCGGACGGAGATCCTGTTCATTCCATATTTTTCTGAGATTGATTTTATGCCCGGTGAGGCTGAAAAGAAGTGATACAGTATACGCTACGATATTTGCCCAGTAACCACTTCCTTTCAGTTCCTTTCTGACAATGGAATATGTCTGCCGGTGGATAACTGCTTTTGCAACGAGATCACGGAAGTATTCTTCATCAGGCGGAAGAATATTATCTTTCTCCTTTATTCGGTCCAGAAATCTGATGTAGTTCTTCTGTCTTCCAAGGCTGACATCATATGGCCTGCATTCATAGAGGTGTTCAAATATTGCTATATCGGGCTTGGTAAATTTCTGAGTCTTGGGATATTGGCGGTCAAATATCTTTTTCCTGGCTGGTGTTGTCCCTTCCCGGTTTCTTCTGTCATCATACTGACCGCGTACCCTTTCAAAGTACCAGTAGGTTTCCATCTGACTACCACCGACTGCAGGGGCCCTGATCCTCTTTGAGACTGAATCAAGTTCTACAAGAAACGGATTGTTGGATGAAAAGTCAGCAGCATCAATTTTATTCTGTGTATTTGCACACCTGGAAATTTCAGGGACAAATTCATCCAGATCCTCTGTATTGTGGAGAACTGTAAGTTTTACCGGAACATGAAGGAATGAGAGATCAACTTCATCTTTAAATTTATTGCAGGTATAATGTATCGTTGCTGTGGTCTGTGCTCCGTTAACAATCTGGAAATTTTTAATTCTGGAAATACATTTCTGTCCTTCATATTCAGTTACAGTAACGTCCTCAGCTGTTGCGGACAGGCCATTGTTATACGCAAGAAACATTTCAGGGTTTTCCAGTATGGTATCCTTTATTCCCTTGTTTACTTTACCTCTGACCTGCAGAAAAGATCTTACATTTCTTTCAAGAACTCTCGGACCATAAGTATCATATATTTTTACAAGAGTATCACCGGGCATAATTAACTGATAGGAAGTGTACACCGGATTATCATCATCAGGGCAGAGAAATGGAAGCATCTTCCCTGTATCCTGATAAAAATCAATTTCAATCGGTTCACTTCTGATCCCCGAACTGATAAGCCCGTATATTCTTTTGATATCCCAGACATTATACTGGTAAGTAATTTCGTTTTCTTCATGATCCGGAATTTTTTCTGTTTTTACTGTTGAATCCGAGAGAATGAAAAATCTGATTTTTCTTATTATCCCACGGGATTCATACAACTGAATAGCAAGATCATATACCGGCTGAGCTTCTTCAAGGTTAACATAATAACCCTCAAAACACCTTTTAAGGAAATTCTGCAGTCTTTTAAAATAGGCATCAATTTCCGTTTTTGGAAGTGTCGTTATGTCCTGATGACCCTTATAAGCGCTTACAAAAAGCTCAAGGGTATCCCTTTCGTCACCTGTATATGAAAAATTATAGGCATTGACCTTAATTCCAAGTTGTTTTTTCCGGTGAGGGCTTAAAAAGTAACCCTCAATAATCTCAGTATCTTCAAAGTTCAGAAGAACTGTATCAGTAAATGAATCTTCAAGTGGAACTTCTTCTTCCGAAGCTTTCCTGTATATATCATTTCTGAAATCACTGTAAAACCTTCGGAATTCTTTTTCCTCAGCTTTCATTCGGTCACCACGGTAAAATCTCTTATCCCGGAACTGTTACCGGCACTCAGATGAATAATATCCATACTTATACAGCCTCATTATTGCTGAATATCCGGTTCACCCGATATTCTACAACATCACAATACCTGCTTTTTGGAAAACTAACTGCAAAACCAACTGTTTTTATAACTGTTTCACCCCTTCCGGAAATGTTACTGCCATCACTGGATTTTTCCCTGAGATCAAGAGGGTACAGAAGTAAAAGTCCGTTTTTTTCAGACCTGTTTTCCCTGATAATTATACCTGAAGGATTCGATGGCGGTTTTTTTCTTCTGCTTTTTTCCTTTGATATTTCATATTCATTAAGTGTTTCCTTCATAATCCGGTCCTGCATTTCCCTGTCAAAATCAAGCCACTCGTCTCTTGGGCTTACAAGCCTTTTTATCGAAAATTTACCTCCCTCTCCTTCGATACTTCCTGAAAGACTTCTTATTATACAGCTGACATCATACCCGCCAGCATTTACCCTTTCCCTTTTACCGGAACTACCCCCTGAGAGCAGTATTACAGTCCATTCCCTGAGTTCATCTCTTCTCAGTGCATTCCGGATATAATTTTCAAGAAGATGTGAATCTGCTTTAAAAGAGTCCTCATGTGTTTCAATATCACTAAAAAGTCCAGCTACAGATTCTCCGGGTACAGCAGTCCATTTATAATATTCCTTTTTCCCCTCATACTTAGACGGTGTTTCAAGTTTTCTGAGAAATTCTGAATATATTGCGTTATTTTTCTGAATTATGCCTCTGTCATTATGATATACAACAGATTCACTTATTGTTCCTGAATAGGAAACTCTGACAGTTTCTCCTGCCCTCATTTTGTTCAGACTTGTAATTATCAGAGTATCCGGATGATTTCTTACACGAAGACCATACTCCTGTGGTGTCATTCCACGGTCTGCCATGTGTCTTAGTTCTTCTCTGAGTTCCATATTTGCCAGTGCAATGTGGCTGTACCAGTCTGAAAGCTCCGGAGTTGTAAATATTCTGCACAGATCCGGATAACCGGGATGAAAACCAAACCATCTGCCCATCTGCATAAGCGTATCATACATCCTTGAAGCACGGAGAAAATAACTGACAGTGAGACCTTCAAGAGTCAGACCCCTTGAGAGCTTGTCTCCACCGACTACAATTGCACTAAGACCACTTTC
The DNA here is from genome assembly GCF_024662215.1 of Methanoplanus endosymbiosus. Classification (NCBI taxonomy): domain Archaea; kingdom Methanobacteriati; phylum Methanobacteriota; class Methanomicrobia; order Methanomicrobiales; family Methanomicrobiaceae; genus Methanoplanus; species Methanoplanus endosymbiosus. The sequence goes on from NZ_CP096115.1 coordinate 832,885, forward strand.
CCTGTGGCTGCGGTATTCAAGTGCTTCTTTTGAGGAGCCATTCGCAGTTATTACCTGTGTTTTAAATGCATATTTTAGGAGATGTTTTTCAACATCATCCCATCTGCTGACACCGACTGCACTATCGTCAATTTCATCAGACTCAGCAATAAAGGCTGAAACCGGAACAAAATTATCTTCCCAGAGCTTTCTGAATTCATCACGAATGTCCAGGCTGCTTTTTCCTTCTCCGTACTTCAGACGATGACGTATGATTTCAAGTTCCTTCAGAAGCAGTTCAGCAACCTGATTCTGTACATCAACAAATCTTGTTACATGAACCAGCATGGAATTATGGGTATTTTTCTGGCCTCTAACCTCACGGGCAGCAGATGCAAGTATAAAATAACGGACTGATTTTTTCAGGGAGGGCGGCAGTTCATCAATTTTGAGATATTTGTTATGCCTGTCGGGAATATAATCTCCATAGTCACTGATATTTATCACAAGAGGAAGTCCTTCTGTTTTTTCAACATTTATTTCCGGAGCTGAATTAAGTCCGAATATTTTATCCGGACCGATATAGCCGGAAGATGAAGGGAGAGACACAATAAAACTTCTTGGGAACAGATCCTGACCGCAGATTCCCGATTCACTTTCAGGATCTATGAATATATTGGCAAACGGAGTTGCTGTATAACCTATATATGCAGATTTTTCATATTTGGTAAGTATTTCCCTGATAAGACCGTTAATGCGTGTTATGTCAGAATCAGTATTGACATTCCCAGACCTGTCATATATTGAATTTGTATTAACTGATGCATTGTCGGCCTCATCATCTATCATCAGAAACGGGACATTTTCAATGTATTTTCCCTGTTCCGTATCCTTAGCCCAGGCAGTAGATTCAGTCCACCGGAGTATATTCCTTAATACTGAATAATTCTTTTTTACTACAAGCACCAGTGGGATCTGTCCGGGATAAATTCCTGCCTGACCTGCAACTTTCAGGCTGAAATCTCCGTTTTCAACTGAAGAAGTAAGCGTTGCTGCCTTATGTTCCCTAAAATCATCAAGTTTACCAACACCGGTTTTATGGGCAAAACGCCCTTCAATCAATGATTTATCAGGAGGTGTGTCAAAACCAAGAACACCCTCATTAACCCTGATCTGGGTCTGACTTCTGAGACTGTTGTGCATGCCGGCAAGAATGATAATCAATTTATAACCGGAATCGAGAGCTTTATTAATCAGACCTATGTAATTTGCTGTTTTACCGGACTGGACATCACCAACAACCATTCCACGCCTGTCCCACTGGCCATCCCTTTCAGGATCCTCTATTTTTCCAAGAATGAGATCAGTTGAATAGTCAAGACTTCTGATAAGACTCTGACTCCAGTTTTTTCCAAGAGAAAGGTACTGAGCATATCGGTCCCAGAAATCAAATTTAATCTCAGATTTTCTGTTTTCCAGCCAGGGAATGTGATCCTCATTAAAATCAACAGAATTTATGTCTCCTGCAACGGTAGTAAGCAGGGAATTAATAAGGGAATTCATAAGTAATTCCTTTATTTCTTCTTTATCACCAGAAAATCCGGGATTTACAAAACCCAGAAAGCTCTGAAAATTAGAATCGATATATTTCCGGATATAATCCTCTGATAGATCCTCATTATCATTAAGTACAATCCAGAACATCTGCTGTATTTTATTCAGCCACTTCTGATCATCAGTCAATTATAACCCTCCTTAATTATCACAAATATCATCAAGAACTTTCTCAATCAACTCGGATTTTCCGGAAAAACCATCCATCAACTTAATTTTTTCAGATGCTTTAACAGGTTCATCACCGCCGGTTATCAGGACTTCAAAAAGTATTCTTATATTATTTTCAATCTCCTTTTCATCAGAATATTCAAAAGGAGAGGAGAAAGAATCAGGGTTCCCGCTGTTTGTTAATGCAATAAGCTGAACGGGAACTGTTTCTTCTATAATACTTATCAGGGCTTTAATTTTATCCGGTTCTGAACCATTATCCCCACTCAAAAGTTCGCTGACAAGGGGATGATTCCTGTTAATTCTGAAAAAAAAACTACCATGTTTGCTGATCCTTTCCCACATCTGAACAAAATCAGCTGATGTATTATGCGAAACAACTTTACCTCTGTGCCTGTAAATTTCCGAGGCTCTTGACCGTGCATGTTTTGCAATTCTGTTTAAATCTTCTTTTATTGCCGGAGGAGGTCTTGCAACAGCCTTTTTAATATCAATCTGCCATTCACTGTCAAGGGTATTCGGAATGTCAATCAGTATTCTTGCAAGTTTATAGTGCTCTTCTTTCTTAAAACCAAGATTCAGCCAGCTGCCAGGAACAAGGAGCCTTTTGTTCCGGTAAACATAGAAACCCTGCTGGGCATTCCACCCACGCGGACCGGCAGCACAGGCATGTTCATCTGAATCCATCTTTGAATGATGGGGCAGTATATAAGGATCTATTCTTATTATTTCATCCATAACCGGCCAGTTCTCATCGGTAATATCCTGAGTAGCGGGATGTTTTGAAAGGAATGGATCCCAGGGTTCAATTTCAGTCCGGTTTACAAAAATGTGTAATCTTCCCGGTCCTTCCATATAACGGTGAAATGTCATTGACAGGTGTTCACACACTCCATCAATCATTTTATGGAAGTTATCCATGTCACGTCTGGATTCAGTATTCATGCCTTTGGTAATCCGGTCAGTATTTTCCCATATGATAAGTGTTCCCGAGTTATAATCTGTGAGATCAGGTGACATTTCCGGTCTATAATAACTGTCAGGAATCAGAAGCTGCCACTTGTTTACACTTACAACATGGTCAAGGTCCCAGCATCTTGCTTCAGTTCTGCCACCCGGAGGTTTTGATACAACAGTAAGTTTTCTGCACTGTGAAAACGAGGCAGTTTTAAGGCCAAGTCCAAATCTTCCGAGATCGTTTTTATCTCTCAGATCAAGAGGACTAAAACTTCCCGGACGCATGCCATTAATGAGATCAGTCTTCGTCATCCCCCGGCCGTCGTCAAAAATGGAGATTACAGAATTTTCACCATCCCATGAAAATTCAATATGAATATTTTCAGCCCCGGCAGATATACTGTTATCTATAAGATCTGCGACTGATGTTTTTAAATCATAGCCAAAAGCACGCAGTGACTCTATAAGTGCAGAAGGATTTGGTTCTGCAAATTCCCCCAAAGTCGCCTGGCCGGATTTAATGGAACATTTAATGTTATGTATCTGTTTCCCCTCCCATTCTATGGATTAATATTTCTGTTTACTATAGAAATAGTTATCTCCCGGAGATAATATTGTCAATATTATTATTGGGACATATGAAAAATTTCCAGAGCATTTGAGAATTCATTATCTCTGATTTCAGTCACAGAATCATACAATCAGCTCTCACTTACCTTTTTAAATAGGAGTTACGCAGTACAAAACTTAACTTAAACTTATGGAAACCAAAAATTATTATTTTGACCAATTGTTCATCATATTGGGTCATCAAAATGTTTGTTTCGCGCAAGTCCTATTAAAACAGAAATTCATAGAATCCTGTTTCTAAAAATATGATGCAGAATATAACAGACAAATCGTAATATTTATTTCATTTTACATATCAGATTCATACAGGGACAATATGGGGAATATCAATAAAACTCCGTTATTTAAAACCGGAGAAAATGTAAGATTTACATCGAATGGTAAAATAGGCACCATTAATGACATAATTGAGAAAAAGAATTCATTTGGATACCATGTAACTCTGGAAGGAAAAAAATACACCGTTCAGGAGAAGCATCTCTCAAAGATGGAGACTGAAGACAGGATATTTGACTCATTCAGTTCCGGAACAAAGGGGAATAAAGAGGACTTTCAGCTTTTTCAGACATGGTTCCGCCTAAAAAGACCTGTTGAGGGTAATTTTTACAGTTATCTTGCCAGTAAAACTGTATTTAATCCTTACCAGTTTAAACCTCTGAGCAAATTCATTTCTCCCGGTTCTGACAGTCGTCTGTTTATAGCAGATGAAGTTGGTGTCGGAAAAACTATTGAAACAGGAATTATTCTGACTGAACTTCTTGCACGCGGAAAAATTGACCGGAAATCTCCTGTATTAATTGTATGTCCAAACTCACTGTTACCCAAATGGGAAAAGGAGATGCGTAAGAGATTTAACCTGCATTTCCATATCCATGATGGAAAATCCCTGAAAAATTTCTTTAAATCTGCAAAAGACGGAAATATTCCCGATGGGATGATCTGGTCACTTGTCAGCCTGTCACTGTTGCGGACGGAAAAACATTATAGTAATCTAAGGGAACTTCATGAAAACAGGGAAATTCCCCTGTGGTCCCTTGTTGTTGTGGATGAATCGCATCATATGCGGAATTCCTCAACCTATAGCTATCAGACCGGAAAATATCTGAGTGATCTGACTGAAATGATGGTAATGCTTTCAGCAACACCACTGAACCTAAAGGACGAAGACCTCTTCAGTCAGATGCATATTCTCAATTCCAGACTGTTCCCCGATTTACAGTCATTTTCAAATATCCTCTCCCCTCTCAAAAATATTAACATATGCAGACGTCTTCTGCTTCAGGATACAGAAGAATCCAGAGCTGAAGTTTGTGGAATTCTCAGAAACCTGAAAACCGGTGCTACAGGCGAAGCAATATCGGGCCATCCCGGAATAAAAAAACTTGAAGAGAGGCTCTCATCGGAAAAACCCCTTTCAGCAGAAGAAACAGCCCATTATGACAGAGTACTTGGGAATTTAAGTCCCATTGACAACTCCTTTACCCGTACGCTTAAGAGAGAAGCATTTGAACACAGGGTGACAAGGGAGCCTATTAAAGTTCCTGTAAAGCTTTCACCGGCCGAGAAAGATTTCCATGATGAAATAATTGAACTTACAAAGGATCTGTATCTTGATAAGGGTGGCGAACCTTCCGCTATTGGATTTGTAACAAACGTTCCACGCAGAATGGCCGGGAGCTGCCTTCCTGCAATGAAGGAATATCTTGACTGGTGCATAGAAAATAATTCCGTATATGATTTGAAACCTTCGGAAGATGAACCGGATGATGACCTGGCTTTTGGTGAAATGGCTATCAGCCAGGATATTAAGGACAGATTTATTCAGCTTCGTAATGATGCCCGGAAAATTTCCGGGCTGGACACAAAATACGATGAATTTCTGAAATTAATAGGCAAACTCCAGGCTGAAAGTGAGAATCCACAGATTGTAGTCTTCTCATTTTTCGTAAGAACTCTTAAATATCTTGAAAAAAGGCTGAAAGAGGATGGATACAGAGTCGGTCTGATATACGGCGACACACCAAACTCAGGTGACGGCCAGGCACAGTCAAGATATGAAATTATGGAGGCATTTGAAAGGGGAGAATTTGAAGTACTCCTTTCAAGTGAGGTTGGCGGAGAAGGTGTTGATTTCCAGTTCTGTCAGTCCATAATAAATTATGACCTGCCATACAACCCTATGAGAATTGAGCAGAGAATTGGGAGAGTTGACCGTTTCGGACAGAAGGCAGATAAAATATTTGTTGCATGCATGTATATCCATGACAGCATTGATGAAAATATTTATGACACCCTTTACGTGAGAATAAACCTTATTCAGGACAGCATAGGAGCACTTGAACCTATTCTCGGCAATACTCTTGCTGATCTCAACAATGATATAATACAGGGTTCCTTTACCGATAAACAGATCCAGGAAAGAATTCGGACAATGGAAATAGCCGTTGAAAATTCAAGAATCGAGATGGAAAAATACGAACAGAACCGTAAGGAACTGCTTGGGGAAGACCATTTCAACAGCATTATACAGAAGCCTTCAATGAGTACTGAGTTTGTGCAGCCTGTGGATGCACTGTGGCTTACGGACAGATGCCTTTCATCATGGGATGGGTGTGAATTTAAACAGACTGATTCAGATTCCGGAAAAATCAGACTCTCAAAGGCAGTAATGTCAGAACTTGAGGATTTCAGGAGAAGACCCGGTTCAGAAGGATGTGAAGATGAACTGGGCCGTATATCAGAATCAAAGGGTTTTACAGAGGTCGTATTCAACGGAATGGCAGCAACACAAAGGATGAATGCTGTTTTTCTGCCACCATGCGGATTCTGGATAAAATTCCTGCTTTATAAGCTTGAAATGAGTGAAAATATACCATGTTCCTTTTCTCTGTCTCTTGAAAGCAGTGATGCCGGAATCAGTCCGGGAGATTATTCTGTTCTGTTTTATGAAGTTACACTTGAAGGTTTTTCCAGGGAAATTAACCTGATGGCCGTGCCTGTTGATATTCAGACAATGCAGGTTCCAAAATGCGATTTCAGAAAATTTTCACGCTTACTGAAAGAATATTCTGTGTCCTGTGAGGATTATTACACAGATTTTGATATTGAAGAAGTCAGTGACACAGCAGAAGATGCTCTGGAATCATTTATGGAGGTGGAAATTTCTGAGATGGAAGCTGAAAACAGCTACAGAATTCAGTCTTATGTTAACTCTGTTGAAAAGTCAGCAGAATCCCAGACTACTGCAGTTGACAGAAAAATACAGGAACATTGTGAGAAGAGAATAAGGGATAATCAGGAACCAAACGAGAAGTTTCTCCGCTTAATGCAATACCAGAAGGATAACATAAAAAAAAGAAGTGAAAACAGAATTAAACAGCTAAGGGCTAAAGACGGGCTTTTTATGGGGAAAGACCTTGTTGCTGTTTCTGTACTAAAGGTGATCTAAAGGAGGTGTTCTGAAGATGTCGGTAAATATTGAAAATGAAAGAACACAAAAGCTTGACAGGATAAAAAGATTCCCACCGGAGGAATCAATACACGAACTTCACTCTTTAAGGAAAGACTATGACTGGGCAATTCCAGGTTACAGAAACAGTCTGAATATATTAAGTGATACAGCATATCAGGACAGGAAGCATTTTATTCTTGAACTAATTCAGAATGCTGATGATGCAGATTACTCAGAAAGAAATCCGGCAATCAGATTTGTAATAGATAATTCCGGAATAAAAATTAATTATAATGAAGATGGTTTCTCCGTTGACGATGTAATAGCTATTACAGATACAGGCGAATCCACAAAAATAAAAAAAGACCGTTCATCCCATACTTTTATTGGCGAAAAGGGAATTGGCTTTAAATCTGTTTTTGCCCTTGCGTCTTCAGTTGAGATCAGGAGTCACCCCTGGTATTTCAGACTTAATAAGGATGAATGTGTTATTCCCTATCCTGTTGAAAACAAAAAAACTGAACAGACTGAAGGTACTGAATTAAAAATAACTTTTGTAGACCCGGATAAAGTAAATCCGGTTGCTGATGAAATTCTGAAAATTGCAACAGGACAGATGGAGTCCATGCTGTTCCTGAATCAGTTGTCCTCCATGACTGTTGAGGACAGAAGAAAAGAACCTCCGGTCTTTAAAGAACTTAATATTCAGCCTGAAAACAGAAACGGGGAATATCTGGAGATAACCTCAGCCGGAAATCAACATAAAAGAAAGTACTACCTTTATCGTAAGGATCAGGACTTCCCAGGAGATCTTGTGAAACAAAGATGGGAAAAATTTGATTTCGGAGGGAGTTCATTAAAAAGGCGTGTTTCAGTAGCCTTTCCGGTTGTTGATTCAGCAGAAACCCTGCCTGAAGGAAGGTTATACTGTTATCTCCCGACTCTTGTAACACTCCCTTCCCCTATGTTCCTTCAGGTTGACGGTGCCACTACAGCTGACCGTGAAAAGCTCCACGATCCTGAGAACAATGAATGGAACAGATACATGCTGTCTGCCCTTCCGGGAATAATTGCAGACGCAGTTATTTCACTTAAGAAAGTTCCTGCAGCAGCTGACAGGCTGCCAGATTATATCCCGTCAGACAGCGGGGATCAGCAGCTTTCACCTCAGTTTGATAAGGTTATAGAGCTGCTTAAGAATAAAAAATGGGTTAAAACCATGTCATCCGGAAAGGATGAGTGGGTTTTACCTGAGGATGCAGTTATCCCTTCAGAATTCCTGAGAACACTAATAAAGACTGAACCTCTGTTCAGATCAAGGGCAGAAAAATATCTTGGGAAAAGATTTGTAAATACTGAATGGATAGTTAAAAAAGAGTGGAAATCCAAACTAAAATCTTACGGTGTTCCTGAACTGGATGATATGAAATTTATAGAAATTATCCACGAGGGTGTAATTCCCAAAGAATGGATGAAAAGTTCAGAGAATCTGATTTCACTTTATTCAGAAATCAGAACTGTATTATCTAAAAATAAACCAAATGATTACCATCACGGAATAAAATATGAAAATTTATGTGATTCTCTGCTCAGATCTCCAATATTTCCGCTTCCCGAAAGAGGATTTTTCCCTCTAAAATCTCCAGAAAAGGAAAATAAGATATTCTGGATAAAATCCCGGTCCTCAAGAAAAACTGGTCTTGAAGACGGTGTAGATTATACAATAGTCAGTACCGAATACACTTATGAACCAAGAATCAGAACTGACAGGAAATATACTATAAATGATGAAGCGGAATTAAAATTAAAAATAGAGAGAAACAGGAAACTAAGAGAACTATTAAAGGAACTCAATGTTCAGGAACTGGATGATGAAAATATATTAAAGGAACTTCAGATTCCATATCTTATTGAAAATACATTTTCCAAGGATAATGGTAAAACAAAATATAGCATCCTCTATGCAGTTTTTGAAAAATACAGGAACAGAATAAATAAGGACGGCTCTGAAACTGACAAATTCAACGAAAACCTTTCCAGATTAGGAGAAGCTGAATTTATATCTGAAAAAGGGAATATTTTTAAAATAAAGGATTTATTATTACCGGAAATACTTAAACTGTCCTCCGAAGATCATATTTACGACAATTTTTTTGATAATCTGAAAATTCCAGGCAATTATTTTCCAGCATCAAAAAAACCCAGAAGAAAGTCAGATCGAAGAGCAGATTCAGAGAAAATAAAAAAACTAAAAGAAAACTTCCGTGAATTTCTGATATTGACCGGAATTCGTCACCTGCCCACAATATATACTATAAAAGAAGAATATGAGAATGTAAATGATTTCAGAGAGAAACAACCGAAAATATTTGATGTCTGGGATAGGAAAATCAATTCTAATTATACCTATTATAACCCAGTAACTACTTATCGGCTTGAACTTGACTCTTATACAAAAAAAATAATAAATAATTGGTCAGATGAAATCTGCTATGTTTCAAAACATATCTATAATCAATGGTGTTCTGAGAAAGAAGGAATTAAAAATCCATTTTCTTGGAGAAAGATAAAATTTGGAGATTTTTGTACAGAATATTTTAGAAGAACCGATCAAAATAAAATATTTAGAGATCCACACTGGTGTGGACTGGAAAGATCACTTATTCCTGTTCAGGACGTTAATGATGAAACGGTTCCTTCAGGAAACTGTATAAAGGTAAAAGAATCAGATTTGAAGAAATTAAAGAAAGTAGGGAATTATTTCCACATATGTGCCGAATCAGATTGTGTAAACCCGGATGAAAATGGCAAATATCACCACGAATATCTGGAATCACTTGAAGTTAAATACCCGGATGTAAATCTGATAAACAGAAAACTAAATGATTCAAAAGCTGATTCTGAATTATATGAAGATATTCTGAAAACTGTAACTGAATTTCACTCCGTGGGTACCAACATAAGGGACCTCAAAATAAAAGATAAAGTTACAGGGAATATCAGACCGGTTACAGACTTCTGCATGGGAAAAGAGTCTCCCGATAACCGGCCTCTTATTGAGGTCCAGTATGGCAAAACCGGAACAGAGATTGGCGAAATTGTTGGACTTCAGGATGCAGCCGGAGCCGGAATTTATTCGGGATTTTTTGAGAGTATATTAAAGAAAAGAGTTATTTCAGGGATAAATCAGGAGATCCTTCTGGATATCCTCCGTAGTTATCCATCATGGAGCAGATCAGATAAAAGAATGATCGACAATGAATTTTCAGATTTCCTGAGTAGTTCCGGAAGATCTGAAGCAACAATTGTATTTGGAGATAAAGAAGCTTATGATTCCCTTTACAATGCAAAGATATGGGTTTTTAATGCCGAAGTCTCTGATGATGAACTTTTCGGAATTAAAGAAACTGCAGAAAACATTGGCTTCATATTCTCAGAAGAGATCGGAGAACTTATTGCTGATGGAAAAAAAGCAATCAGTGAAGAAGAAATTAACTCTCTTAACAGAATTCTCTTAGAATATGAAAAAAATCTCAGCAATCAAAAAAGCAAATCAAAACTCAAATCCAGATTAAGCAGCATTGGAATATCAGATTTTAATGTTACTGACTTTTTCAGAGCCAATAAAATATTCCGTAAATTGGACTCCGAAGAAGAAGGCAGACCGATTTCTCTTCCATATTTTGATACCCGGAAAAATATTTTTTATATTAGCTCAGATGCAGACATCTGTGATATTTTTGCTTTTGTCCTTGAATCTGCCGACTATGGTAACTCTGAGGACCTTATTGAAAGAGTCAGAAAAATTCATGATAATATTCTGAAAGGAGATCAGTCCACTGAAACTGATGAATCAGTGGATGATATTGATACAGAAACAGAGATTACTCAGCCGGAAGATAACACTCCGGAAAATTCTGTGGATGAAATCAGAAAATTATCAAAAGAAAATCTTGTCCGGAATAAAGGTAATTCGTCCGCAGTGGAAGAAAAATCCGGATGGAAAGTCAGCCCTGATCCCATTGAAGATTTAAAAATAAGAGAAATTCTCAAAAAAAGACTGAAAAAGAGTCTGGAAGAAGGACCGGAGGTTTATGACCGGAGATTAAGAAAACAAAGAAAAAGAACATCAGGAAAAAGCGGCAGTACAGCATTCAAAGATCCCGATTCTGTTGATCCAAAATCTTACTTTGAAGAAGAATACGGGGGCAGATGCCAGGTATGTGGTATACAACTCAGACTTAAAAACGGGAACCACTATTCTGTGACATATCATATTGTAGAGAATCAAAAAGGAAAAACATGGTACAAAGACCGGCCGTTCAATACAATATGTATGTGTCCAAACTGCCATGCACTCGCCAAAAATGGCGGTTGTGATTTATTAAGTGGTATTTTTGAAGATGCAGAAAAATATGACAATAATGATCTGATTCCCGATGAAGTTCCGGAATTTAACGGCGATTATTACCTGACTGAAGTTGAAATTAATGGTGAGAAAAAAACCCTTAAGATCAGTCCTAATCATATGAGAGAATTTGCTGCATTCTACTGTATGGAAAGAAATAACGGAACAGACGATGATAAACAGAATAAAAGCAATTCAGAATAAAGAGAATTCTGCCATAAAATTGCTTCAGAAGAAAAATCTATGGTTTGTACCCAGGGATATAATAAATCAATAATACAAACAGATATTTTTTAAACATGAGAATACAATAATTTATTAATCAGGGAATATGGGGAAATGACTTATTATAATATCCGGGAAAACATCGGCTTTCCTGACAATTATCAGAAAGAAATAATAGAAACGGCACCAGGAAAAAGAATGATCGTGGATGCCGGTCCCGGAACAGGTAAAACAGCAGTTGCCTGTGCCAGAGTTGCATGGCTCATCGACAACGGCGGTGTAGAACCGGTAAACATATGGCTTGTCAGTTTTACAAGAACAGCAGTTAAGGAAATTCAGGACAGAATAAAAGATTATCTGAATAACCCCGATGATGTTTATTCTGTAAGGACTGCAACACTTGATTCACACGCATGGAAAATACATTCCGGATTTGATAAAAAAGCAGCATTAACCGGAAGATACGAAGACAATATCGAAAATCTGAAATATAAAATAAATGAGAATAAAGAAGAAGCAGATTTCATCAGAAATCAGATTAAGCATCTTATAATTGATGAAGCGCAGGACATTGTCAAAACCAGAAGTGAACTTATACTGTCAGTTATTAATCACATGGATAAAAGTGCAGGTATTTCAGTCTTCTCTGACGATGCGCAGGCAATTTACGGTTTTAACAGAGGGAAATACGGACAAATTCTTACAGATTCACTAAAGGAGAATTACGGGGATGAATTCTCCGTAAAACATCTGAAGACAATTCACCGTACAGAATCTCCCGGACTCAAAAAAATATACAGAGATACAAGAACACAAATCCTTAATAATTCAGATAAGAATAAATTTGAAGCTGTAAGGGAGGACATTATCAGTTACTCCGAAAAAATACCATACAAAGACAAATATATATTTTCAGATAAGAGCTGTTTTTATCTGCACCGGAAAAAAGCGGGTGTACTAAGAGATTCAGGATTTGTTAAAATACCACACCGCCTCAGAATGTCCGGACTTCCTGTATGCATTTATCCATGGGTCGGTATAACACTTCATGATTATACTGAAAAAAAACTGAAAAGAAAGGATTTTTACGAACTGTGGGATGAAAGAATAAACGGAAAGAACTTCGGAACAGCAAAGTCTGAAGATGCCTGGAATATTATATGCAGACTGGGCGGCGAATCCGGGACAAGGATCATTATGGATGTTCTGAGACAGTACCTTGGTGCATCCAGACCTCCTGCGGAGGTTTGCTACCCGGAATTTGGTATATCCGGGCCTGTATTAAGTACAATTCATGCATCAAAGGGGAGAGAATCCAGAGAAGTCCGCCTTGTTCTTAACAAAAATTATACAGAAGATGATGAAGATAAAAAAAGTGACGATGAAGAAGCCAGGGTACTGTTTGTAGCGGCAACAAGGGCCCGCGAAAAACTTCTGTACAGCGAAATGAATCAGATAAGAACCCTTGATGTTAAGGATTCACAAAGAGAATTCTGCCGGACAAATAAAAAAAATTCCCTTCAGATACAGATTGGTATAGCAGGCGATATAAATGCCGAATCAGTTGCAGGAACCGGACATTTTTCATCTCCTGATGATATAATTCAGAATATCAGAACAATGGCCGAAAAATGCACGGAAATGACTGATGCATATGCATGGCGGGATGCAGAATGCGGCCACTTTTACAGAATTGTACCCTGTGAATCTAAAGGACCAAAAATGTGGGAATTCAATTCCTCCGAACTTAAATCACTCAGAAGGAAATCGATTGCTGTCTTTGCCGGGTCACTTAACAATGACATATTTAAAGCAAAAGAAAAAATTGGCGCAGAATCCAAATCTATACCCCCCAATCTGAATTACCTCAGAATTTTTGGTCTCCGGACAATTGTTCTTCCTCCGGGGAGTAAAATGTCTGAAAAACTACACGAACCATGGTCTGAAAGCGGAATTATTCCTGCACCCATTATCTCAGGATTTCCGACAATTTATTTTAACTGAGAGGAACACATATGCCATCTGAAAAAGAACGTGAACTATTACTAAAAAGACTTAAAGAGGACATTTTAGGTCCATATGGAGAAGATGAGATTCTGGAGTCAAAGCCATCTGATGTTTATCTTACCGGAATATTATGGCCCAGACAGACACGTTATGATGAGGAACAGGATGAAAGTCTGAATACAGAGTCCGGTTCAGGTGAAGAGGGTGCCAATGATTCTGATGAGGAAATAGCTGCATCATCAATGAACCGCCAGTCGGTTGCAGGAATCTCATTTTCAGTTTTGATTAATGGAGAAAATCCTTCGATAATGGCAACAGTATCATTTGCACAATACAGGCACTTTAAGGAAAAGCAGACTGATGAAAAAACCGGAGAGGAAAAAGAGACTGCAAAGTGGAGAAGGATCCCTTATCTCTTTGAAAATATACCCATATCCACTGAAAAAAGCGGTTCAGAAAGAATTAGCCTGAATTATAACGGAGAAACTTCAGGGATATATCTCCACAGGAAAATCGTTTCGAGAGAAAAATTCTGCCTTGTCACTATAACACTTGTTAATGAAAGAAATCCGGACATTTCATCCGGGAAAAAAACAGTAAATGTAGAATCAGCAATATTTCAGACAGGAATAAAAATATGTCCAGGCAATAACAGTGAACTTGTTCCGAGACCTTCATCGGGAACAGACAGATTTGCCGGAAAAACCGATGAGGATGCATCTCTTGCCCTGCTTTACAGGAACTCTCCTGAGTTTGCAACCGGACATACCTGTTCGGCTGAATGGACCGCAGATCCGGATGACAGAAGAAAAGCAGTTCAGGTCAGAACAGCGTGGATACCAAAAACCAAAGTAGTGGCCACAAATCCCCATGGTCATGAGGTATTCTCTGAGATCCTAAAAAGTTCCGATGATTCCCCGCTATCTCCTGAATATCTTTCAAGGGCTTCAGATAAAGATCTTAAAGATTCCCTTCTTAAAATTCCCCGGCTTTACAAAAGATGGATTGAACTGAAAGAAACTGAAATAAGCTCAGTTGATCCGGATTACCGCAGGGCTGCGGAACAGAATCTCAGTGAATGCCTTGAAGTTATGAACAGAATGCAGGCTGGAGCACTCAGAATATCTGAAGATCCTGTAATGACAGAGGCTTTCAGGCTTGCAAACCGTGCAATTCATCTGCAGTACAGCTGGAATAAAGAAAGATCTAAAAAAGGACCATTTATGTGGCGGCCATTTCAGCTTGGATTTATTCTTTTATGTGCAGAATCAGTTGCAGACAGAAAACATCCTGACAGGGAAGTTATGGATCTGCTCTGGTTCCCTACAGGAGGAGGAAAAACAGAGGCATATCTTGCACTTATAGCCTTTATTGCATTTTACAGAAGATTATCCTGTGATAATCCGGATGATGGTGCAGGTGTTGCTGCCGTGATGAGGTACACTCTAAGGCTTCTTACAACACAGCAGTTTTCAAGAGCTGCATCACTCATACTTGCATGTGAAGCAATCCGGAGAGGGAAAACCGGTTATAATTGTTCAGATAAGCTTGGAAATGTCCCTTTTTCAATAGGTCTGTGGGTCGGTGGAGGAGCAACTCCAAATAACTACAAAGATGCAAAGGGTTATCTCTCCGGTTCCAGAACAAATGAAAATCAGGTTGCATCTCCGAAACAGCTTCTTTTATGCCCTGCGTGTGGAAAAAAACTCAAATGGTCTGCTGATGACGAAAAAAGAAAGATTGTTGTTAAATGTCAAAATAAGAACTGCATACTGAACAGTGAGGAATCACTGCCCGTATATACTGTTGATTCTGACATCTATGATGAACAGCCGACTTTACTTATAGGAACTGTGGACAAATTTGCCCAGATTGTCCGTAATAAAGAAATAAACAGGTTATTTGGAATAAATACAAATAATCCTCCGGATCTCATTGTTCAGGACGAACTTCACCTTATATCCGGACCGCTTGGGACAGTAACGGGATTATATGAGGTAGCAGTTGACCGGCTTTTTACCAGAGATAAACATCCGCCAAAAATTATCGGATCAACAGCTACAATAAGAAGGGCAGACGAACAGATAAAGTCACTTTTTAACAGAGATACCTGCAGGTTTCCACCTTCGGGAATTGATGTTGAGGATTCAGGTTTTGCAGTTACTGATCCGGAAGCTCCCGGAAGATTATATGCAGCAGTAACAACCGCCGGAAGATCTGGTAAATTTACCCTGCAGGCCGTTTCTGCCTCACTTCTGCAGTCTGCCGGAGAAGGAATTAATGATGATAAACTCGCTGATCCGTACAGAACTCTTGTAACTTACTTTAATTCCCTTAGAGAACTTGGCGGTGCCCTCGTCCTTATGCATGATGACGTGAATGATTCTTTATTAATAATCGCCGAAAGAAGAAAAGAAAATAAATTCAATCCGGAGAGAATAGAGGAACTGACATCCAGAAGAACTCAGGAAGAAATCAGGGATATGCTTGAAGATCTTACAATTCAGGCAGGGGAGGAAGATACAGTTGATATTCTTCTTGCAACAAATATGCTCAGTGTTGGTGTCGATATACCCAGGCTTGGCCTTATGGTCGTCCAGGGCCAGCCAAAAGGAGTTTCAGAATATATTCAGGCAACAAGCCGTGTAGGAAGAGGAAATGTACCGGGCCTTGTTGTTTCTATCCTTAATAACGGAAAAGTCAGGGACAGATCAAGATATGAAACATTTGTTTCCTGGCACAATACACTGTACCGCGATGTTGAGGCTACAAGCGTCACACCTTTTGCTTCCCGGAGCAGGGATCGTGCATTAAAGGCGGTGCTTGTTGCACTTATAAGAAATCTGGGGACTGATATGCTTGAAAATCCGGATTTATCATCATTAAAAACTGAAGAAAAAGAAGAAATTATCAGATATATCACTGATAGGGCAGAATCCATAGACTGCTCAGAAAAAGATGTTGAGAAGGAGATACGCAGAAGTATTGATGTATGGTGGAGGATGGCTCCGGAATATTACCTTTACAGAAGAGAACCGGAGAAATCCCTCCTGCAGGATGCTGATGCAGCAGCAACCAGAAGAGCAATGGGAATAAATCCCGGTTGTGCCTGGCCTGTAATGAATAACATGAGAAGTGTTGAAACATCCACACCCTTCAAACTCCTCAGAGGACTGAAAAATCTTGAAGAATTGAGGAGTGATAATAATGGCATATAATCTTGGCAAACTCAGAAGGAGTGCAGTTCTTATGACACACGGGCCAGGTTCAGTAGTTGACTTCAGGGCAGGAGATGCTGCTGTATCAGCTGTAGTTTCCGGTCTTGATTCTTGGGACTGGGATTTCGGACCTGAAGGCCTTAAAAATGAGCAGGTTATTTTTGAAGAAAGACTCCAGAAAAAACTCGGAGTAAACGGATTTCGTCTGCCGCCTGTTGTTGAGGAAGATTTTTTTGGGAACAGGAAAACAGAAAAGGCCCTTTCAGCAGTCAGATTCCCAAACTGGCTGCAGTGTCCGGAATGCAAAAAAATCGGACCTTCAGATAAATGGATGGAAGATCCGGGAAGTGCAGGGCTTTACTGCCCCTCATGTTCAAACAGAAAACCAGGGAGACAGAAAGCATATGTTGTCCCTGTAAGATTCGTCATTGCCTGTAAATCCGGCCATCTTGATGATTTTCCCTGGCACTGGTGGGTAAATCATGAGGAAAACTGTAACAATAAAAAACAAAGGAGTTTTCTAAAACTTGAATCAAAAGGGGCAGGTCTTGCAGGTATTATTCTAAGCTGTCCGGAATGTGGTGCATTCAAATCACTTGACGGAATATTTGGTGAAAAGGCACTGAAGGGTTTAACATGCTCCGGAAGAAGGCCATGGCTGTATGGTAAAAATGAAGAATGTGACCAAACTCCAAGAGTTCTTCAGAGAGGAGCTTCAAATCTCTATTTTCCGGTAATAGAATCTGCGCTTAGTATTCCGCCATGGTCAGATGAACTCAGGGAAGAGATTGGAACTTACTGGAATGATATAATTAATACTGATGATGAAGACAGAATCAGTTTTGTCAGAATACTCGCAAAGAACAGCCTGAAAAAAACACTTGAGTATCTCCATATGACACCGGAAGAACTTGTCAGGAAAATCAAATCAAGAAAAAAAATGTATGAAAAAATAGATCCTGAAAGAATAAAGGATGAGGAGTATCTGCAGTTTACTCTTGGTACAGATACCAGAAGAGAGGATGGGGGTGAATTTGAAACAAGAAAAGAATCTGTTCCTGAAAATATCAGACCATATATTAATGGAATTGTACGTGCTGTAAGACTCAGGGAGGTCCGTGCAATCAGAGGTTTTACGAGGATCAATCCTCCGGGAGATGAGGATGACATAAATATATCTCCAATATCTGTTGCAAAAAAAGACTGGCTTCCTGCAATTGAAGTCAGGGGAGAGGGTATATTCATAGATTTTAATAAGGAAACTCTTAACAGGTGGAAAAAAGGAGAATCTGTATGTAAAAGGGCAGCAGAACTGAATTTCAGGATGGCGGAGGACTGGATGAAGAAATACGGGAGCAAAACGCCACCCAGAAAAATAACCCCACGTTTTCTCCTTATACATACCTTTGCACATGCCCTCATGCGCCAGCTGACACTGGAATGCGGTTATTCATCAGCTTCACTGAGAGAAAGACTTTATGTAAGCGAAAACACTCATGAATCAGAAGAAATGGCAGGTCTTCTGATTTACACTGCAAGTCCGGATTCTGACGGAACACTTGGAGGACTTCAGAGGCAGGGTGAATCCGGAAGAATTGAGGAGACAATTATTTCAGCGATAAAGTCGATGGAATGGTGTTCTTCCGATCCCCTGTGTATTACAGGGATGATGGCAGTTCCGGAAAGCCATTCATTTGCATCATGTCATGGTTGCTGTATGGCACCTGAAACATCCTGTGAAGAGTTCAACCGTTTTCTTGACAGGAGTATGCTAATCGGAGATAATGATGATCCTGAATCCGGATTTTTCAGGAAATTATTAGGTTGATCATTTATGGCAAAAATGTGGCCGGCAGATATTCCTGCCGATATAAGGGAAAATATTCTCAGAAGTGCTGAAATCCGTGTTTTTGAGAAATTCAGACAGGAACTGGATGACAGTTTTATTGTTTTTTACTCAAGACCATGGCTTGGTCTGACAAGGTATGGTGAGGAAGTTGATGGGGAGTGTGATTTTGTTGTTGCCCACAGAGAATACGGAATTCTGACAATAGAAGTCAAAGGAGGAGGAATCTCATATAATCCCGAAACAGATGTCTGGAAGACCACAGACCGCAACGGAATAAATATCAGAATAAAAAATCCTGTTTTTCAGGCTAAAAATTCCAAATATCAGATTCTTGATAAGCTTAACAGATCACCACTGTGGAGAACAAGGAGAATCAGGAATGCACACGGTGTTATTTTCCCGGATTCCGTTATGCCAGAAAGGGATCTTGGCATGGATGCACCTCTTGATATTTTCTGCTTTGAGGCTGAATTTGAAACAGATTTAAATGGCTGGATTTGTGACATGATGAAAGCAGGATCTGAACCTGAGTTTGGCAAAAATCCTCTCGGTGATGACGGAATAAATGCACTTGAGGACCTGCTTGCAAGACCTTTCAGACTTCATTATCCTCTTGGAAATATGATCCGGGATGATGAAAATGAAATCCGTTACCAGACTCAGCAGCAGTTTCATCTATTTGAAATGATGAAAAAAATCAGAAAAATTGCAGTCTACGGAGCAGCAGGAACCGGTAAAACTGTCCTGGCTGCTGAAGAAGCTCTCAGATGTGCTGACGAAAATAAAAAGGTTCTTTTCGTCTGCTACAACAGTCCTCTTGCAGAATATCTTGATAAAAAAATAGGTTATAAAAGAAACATAGATGTTTTTACTTTTCATAAATTATGCAGTGATTCAGCAGCAAAAGCAGATCTAAAAATTCCTTCCAATGTACCTGAGGATATACTTTTCAGATATGTATATCCTTACCTTTTAACAGAGGCTTTCAGAACCGGAAATATTCCCCGTTATGATGTGTTGATTATTGATGAGGGACAGGATTTTTTCAGAAACTGGACGGATGCCATCATGGAAACTTTAAATCCGGATGGTCCGGGTACTGCAAGAATATTTCTGGATAATAATCAGAGAATTTATGGTTCCTTAAATTCAGTACCTGCCGAATTTGAGAGATCACCCTTAGTTCTTTCAAGAAATCTCAGAAATACAAAAAAGATATTTAATGCATCTGAAAAATATTACTCCGGTTCACCGGTGACTCCTGCCGGACCTGACGGTGTTGACATTGAATACTGTTACACCAAGCCAATCGTCCCAGAAATAAGAAAAACACTTGAAAAAACTGTTCAGAGGCTGATTTGTGATGAAAAAATACTGCCAGAGGATATTACAGTTCTGGCACCTTCTGTTTCAGAACTAAAAAAGATAAATCCTGCCGATAAAATAGGAGATTATTATACAACTGATGCCGGAAACACTGCTGAAGGGTATATATGTGCAGACTCCCTCAGAAGATTTAAGGGTCTGGAAAGCAGTGTGCTTATAATTATTGGAACACCGGATATTTATGCAACAGATGAACTGATGTATACCGGAATAACAAGAGCAAAATCAATGCTTATTTTCATTGGAAGTGATTTTCAGAAGTTGAAATCTCAATCAGACCTTCAATAATTTTCTAATTCTGAAAAACAGGGAATACTTCACGTGACATAAATAACCTCACTCATCACGTCATCCCGGATATGTGGGTTTAAACCGTCATATGTGACAAGGTCAACATTTCTCTTAAAGAGGGATTCAAGATAGAATTTAAGTTCCATATAATTGTCAAAAGTTTTTTCTCCTTCCCTGAATTCAACAAATACATCAACATCACTATCCGGAGTATCTGTTCCCCTAACATATGAGCCAAATATGCCAATCCTTAATACCCCGAACTTCTGAAATATTTCACCCTCAGATTTTTTCAGGAGGTTAACTGGTGATGTTATGTGTGACAGTGCAGATGACATAATGTGTGGTATTGTATGTGGTGTATCATTCAGTGGCTTATCATTACTATTATTGTCGCCACAATTATTCTCTGATGTTTTCGGGTTATCTGATGAGCCAGTTTTTTCTGTTGATTTTGAATTATATGATGGATTCATCTTCTGTACCGGACATATGTTCTTAGATAATAAATAACTGCTGCTTACCCGGGACTTTCTGCCTGTAAGAAATTACCAGGTCACCGGTCATACAGAAATCTCTCATTAACTATTATCCATATCTCCGGACAGTTCTGATTTAGGATTAACTAATGTCCAACAATACATAATGTAAGAATTAACTAAAACAGGACATAATTTAATTTAAAAATTAATTAATATTGAATAAAACATAATGTAAAAATTAACAAATACTCATTAAAACATAAATCACACTAAAACATTATATCCTGTCACGGCAATAACTAATCATGCAGGAACTCACAAAACTTGAGATCCTGGAGATCCTGAATGACTGGAATTACTGGAACAGGGACTTTGAAGAATACATCCCAAGACAGGAATACCTTGACAGGATAAAACTCTTCAGGAGATCAGGAGAAATAATTGTCCTGACCGGGATTCGGAGGAGTGGAAAATCAACTCTCCTTAAACTTGAAATGCAGTCTTTAGCAGAGGAAAAAAGCAAAAAAGAACTGCTCTATATCTATTTCGAAGACCCAAGACTATCAGACAACCTGAACACAAAAACACTTGACCTAATCCTTGAAGTGTACAGGGAGAACATAAACCCGGATGGTGAAATCTTCCTCTTCCTTGATGAAATCCAAAACGTTTCCGGATGGGAAAAATGGGTCAGAACTGCCTATGAATTAAAAAAAGCAAAAATCTACGTAACCGGGTCATCATCAAAACTTCTCTCAGGAGAAACTGCAACGTCAATTGGTGGCAGGTACCTGAACATTGACGTCTATCCCTTAACCTTCCGGGAATACCTCATCTTTAAGGGAATAAAATGCACAGACCTCATGGAATACACTATAAGAAAAACTGATATAAACCGCTTCTTCACTGAATATCTTAGATACGGAGGATTTCCGCGAATTGCAACCGTAGAAGAAGACTTAAAAAAAGAGGAACTGATCTCATATTTCAATACAATACTGTTAAAAGACATAATGGCCCGATACGGGCTTAAAAACTACGACAAACTAAAAACACTTGCCGAATACATACTCTCAAACGACACAAAACAAAACAGCATAAGCAGCATAGGAAAAGCACTAAAATACGGGTATAACACAACCGGAGATTACATTGACTACCTAAAACAGGTCTATATGCTCTTTGAAATCAGAAATTACAATTACTCCCTTAAAAAACAGATAGCATCTGATACCAAATACTATACAACAGATACGGGTTTTGTAAACACTCTTTCGTTCTCATTCTCAGGAAATACAGGCAGACTGTTTGAAAATATCGTCTTCAACGAACTTAAGCGAAGAGGTGGGGAGATATTTTTCCTGAACGCTAATGGCCATGAATGTGACTTCATTGTTAAATCCGGTGATAAAATAACAGAATGCTTTCAGGTCTGCTACAAACTTAACGAATATAACAAAAAAAGAGAGACTGAAGGACTCCTCATGGCCTGCAGGAAATTCGGGCTGAAAACGGGCTTTATCATAACCGAGAGCTATTCCGAAGCATTTTATGAAGATGAAATAAAGATAGAACTAATCCCTATAACAGCGTTTCTGTTAAAAATCCCGGTTAGCTGATAAAAATATCATATCCCTTCTGACGGGAATAATCACATACACTTTTTTTGCTGCAAAATGTAATTATTGCTAAAAAGCTGAAAGGAAA
This sequence comes from Methanoplanus endosymbiosus, assembly GCF_024662215.1. Classification (NCBI taxonomy): domain Archaea; kingdom Methanobacteriati; phylum Methanobacteriota; class Methanomicrobia; order Methanomicrobiales; family Methanomicrobiaceae; genus Methanoplanus; species Methanoplanus endosymbiosus. The sequence goes on from NZ_CP096115.1 coordinate 855,260, forward strand.
TTTCTACCGGCACTTTTCCGGCGGTCAGAAAATTCCGGCTAATGCAGCAGTATATATCTGATTCCGGGGAAATTCAGACCTTTAAAATTGTCAGAATTACCTTTCCCCTTTATGACCGTGACAGACATATTTATGCTCCTCTCCGCAGTATCCGGGCACCGGATCATTACCATCATCCCCACCGGTATTGTAACCGTTATTGCTGTCACTATTGTCAGTATTGCTGCTACCATTTATTCCGGATGAAAATGCCGTGCTCTTTGAATTCTGAACATTTTGCCTTTCAGAGATGTACTCTGAAATTTCATTTAATTTCTCTTCGCCAAGCATCTCTCCAATAATTGCATTGTTTAGTGCGTCTACACTCTTTACAATTGGAGAATCCGGATTTATCGAATATTCAGTAACACCACGATCATGAACATTAAGTATATTCCATTCAGCAAATTTTTTTATAACCCTGCCGGCAGTAACCCGTGAAATTTTAGCCTCTTCAGCCAGTTCTGTAACATTGAATTTAATCTCCCTAAGCGGCAGGAGAAATTCAAGTATTCTCAGCTCACAGGTATTGCCAAATATTCCTTCAAAAGGACGATTCATATTCCACCAGTATTTTTCAGATATTATTCATTTTACTTTCAGAGTTTCAGGATGATCATATATATTATCACAAGTGATAAAAATATTTTGCAGAGCCCTGATATTGTAATATTAAAATATTATAATTTGTGAACTCCACCTTTAGCAATGCTTATTCCATGAGAATCAAGTGCTGAAGATACCTTTTTAATATCAATTATATAATATTTGATATCTTTTTTCTTCACCTCGCTTATATAACTCCCATTAAGCAGATAAGAGACAGCATCATCAAATTTTAAATAATCTTTACCAGGATATTTTTTTAAATACAATTTGTTCAACTTTTTAGAATTATAACCACGGTCTGATCTGAAGCACCGGCCCTTGTATAATACATTGAGAATATAAATCATCTCAGCAATTAATATACAAATCACCTTTAATCATAACTTTTACAATTCCGGTCCGTTGAAGATTTCGCAGAACAATTACGAAATAACCCGGAAAAGCAGTAACTTTTTTCGTCAGTCCAGGTATGGCATATGTGCTCTGGAAAATATCACCGGCGGAAATTCATATAACGGGTCCAGTTCACCTGCATTTTTATTGATAATCTCATAAACCCTGAATATTCCAATATCATCCCCGCTGCCGGATTCCTTATACCTGTAGTCAATGCCGGCCACAACCCTCAGCTTAAGATCGTATCCAAATGAAATAACCGGACCATCCGGATACATAAGGCCTTCTTCCTCAATCTCCGGCAGTGAACGATCACAGATCTCACCTGCATTTACTGTATAGGAATAAGGGCTGTTTCTTTCAGAGTGTTCTTCAATGAAATACTGCATACTTCCGGAATCTGCCGGATTTGCAGGATAATTATGCTTCAGGAATTTCCGGCTTTCCGGATATTGCAGTCCGCTAAAATCAGCGGCAGGCCCTGCAAACATTATCGCTGCCGGATCTCCGTTCGGTGATAGCAGAAAGTCAATCTCCTTAACCTGCCTCTCTGCATATGTCCCGGAGACTGAATTAAAACTGCATCTGTCAAAGGCTGTCAGACTGACAGAGGCTGAAGCACCCTGAACAAAAATTCCGGTCAGAATCAAAAATAAAATCAATAACGTAATCTTCCCGTACCATATCTCCCTCATATAATCCCCTCTCCTCAGAGTATCTGTATCAGATCATCTGAACTTACATATTATAATCTGAACTTACACATTATTAAATGTGCAGCCAAAAGAATTTACCACACTATGACCTTCAGATCAAAAATAAGAGAATTCAAAGCCTCCTGACAGCCTTCCTAAGCTCAGAAGAGAGAATATCAATCTCCCAAAATGTAGGCTCATCCATACCCCTCTTCTCAATACCAAAGTCTGTGGCAGTTATATGAAGGGCAGGCTCAACCCCAAGCGGCTTTAATCTCTTACATGAACAGCAGTCAGAACATCCGTCAAAAACAACAACACTCACGCCATCCGGAAATAGACCAACACCTCCGTCACTCAGACCGGAAGCAGAGATATGCCCCTCAAAAACTCCGGGGTTTCTCTGCATAAAGGCCTTTGCAGCCTGCTCAGTAAGCTTACCTGTAATTGAAATACCCGAACAGGTCACAAGAATCTTATCAGCCATATTATCAAAAACCTCATCTGCCGGTCACATCAGAATAATAAAAAATCAGATCATTCCGGGCCGCATCACTCATCAGAAATCCCTTTCATCTCCAAACTCCACATCAATAAATTCAATAATCTCATCCCTTACATTCCGGAAAATATCCATAATCTCCCCGTCACTGCCGGAAGCGGACGTTGGATCAGAAAAATCCCCGTGAATCCTCTTCTTTGCCCAGAGAAACATAGGGCATGTCTCCCTGGCACAATCACAGACAGTTACAATACAATCCATCCGGACTCCAAAAAACTCATCAATTCTCTTAGAACGATGAGAAGATATGTCAACGCCAATCTCATTCATAGCCCTGATGGCATAAGGATTTACGGAAGTAACCTCAGTTCCGGCTGAAAACGCCTCATATCTATCTCCATAAGAAAAATTCAGATACCCTTCAGCCATCTGTGACCTTGCACTGTTATGAGTACATACAAACAGAACCTTCTTCTTCGTCATAACTATCACAACATCTCACAGAATAATCATCATGAAATACAGAGAGATCATAATAACATCCCTTTAATCCACAACACAATATAATAAACTCCTCCGGCAATGAAAATATAACCGGCAGCAGTCCGGATATACTTATCAGCCTCATTCACCCTGCCCATAAACTTCGCAGCACCCGAAATTCCGCCTGCAAGCAGCACAGAAACCAGGATTACCGGAATCGCAGTACCAAGGGCAAAAGAGGCAGGAACAAAGAGGGCATCCGAATTCTTAATGGCAACCGGAATTAACATCCCAAAGAAGAGTGCTGCACTAAACGGGCAGAAACTCAGAGCAAAAATAAACCCAAGCCCGAAACTGCCAGAAATACCACGCTCAAAGAGCCAGACTTTCAGCCTGCCGGAATAATCCTTACCCGAGATACCGGGAATATCAAAAGTGAACTCCTTTAAAATTACAACCCCGATAATCAGAAGAAACGGCCCAAGGAGCATCTCACCATAACTGCGTAAAAACGCTGAGACAGGTACAACACCAACTCCAAACCAGACAACCAGTGCTGCAACGAGGATATATCCAAAAGCCCGGCCACCGGCATAAAGAATTCCGGCTGACAAAGTCCTCCGGAAATTCTCACCCTTCCCTGAGATATAAGCAACTGCCGCTATATTGGTTGCAAGCGGACAGGGGCTGAAGGCCGTCATAAGCCCTATGAAAAATGCGGCAATAACGGGAATGCTGCTCATTCCCATTGCCTCCATAAACCCTGTCAACTACTGCCACCCAGCAGAGGATCAAGAATACCCCTCAGGTATTCTGAATATGATTCAGGATCGCTGAGCCTGTACCAGGCACCAACGAGATCTTCCTTATAAAACTCACCCTCACTGTTATAGACACCAATCCAGAGCGAAGAACCGGCAGCTCCGTATCTCTCAGAGATCTCTGAATTCTCCTCATCATCAATATTGATGTGGGCAAATACGAGCCTTCCGGAATCAAGCTCAGGTTTGTAATACTTCTGTACAGTATCATTTGCAAGTTCACCAAGAACTACACATGAGTAACACTGGCTGTCAGTATAGAAATGATACAGCTCAATTTTTTCAGCACCGGAATTTGCTGTATCAGCAGAACCCGGCATGCTGCCATCTCTATTATCAGTACACCCCGCAATGAAAAAAACAGAGAGTAAAGTGATTATAATTCCGGTTTTAACAATAATTCTCATCTTCAAACCAATCCTCATATAAAATGACCGAATGGCATTTCAAATTTTATTGAAATATTGATGGCATCTTAAAGGATATAAATATTATTACAGTTCAGTCTCTGAAACAGTAAAAAAAGTAAGGATAAGATATCAGATTATAGGAATTTTACAGATTTCCGGATAAAAACCACTCTCTCCCCTTTTCAGTGAGATTATACACAATCCAGTTACCCTGCTGCTCCCCTGTAACAAATCCGGCTTTCTTCAGAACAGACAGATGATAAGAGAGCTTTGAATCAGCAATATCCATTATCACCTTTATAACACAGACACAGAGCGGCTGAACATTAAGCATTGCAAGTATCTTCATCCGGTTCTGATCGGCAAGTACACGATGAATGTTACAGATGGCCTCAATATCTGTTTCAGCAGGCAGACACTCTTTTAATCCTTCAATTCCCCCACAGTCACAGAGTGACTTCTCTACACCCACGGGAAGTTCAGGACAACCCTCTTCATTCAGGTTTTCTTCTGTCATCTCTCAGCCATCCACATTTCAACAGATTATGAAATACCTGCATATATATGAGTGCCGATCTATGTTCATATTACCACACAGTCATTTCAAATTATGTTGAAATAGTAAATTATATATTGTCCGGAACACAATAACTATTTCAAATCATATTGAAATATCCGGATCAGGAAAGTTAATGCAGCTTCAACGCTATGGGATGGATAAAGACATATGATTTACTGAAATTAAGATACACGGCCAAGGGGAAAATTATGATTGATCTACTTATCGGCTCACTGATGACGGGCTGGGATACACTTGCAGGATATCTTGCCGAGCATGTGGTAACCTGTCTTATTCCGGCTTTTTTCATAGCCGGAGCAATAGCTGCTCTGGTTAAAAAAGAGGCAATACTGAAATATTTCAGTCCGGATGCAAAAAAAAGCACTGCATACGGGCTTGCATCCATATCAGGAACTGTCCTTGCGGTATGCTCATGCACCATACTGCCGATGTTTGCCGGACTTTTCAAGCGTGGAAGCGGAATCGGGCCTGCAACGACATTTCTCTATGCCGGCCCCGCGATTAACATCCTGGCAATTGTCTATACTGCCAAAGTATTAGGATTTGACCTTGGAATTGCAAGGGCGGCCTTTGCAGTCGTTATGGCGATAATAATCGGGCTTATAATGGCATTTCTCTTCAAATCGCATGATGCCGATACAAAGAAGAAGACAGCCGCCATGCCGTCTGTTCCTGCATCCGGTGATGCTGAAAAACCCCGGTGGGTAATTCCTGTATTCTTTGTCTTCCTTGTCGGAATTTTGATTGCCGGAACTGCACAGGCAGACTGGCTCATCAAATTTCCGGTGATATACGTCCTTACACTCGGAACTGCATTTCTGCTGATATACTACTTTGAGCGGGATGAGGTCACTGAGTGGGGGCTTGAGACTTGGGATCTTACAAAGAAGATCTTTCCGATACTGATTATCGGAACATTCGCCCTTGGTATGCTCTCGTTCTTCCTGCCCGCCGAGACATTCCAGCCGTTCTTCGGTACAAACTCGCTTGGTTCGACCTTCCTTGCATCAATTGTGGGAACGATTCTGTATATGCCGACCCTGCTTGAAGTTCCGGTTATAGGAACGACATTCGGCTATACATCAGGAGTTATGGCCGGAGGGCCTGCACTCGCACTCCTGCTCTCAGGGCCGAGTGTCAGCCTGCCCTCACTCCTTGTGATTTCAAAGGTTATGGGGCCAAAGAAGACCATTGTATATGCCGGACTTGTAATCGTCTTTTCGGCAGTTGCGGGATTTATCTACGGAAATATTATCTGATAAAGAAGAGAACAAAAACTGAAATGATCAGAATAAGGAATGATTAAATTATGAAGATTGAAGTACTTGGAACCGGATGCTTAAAATGCAAGAGACTTATGAAGAATGTCGAAAAAGCTGTCGCAGAGTCAGGTGTATCAGCAGAGATTGTAAAGGTTGAGGATATAACGGCAATTATGGAGAGGGATGTCATGCTCACACCTGCACTGATGATAGACGGTGAACTGAAGGTCTCCGGAAGGGTTGCAGACGTTAAGGAAATAACAGAGCTTATAGGCGGCAACTAAGGAATGTCTGATATTTTACAGTGCAGCTGTACCTGCGGTGATGCACCGGCCGGGAAGAAGAGAATAATCTTCTCCTGTTCCGGGGCCTCAAATGTCGGTGAACTCTCCAATGCTGCGGCTGTCACCCTTACAAAGGAGGGTTTTGGCAGCAAGGCATGTACGGCCTCACTTGCAGTCAAGACACCTTCCGTTATGAAAAAGGCCAAAGATGCGGATGAGATTGTAGTAATAGACGGCTGTCCGGTCGCCTGTGCCGGACAGATTGCAGAGAATGCCGGAGTGGATGTGGATCAGTATATCATAATAACAAAACTCGGCATAAAGAAGACTGCCGATATGGATATTATTGAAGATGATCTTGAGACTGTCGTATCTGCCGCATGGGAAGGAAAGTCCCTCTGCCTGGAAGACGATGAAATTCCTGAAGAGGAAATTTCCGGGGATGCAGGATGTACATGCGGCGGTGGATGCGGGTGTAATTCCGGGGATGAAAATAAAACCGGAGTTTTAACTGTTGAATGGAGGCATGTCGGAGAGGATATAGATTCAACCTGTAAGCGCTGCTCTGCTACCGGAAACACACTTACAAAAGTTCTGGCTGAGATTGAACCTCTGTTCTATGAAATGGGAATAAAAACAGAGATTACAGAGACTGTACTTCCAGACGAAAGGATAGATGAGTCCAACATCATACTCTTCAACGGCGTACCGCTTGAAGATCTCATTGAGGATATGACAGTGACAAAAACTCCCTGTGCTTCCTGTGCCTGCATCACAGGAGACGATGATGTCGAGTGCAGGGCTGTTGATTACGGGGGAGAACTGTATGAAGCTGTTCCGGCTGAAATCATCCGGAAAGCTGCATTAAAGGCTCTGGAGAACTCCGGTCAGTACCGGACATAATAACAGGCCCCCCACTCTTTTTTCCCGCCGGGTTTCATATCTTTCAGTATTTTTCTGCATGCTCCTCACAGACAACCTGCCTGCAGCAGCCAAGGATCTGAATTCCTATTGCATCTTTACCGCAGAATTCGCATCCTGATTCTTTCTCAGGAATGGTCATTGAAAAATATTTAGAATCAGAATTATTTAATTATTTTTCCCGGATTTAAATGCATTGTGAATGTACATATGCCGGGTGGATTATACTGAAAATACTGACAGGGGATTTATAATCATGGATATTGTGCTCATACCCTGCGCCGGCGACTGACGGTAAACTGAAGGTCTCCGGAAGGGTTGCAGACGTTAAGGAAATAACAGAGCTTATAGGCGGCAACTAAGGAATGTCTGATATTTTACATTGCACATGTGGCTGTGGTGATGCAGGTAAGACTGCCCGGGAGAATTATATTATGGCTGTCCCGCCCAAATAATAATTATGATACTTGAAGAGCGGATTGTCCTTAGAACCAGAGAACAGGCCGCAGAATTTGCAGAATGGCTGAAACAGGAAGGATGCAGACCAAAAATAAATGAGATTTTCAGTTCCTCAATAGAGGTTCTTGCAAAAGGCACCTTTGACACCATAAATAAATGGTGTGAATATATGTCCGGGCAGGACGAGGATAAAAGGGAGATGTATCAGCTGATAAAAGAAAATAATCAGAATTATATTGATATAATTTCTATGATCATTGACAACAGCAGGACCAGTGGCCTGCTATATACTCATGATGACCTGAAAGCCTCAACAATTGCTACATTAATCAGGTATCACGATTTACATCAGACTGAGATACCTTTTGAAATCCCTCAGTATTCCTCAGATATATTTAACAAGAAAATATTTGAGAGATATCAGCTCTCTGTAATCCATGCTATCCTCGCAGATGAAGGCTATGTAGAAGAGACCGAAGAGGGCTATATTCTTGCAACAGATAAAAAAATTGGCGATATGATAACAAAAACCGGTGTTAATGTAATTGCAGACATGCCAATCCCCGAATTTACCGGAATTGAGATTGTGCCGGGTTTCCTTCCGGAAATGCAGTATGAAGTGTCATTCTCAATGCCGGCATATATTAATGTATATCCTCAGCAGCTTGAAGATGTCCTTTCAGAACTGGGAACAGAACCTGATGACATCAGAGAATATCTGAATGATTATGCCACCAAAAGAAATATTGTCACTATACTGCTAAAAATGACAGAAAATAAGGGAACTGTCAGAAATGAGGATCTTAAAGAAGCATTTGAAGAATTCTGGGATACTCAGACTGAAGAAGAAGGGTGTAAATCAAAGGTAAGCATAAGTTCAGAACTTCTGGAAAAATTTGCTGCTGAACTTAAGCGTGCCGGATATATATCCATAAAAAACAACAGAATTACGCCTGCTTCAAAGAAGGGCCGGAGATGGCGAATTCCGATGGTTTAACCTGTCAACATAATAACCACACATATGAATCCGGGTGAACTACCTCTGGGCTAAAGACCCAGAGGCTTCCTGCTTCATACCCCAAACCATTGTTCGTAAGTCCACAGGCCCTTCCCCTCGTTCCAAGGGTGCAAAGATATTATATTCCAATTAGATTCTGTCTATCTAAAGCAAATTTCCTGATATTTATCGCGGCATTGATATCCCGGTCATGATGTATCCCACAATCCGGACAAATCCAGTCTCTATCAGATAAAGTCAAATCCCTGTTGTAATATCCACATTCACTACAGATTTTTGTAGATGGTTCAAATTGTCCAATCCGTAAGATAGTTTTACCTTGTTTTTGTGCTTTATATTCCAATTGAGTAACAAATGAACTCCATGATGCATCAGCAATATGTTGTGCCAGTTTATGATTTTTTAACATCCCTTCAACATTCAAAGTTTCCAGTGCAATTGCTTGGTTCTCGCATACTAATCTAAAAGAGAGTTTGTGCTGGAAATCGCTTCTTTGATTGTGAATTTTTTCATGAATTTTTGCTACTGCATTTTTTGCTTTATTTCTGTTGTTAGAACCTTTTTGTTTTCTACTCAATCGTTTTTGCAACACTTTCAGTCGGAGAAGTGACTGCTTCAAATATCGGGGATTGTCAATCTTTTCCCCATTGGAAAGTATTGCAAAATCTTTGATACCTACATCAACACCCATAGTTGTATTTACATCAAAACATTGTGCAGGAGGTTGCTCCTGTCCATCATCTATCAGAATACTAATGAAAAATTTGCCCGTTGAGGTGACTGACACTGTTGCAGTTTTTTCAACTCCTTCATATTTCCTGTGTAATTTTGTTTTAACCCATCCAATTTTAGGTAATTTAATTTTATGAGTATCAAAATTCACAATATAATGTTGTGGAACTGAAAATGACTGCACTGGATTTTTTCGGGATTTGAATTTTGGAAATCCTTTCTTTTCCCGGAAGAAACGAGTAAATGCATTCTCAAGATTTAACAATGCACTCTGTATTGATTGCGAATTAACATCTTTCATCCAATCATGCTCTGATTTCAAATCAGGTAGCATTTTTTGTAATGCAAATCTCGATATTGATTTTCCATCTGTTTCATAAGTTCGGATCTTATTTTCCAGACCCCAATTGTAGATAAACCTACAGGCACCGAAATGCTGAAAGAACATTTTCTCCTGTTCTTTGTTAGGATAGATTCGGTATTTGTAGGCTCTCAACATATATATTTGGTTTGATTTCAACCCCCCATATATTTTTTGGTAAAACTACAATTACGAAATATATATATGAGAACAAAGATGATGTCGCTTACATCCCCTTGGCTAAAGACCAAGGGGATTTACGCTAAATTTTTAAACTCCATAAGGGAACAATAAAATGACTGAAAGATTCCAGCTTAAAAACAGCGTCCATGTTGATTTCAGGCTTAAATATTCACCATATCACAGGTTCATCCCGGAGATGAGGAAATACAACCCAAAACCTATCAGAAAAACCCCGCAGGCGGTAAGCAGAACCCGGTATTCCCTCTGCTTAAGTAAGAACCGGCCCCTGTGAACTCCGGTGGATACAAGGGTAAACCATCCTAAGTCTGATGCCCAGTGCCCGGCAATAAACGCCACAAGCACAGCTCATCCGCCGGAAAGGGCACTGATAAGCAGTGAACTTCCGACTGTAAACCACCATATCCAGAAGTAAGGGTTTGAGACTGAGGTTACAATTCCGGCAGTGACCGGATTTTTTGCATTTTTCAGGCTGCCTGAGAATGTAATAGATCTCTGTTATTCATAATCACAAAACATTTTTATGCTAATGTGCATATACTGTCATTATGGCTACAGTAACAGTAAACCTTTCAGAAGAAGCTTTTGAGAGATTAAATAAATGGAAGAAGACAGAAGAAGAAAGCCTTTCAAATGTGATACTGAGAGTTCTCCCTAAAAACAGGACTGCTGAAGAGATTGATGAAATATTAAGAGAATCAGAAATATTTCTGACAGATGAAGAAGCCGATAAAATGTTAAAGGACATTGAATGATAATCTTTGACACCACTTTTCTGGTTGATCTGATGAGAAGCTACAATAATTCCAATTACAAAAGAGCCATCTCTTATCTGAAGGAAGTTACAGACAGTGATGAAACATTTGCAACAACTTTTGCAAATGTTTTTGAGCTATACAAGGGTGCACATAAAAGTGATAATCCTCACAGGTCAATAGAAAAGATAGATTATATTTTAAAATTAATTCCAGTTCTTGAATTTAACAGAGATTATTATGATTCATATGGTAAGATCTCTGCTGCTCTTGAAAAAAAAGGCACTCCGATTGGCAAATTCGATGAGCTGATAGCAGCCATAGCAATATATCATAATGCAGGAGTTGTCACCAATAATACCCGTGATTTTTCAAGGGTTCCGGGTATTGAAGTAATCAACCATTAAAATAATCCGGAACTATAACTTTTTTGAAATCACAGGTTCATTCCGGAAATCAGGAAATATATTCCAAAACCTATAAGAAAAAACCCGCAGGCAGTAAGCAAAATCCGGTATTCCCTCTGCTTAAGTAAGAACCTGCCCCTGTGAACTCCGGTGGATACAAGGGTAAACCAGCCCAAATCCGCCGCCCAGTGCCCGATAATAAACGCCAGAAATACAATAACCCCTCCGGAAACTGCTGTCAGCAGAAGTGCACTTCCGACTGTAAACCACCATATCCAGAAGTAAGGGTTTGAAGCAGAGGTTACAATTCCTGCAACAACCGGATTTCCTGCATTATCCGGACTCTTTGAGAGATCAACAGAGGCATTTTTCGCGTCCAGAGTTGTGAGTGCACCAAATACAATAAGGGCAATCCCACCCACAATTACTACAAAAAGTGAGTATTCACCGAGAAATACGTACAGCCCGGTGAGGATAAAAACAATCATAAAGATTTCAGCTATTGCATGCCCAAGTGTAACAAGCGGTCCGGCTTTCCACCCGGATTTAAGGGTGGAATTGATGGCTGCAACAAGAGTGGGACCTGGTGCAAGTGCACCGGTAAGACCGACTGCAAATCCGACTATAAGCATCTCAATAATTCCGGGTGCCATAATTTTTATCTGCTTATAGTTTAAAGCTTCATCCGGTTAAGAATATTGGTGTAAATTAGTCTGAAAATGATTATACCGTAAAACTGAGGATCTCCACAACGGATTTATAACAGAACTATCCACCGCCAATAACTCTCAGCAGAATGGCAGCAAGACTGCCTGCACCGGCACCGATTCCGGCTGAGATCTGCCTCTCCTTCTTATCCATGCCGGTAGTTTCCGACCGGAAAGTCTCAAGTTTTCTAAGCCTCTTCTCAAAATCTTCATCCCTCCTCTCCATCCGGCGGAGAGCCTCACATATCCACTTCACATCCCCCGATGTCTCATACAGAACCTCAACTGCTCTTTCGTTAAAATTCCGGTCATCACCTGTACTTCTCCTCTCCGGAGTTCTCTCATTATATCTCATTTTAATCACAATCCTTCCGGCACTCATTGATTTACTCATGCGAATGTATGCAGTCTGTTTAGTATTGTATGGCCGGGGGGTGATATATGCTTAGCTTTACACCCGGAAATCTCTGCAAATGTCGCCCCCTGATGAGATTAGAACTATATCCGTAGAATATTATCAAAATTTCCGGGCCGCACAGGTCTGCACAAAGTGCCATGTCAGAGGCGGCACACCAGACAATCACTTCCGGAATTATATATCCGTTTCCTAACAACAAACCGCCAGAAGCTGCACCATTCCGGAAAATAACACCAAAGTAAAGCCAGATTTATCTATATGCAGGTACCACAATGTATTGTCTGTAAGATGTCCGGACAGATAAGGCACAGACCCGCAAAGGTCTCTGCCGGCACTAAAACCTGAGCTGATTATAAACCGGCCTGATCCCCGGTTAAATTCAGAGTTCGGGTTTTGGTGCTTTTGCAGGCGATAAAGTCAGGAGATAAGAGATAAATGACAGATTTTATCGAGACAAGCAACACAAAGGCATCGACAAGAGAATTCACAGACAGCATCACAGATCTCTCGGTCTTTCAGTCTGTAATAACAAGCCTCATCGAAGACAACCCCTTTGAGTGCACAAGTTATTACCAGTCAGGTGAGGAGACTGACGGCGTTGTAAAATCAAAGGAGTATTACACAGCGAAATTCATCTTTGAGGACAACGACGCAAAGACAGTCGGCACACTATCTGTAAAGTGCCCGACAGTTGCAGCATACAACGCCGCTGTGACAGCAGTACTTGCCGATACCGCCCTTGCAACAGCCATCGGCGGTGACTGCATCCACAGCTCTGAGAAGGACACCTTCTCATGCACTCTTAAGTGCCATGACCCGAATTCAGAGATCTACTACCTCACACTCACAAAGGAGAAGGCAAGGCTGACATCATACCAGGATGAGGCCATCAGGACAAAGGTTGAGACATGGGCAGACGGTGTGGCTGCTCTTGTATGATTTCAGGAAAACAAAAGCAGCCGGATAAAAACCCGGACATAACCTCCTAAAAACACACCCCTCCATGAAAACCGGATTTTTCCGGTTTTATGACCTCATTTTTTTAAAAAAAACAAAAATCACCCATAAATCCGGTTTTAAAAATCCTTTATATAGCCGATTTCAAAGTTTAAAGGACTTTCAAGGGCAAGATTATCTTTTTCAAAAACATCCATATAAACCAGGCCGTCCTTTGATATGTAAATATTATGGCTGTATGGCAGTGCAAAAGGCATTGAAAATAGTAAAAACTGCCTGAATTTGTTTATATCGCCCATTGTTGATAGATTGTTTAAGACCTCCTCTAAATCTTCAATCTCATCCACATTATCTGATAGTTTCAGGATATAATCATTGATCTCAACTTCTTCATTATTCATATATCCACATTGGAATGACAGGCATTTATTTGTTCATATGACCCTGCCCGGAAATATCTCATAATCCGGATTTTCAGGATAAAGATCACGGATCTAAGCACTATTTTAACAATTGATGCCGGGTAATATCATTCCGCTTTTAAATCCTCATAAATATCTGAAAACTGCACAAGTGCAGTCTGAAGGCTCTCAGTAATCTCTTTGGCTATGACATCAGGCTCAGGCAGGTTTTCAGTGTCCTTTAAGCTGTCGTCTTTGAGCCAGAATATATCAAGGCTGACTTTGTCCCTTTTTATTATATCATCATAGGCAAACTGCCTGAAACGTTCAGTTTCCCTTCTTTCGTGCCGGTTTTTCGGGTTATAACAGGCAATGAAGTCTTTTAAATCCTCTCTTGTGAGAGGATTTTCCTTCAGGGTAAAGTGTATATTTGTCCTTAAATCATAGATCCAGAGCATATCTGTCCATGGTTCTCCCCTACCGGGTTTACTATCAAAGAAGATGACATTCGCCTTAACACCCTGTGCATAGAAAATTTCGGTGGGGAGCCTTAACAGTGTATGGACATCACATTCTTCAAGTAGTTTTCTTCTGATGGTCTCTCCGGCACCGCCTTCAAACAAGACATTATCGGGGACAACGACTGCCGCACTGCCGTTTATTTTTAAGAGGCTTTTTACGTGCTGAAGGAAGTTTAGCTGTTTGTTGGATGTTGTCGCCCAGAAGTCATCCCTTTCGTATGTCTGCTTCTCTTTTTCCGCTTTTCCGTCACCGTTGATTATTGTGTAGCTGCTCTTTTTCCCAAACGGAGGATTGGTGAGGACAAGGTCGAAGTGCTCTTTTGGCTCTGAGAGCAGGGAGTCGCCTACGCTTATCGGGCTTTCATCGCTTCCAATCCCGTGCAGATAGAGGTTCATGGCACAGAGGCGTGCTGCACTGTCTACGATTTCAACGCCCCTGAAGGTCTCTTCCTTTAAAAATCTGCTCTGGTCACGGTCGAGGTTGTAGTTTTTTACGAGATAGTCCCGTTCTGCGAGGAAGAATCCGCCTGTTCCGCATGCAGGATCGGTTATTGTCTGGAGGGGCTTTGGCCCTGTCACCTCAACTATTGCCTGTATTAAAGGTCTTGGAGTGAAGTACTGCCCGGCACCGCTCTTTGTGTCCTCCGCATTTTTCTGTAAAAGTCCTTCGTAGATCTCTCCCTTGACGTCCATGTCAAGTCCAATCCACGTCTCTTTTCCGATGAGGTCAACGAGGCGTTTTAGTTTTGCCGGGTCCTGTATTTTGTTCTGGGATTTTCTGAATATTATGCCGAGAAGACCTGACTCTTTGCCGAGGTTTTCGAGTGTGTGGCGGTACTGGAGTTCAAGTTCATCGCCGTCTTTTGATGTCAGTTTCTCCCAGTTGTATTCATCCGGAATTGTGGACGGTCTGTTGAATGGCGGGCGGCTTTATTCGTCTGCCATTTTTAGGAATAAAAGATATGTGAGCTGTTCAACGTAGTCCCCATAGCTTACGCCGTCATCTCTTAGTACATTGCAGTAATTCCATAGTTTTTGCACAAGTGCTGCAGATTCGGATGCCATGATTTGCTATTTAGTTTTAATTCTCCGGGTGCTTTATTCTGTTGGATTTACTGCCGGAATTCTAAAAAGGGTAGTTTGGGGGAGAATTGGTAAATTACCGGGTAAATATGGACAATCATCTTATTCTGGATATAAAAATCCTGATAACTCTTATGGAGTGCCGAAAACTTCTGGATGAACTTATACAAAACGCCATTGCGGCTGTAAAACTCCATTTTGAGGATAAAGAACCGGAAATAAATAATGCTGAATGCAGATGGTCAAGGGACATTATCACTGTTAATATGATTTTCCATAACCATTCCGGATAAATTACCAGGAGAAATATAAATCCTGATACCAGCATTTATAAATTCATAAGTCATTTATAATTTATCAATACATAATCTATTCAAAGAGGCAGAAATGACAGATATAACCATAACAGTCCCCCAGAATATTATCCAGGCATTACGCCTTCCTCCGGATAATATACAGGCTGAACTTAAACAGGAGCTTGCTCTTGCCTTATATCAGAGAGGTATTTTGTCATCCGGAAAGGCATGTGAACTCGCAGATATGAAAAGATTGGAATGGGAAGAACTTCTTGGCAGGAGAAAAATTCCAAGGCACTATACTGATGATGACTTAATGCAGGATTTGGAATATGCCAATAGCAGTGAGTAACTCCTCTCCATTAATCAATCTCTCTGCAATAGGCAGGATTAATCTGTTATACCAGTTTGATTCAGTAATCATACCTCCCGCAGTATGGTACGAAGTTGTAATTCAGGGAAAGAACAGGCCAGGATCAGAGGAATTAATCTATTTATCAGAGTCTGGACATATTAAGGTAAAAAAACCTGAAAATACGCACTTATTAAAAGCACTGATGCAGGAACTTCATGCAGGAGAAGCAGAAAGTATAGTCTTGGCACTTGAAGAAAAACCGGATGTAGTTCTTCTGGACGAAACTGAGGCTCGCCGTGTTGCCTCAACATATGAACTCAGGGTTACAGGAATACTTGGATTACTTATTAAAGCAGGAAAAAATGATGAGGCGATTTCTATTAAAGAAGAGATGGATAAATTAAGGGAAACAGGAAATTTCTGGATAAATAAAAGACTGTACGACCAAATATTAAGCATTCAAAATAAAACTGAATCATAGTCAAATTGACAAATAGTTTTCATTAGCGATCTAAATATCCTTGATTATACAGATAAGGAAATCTACAGCACCATTGAGATCAAATAAGTGGGATTGCCAAACAATTATATTAAACATTTAAAATATACGTTGACCAAAATGAAACCTGAAATTGTATTTGAAGAAGATGACGGCACATATTCTGTTCACTGTCCTGCTCTGAAGGGATGTCATTCACAGGGAAATACAAAGGAAGAAGCCCTCCAAAATATCCATGAGGCTATCGAACTTTATCTTGAAGCAGCCAATGGGAAAAGCCACAAATCCTGAAGACCCTTGAAAATCCGGAGAACAAAGTCAGCCTGATAATTCTTTTTGGAAGTTGTGCAGGTGGTGAGGACTCTTTGGAGAGCGATATTGACCTTTTAATTGAGACTGATGAGAAGAAGAAAGTCTCATCTGTCCTTAATTCCTATGAATTTATCAAAGAGAGAAAGTTATCTGCTGTTATCGTAACGCCCGGTGAGCTGAGGAACATCATAAACAGGAACCTGCCGTTTTATGAGCAGGTAATACAGGTCAGGGAACTATACAATAGATCTTAAGATGAGAACAGGATTTGAGAATAATTACATAAATTTGATGAGGATTAAAGAGGAAAATACCCACAAAGAGACAGATTATATTCATGTGAATCAAACATAAAAAATAGAGGAGAAAGAAGTATGCTGATAAAATTTAATATATATCGTGATGGAGAATTCTGGTGTGCCCGTGGAATTGGGACTGATATATTTACACAGGGTAAATCACTGGATGAACTTATGCAAAATATTAACGAGGCTGTAGAATTGCATTATGAAGATAATATTAATGACGGGGAAGACATTACTGTTGTTTCTCTGACTGAATTCCAGGTTGGTTCATTTGCCAAAGTTTCCGGTTGTTAGTGGTTCTCAGCTAAGAAATACTTAAATTGCTGAAATAATTCAGGACCACAGAATATTATATCTGTTCATTCTTTCTTCTTTTATTTCCTTCTTCATTTAGTTATTTTTTTACCTTCTTCTCCTGTTTCAGCCATTCTGCAAATTCTGCCCTCTCTTTCTTCTCCGCTAAAATCCTCTCCGGAAGAACGGATGCCGGTTCATCATCAGGGTCCTGCGGGATAAGTCTGCCCTCAAACGCTTTTTTAAGAATACTCTGCCAAAAGACTCTTTGCCCGGACAAGTGACTCATCAACTGCCTTTTCAATATTATCTATGACAGTCTCCTCTCAATCCCGATTACGATTTCATGTTGTTCTTCAGTTCCTTTCCTTTTCCAGTAAGCCGGTATTTCTGTAGTCTGCTCTTTGGCTTATCGGGAATTGTCATCTCAATTAACCCCTCATTCAGAGCCGGGAGGATGTATGCCTTACGGAAATATTTGGCATCCTTTAAACCGAGCATTTCCTGAAGTTCATTTCTTGACATCTCACCATTTAAGGCATTTAGTATTCTCATTACTTCAGGGGTGACTTGGGGGTTGACTTGGGGGGCAAAGAAAGTAAGTGTAACATTATGCCCGTCTTCTGACCATTCAGGAATAGGAAGCCCTGATTTTGTGCATGACTCTCTAATCATTACACTGCCACGTCCTAACCGTTTTCATAAATCCACGAAGATACATAACGTGAGCAATATCCGGATTCCGCAGGACTGAGATATGGCCGGATGAGAGTTTTTCCGGAGTGACACCTTCGGGGAAAGAGCCGGAGTTTGTAATTTCGAGGTGGTCCGGGTAGATTTTTCCGGACAGTGACAACTCTGATTTAATAATCAAAATCCTTAGCCGGACTTCTTTTTTTATTTATATAAAATACGTTAATCCTGCACACCACCATTATATATATCTTCAGCCTATTTTTTACTATGGTAGGAAAGAAGAACCATCGTTTTCATTCTAAAAACTCAAGTTTTGCAGATTACAGAAAAAACTGTATAGCCGCCGCTTTAGAAGAAAAACGGATAACTGAAAATGATGCTGACCTTATACAAAAATTTGTCCTGGAAGAGACATCTTCATGCACCCCTGCAAGGAAGTATAAGCTCACTTACGTCCTGGTGAACTGGAGGCAGTTTCTGCCGGAGTTCAATAAGGTCACACTGACCAGCCTGTTACAGGGGATTGAAAACTTAAAATTTGCAAAAAAACCGGATGGAGAAGAAGACCTGTATAAACGCAATTCGCAGATTGATTATATCAGAACGATAAAGCGTTTTGTTCTCTGGATGATTGATGAGGAAATTGTTGCAATATCTGAGAAGAAAGTTCGGTCAAATGTCAAAACCCCGTCATATCGGTCAACGAAAACGAATGAAATGATGCTCTCCTCGGAGGAGATCCGGGCACTCATTGAAGCGTGTAGATGCAACCGGGACCGGGCATTTATTGCAATGCTCTATGAAAGCGGTTGCCGGGTTGGTGAACTTGCGGATATGACTTGGGGGCAGCTATCCTTTGATGACTGGTCGGTAAAGTTAATCATCACTGGAGAAAACAAGACCGGAAAAACGCGGTATATCCCTTTGGTAATGTCGAGGGCGTATTTGGCAGCCTGGAAGGACGAGTATTATCACCTTTCAAAAACTGAAAAATTCCTGAATAAATGGCCGGAAGGAATGACACCCGACAGTTTTCTATTCTTAACAAATAATCGCTACCAGCCAATGCACTATTGCAGCACAGTTAAACATCTCCGGAAGCTGGCAGAGCGTGCAGGGATTGAGAAACATATAACTCTGCATCTATTCAGGCATTCAAGGATTACCCACCTGTTACAGCAGGGAGTTTCAGAAAGTATCATAAAATCGTTGATGTGGGGCAATCAATGCACCGACATGCTGGGAACATACGGCCATCTCTCCAACGCAGACACAGATGACGCAATGGCCAAATTGGCAGGTATTAAGCTTTCATCCGGACGGTGCAGAAGGAAAACGCTTGAACCGTTACAGTGCAGCAGGTGCCAGACGATTAACCCGCCGACACAAAGATTTTGTGGAACATGCGGGCTTGAGCTGACAGTTGAGGCGGTTGATGAGGCAAAGATTGCCAAAGAGCAGGCGGAGATGTTGCCGGAGTATCAGGAGCTCATGAAAGAGTTTGAAGATAAACTTCGGCGGCTGAGTGCGGCGGGGAATTATGACTGATTGCAATCATTGTGCGCTTTATGATACAAAAGTGTCTATTAAACGGTGTTTTGCTGAATTATTAGACAGTTTATTTACTAATTTGATAATAAAAATGTTAATTACCACGAGTAATTTTTTATACTATCGAGGAGTTATTAGCTTTAACCCTGTTCAAGTGGACGGCGGTAATCGGAGGAAAAAATGATAATTACGTATGCGAATGGCAAGCGGTTCATGCACACAAATGTCTCTGTGGATGAGCATCTACACAAATTTGCAAGAGAAAATAAGATCTCCATATCTGGGATTTTGAGAAAAGCCCTGGAAGAAGAATATGAAAAGGCGAATCAGCACCCAGGTCGCCAAACTCATGGTGCTGATTCATCTACTGACCACTTAAATTTAAAGGAAGGTTCAGTATGAATACTGTTTTACACAGGTGTAATAATAAAGGTTTCCATTGCAGTAATCCTGCTGAGATTCCAAAACAGATGATTGAAAAATTCCGGATAAAAAGGGATGTTCTTGAAAATCTGGATGGCCTTCACAGATTAGCAGCCGAACAGGCTATCAGGAATGGTACCTGGATTCTGGTTGATGGAGATGACTGAATGTCAATCTGTACAATCAGAACAGAATACATTCTGTCCGGAAATATATATATATTTTTGTATTCCGGAGGTGTTTTTTGATGGCTACCAGAAAATACCCGGCACCACACATTACAACATCAGCAGATAAGGATGTTGTGATCTTCTGCGATGGGGATTTTTTCATAGTGAATAATGTGCAGTTGCAGCATTTTTTGCCGTATGGTGGAATCTGTTCGGCATATTCAAACGTTGATGATTCGGTTGCTGTAATCCGGACACATGGACATGAGGGGTTTTACATCGATGTTTTCGACAGAACTTTTCATGTGACAATAAAAGACTTTTTAGCTGTTCGAAGTGGAAAAAGAGATAAAAAAATCCTTCACGAAGTTTTTACCTTTTCACGGGGGCATGGAAAATGTTATCCGGAGAAATGACCGCTGAACAGCGTGAGGAAATCATAAAAGCCCTGAAAATATTTAAAAATCCGGGTGAATTGTTCGAGATACGGGCAATTTTTCCAAATAACAAAATATATTCAGGAATTTATGATAATTTTGAAGAGGCTTCGGATGATGTTTTAAATCTGGTTGACCATGAGGCAAAAGGGACATACTTTATTTTTAATGAGATTAACAAATCCGGAAAAAAAGCAGGACATGGTTTAGCACCAAGTAGCAAAACAACCAGGGATGCAGACATAATAACCCGCAGGTGGATCCTTCTGGATATCGACCCTGACCACGGTGCAGGAACAAATGCAACCGATGAAGAGAAGGCCGATGCCCTTAAGGTTCTGAATAAGAGTTTATTGTTCTTGAGAATGGCGGGATTCCCGGAACCTGTAAAGGTTGATTCAGGAAATGGCTATCATGCCTATTTCAAAGTAAATCTGCCAAATGATACGGAATCAAGGCAATTGGTCAAGGATTTTCTATATGTTCTTGATGGTAAATTTTCGGGGAAAGCTAAAGTTGATACTGGGGTTTTTAACTCATCAAGAATCTCAAAACTACCTGGAACACATACGCGGAAAGGCCTGAATACAGCGGAAAGACCACAAAGAATAAGCCGGATTATATCAGTTCCGGAAAAAATCGAATTGGTAACCCCTGATGCAATAAAGGCAGTTGCTCAGCTTTCTTCTTCCGGAAAAAAAGATTACCAGAAGAAAAAGGGGCACAGGAAAGTTATAATTGAAGAATTTAACAAGAAATACCTTGCTTCTGAAGTTTTAAACTGGTATTGTCAGAGGGAAGGAGAGCGGTTTATCAGCCCAAATTCCAAGTCTCAGACACCTGGAATTGTAATTCTTGACAACGGCAGATTTTACTCACATCATGATTCTGATAATCTGGACCCTGACCATTCAAACTCTCCGTATGATGCAATGCTGGAATATGGTTATTCCGGCAATGATGAGAAAGCCCTGGAGAAAGCCGCTGAGCTGTTGAAAATGCAGCTGATAAAAAAATCAGCCGAAGAGAAACCACAGCTCACACCGGAAAAAAAAGAAGAAATTCTGAAAGATTTTTCAGAAAAAAATGAATCCGGTTTAACTCCGGTTACATTCCTTCAGGAGCAGGTCAGAGATACAGCAGCCACTGTCTTATCAGAACTACACCGGCACAACAATCCTCCATCAATTTTTACGCGGCATAATCAGTTGGTCAGGGTGATCCGTGGCAGAGAAGGCAGACCGACAGTAGAGCAGCTTACACGGACTCATATGAGGTATAAGATGGAGCGTTCTGTTGACTGGGTAGCAATCCGCAAAAACGGAAAAGAATTAACTGCTGTTCCTGATGTGTGCCCGTGGCCTGTTGTGGATGATCTTTTATCCATGCCTCCGGATGAATGGCCGTTTCCTAACCTGAAGGGAATAAGTGAAGTTCCAATTTTTCATCCGGACGGTTCTATTCACACAGTGCAGGGTTATGATCCTGAATCTGAATATTATTTTTGCCCAGAAGAAGGCTTTACTATGCCGGATATTCCGGAAAATCCAACAGAAGAAGATGTTAAAAAATCAGTTGGTTTTTATAAGGACCTCTTTACAGATTTCCCGTTTGTTGATGAATGCAGCCGGACAAACGTCATTGCTGCGGTGTTTACTGCTGTTCTCAGGAAATATGTTGGGGAAATATGCCCGGCTTTTGTAGTAGATAAACCACAGGCGGGCACGGGAGCGAGTTTGCTGCAAAAAATTGTCGGCATTATTGCAACAGGTGATATCCCAGCTTCAAGAAATTTTGGAGAAACTGAGGAATTGCGCAAGGAAATTTTTACAGCGTTAAGAGATGGTGATAATATCATATTTTTCGATAACCTAAGCAGAACTATTTCAGCTGGAATTTTGGCAAAGGAATTAACTTCACCGGAAATTGGGGGGAGAATATTGGGTAAATCCGAAAACATGAAATTAAAAAATGATGCCTTCTGGATGTTGAATGGCAACAATGTTGCCATTGGTGGAGACCTGGCAAGGCGAATATGGATTTCAAAGATTGATGCAAAGGTTGCCATTCCCTGGCAGAGAACCGGATTTAAACATGAAAATATTAATGAGTATATTTTACAGAATCGGGGAACAGCCCTTGCAGCCGTTTACACAATAGCCCGTGCATGGGTTAAAGCTGGTTGCCCCACACCAAAGAAAATACCAAAGGTGGGAAGCTTTGAAAAATGGCGTGATATTATTGGCGGAATTGTTGAATTTTCCGGATTAAAGGATTTCATGAAAAATTCAGATGCTGTTTATTTTGAAGCTGATTCTGAACTTGAAGAGTGGGAGGATTTCTTAAGTTTCCTGCACAAACGCTTTGATGAGCCGTGGACTGTGGCAAAGATTATTGATGATTTAAAAGCTGACCATGCAGAAAAACAGAGTCTGGAGATTATTCACCATCTGCCAACAGAGATGGCTGATGCCTGGGCAAGTAAGAAATCAGCATCATCCCGGAGCATTGCAAAAGAATTGCGAAAGCAGAAGGATAGACGTTGGCCTGGAGGGTGGATTCTCCGGGAATCTGGTTTAACCACTGACAACAAAAAACACTGGTTTGTTGAGCACAACGGACCACAGACAAAAATATTCTAACATTTTTTCCTTTTCTTAAAAAAATAACTTTTGTAAAAAAAATGTAAAATTTTAAAAAATTTTGTAAATTTTTTGTTTTTTTTCATATAGAATTGCTTAACTTTTTTAAAAAAATCATAACTTTGTGTTGACTTAAAAATTAGATAATTAGGTAAATTAGGTAAAATCCCTCCTTACGCGGGGGCGGAAAAAAAGTTTTTTTTTTTATTATTACATAAGTGCAAAAAAAAAAAAAAAAAAATTAAAAATATACGTATGAGTTATGGTGGGAATCAACCTAATTTACCTAATTATCTAATTTTTAAGTCAACACAAAGTTATAGATTTTTAAAAAAAGTTAAGTAATTCTATATTTAAAAAGACAAAAATTTACAAAATTTTACAAAAATTTTAAAAAAAATTTTAAAAATTTAAAACTGGGGTAAACATGATCCTTTTACACAAAACGCATCTTCAGGAAGTGACTTTATTTCATCCGGAAATCTCACCCTTTTTTTAACTGTGTCAAAATTGAAATTTCTATCAATCGCAAAGATCAGATGATTCCGTTCTGAAACTTCTAATCCCAACCGAGCAAAATCACCCCTCACCCCAGGCCATTCATCAGCAACCAGGAGAAATTCTTTCAGCAGTGCAAGAGCTGCAAACTCCCGCTGTTCAGCACAAAAAATCTTCATAGCCATTTTCTGATTTGGCACAATGTGCAGCTGATAATTTGTTGACTGGTTTTTAATCAGCATTTCAAAATTTTTAAAAAAATCAATCTGCAGCCGAACGGGATAATTTTTCACTACCACATTCAGACCAGTCAAAATTCCAATTTTGTTGAATTTCATAACCATTGGTTATTTTTTTAATATAAAATCATTACCAAAAGTGATATTTGATAATTTCGCATCAGAGCCACACCAGGCCACCTAAAATCTATTTTAGATATTTGATGGATAAAACACACAGTGCAACCTGAGAAAAGACAACACAGGCAAAGTGTGAAGGTCAAAACTTACCATTGGTGATTATGAATTACTCATATAGATAATTCAGTCATCGGCCGGACATTTTTCAATAATAAGCCGTTGACCATCAACAGTAACCCGGATTTTTTCACCTGGTGTGAATGGATAGGCATCATCACTTGTAATCAATGCAGGTATCGAAACGTAGTGTGTCCGTGATGAGGACATTTTTATAACTTTACCAAAACCTTGCTTCATAATTCACTTAACAAATAGGTTAGTAAATTATATATACTAATTGCTCTAATAAGTGTATCACTTAATATAATGTTAAGTGGTGAAAAACATGGTTGATGAAAAACAAATTTCCAGTCTGGAAGCACGACTGCAAAAAATTGAGAACCGCATATTTGGATTAGTTGAAAAGTTCCGACCGGCGCATTATGATGAATACCAAAATCTGCATGCGAAAGGTGAATTCTTCCCGGAGATGAATGATATTTTCCTGGCTTGTGAAGGTATGACGATTGAGAGCTTGCAGGTTATGGACCGGCAAAGCCAAACCTGTATGTTTAACGAACTTTCGCTTATAAGTGAGATTGAAGAGATTACGACTTGTGCAGTCACCGTAAAAAACCCGGACGGCACACAAACAATCTATCCAGGTCGCATTGAGTTTATCAGGCACGTGGATCCAGAGGATGGTGAATATGAGCATCGCTGGTTTACAGTTGATCTTGCAAACACATTGACCCCAAAACAGAAGGGGATGAACGCCAGTGACATAACATCAAAGGCTGTTAAGACAATGTCCAGTGAATAAACTAAAATCTCCTAAAAAACATTCACTCTTTTCCAAATATCAAAACGTAACATCTCATTACCCCTGAAAGAAATTCGGCTCAAAATTTTTACTGTACAAGTTATTTTAATAGTCGTCGCCCGCGTGCGAAAAAAAACCCGCTCTCTTCATTCAGGTAATCTGAAATTTGCTCTTGATATTTCCTCACACATCAAAAACATCTGGATATCAACATATTACCCCTGAAAGAAATTCGGCTCAAAAATTTTCTGTACAAGTTATTTTAACAGTCGCCGCCCACGTGCGAAAAAAAAATGCATAAATGCCTTTAAGTATATTGCAATTTTAATAAAAATATAATAATTATTTAATAGATAACAATTTTATATGTTGTTGACCTTAATATTATTTAAACATAACAAAATTTTTTATGGAGGATTGAGATGAGGAATCGTTTTCAAAATATAATCGTGCTGCTGCTTTTGTCAGCTGCAATTGTGCCAGCTGCAAGTGCTGCATTTCAGGTTGTGCCCTGGGTTGAGCCGACACCAGAACCAACACCTGTTGAGGAAGAACCACTGCCAATTATTCCGGCGCTGATGCTTATTGGCGGAATTAGTCTAATAGGATATTTTTTTATCCTGCCAAAATATGAAGCTAATCAAAGAAAGAAGGCTTTTGAAAAGATACGGGCGGAATCTGCACGTTTAAGGGATATTTGATGGGGATTTAATTGATTCGCGAATTAATAGCCCTATTTTTTATTTTTTCGTTAACCGGGATTTCGTGCGCTGCAACTGACGAAAGAATTTTGGATGGTGACTTTTCAGATGGTTTTGATTTTTGGCAGCGTGCCCGCCTGGACGGCGGTGCATTCCCTGTTATGTCAGACGGACAGGTTTATTTTGAAACGGAAAGCTCAGGCTTCAGCAGTATTTCACAGACAGATGTCGATTTAACAGGTGTTGGAATTGTAACTTTCACATGGTCCGGTTCTGGTTCTGGCAATTTTAAAATTCTTCTGGATCTCACAGAAATTTACTCAGAAGATGTGAATTTCTGTTCTGGAAACTCACAGGTAGATGTAAGTGATTTTTCAGGGACATACACTCTATATTTCAGGCTAGTCTCTGATTCAACATCAGAAGTTTATTTGGATGATGTTTCGGCGAAAACATCCTCACTTTACAGACCGACCGCCTCGGCTACCATCGCCATGATGAATGAAGACTCATCCGATATAATTATGTCTTATCTGGGAATTGACCAGCCTTATATAAGCGAAGATTCTACCGGCATGAATCTGTCTGCACTTGCAGGTGAGGTTTTCGGGGTGTATTCTGATTCTGGCTTAGGGCCGTTTGCGTTGTTGATTGTGTTTTGTATGCCGTTTGTTGGTCTGTGGATTATGCAGCGTGATATGATTATTCCGGGCGGAATTGGTATTTTGTTCTCCGGTTTCGTGCTTGTACGGCTTCCGGCTGATTTCCAGGGAGTGGCGGTTATGATGATCGCTGTCTGTGTTACAGCTGTGATTTATTCGATTTATGTAAGGAGGTAAAAAATGGCATTTGACAATTTTAACTACAAACACAACAACAGGGGAGCCTCAGACCCGGCACTTAAAGTACCCTCTGCAACCGGAGGTCAGCCATCACAGGCCGACATAAACCGGCAGAAGAAGAAGGAGTCAATCTTTGCCGCACGTAAAGAGCGTGAGGAACGAAAAAAGCGGGAAAAAGCACAGGAGACATTCATCAACCGCGCTTACAACCCAAGAACCGGTGAGCATTACGAGCTTAAGAAGCCCGAAGATAAAGACTCAGATTTCTCCGGGTTCTCTCAGTTTGCCGCACGGTCCGGAATTAAAATATCATCACAGTTTGGTCAGGCAAACCAGAAAATCAACCAGACGTCTGACATAGATCCTATTTTAAAAAAATTGATGACAACGACCAGTGATGTTCTCGGCGGAACCGCCCAGGTGGCCGGCTATGCCCCGGCAACAGTTGAAAAGGTATTCCAGGTTGCCGGGAAGAAAGGTGTCACCGGTGCGGCAGGAACTGTTGTGGGCGCTACACAAACCGGACTGCAACACCAGGCAAAAACAGCTGCTGAAAATCCGGTTGACACTCTCTTACAGCTTGCCGTTGGCGGTGTGATCCTCGGTGGTGCACGTGCAGCTGCAAGACCCATAACAGCACCCTTCAGATCATACGGCACTGAAGCGGGAATCATCATCAGAGCACCCAAAACAGATGCAGCTGCAATTCACGCAACATCAAACATTGGTCGCCTTACAAAAGGCGTAAACAGTAAATTCCTGAAAGACCCCGACCTGACAAAAATAAGAAATTTAGGTCCGCAATCCGGGAAAACCCTTGAAAGCATTCTTTCAAATGAGCCACATTCATTGTATGGGACCGTAACAACGTACGGCCAGATGCCTAAACCGCCCCGTGTAACATCTGATTTAGACGTTTTTGTGAAAAATCCGGCTGCTTTTAATGAAAACGTGCTTTCAAAACTTGGCAAAAATTATGAAATTAAGGGTTCCGGTATCGTGAATAAGGTAGGGTCTGAAAAAACTGCTCATGCTGTGGATACCCACCCAATCCCGGATGGTTATCCGGGATTTAAACAACCCAAAACAGTAAAAACAAATATTTACGCCGGAGACAAAGCGCCCAAATTGCCTTTTGACTGGATGCCTGATAAACTGCTTAAGGCTGACAAACTTACACAGGAACCCTTATACAGTCAGGCCGGCCGGAAGGCTGCCGGAGTTATGGGTGGTCCAGAAGGGAAACTTAAATGGAAATATGGTCCTGCCCCACACAGGGGAAAAGACCTTGTGGACCTCGTGGATGTAAGCCAGTACCTTGCAGAACAGAAGAGGCAGACAATAAACCCCTTTAAGAAGGTTCAGGCGGTCAGGCTACAGAAATCAATTGATACCCTGAAGGGCACCGGAATGTATAAAGATGCCCTTAAAGCATCGCAGAAGGAAATTACAGGGAAACCCGGAGAACTTACAATAAATATCAATAAAAGTCCGAGTCCTGGTAAAATCAATGTGATAAAACCTGTATTCTCACCATCACCAACAATACCCGGAAACAGGCGGCCATCGCCCACACCGTCAAAAACGAAAGGAAAAAGAGAGGAACCTTCTTCCCCTCCAACCGGTGGAGGTGGTGGAGGAAGAGATTATGATTTTGTTGGTAAAGGATCCCCAAAGGTTCGTGACCCGCTTGTAGGTTGGCGCCCAATAATAACGAGTCCAAGACCTGTGAAGGACCCGGACGGTTCAAAAGTCCCTGACCCGCTTATAGGTGGAAACCCGGTAATACCTATCCCTGTGGTTCCTATCCCTGTTATTCCATCCCCGACCGGGGATGATAGTGCTGGAAGACGCGCAAGTAATGCAAAATATCCAAGGTACCATTCCGGAAAGAAGAAAAGTACGAAATCTAAAAAATCTAAACGGAGCGTTGATGATTGGTTTAGGACGAATCCTATGCCTGGTGTTATATCCGGGAAAACACCCAAAATGCCAACGTTTAAATTAAAAACCCCTGCTTTTAAATCACCATTTGTAAAAAAAACCGGGAGAAAAAAGAAGTGAACCGGATATGTATAAAATAATATTTTTTTCCACCATAATAATCAACAGTAATATTAATATGATCATGGGTGAATGTTCTATCGCGGAACGGCATTTCTCCGGGTGATGTTTAACCACAGCCTTTCATCATCGGACCCGCCGGATTCAGGCCGTTGTTGCCTGAACGTCTCCGCACAGATATGATTTCTCCTGAGGTTTTCATATATAATATCTCGAAAAAATCAAAAATTCTCAAACATCCTTCTTGCAGAGGAAATTCAAACCAATCTTATAGTCATGTTTCAAAATAAAATGCGATACAGGGCCGTACAGAACGGCCTGTGTAAGGTTCTTAACGGCGTTTAGGGTTTTATTACCATAACCAAAACAAAACCCTTCTCATCCTTTCTTCATGATTTTTTTGTTAGTGGTAAACTATTGCCACCAACCAGGTATGAACTGTTTCCAAAATGGAAAGAGGTCACAATGACCTTTTGCCAATAACTCAAAATGGCAAGATGCAACAATTGCCCCTTGCCAAAAAAAGCAGATCCGCCACAATGACGACTCTGCAAAAGGACAAAATGTCCCTTTGATAACTGCACCATATTGTTAACGTTAACAAAATGGTTATTCTATTCTTCCGGCAGGTCATTCACAAACCACCCACAAAAGGGACACCACCAGCCTACCGGAAGAAATGTTTGTTTCCCGTTAACCTTTGGTCTGATGTAAGTTCGATTCATACATGCCGCACCTTCACACATTGGGTTATCGCATCTTCTTAATTTTGTGCGTGCCATAGTAACTTTTAATATGAAAGACACAAATATAAATTTATCTCAGAAATATGATAATTTTTAAAAATAATCTAATATTAAATATAAGCAGGATTACGACATTAAAACGCTAAATAGTTCTTAGCCGGAATTATGCTTATCTTTCTGCCATCAACAGTAATTTCATCCTTCTGGTTAAATGTCAGGATATAACCCTCATCCAGACCAAACTTCTCCATCGCCTCCAAAAGTCCGTTTATTTCCCGGCCCTTATTCCGGTTGTTAAGATCATAGCATACCTGAACCGCTTTTGTTATCTTTGTATTTTCCTTTACCAGAAAATCGCATTCACCCTTCTCCCTGAAATAGAAGACCTCACGGTACCTCTTCCGCAGTTCCAGAAATACATAATTTTCAAGGAGTCTGCCATAATCATCTGAAAATCCGGTAGAATTCGCCCGGATAAAACCATTGTCAACCGCATACACTTTCTTTGGATTAATCTGACGGCTTTTTATCGAATAACTGAATCTTGGCAGTGTAAATATAATGTAACTGTCCTCAAGATAGTCCACATATGAGGCAATGGTTGTAACAGAGCCAATGGACGAAAATGTCTTCCGGAGTTTTGACAGGGTAAACTCACGTGAGATATTGGCAAGCATATACACTGCAATCTCAGTAATTACTCCCGGATTTTTGATATTGTACCTGAACAGAATATCCCTTGCAATAATATCCAGAAGAAGGTTTTGCAGGACCTCATCCATGCCGGTTCTCAGGTATTCGGGAAATCCTCCGGTGAAGAGATAACTATGGAAATTTTCCTCAGAGTCATCTTTTTTCATGAATTTCAGATATTCCCGGTACGAAAAAGGAAACAGTTCAAGCCTGAGGTTTCTTCCGGTTAGTTTTGTACCAGGCTCACGGCTTAACAGAGATGCATTGGAACCTGTAATTATCACTTTTCTGTTGTTGTCCAGAAGGTATCTGACATAGGATTCCCAGCCGGAGAGGTTCTGGATTTCATCAAAATAATAGAGTTCATTCTCTCCGTAGTTCTCTTCAAAGACCTCTTCAAGAATTTCAAAATCATTCAGCTCAAATTCGCTCAGGCGTGGGTCCTCAAAATTCAGATAAAAATATCCATCTTCACCTTTCATGGACTGGAGAAGAAGAGTGCTTTTGCCGCATCTCCTGATCCCGGATATTACTATGGCAAAGTTCTCCAGAGGTCTGATCTTTTTAAGGCTCTCTCTTGATGTTCCCGGACTGCGGTGTTCAATGCCGCTTCTCTGTGAAGCGGCAATCCTTCCAAGTTCATCCTTAAGGATCATATATGATAATTAATCTGAATAATCATTAATTTATCCATTACAAATGGACAATATTGATCATTCAGGATGAAAACTTTTTAAAAAAAAGAATTGGGCATCATCTGCCCTTTGTATTTGAGATCTGACCTGAACATCAGGCAGATTAATGCTTCTTCCTATACTGTAATACTCCGGCAGCCGCGAATATTCCGGATACGACCATCAACACAGAAAGAGGCGTTGTGGTGGGCACAGGCGTACCACCCTTCATATCTCCGGCTGGCTCTGCTGTTGCAGTGGGAGATGCCGGAGTTACGGATTCTGCCGGTTCTTCAGACGGAATTTCCGGCCCTGGTCCAAGAGGCAGGGTTTCATTGCCTAAAATCAGTTCCACCGGAATTCCTCCGACTGCGAACCACCCGAATCCGGGCATCTCAGGTTCAGAGACTGCAAATATATATCCGTCCTCTGCTTTTGTACTC
Source organism: Methanoplanus endosymbiosus (assembly GCF_024662215.1). Taxonomy (NCBI): domain Archaea; kingdom Methanobacteriati; phylum Methanobacteriota; class Methanomicrobia; order Methanomicrobiales; family Methanomicrobiaceae; genus Methanoplanus; species Methanoplanus endosymbiosus. The sequence goes on from NZ_CP096115.1 coordinate 886,204, forward strand.
AGGATTTCCGCCTTATTCCACAGACCGGCTGATTCATTGTAGTACCAGACTGCCGGAAGTGAACTGTTGTTATTATCCAGCCATTCTACAGGGATTTTTGCTGTATATGACACTCTCTCAAGCGATGAAGCAGCGGTATAATAAAGAGTGGTCTTTATGTATTCCAGAATCTCTGCGTCCTTTGGCACACCCATGCCTGCACCCGGATAATTCATCTCCTGTGTGGTAATCCTTAAATCAGAGATATCCTTTGCAGGAGTAATGGAAATCTCTGTAAAGGCTGTGCCGGTCAGTTCAGTCACAGACAAAGAACCTGCCTTCAGGTTATGCAGATCCTTTACGCAGACGGGATTATCGTCACTGCTGCTGTCAGAAGGTGCCTCAGCCGGAGTGAATCCTGCCACACCATATACAGAGAATCCGTCAGTTACTGCCCGGAATAGTGATTGCATTCCGGAAATACCAAGATACTGTGGTTTAATCTGTTCGGACGTTCCGTCATCCTTCCACCTGACAATGGTAATTTTATCCGGCCCGCCCATTGAATTTACCCATGTGGTATTGACAGAGAAGTCCAGTACTGCTCCTGTAACAGAGGAATCTGTATCAAAGCCGGATTTCGTGAAATAAACCGTATAGGCGACCTCATTTAAACCCGGACAGGCAACCGAGAAGGCATTTTTCGCATCATCTGCACAGCCCTCACTGATCTCAGTGGTAAGGCTGGCATCCTCGTTATAGGAGTTCATCGTCATAGAAACCCCGACAGATGCGTTTCCAGGACTGCCGTTGAATGCCGCATTAAGGTCTGGCTGCTGCATTGTTACGGATGAAATCTGACCGGTAACATTCCCGCCGCTCACTGTCGGACTTCCGGTTGTGTTAATATTGATCCTCGTTCCGTCAGGTCTTTCAATGATTATGCTGCCCGGAGTTGTGGTTACATTGCCCGCCAGTGTTTCATTAATGATTAACCTCTGTGACCCGTCCGGAAGTGTTTCAGTCACAGTTCCGTTAATCTTCACAGATGCTTTTTCTGAGGCTTTAGGGTTCGGTGGCGGGGCCGTTACAAGTATTGTCTTTGTGAGTGATGTTGTGGTATTGCCATTATTCCAGATGGCATCAAGAGTGACATTGTAAATGCCGGTTTCAGCAAATACAGTCCGTACACTATCTCCGTCATATGAAGAGATTACTCCGTCCGGAGATGCTATATGCCATTCCCATGATTTAACGTCTGCTGATGTCTTTGTACCATTTGCCACAAAGTCAAGAGGTGACGATCCTGAACCTGTTGAGCGGAACTCAGGGATGTCTGTAAATACATGCCTGACATATACCGGAGAAGTGGGATTAATCTCTGCATTATAGGTTGGTGAATTGAAATAATTCTCAAGGAACATCTCAACTGTGGATTCCTCCGCCAGCATATAATATCCGGATGGTGATATTCTGCCATATGAATTACCATTTACGAGGACATCAGCACCTTCAGGAGATGATAATGCGATGATAGTGCCATATTCCGGATTATAATACAGCGGCCTTTCATCTGTTCCGACTAAGGTCTTGTCTGTGTCGTATATTATACATTTATCAGAGTCACAGATGCCATCAAGGTCCGCATCTGTGCAGGTCTGTGAGATGCCTTTTTTGTCCGGAGATCCCCATACATTACCTCCGCCATATGGACTCGTGGTGACTGTGAATGTCTTAATATCAGTTACGTTGAACTGGACATTCCAGTCAAAAGGAGCCGGATATGTGGATTCTGCCCGGATGTTCTCTCTATTTATCAGGATGTTGTCATAATTCATGAGATTTTCTGTATCCTGAATATAAATTCCGGATCCGGCAGGCGCTATGTTATCTGTGATAAATGAAGATGTCAATAATGTGTTACTGGTGGAGATCAGTGATACACCACCGCCCGATTTAATGGCAGTGTTTTTCGAGATATTGCATTCCAATATCAAGGTCTGCTCTGAATCAATTACATTAACGCCTCCGCCGGATTTAACAGCTCTGTTCTCTGTTATATCTGAATTTATGAGAAGGATGATAAATTCCGGATTCAGGACGGTCGCCTCTTCTGCAAATAATCTCTCATCTGCATCAGCCTGTGACTGTATGAACTGAATTGAATTTTCGCTCTGCTTTATCTCGGAGATCTCTGCCGGAAATACTAATTTATCCCAGGTTTCCGGAAGTACATCTGTGATATTCTTAATCTCAATGATATTGATTGCACCTCCGCCGGAGTAATTGCCGCTGCCAAGGGCAGAATTGCCGGTAAATTCACTATTATAGACCACTAATCTATCAGATGCTGAGTTTAGTCCGCCTCCGCCAAGGCCTGCGATATTATCTGAGACATAACAAAATTCAAGCACCGTTTCTCCGGCTATTGAACTGATACCTCCGCCGAAGAGCAGTCCTGTATTATTCATGAAATCAGTCAGTAAAACCTCAGAGACAGAGGCGACAGAACTCATACCGCCGCCTATTGCTGCTTTATTGCCGTAAATATCATTAAGGAACATTCCGGTACTGGATAACATTATTCCAACTCCGCCACCGGCTGTGGCAGTGTTGTTTATAATGCTATTGGCATAAATTCTGGCATCAGAGGCCAGAACCCTCACTCCTCCACCAGAAATCCCGGCAGAGTTTTCGACTATGACATTGTTAAATATTAGTGTATTTTCTATTGAGTCATCTGTACTTACTGCCCCGGAGAGTATCTCCTCTTTGACTGAATCAGACATCTCCCCTGTGAAATAACCCTCATATACCAATAGATCTGCTGTCAGCTTATCTTCGTCAACTGATATGCCGGCATCAGGCACTGATATGCCCTCCGGAATTCCGGCTGTAAGGAATAACGATTCAATAAGATCTATGCCTGCCGGAAGATTTTCTTCATCAGTTATCTCCTCTGCAATAAGGGAATCTCCTAATATATTATGTCCTATGAGAAGAATTCCTCCTCCACCGGATATTTCAGATGAGGCATCCCCTGCGGTGTTTGATCTGATGGTATTAAAGGCAATATTTGAAATGCCGGCTATCTGACAGACTCCGGCACCGCCGTATCCTGCATTGTTCTCAGGGATAGTGTTCTTATAAATAAGATGTTCTCCTCCGATTATCTGTATTCCGCCTCCGGCAATCGTTGCATTATTCTGTGATATTGTATTTCCCCCAATATTTGCATTTCCTGAGAGGAGGCAGATTCCCGCTCCGGCAACTGTTGCATTATTATTTTCAACTGTATTCCCAAATATTTCAGTGCTGGAATTCTGGCAGAATATTCCTGCACCGAGATCGGCGTAGTTTTCACTTATTGTGCTGCCTGATAAGGCCCCTGTGGACCGGACTAATGCAACTCCGCTTCCAAGCAGGTATGAGGTCTGGTTTACACCAGGTCCGTTGAATGCGATCTCGCTGTATGAAATAATGAAATTATCCGAATCTTCGACCAGAATTCCGGCACCGTAACTCAGGGATATATCATCGGGGAGGTTAAGGTCATCAGTTTTGAAATTAAAGTACTCCGCGGGAATCAGATCTGATACGCAGTCTGATATGACTGCCCCGTCAGTAATTCCTGTATTTTCCCGGATCTGAAAGGCTGCCTGGCTGACTTCGGAATTATCTGTTAAGATGGAGTTATACAGGATTTTTGTTCTGGTGATTGAGGCATCCCCGTCTCTTATGTCAATGCCTGCACCTGAAATTGCATAGTTTCCTGATATATCGCAGTTGGTTATGCTGTCAGCGCTGTCTCTGCCTGAGAATCCACCACCTTCATATGCAGAATTGTTTATCAGTTCTGAGTCCTCAAGTTCTGTAGCGGAGAACTGACTGAGTATTCCACCTCCCCTTACCGCATAATTTTCATCAAATGAGGATTTATAAATTAAGGAGTCACCGGCCAGAGTTAAGAGTCCTCCGCCAAATATTCCATAATTTTCTGAAAAACTGCTGTTGCTGATCTCAAGTTCAGATTCACTTGACATGAATCCGCCACCGATATACCCGGTATTCTCAGAGAATTCAGAACCACCTATGTAACATTCACTGTCGGAGAAATATCCCCCTCCACCCGCAGCGGCTTCGCTGTTATGTATTTTTGATTTATATATCATAACAGAGCTGTTTGCTGATAAGAGAGAACCTCCCATTTCAGCGGTGTTATTGAATAACTCACTCTCCCTTACTGCCCCGCTTCCATCTACAAAAGATACTCCTGCACCGCCGATTGCGTTATTTTCGGAGATGATACATCTGTAAATATCAGTGCTTTTGCATCCATATACAGATATTGCACCTCCCATTGTTTCCAGTGAATCGGTAGGGTTGTAGCATCCGGAAATATTTAACATTGACAGCGTGACGTTGTCTGCCAGGATCTCTGCCCCTGTGCCGTTTGGATTTGAGATGAGAGGGTATTCGTTAGGATTATCAGATTCCGAGCTGATCTTCACATCCGGAACTGTGACTGTAAAATTGCTGTATTGTGCTCCACCGGCATATGCAATGAGTATGGTATTGTCATCTGAGGTATTGCAGGCATCAAGGGCTGTCTGGATCTGCTGGTAGGGCCTTTCCTTAGATCCGTCTCCTCCGGCAGGTGCACCGGCATTCACGTACCAGGTCTTTATCTCAGCTTCATTTTGCGAGTTTTCGTATGAATCGTCCGGATAAGAGAGATCTTCCCGATAATCAGTATTCCGGCTGATAATTTCCGTTTCCGCGGCCGGATTTGCTGTCGTCTCTTCTGAATTAGCAGGAATCAAATCAGCTTCACTGCCTGATATATTTCCTGAACCTAAGGCATAGCTGATATTGCCCGATGATTCTTCTGCTAAAACCGGCTGAATACCAGCCATAAGAGTAAGTGTTAATATTAAAAACACTGCCAGAGATGAAAAGAAATGATCTGTCATAATATTTCCTGAATGGACTAACCTTAGGGCTTGCCAGTTAAATAATATTCTGTAATGCTACACTGTCCTGAAAAACTATGGGATTTTTAAACTCAGGCATAACCGCTTGTACTGTCCCATACCACAGTGCCGTTATCAGCTGTAACATTAATGTGTATATCCACCCGTTCGCCCGGACTTTTGGTGATGTTGAGTTCAGTTCAGTCGTGTTTTCGGGCGTTATTCCGCTGAGACTGTCAGATCCTGTGAAGTAGTTTCCCGCACAGCAGGGGTTTTTGTCATCCATAAGATTTTATGCCGGCGGCAGGCCGGATTCAGGGTTTAAATATACGCGAAGATGTTAATCTCTAACCTGAACCCGCATCTGATGAGATGACTTCAGGAGATAAAGAGGAACAGATTGAAATTACAGTATAGAATATCTTTAAATCTATTAAATTCAAATACTGAAACATATGTTTCATAAATTAAACATATGTTCCAAAAATTCATTCATCATTCTTAAATTCCTTGGCAGAAATGAAGGAAAATCATTCTATGTCAGGGAGATTGCTGGAAAAGTTGATTTAAGCCCCGGAACTGTGAGCAGAACACTTTCAGGTCTCAAAGAGTCAGCAATTGTATCAAGGGAAGACCGAGGCCGCCTTGCCATGTACATGGCCGATAACAAAAATCCACTGTTAAGGGAGATCAAAATAGTCATTACATTAACTGAGATAAATGAACTTTTGATCGATCTAAAACCTCTGACCTCAAAAATTATCCTGTTTGGAAGCTGTGCCAGAGGTGAAGACAGATATGACTCAGATATAGATATGCTTATACTCTCTGAAGATAGAAAATCAGTGCTTAGAAAGACCAGCAATTTTTTGTCAGAAAGAAAATTGTCAGCAATTGTCATAACAAAAGATGAATACTTCCGCTTAAGGACTCAGGACAAACCCTTCTATAATCAGATAAAATCCGGTAAATTGCTCTGGGAGTCTGAGCGGGAATATGACGATTAAGTAAAAAACATGACTATTATCCAGAAAATCTGAATTTAACGACAGACAGGGGTGTGAATAACATCAGGTATAAATTTGATGAATGTCTCAGAAAGAAAAGAATAGTTAAAACTGATATTAAGGCTGAAATAATTCAGAAAGAGAGAGATGAAGCGAAAATGGATCTTGAAACTGCAAAAATCTCTCTAAAAGCAGGTAATGAAAAATGGTCGATTATTCAGGGTATTATTCTCAGTTTCATTCCTTAAAAGCACTGGTTTTTTCAGAGGGATATCGGGAAAAAAGCCATTCATGTCTTCTTTATGCTGTTGAAGCCCTTTTTGTTGATACCGGCAGGATTGATTATTCTGTTGTTGAAAATTTTTCAGATGCTATGAGAATGAGAGAAGATGCCGACTATGGATGTTTTTATAATGCTGAATCGGCTGAATCTGTGGTAAACACTGCCGGGGAGTGCACTTTGGGCAGTAAATAATATTCTAAAATAAGATGAAATAAAATCAATTATGATCATTCAGGCATAACCGCTTGTACTGTCCCATACCACAGTGCCGTTTTCAGCTGTAACATTAATGTGTATATTCACCCATTCGCCCGGACTTTTGGTGATGTTGAGTTCAATCGGATTTTTTGCAGAAATTCCGGTGAGAGTATTAGATCCTGTGAAGTCGTTGCCATATTCACGATCAACCTGGTATTCTATAGAATAATTGGCAGTCTCCTCTCCGGTTGGAACTACCCTGAAGATGACACCCTCCGGATTGACATATGCCTCTTCATGAAAGATTGATTCATTCCCCGTTCCAATCATCTCCTGCACAGCAGAGCTTTTTGTGTCACCCGGAATATCTGCATTCTGATCCGGGCCGAAACTGAAAATTGATGACGTTGAGCCGGTATTTCCGGGGAAGAGGAAAAGAGCTGCCAGAACAATTACCACAATTGCAACTGAAGCGATAATTAATATGGCTGCGGAGGCTTTTGTGTATTTATTCACGGGATTTCCGGTATTTGCAGAACCCACAGATTTCCCGGTATTTGCAGATTTCCCGGTATTTGCAGAACTGCCGGAAATCTTTGATTTTACTCCGGAATCCGTTTTTTTCCCTGGTGTTTTGCCTGGTGTTTTCCCTGATATTTTGTCCGGTTTTTTGCCTGATATTTTACCCGGTTTTTTGCCTGATGTCATGATATATTATAACTATTTCATCCGGACAAACTTATTATTTCTTATGAGGTTTTTCAGCCCTCATTCCGGTAAAATGCCCTCTGCAACAACCTAAAATAGAAACATGATTAATGTACAGTACTTTAAATTAAGTGCTCGATTAATATTTAAAATTGATGAATATTGTTTTAAAAATGTCTTACTGTATGCCCCTAAATTGAATATTATATCCAAATGTCCTGCATTTCAAATTTGAGGGATAAAAATGTATTTTGTAAACCGATTTTGGTTAACACCATTTTATCCCACTTGAACCACAACACACTGCTTCATATTTCATGAATAAATGTCTGAATAAATGAGTTTGAATCGAAATTATACCGTTTCCAGTAAAGATATTGTAAAATTTAAAATAGCTACCGCTAAACCTGGCCATCTGCATACTCAATTCATGAAGATGTCTGAATATCAGCTTATGGCAATTTCATTAAGGCTCAATAAATGGAAATGCTCCCAAGCCTCTTTAATTAAGATAGTGATAAAATGGTGCAAGGGAAATCGATCTCTATAAATTACCTTTGGTCCCCTCTGAAGTTTTGCAAATCTCTTCCATTTGATTGAAACCCAATGGTTCTGTATTATAAAAGAAATTAAAAAATAATAAAACCTAACTACCGGATCCTTAGTGGATGTCCTTGCACCACTTTTATTAGCAAGGACATATGTGGACTCAATGGCAAATCTGTGTTTATACAATCTTCTAATCGATTTTGGAGATTTACATACCTTATAAACTACAAATGCTCGATGAAGTACACCATTTTTGCCTTTCTTTCCCATTTGATAGACAATACAGTCAACTATTTCTATCTCCAATGGGAACTTTGATTTTGAATTTAGGGTGTGTTTAAAGGATTTTGATTTTTTACCTTTTAGATTCTTTTTGAGTTCCTCACCATGTTGCTTCACCGGCATGAGGTGTGGGACATCTGATTCTTTTAGGTAGCTAAAGATTTTACCTGTGTAGAACTCCCTGTCTAACATTAAACATTTTATTTTCAGACCTAAACTCCGAATTAACTCAACACATGTTTTTATTCCATCTAAATTATTATCATTATCTTTCCAGGGAATAACAAGAAGGGTGAGGTGCTTATCCTGGTCCACAATCGATAAAGTCATGTAAGCAAAGAACTTGGTTGTCGATGCTTTCTTCTTGTTGCGTATAATATTAGGATCTTCTTCTTCGTCTTTAACCCCATAATATGGCTTGAGGGTTTTATCAATAGCAAAATTGTAAGCCCTGCCTTCTATAATTATGCCTTCCCCTGCCAATAAAAGTATTTTAGAGGAATCTGATTCTAATTTCTCCATGTCAATATTATGTAAATATTTCAGACAGGTTGTATGGGATGGCAAACCATCTGTCATTTTTACAAGTCCTGAAATCGAATTTTTAGAACATGCCGCTGCTATTGTTCCTCTTACAATTGTTTTTGAATCATAATATCTGCCATCTGGAAAGGAGATATGATCCTCAATAATATCACAGATCAATTCAAGTTTTCCAAGCTTCAGTCCTGTATCTGACTGGATTTTGCTGTTTTTTTGACCAAATATTGCCACAAGGATGATGTTTTGGAGGCAATATATATCTATTGATTGGCAATTGGTACATCAAAAAAACAAGATCATATTGAACATTTGTCTGATTCAGATTGTGCAAACATTCCACGGCACGCAGCAGAGGTTTTGACACAATATAATATTGAGAAGTACTTAACTATTTGAGTTTAGGCAGAAAACTCCGGGGTCTTATGTGATGAAATTTGCGGAATCTTTAAAGTACTGATGTAACAGATGGAGACCACACAGCATATGTTAGTGAAAGTTAAAAAACCGGACGGAACAGCTGCAACAATAGAGATGAAGGATACAATGTGGCTGGAGATAGGTGATCACCTTCCGGACGGATCAGTTGTCATTGAACTAAAGTATCCGGATGACATCGACGATGACATGGAAGCCCTTGATCTCTATTAACATAGTCAGGATTAACATAGCCAAGATTAACACAGTTAAGACAGTCCGGTTCTTTGATCAGATCAGCTATCAGGTCATTTATCAGATCATCTATCAGGTCATCTACTCCGACCCTCTGGTTTGATACTTCAATCCGGACATTTAAATCCGGGAATCATATAATTAGTCAATTCTTATTTACCCGCAACAAAATAATACGTACAATAAAAAATTTATGAGAAATTATAACCAAAATATTCAAAATCTTATTTTTTGTTATCAACTGCACAAAATATTTGATCAGAAAAGTTAAATCAAATGGTTTTAACTAAAAACACATTAAATTGATATATGACAATTATGGACAGATATTTGAGACATTTAACAACAATATCAATATTATTTGCATTAACCATATTAATTATGGTTTGTGGATGTACAGGAACATCCGCACAGACAGATGCAGATATAAACAGCAATGATCAGACAGAAATGGTGACCATCACCGACTCCAACGGAAGAGAAGTCACCATACCTTCAAACCCGCAGAGAGTCGTATGTTCCGGCTCAGGATGCCTTCGTCTCCTCTCATACCTTGGAGGAAACGAACTTGCTGTCGGCGTTGACAACATAGACAAAAAAGACAATTCCTATGACAAAGAGACATACAATGCAAGAGCATACTACCTTGCATATCCGGAATACGCAGATCTCCCATTAATAGGAAACCATCACAGTGATGACGACCCTGAATCCATCATAGCATGCGAACCGGAAATCATATTCAGAACAGACGGCTACAGGGCTGCAATAAATGACGATGAACTTCAGGAAAAAACAGGAATCCCGGTAGTCGGCCTTAACTACGGAGACCCCACAGATAACCGCCAGGCGATGTATGACTCCCTCAGACTGATGGGTCAGATAATCGGCAGAGAAGATCGTGCTGATGAAGTCGCAGAATTCTTTGAATCACAGATCGGCGACCTTGGGGAAAGAACCACAGACGCTGACCCTGCAATAACACCAAAAGTTTACATTGCCGGAATTTCAAACAAAGGCCCGCAGGGACTTCTCTCAACATCACTCACATATGCACCATTTACATACATAAACGCAGACCGCTTCAATGTTGCAGACAGTGACGAAAACACAATGACACAGGCATTCATAGCAAAAGAGAAGCTGATTGACTTAAACCCGGATACAATATTCATCGAACTCGGCACAGTTCAGCTTAACCCCTCAGCCATTGATGAACTAAAAGATGATAGCTGCTACAGATCACTGGATGCAGTTAAAACAGGAGATGTGTATGGAATGCTCCCATACAACTGGTACTCATACAACTATGGAACAGCAATAATATCTGCATACTATGCAGGAAAGATGATCTATCCGGATCAGTTTGAAGATATAGAGATAAAAGAGAAAGCAGATGAGATCTATGAATTCTTATTTGAAATGCCGGAATATGACATACTGAATGAAAGATTTGACGGAATTGGCTATACAAAAATTTCCCTCTAATCAGCATTTTTTGGAGAAACTCATTGAATACCACAGAAAAAGACTTTAATCTGAAATATAAGGATTATATTCTGAATAAAAAGTACTTTCTCCTGTCCTCGTTAATCCTGACATTAATAATATTTATAATTTCAATATCACTGGGTGCGGTCAGAATACCAATCCATGAAGTCATATCGGCATTTACAGGAAACAGCATCTCTGAAGAGACATATATAATTATCCGGGATGTCCGGCTGCCACAGGCATGTGCTGCCCTCATTGCCGGAATCGCACTCTCATTATCAGGGGTTGCCATGCAGGCAGTGCTGAAAAATCCCCTTGGTTCCCCTTTTACATTAGGACTCTCTCACGCAGCAGCATTTGGTGCTGCAATGGCAGTGATAATTTTTGGCACCGGAATGATGACAAGCGGAATTTCCGGTTCAATAGTCATAAACAATCCATATATCACCTCTGCTTTTGCCTTTCTTTTCTGTATGACCGCAACCGGACTGATACTTGGGATATCAAACCTGAAATCAGGTCAGCCGGAGACAATTGTGCTTGCCGGAATTGCAATAGGGTCACTATTTACCGCTGCAACAATGGCACTTCAGTACTTTGCTGACGACACCCAGCTTGCATCAATAATCTTCTGGACATTCGGCGATACCGGCAGGGCAGGATGGAATGAGATTATAATTATGCTTATACCTACTATAACTGCATTAGTGTACTTCCAGAAAAATTCCATGGATTACAATGCAATCAGCCTGGGAGACGAAGTTGCACACGGACTTGGTATCAATGTAAAGAGAAAAAGGCTTACAGGAATGGTGATTTCCTCCCTTGTAACGGCAGTAGTTGTCTCATTTCTTGGAGTAATAGGATTTATCGGGCTTATCAGCCCGCATATTGCACGGATGTTAATAGGAGGAGATCACAGATACCTGATTCCCGCATCATGTATAACAGGTGCTGCCATCCTGCTCTGTGCTGACACTGCTGCACGTATGATTATGGCACCCTTTGTCATTCCGGTGGCAGTGCTTACATCCTTTATTGGAGCGCCTCTGTTTTTATTCATACTCTTTAGGAATAAACTATAACTCAGATAAAGGAATTTACAGAAACATCAGGGATAATTTTTTGCCAGAAAAACAGCATTTCACCGGAATTATCATACCGATGAACAATTTCAATACATTCATTCCGGTCTCAGACACTGAATATATCACTAAAAATTACAGAATTCACCCGGCCTGAGAATAATTATAACAAAATGATTCTGAGATAGATAAGAAAACATATATATGATCAGGATCAATACCAGTATCGGGCGGTGTTTAATCCAAATCACTTCAATCGTCCCACAGATAAAACCCCGTGCCGTTCCGCCCCATCGCTTTCATTGCGGCATTTCCGGGATTTTGGATGAATGGAACCGGGCAATAGCAGATAATCCACAATAACTCCCGGCCCATATAACCATATTATCAGGACTGTACCGAAACAGTATCTGACGCAGAGATCTGTAATAATCAGATAATAAAAAGCTCAGAACTCTCTTCTCCTATACTGAACAGATATTGTGTCAAAGCCTGTATTACTCTTCATATTGCTGCCCCTTAATCAGCAGAAGATCATTGCAGTCAGATCTGTCTGTTAATTCAGAATAGTTTTAAATACTTCCGGAGATACTAATGACTCTAAACGGAGGGAAAAATGTCAATAATAGTAGATCCTGAAAGATGTAATAACTGCGGAATCTGCGGCCACGTATGCCCTGTAAACTGTATTATTGTAGATAAAAAAACACTGCCATACATCCCGGAGGAACTGACAGAGACCTGCACATCCTGTGGACAATGTGAAGCATTCTGCCCGAAAGCCGCCATAATATGTGATTCCGGCGGGGAATATTCAGAATTCACCGACCTCAATGCTCCGGATATAACAGTTGAACAGCTCCACCGGTTCCTGCTCAACCGAAGACCATTCCGGAATTTCAGATCAAAGCATGTTGACCCTGAGACGATCCAGAGGATACTTGACACGGCCAGATATGCCCCCTCTGCCGGAAATGAACAGCCGATAAAATGGATAATAATTACAGGAAAAAAAGCGATCAGTCTTGTTGTCCGCCGGGCCGTCATAGCGATGGAAGAGGAGATTAAAAAAGACCCAAAGAGCAGATATATCCACATTATTGATAAAGTAAAGGATGCCTGGCTCAATGGAGAGGACCTGATCTGCCGGTCTGCACCACATATTGTAATAGCTTCAGTTCCGGAAGAAAGCCCGTATTATGATGTCGATTCAGTAATTGCACTATCCTGGTTTGAGCTTGCAACATATTCACATGGAATAGGCACAAGCTGGTGCGGACTGTTGCAGGTTTTGAGCAATGAGAACGAACACCTGAGAAAACAACTCAGAATTCCGATAGGCTACAAATCCGGATGCGTCATGATATTTGGCTACGGAAAATTCAGGGTAAGGCAGATCCCGCCAAGAAACCCGCCTGATGTATCCTGGTTCGGAGAATTAAGGCCCGAATAATATTTTTAAAAAAATCCGGCAGCAGAGATCAGACCAGAAAATATCACAGCCACATAAAAGGCTTAAAAAAATAATTATAATTACCACAGATAAAAAACAGATCAAAGATCTGACAGACCCTATTTTATAACAGATAATCAAATACCGGATCACCTGAAGTAGTAGCTTTATAATTGAATAAAAACAAAATGAATTATTCAGTATTCCTGCCAATACCCTTTCTGACAGTCGATCAGACTGAAATGGAATACCTTCAGGGGCATACAATGATATCAGTTCTTTATACCGACGATGAACCTGCCCTTCTTGAGTTAGGAAAAATCTTTCTTGAGAGAACAGGGGATTTTACAGTCACAACAGCAACAGGTGCAGATGAAGCCCTTCATATGCTTGAAAAAGAGAAATTTGACGTAATTGTTTCTGACTACCAGATGCCGGGAATGGATGGCATAGAGTTTCTTGCAGAAGTCCGTAACAATTATGGAAACCTCCCGTTTATCCTCTTCACAGGAAAAGGCCGGGAAGAAGTGGTTATTCAGGCCATAAATTCCGGAGCAGACTTCTATATCCAGAAAGGCGGCGAACCAAGAGCACAGTTTGCTGAACTATCCCATAAAATAAAAACAGCAGTATCCGGAAGACGGGCAGAAGAGGCACTCTGCAGAAGTGAAGAGCAGTCCAGAGATATTCTCTCGGCAATGCCTGATATCGTAATGGTTTACAGGGAAGGGATAATTGTTTATGCAAACCAGATGACACTGGAGGTATCCGGATATTCATCTGAGGAACTTATTGGATCATATATTATTAAATTCATAGACCCCGGATACCACAAATCCATCCGTAAAAAGATGGATATGAGAAATTCCGGCGAAAATACAGATGACTATGAGATAGAACTTGCAGATAAATCCGGCTCACTTCATCATGTTATTGTCCGCACTGCCCCTATGATCTTTAACGGCCTGCCTTCAACCGTGGTAATTCTGACAGACATAACCGAACGGAAAAGAATGGAGACCGCCCTTAGGGAATCTGAAACTCTTTACAGAACAATTTTTGAAAATACCGGTGCCGGAACGATAATAATAAGAGAAGATAACATAATTGAGAAAGCAAGTGCAGTCTTTTCTGAACTGTCAGGATATTTGCTCAGTGAAATTGAAGGTAAGAAGAGCTGGACTGAGTTTGTTGCTCCTGAAGATCTCGAAATAATGAAGATTTATCACATTTCAAGGCGCAAAAATCCGGATACAGAAAAAAAGACATATGAATTCAGATTTTTAGACCGTTATGGTAAGATAAAGGACTGCATAAACAATGTTGCTATAATTCCCGGCACAGGCATGAGTGTAGCCTCCGTTGTTGACATATCATACAAAAAAGAAGCAGAAACAGAACTGAAAAATAATAATGAAGAGCTTAACGCCTCATACGAACAGATAAAAGCTGCCGAAGAAGAGCTTAAAGCGCAGTATGCCACACTTGCTGAAAGTGAAGGCATTATCCGGCTGAGTGAAGAGAGACTTCTTATGGCACAGGAGATAGGCCATACCGGGTGCTGGGAATATAATATAAACTCAGGTAAAATCTGGGCATCCGATGAGGCACTCCGCATTTTTGGAATTTCGGACAGAGGGGAGGAACTGCCCACCGAAGAGATTGAGTCCTGCATTCCGGAATGGGGAAAAAACCATAAGGCACTCTTTGATCTAATCTCAGAAGGAAAAAAATATGACACTGAATTTTATATACACCCGGCAGACGGCTCAGCTCCAAGATATATCCATTCAGTTGCAAAAAAAATTGAAGGTCATAATAACAGCCCCACAAGAATTTTGGGAATTATCCAGGATATAACAGAACATAAAAATGCAAAAGAGGCACTGAGACTTAAGAATTATGCAGTTGAATCATCAATGGACGGCATAGGAATAGCTGACCTTTCAGGTATTATGACTTATGCCAACCCTGCATTTATATCCATCATGGGTTATGATGATCTGAGCGAAGTAATCGGCCTGCATTATCAGAATTTCCCGTTCAATACTGAAGAAGGTCAGGAGATATTTAATGAATTAAAGGAGCATGGGAGATGGTCGGGCGAGGTCATGGGCCGGAAAAAGAACAAAACTCCGGTTGTTCTCGATTTCAGCATAAATATGATTAACAATTCAGAAGGGATTCCGGTTGCGATGATGTGCACATTTTCAGACATCACCAAAAGCAAACTTGCAGAAGAGGCACTGAAAAAGAGTGAAAACAGATACCGGAGCATATTTGATAATGCAAATGACGAGATAATTATCCATCAGATGGCTCCTGATCACCACCCGGGAAGGATTACTGAGGTAAACAGGCGTGCAATCAAAACACTTGGCTACAGCCGTGATGAACTGTTAAATATGACAATTGAGGAGATCTCACATCCCCACACCACCGAAGAGTGCAATCAGATTAATAACATAATCCTCAGAGATAACAGGGCAATATTTCCGGCAACCCAGTTTACAAAAGACGGGAGAAAAATTCCGGTTGAGGTGAGCACAAATTATTATGAATATGAAAGCAGTCCTGAGTGTGTGGCAGTCATCCGTGACTTATCTGAGCGCATAACTGCTCAGGAAACGCTTTCACGTGCACATAATCAGCTAAAACTCATTTCAGGAATAACACGCCACGACCTTTATAACCAGGTGACGGCCATGATGGGTTACCTTGAAATTATGAAATTGGGTGAAAACGACATCTCAAATGGAGAATATATTGAAAAACTTGACGCTTCATTACGGAGAATATATTCCATTGTCGAGAAAACAAAATATTACGGGGAGATTGGCATCAATGAACCTCTATGGCAGAACTGCCATATATCAGCAGACAGAGCAGTGAAAGAACTCTCTCCTGAAAACGCAGTTATCAGAAATGATATCTCCACCAATACTGAAATCCTGGCAGATACTTTACTCTTCAGAGTCTTTTACAATCTGATAGAAAATTCACAACGGCATGGGGGAGACATTACTACCATCAGATTCTCCACAGAAGAATCAGGGGATGATTGCCTTATAATATATTCAGATAATGGAAACGGCATCCCGACAGCAGAGAAAGAGAAGATATTTGAGAAGAGTTATGGAAAAAATACCGGCCTTGGCCTGTTTTTCTCAAAAGAGATTCTGGCTACAACCGGAATTACTATCCGGGAAAATGGTATCTGTGGTGAGGGTGCACGCTTTGAGATTAGAGTTCCAAAGGGTTCATGGAGAACTGCCGGCCCTGACAACTGACAGTTCCGGACGAATACAGATAAAACCCGGACATAAACCCCGGATTGTCACTGCCAGTGGATTTTTGTCTTTGAATCACCACACCTGAGCAGTGAATCAGATATTTCCGGAAGATTATTTTTTGCCCACTGCTCCAGAGACCGAAACAGTTCAGTACTGAAAAAATCATTCCTGTCATAGAGATTTCTAAAAAGCCTCTCTAAGTCTCTTAACAGAACCTTTTTGCCGTCCATCTGCGGATAATTTACGTTTATGTCAGCAAGCAGGGCACACATAAGGTCATGGCCACGGCACAGCTGCATCGGATGATTAAAGTAATCCGGATTTTTATCCTTCTCCTCACTGAGTGCCTCCCTGAAAACCTCAGACTTTTCCACGTTCCTGCCGGAGATGAGAGCCAGAAGCTTATCCTCATCACATATGAGTGTGACAGGGTCTGTAAACTCCATAAAGAGGTTCTTCTTCTTGCAGTTGATATGCTTGAATGTCATATTAAGACTGTATTTCTGGTTGACATAAAGCGAAAGCCCTATGAGCACCGAGCAACGGACAAGGGATGACAGAATGCTCTCCTTTCTGAGGCTGTCTATCATACTTCTCTGAAATTCACCGCCGGCTGAACGCTTCTTATAATATTCAAGGACTTTTCCGATGAGTTCATCAGATATAATCATCGTCTCGATGTCATGCGTATCTGTCATAAAGAGATTCTCCCTACCCTCTGTTCCGTCAGGGATGAAGAATGAAAAATCCCGGTCAACAATTCCTATAACTGAACTGCCTGTCCCTTCCTTAAGTGTGGCAGAGAGATCATCAAGGATTTTAATGACATTATCCTTTGAATTTGCAAACCTGATCTCAGATATTTCTCCGTTAAAGAACCGGGAATAGAACTCATAGTCGCCCGGCCCTTCGGTGAGGATGAAAACCCTGGATTTAAGGCCGGGATAATTCTTCTCCATCTTCATGATGGTCCCGCCAATCTCTTCAGGGTCTGCCCATATATCCTCAAGCCTGTAACTGTCTCCGTATCTGCCAGGCCGTCTTCTGCCTTTAATCATTCACTATTTGCCCCTCTGAGAGATCGACTGTATAGTCCCAGTTGGTATGAATAAGCTGGGGAGAATGGGTTGCAATGATGAACTCGGAACCTGTGATGTCTGTGATCTTTTTTATGTAATCGAGGTACTGCCTCTGCCAGACGATGTGAAGTGAGATCTCCGGTTCGTCAATTAAGACGAGTGTACCGGGGTCTGTGAAAAATATCAGGTCATAGTACATCACAAGCTGGTTCTGCTCTCCGGAAGAGAGCTTCTCAGGCTTTATCTGCTCACTGTCGCCGAACATGAAGTAAAAGCCCTTGTCTGCCCTGATTTCAAACGAGAGGTTTAGGAATAGGGCGTTTATTATTTTTATCAGCAGGTCGATCTTCTTTTCAAGGTCGCTGAATATGAGGTACTTCTTCTCAGTGTCTTCGATGTACAGTGTCAGTGCGGCCAGAATTCCGGTCTCGTCCTTTATCTCATCTTCATCTATCTCAAATATCTCTCCTTTTGCCGGTTCGTGAGAAAGAAATCCGAGTTTTTTCAGCTTCTTCTGCTCCGCCCGGATCTTTGATAAGCTCTGAATGATACCCTCTGCCGGTGGCGGGAATCCTTCTGCCAGTTTATAACAGAGTTTCAGGTACCTTGTGGGGTATGTGGCATCGAGCTGCTGTGTGCTGGCGGCGTAATCGTTTAGCATCGCCTGAATGCGTTTTTTTATGTCATCCGAATGGTTGAGTATTGTCAGTTCATATGTTCTCTTTGCTCCGGGAATGTGGCTGGTTAAGAGATCGTCCTCGCTTCTGTCCCCTAATTCCATGTTCTGCCAGAGTCTCTGGGCTGATATGAATTTTACAGGAATCGGCGGTATTATCCGGGAGAGTTCCCATGAGGTCTCATCTTTGCTGTAGTTGTCCGGATTTACGGTGTATTCAAGTCTTTTTTTGTTATATTCTGTGCTGAAATGTAAGGACCACAATTCTCCGGAGGGGAGTTTTCTCCCCTTTGGCCTCTCCTGACTTTTCTCTATTGTCAGGGTTCTTCGCTCTGTTGAATTCTCTTCTTCTGTGTAAAAGCCAATCTCCGCTGATTTGAATGGAATATCCCTCATCTCTTTTATGTTTCCGACAAATACGGCCCGAAGGAGCCTGAGGATTGTCGTCTTTCCGTACCCGTTTGGTGCTGTGACTATGGAGATGTGTTCGCCGTTCTCAAGCGGAATTTTATGGTTGAATGTTGAGAAGAGGCCTTTGATATCTATGTATTCCAGTTTTATCCGGTTAAACCGTAAGGGGGAGTCCCTTGTTATGGCATCTATGAGCCGGCCGAGCATGGCTTCGGTATTCTCTGCATCCAGAAGCGGGTATTCCACCCATTTGTCCGAGAAGAGTTCTGATACGACTGCTATGTATTCGGAATGGAGCTTTCTGCTTCCGAGAAACACGACTCTTTCGTAGTTTAAGAGTCCGTCTGATTCTGCGTTTATCTCTATTGTGTCATATTCAAGGCCGGATTCTGCAAAGGTTTTTACACTGTAGTCCGGAATCTCTTCGTGCGGGAGGAGAAATCCAAAGCGTGGCGAGAGTATGACATAGTCTTCCTCATAGAAGTTTTCACAGTATTCCCGGCATCTTTCGGCAAGTCTGCCGGTATATGCATCTTTTGCCCTGACGTGCCGGTTTTTGTCGAGGTTTGTATCCCAGTCCCAGATCTTTTCCTCCCCTGCCGGGATAATTACCAGGGTCTTTAGTGCCATTCTGTTTAATTATGAGCCGGACTGCAAATTAATGTAGCGAATGAGTGTTATGACAGGGATTTTTGACTCCCGGAAATCCAAATAACGGTCATAATTAACAGGCACAGTCAGGCCGTTTCAGTCACTGTGTATTTTTCATAGTAAAGGACGGAAAGGAAGCAACTGCTGTTACATATCCGGATCTCACCGGGAGATGGATTGTTACCCGGACAGAAGTTGAATCTCAGGATTTAAAAATTTAGCGTAAATCCCCTTGGTCTTTAGCCCGGAGGTAGTTCACTTGTTGCAAAGATGGATGGGCCGGTATTTTATGGCAGTTATCAGTGTAACAACTGACAATGCCACAACTGAACATGATTTTGTCGGTGCTGTGTATGCTGCTGATGAAAACGTGGTATATGCAATTGGTTATGACGGAGAAGGATGTTTCGGAAAGATAGAGATCTCCGGCGGGGAATTTATCCGGAACTGGATTGATAAGGATAGTGCCTCTTATGATGTTCATATGAGAGAAGGTGCTGACGATCTGAAATATTCTTTACCACAATTAACTGATATTTCCGGAGATTATCAGGACCGGTATTGTACTATGGTTTCCGCAGATGGGTTTGAAAAAGACGATTCCGATTATTTCTGG
Source organism: Methanoplanus endosymbiosus (assembly GCF_024662215.1). Taxonomy (NCBI): domain Archaea; kingdom Methanobacteriati; phylum Methanobacteriota; class Methanomicrobia; order Methanomicrobiales; family Methanomicrobiaceae; genus Methanoplanus; species Methanoplanus endosymbiosus. Next base: position 906,153 of record NZ_CP096115.1, read on the forward strand.
TCGCTTTCTCAGAAAATTTCCGGCAGTTACATAATTTCATCCAATGATACAGAGACAGGTTTTCTTCAGCAGTACCCGGACGGTTCAGTCTTTTTCATGGACGAGGGCTTTTATTACAATGGCTGGATAAAAAACGGAGTGATCTGCTCTTTTGTGGCAGATGAGGAAAGTGCTGAGATGTATATCTCACCCCGGATTTAGGCCAGGCATCTGAAAATACCCCTGTTTTCCTGATTTTCAGTGCTCTTTTAACAGCTCAATTCTGTAATTTTTCATCTCTTCTTTTCTCATATCCGATTCAGGCATTGCTTCCCTTAAAGTACTGTAAAAGCGCTTACTATGGTTTGGATGGTGGTAGTGGCAGAGTTCATGGGCAACGATATATTCAGTCAGATGACCTGAGACCATAGCAAGCCTTTCATTGAATTTAACGAGATTAATTCCCGGTTTGCACTGTCCCCAGAAACTTTTGGAGTAGCAGATCTCTATATCCGGAACTGATATTCCAAAGATTTTTGAATATTTTGGCAGGTATTTTCTCACCTCCTGTCTCGTTAAATCCTGCATATATTCTGTAACTTCCTGTTCTATGCAGTAATTCTCATCAATGGCATCCTTTGGGATGGTGACAGTCAGATAACCTTTTTTCAGTTCCGGTTTTCTCATCTTATGTGATTTTACCGCCCGGATCTTTACTTTCTTCCCTTTAATATAGAACGGTGCTCCGTTATAGAACCCGATTCTCTTTGCAGTCTTTCTCTCTTCATTACTGATTGTTTTGTGAATGAAGGCAGCATTGTCCGTCACCATCTTTTCAACATCTTCCGGTGCTGCACTGAAGGGCACTATCACCTCGACTGTATCATCCTCAAGTATTTTTATGCTGAATTTTTTGGCTCTCTTTGAGTATTTTACTGTGTAACTGTAGGTTTCGCCATTGTATGTTATGGTGTGGTCAGTTCTGCTGTCAACTCCGGCCTTCTCAACAAGGGGGTAATTTTCTGCAATCCACTGCCGGTTGTATTTTAAAACGGAATATATCTCTTTTTCTTCTGCACCAAAGGGGGCGGTGACAATGAGCTTTGGCCCGTTTCTAATCTTAATTCTTACCTTCCTGAAACGGCTGCCATACTCTACTGTGAAGGGAATGTCTCTGCCGGAAACTCTGAAAGTCCCTTCACAGGTTCCAGGCTCATAAGATGGCATTTCCACCTTTGGTTCCGGAATATTACCCAGATTTCCGGCTGTAAATGCCTTCAGTCTCCCGATTTTTTCGTGGATTTCAGGAGCACTCTCACTTACAATTCTCTCAACTTCCTGCACATCTGCATGAAGGGGGGCTGAAACTTCAATTATTCCGCCCTCTTTTATATTGATTCTTATGTTTTTTGACCTCTTTAGGTACCTGACTGTATAACTGTATATCTCACCGTTATATGTCAGGGTGTGCTCACTCCGGCCATTTACTCCGGCCTTCTCCACAAGCTGGTAGTTGTCATAGATCCACTCAGCGTTCATCTCCAGTGTACCGCTGATGAAATCCCTGCCCACACCCGAAGGGACGTTGACAACAAGTTTTGGACCTTCTTTTATCTCAACGCCGGCGCTTCTCAGCCGGCTGTTATATTTAACTATGTAAGGTATTTCCCTGCCGGAAACTTTGAAAAGTCCTTCGTGAAGTTTCCGGAAATCAATGTCCTCATCCGGATTTTTCCCTGAGCCTCTAAGGTGTTCATGAATATTGGAGATATGGTCCAGAACCGCAGCCTCAATATCATCGGTTTTTGTATACCTTGGGGAGGTAACTTCGATTATGCCGCCTTTTAGTGTTTTGAACTCAAATCCTTTAACCTTCCTGCTGTATCTGACTGTATAACTGTAGGTGACACCATCATACTCAATGCAGCCATCTGTTCTGCTCTCAATTCCGGCATATTTTAAAAGGATAAATTTTTCACTGATCCAGTCTTTGTTTGCTTTCAAAAAACCGGTTATATCCTCCTCTATCACTCCGGCCGGTGCAGTAATGAGAATTTCCGGTCCTTTTTTAATCTCTATTCCAATATTTTTGTGCCCGGTCCCGCATCTGACAGTGACCTGGATCTCAGCGTCTGCTATATGGATTGTTCCGCTGCTAAAGAGAGAGCTGTCTGCTCCATCATAATTATCCGGCATCATTTTAGCATTTTCCTTTCTCTTCTCTTCTTTTGCATCGTTAAGCCTTTCATCTATGGTCTTTAGTGTGTATCTCTCAAATATTTCGTTCAGTCTCATTTCGGCAGGATTTGGATCAGAACTATCATTATGAGATCTTTGGGAGTTATTCTCTTTATCTCCCTTTTCCGGTTCTGCCACGTTTCCAAATGAGAATAAGCCCTTCTGCTCGCTCTTAACGAAGGCCGGGTTTTTAATCTTCTCACCCGCAATTATGAGTTCTGCATCCTCTGCACTGACCGGCACTTTATGCCATGAATCAGATAAACTCATCCCCGGCACCGGATTTTTGCCAAATACACGGCTTAATCTGGTAAATCCCCTTTGCAGACTTTTAAGAGAATTAATTGTGAGGAGATTTGATTTTATCATGGGCGTTAAAGCCATAAGCAGTATGCGTATCTCCTCTTCGTTAAATTTTGGCGGAGAGAATACCAGTACTTTGTTTTCACCTCTGAATTCAATCCCTATTTCATCTCTTCCTTCGATATACTCTGTTTTATACATGAAGGAAAGACCGTTGTACCGGCATCTGCCCATTATTATTTATTTTATTTCTAAAGAGAAAAGAGGTTTTTGTTTTTGCAGTTTATCTATTATGTCCCTGCCGGATAAGTGGTACAGATGTTTTAACCCGGAATATTTAGTGATTACATATCATCAAGGTCAAAGACTAAGTAGCCATCCTTACGCAAAGACTCTTTATCGTGGACTTTTTTCGCAAAGAGTGCAAAATGCTCCTTTCTGGTTTCATTGTTCCATTTCACATATTCTGACTTTCTTTCAAGGTCTTTTATCACTTTAACGGCATCTTTTTTATCAAGTGTTTTCCACTTACATTCACCAAATAAGACCTCTTTTGTCTCCTGACTGACCACAACGATGTCTATTTCCTCTTCTTTATACCACCAGCGGTTAACATCCGAAAAGTAAAAAGGCATGAGGATCTCCTTTGTTTTGATCTGCTCTATTACAAAGTTTTCAAATTCTTTTCCATAATATGAATTAATCTGAAAAGAAATCCGGGAGTAAACCTCATCCACAAGTCCGATTTCAAGGTCAGAAAGATTTGGATAAACAAATCTGAACCAGAACCTGAAATACTGGTCGTTGATTTCATAGATTCCGCCCTTTCTTTTTCCAAGTGGCAATATATGCTCAATGAAATGAAGATTCTGAAGCACTGAAAGATATTTTGAGAGATTTCCCTTCTCTATTCCGGTGACTGAAGATATTTCGCCCTGCTTATTATAGCCCAGTGAGAGATATTTAAGAATCAGGGTATAGACCTTTGGTTCCCTAAACTCCTCCCTTAGTAAAAACAGGGGTTCATTATAAAGAACCTCACCCTTCTTCAGTATTTTTTCCCTGATGTTTTCTTCAACGGTTAAGGAATTGTCCAGTTTCCGGAGATAAAAAGGAACTCCGCCACATATGGCACGGAACCTGAACAGGTCTGCCTTATCATGGGCACTGAAAAAATGTTTCATATGCTTAAACTGCATTGGAGATACTTTCCACTCGCCTGTACGCCTGCCATAAAGGGGACTTTTGTAGCCCAGAACTTCAGTCTCCATCATTCCCATTGAAGAACCGCATATTATCAGGGATATGTTACTGCCTGCAAGAATTTCATCGCAGAGCTTCTGGAATACTGATACAATCCCACGGTTTAACTCTATCAGGTATGGAAATTCATCAACTGCTATTATTGCCTTTCTGTTTCCCATTTCATCTCTGAGATATCTGAAGAGATCATAAAAGTTTGAGGGGTCTAAATTCCGGAAGTAATCTTTTCCGGTTAAAAGAGCAAATTTCTCCTTCATCTCCTTTATGTTCTCTGCAATGCTGTCATTGGTACAGAGAATGTATACGCCTTCTTTGTCTTCAATGAACTTTTTTATAAGCTCAGTCTTTCCAATCCTCCTTTTACCATAGATGACGATGACCTGGGATGAATCTTCTGCATATTTCCCGTTTAAAAAATCAAGTTCCCTCTCTCTGTTGATGAATGATTGTATCACAAGTATAATACTTTACCTACAACTATTTAATGTTTTTAGACGGATTAAGGCACTATTCTTTACTGCCCCTCTTTAATTAATGTATCGTAGATGTACAAATTTTCTTCTTTCAAAGTCCTTTATACAGAAATAAAGACAAGATCGTAGAAATGAATCAGTATGGATCAAAAACCAATGACCACACAGGATCACTTTTGGTGACCTTTTACAAGAATCAAAATGAAACCTGAAATTGTTCCGGAAGAAGAAGAGGACGGCACATATTCTGTTCACTGTCCTGCCCTGAAGGGATGCCATTCACAGGGAAACACAAAAAAAGAGGCCATCCGGAATATCCGTGAGGCTATTGAACTTTACCTTAAAGCAGTGAATAAAAGAACCTGAAAAAACTGAAGAGAGTCAAACTACTAATAAACCGGCATTAACACACTCAATATTCCTCATATTTCCATGCTGCTCTTCAGTTCCCTGCCTCTTTCAGTCAGCCGGTATTTCTGTAGTCTGCTCTTTGGCCTATCAGGTATTGTCATCTCAATTAACCCCTCATTCAGAGCAGGGAGGATGTATGCCTTCCGGAAATTTTTAGAGTCTTTTAAACTGAGCTTGTCCTGAAGTTCATTTCTTGACATCTCACCATTTAAGGCATTTATCATTCTCATCACTTCAGGAGTGACTTGGGGGGTGACATAGGGGGTGACATAGGGGGTGACATAGGGGGTAAAGAAAGTCAGTGTAACATTATGGCCGTCTTCTGACCATTTCGGAAGAGGAAGGCCCGATTCTGTGCATGACTCTCTAATCATTACACTGCCACGTCCTAACTTTTCCATAAATCCACGGATATACAGAACATGGGCAATATCAGGATTTCTCAGAACTGAGATATGGCCGGTTGAGAGTTTTTCCGGAGTGACACCTTCAGGAAAAGTGCCGGAGTTTGTAATTTCAAGACGGTCTGGATAAACGTTGACAAAAATCCCTCCTGAAAAACTGCTGTAATCCCGGTGAACAAAAGCATTCACAAGTCCTTCACGGATAGCAAAAGGAGGATATAAAGACTCATCCCGGCGTTTCAGATTTCCGGAACTGAAATGTGAAATTGTCTGCGTATTCCTTTGAATAAAGCGATATAGATCATCTAAAACAGGCAAAAGAGGCCCTTCAAAAGATTTCATATCATTATATTTATCTCCACCTTTATCTGTGGAATAACATGCAGCACGGACACGAATCTGTGGAAATCTCATTGCAGGATTTTTCCCAAAGAGGACATCTCCCCCGTTTGTCAGCCGCCCATATCTGCAAACAGAAAAATCCTCAAGAATCATGTTCAGATCATTAACAGAACGAAAATTAAAACCGGAACCTGCATCCATTACAGCATTATGGACCTCTGTCAGGTCCAGATCATCACCCGGATCTGCTGTTGAAAAACGGCGTTCCCATCTTTCAGGCTCAATCTGTTTTCTGAGGATCATATCCCTGATAATGTCAATATCAGCTTTATCTGTGGAATTATTTTTCCGGAGATAAAATATATCCCGGAATGAATAGGGGAGATCCTTTCCCGCCGGAACTTCAATTGAGATCACTTTTTTCCCTTCAATATCGACCGTATCAACTGAAATTAGTGCCTTAGGAGATATTTTTTCCTGAAGTACCTGTACAATATTTCCTGCTCCGGAATCTGAATCATCAACACCAACAATATTTCCTGTCTCATCAACACCGCATACAATATAACCACCGGAAGTATTCAGAAAACCGCAGACAGTTTTACCAATAGCGTTGATGTCCTGGCAATCCTTTTTAAATTCGATATTTTGCCCTTCTCCAAGCATGAGGTAATCTCTGATATTATCCTGAATCATGAACTTCCACCACCATTGTGAATAATCCCGGAAACCTCATCCGGATCATTAAAATTCTCATTTACAAACGCTTCAACTTCCTGATAACGAAAAAACTGAGCTGTAGCAAAAAGTGCGGCATCATTATCAGAGGTGAACTTCTGAACCCAGTTGCCCTGCCGGTCAGAAAGGGCGTTTTGGGACAGAATAGCATCTTCATACATATCAATGACACGGAGATCATCTAAAATAATATTTTTCTTTAAAGAGAGCTTATTCCTGCCATTTTTGCCATCATAACCAAGATTATGAAGCAGTGATCTTGAAAAAACCACATAATCATGAGCAAGCAGCCATCGTGGTTTATTCAGCTCTATGGCTTTTTTTAGTTCCTGATGTGTAATAGATATTTCATCGCCTTCTTTTCCGGAACCATAATGCGGAGTAATAAGGCCGAGGAAGAGATCACATTTTGTTACTCCGGCTATACAGTTATCAAAGGCCGAGTGGCTCGAAAATACAGGGAGAGTTCCTTTATGTGACATCCAGACTTCATAACCAAAACTGGTCAACAATGTATAAATACGGTCAAGAAGTTCTTCAATACCATAAACAGTAGATGAAACCATGATAGTAAGTTTCTTATTATCTTTCATTGCCATTTATCAACCTCCGTTTATTACTGCAAAATATCCTTATGAATCTCCGTCACTGTACCCTGTTAAATTCAGAACTTATCTTATCCACCGAACCAGACAGCCAGATATTGTAGATTAAGATTTTAATTTATATATTAACTGTCATCAGTTATAACTCTCAATGAATATTATCTGTCCGGTAGTTTTACGGTTGAAGTTGTTTTCACATTCTGAAGCAGAAATATTTACACTCATTCATTGTAATAAATTATATTTTCAGATTTTGATCAGGTTTATCTTTATTCCACAGATAAACTGTAACGTAGCGAACAGAGAACTATAACAATGAAGACCGGAACAAAAACAGGAGAGCCGCTGGGGGGACTTGCTCAAAATGTTCATATCCCCTGAAGTAGATTAATGATTATGGCAAACCAAACCTTCCACCATCAAGAAAAGCCAAATTATCATGAAGAATTACTAAACAAGGCTTTAGAATCAGGCAAGCTTCTTCAGGAAGATTACATTATCATTAAAAAATTCATAAATTCCAAATCGGTTTCCCGGTTAAGAAGGGTAAAACTTGTTCAAACTCTCATATCATGGAGAAAGTTCTTCCAGGTATCTTTCCTTGATGCAGATATTGACGATCTTCATATAGCAAAAAACAACATGGAATCTTATACTAAAGAAGATGGAAATCCATTCTCTAAAAATACAAAAAATGATTATATCAAGATTCTTAAGACTTTTTACAGATGGCTTATAGGGCGTAATCTTACTGAAATAACCCTTCAGAACATGCAGGAAATTAAAGCGCCGGGCATGGATTATAACACAACGCAGCCGGAAGAACTCTTAACATTTGATGAAATATCAAAGATTGTCAGTGTATGCAAGTCACACAGGGATAAGGCAATTATTTTCATTTTGTATGAAACAGGCGCAAGGATAAAGGAATTGTGTTTCCTAAAATGGAAAGATGTTCATTTTGAAGAGAACGGAACTATCAGCCTTAAAATACTGAATTCCAAGAATGAGAAGGAAGCATATAGACATGGCCGGGTAATTATGGGAACTGAATATCTGGCAGCATGGAGAAATAATTATTTTGGCTTTGATGCAACTGGGGAAAATTATGTTTTTATCACTTCCGGAGGCAAACCACTTGAATACAGAGCAGCATCTCAGATAATTACCAGAGCAGGAAAAAGAGCGGGTATAAGAAAGAGGGTTCATCCTCATTTGTTCAGGAAGAGCAGAATAACACAGCTTGTTAGAGAAAATTACCAAGAGTCTGTGATAAAACAGATGATGTGGGGAAATTTAAACACTGATATGTTTCAGGTTTATGTGAAACTTAGTAGTGATGATATCGACAAAGAGATTTACAGAAAATCCGGAATGGAACTTCCGGAAGAAGACGAAAAAAAATCACACCTCCCGAAACAGTGTAAATTCTGTTTTGCCATGAATTCCCCAGCAAGCAAATTTTGTCATATGTGCGCTAAACCATTGACACAGGAAGCTGCACAACAACAGGCAAAAATAACTGATGAACTTCACCGGATGCAGAAGGAAGACCCGGCAAAGTTACAGGAACTTATGATTCAGATGATTTCACGGGTTGGGATGTCTTAAAATCCACACTGACATTTATATCATATTTTTTATCAATATCCGACATCCAAACGAAAAAAGCCTTATATTCTTCTGATTTTTTAATTAACCATTCTGAAAACATTTTTTCCCAGACAGGGGTTTCAAGGACAATTTTATAAATCTCTCCCATGCAGTCAACACCAGGCACAGCTGCACAATCCATCATACTTTTAGATTCAAAAATCACGCCAAAGAATTCATCAATTAAGCAGGGATTGAAATTATTTACCATTCTAATGTCTGATAATTCACCGACAATAGCAAGACGTTTGTTCCTCACATCAATCCTCTGAATTAACCGCTCAATAGCTATTTTCAGAGCCAGGAAACAGTAACCATGCCAGATATTCGCCGCCCATTTTTCTTTGTTCTGTGACACGCCGGCTTTTTTAAATAAGCCTGATAATTTATCCCAATCATCAGGCGATAAAGCATCGACCATACTTTGAAGTTGTTTGTCATTGTTTAGCAGAAGAGCGAAGTTTTCAAAAACCTCTGGTGACAATTCCGACCAGATAGCCATTATCTTAAGATAAAAGTCAGAATCAATTGGGCTGAATATATTGCCGGCTTTTACTGAGAGAGATTTATCTAAAGCACGATTAAAATATGTTAGAACTCCAAGGAATGTAGGACCATAATAATATTTTTCCTTCCCGTTTTCACCAATTTCAGTTCTTTTGTGTTCAACCAAATTATCTTTTAAAAGAATTTTTATGTAATTGTGATGTGCTGTGTAAGTTCTGTTATATGGGTCATTTTTTTGCAAATCATAAACAGTATTCTGACCATTTTCTACAAGAAAATTTAATTCGTTCTCTAAAGCGTCAGCACGCAATTTTTTCAGAGGTTTTTTTTCCTTAACCATATCACACACCGGATATGTAAAATGTACATGATATATTATAAAATCATATGCTTTTTGTTATATACCACACAGAGAAGATGTTTTTGTTACAGTATAAATCACCCATGATATAGTATATCACCCATTTTAGATAGGATTATATAGTTTACTTGCGTATTTTATGATCATGGAACGATTTGTGAATGTGCTTAAATGTTATAAAAATGGTGGTTCTGTTGTTGTGCGGATACCAAAAGAGATTTGCACAACAGTGAAAATAAACGCAGGAGATAGATGGATTATGAAAATAGACGAATCTAACAGATTAATTTTGGAAAAACTTGAATTTCAGGAGATGGCAACCAAACCTTCCACAGTGACGGGAGCCATCCCCCAGCGCCAACAGGTTACTAATTCAGTAATCCAGGAGGCATTATAAATGATGCTTCACCAGCCAAAATACTTATCGAAGTTCCTATACACTGACCGGGAGACAATTAACAGCTTGCCATTTATGGAAAAGATGATGGCTGAATTCTTAATCGAGGTCGGGGATATCATTTTAAACGAAGAAGAGCAGAAACAGAATTTTGGGAGGGTTGCCAATTGAATCAGCAACACACAACACCAAACTTTAGGCAGGATTTTATTTATCTTAAAAATATAAATAAGCTTTGTCGTAATTCCGGATTTATTAAACCGGATGGTGATAAAAATATTTTATTTTGCAGCTTGATGCAGCATCTTGCTATAAGAATCCGGAACAAAAACGCCTTATTTGAAATTGCTGTTAATTTTAACCGGATTTGTCTGAAAAACGAATTTAAGAAACAATTTGTTTTTGATGTTGTTTATGCGGGGTACAGTAGATGACCTCCGGGCAAACATCAACCGGAATTGTTCCACTCCTTTCTGACTTGGAGATAGAAATTTGTGCCAAAGATTGTGGAGGCTGGTCAACGGTAATTACCCAAAAGGGGATTACCGTTGCAAAGGAAGACACGAAAACGGAACCCTGGGTTCAGACTGAGATTGTAAAAAAACTTTCGAAGCAGGTTGGCAATAAAACAGCATACAAGTCTGGAGCAATCCAAGACGCAATATCACAGTATTTTGAAGAGTTCAAAGCATCAGACGATGGGAAAGCCCTGTTGTCGGAACCTGCAAGAAAAGTAATTGAGGAAACTGAGGCGGTTATCTGGGAAACAAGCGACCCACCCATCATTAGGATAATTTTAAAATCGGGCGATGAGTGGATATTTAAAATTTCGGAGTTGGCATCACCACAACCAAAAAACCTTAACAGTAAGTGGCTGGAGACATACGAGGGGGTTTTATATGCTACAACAAAAGATTTTAGTCGTTGTATCGAGTTCTGGTTAGAAATTAAGCAGAAAATCGAGGTATTTGAGGATATACCCGAATTTGAAAATGTTTTGCGTGATTTACGACTTGAAATTTCACAATGCACAATATCAGATGACAGAAAAAAAATTCAGCAGGAAGGATGGGTAAGAATTGGTGAAAATATTGTTGTCGCCCCGTTCAAGATTCTTGAATTTCTTGAAAAACACGGGAAGGGCAGCAATGATAGAGCGAGGTTTTCAAAGTTTATGAGAAAGTCGGGATTTATGATAAAAAATACCTCTCCTTTACGCATAGATAACGAAATAATTAGAGCATGGTTTTTAAACGATAAAATCCTTCTAAAAAATACATCTTCCATGGATAGTGTGGAAGATATTTCATCAGTTGATGGGGTGGTGTAAATGTATCGGGTACATCTATGTATCGCGTGCGAGGGATATGTAGTCGCGAAAAAAAAGACAACACAAAACTACCCGTTACACCCGTTACACCAGTTACATAAAAGTAGAATATGCCAAAATACCTGTGAATGGACGGAAAAAGCACAGAATAAAGATTTTTTTGTAACGGGGGTAAGGGGTGCAGTCCGTTACATCCGTTACAAAGGCTCTGTGCCCTGTTTAGGGGAAATAAGAAAACTTCTGTCTGAAAAAAAGTGTTTGATATTCACACGCACGCGATATAAAGGCAAAATAATATCAGGTGGTTTCTGTTATGGGTGCTGATGTAATCCGTTGGTTAGGTGGTCCAGGGTCTGGAAAAACTTATCAGTTGCTAAATTTCATTCGTGATGAACTGGATTCAGACTTTCGTGTAGCAGACATTCAGGCAATGACCTTTTCAAAATCCCAGGCTGTTGATATGGGTCTTCGGATGCTCTCTGAAGGAATTGTTCGGGATAAAAAAACGGCAAAGCGACAATGCAGCACTATTCACAGTGTAGCATTCCGGGCATGCCGGGAAGCCGGGATTATAGAATCCTCTGAACAGATAATTCAGCTGAATAATTCAGATGCAGATGAAAACCATCATTACAAGGATTTTGCTGAAAAAAACAACCTTAATTTCAGTTTCAAGAATCAACCCCTGACTGAAGAGGACGATGTCGAAAAAAATCAGCAACCAGGGAATGAACTATTTCAGATATCGGGGTTTTTGACAGCAAGCCTGTTACCCCCCGGTGAATGGCGAACTGCTGCACACCACATGACACTAAAAAACCCTGAATGTATGATTTTTTCCGGTGAAGAAAATATCCGGGCATGGCTGGAATTTAAAACAGAGAGAGAACTTTTTGAGCATGACGATTATGTAAAAGCAGCCCTTGACCGAGAACTTCCACCACCGGGACCGGTTCTTGTGGTCGATGAATATCAGGATGTATCACCCCTTCAGCATGCGTTAATCCGGTCCTGGATAGAGCACCCTGACACAGAACGGGTATATCTGGCAGGAGACCCCGACCAGTCGATATATGGTTTCCGTGGATGTTCTCCGGAACTCTTCCGGAATATACCTGCAACTGACAAGGGTGCAGGCGGGGTTTATGGAACTCCGGTTTCCAGAAGATGCCCTATATCCATAGTTCAGCAGGCAGAAAGGATCCTTCAGCATGAACCAAACATTCAGCCAACCCCTGAACGTCAGGGTCAGGTAATCCGGGTTAACGCATATTCTTCAGAAAAATTAGCTCAATATGTGGAAGCTGCGGTTCTTCTGGCACGGAAGTGTAAACCGGAAAATCCACAAATCTATATTTTAAGCCGTTTCAGGCAGCAGGCTGATAAAATTGCATTTCGTTTATCTGAACAGGGGGTTCCATGCAGCAGCATAAAACCAGACCGGATAAAGTATTGGTTAAAATTAGAAGTTGGGGCCAAAAAACCCTATTCATCCGACACAATCGAACCTTATTCCCTTCTAAAAGGGATGATGAAATATCAGTCCGGTTCAGCCATAGATACGATATCTGAATCAGAGGCTGTAAACCTCGTTAAGGCCACAATGGCAAATCCAGCAAGAAAACACATTGTAACCCGGTTTAAGAAGATAACATCAATCAGACCTCTTAGGGTAGGGGATGTTATTGATAATGCCAAAAAACTCCCCCAGGACAACAGTTTATATGAAAAATTAAACCTCCGCCCGTGGTTGGTTAATCAAATCAGAAAAGGGGTTGAAGCAGAAAGGCAGCGTGGTTTTTCAATCAACCCCAATCAGGTAAAGGTTGATACAATCCACCAGTCAAAAGGTCTTGAAGCCCCCGTCGTATTTCTTCACACCGGACACAGCCGGGAACGGATACAGCAGCTGATAAACCCTGAACGCATGGGAGAAGAGAGGCGGGTTTACTTTGTCGGAGCCACACGGGCATCCCATAAACTGATTTATCTGGATTACGGGCAAAAACCCGCCGTTCCAATCCTGGGAGGTGTATTATGAATTCTGAAATCCGGAATATTCTTGAAGACGTATGTAATTTCTATGAACAGAACCTTAACACTGACCAACTGAAATTTTTAAACTCAAGATATGGTCTGAATTCAGATTTCGTTCACAAAATGCGGATAGGTTACGCACCGGAATTTAGCAACAGCACATTAAGCCACCTAATGGCTCAGGGGCATGACATTTCAGACATATTTGAATCCGGGCTTGTATCCCGATACGATAATAAAGTTGTTGAGGCATTCAAAGGCCGCCTGATGTTCCCTTACCTGGATTGCGGGCAAAAACCCCTTTACTTCATTGGCAGGGCAACCGAACAGACCCCCCACATGCCCGATAAGCTCCCCCCGAAATATAAAAAACTGAAGGTAACTGAAACCGGACCCACCGAACTGATATTTGGAAGCTGGTCTATCATAAACGGTAAACCGCTTGTTATCACAGAGGGCGTAACGGATTGTCTGATTGTCCTTCAGGAAGGTTACCCTTCAATCAGCCCCGTAACAACCCGGTTCAAAAAGCAAAAAATTGAAGATGTGGCTTTGGAATGCGGCCGTGCGGGACCTGTCTATCTGATAAACGACAACGAAGAGAGCGAAGCAGGTCTGCAAGGTGCAGCCAAAACGGCAACAACTCTTCTTCAGAGCGGCATAACAGAAGTTTTCATCTGTGAGATCCCCCGCCCTGAAGGGATTGAAAAGGTTGACCTGAACGATTATCTCCGGAGTGGTGGAGATATTCAACCTTTGATTGATGGAGCAACCCCCGGAGCTGAACACCCCAGAGTAAAACAGGAATATGTAAACCAGCGGATGGCAGGAATAACCCGTCTTCGTTCAAGTCTATCAAAAACCCGGTGGCAAAAGTCGGGACGGGAAAAAAATAGCAGCGTAATTGATGCGAAAAAGCTGAAGATGTGCATGCCCAATGTATCACAGTATGCAGGAATCCCGCCGGGATGTCGTGGAGTCCATCCGGTGTATGGTTCAAGTACCGGACAAAACTTCGCGGTATCAGATGATGGTGAGACATACACATCATTTCATGGAGGGGCACAAAAGGGGCGTGGTGGAGATATTTTTAAACTGGTCGCCCTTGAACAGGGTTATCTAAACGATGAAGATATGCCACTGCGGGGAGAGGCATTCTTAAAAACCATCCGTTACTGTAAGGATAATTGGGGTTGATTCAATACCCGAATCTTTTCAGCAGGTAACACCTTTTTTCAAACCGCAAAAAAAAACCATCATCCGGCAACTCAGAATATTGATAATCCGGCAACTCACATTCAAAATTCTTCCCTGTCGATGCAGCTTCCCCCAGGTGAAATTTTCTCACAAGCATGAAATCAACCCAGGTTCGTTCAGCCATACCGAGACCGAGTAACGATAAGTCACAGTGGACCCCGGACCAAGTGTCAGCTGTTCTGAGAAGTTCCAGCAACAGTCCGAGAACCAAATATTCTTTTGCAGCAACAGCCCGGGCAAACATTTTTTCATTCGGAATGAAAACAATCTGATTTTTTCGCTTTAAATTCGTAATAACTAAATTATTTGAATTTAATTTAAGAGTCAGTCTCAAATCATAGCGCTCTACGAATATTTTACACTCAACCAGCCGGCTAAGTTTACTCATTTTCATAACCAACAGTAATTTTTAATACATATAATAATTACTAAAAGTCATGTTTTGGCAATTTCGTATCAGAGCCACACCAAGCCCATTAAAATTATCTTTTGTAATTTTAGGATGAAACACACAGGGTTGGATGAGAAAAGATAACAGCACGAATCTGTGTAGGTCAAAAATTACCACTGGGGTATTATGAATATCCATGTGATTATTTCATTCATCGGCCGGACATTTTTCAATAATAAGCCGTCGATCATCGACGGTAACCCGAACCTTTTCACCTGGTAAGAATGGGTAGCTATCATCACTTGTAATCAATGCAGGTACCGAAACGTAGTGTGTCCGTGCTGAGGACATTTTTATAATTTTACCAAAACCTTGCTTCATAATTCACTTAACAAATTGGTTAGTAAATTATATATACTAATTGTTCCAATAAGTGTATTACTTAATATAATGTTAAGTGGAGTGACAAATGTCAGAAAAAATACAGAAAAACAACCTTCATCGCCTTGAACAACAGATTTCAGACATTAAAAACATCCTCACCCATGATAGGTGTGGGATGAATTCACAAATTCTGAAAGCAGCGGAGTGTTTGAAGGGGTGCAAACTTGGAGATATGTCTTTTGTCGAATTGCAGGAACAGCAGGTTAATTTCATACCGGAAACCAAACGCACCGAGATAAAAGAAAAATGTCTTTTCGTCGTAGAGCTGCAAAAGCCCAACGGCGATACTGTGAGATGTCCTGCAAAGGTTTCATACAGTCATGAATCCGGACCGCATGACCTGGAAAGCGAAAACCTACAAATTGAATTTGATTTATCGAGGGAGTTATAAAAATGACAAATATTCTGGAAATAAAAAAGGAGCTCAACGAGCTTCAAAATAAAATGAAAGTGCTCTGTAAGCCATTACACGCCCCGTGGTTTGAGGAATATGTATCATTGAAAGAAGAAGGAAGAAATTTTTCTGAGGTTGATAAAGCCGCGGAACTTTTAAAATCCGGTATATCAATAACAGGCATTGAGTTTGTGAAAATCGACGAACAGACTTGTTTTTTTGAAGAAAGGATGTTTGAAACAGTGGCATCCCAAACCAATTGTTACGCAGCAACGGTGAAATATCCTGATGGAACCTGCAAGAACCACCCGGCCAACGTCTGGTTTGAGAAACGATACGACCCCCAAGACAGAAGCGATGATTCAGAGATACTTCTAACTATACGGTTATCAAGAACGGTCGAATCAAAACAACAGCCCACCCCATAAAAAACCTTTTTTCTATTAGGGGAGAAGCTGAAAATCTTTTAAAATTCTCCAAGATTATATTAAAACCACTACAGGCGCGAAATAAAAACCCGCTCTTTTCCATCAGGTAATCCGAATGATGCAGAACAACATCTTACTCTACAAGGAGAAAGTCGGCTTTCATATTTATTGTACAAGTTATTTTAATAGTCGTCGCCCGCGTGTGAAAAAAAAATGCATAAATGCCTTTAAGTATATTGCAATTTTAATAAAAATATAATAATTATTTAATAGATAACAATTTTATATGTTGTTGACCTTAATATTATTTAAACATAACAAAATGATGAGAGTTTATTGAGATGAGAAGGGATATTTTGATTTTATGTGTCTGTCTGGCAATGTGTCTGTCTGGCAGCGCTTCAGCAGTGAAGGTCATTCCGTGGGATGAAATGCAGCAGCTTCAAAACACCGAACCCGAAACCTGTGAAAGCTGTGTGCTGCCAGTCCTACCCTGGTTGTGCCTGGTGGGTGGTGCAGGAATTTTTGGGTACCTGTTTTTCCTGCCAAAATATGAGGCGATGCGGAAAAGGAAAGAATTTGAAAAACTGATGTTAGAATATGGAATCCCGGAACACAAAATAAAACGGGGCAGGAGAACGTGAACTATTTACAGATACTTGCCGGGGTATTTTTTATTATTTTTTCGTTAACCGGGATCTCATGCGCTGCAACTGACGAAAGAATTTTGGATGGTGACTTTTCAGATGGTTTTGATTTTTGGCAGCGTGCCCGCATGGACGGCGGTGCATTCCCTGTTATGTCAGAAGGACAGGTTTATTTTGAAACGGAAAGCTCAGGCATAAGTGGTATTTCACAGGCAGATGTCGATTTAACAGGTGTTGGAATTTTAAAATTCACATGGTCCGGTTCTGGTTCTGGCAGTTTTAAAATTCTTCTGGACCTCACAGAAATCTACTCAGAAGATGTAAATTTCTGTTCTGGTATTTCACAGGCAGATGTTAGTGATTTTTCAGGGATATATAATCTGTATTTCAGGCTTGTTTCTGATTCAACGTCAGAAGCTTATTTGGATGATGTTTCAGCAAAAACATCATCACTTTACAGACCGACTGCATCAGCGACCATTGCCCCGTTGGATGAGGGGTCTTCTGATTTGGTTATGTCGTATCTGGGTCTGGAGCAGCCATATGTTGATGAGGAGAGTACCGGCATGAATCTCTCTGCTTTGGCAGGTGAGGTCTTCGGAGTTTATTCTTCTTCGGGTTTAGGTCCGTTTGCGTTATTGATTGTATTTTGTATGCCGTTTTTAGGTCTATGGATTATGCATCGTGATATGATTATTCCGGGCGGGATTGGTATTTTGTTCTCCGGTTTCGTGCTTGTAAGGCTTCCGGCTGATTTCCAGGGAGTGGCGGTTATGATGATCGCTGTCTGTGTTACGGCTGTGATTTATTCGATTTATGTAAGGAGGTAAAAATTATGGTATTTGATAACTTTAATTGGAAACACAATAACAGGGGAACATCTGACCCTGCACTAAAAAAACCTTCTGCAACAGGAGGACAGGCATCACAGGCAGACATAAACCGGCAGAAGAAAAAAGAATCAATCTTTGCTGCAAGAAAAGAGCGTGAAGAAAGAGAAAGGCAAAAAAAAGCACAGAAACAAAAACCGGAAACCTACCGGGCATATGACCCGGCAACAGGGGAACATTACGAAATTGAGAAAAAGGAAAAGCCTAAAGATAAATATTCTGATTTCTCAGGATTCTCACGTTTTGCAGCAGAAACGGGAATAAATGTCGGCGGTGAGTTCCAGAAGGCTAACCAGAAAATCAACCAGATGGAAGGGGTTGACCCGATTGTGAAAAAACTCATGACCACAACTTCTGATGTTCTCGGCGGAACTGCACAGGTAGCAGGTTTTGCACCTGCAACCATTGAAAAAATATTCCATGAAGGGCAGGAGAAGGGAGCTGTAGGAGCTGCCGGCACCGTTGCAGCAGCCACAAAAACCGGTCTTGCTTATCAGGCCAAATCAGCCGTTGAAAATCCGGTTGATACTGCCCTTCAGCTTGCCGTTGGTGGTGTGATCCTTGGTGGTGCAAAAGGGGTAACAAAACCAATTACCAAACCATTTGGTTCATATGCTACCGAGGCGGGAATAATCATCCGGGCACCCAAAACAGATGCAGCTGCAATTCACGCAACATCAAATATTGGCCGCCTGACAAAAAACGTAAACAGTAAATTCCTGAAGGACCCCGACCTGACAAAAATAAGAAATTTAGGTCCGCAATCCGGGAAAACCCTTGAAAGCATTCTTTCAAATGAGCCACATTCATTGTATGGGACCGTAACAACGTACGGCCAGATGCCTAAACCGCCCCGTGTAACATCTGATTTAGACGTTTTTGTGAAAAATCCGGCTGCTTTTAATGAAAACGTGCTTTCAAAACTTGGCAAAAATTATGAAATTAAGGGTTCCGGCATCGTGAATAAGGTAGGGGCTGAAAAAACTGCTCATGCTGTAGATACCCACCCAATACCTGATGGTTATCCGGGATTTAAACAACCAAAACCAGTTAAAACAAATATTTACACCGGAGACAAAGCGCCCAAATTGCCTTTTGACTGGATGCCTGATAAACTGCTTAAGGCTGACAAACTTACACAGGAACCCTTATACAGTCAGGCCGGCCGGAAGGCTGCCGGAGTTATGGGTGGTCCAGAAGGGAAACTTAAATGGAAATATGGTCCTGCCCCACACAGGGGGAAAGACCTTGTGGACCTCGTGGATGTAAGCCAGTACCTTGCAGAACAGAAGAGGCAGACAATAAACCCTTTTAAGAAGGTTCAGGCAGTCAGGCTACAGAAATCAATTGATACCCTGAAGGGCACCGGAATGTATAAAGATGCCCTGAAAGCATCACAGAAGGAAATTACAGGGAAACCCGGAGAACTTACAATAAATATCAATAAAAGTCCGAGTCCTGGTAAAATCAATGTGATAAAACCTGTATTCTCACCATCACCAACAATACCCGGAAACAGGCGGCCATCGCCCACACCGTCAAAACCGAAAGGAAACAAAGAGAAAACTTCTTCTTCTCCTCCACCTGGTGAAGGTTCAAAAATAGATTATGATTTTGTTGGTAGAGGCTCTCCAAAGGTTCGTGACCCACCTATAGGTGGGGTACCTGTTGTGGTTGTACCAAGTCCCAGACCAGTGAAGGACCCGGACGGTTCAAAGGTCCCTGACCCGATTGTAGGCGGGGTTCCAGTAATACCGAGCCCCATAATTCCACCTCCACCCGGCGGAGGAGGAAGACGGCCAAACAGTATGAAATATCCAAGATATTCCACAGAAAAAAAATCAAAAAGCAAAACCGGGAAAAAAATACAGAAAAGCGGTTCAGAGTGGTTCATAACAAACTGGGGGGCTGGTTTTAGACCCGGTTCCGGCTTATTGCCATTGAAAATCAAAACTCCAAAGAAACTAAAATCAAATGCCTCCGCTTTAAACAAATCGTTTAAACCGCTAAAATTAAAAACACCAAAGTTCAAGGCACCAAAATTCAAATGATATTAATCACAATAATATTTTACCACACAATAATTACCGTAGGGAATGTTTATTTTGTTGTGGGTATATCAATATGTGCGGACGGCATTTCAACGATTGATGAAAAATAAACACCAGCCTGTCATCACCCAGACCCGCCGGATGCAGGCCGTTGTTGCCTGCACGTTTCCGCACACAAAAAATACTCCTTATAATTATATTATATCCTCGAAAATAAAAATATAAAAAACTGTATTTGTGCAAAGCATGTTGAAATCATAGTTTATTACTCGTATCGGAATAAAATCAAATACAGAGGCTTACAGAACGCCCTGTATTGTCTTCTTAACGGTTCTAAGGGGTTTTGCCATACCTAAAATAAAACCCCATCTCGTCCTTTCTTCAGATTTTTTGGTTAGTGCCAACTATTACCACCAACCAGATTATACAGAGTCCTCACAATGTCAAGGGGTCAAAATGTCCCTTTGATAACTGCTGAAAAAATAGCAGAGGGGTCATTGTTGCCTCTCTGCACCATGTCGAGGATCTCCACGAAATGGTCTTGGCATATTTTTAATGAGCTGTTTCCAAAATGGAAAGAACTCAAAGTGGCAAGGGGTCAAAATGACCTCTTGAAAATAAAATGGCAAGAGGCAACAATTGCCCCTTGCCAAAAACTGCAGAGTCGTCATTGTGAGGACTCTGCATCATATTGTTAACTATTCATCCGGGAGGTCGTTTACAAACCAGCCACAAAGGGGACACCACCAGCCTACCGGAAGATAACTTTGTTTCCCGTCATGGCGTGGTCTGATATAAACCCTGTTCATCAGTGCATTATCACATTTGGGATTTGTGCATGTGGGAGCCTTGAGTTTAGACATGAGCATGCTTAGTATATATACAACCCATAAAAAGATTGTGGATATAAAAATACAATGACCTTAAATTTACAAAAAGAGCTTAGAACATTTCTAAAAGAGCCGCTGGGGGGACTTGAACCCCCGGTCTGCTGATTACGAATCAGCCGCTATACCACTAAGCCACAGCGGCACTGCAACTGTGCCTGTATATATTGTACCCGCGAATTAATAAAACTGTCATTTCACATACGAAAGAATGCCGGATAAATAACAGAATTATAATAAGAAAACTGCCGGAATTTAAAAAACATATGATAGATTATTCCGGTAAGAAAAATAAAATATAATAAAATATAATAAAGTAAAACCCTGATAAATCAGGAATATCCCTTTATTGTAACGTTCTTATCGTCAAACTCTCTCTTCTCACTGCCGGACTTAGGCGCTTTAATCTCACCGAACTTCTCCTCATAGCCCTTTACGGTATTGGCTAACACCTCAGAGAAGTTCTTTGCATGCTTGGGGCTTATCGAGACAATCGACTTTGCACGGGCCTGGTTCGTTCCCGGAATTTCATGCATAAATACAAAAGTGAACTCGTCATCCTTAAAGGCGACCTGAATGCGGTTAGAATATACAGGATCAAGATCCTGAGGGATATTTACTGCTATCTCTCTCTTCTCCATGCCATTATATTTTATGCTCTAAGAGGTTAAGGTTTATTAAAGGCATGACGGAAGAAAGACTGACAGATATTTATACAGTAAAGAGCAGCAGACCGGAATCAGGGGATGAACTTAAATTCGGGAGATATAACGGAGAAGAACAAGAGGATGAAAAGCCGCAGTTAACCCCGATAAGCGGAGTGGTTGCCTGCCACGCCTGCCCGTTCCGCTACTACCTCGAAAAAAACCGGGAGAGAGGCGAAGAACCGGCTGAATACACCATAGCCAAGCAGATATCCTACCACACAGGCGATGAGATCATAGAGGCTGAGATCTTGGAAGAACTTGAGACAGTAAACCCTGACCTGACAGACGAGGACAGGCAGAACCTTAAAGAGTGGATCACTGCATGCAGGAGAGAGAAATGGCAGAGACCGGCAGAATATGACGTAAAGCTGAAATCAGAAAAGTTCGGGATATACGGACGGGCCGACCATATCTTTGACAGACCACCATATGTCGGCATAGTCAGAACCGCACCGGCCCCTGAAGCCGGAGTGTACGGAGCAGAGAGAATCCGGGCAGCAGCATTTGCATTCTGTGCTGAAGAGACCCTTGATGTACAATGCCGGGAAGTTTTAATTGAATATATCCCATCCGGAATATCAAGGATATGTAAAATCCAGCCAAAAGACCGGCGTGAAACGCTTAGGGCAATAAAGAAGGCAAAGGAGATTGACGGTGGAAAAATCCCAAAAAAACCAAAGGACGCACCCTGTGAGAGATGCTATCTCAGGGACGAATGCCCCGACATGCCAAAGAGCATACTTGACATATTATAAAGAACAAGGCCAAAAAATAGAATATATCCAGAAACAGGCAGAGTTCCGGGTGTTAAGAATCAGTACTCAATCCCTTCCCTGCCTTTAACGCCCTTATCGTAGTAATGCTTCACCTTCCTCATCTCAGTTACAAGATCTGCCCTCTCAATCAGTTCTTCCGGTGCATTCCGGCCCGTCATAATAACCTCAACATGCCCGGCCTTACTGTCAAGTGCAGAGAGAACATCTTCCACTTTAATAAGCCCCTTTGATATCGCAACATTAACCTCATCCATGACAACGAGGTCATACTCTCCACCCTTTAAAATTCCGGCAACCTTCTTCAGCCCCTCCTCAGCAGAACGGATGTCGTTATCATCCGGAACCCTGCCCAGTAAAAAGCCCTCGCCAAACTGCTCAATGGTGAAATTCTCAAAATAGTCCGGAACAGATAGTTCAGCAGTATTTCCCTTCTTGATAAACTGCCCGAAGAAGACTTTTCCTCCGGAAATCAAAGTTCTTATAGACAGTCCAAGAGCCGCTGTCGTCTTTCCCTTGCCATCCCCTGTATTAATGTGTATATATCCTTTCCTCATAATTTTACCTCCGGGATTACAGAATAATCCAAAAAAGAGTTCAATAATGAATAATTGGAGATAAGACCATTTTAATTTGATCATTTGACCGGACATTTCAGCAGGGATTTTCCGGAATTTTCAGCGGGAAAGAATATATCAGATTGAGACCATCCTTAAAAACATGGAGAATGATCATGATATATTCAGTGCCGAGGAGAACCTCTATGATTCGGTCAGGAAAAACATCTGTACCTGTGCCACCGATATGGAGATCACCCCCGACATTGAGGGATTTTTAAAGAAACCCATGAGGGAGCTCCATGTCTCACTTCCGGTGAGGATGGATGACGGCACAATAAAGACCTTTCAGGGTTTTCGGGTTCAGTATAACAATGCAAGAGGGCCGACAAAGGGCGGAATCAGGTACCACCCGGACGAGAACGCCGACACCATCCGTGGCCTTGCGGCGATAATGGCGATGAAATGTGCCCTGAATGAGCTGCCGCTCGGAGGGGCGAAGGGTGGCATCATATGCAACCCAAAGGAGATGTCAGACGGCGAGGTTGAGCGGATGTCAAGGGCATATATTCAGGCTCTCGGCCCGTTCATCGGGCCTGACATCGACATTCCTGCACCGGATGTGTACACAGACAGCAGAATTATGGGCTGGATGGCCGATGAATACTGCAAATACAGGGGCAGCAGCCACTTTGAGGTCATCACCGGAAAGCCGCTCTCAATTGGCGGTTCGGAAGGCAGAAGCACCGCAACGGCCAGAGGCGGATGGTTTACAGTCCGGGAGGCTGCAAAGGAGATGGGGCTTGAGCTTAAGGAGTTTTCTGCCGGACATCTGCCCGATCAAAATTCCGGTACGAAAAAACCTCTCGCTGCCGTGCAGGGTTTTGGCAATGTCGGCTATAATGCGGCACTGATTGGAAAGGAAAGTTATGACTGCCGGATCGTTGCCTTAAGTGACAGCAGGGGGGCTATATATAATGAGGAGGGCTTTGATCCACGTCCGGTCATGAAATTTAAGAAAGAGAATAAGACCCTTACCGGTTATCCCGGCTCTGAGAGTATCTCCAATAAAGAACTGCTTGAGCTGGAGGTTGACATTCTTATTCCGGCCGCACTTGAGCATGTGATAACGAATGAGAACGCCGGAAATGTCAGGGCAAAGATTGTGGCAGAGTTTGCCAACGGCCCTGTAACAACCGATGGTGAGGAGATATTACTTGAGAAAAATATTCATATTATCCCGGACATCCTCTGCAATGGCGGCGGTGTCATAGTCTCATATTATGAGATGGTTCAGAACCTGAATATGGATCACTGGGATGAGAATTTTGTCAATAAGAGACTTGATGGTAAGATGACAAAGACCTATCATAAAGTCCTGGCATCCTCAAAACTGCATTCGATATCTATGAGAAAAGCAGCCTATACTATGGCACTCAATAAGCTTGTTGAGTCTATGGCTGCAAGGGGCTGGATCTGAAAATAAGGCTTTTTTAGGAGGAAAAATCTTTATTTTCCATACATATTTATCAGCCGGATTAAGTCAGCAAAGCCTTCCATCTCCATCTCAAGAACCTCATTTTTTGTCATACCCATGCTGGTCTCGGCATCGGCTGTGAGCATATCAGGCCCTCTGACAACAGTTCTTTCTATGCCGTCTTCTGAGAGAATCTCCACTGCCTCTGCTTCAAAGATAAATGACCTGCCGGGGATTATTACGGTTTTTTCAAGGCGGGATTTATCCAGTTTCCTGAGGTCGTCTGATGTTAAGAGACAGGCTATCTCCTTTTTTGCCGGAACAACCCATGTGTCATTTCCGCATGCGTCAAGGATCTTCTGTATCGGGTGTGCGGCTATGCTTCCGCTGATGACACTTGCCTTTCCGGTTACACGGGGGAGTTTATCAAGGAGATCAGGTTCGTTGATAATTACGAAAGGTGAGCCGATTGACGGGTCATACATCGGCGTGCCGCTTATCTTCATATTGTAGCGGCTGTTTAAGCCCTCGACTATCTCTGCAAATTCCCTCACTGTATGCAGGAGGAAGACATCGTCCATTACAGGGGCATTGCCAAGGATTAAACCCTGATCTGTCCGGTTCGCAAAGCGCATTATAATAAATCCCTTTGCGCCGGCTTCGTCAAGCCACCGGCAGGTCTCTTCGAGAACTTCGCCGTCGTTTATGCCCGGAATTATGACTGCTGCGGCATAGACATCTATCTTTTCACAGAGGCGTTTTAGGACTGCGAGTGAGGCTTCAGGGTTTTTGTCGCCCATGTATTCGGCCCGGAGTTTTGGGTCGGATGCAAATATGGTAAATGATATCTCTGACAGGCCGCATTCTATCATGAAGTCGGCGAGGTCAGGATCGTCAAAGCCTTTTCCGCTGGTATAGCCTATATGAAGGGGAGCCTCCATTGAGCCGAGGATCTCCATTAGGTCTTTGAATTCCGGATAGCAGGACGGGTCTCCGCCGCCGCTTATTGTTATCTTGTCAAGAGAACCGCCTATCATCTGGAGGTTTGCAAGGACATCGTCTGCAACTTCTTTTAAGGGTTTGAAGTCCTCGTATCTCTCCCTCACTCCGTCTGTGCAGTATTCACAGCCTTTTGAGAAAGGAAGACAGTATTTGCACCCGAATGGTTCGGGATTCTCTTCCTTTTTTAATTTTTTAAAGTAACAGTAACTGCAAAAGCCCTGGCAGTCTATGCCAGGTCTTCCTCCTATATCCACGGTCAGGTGCGCCATTATCTTTCCTTCTTTAACATTGTAGGTATTCTCAGATTAATTGATTGGGTTTATGGCAGGTTCTGATTATATTTCAGGTCTTTTTCCACCACCGGCAACCCATGATGTCAGAACCAAATGACAGCTTATATATCGGAATAAATGCAACGTATATAGTGCGCCTCAGTGGCTTAGCGGTATAGCGGCTGATTTGTAATCAGCAGGTCACGAGTTCGATTCTCGTCTGAGGCTTATTCTTTTTTTATGGTTTTGTTAAATCCTGTAATGTGAATCAGAATTGTAGTTAAATTATGTCATAAATTTTTAAAGAGAGACTGCCATATTTCTGTAAATGGTCAGGATATACCAAATAATTATTTTACGATCATGGCAGCAGAAAGCCCACGACTTTAGCCGTGGGAGTATGTCAGCGGAGAAAAGTGAACAGTCCGGACAACTGTAATATTTCCGGATGCCGGCACCAAATAACAGCTTATATATAGGAATAAATTCAACCTAAGTAGTGCGCCTCAGTGGCTTAGCGGTATAGCGGCTGATTTGTAATCAGCAGGTCACGAGTTCGATTCTCGTCTGAGGCTTCAGGAATTTATATCCGGTTTTTCGCAAACTTATTTATCTTCGTCCTGTTTTTTTATGCCATGATGTTTCATGAGATAACTCCATATCTTCTCAGAGTCAACCCAGCCTACGTCAAGTTTAGTGATAAGGTCATTGATTAAACATATCTGTTCATCGATTATTTTCCGGTTTGATTCAGTATTCTCAAATTCATTGAGAATTCTGATTATGGCCAGAGGGTTTCGTACTTCATCATTTAAGGTTGCAAGCTGCATCATGTTCCGCTGGATCTGGGCGAGCGCCCTCTTTTCCCGCTCTTCCAGCCCGATGGTGTGCAGGCCAAAGGACACATCGTTGCAGACCTCATCAAAAAGATCAGGGTCTTCTTTCCCCAGAATTACTTTTTCCGGCAGGATAACCGAGAGTACACCATAGATCTCCTTTTCATACCTGAGCGGGCAGGTCAGGGTAATTCTGCCGGCACATAGTCCAAAAAGGGGGCATGTTTTACATTTCTCAGAAAGTTTTTCAACCGGGAGAACACCTTCCCGTTTTACCGCTTCACCCAGGCACCAGGGAATGTTTCCCTCCCGCAGAAAGGAATTCAGATCAGCAGAGATCATACCCAAACCAGATGAATATAATTTCAGGAAGGCACCGTTTTCATCAAAACGTACAATCCAGGCATCTTCAAACCCACGGTTTTCGCCCAGAATAATACAGACCTCCTGAAGAAGCTGATCAGGATCCCGCTCACGCACAAGGAGACGATTAACATTTCGTGTGGTCAGAAGCACCTTATTCAGGTAGAGGATGTGCTCCGCAGATGCCTTCTGAACGGTGATATCGGAAAGCACGATCACCGAGCCGGGAATTTCACCGGTCTCATTTCTCAGCGGTGATCCGCTGAAGAGGAGATCAAAACCCGCTGAATCTCCGCCTGCAAGATGCACCTCAACCCCCCGGAAGGTGCTGCCCGAAAGAAGAGCCTGAATCAGGGATTCTGCCGTTCTGTTTCCGGACGGAATCACCGGAAAGACTGTAGTAAACGGCTGAAAGACCGGATACGTCCCGGCCAGCCGGTTAGCCACAGCATTTGAACGTATAACAATTCCTTCGGGATTAATGACAACAATTGCCTCTCCTGCCTGCTCGAAGACGGAGCGGGCAAGCAGTTCTGACCGGATGACATCTTCAGTCTGTTTCCGGAAGGTCAGATCCGTGATAATCCCGCCGATGGTCTCAGAATCATCACCCGATATTCGTGAGAGTGAGAGCTGTACAGGCACCGGTTCTGTGCCGGTCTCTGAAGTGACCTTCAGGTTCAGTTCACCTGAGACCGGTCTTTTTATTGCTGTACTGAGCATTGCAGCAACCATCTCCCGGTCAGAATCAGCAACCAAATCAGGGAATGCCGATCCGAGGATCTTTTCGGGAGGCAGACGGATTATCTCTGCAAACCCACGATTCCCATAGAGAAGAGTACCATCAGAGCTGAGGGTAACAGCACCCTCTGAGATCGTCTCAATAAAATGCCGGTATGGTGTCTCAGCGCCTTTGAGCGTATAGATCTTCCCTCCGGTATCAGGCATGCCGACAATGGCATCCACCTCGCCGGCACGGATCGCCAGGAGCACCTCCTCAGTCTCTTCGAGACGGGCTTTCAGGTCTTCGTTCTCAGCGAGAATATCAGCAGCAGTTCTCTCATTCATGAATTATACTCTGCGAAACGCCAGGCACCCGTCGGAATCTGAATCTCAAACCGTGCACCTGAACCGGGAATTCCTGTCTCAGAGAGCAGAGAACCCGTAATGTCAAGAATCTCACGGGCGAGAAAAAGACCGAATCCGGTATGTTCACCATAACCACGCCCAAAGATCTTTTCTTTCTGATCAGAGGGAATACCAGGACCGTTATCTTCAACATAGACAACCATCCCGTCTTTTTCCATGCAGGAGATCGTAACTTCTGATGCCCTCCCGTGACGGAGAGCATTATCAAAAAAGTTCCGGAAAACATTAATGATCATGGGATCAGCAAGGATCTCAATATTTCCGCAGTTTACACTGACATTTAGATCAGCAAATTCCGGAGATAACGAAGCCTCACGAATGATCTCCGGGAGATTATTCCAGACAGGAGCCTTCACACCGAGTTCCTGGTAATTACGGGTGAAGGAGATAATACGTGAGATAGTCTCAGCTGATTTTATGCACCGTTCGAGGTTCTCTCTGTTCTCTTCCGGATCAGAAACAGATTCAGAAGCCATATCAAGTGAAATTAAGAGCACTGTGATCTGGTTCAGGATATCATGCCGGGTAATGCTGGAGAGGATATTGAGTTTTTTGTTTGCTACCCGCAGCGTCTCCTCATAACGGCGGATATCCGAGATGTCACGGACATCGATCGCCCATCCGATTATCATTTCAGACGCATCTTTCAGGCGGGAAGAGTGGACCATGAGGTTCATTTTCCCACCTCCTTCTGCCGGCAGTGTTACCTCAGACCATACTCCGTTTGAGGCATCATCAGGAGAAGGCAGTTTCCACGGAGTACTCTCCTCACCGGCAATGATTAGCGGCATTATCTCCGGGAATAACTTATTGACCGGATTACAGTTACAAATACGGTATGCCTCATAATTTGCCCGGATAACAGTATAGTCAGTATCACAGACAAAGACAGCATCACCAATATTCTCAAAGATGGACCGGGTGAAGTTCTCTGCCTGGATAATAATCTCATTTTTTTTCACGAGACTAAGGTCGGTCAGAATAACAGAATAGCTGCGAACACCGGCGGTTTCTTCCAGCAATCCAACATCCAGATGAACCGGTGTCCGGTTCCCGTCGGGGCGGACAAAAATTATCTCTTTTGAGAGTCGCTCCTTTGAAGAGAGAGCAAGAATCGCCCCGCAGGTACCCACATCAGCAGGTGTAAGAAAATCACAGGCAGGTGTTCCAATTACTGAACGGATATCACGACCAATAATGTCAGAAAATTTCCGGTTGCAGTAGAGCACTGTCAGATCACTGTCAAGGATAACGGCACCCTGATCCATATTCTCAACAAAATGCCGGTACGGTGTCTCTGCACTTTCCAGAGTGAAAATCTGACCGCCCATATCAGGCGTGCCGACAATGGCATCCACCTCACCGGCACGGATCGCCCGGAGCACCTCATCCAGTTCTTCGAGACGTTCTTTTAGGCGTTCATTCTCAGCGAGAATCTCAGCAGAGGAACATTCGGATTCTTTCATACTATCATAACCGTACTCTTCAGGAGATCTCTTTCTTCTTCAGACCCAGACCGGCCAGCACCCGTTCCCGGTCAGACATATCACCAACGAGCCGGCGGATAGGTGCAGGGAGTGTTTTTACCAGCGTTGGTGCCGCTACAAGCTCTGCATTCTTCGCAAGTTCGGGCTGCTGATAGATATCAATTATCTCCAGTTCATAGCGTCCCTGAAGCTCTTCATCGCAGATCTTTTTGATGTTTCTGATAGCCCGCTGAGAACCGGGTGTCTGACCGGTGATATAGAGTGTCAGAATAAAATTACCCTTTCCTATATTCTCTATCGCCTCTTCAAAACTCCGGGTTGTAGCCTGATCAGGATCAGAAGAATTTTCATCCATAGGAATCACCGTTGCACAATATCGAGACCTATCAGCACCTTTTCAGTGTTTGAGAGGTCGCCGATTATCTTTCGAACCGGTTCAGGAAGATTTCTAATCAGCGTCGGAATGGCAATGATCTGATCGCCTTCTGCCAGTTCGGGTCTTTCCAGCAGATCAATTACTTCAATAATATAGCGGCCCCGCAGGTGTTCCTCACAGATCTTTTTCAGATTTGAAAAGGCGGCCAGTGATTTTGGAGTCTGGCCGGCCACATAAAGTTTTAACAGATATTGCTCATCGTTTCCTTCATTTACCATACTTATCACTCCAAATCGGCACCGCGGTGCTCTTCCATCTTTTTTCGTGTTTCGGCGATAATCTGACTGCTCCTCTCGGACTCCTCATTCTCAAGGCGGGACCTGGTCTTCTCAAGCAGCAGTTCGGCCTGTAGTCTGGCAATTTCTCTCTCTATGCTCTTCTCTTTCTCCCCAAACATCAGCCGGTTCAGTTCACGTTCCTTTTGGGAACGGAGCAGTTCCCACTCTTCCTTTGACTCCTGAGCCAGGCGGGCAGCACCGGTTAAGACCTTCTCACCGCTTGCATATACATCTACAAGATCAATGCCGTCATCTGAGAGAATAAACTCACGCATCTGGTTTGAATGGGCCATCCCCCGTGATTTGAGGATATTAAGAACGCGGTTGCGCTCTCCGTTCCCTTCCACATATCCTAACAGAAGCCAGGTATCCATCAGGGAGGAGACTGCCTCCTGTGTGGATTCAGCAACGTCACCCCCGCGTGTCAGGTCTGTATAAAACGAGGTGATCTCCTTTATCTTCAGGAAGTCAATCAGGCGGGTGAGCATTGCTTTTACCTGCCGGTCGCTTCCAGCAGTGATGAGATTGGATATGGGATCTACCACAATGACATCCGGACTCAGGTCACGAATAATTTTGTGCATCCTTGCAAGATGCATCTCAAGGCCATACTGGGTCGGACGGGTACAGGAAAATATCAGCAGACCGCTTTTCACACCGGGATTCAGGTCAATACCAATGGATGCCATATTCCGGATGATCTGTGCCTCTGATTCCTCAAACGCAAAATACACACACCGTTCTCCCCGTGCCACCGCAGCAGCGGCAAAGGCAGCGGCCATCGAGGACTTGCCGCACCCTGCCATACCACTGATAAGAATGGAACTGCCTCGATAGTAGCCCCCGGCACTGAACATGGTATCGAGACGGGGAATACCGCTTGATATGCGTTCGGTGGGGGCCAGAGACTGAAGCCCCAGCGAAGAAAGGGGCAGAACGTTTACCCCGTCTCTGCCAATCAGATATGGATACTCATCAAGTCCATGGGTGCTGCCGCGGTACTTGATGATACGGAGCCTTCGGGTGGCAATCTGGTCATCAATCCGGTTGTCAAGATAGATGACGCAGTCGGCAACGTACTCCTCAAGTCCATAGCGGGTAAGCGATTTAGCTCCTGCCTCGCCGGTAATAACTGCGGTCAGGTTGTTCTCCTTAAACCAGCCAAAGAGCCGCTGGAGTTCTGAGCGGATGATTGCATGCTCTGAGAAGGTGGAGAAGAGTACCTCAATGGTATCGAGAACAATTCTCTTTGCTCCAATCTTTTTAACATGCATACCCAGCCGGATAAAGAGACCGTCAAGGTCAAAATCACCTGTCTCCTGATAGTCGCTCCGGCTCAGCGGGATATGATCGATGATGATTTTTCCGTCGGCGACAAGCTGATCCAGATCAAAGCCAACTGACGCAAAGTTCCGGGAAAGATCGATCTGCCGCTCTTCAAAAGTTACATAGATTCCGGGTTCATCAAATTTGGTTATGCCATTGACGATGAATTCCATGCCAAACATCGTCTTGCCCGAACCCGCACCCCCGGCAATAAGGGTCGGTCGTCCCTGTGGCAGACCACCAAAGGTTATCTCATCAAAACCGGCAATCCCGGTGGCACATTTTTTGAGTGCTTTTGCAGATAACAAATTATTTTCTGTCATCATATTTGCTCCGTATATTACGTAAATCTATTAGGAATTTGTCATTAAAACAAATGTAAGGTTGATCCCCCACCCTTTTTTTAATAATGCTTAATGTATGGGAATGGTAACTACGCTTAATTAAATGTATGTGTCACAATGCTCTCTCTGATGATTTGTGGTTAGTCACTGCGTTTGATCAGGAAGAATCCGGAAATGTTCATGAATCTGTCTCCGGAAAAATTTACATACCGGTTTTTATCATCTGTGATGCAGCCTGTCAGTTATCCGGCTATTAAGATTCCGGAAAAGAGGAGGAATTAAACCGTCATTGAAGGTTATCTCCATTTTTCCCGGATCACAGATTATGCCTCCACTAACCGGAATCAGAGGACTTAAATTATACAGTTAATATAACATAACTACATATCCGGAGAGGAATTACAGGGTTATTTTTCAGACTAAATACAAAGCAGGAAAAATATGAATTTATCCTTATAATCTTATTTTAGGATATAATTCCGGATTACACACAACAAAAAGAGACGACATAATGTTTGAACAGACCTTCAGAAATATTGACGATATCCTGTGGAAGGACTCCGGGGCTGACAGTGAACTTGACTATATCGGGCAGACATCATGGGTTCTTTTTCTCCGGTATCTTGACGAGCTTGAACGGACAAAGGCAGATGAGGCTGCATTAAGAGGGCAGGAATACGGGTTTATACTTGATGAGGAATTCCGGTGGTCTAAGTGGGCAATGCCAAAAGATGCTGACGGCAGACCTGATCATCACAGGGCTATGACAGGGCCGGATCTCGTCTCATTTGTGGATAATAAGCTCTTTGCCTACCTGGCAGAGTTCAAGCAGAAGGCTGACAGCCCCAGGACTATTGAGTATAAGATCGGCGAAATATTCTCTGAAATTCAGAATAAGATAAAGAGCGGCTACAACCTGCGTGAGATTATTGACTATGCCGATGAGCTGGAATTCCGGTCATCAAAAGAGAAACACGAGTTAAGCAGTCTTTACGAGACCAGAATTAAGAATATGGGAAATGCCGGACGAAACGGCGGACAGTACTACACCCCAAGACCTTTAATCCGTGCAATGATTCAGGTTATTGATCCGCAGATCGGCGAGACGATCTATGATGGTGCTGCCGGTTCATGCGGTTTTCTCTGTGAGTCCTATGATTATCTCTGCCGGAAGATGGATAAGACCACGGATAACCTGAGAGTTCTTCAGGAGGAGACTTTTTACGGCAAGGAGAAGAAGAACCTTGCGTATGTCATCGGGACGATGAATATGATCCTTCACGGGATCGAAGCTCCGAATCTTGTACATATTAATACTCTTACGGAGGATATCCGGCACATTCAGGAGAAGGACCGCTATAATGTAATCCTTACAAATCCTCCTTTTGGCGGAAAGGAGAGAAAGGAGATACAGCAGAATTTTGATATAAAGACCGGAGAGACTGCATTTTTATTCCTTCAGCATTTCATTAAGTTTTTAAAGACCGGAGGAAGGGCTGCGGTTGTTATTAAGAATACATTTCTGAGCAATACTGACAATGCCTCTGTGAGTCTTAGAAAACATCTCCTTAACTCCTGCAATCTACATACAGTTCTTGATATGCCCTCCGGAACTTTTCAGGGTGCGGGGGTTAAGACTGTTATTCTCTTCTTTGAGAAGGGTGAGCCGACTAAGAAGATCTGGTATTATCAGTTTGATCCAGGGCGGAATATGGGCAAGACCAATCCGCTTAATGATGACGACTTAAAGGAGTTTGTTAATCTTCAGCCTGAGATGCCGGAGACGGAGCATTCATGGAACTTTAATGTTGCAGAGATTAATGAGGAGACCTTTGACCTGAGTGTCAAAAACCCGAACACTCCAAAAGAAGAGCCTTTAAGAAGCCCGGAGGAGATTCTGGATGAGATGGAGAGGCTTGATGCTGAGACGGCTGAGGTGTTAAGGTCAGTTCGGGATCTGCTATGAGAGGGATTTTATGATGCCTGATATTATCCGGTCTGATGAGGAGTATAAGTCCTGGATTGCGGAGATCAAGTCGAGACTCCGGCAGGCACAGCTTAAGGCTGCTGTGTCGGTTAACACGGCCCTTCTTGAGTTTTACTGGCAGCTTGGTGCGGAGATTGTTGAGAAACAGAAGTCTGCCGCATGGGGGAGCGGTTTTCTAAAAAGGCTCAGCCATGATCTGATGGCTGAGTTTCCGGAGATGAAGGGATTTTCCGAGACTAATCTTCGTTTTATTCGCCGTTGGTACCTGTTTTACAATGAGGATCCATCTAATTCGGTCACAGGCTGTGACCGAATTGAACACGGGGACTTACCCGATACTTCAGGAGACAAAAATGGTGCACAGGCTGTGCACCTTTTGACAGAGATCCCATGGGGACACAACCGGGTGATAATTTCAAAGTGCAGTACCGTTGATGAAGCCCTATTCTATGTCAGGAAAACTATTGAGAACAACTGGAGCAGGAATGTATTAACTCATCAGATCGAAAGCCGCCTCTACGAACGGGACGGAAGAGCGATCACTAATTTCTCTTCAGCTCTTCCTGCACCGCAGTCTGATCTGGCACAGCAGATTCTAAAAGATCCATACAAATTTGATTTTCTCTCCCTTTCTCCGGAATACACAGAAAGAGAACTGGAAAAAGGGCTTATTGAGCATATAACTCAGTTTCTGCTTGAACTGGGTTCAGGTTTTGCATATGTGGGAAAACAGAAGATGCTCAAAGTTGGAGAACGTGAATTTTTTATTGACCTCTTATTTTACCACACCCGGTTGCACTGCTATGTGGTAATTGAGCTTAAAACCGGAGATTTTGAACCGGAATATGCAGGCAAGCTTAATTTCTACTTAAAGGCAGTGGATGCACAGTTAAAGACAGAAAAGGATGAACCAACGGTTGGCATTCTTCTCTGCAAGAGCCACGATGCTCTGGTTGTTGAGTACGCCTTAAGCGATATAAAAAAGCCAATCGGAGTATCCGAGTATGATCTTGTGACCTCACTTCCTGAAGATTTAAAGGACAGTTTCCCGACAGTCGAACAGCTTGAGGAAGAATTAAGGAGGCTTGACGAACAGTGACAGAAATTAAAGCCGGCCGGTTAACACAGCACCGGATGACAGAACTTTTCAACACAACAGAGCAGAGCATCAGCCTGCATATAAATAATATCTATTCAGAAGGCAAATCCCACAGGGCAACTGTAAAGAAATACCTGACAGTTCAGAATATCTTAAAAGGAGAGAGCCATATCAGAAAAATATCAGGAGGTGTACCTGAATATGACAGATAAAAAACTCATCAGAAACAGCACTGCTGAATTTTTGATCTTTACAGCAGAGGGCGGTGAAGAGTCGATTGAGGTCAGGTATGAAGATGAGACCATATGGCTGAGCCAGAAGATGATGGCAGTGCTGTTTGATGTAAATGTCAGGACAATAAACGAGCACCTGAAGAATATCTACGCAAGCGGGGAGTTGTCACATAAGGCAACTATCCGGAATTTCCGGATAGTTCAGACAGAAGGAAACCATGAAGTCACCAGAGAAATTGACCATTACAGTCTCGATGCTATAATTCCGGGATTTACCCGGACCTGTGCCAGCGGATAGTTATTAACTAATATTTCCTGAGAGAAAACCAAAGATCAGAGACACTTAATAAGGATCATATTCCGGATTATCATCTGTCAGTTCAGACCGGCCCGGACGGGTGTGATTCATCTGCCGGCACTGCAACCAGCATCTCGATATCCATTCTGTCTGCCCTTCTTAGAACCATATTCATTGCAGCCTTTTCGTCCAAAGCTTCAAACATGACAACTGTATCATACCGTCCAAGCGTCCAGTAGATACCAAGGTACTTAATCTGCCCCTCTGTATCGGTCTCTATATCTTTCATATTCTGCTCAACAACCTCTTTGCTGAGCGATTTTTTAAATTTTGCAAGTGCAATAAACATCATAGCAATAGCCCTCATCCTTCCGGAGGATAAGTTAACATTAGAGAAGATTATATATAATTATTAGCCGGAAACTGCACTTAAAAGAGAGGCCGGTTTTCCCGGATTCATCATTTACCGTTGCAGCCACGCCACAGAAAAATGCAACGGTAGCGAAGTTACTGTGCCATTTTCAGACATAACATTGTGGCACGGTAGAATGTAAATTACATAAACCCAAACAAGCCATAATCTGAGAATGATTCCTGGAAAAACAACCAAATTTCAGCCACAACGCAAAGGTAAAAATTCTCTCGCACCACTTCCGGGTGCAACAAAATGGTGCGACAGAGAATTAATAACACAGAATAAGCCCCATACCCCATATTATTTGCATAATAAACCCTTAATCACCAGTAAAAACACGAGTTCACTTCCTAATCACATAATGCGTCTGTGCACCCGAACCCTTCTTCTCGATAAGGCCAAGATCCCTTAACTTTTTAATTCTTCTTAAAACTGTATTTTTGGAAATCCCAAGCCGTACTGCCAGATCATTGCTCTGTAGAGGGACATTGAGATGCTTCAGTATCCGGTTATCAGTCTCATCAATAGCTGAAGATACGTCTTTTCTGAAGATCACTGTAAATGCGGCAGGAGTTGCCCGGAATTCGACCGAACAGAGCGGATGCTTATCCACCTCAGCCTCAATCATCTTAATTCCAAAACCATACCGCTCAATATAGCCGGTATCATATAACAGATTTGAAACTGAAGGATTCCTGGGGATGTGCTCCGGATCTTTAATATTCACACCCGGCATAAGCCCACCCGGATTTTTTATCTCAAACCTGTCAGGATAGCTCAGTATCCGGACATCAGCACTGATGGTATAATTCCGGTGTGCAACTGCATTGATTAATGCCTCACGAATTGCCCTTGGAGGATATTCTTCAATTTTAACCCTTCTTGTACCTATAACTACATCAGTTTTTTTCAGGTCATGAACCAGATCTGAATATGCTTCCTCAATAACCTTCCAGACCGGCCCTTCATATTCTTCACTCCAGACTGGGCCGTCCTCACCCATACCTGTTCTTCTTATCCTGGCACAGGAGATATTTTCTGTTGCTTCAGTGAAAAAGAGAATGCCTGCATTTGTCAGCCTTCCGTTTTTTATTGCCCCGTCACTTCTCAGATACCTTGACCTGTTGTCATCAGAAATTGTTTTTCCTCTCGTCTCCTTTACCCTTTCAAAGAACCATTCAATATATTCAGGCAGGGCATCTTCCTCTTCAAGCATGGGAATTTCATCCCAATTGATAGTTCCCATTTCTGAAGAGAGCATAATTATCTCCTGAAGTGAAAGCGGTCTTACTCCTGTACCTGTTCTGATATATACAACACCACCAAGAGAAGAGAGTGTTTTGCTTTTCTCAATACTTATTATGAGAAGATCTTTGTCATCGATTGACATTTTCTGCGTCTTTATAACCGGAGGCGGAATTATTGACTGAATTGAACTTGTTAATTTCTCAATAGCCCCCTTTGCATCAGTTCCTGTTATCTTCCCGTCATCTGTCACCCCGACAATTATTATTCCACCCTCTGAATTTGCAAAGGCAGCAACTTCATGATGAATATTTTTACCTGCTGTCTCTTTAAATTCAAGAGTTTCAGATTCTCCTGACTTAATCAGATAAATCAGTTCTTCCAGATCCATTGTTTACTGTTGCAACCGCACCACGGAAAAATGTAACGGTAGCGAAGTTACTGTGCCATTTTAGGGTGCAATGGCATGAGACGATAAACACTGAATACCGCAGACCACAACCGGACAAAAATCAGAGGTAATTCCGGAAAATACGGCAGATTTCAGGCATTACTTATGGATTAAAAAAATTAGTACCTATAGGATCAGAGCTGACAATGCAGACACAGTATAACAGAGATATAACAGGATACCTGTTCACTATCGCTGTAAGAAACGGCACAGCCGGATTTTACAGTAATGTGTAAGTAGGAAAATGATTCTTCCGGCTTAAACCAACCGGAAAGGGAACCAATCATTATGAATGATCAGTCATCACCGGAACTTCATACAGTTCCGGGGAACAGTTACAAATAAATACCCAAAAAATCAATTGTCAATTATCCGGCACTGATAAATGTGAGCTTCTGAACATATCTGTAAATGGTCATGAGAAACTGATCGGTCTTTAACAGCTATTCCTCATTTAATAATCCGGCAGGGGATTAGCCTTGTATGGAGAAGATCTGACTGCCAGTGGAACCACAAAAACACCCATCTGATGTAACGGCTGCCATTGGTTCTTAACAGGAGAACAATAATCATGGATGAAACAAAAAAGCCCGCTGACAGAACTTCCCTGAAGCCTGCTGTCATTGTGATTGCTGCCGTCATCATACTTGTAGTACCCGTCATTTATTTCATGGCACAGACTCTGATGCCACCAGAACATTCAGAACCCCTCATCATAGCAACCGGCCCTCCTTATCTCTCTGCTCTGACCCTTATTGCCGATGAAAACGGATATTTTGAAAAATACGGGCTGAATGTAACCCTAATCGAGACACCAACAGGCAATGATGCAGTGAGAAAACTCCTGGCAGGAACTGCGGACCTTGCATATGCAGCAGAGTATGTCGGAGTTAAAAACAGTTTTGACGCACCTGACCTCAGAATTATTGCGAGCACTATGAAAGCAGACATCGTCTCAGTTATTGTCCGCAGTGACCGGGATATATCTGTGCCGTCAGACCTGAAAGGAAAGACCATCGCTCTGTATAAAGGAACAATCGCGGACTATTACTTTGGAAAATTTCTCGCCGCAAATGGAATAGATCCCACAGAGGTTAACATTGTTTATCTTACACCGGAAGAAGTCGCAGAAAGTATCATCAGTGGCGATGCCGATGCCGCTGTTATCTGGCAGCCGTTTGTAAGTCAGATTGAGCGGCAGCTTGCCGGAGACAGTATAACCTGGTCTGTACAGGGCGGGCAGCGTTACTATCGGCTGACTTTTGTAATGGAAGAGACTATCCATGACCGTCCCGGTGTTTTACGTGATTACCTCCGTGCCATTGATGATGCAGAGACATTCCTTCATGCACATGAACCGGAGGCAAGGGAGATCGTCGGGCAGCGTGCAAATAAAACTTATGAAGAACTGGGCACAATCTGGGGAAATAACTGGTTTGTACTCTCACTTGATCAGGGACTTATCCCCACAATGGAAGATGAAGCACGATGGATGGCAGAGCAGAATATGACCGGCGGAAAAACCCCTCCATCGTATCTGGATATGATATACCAGGATGCAATGCTGGAGGTTAAGCCATCTGCTGTCACGGTGATCGGGTGATCTGCCCTGGGGTTTTTCATGAATATTAAAGACCGTATCCGGCTCAGTGTCATAATATCCCTGATAATTGTCCTTGCTATATCGGGGTCCATTATTTATACCACTATGGAGATGAAGAATCTGCAATATCAGGAGAATCTTGCTACTGAAGTGGTACGTGGAGGATATGAACTATCTCACCTTTCAAATGAATACAATCTCTTTGAAAAAACCCGTACTTATATCCAGTGGGATGAGAGTTATGCTTCTCTTCAGCCTGTTCTGAGCGGGCTGAAGCCAACGGATGCACAGGAAGAGCAGAGCATCTTAATGATCCTGGAGAGTAACGAAGAAATCGGCCTGATCTTGGATGAGATCCGGCAGGAACAGGAATCTGATGCCGGAGATATATTGTTACCTGCTGCTGATTCAATGGCTCTCTGGAACCGGAATCAGGCGCTTGCCCAGGTAATGATCTTTGAGGGACTGCAACTCCGCCAGTCATATAATGATGACCTGAATGAAATCCAGTTCTGGAATAATATTTTCATCATTATATTTATCCTGGCAATGCTTGCCATAATCAGCGTCAACTACCTGCTTCTCAGCCGCCGGTTTGTACGGTCGATACAGGAGATCAATGAGGGAACCGGGGCCTTCACTCAGGGCAACTTTGACTACCGGATACCGGTAACCACGAGTGACGAGATCGGAGGTATTGCCTGCGGCCTCAATACAATGGCAGAGAAAATTAAGAGCGTGACAGCTTCCCGTGACGAGCTGAATACGGAGATTGTCGAACGCAGACTCGTTGAAAAGCAGCTCAGGGAGGCTCATCGTGATCTGGAGCAGAAGGTTGCTGAGAGGACCAGTGAACTCTCAGATGCCAACCTTCATCTTCAGGAGCTTGACCAGCTCAAATCCATGTTTATCGCAGCGATGAGTCATGAACTCCGCACACCCCTCAACTCAATTATTGGTTTTACCGGGATTTTGCTGCAGGAACTTCCCGGAAATCTCAATGATGAACAGAAAAAGCAGTTATCAATGGTAAAAACAAGTGCTCACCATCTGCTCAGCCTGATCAATGATGTGATTGATATCAGTAAAATAGGTGCAGGGAAAATAGATTATGCCCACCAGACTTTTGATCTTGCTCCGGAGATCCGCGAAGTGGCAGCAGAGCTTGCCGGTAGTGCAGAAGAACAGTCCCTTTCCCTGACCATTGACTCACCGGAGCATCTGGAAATCGTAAGTGACCGCCGTCGTGTCAGGCAGATCATCGCAAATCTGGTCAGCAATGCAATAAAATTCACAGATGAAGGATCGGTGCAGATAACTCTCAGTCAGGAGGAGGAAAACGCCAGGATAACTGTTCATGATACAGGTATAGGTATCAGAGAGGAGGAGATACCACGGCTTTTTAAGGCATTCTCCCGTATCACGACTGAGGGAAGATTAACGGAAGGGACCGGACTGGGACTCTACCTCTCTCAGGAAATAGCGCAGGCTCTTGGCGGTAAAATCAGCGTAACCAGTGATTATGGGGCAGGCAGTATCTTTGTTTTGGTACTGCCCCTCAGACAAAAAGAAAAAATTACTGAAAAGGAGGAGGGATGAGGGATGAAGAAAATTCTTGTTGTTGAAGACAACCCGTCGAATCGATATCTGATCACGTATATTCTGGAAAAAAACGGATTTGAGGTAATTACCGCGGATACAGGGGAAGAAGGGGTACAGAAAGCAACAAAAGAAAGTTTTGACCTTGTTCTGATGGATATCCAGCTCCCCGGCATTGACGGTTTTGAGGCGACCCGTCAGATCAGGGCATCAGGAACTGACGGGACTCTTCCTATCATTGCTCTGACATCGTACGCAATGGTTGGCGACAGAGAGAAAGCAATTTCGATGGGATGCACCGGATATATCGAAAAACCGATAAATCCGGATACAATTATCGCAGAGATTCTTGAACATCTATGACTGAGCATACAGAAAAACTCACTGATAAAAAAAGCGGGGCAGTACCGGTTCTTATCATTGATGACCTGTATGAGAACCGGTACCTGCTTGAAGTAACTCTGAAATCAAAGGGATATCAGGTGATAACAGCCCGTAACGGGCAGGAAGCTATGGAATACCTCCACAATCATCCGGTTCGGCTGATCATTTCAGACATCCTGATGCCAAAGATGGATGGGTTCCAGCTCTGCCGTGAAGTAAAAAAGGATCCTGACCTGAAAAATATTCCTTTTATCTTCTATACAGCATCATATACCAGTGACAAAGACCGCGATTTTGGGCTTGATCTGGGTGCTGACAGGTACATCATAAAACCAACAGAATCCAGTGAGTTCCTTGCAGAGATCGATGACGTTCTTGCGGAATCAAACACCACCGTCAATTCTGAACCATTGCTGGGGCCGGAAAATGAGGGTGAATACCTGAAAGAATACAGTGAACGCATCTTTCACAAACTGGAGAAGAAGATCCGGGAGCTTGAAAAGAAAAATCAGGAATATGAAAAGTCTCAGCAAAACCTTCAGGAGAGCGAAGAGAAGTTCAGAGAACTGTTTGAGAATATCAGCAGTGGTGTGGCAGTCCTTGAGATGGCCGGAGAAGGAAGCGATTTCATCTTTGTGGATATCAATAAGGCATCAGAACAGCTGGATCATGTCAGAAGAGAGGATGTGGTTGGAAACAGTATATTCGGGATCTTTCCCGGCATTGAGGAGTTTGACCTTATTTCTGTGTTACAACGGGTCAATAAAACCGGAACTCCCGAACATATTCCCCTTGCAGCGTATAAAGATGAACAGACACAGGTATGGCGTGAGAATTATGTGTACCGTCTGCCGTCCGGAGAGCTTGTTGTGGTATATAATGATGTCACCGGGAAGAAACGGGCAGAGGATGCTCTCATTGAGAGT
The DNA here is from genome assembly GCF_024662215.1 of Methanoplanus endosymbiosus. Lineage (NCBI taxonomy): Archaea > Methanobacteriati > Methanobacteriota > Methanomicrobia > Methanomicrobiales > Methanomicrobiaceae > Methanoplanus > Methanoplanus endosymbiosus. The sequence continues at coordinate 947,830 of NZ_CP096115.1, forward strand.
GAATTCAAATATCACGAAATATTCAATAACATTAACGAAGCGGTTTTCCTGCATGAGGTGATGTCAGATAATTCCCGGGGCAATTTCGTGGAGGTCAATGATGTTGCCTGTCATCGTCTGGGGTATTCACGTGAAGAGTTGCTGAATCGTTCTGTTGCAGATATTAATACCGCAACAGTTAGAAAAGATGACCCGGAACGGGTTCAGGCACTTCATAATAAAAAAGAGCTTTCGTTTGATGCTGAACATGTGCGAAAAGACGGGTCCGTCTTCCCTGTGCATGTGAATGCCCGGATGATTGAACTTCAGGGCCGTCATTTTATTCTCTCGATCGTACGTGATATGACGGAAGAATATGAGGCACGAAACCGTGAGGCAATTGCCCTTCGGCAGATTGAGCAGAACCTTACACAGCTTGCGATCTTAAATGATGAGATCAGAAACCCCCTTGCAGTGATCGCCGGTACTGTTGACCTTTATGATGAGAAGATAGCTACCCCTGTTCTTGAACAGGTTCAGATCATTAATGATATTATAATCCGCCTTGATCGGGGTTGGCTGGAATCAGAGAAAATACGTGAATATATGAGAAAATACCATGATATTTAGCGATGAGGTGATAATATAACGGCTATATTGCCGGGTTATGACAGTCAGGCACTAAAAGAGGCTGCTGCACAAATAATATTTGTTTGACAATTTTATGATTTACAGGCATAATTGGCACAGTTATTGTGGTGATTAACCAAAATTTGCTATCTGATTGTCTCACGGTCAGTTAAAAACAGCCATGCATAACTCCGGCATTTATTCTCTCAGCCTGAAGGCAGTCAGTCGAATAAGGGCGCAGGAGTGATCCTGTGCCCTTATTCGACTCATTTTTAAGCATAAATTACTTTTTAATCTGATCTAAGCTGACATTGTCTGTTTCAGACATCATATCACTGAAAAATACGACTGTGCCAGAGAATGGATAGATTTATCACAAAAACATCCAAATAGACCATATGAACTTTTCGGCTATCAGCCGGGTGCATACATGTATTCTGTGTGTCGTCATCTTCGGACTGATTTTTTCATGTGGATGTATCTCCGAATCATCTGTTTCTGAAAACACTTCACCCACAGAGGATACCATCCTGCCGTCTCCCCCGGAGGAGATCAGTGACGGACTACAGGACATTGTTACAACAGGTCTTGAAAAGACCGGGATACCGGGATTATTAATCGAAATTTCGACACCTGAATGGATCTGGAGTTCTGCCGCCGGGAATGCCTCCATTTCCCCCAATGTTTTAGCAACGCCCGATATGCGTTTCATCATCGCCAGTGTCACCAAATCCATCACCAGCACTGCCATACTGAAACTCAGTGAAGAGGGGAAACTATCCCTTGATGATACTATCGATCACTGGCTGCCTGAAGAGATAGCAGAAAAAATACCTAATTCTTCCAGGATAACCATACGGCAGCTCCTTGACCATACAAGCGGCATTGCTGATTACAACGAAGACGAGATTATCCGGACTGAATACCCAAAACCCGATCTTCCGGTACCATACCAATATGGGATGTGGCAGGGAATCAATGCAAGCCCACTCTTTGAACCGGGTTCGGACTATGAATATTCAAATGTGAATTATATACTCCTCACCCTGATCATTGACCAGGCAGCCCAGACACCGTATGAGGACTACATCACCAGGGCAATTCTTGTACCGGCAGGCATGAATCAGACCTTTGTCCACCGCACCAACAGCATCCCCGGACCACATATGGGGTGCCCTGGAGAAGAGTACGTTGACGGAGAACTGCCTGATTTTTCAAACCTGTATATTCAGTTTGACAGGGGAGCAGGGGATATTGTCAGTACACCGTCCGATATGAACAGATTCCATCTTTTACTCGAAGATGCGAAGATCATAAGTCCTGAATCACTTCAGGAGATGAAAACGATTAACAAAATGGATTATGGACTTGGATACGCAGGCATCACCAACTCTTCAATGAATTTAACACTGTGGGGACACACCGGAGGATATCCGGGATCATATACTATGTGGTACTACTGGGAAGAGGAAGAGACTGCATTAACTATCAATATGAATTCACTTGGAGATATAGGAGGAGCAAACAGGGAGATTCTAATCCCCCTTCTCAGTTATATTCAACAACAGGAGTGAAATCACACCCCCTTTTTCTTAGACCATAACAATAGAATAGCAGGGAATACAATTCAGATAATCTAAATAAGACCGAACTCAATTTTTTGCCGCAGGCCCATATCAATAAAACTTCTGAACCCAGCAGAAAGTCTTCAGGAGCTAAAGAAAAGATTCAGGTTTTTCAAAGTCCTTCAGCTCAAATGATGCCAGTCGGAGATCCTTAAAATTATTCAGCGGTTTTATGATGCAGCTCCTCTTAACCCCGGAATTCTGATACAAATTCCTGAACTGACTGAAATGATTGTTTTGTCTGTTCTGTGAGAGTTATTACCACCCGTAACTTTATCATCTCCATCATATGCAACAGTAACAGAGACATTTATGCATTCAAAATGTATGAATGTGTGCAATGGAAATATATGAAAATGTGCAGCAGAAATATATGGATCTGTGCAATGAAAATATATGATCTGCCATATGGAATGTAAATATCAGCTGGAAGAACCGGAATCATAACAATAACAACTGCACCCCGGCCAATGCAGATATTAAAAGAGCAGACGGACTTCCGGCAGAAAAAAGGATTAATATTTCAGAGAACCGGTTATCATCCCTTATTTATCGCATAATCAACAGCCGCCTGTGCATGTATCGTCATCGTGTCAAATACCGCAATATCAACATCCTCCTGAGATACAAGCAGTGGAATCTCAGTGCAGCCAAGAATTACACCCTCAGCTCCTTCTTCCTCAAGCCGGCCGATAATTTCAACAAACCCTGCCCTTGACTCATCAGTAATAATTCCGGCACATAGTTCATCAAATATCACGGAATTGACATAATCACGATCGGATTCATCCGGAACAATTACCTCAATACCATACTTATCCTCAAGAATATCCCTGTAAAAACTCTCCTCCATCGTATATTTCCTGCCCAGTAGTCCGACAGTCTTAACCCCTTTCTCCTTAATCCTCTCACCTGTTGCATCTGCTATATGAAGAACGGGGATATCGACATTATCCTCAATATCTCCGGCAGTCGAGTGCATCGTATTGGAGCAGATGATAATAAAATCAGCCCCTCCGGCCTCAAGCCTCTTTGCAGCTTCAACCATAGTATTCCTCAGAGGCCCCCAGTCACCATCCTCTGCAAGCCTCTCCTGCTTTGAAAAATTCCCAAACTCCACCGAACACATGAGAATCTCAGCAGAATGCAGCCCACCAAGCCTCTCATTAGCCATCTCATTCATCATCCTGTAATATTCAAGAGATGAAACCCAGCTGATACCTCCGATAACTCCAATAGTCTTCATCTCATCTGCCCCGGAAAAATAACCCAGATTACCGGTACCGGTATCCACACCTGAAGACTCCGGTTCAGCACATCCGGAATCAACACAACCTCCGGCTGCAAGTGACAGAGCAACCAAAAGCAGTAAAAATATCTCAAATATGTAACCAGGTCCAAATCTTTTCTTCAGTCCTGACATAATCCTTAAAATTCTTTTGTTCCTTCAGATAATTACAATTAACCCCGTTTTCATTCATCACCAACAAGAATTTCTGTCAGATAACCGCTGATTACTGAAAATATAAGCATATAAACAGTCAGCACAACGGTAAATAAGACCCCAAAGTAGAAGATCATCAGAGGCAGAAGCGGCACCTTAACAGCACGGTTGTACAGAAATACCGCAGCCAGGGACGGTCTCATTCCCTTACGACGAAGTTCGGCAAGAAACGGAAACCAGACATATACAGGACCGGAAGAGATAATCCCGCCGGCAATTGCCACAAGCCAGCCTGTAATGCCCGACTCACTTCCGAGATATTTAATGATCTTATCAGGCTTAACCAGAAGATCAGTAACGAGAATAAATACAAAGACCAGGCTTAAAACAGGTGCAATCTGAACAATCAGCCCTGAAAATATGTTTAATGCCCTTAATACCGCAGATATGTCAAAAGCTGCCACAACCGCATATAGAATAAGCACAAAGGCAAAAAAATACCAGCCGGACTTTGAAATGCCCTTATTACCCTGACCGTTACCCCCTGCACCTTTTTTTGGGAGAACAACGCCGGAATCTCTGTTACTCATAGCGAAACACCTGCAAAAATTAGTGTCAGCCCGACAAGAACAGCAGCAGCTATCGAAAATATAAACGAGAGCAGGTTTCTGACAAGAGCAAACCTTCGCCCCAAAATCTCCATCTCAGCCGGAAGCGAGATTAAGCCCACTGTCACCCAGGAGAGGATAAACGCAGTAACCGCCATAATACTCACATGAAGGGATAACAGTTCACCGCCGATTATATAACTGGTAATAGGATTACCACCGGCAATACTCCCAAAAGCCGCCCCGATGAATGGATCAATAATCCAGTTTCCGGTAAAAAAACCGGCATAGACCTCAGGGGAAACTGTCGCATTCACGAGGCTTATCAGCAGCAGAACACCAAGCAGAACAGGAATAACCTGAAGAAATGACCTCCCCGTCTTAAGGGCACTCCGGGAAAAATTCATAATATGCCATTTGATTCCTCAGATATTCAAATTAGTGGTGTAAAAATCTGAAAATAAAAAAATCTGTCTTAACCCATTCACAGGCAGCAAAAACATCACCACCTCCGGCAGAAGTGCTTCATAATATACTCACCCGTATGCTTGGGCGAGAGTTCAACAGAAGATGAATCCTCCCGGATATAAAACAACTCCTCACTTCTGCCCTCATGATTATTATCTCTCAGCACCACATAAAACGGAACATCCTCGGACTTAAAGACCTGAATCCAGCATAATATCTCTCCTCTCACCTCGTGAAAATCTATAGCAAAATAACGGCTGAAATGGTTCTTCACATCCTTAGGATAGATCATCTTATTGATGACCTCATCAACAATCTTTCTCCGGTAGCCGTCCTTATTGCGGTTATCCAGCTTTGAAAACTCACTCTCAATTCCGACAATCTTTAATGAATCATCCTCCGGATTCTCCTTAACGCCGATAATAAGATTTCCGCCATTACTATTCAGAAAAGAGACTATATTCCTGGCAATCTTAAACTTTGAATAGTCACGCCCAAGCCACCAGAATCTCTTATCATCAACAGTCTTCTCCGGATTCTCACTCCAGAAAATACTCGTCTTAAATTCAGCAGTGTCCCTCTCACCGGAATCAATAATATCCTGGAGATTCTGAAGTTTTTTCGGCTTAACCTCTTTATCCGGTCTTAAAGAACGGCTGAAATGAATATTATTAATACTAAGGGAATAGTCCAGATTCAGAATATCCTCATCACTCCTGGCAAAGATAACATCATTAACAAACTCACCAAAAAACTTCAGTGCCTTATCCCCTTCAGCCCATTCATGATAGCAGTGTAAAATTTCCACACCGGTCTCCTTCTCAACATATTCCCAGTCAATGCTTCTGTGATAACTCTCAACATCACAGTCTGTAAAATCAAAGATGAGCTTAATACCCCTCACAGTTACATAATCTGCCAGAATCTTAGAGAGGGTTTTATTCTTCGTCCACTGCCAGTAAGCCGCATTATCACTCCCAAACTGGCAGCTGTAATTCTGAACATACTCAAAAGGAGATAAAAGGCCGTAACATGCAGAGATTATCAGGAAATGCTTATCTGAAGAGAGAAGCCTCACCCTTCCTTCATCATCAAGTCCGTCATAGAAATCGCCGTTATACCTGAATACCGCCGGAAGATACTCCCCACTGTCATCACCGCCGGAAAAATCAGGGCCGAACCTGAGATCATCATTATTAATGATCTCATTCTCAAAATTGTCCCAGACAATTCTGTTACTCTTTAGCTTCCCGTAGATCTCAGCCCTGTTCTCCATAACAAGCCTGACAGATTCCGGACCAATCCCACTCTTAGCAATAGAAAATTCCGGCGAATAACCTGACTTCTCTTTATCAGACGATTTATGGAAGGAATCAATAGTTAGAATTAAAACAGAACCTTCAGGATTATAATCCGAAAAATTCAGATAAATGCCCTCATCCGGAAGTATAACCTCAGTTAAGGGACTGAGAACAACGCCATTAATCTGGGCATTGAATATTGCTTTCTCAACATCTGCCGCCCTCCACTTAGAGCCAGTCTTCTCCTCAAGAAGAGATGAATAATCCCGGCAGAACCCAGTCAGCCCCTTATATGCATTGTAATTGCTTATAGCGTCATCCTCACCTGTGCCGCTCACAACCCCTGACCGGAAAACAAAATCAGGCAGTCCGGAATAGCCAAACCTTCTCTTATTACTGTTCCACCATCTTCCGATATGCCGGTCAGTCATCGGATAATTGTCCGGATCATAAAATGAAAGAAAAGTAAGCGGAATGGCAAAACCGCCATCAAACCCGGAGAGGTGCCTCATATCAGAGAAATTTCCGATTGTGAAATCCCCGGCCAGCTTCTTAAGGGAATGTGCAAATTTATTCCAGACAACGGGATCAGAAAACCTTCTCAGTGTCCGGTATGTCAGCCTCTCCCTTCTCTCAGTACTGTAATAATTCTTCCAGAAGCAGACCTCACCGGCAACTGCAAAATTCGCAATACCTGGTTTTTTTACTGCCGACCGGAATTTTTTCTCAAATTCTGGGAGGTTTTCTGAATCAATCACTCCGGAAAAATAGCCGTCATATTCATGCGAACCGCTGAAATCAGAGAGATTCACATTCCAGGTGAATTCAGATGCAGCTTTCACCCAGGTCCCGGCTGCCTGATCAATACCCGCCATATATTAAAATGAACAGTAATGATAAAAAAGACCTTTTAATTGAAAGACAAAAAGGGAGAGATAGTTATTCCGGGTTAGAATCAGTTTTAATCCATTTTGTGCTGTCACATCTCGGACATGCCGGAAGCTTCTCTGAGTCTTCCTTAAGTATAATTATCTCAGAGCATAATATGCACCTGTAATTACCCTTACCGGCTGCCTCACCTGTTGAATGTTTCATTACATCACACCCTCATTTTAGAGCAGCTGACTGCCCGTACAGTATTGGAGCAGACAATATATAATACATTATAAAGATTATTATCCCACACAACAACATAAATAATACATAACAATTTATCAGTAAAATAAACAATATTGCCAAAAATGATAGTTTTTAGAAATATTATACAATAAAAAACCTGAATACTTCATAGACAGGTGAAGAATCATAACTGTCCACAGTATAAACATCCGGAATCATTTCCGGAAGAAGATACTCATTTATATCATATTTCAGTTCAGAACCATCCTTTGTTTCAAGACTGTCCGGAAGAACAATGTTTACCTTAACAAAGAAGGACTCAGGTGATTCTGCCGGAATTAAAGGTGCAGACAATCTGACCTCCTTAAAGGACTCATTTGATAAATCCCCGACATATATTCTGTCTATACCGGATTTTGGATCATACCTGCTGTATTCACCATATGCGCCGTCTGCATTCTTCTTAATCTGAATATCAGATACTGTCTCAAATGTGACATTGACGAGATCATAACCGACATTATTGAAGAGAAGAATATCAAAGTACAGCTTACCGTCCTTCACCTCTACATCAGGAGTATAAACCGGAAGATCAAAACCGGGCGGGAAGTGAGTGCTTACAGCAAAAGAAGAGTCATACCCTTTCGGCTTCATATGCAGCTCCCACTCTCCGTCATTATAATTCACCTCAGTTTCAGCATGATAACCGGGGATACCGTCCGGGGATAAGAAATAAAATGTATCTGAATAGTGCACCTCAAATACAGGCCCACATCGCGGATTGCAGTCGTCCGGAGCCGTAACATGCAGAACAACCGAACCTCCGGCAAAGAAGATTACAAGAGCAATAAGGGCATACAAAACAATATTTTCCTTCATCTCACAACCTCCGCCTTCTCTGTAGTATATGCACACAGATAACCCCCGTCAGCGGTCTGCATGATTTTTATGCCGGCAAAACTTCCGGGGATGAGTGTTTCTCCTTCATGACATCCTTTATCATAATACTCTTCGTCAAACGGGCAGCTCTTCATATAAATACCACTCATTCCAACGGAAGTAATATCTCCTGCTGTGAAGATGTCATAACCGGAAATTCCATCTTCAAAAACCTCCTGAGAGGAGGAAAAATCCACAAATACGTCATTATACTCTCCGGTATTGGTATTGTAAAACCTGAAATACCTGTCAAATTCAGAGACCGGCCGGTCATCATAGCGGATGATGTCTTCAGTCAGGACCATATCATCCCCGTTCTTACCGGCATATTCCTGAACAGTTGAAGCGTGACTGCTCCCGACAAACTCCTCCCTTACAAAATTTAAGGAATCATCAAGCCATACCACCTTAAGCCTGCCTGAATCATCATCTATCACTGATATGAAGTAACCTCCGCCTGAAGATGTCAGAATTCCTCCGGTATTCATACGATAAAGCCGCTCAGAATAACCAGACTCGCCGTATGACTTAATATCTGAGAAATTTCCGTCAAAGTTCATAAATGCACAGTATTTGCCCCATCTGAGGAAGAGTTCTTCACCGCCCGGATATACCATCTCAACCCGGTTTCCGCTTCTCTTCAGATCGTCCGGTACAGATGTGTGCAGGATGAGACTGCCGTCATAGTCTATGATGAATATATTCTTAGCCTCATCAGATATGGCAAAGCCGGTCCCAAAAATTTCAGTGCCACAGCTTACAGGGTGCGGACTTCTAAGGATGGGTATCTTATCCGAAGTTATACCATCATGATCGGTAAATGCCAGATAATTAATATCTCCCCTCTCTTTATAGTCATGTCCGAATATGGCAAATGTCCCGTTTTTCATCTCAACAACAGGCACTGAGCGGCCATATGTGGTGTTAAACTGCCCGATCTTACTTATGCTGTTCCCATCAGACGACATGAGAATTAACGAGAGATCATAATCATCATATTCTCCGTACCTGATAACCTCCGGCTCATACTGGTGAGCAAAAACAAGACCGAAAAATACCGGGACAAATATTACCAGGAGGATTAACAGGATGGAATATATTGAACTTTTCCTGAGATAACCGGAATTTAACCTGCCGGCAGAGACCAGCCTTCCGGCATAAAGAGAGCCGATAATCCCGGCCGCAGCTCCGGATATGACGAATGGGAAGAAGTTCATAAACGCAGAAATGAGTGTTCCAAACTGAAGTGCACTGTTAAAAAACCTTAAAGATGCAATGGCAAGCGGCAGCGCCAGTATGAAAATACCGGTAAAAAAACCTCCAAATGCCCCATAATATCTGAACTTTGCAGTATCGGGAGCACAACCCTTAAATTTCTCACAGATCAGAATTCCGGAGAAGAACCCGGCAAGGAACTGAACAAAGACGACAAGAAAGACAAACTGCCAGAATGCACCCGTCATAATGGCATACAGTCCATGACTCTCATAAAAATACACTATAACAAAATATGAGATCAGAATAACAGCAACCGCCAGTAAACCGCATTTCACGGATATTTTAAGCGAACCGAGAAATACAGACCGATTATCACACAGAGAAGATTCCCTCATATCAGATGACCTCATAATTCCGGTTAAAGTCCCTGCCGTAAATCCGGCCAATGCTTACTGAGATATTATCGGTATCTGCCGGAACAGGGTCAGACCGTATAGTAAAGCCAACCGCATCACCATCCCACCTGACAGAATTAAACCTGTCAAAATCCTCAGCATCACGACCGGAGACTGAGATATTGCCGTTCAGCACAGGTCCGGGGGGCATATTACTCTTATTCTGCGGGGTTGCAACCTCTTTGATAAACATTGCATGGGCCACAAAGTAAAACTCTGAACTCTTATTGGTAAACTCTGCCGACTCAAGTTTTACATCAAGACCGTCCTGCCGAAATGATATCCCCGGATATAATTTCGTATTCAGTGCACCCTTTAAAACAACATCATCGGGAAGTTTTGGTGCATACATCTCCGGATTGGAAGGTGTAATCATCGGCCCCTGGCTCACTTTCCGGTCAATCACCTCACCAGAACTTCCGACTGTGATGGTTATATACTGCAAAAGTCCGTAGCCTTTGGAAGGATAAGGCGAGAAACTAAAAGTATAAACCGGCCTTCCATCCTCCCCGACTGTAATTTCACTTTTATACTCTCCCGGATCGCTGCCCCCTGTCACATTCGTAAGGGCAGAATCATTAAGGGCGATTAGCAGTGCCTCATCTCCGTTAATCCCACCGCCGTCCTGAATACACCCGCAGACAGCACAGACAGATATTATTGTGACTGCCATCATTATTGTTATCATTATAGCCCGCAGTCTGCCGGACATATCTCCCAAATCCATATCTAAATCCAAATTATCTAATTTCATTGTATTACTCAACGGAATTTTATTCATAGCCCACTTCAATCATATGTTTTTTTCCATACATCCCAGATTCTTTATTTATGTCCGGAAATTTACTCATTTTCGCCGGAACTATTCAGCAGGACATCGGCACGGGTAGACTTACCGGAAAAATATTCCGGCGGAATAATATGCAGCGGTTCGTGTATGCCGGATTTCCGGTACACAACCCTGCCATTAACACTGGATATTGAAACTTTGCTTATATTGTAATCTTCAGTCTGTATCCTGAAATTATATATTATATTTCCATCATTCTGACTTGTAACATCAAATGTGTAATACGGCTGCCCATCCATCATGTAAGGTGAAATGCCCTGATCTCTAATATCTGATAGTGCCAGTTCCAGTGCCTCATCACGACTCACATGATGAGTATCATTATTATCCCCGTTCATCATCCCCGGAGGTCTTGGCGGCGGGAAAGAACTCCCGATATATACAACCTCACCATCCATACTCACCATCGGAATTACCTGTCCGGCAGGAAAACCGTCATCAGCATACTTCTGGATGACAATCATATAAACATCCCCTTCCGGAGATTCTGCCACTGCATAATCAGAGACAGTATAATTCACACCGCCAATATCATCCAGAACCTCAGAATTCCGAAGAGAAAGCCCAACGGCCTCAGCATAAGTTATATTTTCAGCAGCATCCGCATATGTGGCACTATCAAGGCAGCCGCAGAAAAAAACAGCCACAATTACCACAGGCAGCAGATAATGCAGATATTCTGACATCCCCATAATCATATCTCCTGAAATGCCGGTATATGGTTTACAGATTCAGTCAGATATAAATAGCAAACCGATGCCGGCATTTCCATAAATATATTAATGTCTAATCCACCCTTTACTTTTCCCCGGAAGATCTCCAGGTAAAATACCACATCTACCATTACAGATTAATTTTAATTTACTCAAATAATACTAATTAAGTAGTGTCAATTCATAACCATAGATCAGGAGAGAGAGATTGTGCAGTATAAGGAATTCATAAATTTTTCAGTATATGAGTATGACCTGAAGAAATTCGGAGGAGAGTGGGAGAGTATCCGGAAATTCCTGGCGGAAAATGAACTTGACGGGGTTGAGATGCTTGTAAACTTCGATGAAGTGCCAGAGAGCATCCCCCCTGATGTTGTCGGGGCTGTGCACCTGCCATCTTTTACAGGTTGGTACAGATTAAAAACCGATAACAGTTTCAAAGTCCCGGATTACTTTTCAGACGGTGGTGAGAAGTATTTCTACGGCGGAAGATCATATTCAGAAGTCATAGAGAATTTCATGGACTGCCTGACGAACGTCTCTTCCTTAAATCCTGCATATGGTGTATATCACGGTGGATATATAGAAACTGAACAGTCATTCTGCCGGGAAAAGTTCTGCTCAGACAGCGATGTGCTGACAGAAACAGCAGAATTCCTAAACGAAACTGCCTCCCGTTTTCCCGGAGGCGAACCTCCGTTTGATATATTCATAGAAAATCTCTGGTCTCCGGGACTTACATTCCTTGACTCAGGGGCAGTGGCAGAATTCTGCGACAGCCTCAAATTTAAAAAGTGGGGGCTTATGCTTGATACAGGTCATTTAATGAATGCCTCAAAATGCTGTTATACTGAAGAGGAGGGTATAGACTGTGTTCTCTCAGTCCTTGATGAGCAGGAGAGAAAAGTTATTAATAATATCAGGGGGCTGCATTTCCACTATAGCGCATCAGCAGAATATCACAACAATATGGCAGAACCTGAAAATTTCAATGATATGAACCAGAATGACAAATTTATCTGTATTATGGAGCATTTTGGAAAGATTGACCATCACAGGCCGTTTTCATCTGAAAGATGCAGTGAGATAATTGATTATGTAAAGCCTGATTACCTGACACATGAATTTATCATGCAGACATATGAAGAGATAGATTCAGCATTAAAACAGCAGAAAAATGCCATATGTGGCAAAAAAATATGATAATCTGAGAAATCAGCAGCTACAGCATGAGGAAAAACCTGTAATGTCCTTCTCCTCTTTTTTATAGCACTCCTCACAGATAAATACAGGCCCATAATATTTTTTATGATTTACCTTCATGTATTTCTCCTTCTCTTCACCACAGATTCTGCATTTAACCAAGTTTTATCACTCCTCTTCTCTGTGTTAGTTCTCACAGGATAAAATAATAACCACAGGAAAGATCCGGCTAACATAATAACAGAACGAAAAGTGTATATTTTGATAACTGCAAAGGCAGTATCATGCATAGAAGGGGCATATGCTCAGTCCTGACAGCCACAATGTTGATATTATTAACGGCATTTGCAGGATGCACAACGGAAACAGATGTTAATGGCGGGGATCAGATGAGCACAGTAACATATTATACTGAAGAATACCCGCCGTGGAATTATGAAGAGAACGGTAAGGCAAGAGGAATATCGGTAGATCTGCTGACTGAAGCAGCCCTCCTGTCCGGAATTGTAATTAAAAATGATGACATCACAGTTATGTCATGGTCTGATGCTTACAATAATACACTTAATAATGAAGACTCTGCCATATTTGCAACGGTAAAACTCCCCGAAAGGGAGGACAAATTCAGATGGGCAGGACCTATCGGCACAGAAAAAATGGTTGTTTTTTCAAAAAGGAGTTCCGGCATAGTTATTGAAGATGAGAAGGACCTGAAAGGATACAGAATTGAGGTTGTAAAAGACGATGCCGCAGCGGGTGAACTCATGGAAGCCGGATATGAGAGCAAATCCCTCGTAGTTGCCGGCAGCCCGGAGGAGATGATAAATTCCGTAATCAGCGGTGATGCAGATCTCTTCTGCTACGGTGAGGAGGCAGCAAAGTACTACTCCGCAGAGATAACCGGCAGTTATAACTTCTTTGAAGAGGTTTACACCCTTAATGGGTCTGAACTTTATTACGCATTCAGCAGGGATACCCCGGATGAATATATAGATAAGATTCAGTCCGGAATTGAGAGTATAAAGGAGAAGAAAGGTCAGTCAGGGCAGACAGGATATGACAGAATCCTCAGTGAATATCTCGCGTCCAAAGGATTGTCCGGATACAGTTACCTGACAGAGGAGTTCGCCCCTATGAATTACATGCAGGATGGTGAACTGAAGGGAATATCTGCTGAACTTTTAGAGATTATATTCGACCGCCTTGATGTGGAGAAAACTGCCGGCGATATAGAGGTTATGGACTGGCCGGATGCCTATCAGAAGACTTTAAACGAGGAGAATACCGTTCTTTTCACAATGGCAAAAACCCCCGAAAGAGAGGATCTCTTCAGGTGGGCAGGGCCGATAATGAGCAATACAAATGCCCTCTTTGCGAAGAAGGAGAGCAATATTGAGATAAACAATGCCGAAGATCTTGTAAAATATAAGATCGGCGTAGTGAAGGAGACCGCATCTTTCTCACTCTTAAAGGAGGCCGGATATCCGGAAGAGAAGATAACAGGGGCAGATTCACCGGAAGATGCCCTGAATATGCTTGATAGCGGAGATATTGATCTCTGGTCAACAGGCAGAATTGCAGGTGCATATTACATTGCTGAATTATCCGGAAGTCCGGAAAGCTACCTGACAGCCTATGAATTTGAGCCGTATGAATTCTATTACGCCTTTAACAGAGAAACTCCGGAGAGGATTGTTGAAGCATTCCAGAGAACGCTTGAAAATATAATAGCCGACAGAAAAGAGAAAGGCTACAGTGAATATGATGAGGTAATTTACAGGTATGCGGGTGCAATGCACACCTCATCCCCATATTCTGAGGGCGATGTGACTGAACTGGTAAAACTGACAGCCGGAGATATAAAAACAGATGCAAAAGGCACAATAGAGAAGATAAATCTCGGAGAGGCCCCTTACAAAGACAAAACCCACCCAAATCTATACATATTTGTCTTTTCCGGTGACGGAACTGTAACTGCAAACGCAGAAAGTATTGCCCCGGTGGGGACAAACCTTCTGGATAAAGGTGACATTACCGGAAAAATGTTCAGAAATGATATAATAAAAACCGCAACTGATGACGGTTCAGGATGGACTGAATATATCTATGTCAAACCTGATACAGGCGGGCTTTATTACAAGAAATCATATTCGGAATCTGTAACCGGCAGTGACGGAGATACTTACATTGTCGGTGCAGGGATATATACCTGAAACTCTTTTTTTTAAAGATCAGGGCTTTTTCCGGCCGGAAATCTTCCACAAAAAAACCGGGAGAAAAAAGAGGGTCAGGTAAAAAACCTGCATTCTCTGAATTCCCGGACTGCCCGGTTTTATATTTGCAGGTTTTTACTCTCCTCCATAAGTTTTGCCATCCAGGCAAGATTTCTGACCAGATACCCCACTGTCAGGTTTGTATAAAAATGCTTATCCCCTCCTGCATTTGGAGGAATGATACATCCAAGGCAGTTAAGGTCAAAAAGTGTGTCTGCCGCAACATTATAGGCTCCGTCTTCCTCTCCGGAAATTATTACTCCGGCAACCTTGCCGTAGAGCGGATTATGCCCGGATTCAGGAGAATCATACGAATATGACCCGTACAGCCGCTCCACTACAAGCTGTGCAACACTTGATCGTACACCGGAAGATACCGGAGAACCGATGACTACAATATCAGACTGACGGATAATCTCATATATTCCGGGCCATTCGTCATCCCCGCCCATATCAAATGTTTTTCCGAATTTGATGTTGTAATCGGTAATCCTGATAACTTCACTCCCGATACCTGCTTCACCAAAAAGCTCAACTGCCCTGTCAATCAGTGCCTGCGTCTCTGAAAGATCAGGCGGGTACTTTAAGGTGCAGTTGAGAAATACTGCATTTAACCCCATATGGCAGAATGGACATAAAAGAAGATAAATGTTTCCCGGAAATCCGGTGAGATGCAAAAATGGTATATCTCCATATGGGAGATCTGCAAAAAATGATATTTATCTGAAGATCAGATATTTCCGCCGGAGAATTTAACAGAACTGCTGCCTTTCTTCTCGACAAAGGCTTTCTCAATGAATTCCCGGTCAACAAGCGGTGAGATCTCGCCTGTCTTTGCATAGTGGTAGAGGAGAGCAACGAGAATGCCCTGAAGTGCGGATACTAATATTGCTGATACTGCAAAGACAAGTATTGTAAGTACAAGCATACCACCAAAGACAACAGACGGCATAAACATCGCTGAGAAGAATGTGCCGATCATGAGCAGAAATGCCGGGATCATCACAATTCCGAATGAAAACCCGGCGATGACAGTCTCGCCCCAGGTCTGCTTAAAGAGATGCCATGATTCCTTAATAGAAGGGATGGCACCTTTATCCTCAAAGATCATAACCGGAATTACAAAGAAGGTTACCAGATTCCAGACGGCACCGGCAATTCCGATTACAATTTCGGTGAGAAACCGGCCAAGAGGGTTGTCAGATTCACGCAGCAGGCTCAAAATAAGGCCGACTGTTGCCGCAATGAGCGCCCATGTGAATATTGATCCAATTTTAGGCATTGCAGCACTGATTCCGTCTTTGAATGCCGGATCATTGCCCTTTATGACTTCAGTTGCATTGTGCACAATTCCGGCTTTGAAGAATGACGACACAAATGCTGTCACCAGAAATATTACAAAGAGCATAACAATCCAGAGTGCATAGCCGGCAATGCCCATATTTTCAGGGTTTATCCCTGAACCCACAAATATAAAGAGTGTCGGGATAAAGAGCAGTCCGAGAATTAACAGAATTATAATTCCGGAGATGACCGGATATAATAATAGGCTCTTCTCCCTTGAGAGAATGGCGAATGTCTGCTTAAACAGCTGCCATCCTCTTCCAATTCTTTGAAACATATTCTTCTATTTGCTCTTTGGATATAATTTAATTCCGGAAAAACGGCTTTTTTTCTTAACTTTATCAAAACACGGATGCATCCTGAATTCCGGAAGATAATCTCTCATCTGCAAAAATGTTATATAGATCTAACAAGTTATATTATTCTAACAAAGTGTTGATTATTTCTAACACAGATGTGAATAAACGAGGTACATAAATGGAAATTAACTCAGATAACAGGCGTATTGTTGTTATTACAGGACTGGGTGCTGCGGCACTGATATTTTCAGTCATAGCAGTACTTTTCACCGGAGTTGGACTGGACGCAATCCCGGTAATATTTGTAGTTATTATGGCTATAGTCGCAATTATTGTCCTGAGAACTCTTGTGAGCAGGAAGGTAATCTATGTACTGATAATTCTCGGTCTGGCTGTCAGGCTGTTCCTTTATCTTCAGGGTTTCAGCCCACAGATGCAAATATGAAGATTACAGGAATAAACAGTATATATTTAACAATTCACGTCTTTCTGAAAAAAAGCGCTGATGATTTTGGGATAATTGTAAAACAGGTGAAAATAAATGGAAATGAACACAAATAAAAGACGGATTGCGGTTACAGCGGGACTTGCTGTGGTGGCGGTAGTTGTTGCACTCATTGCAGTATTTTTAAGCGGAGCAAAACCGGGTGCTGATATTATCGGAATATCGCTCGTAATAATTCTGGCAATAATAACAGTTGCAATCATTAAAACGGTTGAAAAAAAGAATATTCTTTACATCTGCCTTATCATTGGTATTCTTATGCTGGTGGCCGGCTCAGCCCTTGCCATGATTCCGGCATCCAAAGATAGTTCAGGGTCTTTCTCTGCAATGGCTATTATGGGGCTGATTATGGTGATTATTGCCGGTGTCAGTCTCAGAAAACCTGCTGATTATAATCTCAGGGATGAGAGGTCTCTTAAGATCGGGACATGGGCAATATCCTATTCATGGTACCTGGCATACCTGTTGGTTATTCTTATGTTCTGGCTCTCATTCTTTGAGGTTGTCGCATTATCGGCAGAGATTGTTCTTGGGGTGCTGATGTTTCTTATGCCTCTCAGTGCAGTTGTATTTCAGTGTTACTTCTCAAAGAAGGAAGATGTATATTAATTCCAGATGAAAATCTTTTAAAAACGGATTTCAGGGCAGATCTTAGAAATAAAAATAAAGGACGAAAATTATTCCGGGCAATTAAAATATGGATACAAGAATACGGGAATTCCGGGCAAAGAAGGGCATGACACAGGCTCAGCTTGCAGAGGCTGTAGGGGTCAGAAGGGAGACCATTGTCTTTCTTGAGAAGGGTAAGTACAATCCTTCACTTAAACTTGCACATGATGTAGCAGTGGCTCTTGATTCAGCCATTGATGAGCTGTTTATCTTTAAGGATTAAGCCTTTCATAAATTCTCTTTTCTGGCAGGAAAGTCAGGAAAAGCAGGTAAATTACTTAAAGCAACCTGATTTCAGGGAAATTACCTTATCGCACAAATAGAGATGAGGACTCATTTTGATTTTATGCAGCATAGGTACTAATGTCAGCGGTGCCGAAACGACCGAAAACTAAATGAAATCCTAAAATTAAAAGAATATATGGATAACAATCCAATTTTTAAGATTTTTGAATCGTCACCCAGTCTGGGGCCGGGAGATGATGAGCACACGGAAAAGGCATTTTCAATCATCGCAGAACCACTAAAAGGAGGTGGTGAGATCCTTGATATTGGTTGCGGGAAGGGTGTACAGACGATGGCCCTTGCCCGCCTGTGCCCGTCCTGCAGGATAATAGCGACTGATATACACCAGCCTTTCCTTGATGTGGTGGATGAAAAAATTGCAGCCGAAGGTTTTTCCGGGAGAATCAAAACGGTCTGTGCATCTATGGACGATCTTCCCTTTGAAGAGGAGTCTTTCGACATTATATGGGCCGCAGGATGTTCATTCATTATGGGCTTTGAAAATGCTGTGAGGTACTGGAAAAAATTCCTGAAACCGGGCGGACATCTGATGATATCTGATGTGTTCTGGTTCACGGAAAACCCATCGGCTGAGGCAGCGGAGTTCTACGCCGAAATACATCCCGCAATGATGATCGAAGATAAAGGATTTGAGATCATCCGGAATGCCGGATTTGAGCTGGTTGGATCCTTCAGGCTACCTTCACGGGTATGGGAAGAGAGCTTCTACGGTAAACTGAAGGGAAAGTTTGCAGAACTCGAAGAGGAATATGCAGATGATGAGGGCGCTCTGATGGTAATTGAAGGGTTGAAAAGGCAGACCGAAATCTTTGATAAATACTCAGATGAGTTTGGGAATACACATTATGTAATGAGAAAACCATTGTGAAGAATATTGTACTATATCACTTCTCATTTTTTTACCGGAAATTTATCGGCCATTTATCTGCTGTCTGCTTAATCCTTCTGTTACAGAAAACATTCGTGGATCATTTCTTCTGAATCGGCCCTTCTGTTATGACCTCCGGTGGCAAACCAAAATAATTTATAATCATTAGTCTAAAATGAAAATCGTGAAAAATCCAGCATATATCATTCTGATATTACTTATTGTAGTTATCATAGCCATAATATTCTCATTGCTCCCGCCAATATCTCCGCAGGACAAACTGAGCGGCTCAAACGACTCATCTGATTCATGCGCAGCACCTGACGGGATAATGATAGACGGAGTGAGCCTTGACACCATATTATCGGGCGATATGGAGGCTTTTCGTGATGTCGATCCACGAGAGTTCGGCAGGGCAATGGATATCAGCATGTATGACAGTGATGACTTAAACAGGCAGGCCGGATTTATGGACTGTGCAGTAACGACGGATCAGTCTCCTGAGGCATTTGCAGACCTTGCAATGAATATTCAGACTGATCTTGTACTTGCAATGCAGGAATCAAACAGGAACACACCGCGTTATTCTCCGTCAGAAGGGGCAGTGAGTGCTCTTCCGGAGAGTGTTTCACTTCTTGACAGATTTGCATATGTCCCTTCGGAATGGGACCAGACCGGCGGTTCACCTGATCACTGCGGCAACTGCTGGGTATGGGCAGATACAGGTGCACTTCAGATGGAACTTTTCCGGCAGGAAAACATAACTGACCGTCTGTCCGTTCAGTACTTCACATCAACATACCATAACGGAACAGGGATCTGGGCCTGCTGCGGCGGAAGTCCGGTATGGTTTGCAGATTTCTATAATACAACGGGAAAAGCAGTCCCCCTAAGCAACAGAAATGCAACATTTGCAGACTCTGCAACAATGTGCGAGAATGGTGAGTCAACCTCAGTTCCGGCAAAAACTATACAGACATCCCCGAATTACCCAATCGAAGAGATGCACGCCGAAATGATACCAACTAATTCTGCCTATGAAGAAGAGGATATATCCAAAGATGACGCAGTCGGCCTGATTAAATCTGCAATCGCGGGTGGCAGGGCTGTGGTCATTCTCTATACCCCGGACAACTGGGACCCGTTTATGTCATTCTGGGAGAACGAGAATGAATCCGCTGTTTTCAGACCTGAATTAACACCCGGAACAACAGGAAACGACGGCGGCCACGTTATGCTTATACTCGGATATAATGACACTGTCCCTGACGGGGGATACTGGACTGTGCTCAACAGCTGGGGTGCTCCGGCCAACAGGCCGGACGGGACATTCAGGCTTGATATGGATATGGACTATTCAATGCAGAATCCGGACGGTGTGAATTCATTTGAATTTTATGTGCAGAATGTAACGTGGGGCAGTATTTCGGGCACATGAAGAGACAACACTTCAAAGACTCTTCAGCCTGTTTTCAGGACCTAAACCGTATATGAAAACGGTGAACTCTCTCCTGTCACAGGTTATCGGGCAGGAATAAAAAAATAAATTAAATTAATTTTTTGCCGGCATCTGCACCAGGCATGCACTCAAATACTTCTGTTACCTTAATGATGACAAGTCCCTTTGCCGGAAGGTTAGGGTTTCCTTCATGAAACATCTTCTTTGCTTCTTCATAGTCAGCGCCTGATGTTACAAGCTCTGCATCGCCTTTGATCTGGTAACATCCCTTAACACCGTCACCGTAGAGATAGATGGATGCCTTTGGGTTCTCTGCAACATTTGCGGCGGTCTTCTGCATGAAATTGTCAAGAATCCAGATGGTTTCAGAATCTTTTAAGTGCAGGGTTGCCATAGGTGCAACATTCGGGACACCGTCCTTTGATGCGGTTGAGAGTGGCAGGACTTTTGTATTTTTGAATGCTTCAATCATTTCTTCGCTTAATATTACCATAATTATCCTCCTTTATACTCTGAATAATTAGACATAACATAGGTTAAGAATTTGCATTGCTTTTTTTTGGAATTTATGCTGGCCGGATGTTCTTTTGCCAGGTATGACAGAAAATTCTGATGATTACAGACCCAATTATCCTTTATCAGACCGTTTCAGTACTCTATTGATGACAATTGTTTCCCATTCCTTTCGCAAAAGTCATAAAGTGTATCCATCAGGGTGTCATAATAACCCCAACCCATATCAGCCGCCATATCAGCAATTCTTTCAAGCTGGGGAAGAAAATAATCTACAATCTCATCAGACTGTGACTCAAGTTCTTCTGTAACCTTTTCAAACATATTTTCAAGACCGACATAGAAATTTTCATACATATCACCATACTCATCGGTAAACTTTGTGCCCGTCTCAACATAATGAACCATAAGTTCTATTTTCCCGACCTTATCGTTTGTAGCTTTAAAATAATCAGATATAGCCTTTTTACCGGCAGAAAAATTTATCCCTCTGTTCCCCGGCACGGGCGGATAAAGTGCATCTGAGATGATTTTACGATAAGGTTCAGAAGATACCACCCCTGTCGGGTAACAGGCATGAAGAAAAATTTTATTCTCCTTATTCAGCCTGTAGAGATCACCAATAAGTTTTATCAGTTCCTTCTTATCTTTCTCTGCAATAATTTTCTTTACATCTGTCCATGTCTCTTTCTTCTTTTCTGCCATAATTAATCCCTGTATTTTAAAAACGGAATTCTTCCTGCTATCAGACACGCAATTTACATAAATTTCCGGGGCTAAAAACCCCATACCTCATCCATGTCCTCAATGTCCTCATCAAGATATCTCTTTACCGTTGCTATCCATTCGGGCATACTCTCTTTTATTGCCTCTTTTAGATCATCAAAGTCCTCTTTTGAGATTTCACCCTTCCCAAGCATGAACTGATAGAACTTCTTCAGGCTTGAAGCATTCTCTTTTATGGCCGCCGGCCCTGACCAGCAACCCTTTCTGATATACCAGTAACCAAGATACACGCCGATCTCAGATACTCCGTCTCTGGCTTCAAGTCCCTCATTGTCCATCAGGTAGTCATTTATGAAAAATTCAACATTTGAGATATGCTTATCTACAGTCCGTGGAGTAAGTCCTTTTTCTGTGAGATAATCCTTATATTCAGAGAGCAGATTTTCGTTGTATAATTCTATATCTTCACATTCATCTTCGTAATCTTCTGATGTCATAATATTTGCCTCTGGAACATTAAGAGAGAAGTTTAACCGGATTTCCGGTAAAACTAAAGTACTTTTATTTTGATCTCCGGGAAATAATTACTTTATTATCAAAAAAAGAATGAAACAGGCTTTGACACAATGCTTGATCGTTACAAAAGGAAGCCCAATATGGGCCCCCGGCCCAGGAGATATTTAAATTGGATGACTTCGTCATTATATTTCGGTCACAGCCAGGAAATATTTATTAAAAACCCCGGCTCTACAGGCACCCGCTCCATCCGCAGCTCTTGCAGATGCCATTGTTGCATCCTTCCCCGAAATCAAGCTCACAGCCGCATTCCGGACAGATGTTCTTCCCGGATTTTTTATTCCCCGAAACATCAGAGACCTCCCAGTCCCCAAGTGTTGTAATCTTCTGCATTGATGCTGCCATGTCTATGCACCTGCCGACTACATCTGCACATGAGAGACCTTCGGAATTTTTATTTCGTATCGCTGAGACGCAGTTCACCTTTGCAAACTGCCTGATGAACTTCTCATGCGGAACTCCGTTTTGCAGTCCGGTTGAGATGGAACGTCCGAGGGCATTTGAATTCGCTTCGCAGCCGCCGATGCCGACAGTTCTGATAAACACCTCCCACGGCTTTCCGTCTAAGAGGTTCACAGTCACATAGAGACGGCAGCACCCGGACTGGCAGAGATATGTCTTTCCGGAAAGCTCCTTTGGCCTTGTAACAGGATTTTCAGCCGGAATTTCATCGGGCTTCTCTTCCTTTTCAGAGAGTGACAGAACAACATCCTTACGGCTCCCCGTCCTGTAGATGGTAAGACCTTTGAGCTTCTCATGCCAGGCGAGAAGGAGGGCAGCCTCAATATCCTTCTTTGTTGAGGCGTTTGACATATTGATGGTCTTTGAAATCGAGGCATGGACATTCTCCTGAAATGCCGACTGCATCAGTATATGTGACCGCCAGTCAATGTCAAGGGCGGTCTTAAAGAGCCTCTTAAAGTCATCCGGCAGCCATGAAACATCCTGAACAGTACCTTTACTGTGGACATGCTTCATGACATCCTTCTTCAGATTTTCCGCCTCAGCAGGTCTTTTTCCAAGATCAAGAATTCTCTTTTCAAGCTCAGACTCAAATATCGGGTGAGTCACCTCAAATGTCTTCTGCACAGTATTCTTTCTGGTGTAGGAATACGAGAATACAGGCTCAATTCCGCTTGAACACTGTGCAAGAATGGATATGGTGCCTGTCGGGGCAATTGTTGTCACTGCGGCGTTTCTGACCGGAAAATCACCCCAGGAACTGCCTTCAAATGCCGGGAAAACTCCTTTTTCAGCTGCAAGTATGCGGGATTCGTCAATTGAGATCTTATTTACAAAATCCATGACATCTTTACAGAATTCCCTTCCTTCAGCAGAGTCGTAGGGAATTTTGAGCATAAGGAGGGCATCATGCACACCCATGAGGCCAAGGCCTATCTTTCTTGTCCTCTTTGTGGCCTCCTCTATCTGCGGAATGGGAAAGACATTACATTCAATGATACTGTCAAGGAACCGTACAGCTCTTCTCGTGCTCCTCTCAAGCATCTCCCTGTCAAGCGTTCTGCCTTCAGTAAACTTTGAGAGGTTTATGGAACCTAAGACACAGGACTCAAAATGTAAAAGCGGCTGTTCTCCGCAGGGGTTTGTAGTATCTATAGGGCCAAGGTTTGGGGTCAGGTTATTGCGGTTGATCTCGTCATAGAAGAGAACACCCGGCTCACCATTTCTCCATACGCCGTCAATGATTCCCTCCCATACAGCACCCACTGTTATCTCTTCTCCGGTATTCGGGTGTGTCAGCCAGACCCTGTCCAGCTTTCCGGCCTCAACAAGCTGCATAAACTCGTCATTTAGCATAACCGAGATATTGAAGTTTGAGATCTCTCCTTCAGTACTTTTGCATTTAACAAATTTCAGGATATCAGGGTGCCAGACATTTAAGATACCCATATTCGCACCCCTTCTTCTTCCACCCTGCTTTATGACATCGGTTGCGGAGTTGAATACCTTCATAAAGGAGATCGGCCCGGATGCAACACCGTCTGTGGAGTTCACTCCCGAACCTTCGGGTCTTATGTTAGAGAAATTATACCCCGTTCCACCGCCGGTCTTATGAATCAATGCACCCCATTTTATCGCATCAAATATCTCCTCTATTGAATCACCAACGCGGAGGGTGAAGCAGGCCGAGAGCTGGCCGAGTTTAGTTCCGGCATTCATGAGAGTGGGTGAATTCGGGAGAAAACGAAGTGATATCATCTCATCATAGAAATCTTCTGACTCTTTCTTATTATCCCCGATTGCATCGGCAACCCTCCTGCATATATCCTCAAAAGATGACTCACCCTCACGGAGGTACCTGGCCTTGATTATACTGTCTGTAATTGAACCTGTCATGAAGACTCCTGGCTTATAGATTAATATTTTCAGAACTGAAGAGAAGGATATTTCCTTTAAAATAAGTCTCAGTTTTCTGTTGTAGTTTTCCGGCAATCCAAAAATAATCCGGGGGAACATTTTGGACTTTTTACTTAATTTTAGTTATGGTTGATCTTTTACATCCGGTCACTTTCATCTGAAAGTTTCCGGCAGACACAATACCTGCAAAGAGAGGAACTGTCCTTAACATATCTGCTCTTTTCGCTGCAATAAAATAACCCGCCCTTCCTGATTATTGTAATCAACCCGGTCTTTGACATCTCCGGAGGATGCAGCGGTTTTTTGGCAATAAAAGTGAGATACAGGGAGACATTTAAGGTATAGATTTTCAGTTCAGAATCCCCGGGCGCATAGGTATCAAGGTACTTAACGAAAGCTTTGGTGAAACTTTCAACCCGGAAAGGGTCTATATCAAAGTCAGGGGAAATCCCGTTAAGGTCGCAGATATCCTTAAATGCTGAATAATTGTACTCCCTTAGATATGCGGAGACATCCGTTTTCTCTTCCCGGAAGCTCAGTGCCTTATTCTCAATCTCAGAGGTATAATCAGAGATTTTGATTAGTTCTGAGCGGATATGGGTTAGAAGTTCTGAAGCTTTCATAACTGAAAATGGCCGGCATAACTGACTGCCGCTCTGTGACTGATCTCTATTGGAGAGTAATTAATTTATATCTTAGCGTCACAGAAGTGTATTTAAGTACTCCTGTACACTCTGATGACCTATGAAGAACAAAATGATGACTCTCAAGACTGCCAAAAGCACAATGAATTCAGATGAAGTAGTAATGGCATTAAACAGCCTTTCTTCTGAGATTTCCGACCTGAAAAACGACCTTAAATACTATGCCAGAAAGACTGAGACAGGAATGATACATGCGGCGTATTCAGGCATGGGTGACAGCGCACTTCAAATGCTCTCAAAAGGATATGAGGAGGAAATCAGGGGAGTTATGGGGGTAATAGCCGGGGAATGCCCCATGCGTGAAGAATGCTCAGCCGCCTTCTCACAACTCCTCTCAGATATGATTACAGACTACAGAAAAGGGGAACTTGACGATGCAGGGGCTGATGAATACAGGCAGAAGATTACAGGGATGAGAGAGGCAGCACCATACCCGTCCTGCCAGAAATGCTTTGAAAAAAATGAGGATTTATTTAACAGGAGCATAAAAAGATGCTCGGCTTTCCAGGCTTTCTTCTCCGGAAGAACGCCTGCCTGTGAGGAAACACCTGTGCAGGAGATTAATCCTGAAAATATCGTGTCCTCCTACCTTGAACCGCTTGCGAATAAGCACAGGTTTAAGGTCTTACAGGAACTCTACTACGGCCCGAAATCCTTCTCTGAACTCTCGGAAGTTACAGGACTTCGCGGCGGAAACCTGCTCTTTCACATCGAAAAACTTGTTGGTACCACCATGATACTACAGAAACAGGAGAGGGGTGTGTATGTATTATCTGAAAAAGGCGCTAATGCTCTTAAAGTATCTGCCAGACTTTTGACATAGCCGGATAACGGCGAATCAGAGAAAAATCAGTTGAAATTCCGGACTAAAAAAAGGCAGATAAGACCCTGTTTGGGTAATATCTGCTGCTATTAATCTGGCTCTTATTTTATCTGGGCCTGGTCGTGTTATTACTGGTTTCTGGTCGTTTGGTTATTGCTTATTTTCTGGGACTTGTTGGGGGGGTTGTTATTGTGGGATTGTCTCTTCTTAAACCTGTTCTGGCATACAGGTTTTATAATGGCTGGATCAATATCTGGGTACAAGCGGAGGTAATCCGGGCCATTGCCAGGATATGCAGAAGAAAGGTCTGGTCTGTCTCCCTTTTCTGCCACCCTGATAAATAAGTCACCGCCTGAATATATAAATGGTTAAAATCCCGGCGATTCATGTATTTAACCGGACGGTTGAACGGCAATGGCCGCCCTTATGCGGGAATATTCAAAAAGGATAGCCTGGTTATTGTTAATTTAACGCCCTTTTGTGACAATGATAAAATAAACAGGTGATGGAGTTCACCTGAAAATGGAGTAGTAAACTCCATTTATCAGGGCCGTTAGTCTTCTTTCCTTCTCCGCCATGTGAGAGCCGCGGCCCCGGCAACTACTGCAATTACCGCAACCAATGCAAATGCAGGCAGAGTTCCACTGGCATTGCTCTTAGGGTCTGCTGCATCTGTGCTCACGGATTCTGCCGGTACAGTCTGTGCAGACGGAATTTCTTCAGAAACAGGGGCATTAGTCTTTGTGGGTATCACTTCGGTTTCCTCACCCGGAATTATTGTCTCACCAACAGCAATTCCTATTGCAAACCACGAAAATGACGGTGTTTCTGAGCTGTAATAGACATAGGTATTGTCTTCATGTATAAGAACAGTAGGGAGAGCCACCCACTTATCATTTATGTAGTGCAGCATGACCACATCGCCTTTTGTATATCCGTTTTTGGAAAGCCAGGCCTTTGCAACCCTGAATTCAAACACTCCGCCTGAAACTGCGGATGCGTCCGCATGGTACATTTTAACATCCTCATACTCATAGACATCTGTATCCGGAGCACCTACAGATGGAGGATAACTCTGTTTATGCACTGTTACCATCAGTTCTGGTGTATCCTCGGTGACTTTTACAGAGAAATCATATACAGCACCTTTACCGTTAAAATCAAATGATGCAGAATCTCCTGCTTTCAGATGTTTGGATGCACCAACACCCGTATCACTATTTGAACCACCGCCTGAGGAAGAACCGCCACCTGAAGGTGCTGCTGTCGGGGCAGGTGTAGGAGCAGCATTTACAGTAAACACACCTGTGACATTGACAGATTTCATATCCGGATTTGTGATATTAATGTCCCACATTCCGGTTGTAGCGCCGGTAAGATCAAATGAACAGGTGATGGTCTTATTTCCGGCAGAGACCAAAACTCCGGTTGCATTGATGTCAGACTGACCGGATTTTTTAAGGGCTACAAGGGGAGAACTATAAAAGTTAGCACCGGACACCGTAACTGCTACTGCCGGGTTACCGGTTGTACCTGTGGATGGGACAATGCCTGAAAAGATTGGTGCACCATATAATACTGTAAACTTATCCACGGCATTGACAGACTGCATATCCGGGTTGGTGATATTGACATCCCACATGCCAGGCGATGCTCCGGTAAGGTTAAACGAGCAGGTGATGGATGTATTGCCGGCAGGGACAGAGACGTTTTCTGCCGTAATATCACTCTGACCGGCTTTTTTAAGTTTTACAACCGGAGTTCCGTAGAAATTTATACCGGTTATTATAACTCCGGCAGATGCGTTATCAGCAGCACCGGACGACGGGGCAATTCCGGCAAAGACTGGTGCTCCGCATAGTACCTTAAACTTATCAGCAGCATTTACAGACTGCATATCCGGGTTTGTGATATTGACATCCCACATGCCAGGCGATGCTCCGGTAAGGTTAAACGAACAGGTGATGGTTGTATTGCCGGCAGAGACCAGAACTCCGGTTGCATTGATGTCAGCCTGACCGGATTTTTTAAGTATCACAGCCGGAGGATTGTAAAAGTTCATGCCTTTTATTGTAACATTGACTGAAGTATTGTCCGCAGCACCGGATGATGGAGTAATGCCCGAGTAGATGGGTGCTCCGTATAATACCGTAAAGGCATTGGCAGCATTGACAGACTGCATATCCGGGTTGGTGATATTGACATCCCATTTGCCGGGTGATGCTCCGGTCAGGTTAAACGAACAGGCAATGGTTGTATGTCCGGCAGAGACCAGAACGCCGGTTGCGTTGATGTCATCCTGACCGGATTTCTTTAGTGTTACTTCAGGTGTGGTATAGAAGTTAGTGCCCGAAATTACAACTCCGGCAGATGCGTTATCCGCAGCACCGGACGAGGGTAAAATTCCGGTGAAGGTGGGGGCTGATGCGTTTATGAATACATAGGCCTGACCACGGTTGACACCGCCGGAACCGGCCCCAAGTGCTCCGATAAGGATGGTCTCACCACTGGCAGAGACCGAACTGCCAAACTTGTTATCATTGGCCTTATCAGAGGCGGCAAGAACCTGTACCTCACCCCAGTTGTCCGCACCACCGCTGTCTTTACTGAAGAGATATACCTGTCCGCGATCGCTGCCGCCGGAATTTGCATCCGGAGCACCGACTATTGCAGTACCATTGGCGATGAAGACAGAAGAGCCAAAGTAGTTGGCATAGCCTTTATCTGACGCAGTCAGGATTTTCACTTCGCCCCAGTTGTCCACACCGCCGCTGTCTTTATAGAAGATATAGGCCTTGCCAGAGTTAGATATTCCGGAATCTGCGTCTTTGGCTCCGACAATTGCCGTGCCATTATTGACATAAACGGAATTGCCGAAATGATCGGCATCAGCCCTGTCAGAGGCCGTGAGGATCTTAACCTCACCCCAGTTGTCCGCACCGCCACTGTCTTTATAGAAGACATAGGCCTGACCGCGGGCACTGCCGCCTGAATCTGCATAATATGCACCGACAATTGCAGTTTCATTGCTGAGTGAAACCGAATAACCAAAGTAGTCACTATTGGTCTTATCAGAGGCACTGAGAATATTAACCTCACCCCAGTTGTCCGCACCGCCGCTGTCCTTATAGAAGACATAGGCCTGACCACAATCATTCCCACCGGAATCTGCATAAGGAGCACCTATAACTACAGTGTCATTGCTGAGTGAAACGGAATAACCAAATTGGTCGCTATTAGCTTTGTCAGAGGCACTGAGGATTTTTACCTGACCCCAGTTGTCCGCACCGCCACTGTCTTTATTAAAGACATAGGCCTGACCACGGTACAAACCGCCCGATTCTGCATAACGAGCACCGACAACTACAGTATCACCGCTTAGAGAAACAGAATAACCAAACTCATCTATATCAGACTTATCAGATGCAGTGAGGATTTTCACCTGACCCCAGTTGTCCGCACCGCCGCTGTCCTTATAAAAGATATAAGCCTGACCGCGGCTGTTGCCGCCTGAATCTGCCCCTTTTGCACCGACAACGGCAACATCATCACTGATGGAAACCGAATAGCCAAACAGGTCGCCGCTGGCCTTGTCAGAAGCTGTCAGGATTTTAACCTGTGTCAGCATAGGATCGATTGTAACCGGATATACGGCATCGCTGTCGTCAGCCTCCCAGATGATTTTATCACCCGAAATGGTCATTGACGAAGCAAGAGCTCTTCCGGAAGAGTCCCAGGCCTCAATTCCGCTGTACTTATAGACAGGTCCTTCACTGTCCAGCAGATATATGCTGCCGCCTGAAGAGGAGATGCTTAAATCTCCTGACACACAGAACTCTGCGACAAGACTGCCGTCACCTTCCGGTGCTGAAAAGACAGTCATGCCATGCTCAATTCCTTCATCATGATTTTTGTACCACTCGGAAAAGCCGTTATATACAAAAGTCAGAGAACGCCCGTCAGCATCAGGCACACCTTTTCCGGGAGCCTTCAGGTCAGCACCGTGTCCTACTCCGGCAAGGGCCATACCGAAAGTTCCCCTGCCGGTTGTAAAAACAAAAGAGCCTGAACTTCCGGCAGAGACCGTTATGTCCTCCCCGGAATTGTATGCCTGCCAGGTCCCTGAGTCTTTGTCATATGTGAAGGAGTGAAGCGAGTCCATTATACTGTGCTGAAGGTTTAAATCCGGCAAATCTCCGGAGAAAAGGCCCGTTGAAACCACATCGCCCCCTCCATTATCCACGCTAAAGACGGATTGGGCATCGTTCACTGCCGGAATATTAAAGACCGAAGCAGAGGCAGAAGCTGTAAAAAAAGCAGTCAGTATAAGTAAAACAGAAATCGCTACCATTCCGGCACGACGCCGGTCTCCTCTCATAAACGGAGGAGGATTAAGAAGTCTGTACAGAATTTCCATATAAAACACCTCAAAAATGTATCCGAATAGTCAATAATATGATATAATCACATTTAATAATTTATAATTCTGGGAACAGAAAAAACCACGACTTTAGCCGTGTGAGTATGTCAGAACTCAGACTTTATCAAACATATGAAAAATGACAGCGGAAATCTGCCAGAGATCATAACTATAGTCGTAAAATAAAAAACAGGACAAACGCAGATCAGTGATCATATTTCCGGTGCACAACAAACACTACATAAAGACAACAAAAAATTAACGCAGAGGAAATATATGCTCAGGTTCGGTTATCTCCGGGTCATTGTACCTGTCCATAGTCTCAAGATATTCCGGCATCTCCTCTGTAATACACTCCTTTAGATCAGTGAATTCCTCTTCAGAAATTTCTCCTTTTTTAGCATGAATTGGTAAAACTTCTTAAGGCCTGCTGCATTTTCCTTAATTGCAGTTTTACTGGCCCATCCTGCCGTTCTGATGAACCAGTAGCCAAGAAATGAATCTATATGTCCGGTGAACACACCCTCTTTTGCATCCTCCGGTTCATCATCAAACAACATCAGAAATTCATTGATGTAAAAATCAGTATTTGACCTGTGCTTCTTAACTGTCTTATCTGAAAGACCTTTTTTCCGGAGCCAGTCTTCAAATTCAGAGAGTTTTCTTTCATTATCATTCCGGATACGCTCACATTCGGCCTCATATTTTTTATATTTTTCCTCCGGTGATAGTTCATCCTCATCCCTGTCACTGCCTCTTAATTTCAATAAAAGTTTATCACGAAATTTCTCTGATTCAGCCAGCCTTTGCTCTCTCTTCAGATCTTAATTTATCCATATCTGTATTTTCACCATATCCATATCCGTTATTTCTTTAAGCAGATGATATAATCTGACCAGTTAAGATTAATTAATCTGTTTTTTCATCTGCCCTGCCTTTAAGGGCGGCTTCCCTGATTTTCAGCTCAGTCAGTCTTTTTTCCAGGGCCTTGATCTCCTTTCTGACTTCCTTAAGCTCTGTTTTGTTCTTCTGCTCCATAAGGTAGCTATCTCCCAGTTCTGAAGAGATATAGTCTTCAAGTTCTCTTCTAAGGAGCTTAAAGTAAGGGTTGCCATAGATATTTCCTTCCTTAAATTCCAGTTTCCCTTCCCTTATACCTTTTAGAATGAATTCCTGACTTATACCATATTCTTTCTGTGCAGTCTTATCACTAAGAGTTGCCCCTTTCCGTGTCCATTCGCCATATTCTGCCATTTTGTTCCCCTGTAAAAGATTTCCTCAGTCATTCACCTGTGAATTATTATTCATGGGCATCTTTGGTAATATAATTCTTTCCACACCTGCATGCCCCATAGAGATACTCTCCGGTCCTCCGGTAAGCAGTCATCTGACATCTCAGGGATTACTGCATCTGTTTTTTTATATCCGGACGGCTCTTTTCTGTGCAGTATTTATTTGCATATAAGCTTTAAATTCACCCTTATTTTCCTGAAACAGCAGGAAATTCATTACTTTTACAACTATGAACCTTTTACCATTCAGGATATGCTTTCATACCTGCCTTCATTGCACCTGCAATTGTTCCGTCAATAAACTCTTCTCCGGGGAAAATAGCCTCATCGTCGTAGCACCGGTCACTCCACAGATATATTGCAAAATCCCAGTCATCGATGTCACCGTTGTAAGTCAGGCAGCATAAAGGATTTATTCTCCCATACTCAAATCTGTCCAGAAAGCATTTTTTACCCTGAAAACGTGGAATGTAATAGCACGTCTCTACATCAAGATATTTCCGGTTGAAACCATCAACAATCTGCCGGACTTCCTCCCGGACTGCATCTTTGATCCATTTCCGGTCTTTTTTTACTTTAACTATCTCCGTTTCTTCACATAATTTATCTTTTTTCTCATCTGTGTAACCCTTTCCACATCCCCATGCCTTATCAACAAACTCACCAAGTCTCCAGTAGCGGTTGTCTGTCATGGTAAGAACCATTGCATCTGCTTTCTTCATGTCCGGACGGTTCTTATCCGTGCAGTCTTCGTCTGCATATACGCCTTTTATTTCACCAACGAAGAGGTAATTAGTGGGCAGTTCAACGGTCTCTACAAGTTCGCACTCCATCGTAACCGGACATTCACTTATCATGGGTGCACCCTTAAGTTCGCCGCTGAAAGTTTCAAAAACTCCGGACTTGTCCGTTTTTGCTCCTGAAACAAGCCCGCAGTAGTCTGTTGCCTTAGCCATATCTGCGTCTGGGACATTCACACTAAACGTTCTGTTCTTTAAGATACCCTCCGGAGTTTTGTGCTTCTTATTTATCCCAACCGAGATCATAGGCGGATTTGCATTCGCCCTTGATGCCCAGCCGACTGTCATGAAATTTGCACGCCCTTCAATCTCAGTTCCGACAAGCACAACCGGCATCGGTATATAGACATTATTTCCGCATTTTATTTTTGACACTAAAATCACCGCTGATAATAATAATAATTCATAACCAGAAATCTAAAAAAAGTTACAGGATCTGATTATCCTGCAAAAATATGAGATTAAAAGCCTTTAAGCTTCCTCAATGGAGACTGTCCATTCCCCGTCACATATGACATTCATGAGATAATTGCAGCTTTCAGTGATCTTCACCGTAACAACATTATCATATGCACCCTCATGGTATGCAAGTGGCATCTCAGCGTTGTCAACCATAACCGGATTTCCATAGTAATCCATCAGGTGAACCTCAATTAACTGGTTATTATCTGCCTTTATCGAGATATTGTAATCGCCTTCATTTATCTGGAAGAACGGTGTTGCCTTATTTCCGGCACCTGTAAATGTCTGTGGCACAATTCCGTTGATCATCTGCGGGAATGAGAAGTCAAGTGTCCATTCAGAGTCTGCATATACTTCAACGTCTGCAACTGCGTCCTCTTCAAGCATGAATGCCTGTGTCCAGTAATATTTGCCGTCCTTCATGGACTTGTCAGCGACTTTTTCATTGTACAGATTGGTAAGTCCGATGTAGTCCTTCTCTGTACGGACTGCAATCTCGCTCTTATCAGCCTTGTCCTGTGTA
The DNA here is from genome assembly GCF_024662215.1 of Methanoplanus endosymbiosus. Taxonomy (NCBI): domain Archaea; kingdom Methanobacteriati; phylum Methanobacteriota; class Methanomicrobia; order Methanomicrobiales; family Methanomicrobiaceae; genus Methanoplanus; species Methanoplanus endosymbiosus. The sequence goes on from NZ_CP096115.1 coordinate 981,323, forward strand.
AATGTCAGGAGGTGGACTCCGCCTGCAAGCTCAACTGAGGCGTTGACATCGCCTTTTCCTGAAAGGGATGCTTTTTCCTCACCGGAAACCGGGGTTGGCTGTGGGGTCTTAACCGCTGTCTCTTCCGGAGTTGCAGCTGTAGTCTCTTCTGCTGTTGGAGCAGCAGTCGCTGCCGGTGTTTTGTCCGCACCGGAACTGCCCGTACATCCGGCTGATAACGCAAAACCTGCGATTAACAGAACCAGAAATGTAAATAAATAAATTCTGCCGTTTAACTTTGACATGACAAAAAAATTAAACTCAAGAGTATATTTTACTTTTGTAACTATATGCCATTTTTAATTTAATTCAGAAAAAAGTATATATTAATTTTATTTTAAAATGTTCAGGCTTTTTTAACCGAAATATTCCATTTCCTGTCACAGTTTATATTTAAGAGATAATTATTGCTCTTCTCAATCTTTGCAGTGACTGTCCCGTCATACTCCCCATCCTGATATGGAAGCGGAACTGCATCATAGTCTTCGCTGAAGTCCTTAGTAAGAAGGTAAGTGCCATCATTAAGTGACATTCCAGTCTTTTTGCTTCCTGTACCGGAGACTGTCACGGAGTCCGGATCAGGCATTACAGCCGGATTTTCACCTGTACAGCCGGCTGACAGTGCAAAACATGCGATTAAAAGAAGAAGAACTGAAAAAAATTTTAATTTACTGTTTATCAGAACCATTGGGACAATATTAAAGCTGAGATTATATATCAGCTCCTGAATTGCCGGGCAGATCTAAACAGATAACAATCATTCCCTGAGATAAACAATCCCAAAAAGGTAGGTTAATATTTCCCAGGAAGAGAAATAGATAATATTGAAAATATACAGGTGCCCTTTCGCTGATCCGAGATCCTAAATCCGAGATTGATACAAATGTCCTAATTCACCACAAATTTCACCCAAAAAACATCTCAGATTTCCAGAGATGAGAAGTAAAACCAGAATGCCATCTTACTCTCTCATGAATAATAATTTCATCTACAATCTGACACATATGGCCTTAATGTATAAATTAATCCCAAATATGAGGATTTAAGATTCAATTTGATTATTTGCCTTTTGAAATGGGCGAAAGGTCAGAGTGCGACAAGGAAAGCTATAACATAGATTGCGTAAGCTATCCTTTTCGTTTGGGACATCTCTACCGCAGCATGCATTTCCGGTAACGGAATTGTGTGAAGCCTGCGGAACAACGTGGAGAAAATCAGGAGTCTAACCTGATCAATCTGCCAGAGAAAGGATGCCATGGAGAAGCAAACGCTGAATCATCGTATGGGTCGTTATTCGCGACAAGCGAAATTTAGACTGCTACGCTTGAACCAAAATGGTATGGAATCAGGTTATAACGGTAACTGACACGATATAACGAACGAACAGACGATTCCCGGCCTAAAGATGACTCCTAAAGCATCTATATTATCTATGTTATAGAACTTGGAAACCCGTATGCACTCCTCCATGGGGGTATGAAGGCTGTGAAGCCAACAAATGGTGTAGACGGAACAGGATGTCCTAAAAAGCTAATGCCTGCCGTAACGGGTGGGATAGAAGTATTTGCTTCAACCTGAAAGGGTGCTGACGTAGGACAGGTATTTCTAAGCAATGAAGGAAGGTAAACTTATGAAAGTATGTCATTCAATGACGCAGAATTGCGAGAAGCATACTGACAGAGATCTTGCCCAGCAATGGAATTCTATTGACTGGTATAAAGTAAGATCTACTGTTAATCGGCTACAGATCCGGATTGCAAAGGCAACGAAAGAAGAAAATTGGAACTTGGTGAAACGTCTTTCTTACCTGTTAACTCATTCAAGGTCAGCAAAATTACTGGCCATACGAATTGTTACACAGAACAGAGGTAAGCGTACACCCGGAATAGATGGAGAAATCTGGAACTCAGCATCGGCAAAGATGCAGGCAGTTCTGAGCCTCACAGACAAAAATTACTGTGCAAAACCATTACGACGTATTTATATCCTCAAACCAGGTAAGAAAACAAAACGACCTATCTCAATTCCAACCATGTATGACCGGGCAATGCAGGCACTTTATGGATTGGCACTTCAGCCAATCGCAGAAACAACAGCAGATCCCCGCTCCTTTGGATTTAGACTCTTCAGATCAGCACAAGATGCATCAGAATATGCATTCACATGTTTAGGAAGAAAAACGTCATCTACATGGATTCTGGAAGGTGATATCAAGGGATGTTTTGATAATATCAACCACGAGTGGCTTAAGGAACACATACCTATGGATAAATCAATCCTCACACAGTTCCTAAAATCGGGATTTGTATTTGATAATTCTCTCTTTTCCACAGACAGAGGTACTCCACAGGGAGGCCTAATATCTCCAATCCTTGCAAACATGACACTTGATGGAATAGAGCACATTCTTAATGTACGATTCCCCAAGATGAAAATGCATTTCATTCGCTATGCAGATGACTTTTTAGTTATCATACCTACAGCGGAGACTGCGAATGAAGCAAAGGAGATAATAAGAGAATTCCTCGCAATAAAAGGCTTGGAATTATCGGAAGAGAAAACAGTGATTACTAATATCAATGATGGCTTTGACTTTTTAGGGTATAATTTCAGGAAATATAAAGGAAAACTCCTTATCAAGCCCTCTAAGAAATCAATCAAGTTAATCACAGACAAAATCAGGGACAAAACCAGAAAAGCAAGAGCATGGTCCCAGGATGAATTGATAAAGGTATTAAATCCAACAATACGGGGCTGGGTAAACTACCATCGCCATAATTCAGCCAAGGAGACTTTCCAGAAATTAGATAGTTATCTTTGGACAGTAACTTGGAAATGGGGAAAACGTCGGCACTCTAATAAAGGTCATAAATGGATAGCAAGTAAATATTGGCATGTAGAAGGTAAAAGGAACTGGGTTTTCAAAACAGAAGAGAATACTTTAATACAATTCTCGGAAAACTCTATCCGTAGACATTCCTATCCAAAGTTGAATGCAAATCCATATCTTGACAGGAAGTATTTCCTCGAAAGAAAGGAACGCATGAGAAGACAAACACCTTGGGTTCAAACCAATTTATTTTATTTCGCTGTGCCGCCCAAAAACGGGTAGTGAAATGCGTGAGCGTACTGCGGTGAAAGTCGCACGGTGCGTTCTTGGAAGAGGGCGTAGGAGAAATCCTGTGCCCTTATTCGACTACAGAGACAGAAAAAAAGGGAGATGAGATCATTTCAGCAGGTGCACCTTCAGAATATAACAGAACAGAAATATAGTCACTGCTTATGCCGGTTATAAATTCTGTCATAACAGTTACCACAGCATTCTGCCTGATATCGGCATTTATTACCTGTGGTCTTGGTTTTTTTGTCTATGCCCAAAAACCCGCGTCCACAGTGCACCGTCTCTTTCTTGCAGTAATGCTTTCAGCAACATACTGGGCAACGGGCGAATTTTTCATATGGCAGGCAGAAAGCCTTCAGGAAGTGACAATCTGGCTGAAATTCAGTTCATTCTGGCCCATAACAATCGCTTTAGCCTCACATTTTATACTGGCATTTACAGGCAGACTTCCGCATGATAAGAAAAAACGCAGAATAATCCTCACCGCATGCATATATGCCCCTGCTCTTATTCTCTCCATAATCGGAATATTTACAGAATGCCTCTTCACTGCCGGGTATGATCCTCTTGCAGGGTATATCTACCTCCCAACCCAGAACAATATAATCTGCCCGATAGAAATTTTTTATACCACGTTCATAATGCTCTGGGCGCTATATGTCGGCTTTATCTCCTGGAGACGTGCAGTGCCGGAGAAGACCCGCAGGCAGAACAGGCTTCTCTTTGCAGGCATTATTACTGTCGTATTCTTCGGAGCACTCTCCGGAGCAGTACTCCCCCTGTTCAGCATCCATACCCCAAACCTCGTCTTCTTTGGCCTCGTCATCTTCTCAATAATAATCATCTATACAATACAGCGTTACGGGCTTTTTACTTTAAGCCCGGAAACAGCCGTTCCTGAGATAATGAAAACGATGCCTGACGGCCTTATTCTTGCAGATCAGAACGGTATTATCGTTGCCGCAAATAAATCTGCCACAAAGATATTTCCATCCTTAAAAGAGCCGGCTGCCGGCAGATCTGTAAGCTCACTCATCACAGATGAAGAATACCTGACAATCAGTAATATCCTGGCAGAAAAGGGTGAAATATCCGACTTTGAGATCAGAATTACAGAAAAAAACCATCGGTATGTAAGCATAGCAGGTTCAGTTGTCCGGGACAGAAACAGCATACCGTCCGGAACTGTACTTATCATCAGGGATATTACGCACCGGAAAGCCTCAGAGACTGCTCTTCGGGTCGCAAATGACAAACTCTCCATGCTGTCAAGGCTTACCCGCCATGACATAGGCAACCTTGTAACTGCCCTCTCCGGCTACCTCTCAATTCTTGAGGGCAGAATCAAAAGTCCGGAAGAGAAGCATTACCTCTCACAGGCAACTGTTATTGTTGACAAAATTATGCTGCATCTTGAATTCTCACGCAAATATCAGGCGATAGGGTCAAAAAAACCCCAATGGGAAAAACTCAGACAGATTATAAATTCTGCAAAAGAGAGTCTGAAACAGGATAATATTGAGATCAATGTAAATATATCCGATATTGAGATGTATGCAGATCCTCTGCTGGAAAAAGTGGTGTACAACCTGCTTGAGAACGCTGTGAGGCATGGCGATAAGATAACAGAGATAACGATCACAACAGAAGAGCAGAAAGACGGCAGTCTGGTCCTGAAATTTGAAGATGACGGCACAGGCATACCTGAAGAAGAAAAGGAGAAGATTTTTTCATACGGCTATGGCAGAAACACCGGTTTTGGACTTGCATTTGCACGTGAACTATTATCTGTTACCGGGATCGGGATAACAGAGAGAGGTTTGTCTGGAAAAGGTGCGTCTTTTGAGATACAGGTACCCCCGGATGCATGGCGGAAAACCGGAGGATAATAAAACAGCTTTTGTATTACAGTCAGCAGGAAACTATATGAATTAAAAAGGCAACAGAATCTTACACCTTTTCACGTGAACTACCTCTGGGCTAAAGACCCAGAGGCTTCCTGCTTCATACCCCGAACCATTGTTCGTAAGTCCACAGGCCCTTCCCCTCGTTCCAAGGGTGCAAAGATATTATATTCCAATTAGATTCTGTCTATCTAAAGCAAATTTCCTGATATTTATTGCGGCATTAATATCCCGGTCATGATGTATCCCACAATCCGGACAAATCCAGTCTCTATCAGATAAAGTCAAATCACGGTTGTAATACCCACATTCACTACAGATTTTTGTAGATGGTTCAAATTGTCCTATCCGTAAGATAGTTTTACCGTGTTTCTGTGCCTTATATTCTAATTGAGTAACAAATGAACTCCATGATGCATCAGCAATATGTTGTGCCAATTTATGATTTTTTAACATCCCTTCAACATTCAAAGTTTCCAGTGCAATTGCCTGGTTCTCGCATACTAATCTAAAAGAGAGTTTGTGCTGGAAATCGCTTCTTTGATTGTGAATTTTTTCATGAATTTTTGCTACTGCATTTTTTGCTTTATTTCTGTTGTTAGAACCTTTTTGTTTTCTACTCAATCGTTTTTGCAACACTTTCATTCGGAGAATTGACTGTTTCAAATATCGGGGATTGTCAATCTTTTCCCCATTGGAAAGTATTGCAAAATCTTTGATACCTACATCAACACCCATGGTTGTATTTACATCAAAACATTGTGCAGGAGGTTGCTCCTGTCCATCATCTATCAGAATACTAATGAAAAATTTGCCCGTTGAGGTGACTGACACTGTTGCAGTTTTTCCGGGCTCCTTCATATTTCCTGTGTAATTTTGTTTTAACCCATCCAATTTTAGGTAATTTAATTTTATGAGTATCAAAATTCACAATATAATGTTGTGGAACTGAAAATGACTGCACTGGATTTTTTCGGGATTTGAATTTTGGAAATCCTTTCTTTTCCCGGAAGAAACGAGTAAATGCATTCTCAAGATTTAACAATGCACTCTGTATTGATTGCGAATTAACATCTTTCATCCAATCATGCTCTGATTTCAAATCAGGCAGCATTTTTTGTAATGCAAATCTCGATATTGATTTTCCATCTGTTTCATAAGTTCGGATCTTATTTTCCAGACCCCAATTGTAGATAAACCTACAGGCACCGAAATGCTGAAAGAACATTTTCTCCTGTTCTTTGTTAGGATAGATTCGGTATTTGTAGGCTCTCAACATATATATTTGGTTTGATTTCAACCCCCCATATATTTTTTGGTAAAACTACAATTACGAAATATATATATGAGAACAAAGATGATGTCGCTTACATCCCCTTGGCTAAAGACCAAGGGGATTTACGCTAAATTTTTAAAGAAAAGTAGTGTCAGCGGCAGAAGATGAACAATTCTGCGGCTGAGCTTACAGGAGAGAGTAATATGGACAACACTGAGAGCCTTGCTGCAATTTTGGGGAGTATTGCATCTTATCTCGTCAGTCTGCCGGAGAACGCACTGTCAGGTGATCTCTTTTCTGTAGTAATCCTGCTGATACTGTTGTATGCCATTGCCCTTCTGACAATCAAGGTTTCGTCAGTAATGATAAAATCAATCAAAATGATTGTCATTCTGGCCATAATCGCCATATCCCTCTACCTGTTCATTAATGACTTTATTTTCAGGCTGATCCATGAAGGTCTTTCGGCTGACAATGTAGTATTCGGTATGACCGGCCTCATAGCAGGAGTTATATCCATCCTTCTGGCATGGCACACAGCAAGGGTTTCAGTCAGAAAATACCGGGAGCATAAAGAAGAGAAGAAATTAAAAGAAGAGATCTCCCGCATTCAGAGGGAGAGAATGGAATATAAAAAAGTGGATACAGCAGCAGGAAATATCCCGGAAAAGAGACATCCTCAACCCGAAGAGGTTGCACAGGCAGCAGATGCAATGCCTGAACATGCCACCAATATATTTACAGAATTTTCCAGGGACAACCCGATAGGGACAGTTATTCTCTACCTCATTGTAGCAGAATTCGGAATTTTTTCATCCAAAACAATCTCGGCCGCCACACCTCAAACCGGCCTTGTCTTCTTTGTAATATTTATGGCACTTGCCTTCATTTTCATAAAATTTACATATAAATGCTACATAACCGGGCTTAAACACCTTGCAGTCGCCTTCGTAATCGGTTTTCTCCTCTCAGTCGTGCTCGGGCATTTCTGGGGTGCAATACCCCCTGAAGAACTGCTCTCAATTAACTACTTCTCATCCGATGCCCTCGTGGCTCTCATAACCGGACTGTCACTCAGCCTTTTTATGAGCAGCAAAGGGTAACATTCAGGTTATTCCTGACCTGTAAATAAGCCCGCTCCACCGCCGCAAACACTACCCTTATCCACCAAAAAAACCCAGTTATTAATGTGAAACGTGAGCCATCTGCCAAAAATAACCTAAACTGGTGTAAAAACTGCAATATCCCCCTGATTGGAAAAACCTGTTCATGCGGCAGTGAACCAAAAAATATACCCCTGCTCCGCCCATATGAAATCAGACCGGCCCTCTCAGCCGATTATAAACTGATTAAAACCCTGATAGAAGATAAATTCGGAGAGATACCATTATCACAGGTAATTCTCCTCAATAAAACCGGAGGAGCCGACCGTAACGATCTAATTATCATGAACGGGGAGAGACTTGGCTGGCTCATCTTCGACCCGGTAAAACGGGAACACAGATTTGATATCGCTGTAGAGGCCCTGCCATTTATATTCAGCCATATAACAAAAGGTATAATAGATATATATACAGATACCAATTACTCCAAAGAGCAGGGCAGAATAGGCGGAAAAAAACTAAAACTGAATTCTCCGGTTGAAAACGGGACATATATTGTAAAGTATAAGGCAAAGGCCGGAACCGGAATTGTAAAAGACGGCAGCATAAAAATTAAAGAGCTGATTCAGATTTTACCTCAGGAAGTCCCCGATCCTGACTGGGATGAAGTAATACAGAAGAATAAATATCATCTCAAAAACCTTGAACGCTCGGCTGTCAGAAGCATAAAACAGCATATTAACGACCGTCCGACTGCAAACGTCTCCTTCTCCGGAGGCAAGGACAGCACAGTAGTCCTCCATCTCGGTCAGAAAGCCGGCATAAAAAAAGCATTCTTCATAGATACAGGACTTGAATTTCCGGAGACAATAGAGTTCGTTGAATCAAAGGATCTGGATATAATCCGGAAAGGTGGTGATTTCTGGAAAAAGACAGAGACAGACGGCCCTCCGTCAAAGGACAGCAGATGGTGCTGCAAGCTGCTGAAGTTAATTCCCCTTAACGGATATCTCTCTGAGATCGGGCCCTGCGTTACAGTTCAGGGCAACCGCTGGTATGAATCGTGGAACAGGGCAGACCTTGAAGAAACAATTGAGAATCCGGGAAATCCGCTCCAGCTCAATATTTCACCAATTCGCAGCTGGAGAGCATTTGAGGTTTTTCTCTATATATGGTGGCAGGACCTCGAAGTAAATCCTTTGTATGAAAAAGGACTTGAGAGAATTGGCTGCTATCTCTGTCCGGCCATGCTTGAGAGCGAATATGAAGTGGTGCGTAATCTTCATCCGGAATTTACAGAAAGCTGGGATAAATTTCTTACCCTGTGGGCGGAGAAGAACGGATTTCCGGACGAATACGTAAAATGGGGGCTCTGGAGATGGAAATCACTGCCGCCGAAGATGAAGGAGATATGCAGGGATAACGGTATTCCAATAAACTATGGCAACTCCACGGATACAGAACCTTCAGATAACCGTGTAAAAGCCGGAGAGCCAAAACTCAGAAGGACACACGAACCTTCACGCAACTTAATGCCTGCCGGAAAGAAGAAAAATACTGAGAAATCTTCTGTAAGCAAAAAAGAGAAGACCAAAAGAAAAAACATCAGATAAAAAAACGGATTTCAGATATGACCACAAAAGGATAAGGAGGAATTTATCCATTATCCGGAGATGTCATAAATTCCGCCTTAATTTTGCTTTTTTTAAGAGAATATTTATCATCTGCCTGAATAATCAGGCAGATTCTGAGCTGATCCTCTCCTCAACACGGGTAAGCATTCTGAGATAGACCATAGCCCAGACGAGAGCCACAACTCCGCCAAGCACATCTCCGGCAACAATGCCCCACCAGACTCCTTCCTGTCCCATTCCAAGATAATATGTAAATATCCAGGCAATTACTGCAATAAACGCCAGATTTCTCAGGAAGTTGATGAACAGAGATGTCATACCCTTTCCGACACCCTGAAACATAGAGCAGGTCATCATTCCGGGCGGGACAAAGATATAAAAGAAGCACATAACCTGCAAAAAGGCGATCATGCCGGGTGCTATATGGGCACTCTCAGGAGAATATGTAAACATAAGTGTAATCTGCGGTGCAAAAATCCATGTGAGCAGACTTGTCGCCACGGCAATTATAAAGCCGAGCTTTAAGCTGTAAATATAGGCAATACGGAGTTTTCCAGGAAGACCTGCACCATAAGCCGCTCCTGCAACCGCAACGAGAGATGTCCCTATGGCAATCTGCGGGATTATCGCAAACATAACAACCCTCCATCCGGTGGTGTATATCGCAACCGCATCTGTGCCTGCAACCGAGACAAGTATGCCGTTTAGTGTGATAACAAGAAATGACATCAGGAAAAACTCGGTGCTTGCCGGAATTCCGACCCCAAGGATATCCTTAATCACCGCTGCTTTTAGGCGGAAATTTTTAAAGGAGATTGTAACATATGTATCCTTCTTAATCCAGATCCAGTAGAAGAGGATTACTGTCACAAACATAATCGAAATTACGGTTGCGAGAGCTGCACCGGTTATACCCATATCCAGATAGTAGATCAGAACCGGGTCAAGGATCATGTTAATAACAGATGATACTGCCATTGCATACATTGTCCTCTTTGTATCCCCTTCTGCACGGAGCATTCCATAGACGATATTTGTGAAGAGGACAAATACCGTTCCGGAGAAGATTACAACACCATAATCCGCAGCAAGTCCTGCAACATCACCTGCACCAAGAAGCAGTGATATGGCGGTAATATTTGGGACAAGGACAATTGTCAGAATTACTGAAACTGCAAGCATTATCAGAATCGAATGTGATGCCGCAAGATCTGCACCGGCCTTGTCCTTTGCACCAATCCTCCTTGATATTGCAGATGTCGCACCTGCCCCAATGCCATTACCAAAACCGATCAGGACCATAAAAACAGGGGTCATAAAACCGACAGCAGCAAGGGCATCGCTTCCAAGTCCTGCAACCCAGAAAGCATCGACAATGTTGTAGATTGTCATCAGGAGCATTGCTATAAACATAGGCCCGGCAAGTTTCCTGATTGCAGCCTTTGGATCTCCTGTTAAGACTGATACCCCTTTTGTGGCAATATCATGAATATCAGATTTTTCTGATAGTGAAGGTGATGATGTCATATTGATATGGCTCCTCATGAAATTTACTGAAATACCGGATAATGCCAGTTTAAATTAATTTTCTGTCTGTCCAACCGGAAAATATAGTTGTGGCAGGCTCTTTAACATTAATAATAAGGATTATTTATCATCCGGATAAAAAATTTCGTTATATTATATGTTTCAAAAGAGATATATATATTGTACAACAGGAAATTTATCGTTAAGGCCGGAATTTACCACCAGAAATTATGACAGTTCAGGAGTATTGTCCAAAAAAAGCAACTCCTGAAGGCCGGCATTATTCCGGAAGAGACAATGTTATACCCCATATTCAGTCTTTAACAAGGCATCTGCCATCATCAAGGGCATCTTTAAGGTTTTTAACCTCCTCTCTCTCCTCCATACCGAGCATCTCAAATATGCTGTCAATTAATTTAATTATCTCATCTGCCGCTGATATGAGCTGATCTATCAGTTCCTGAAGGGCACCAAGAGTCCCCAACGGATTTTCACTCAGATCAAGAGATTTTACCTCCGGGGAATATATCTTTGAAGTATTAATTTCAGTGTCAGTTAAGAGAGTACTCCCTTCTGTGAGACCTCCGGATATAAAATCACCTGACATTCCGGGAATAAAATATGAAGTACCTGCATATGCAGAACTGACAAGTGCAATCCCCATTACAAGTACAGGAATAACCCGCCTGTATATCATCATAAATAACTGGGACATACATGAACTTATTATTTTGCAGGGAGAAAGCAGAAGCAGAAGTGCAGGTGCAAAATGAACAACTGTATTTATAATTATTTATCATTAAAGACTGATAAGGCAGCCATAAATATATTAATAGATGGAAAATACAATGAAGCAATATATATTCATAACGTGTGAAAAAATTTTCACCAGATAATTATAGATTGAGTTAAGACAAAAATAAATCCAAAAATTTAGTACAGATCACAAGAGAAAATATCGCACAAAAACCATTACTTTTAAAAAATAACCGAAATTTTCCAACAAAAATTATAATTTACCATCACAACCCCTCGCAGAAAATAAATTCACTTTTGATAAATGTTAATTGTTACAATATAAAAAGAACACAGAAAAACAAATTTAATATACAGTTAGAGTATAATGATTTGTAAGACAAAAAATAAATCAGAAATGTACACCATGTGTGATATGCACATATGAATATGGAAACAATTGACAAACTAAAAAACAAGTGATCCCATGCAAACCAAATCAGATATTGAAATACAGAAAGATCTCCTTTTAAACTTCGTTTCCAGCCTTTCAAACGGAGAATTGATTGAAAAGATCTCAGATGATTATTCAGGCGAAACAAAAGAAGTCGCTGATGAAATAAATAAGACTATAGACATCGTTCATAACATACTCCATGAAACAGACAGGCTTACAGAGTCTGCAATCGCCGGAGAACTTGATGTAAGAGGAGATGCGGGCAGATTTCCGGGGGAATGGGCAAATATTATTGACGGAATAAACAACACCCTTGATGCTTCAACAGGGCCGCTCCTCTTAGCCGCAGAGCATATAGAGAGAATAAGCAGGGGAGACATCCCAAAGAGAATAACAAAGGAATACAACGGGGACTTCAACGAGATCAAGAACAATCTCAATCTCTGCATTGATTCCCTGAACAACTGCACATCCGACATCCACATAATGATAGATGCAGCCTACAAAGGAGAGATCGACACAAAAGTGGACTCATCCAGGCATAACGGTGTCTATGCAGAGATGATCGAAGGATTCAATGAGAGCTTTGAAGAGATGGCAAGGATCATGCACATCACCGGGGCATTCATTGAGAGCATAAGCCACGGAAAAGATTTCCCAAAGATTGAGAAGGATACAAGCGGATATTACCTCACCTTAAGGGATGAGATCAACCACTGTATTGATACCCTGAATAAACTCACTTCAGAGACAGAAACGCTCATTGATGCCTCAGTCAATGGAAAACTTGACATTCGCGGGGATACTTCCGGACTTGAAGGAAGCTGGAATAATATCCTCAGTGGTATGAACCAGACAATGGACGCAGTTGTTGAACCCTTTGTCCTGGCAGCGGAGTATATAGAAAGAATAAGCAGGGGAGATATTCCGGAAAAGATTACTGCTGAATACAAAGGGGACTACAACGAGATCAACAATAACCTCAACCTCTGCATTGATGCATTAAATGCCTGCATAGGTGACATCGGAATGATGAATAAAGCTGCATTCAGAGGAGAACTTGACAGCAGAATTGATATTTCGGGACATAAAGGAGACTTTGCAAAGATTGGCAGCGGATTTAATGAGACATTTGAAGAGATGGCAAGAGTCATCAAGGTCTGCATTGGATTTATGGACAATATCAGCCACGGAGTTGTTCCGCAGAGAATCACAAAGGAGACATGGGGATATTACCTCGATGTCAAAACCAATGTAAACCGGAGCGTTGATGTCCTTGAGAAACTCGGTTCAGAGACTGAAACAATAATAGATGCAGCAGTAAACGGAAGGCTTGATGTGCGTTCAGATACTTCCGGGCTTGAAGGTGCATGGTACACAACCTTAAACGGCATAAATAAAACGATGGACGCAGTAGTTGAACCTTTTGTTCTTGCATCAGAGTATATAGAAAGAATAAGCAGGGGAGATATTCCGGAGAGGATTCGGGCACAGTACAAAGGCGACTACAACGAGATCAACAACAACTTAAATCTCTGCATTGATGCCCTAAACCACTGCATCTCTGACATAGGCATTATGAATAAGGCTGCATTCAAAGGTGATCTTGACAGGAGAATTGACACTTCAGAGCATATGGGCAAATACGGCGAGATGATTGACGGATTTAACCAGACCTTTGAAGAGATGGCAAGGATTATAAAAGTCAGTATTGGATTTATGGACAATATCAGCTGTGGAGTTGTTCCGCAGAGAATCACAAAGGAAACATGGGGATATTACCTTGATGTCAAGAACAATGTAAACCGGAGCGTTGATGTCCTTGAAAAACTCGGTTCAGAGACTGAAACAATAATAGATGCAGCAGTAAACGGAAAGCTTGACGTGCGTGCCAATACTTCCGGGCTTGAAGGTGCATGGTACACAACCTTAAACGGCATAAATAAAACGATGGATGCAGTCACTGAACCGTTTGTCCTGGCTGCCGAATATATAGAACGGATAAGCAGGGGAGACATTCCGGAGAAGATAAGGGCACAGTACAAAGGCGACTACAACGAGATTAACAACAACATAAATCTCTGTATAGATGCCCTGGACGGCTGCATAAAGGATGTCATGATGATGAATGAGGCAGCCATCAAAGGCGATCTTGACAGGAGAGTGAATGTAGCAGGGCACAAAGGTGACTTTGCAAAGATCGGTCAGGGCTTAAACGATACATTCGGAGAAATGGCAAGGATTCTTAAAATTACCGGAGTATTCATTGACGGGGTACGCTATGGTAAACAGCTCACAAAAATAACCGCAGAGACAAGCGGATATTATCTTATAATGAAGAACGACATCAACGAGAGCATAGATGTCCTGACAAACCTTGTTACTGAGATAAACAAACTGACAGAAGCTGCAATGGCCGGAGATCTGGATACCAGAAGTAATATTTCAGAGTTTGATGGTGCATGGGCAGTAATTGTCGGCGGAATCAATGACACCATTGAAGCCTTTGCAGTGCCGGCAAATGAGGGCATAAGGGTCCTTGACGAATTTTCGGATAACAACTACACAGCACGCTTTGACAGCAAAATCAAAGTTTCCGGACGTTTTAAGAATTTCAGAAATTCCATAGATAATGTCGGCACCCAGTTCTCAACTGTTGTAACGGACACCAGCAAAGTTGTTCTTGAGATCAATGCAAATTCAAACGAAGTCTCCAAGGGAACAAATGAGATAATGAGGGCCTCAGAAGGGGTTGCAACAACCAGCCAGGAGACTGCCCGGCAGACAAAGGAACTTCTTGAAAATATTGTTGAGATAAACCGGCAGATTGCTGATCTTTCAGCATCCAACGAGGAGATCGCCAGCACATCACAGGAGATCCTCGGCAGTGCGGACAATATGGTGAAGATAGGTATTGATGCCCAGAAGTCAGGTGACGAATCCAAAGTTAAGATGGCAAGGGTTGAAGACATAGGAAAGAAGAATGTGGACGAGATAAACGCCCTCACAGAACAGATCAAGGAGGTCAGCAATGTTGTCAAGCTGATAAATGACATTACCGGGCAGATTAATCTCCTTGCACTCAATGCTGCCATTGAAGCCGCACGTGCAGGTGAGCACGGGCGTGGGTTTGCAGTAGTCGCCGGAGAGGTCAAGAACCTTGCAGCAGAGGCAAGGGCTGCAACGGATAACATTGAAAAGGTTGTATCCACTGTTCAGACCGGAGCCGGAAATACATCAAAGGCAATCAATGCAGCAAACGAGGAGATCCTTGACAGTGTTACAAGTGTCAATGAAACTCTTGACGGACTCTACACCATCATCAACAGTGCAAAGCAGGTCAGCTCAGACATTGGCGAGGTCACAAAAGCGATTGAGGATCAGGCAAATATCGCCAACAATGTCGTGTCTTCCGCAGACAAAGGCACACAGATGACAAAGAATGTCCAGGAGCAGGCCGAGGAGCTTGCAGCACTGGCAGAGGAGTCAAGCGCCTCAATTGAGGAGATCGGCAGTGCAATCCATGAAGTGACTGACCTTACAGACCGGCTGAAGACAGATATGGAAATCTTCAGAGTATAAGGAGATAACATGGAAATAACCGATGTTGTCCAGTTTCAGATTGGAAATACACTGTATGCACTTGACATTCACCTTGCAAGGGAGATTGTTGAGATGATGCCGATAACACCCGTGCCAAGAGCACCGGATTACATAGCCGGCATAATAAACCTGAGAGGTGAGATTACAAATATCTTAAATCTCAACACCCTGTTAGGCCTTGAAAACGACAATGGCAAAGAGGATAAGAAGATAATAGTTCTTGTACCTGATGCAGCCAATGGCTCAAATGTCGGGATAATTGTGGATAATGTTCACAGTGTCCTTCAGGTATCAGAAGACAGAATAGAAAATATAGACAATTCAATATCCAGTGAGGCATATGTAAGGGGAGTTATCAAAACCGGAAATGTGGAGGATAATGATGAAAACCTCGTCATATGGATTGACATTGCCAAAATCCTTGAGGATACTTTAACAGAGTGTTAAATCAAATATTTTATTAGATTTTAATGGCTTTCACATTTTTTTTCAGGGACGCTGAAGTACTAAACGAAATCCCAAAACTTACCAGGGAATTTCTCTCAGGAGAGGAGGAGATATCAATATGGGATGCAGGCTGTGCAACAGGAGCGGAAGTATATAGTCTGGTGATGATCTTAAGAGAAAATCTTGATGATGAGACATTTGATAAAGTCCGTATTACAGCATCCGACATTGACATAAGCAGCAAATTCAGAAAAATAATCACTGAAGGCATATATCAGAGAAACAAGCTTAACAGCGTTTCTGAAGATAGACTTGCAAAATTTTTCACAGCATCAGAAGAGCCGCAGAGTGAATGTTACCGGATATCCGGGGAACTCAGAGAGAAGGTTTCATACTTCAGAAATGATCTGACTCTCTTAAATCCTCCTGAACCTGGAAAAAAATATAATTTCATCGTCTGCAAGCATGTCCTCGAACATTTTCCGGATGACAAAAAAAGAGAGGTTGTCAGAATGTTTCATGAATCGCTTAAAGACGGAGGCTACCTCATGATGGAGCATTCACAGAAAATTCCGGAAGAAGAATCAGATACATTTATAAGAGCCAGTACTGAAAATAACATCTACAGAAAGAAGACAGAATAAATATAAGGAGGAACAGTTATCGGGGCAACATATTTTCACAGGGATCTGCATACCATGAAAAAACTGGTTATGCTCATACCGGATATTCTGAATTCCAAAGGGAATGTCAGAATCTGGAGTGCCGGATGCTCAAACGGTGCGGAACCCTTTACACTCGCAATTTTAATATCAGAACTATTCGGAGATAACTATCCGGACTCAGTTGATATTTTAGCCACTGATATTGACCCGGACAATAATTTTGAGGATTTTTTCAGATACGGAATTTATGATAAGGATCGCCTGAATAGAATTCCGGAGGATGTCTGCCGGAAATACTTCCACGGAAATGAAGATAATTCCGGAAATGTTGTTCTCAATGACTCCATTATTGAAAGGGTTGAGTTTATGAGGCATGATCTCCTCTCCGGAAATTTGCCAGGAGGGTTTTTTGATATAATCATCTGCAAGAATGTCCTGCTGCATTTTAATGAGTCTGAACAGTCAGAGATTGTCAGCCTCATTTATAATTCCATGAATGATAACGGTCTCTTTGTAACCGAACAGACACACAGGCTGCCGGATGAATGGGATGATCATTTTGTGAGGATTTTTCCGGATGCCAGAATATACAGAAAATTTTCTGAAATCTGATAAATTTATCAAAATCTCCCATTTTTCCCCCATAACAAAACATTATATATCATTATTCAGAGTTGTGTTAAATTCACAGAGAGGAAAGCAGGTCAGTTCAAAATTACAAAGTATAAATAAATTTGTAATAATTGCATAATATTAACCTCCGGATAAATTGTGAATTCAGGAGAATATTTTGAAAAATCATTCGCAATTTTTTTACAGACATCAATAATTATAACAATTTTAGCATCAGACAAAATATTTTTTGTTCAAATAAACAGCTATAAGATATAGAAGTGAATTATAGTTATTTACAAATTGCTATGCAATTTAGAGAGACACATAAACATATCACATATAAATCACTAAGAGGTTATCTTATGACAACAGACATAATAAAAAAAGCCATTGACGGGGCACTCAGTGGCAATATGAATGAAAAGATCGAGATCAGCAGGGTGGATCCCGAACTAAAGACTCTTGCAGAAGGAATAAATAAACTCATTGAAGGAAAAAAAGAGGACTCAGAGAAAGGGGAATTCTTATACCAGGCACTGATGAAAACTCCTGTACCAATGGCCCTTACAGATTCAAGGCTCAATATTGTAGATGTAAACGATAAATTCACAGATTTAACAGGATATTCAAAAGAGAGAATGCAGAGGCTCAATGTCTCTGATTTTCACAGGGAATTTAAACTGGAACTAATCGAAGGTAAAGGTTCAAAAGATGCCCTTGAAATGAAAAGAGAAGTCTGTGGAAAATTCAGTATGCTCTTTAAGGGAGAAGAGAGGATCGTGGAAATTCACAGTATCCCCCTTATGGACGAAAATGGAAGAGTAACCAATATTAACACTGCCTTACTGGACATAACAGAAATTGAAAACCAGAAGATATGGTACGAATCCATCCTTGACACAATACCATTCCCTGTTTCAGTCACGGACCTGAATATGAACTGGACCTACCTGAACCCTGCAACCGCCGGAATGGCAAACGTGGATAAAAAAGAAGCTCTTGGAACACAGTGCAGCAGGTGGAATGCAAACATCTGCAGGACAAGGGAGTGCGGTGTGGAATGCCTCAGGGCCGGCAAGGAGAAGTCATTCTTTGAGCAGGACGGCGGAAACTTCATGATTGATGTTGCCTGGTTAAAGAATAACAAAGGAGAAAAAGTAGGTCATGTCGAAGTAATACAGGATATAACCGAAACTGAAAACCTCAAAAAAGATGCAGAAAATCTTGCTGCATGGTATGAATCCATCCTTGACGCTATACCATTCCCTGTTTCAGTCACAGATCTCAATATGAACTGGACTTACTTAAACCCTGCAACTGCCGGAATGGCAAACGTGGATAAAAAAGGAGCTCTTGGAACTCAGTGCAGCCGGTGGAATGCAAACATATGCAGGACAAAGGACTGCGGTGTCGAATGCCTGAGAAGAGGACAGGATAAGTCATTCTTCGAGCAGGACGGCGGAAACTTCATGATTGACGTTGCATGGGTACGGGATGCAACCGGAGAAAAAGTTGGTCATGTTGAAATGATACAGGACATTACTGCAACAACGAAAGTAGGCGAGTACCTGAAGCAGGAGGTCACGAAGGTTGCAGCAGATCTTGAATGCATTGCAGCCGGAAATCCGGCCGGAATGAAACTTCAGGTTGGAGAGGCTGATCAATATACAAAGGAAGTAAGAGAGCAGTTCCTGGAGATAACCTCCTCAGTAAAAGCAGTAAACGATAATCTCCTTGCACTCGTTGCAGACATTCAGGCACTAGTAAATGCCGGAGAAGCAGGAGAACTGGATTTCAGGGCGAAGGCAGACAAATATGAAGGTGCATACATCGGACTTGTTGAAGGTATGAACAACCTCCTTAAGGCAGCCGCGGTTCCGACAAATGAATCCCTAAAAATCTGTGCAAGTTTTGCAAAAGCAGACTTTACAGCCCGTTTCTCTGATGACCTTGTAGTGAAAGGAGATTTCTTAAAGCTCAAAGAAGCCCTCAATGACATCGGAGTAAATGTATCAGAGAATGTCAGAAATTCAGTTGGTGTTACTAAACAGATCGCTGTAAACTCAGATGAGGTAGGTAAGGGAACGGACGAAGTGGCAAAGGCCGCAGAAGCGGTTGCGAACACAAGCCAGAAGGCAGCAGACCTTACAAAAGACCTCCTTGTAAATATTGAGGATATAAACCGGCAGATTGCCGACCTCTCGGCATCCAATGAGGAGATTGCCAGCACCTCACAGGAAGTCTTCAATGCGGCAAACCACGTTGTCGAGATAGGCAAAGAGGCACAAAACCTTGGAAATGATGCAAATAACAAGATGGGTCATGTTGAAAAGATAGCAAAAGAGAGTGTTGATGAGATCAACGACCTGACTGAGAAGGTTAAGGAGGTCAGCAATGTCGTTAAGCTTATAAACGACATCACAGGACAGATTAACCTCCTTGCTCTCAATGCAGCCATTGAAGCAGCACGTGCAGGTGAGCACGGACGTGGATTTGCAGTAGTTGCCGGAGAGGTCAAAAACCTTGCGGGAGAGGCAAGGGCAGCAGCAGATTCAATCGGAAATGTCGTCTCAATGGTGCAGACAAGCAGTGAGAAGACTGCAAATGCAATTAACAACGCCAACAAGGAGATCGTTGACGGTGTTGGAAGTGTCACAAAGACAATTGAAGTCTTAAATACCATCATCAAAAACGCCGGACAGGTGACAGACGACATAGGTGAGATCACAAAAGCAATAGAAGACCAGGCAAATATCTCAAACAATGTGGTAAAATCTGCTGAAAGCGGAACAGTAAAGACAAAGGAAGTCCAGAAAGAGGCAGAAGAACTGGCAGCCCTTGCAGAAGAGGCAAGTGCATCCGTTGAGGAGATTGGCAGTGCAATTCATGAGGTAAATTCACTTGTAAAGGACCTTGAAGCAGCCAATAATAAATTTAAGTACTGAGAGGGTGCAGATATGGCTGAGATGAAAGATGTAGTTCAGTTTGAGATTGGAGGAGTACAGTACGCACTTGATATCCACATCTCACGCGAGATTGTCGAGATGATGCCTATAACTCCGGTTCCAAGAGCACCGGTACATATTGCAGGCATAATAAACCTCAGAGGAGAGATAACCAATATTTTAAACCTCAATTTCCTGATGGGTCTTCCCGCCGGAAATAAGGCAGAAAACCAGAAGATAATCGTCCTTGTTCCGGAAGCCGCAAACGGTTCAAATGTGGGCCTTATTGTGGATGATGTCCAGAGCGTGCTTCAGGTATCTGAGGATGACATCGACCAGATGGATGAGACGATGTCAAAGGAGGCATATGTAAAAGGCATCATCAAAATGGGGAAGGGAAAGGAGAAAGACGAAAACAAGGATCTTGTAATCTGGATCGATATTGCCAAGATATTATCTGACACTCTTACAGAAACTGAACTCTGAGAGAGAATTATTAATATCACAGAATCATACAAATAAAATACTTTTTTCCCACCATTTACACCATTCTGACAGGATAAAGAAACACCCTGAAGAATAATTATATTTATTTCCGGAATAAATCACAGAATTTTTTACCGGAAAATAGCAGGGGCAGTTTCTTTCACATTAATACCTGAAAATCTGCAATTATTAAACAGTCAGACGGGATAAAAATACATAGCCACTATTTCCTCAAATAAAAGATAAATATCAGGTTTTAAACGCGCAAAATACGAAAGTTGTTCAGATTCACCACTTCACACGGGTAAAATATTCACCTGAATAACTGCACAGGATATAAATGAGAGTCCAATTTGTAAACATAGATCAATGAATTTTAAGATATGTACACAAAAAACAGTTTACAAAAATCAAAGATATCATCTTCTGAATACTCCGGATCATACACGGCTTTAATGCAAACCAGATTTAGAATTATAATTTAATAAAATAAACAAATGTGAAAGGATATTTCCAAAAAGTTCAAAAATAAAAAAAATCTTTCAGAACCCCAGCAACAAATAAGTTAGTTTTTTATATTGAATTAAACCATCCTTTCTATAATCACAGAATTAACCGGAATATTTGAGCATTATTCCGGTTAATAATACGTAAATGTAAGATTTTAGTGATTAACAAAACCGGCAGCAGAAAGGCCGGTTAAAAGGTGTGTTATGGCATTTAATGAATTTGAAAAAACAGTTGAAGAGTATATCAAAAACAGGGGAATTACCCTTATTGATGCAGAAAAATGCGAAGGTGAAGAGAAAAAATACGCTCAGCTCTTCAACAGTCTGGTGGAAGAGGTCGGGAAAAATGAAAGTAAATACAATAAAGAACAGAGAGAATCCGAAAGGCTTCAGAAACGTACAGGGGCACTTTTAGATTTCAACCCGCAGGGAATTACCGTCCTCGCTGCTGACAAACACAGAATACACCTAAACAAAGAGTACGAACGTATATGGCGTGGAACATATGATGAACTGATGGCAAAGAAACTCTACGATTTTGACATAACCATCACAGCCGGAGCAGATTTCTATGCATCATATGAGACAAAAAAGAATGAAATCTCAGATATGGAGATTAAATGGCCAAACAGAGAAGTTACTTACTTAAGACTATTCCAGACACCAATTCTCAACAATAAAGGTGAGATTGATGTCAACTATTACATCTACCAGGACTTAACCGAACAGGTTGAGAAGATGAATGACATCAAAAAACTGGAGGAGCAGTCCAAAGCAATTGTTCAGGAAAACCCGATGCCCATTGTCCTCTGGAATAAGGACATGACAGTCAGGGAGACAAATAAAGCATTTATTAAAATCAGTGGTTTTTCAGAGCTGGAAGCAGAAAATCTCACTATCCGGGATTTCAGGTATATAAACCAGGCAGGAAAATCAATTGCACAGACAATTGAGACAAAGAAGGCAAGCCACGGCGAAGCCACAATAGAATTCCCTGCCGGAATTAAAACAGTTGAGAGATACAACATTCCGCTTATGGATGAAAACGGCATGGTTGACTCTGTTTTAACGGTTTACAACGATATAACGGCGTTAAGGGAAGAGATAAACAACTCTGAAAAACTTCAGAAGCGTGCGGAGGCATTCTTAAAGGACAACCCTCAGGGAATAACCGTTCTTGCATCCGACAAGCACAGAATTGACCTGAATAAAGAATATGAGCGTATATGGCGTGGAACATACGATGAACTGATGGCAAAGAAGCTCTATGACTTTGACATCAAAGTTACGGGCGGTGACGACTTCTATGCCTCATATGAGACAAAGAGAAAGGCAGTCTCAGACCTTGAGATTAAATGGCAGAACGGCGAAATTTCCTACCTCAGGCTCTTCCAGACACCAATCCTTGACGAAAACGGCAATATTGATGTAAACTACTACATCTACCAGGACCTGACAGAGCATACAAATGAATTAAAAGAGGTCCAGAAGCTGCAGAAGCGTGCAGATACTTTCTTAAAAGACAACCCACAGGCAATAACTGTCCTTGCTCCGGACAAGCACAGGCTTGATTTAAATAAGGAGTATGAGAGGGCATGGCATGGAACATACGACGAACTGATGGCAAAGAAACTCTATGACTTTGACATTGACGTTACAGGTGATGACTTCTATGCCTCATATGAGACAAAAAGAAAGGCAGTATCCGACCTTGAGATCAGGTGGCCTGACCAGACAAAGTCCTACCTCAGACTGTTCCAGACACCGATTCTTGATGAGAACGGCAACATTGACGTAAATTACTATATCTACCAGGACAGAACAGCCGAAGTTTCACAGAACCTTTACATGGACAGAGAGGTTAAAAATATTGCAGCAGACCTTGAAGCCATTGCAGAGGGAAGACCGGAGGATATGAAGCTTGAAGTTGCTGAAGCTGACAGTTACACAAGAGAGATCAGAGATCAGTTCCTTGAGATTACATCCTCAATAGGAGATGTAAACGAAAGCCTCGCCAAACTTTTAGCCGACATTAATGCTCTTGTCAAAGCAGGAGAAAACGGAGAACTCAACTTCAGTGCAGATTCAGGCAAATATCAGGGTGCATATATTGACATAATCGAAGGAGTAAACAGCCTTCTTGTAACAGCCGCAGTGCCGGTGAATGAATCCTTAAAGATCTGTGACAGCTTTGCGGATGCTGACTTTACTGCAAGATTCTCTGATGATATTAAGGTAAAAGGGGACTTTTTGAGGCTTAAAGAGGCACTCAACAACATCGGAATAAATGTATCTGAAAATGTGAAGAAGTCTGTCGATGTTACAAGGCAGATTGCAGTTAACTCTGATGAAGTAGGAAAAGGAACTGATGAAGTAGCAAAGGCCGCAGAAGCGGTTGCGAACACAAGCCAGAAGGCAGCAGACCTGACAAAAGATCTCCTGATAAATATCGAGGATATAAACCGGCAGATTGCGGACCTTTCAGCATCAAACGAAGAGATTGCAAGCACCTCACAGGAAGTATTCAATGCTGCAAACAACGTTGTCGAGATAGGCAAAGAGGCACAGGGACTTGGAAATGATGCCAATGCCAAGATGGGCCACGTTGAAAGAATAGCAAAAGAGAGTGTTAATGAGATAAATGAGCTGACTGAGAAGGTAAAAGAGGTCAGCAATGTTGTTAAGCTGATAAACGACATCACCGGCCAGATTAACCTCCTTGCACTCAATGCTGCCATTGAAGCAGCACGTGCGGGAGAACACGGACGTGGCTTTGCAGTAGTTGCCGGAGAGGTCAAAAACCTCGCAGGAGAGGCAAGGGCAGCAGCAGATTCAATAGGAAGCGTTGTTTCGATGGTTCAGACAAGCAGTGAAAAGACTGCAAATGCAATCAATAACGCCAACAATGAGATCGTTGACGGTGTCGGAAGTGTCACAAAAACCATTGAGGTACTCAATACCATCATTAAAAATGCAGGACAGGTCACAACCGATATAGGCGAGATCACAAGAGCTATTGAGGATCAGGCAAACATATCAAACAATGTTGTAAGATCAGTTGACAGCGGAACCGAGAAGACAAAAGAGGTCCGGAGAGAAGCAGAGGAACTTGCAGCCCTTGCAGAAGAGGCAAGCGCCTCTGTGGAAGAGATTGGAAGTGCAATACATGAAGTAAATGCACTTGTAAAGGATCTCAATACAGCAAATGCTAAATTTAAGTACTGAATAATGGTGTAAAAAATGGCTGAAATGAAGGATGTAGTGCAGTTTGAGATTGGAGGAGTGCAGTATGCACTTGACATCCATATCTCACGTGAGATTGTCGAGATGATGCCAATTACTCCGGTTCCAAGGGCACCGGCACATATTGCAGGGATTATCAACCTGAGAGGAGAGATAACCAATATCTTAAACCTCAACTGTTTGATGGGACTCCCTCCCGGAAATGAGGCAGAAAACCAGAAGATAATCGTCCTTGTATCCGAGGCTGCAAACGGCTCCAATGTCGGACTCATTGTCGATGATGTACAGAGTGTGCTACAGGTATCTGAAGATGACATTGATCAGATGGATGAAACAATGTCAAAGGAAGCATATGTGAAGGGTATTATCAAAATAGGAAAGGAAGGGGATGAAAACAAGGATCTTGTCATATGGATTGACATCGCCAAAATCCTTGAAGATACCCTGGTTGAGAACTAATCAGAACAGATTTCAGATAACGGAAAGGGCAGGAATATATATCCGGCAGGAGATCCTTTCCGGCCGGAATCTGAGCAGAAATACTTTTTTTACACAAAAATCAGCCATATTACTAATTATTTTACATTTCAGAGAGAAGATAAATTATTGACTGAAATATGATCCGGGCGAACAGAGGTATTTTGCTAATATTAACGAAGGATATAATTATTATCAAAGAATAATCATACATTACTGGATTAGCAGGGGTTGGACCAATAAATACAGTTCTCTATGTAGATGACGAACCGGCACTTCTTGAAGTGACAAAACTCTTTCTTAAGCAGAAATACAACATTCCGGTTGAGACAAAAAATTCACCGGAGGAAGCCCTAAAATATCTGAATGAGAAAAATGTCGATCTGATCGTCTCAGATTACGAGATGCCGGATATGAACGGCATAGAATTTTTAAAAATAGTAAAAGAGGAATATCCGGGGATACCATTTATTATTTTTACAGGCAGGGGCAGGGAAGAAGTCGTAATTGAAGCCCTTAATTACGGGGTAGAATACTATATCCAGAAAGGCGGGGACCCAAAATCACAGTTTGCAGAACTTTCACACAAAATAAGGACTGCCATTGAGAAGAAAAAGGCTGATGAAAAACTGCTCATGGATGAAAAGCGGTTTGAAACACTGCTGGAGTTCACCAACAGATCAGACTCTGATCTAAAAAGCCTCATGGATTATGCACTTGAGGAAAATATAAAAAATACAGAGAGCACTCACGGCTATTTCGCCTTTGTTGAGGAGGAGAATGACCTTTTAAAGATGTACTCATGGTCAGTAAATGCAATGGATGAGTGCAGAATAAAAAATATATCCAAAGAATTCCGGATACCAAAGACAGGGCTATGGGGAGAGCCGATAAGACAGAGAAGGGCCATAATCACAAATGATTATTCTGCTGATAACCCCGGAAAAAAGGGTCTGCCAAAAGGGCATGTTGGAATAACAAGACATCTCGGTGTCCCAATATTTGACGGCGAAAAGATAGTCCTGCTTGCCGGTGTCGCAAATAAAGAGAAAGAATACGATGAATCAGACATCCGGCAGATAACTCTCCTGATGAAAGGGCTGTGGAATACCATCAGGCAGCACGAATATGAGAGAAAAATTGAAACAGCAAAGAGGGAGCTCAGGGATATAAAGGCAGGGATCAGCCCCGATAACAACAGCCCTAAGAAGAATGAGACGAACAGCCATTTAGCTGCATCACCTGAAATCTCCTCAAAAAAAACGGTTGAAACATTCCTGAACACAAACTACCTGAACCTAAAAAAACTTCAGGATGTCCAGGATTTACTCTCAGCGGTAACTGGAATATCAATGGTTATTTCATCAGCAGACGGACACCCTGTAACAAAATTCAGCAAATCCGGCAGCATATGCGATATTCTCAGTCAGAATTATGAAAAAGCAGGAGAGATCTGCAAAAAACATTCTGTACAGGCCATAGAATACATCAAAAGAAATAATATTCCAAAAACCTGGGAATGTGAGGCAACAGGACTGATCTGCGGAGCCGTCCCGGTAAATATCTCAGAAGAGCCTGACGGAATATGGTATATCGGCAATTGCAGGATTAAAACGGGATATGAAAAACTTACCCGTTTCCTGAAATCTGTTCAGGCTGACGAAGAGACTTCCAGTAAGATAATAAATGAATACCTGGCCCAAAAAATATATTCAAAAGATGAATTTGAAGACATCATCAGTCTGGTATGGCATCTGAGCATTTATCTCTCCCATATCAAAGATATAAACCTCAGACAATTAAGAGATGCTGAAGCAAGAGAGAGCTATTATGAAAACTCCGGTAAACTAAAGGAGATGGGACTGAAAATACTGAAAGCAGATTCTATTGACGAAATATTCAGAATAATTCTAAGTACTGCAATTGAGGTCTCAGATATGGACTGCGGTGCAATATATATTTACGATGAAAAATCCGGTTCGATGCACCTCAGGAATTATACCGGATTAACAGAGGAATTCATAAAATACATAGAAAAAACCGTTTTTTGCGACAGATATTACAATAGAATTCTCAAAGGCGACTGCATATATGACTGTTGCAGCAATACCTCCGGAGAATACAGCAAAGAGAATTTAGTCCACGAAAATCTTAAGACATCAGGAATAATTCCCATTATTCACTATTCCGGGATAAAAGGATGTATTGTAGTCGCATCCCATACAGCAGATCAGATAGAATATGATAAAAAACTCATTCTGGAAGCATTATCTGCACAGGTCGCAGTCAGTATTACCAAAGATTAATAATATATCCATTCCCTCACAGGGACGATAAATATACCTCTCTTTTTCTCTGCCCATAATTTACAGACCACGTCATAATTTCAAAGCCATAGAGCCGGCAAATACCTTAAGTCAGCCTATTAGCACCAAAGATATAACCATTCCGGCAGGCCGCCCCAACATGCACAAACTATTTATCAGATGATCTGCCAAGAAGAGTTTATAAGACTCCTTAAAAAGGGTGTAAAATAACCGAAATTCCGGTTGTGATTATCATGGATATAACAGAACTCACAAATAAACTTGAAAAATATTTGGGTGGCGACATAAGCACATCAGTCGATTTAGACAGAGTTGATGACGAATTAATACCCGTTGGAAAGTTGATCAACAGGCTGATTGAAGAAAAAAATAATTGCGACAAAAAGGGGGATTATCTTTACAAAACTGTAATTACAGCCCCGATTCCTCTGTTAATGATAGACCAGAATCTCGTAATTGAGGATCTGAATGATGATTTTATTGAATTATCGGGACTGAATAAAGAGAATATCATCTCACGAAAGATGAGTGATCTCTATTCTGAGTTTAACATCATAAAAATTGAGGGTGACGGGACAAAGGATGCCCTTGAGAAGAAAAGAAGAACAGAAGGCAGGTTCAACATGACCTTCAGAGGGGAGAAGAGAATAATAAAAGTAGCTGCAATCCCCGTCCTTGACGGGAAAGGTCATGTAAGAAATATAAACACAACATGGGTTGATATAACCGATATAGAAAACGAGAGAGCCTGGTTTGAATCAATTCTTGATGTAATACCATTCCCTGTATCAGTTACAGACATGGATATGAACTGGACCTATTTAAACACTGCAACAGCAAAAATGGCAAATGTCAGTAAAAAAGAGGCTATCGGCACACAGTGCAGCAGATGGAATGCAAATATATGCAAAACAAAAGACTGCGGTGTCGAATGCTTAAGAAAAGGAAAAGATAAGACATTCTTTGAGCAGGACGGCGGAAACTTCATGGTGGATGCCGCATGGATCAGGGATGCTGCGGGTAAGAATATCGGCCATGTTGAGATAATTCAGGACATCACCGCAACAACAAAAGTGGGGGAATATCTGAAGCAGGAGGTTGCAAAGGTTGCAGCTGACCTTGAATACATAGCAAAAGGGAGATTTGAAGATGTAAAGCTGACTGTCGGAGAGGCAGACCAATACACAAAGGATGTAAGGGAGCAGTTTGTGGAGATCACAGAATCAATAAGATCTGTAAATGACACCTTCAGAGGGCTTGTTGTTGAGATTGAGGAACTTGTCACTGCCGGAACAGACGGCAGGCTTGGAGTCAGATCTGATAGTAAAAAGTATCACGGCGAATATGTTGACCTCGTTGAAAACCTCAATAATTTAATGGATGCCATTGCAACGCCTATAAACGAGGCAATGACCATATGCAACAGTTATGCAGATGCAGACTTTACAGCAAGATTTTCAGACATTATTCCTGTAAAAGGTGATTTCCTGAAATTTAAGGAGGCAATAAATGCCATAGGGATAAATGTTGCTGAAGCGATGAAAGTGACAAGCAATGTCACAAAACAGATCTCAGCAAACTCATATGAGGTCGGAAAGGGAACTGACGAAGTTGCAAAGGCGGCAGAAGGGGTCGCAAACACAAGCCAGAAAGCGGCAGAACTGACAAAAGAACTGCTGATCAGCATTGAGGATATAAACCGGCAGATTGCCGACCTTTCAGCATCCAATGAGGAGATTGCCAGCACATCACAGGAAGTATTCAATGCCGCAAACCATGTCGTCGAAATTGGAAAAGAGGCACAGGGACTTGCCAATGATACAAACAAAAAGATGGGCAATGTCGAAAAAATTGCAAAGGAGAGTGTTGATGAGATATGCGACCTGACTGAGAAGGTAAAGGAAGTCAGCAATGTCGTAAAACTGATAAATGACATCACAGGACAGATTAATCTCCTTGCCCTCAATGCAGCCATTGAAGCAGCACGTGCGGGTGAGCACGGACGTGGATTTGCTGTTGTTGCCGGAGAGGTCAAAAACCTTGCAGCAGAGGCCAGAACAGCAGCAGATTCAATAGGAAGCGTTGTTTCGATGGTTCAGACAAGCAGTGAGAAGACAGCCGGAGCAATTAATAATGCCAACAAAGAGATCGTTGACGGTGTTGAGAGCGTGACAAAGACACTTGAAGCCCTCAATACAATAATCAGCAATGCCGGACAGGTCACAACCGATATAGGCGAGATCACAAAGGCAATTGAGGACCAGGCAAATATATCCAACAATGTCGTCCAGTCGGTTGACAAAGGAACATTAAAGACAAAAGAGGTTCAGAGAGAAGCAGAGGAACTTGCAGCCCTTGCAGAAGAGGCAAGTGCATCTGTAGAAGAGATTGGAAGTGCAATTCATGAAGTAAATGCACTTGTAAAAGAACTTGACACTGCAAATGCCAGATTCAAATACTGAGAGGAGATTAATATGGCTGAAATGAAAGATGTCGTACAGTTTGAAATAGGAGGAGTGCAGTATGCACTTGATATACATATTTCAAGAGAGATTGTTGAAATGATGACGATAACGCCTGTGCCAAGGGCACCGGCACACATCGCAGGAATAATCAACCTCAGAGGCGAGATAACCAATATACTAAACCTCAATTATTTAATGGGGCTTCCCGCCGGAAATAAGGCAGAAAACCAGAAGATCATCGTCCTTGTTCCGGAAGCCGCAAACGGCTCAAATGTAGGTCTTATTGTGGATGACGTACAGAGCGTGCTTCAGGTATCTGAAGATGACATAGACCAGATGGATGAGACGATGTCAAAGGAAGCATATGTAAAGGGCATTATTAAGATCGGAAAGGAAGGGGATGAAAAGAAGAACCTTGTAATCTGGATGGATATTGCAAAAATATTATCAGATACCCTTACAGAAGCCTAAAAATTAAAACCTTAAATTTAAAAACAGATTTTTTTAAAGAGAGATCAGGACATCCTGATAAATAAACAGATAAATAAACTATTTAATATCCGGAAACAACTGCTATCTCCGGATAAATACCCAAATATACAGACAGGTGGTTAATATGAAGAAAACAGAAGAACAACTGAAAAAAGAGCTTACAGAGAGAGAAAAAGAGTTAGTTTTCCTTCACAGCATATCAAATATTGTGGACAGTCAAGGCAAAAACGCTGATAACATCATCGTGGAAATAATAAAACGCCTCCCCGGCGCATTGCAGTATCCTGATATTGCATGTGCAGAGGTCAATTTAAAGGGACAGAAATTCAGAACCGAACCATTCAGGGAGACTGAATGGAATATGTCAGAGCAGCTTAAGGTTGAAGGAAGAGCAGTTGGTGAGATCACAGTCTATTACATGGAAGAAAAGCCAGGCTTTGATAAAGATCCGTTCTTAAAAGAGGAAAAAACTCTGCTTGAGATACTTTCTGAAAGGATGAGCAAAATAATTGAGAGGATGTGGTCAGAAGAGGCACTGCTTGAAAAAACAAAGGAGATCATTAAATTATCAACTCCTGTTACACAGATATGGAAGGACATCCTGATTCTGCCGCTCATCGGCACACTGGATTCTGAGAGAACCCTTCAGATGATGGAAGAGCTTCTGATAAAGATTCGTGATACTGGTGCAAGATTCATCATTATGGACGCAACCGGAGTAGGGACAATAGACTCAGCAGTTGCTGCAAATATCCTGAAAACCTCACAGGCTGTAAAGATGCTCGGATCACATATGATCTTTACCGGAATTAAACCTGAAGTTGCGATGACAATGGTGCATCTCGGAATAGACCTTGGCGATATAACAACAAGAGCAACCCTTCAGGAAGGTGTAGAATATGCCCTCAATGAAAAGGGTCTTACTATTGTCAGAAAGAGCATGGTCATTCAGGAGCATTAGGCCATGGACAGAATACCAATTCTGAAACTGCAAAGCTATCTTCTCGTCTCCATTCAGACAGATCTCCATGATCTGATAATCACTGCCCTTCAGGAGGATATTCTTGAGGAGATATCAAAAACAGGGGCCAGAGGAGTACTGATAGACATATCTGCCCTTGACATTGTGGATTCATTTATGGCAAGGACACTGAGGGACTGCGGCATTATGGCCGGACTTTTGGGTGCAAAGGTTGTTATAACAGGGATTCAGCCGGCAGTTGCCATAACACTTGTGGACCTTGGGCTTGACCTCTCCGGGATAACAACCGCATGTGACATTGACAGCGGCTTTGAGATATTGCAGGAAATTTCCGCGGGGAGATGAGAGGATATTACGGAGTTAGTATGTTTCTTAAATCTGTGGAGATAAAAGATGAAAGCGATATTCTCACCTCAAGGAGGATGGTCAGGGATGCTTCTTCAGGCATGGGATTTGGAATAGTGGACCAGACAAAACTTGCAACAGCAGCTTCCGAACTGTCCCGGAATATATACAGATATGCAGGATGCGGAACGGTCATCATTGAGAGTGTAGAAAGTCCGAACGGAATAAAAGTAATATTTGAGGATTTTGGGCCTGGGATAGAGGACACAGACATTGCGATGCAGGAAGGCTATACAACAACTCCGGGAAGCCTTGGCCTTGGTCTTTCCGGATCAAAACGGCTTGTTGATGAGATGAATATCCATTCAGAACCCGAAAAAGGGACAAGAATTGAAATTATCAAGTACCTGCCATGAATTCTGAATACAGTTGCAGAAGGATATATCTGCATGCACACAAATCAGCGGTAAAAAACGACATCCACAACCTTGCATCCCGGAATAATTTCCCGGATAAAGCGATGAATGAGATCGATCTCATTGCCGCAGAACTTGCCTCAAACCATATAAAACATGATACAATAAACGGAAGGATAAAATACGGAGTATTCACAGATGAAAAATCCGGAACTTATCTTGAGATAATTTCGGAAGATGAAGGGCCGGGCATCCCTGATTATGAACTTGCCCTTGAAGACGGATATACGACCTCATCCAGAAGTATGGGCGTCGGGCTTGGTTCAGTAAGAAGACTATCCGATGAATTCAGCATAAAATCCAGTGTTTCCGGGACGACAATAGCCATAAAAAAATACGCGGAGAAGATCCCCGTAATTCCGGAAAAGAAGCTTATGATAAGTGTCCTCACACGACCACATCCGCTTGAAAATGTCTGCGGGGATGGCTATTATATTGAGAGGTTTAAAAACGGGGCATGTATAGCTGTGATAGACGGCCTTGGACACGGCATTCATGCCCGTGAGGCTTCTGCATGTGCAGAGGAATATTTAAGGAATAACGCCTCAAAAACTTCAATAAAACTGCTGATTGACGGCCTCGGTGAGAAACTTAAAAAGACAAGGGGGGCAGTGGCGAGTATTATGTTCATCAATGACGATAGGGGATTTATGGAGTTTGGAGGTGTCGGGGATATATCAGTTCATCTCTATCCAAAGGAGGACCATATCAGTTTTCAGTCAGTACCCGGCATTCTTGGTATGAAAAGAAGGGAAGTAAAAGTTCAGTCTTACCCCTGGGTTTCAGGCAGAAATATGGCAGTCATACATTCTGATGGCATCAGTGCAAAAATTAACCTTGATGACTGCATGCCGGAGGAGAAACCTGATATTATTGCACATTATATCATGAATAAATACTGGCGGAAGAATGATGACGGAACAGTCATGGTGGTGAAATAATTGAGTGATAAACCGGATATAAATTACCTTCAGGAGAAGCTTGACAGAAAGACAAAGGAAGTTCAGGAGTTGAGTCTTGAACTTGAGAAGACAAACGAGGGCCTGATTGCTCTTTATACCGAGCTTGATGATACAAACCAGCAGCTCACGGAGAGCAATAAAAAACTGAAGGAGGAGGAGAAAAAAATCCTGACATATCTTTTTGAAACCGTGAACAAGACCAGAAATCCGGTTATGAGCATTACCAGGAATCTGGAGCTTCTTGAAGAGATGACAGTTCAGGAGGATTTTGACCGGAATGATGTCAGAACTATAATTGAGGTGATTAAATGCAATGCCAGGATGATAAATGAGAATATTTCGGAGTTAAACAAAGTTGCCCTCGCCGGTTCAGACAGGGTGCTTGACAGTTACAGGGAATTTCTGACTGAGTAAAAACCGGGTAAATTTCCGGTCAGAAAATAAATATCGCAAAATATTTCAAAAGGCGTAACAGAGCGCAGAATAATCGTATAAAGGAAATAACGGATAATAATTCAATGCCACCAATAACAGAGATTCTTTCTGAGAGTGAGATAATCATTGCAATGGCAGAGCCGCAGACACTGAGAAACAGTGTTATATCCACCATCTCAGAACTATGCAGTCTGGGATTTTCAGGGATTGTAATCTCTATCAATGAACCATGGTCAATATTAAATAAAGCCCTCGATAAAAAAGGTACAGATACATCAGATATATTTTTTATAGACTGCATAACCATTACGGCTGTTGGCCAAAAAAAAGATGAGAATAACTGCATATACATAAACAGTCCGGGACAGCTGACAAATATAGGGATTGCACTGACAAAGGCTATGGTGGCTATGAAGGATAAGGAGAATCTCTTCATGATGATAGACTCGGTGAATACAATGTTTGTCTATAACGATTCCGCTCAGATCATCCGCTTTCTGCATATGTTTGCAAATAAGGCAAGGCTGAACTCTGCAAAAGGTATTATGTATTCTGTAAAAAATGCAGTTGACCCTGTGATCTCAGCTCAGCTGGCAACCTTTGCTGACGAAACTGTGAACCTTGATGCTGATGTGGAGAAATCATAAAATCATATCAGTTATTAGCCCTGTAATATCCTTTTTTTCGGAAAAATCCAGATAATAAATACGTTCCGGATTTTCCATAATAATCCTGATTTAATGGACATTATCTAAAGATAACATAAATGATGGTTAATAATTTAATAGATAATGATAAAAATAAGAATGTTTGACCCAAAATACACAACAAATACCACTAAGAAATCAATTGGAAATCTTTTTTTATGAATAGGATTAAAAAAAGTATTACTAAATTTATTAAAATCCATTATTTATCACAAAACGTTGGAAAATGAACATGAAAATTATTAAATCCGGCAAATGGATTATTCTTACAGTGGTGCTAATCTCTGCACTGCTGACTGTGCCTGTTATGGGTGCTCCGGTTGTTGACCGGGATGTTTCGGTTAATGGAGATAAAGCAACAGTCACGTTTACTGTTGAATCAGACGAACCTTTCGCGGTCGGAATTGTAGAGACTGTGCCTGAGGGATGGACTTTTGCAGAGGATGAGAGTATGGTCTCTGCATCGGATAACTTTGAGACTGACCGGAAAAATGGTAAAATCGCATTCTTTCTCTCAGATGAAAAGTCCGTATCATATGAGCTGACCGGAAACGGAGACGGGAAGACAGGGTTTAAGACCGAATGGGTAGACCTCCTGACACTCACTCCGGATATGAATGAAGGAAAGGAGAGATGGACAGCACCTGGTGATTCCAATGCTCCGGAAGAGAAGGGCAGTGCAGATTCAGGGGCAGAGAAAAGTCCCGGATTTGGAATTATTGCGGGCATTGCTGCATTCATCACAGCCGGAGCAGTTCTCACAGTATCCGGGAGAAGGGAGGCATAAAATATGAAGATTACACTTAAACTGTTATTTACTGCTCTTCTCCTGGCACTTTTTGTATCTCTGCCGGCAGTTGCAGGCGACACACTTCCGTTGGGAGCAGACGGGGAGATTACAGAAGAGATGGTATCAGATGCTGTTTGCAGCTATATGCTTGGAAATAATGATCTGACACTTGATGAGGTTTCTGACGCGGCTTATGTCTATACAGTCTGGAACGGCAGAGCACATAATGTTGTAGATATGGACGGGCGGACTATGACCTTTTACCGCCCGATAGAGCGGATAATCACCACAAATCCTGACAATTCACGCCTTGTTATCGCTTACGGCGATGGCGATCTCCTTGTAGGATCTGATGAGTGTACTGTTGATTCAGGCTGTGTATGTCCGATGACAACCGGAGATGAGATCTATTGCGAGGAGTGCTGGGACAGCTGCACAGACGGCGGACTTAATAACGTTCCCCAGACGAGCACAAGATATGAGGTCAATTATGAGTATATGGCATCTTTAAGGCCGGACATCATCTTTGAAGCTGAATTCTGGAAGGACCGTGCTGATGACATGGCCGAGAAGACAGGTGCCCCGGTCTTTGTTTCCGGATGCGACTTTGAATACAGCACAATGAAGAATCACTTTGTATCAGTAGGAGAGGTTCTCTCAAAGGAGAAAGAGGCAGATGAACTCGTCTCCTTCATGGATGAAAAAATTGAGATGATAACATCCATAACAGACAATATTCCTGAAGATGAAAAGCTGACTGTTTATTTTGCTCCAAGAGGTGCAAAGAAGGGATTTTATGACGCAAAAGAGGGCAGGGACTTTACAAGAACGGTAAACACCTATGATGCCCTCACTATGGCAGGCGGAATTAATATTGCAGAGGGATGTGCAGACGGCGATGTAAATGTGGCAATTGAACAGATAATCGCCTGGAATCCTGATGTTATCCTTGTTGCATGCTCCGACCCTGAGGATGCCGGACTTCAGTTCATCCTTGATGCTCCTGAACTTCAGTCAATTAAAGCGGTCAAAGAGGGAAAGGTCTATAATGTCTTTTATCCAAACTGCCGCGGCCGTCCGACTGACATCAATCTCATCAACCTGATCTATATCGCAAAGATACTTTATCCTGAAAAATTTGCCCATATAGATATGGAAGCTGAAGGAAACGAGATTAAAGAGGCATTCCTTGATACAGATGGTGTATATACTGCATATTCTGAATACCTTAAATTCCCGGTGGAGCAGAAGGTATGATAGATATAGTTGATTATAACCGGATGTGGAGAATATTCCGGAGAAGAAACAACAATTCCTCTTTTGACTGGGACAGCAGGGCAGCATCATTTAATAGAGCTGTTTCAGGCACATCGGATGAAACTCTGAGAAATGTTGAGGCACTGGGACTTCTGCCCGCCGATACGGTGCTTGACATGGGTGCAGGAACAGGAAGGTATGCAGTGCCTCTTGCCCAGCATGCCGCCCATGTAACAGTACTTGAGCCATCAAAAGGCATGCTTGCATTTCTTGAAGAGAATATGAGAAACGCGGGTCTTTCAAATTATTCGGTGATCAACCGGAATTTTGAGGATATTGAGGCAGGTAAAGATATTCCGGTACATGACGTTGTCTTTGCATCCAACTCACTCGGTTTTGATGACCTTAAGGCCGGACTTGAGAAACTTAACTCACTTGCAAAGAGAACGGTCAATATTCTCTGGTTTGCCGGGCCGATGCGGCATATGCCTGACCCTGAGCTTATGAAGAGGCTTGGGGCTGAGACATCTGATATGACAACTCCGGATTATCTCACCATTGTGCATGTTCTGCACAGTATGGGGATATATCCGAATGTTTCGGTTGAGAAAAGCATACGGAGGCAGAGTTATGACTCGCCGGACGAGGCGGCGGATTTCTGGATCGACAGGGGAAATTATACAGAAGATATGCAGGAGGAAATCAGGGAATATATGAGGGATACTCTTATTCCGGATGATAACGGCAGATTCCGGACAGAGAGAGTATATTATCCGGTCAGAATCTGGTGGAATAAGGAGGATTTCTGCAATGAGTCCGGATTATGAGCCGGTATCCGAACATGCAAAAAAACACAGAATTGAGCGTACGAAGAAGCTTGAGGAGGTAAGGGAGGAGCATAAGAGGCTTAAAGGGAGAAAATTTCTCTTCCTTGCCGGAATTTTAGGTGCGATATTTATCGCAGCCGGATTTATAATCACACTCGGCCCTCTGGAGATATCTATTCTGCAGGTATATGAGACGCTCTTTGCAAGGTTTGTTCCGTCAGTCTTCAGTATGGATGATGTCTTTGAACAGGTGGTATGGAATATCCGGTTCCCAAGAATTATCGGCGGCATCTTTGCCGGGTTTGGGTTTGGGATATGCGGATGCGTCATGCAGGCAGTCCTGAAAAATCCGCTTGCAAGCCCTTTCACACTCGGAATTTCAGCCGGGGCACATTTCGGGGTTGCTCTTGCCGCCGTATTCGGCGTTGCCCTGATTGGCGGGGCATATATTCTTATTGCCAATGCTTTTATTTTTGCAATGGCATGCTCCTTTTTCATAGTCGCTCTTGCGGCACTGAAAGGTGCGACATCTGAGACGCTCATTCTTGCCGGAATTGCGGTTAACTACCTATTCTCTGGTCTCTCCCAGCTTATGGCATATTTTGCAAATGACGAGCAGTTACGCCTTATGACTACATGGGGTATGGGGGATCTCTCAGCATTTTCGTGGAATAAGTTCCTGCTATTCTTTGTTATCTTTGCGATATGCACACCTCTTCTGATGTCAAAGGCACAGGACCTGAACCTCATGACAATCGGGGACGATTCTGCAAAAAGCCTTGGAGTTGATACTGACAGGGTAAGGATGTTTACAATGATGGTCTCCTCCTTTCTTGTTGCAACGATTGTCTGCTTTACAGGGACAATAGGCTTTATCGGGCTTGTAGCGCCGCATATGGCAAGGATGATAATCGGAGCTGATCACAGGATATTAATTCCGGCATCCGGAATTCTTGGTGCAATGCTCCTTATAGCCGCTGATGCAGTTGCGATGAATATTATCGGACCTGTGGTTATCCCTACCGGAATTATGACCTCACTTCTGGGAGTGCCGTTCTTTTTGTATCTCATACTTAAGGGTAAGAGAAAGGAGTTCTGGCAATGAAGGTAAAACTGTCAGTTAAGGATCTTGAGTTTGCATATGATTCAGTTCCGGTTCTAAAGGGCCTGACACTTGACATAAGGGAGGGGAGAATGATCTCAATTCTCGGACCTAACGGATGCGGAAAGTCCACATTTCTGAAATGCGTCAATCAGGTGCTAAATCCCAAAGTGGGCCTTGTGGAGGTTGACGGTGAGAAGGTATCCGGAATTTCAAGGCGGGAGCTTGCAAAGAGGATGTCTTATGTCCCGCAGTCATCTGTGAGGGTATTTCCGCATACTGTCTTTGATGTAATATTAATGGGCAGGAGGCCGCATCTTGGCTGGACAAGTTCAGGTGAGGATGAGGAGAGAGTATGGGATGTGATAGAAGTTCTGGGACTTGAGGAGATTGCCCTTTCATCTTTTAATGCACTCTCCGGCGGGCAGCAGCAGAAGGCCCTCATCGGAAGGGCACTGGTGCAGGAGACCGGTTTTATGCTGCTGGATGAGCCGACTTCAAATCTTGACCTCTGGCATCAGATGGATGTGATGAGGATTGTTGAGGAGCTTGTCGAAGAGGGCAGAATTACGGCTGTGATGGCAGTCCATGACCTTAATATGGCGGCAAAATTCTCGGATGAGATCATTATGATGAAAAACGGGCAGATCATCGCCGCCGGGGAACCGTGGGAGGTTTTAACCCCGGAAAATATCCGGTTTGTCTATGGTGTTGAGGCCGAGGTTAGGGACATAGGAGATGGCAGAACACCCCTTGTTATTCCGCTGAGACAGATGAGGGGTGACTGCTGTATGCCGGTTCCCCCGTGATACTTTCTATATAACATTGCCTGATTTTTTGAGATAATTAAACCTGTCATATGAACTGCATGAGAGATATCCCATTCAGGCACAACTTTATTCACCTGGAATAAATGAATTATCTAAAGCAACCCGACAGTTACAGAAAGTATTCAGGTTCCTGCTTAAAAGAATTTCAATTCCAGGTGAATATGACAAAATCATATAAAAACGGGGAATTTGCCGACAGTATGAAGAAATTCATACAGAGAGTCTATCCGGATGAATATAGTCCTGAGCTTGTTGATCTGGATCTCTGCCGCATAAACCATTTTGAAGAGATGTTCCTCTGGCTTGATGAGATATATGATAACCGGGACAGATACAATCTTCACTGGGCACTGCATGAAGCGGGAGACATTTTTAAGAGGCTGATGGATGAGGCAGGGACAAATATAAGCCAGTCCCTCCGGAAGCACTATACCCAGGAAGAGAGGGAGAGGCTTAACGAACTTACATCAAAAATGGACTGGGTTGCAAGAGAAAAGGAACTTGCAATCGCCCGCAGAACAGAGTACTTCAATACTATATCCAATCTTCTCACACGTGTGGACATAATTATATCGGTTGCTCTGATCGTCATTATCTCGGAGATTTCACACTTGGGAAACACTATTTTTGGTTCGGTCATTCTTGTTATTATCTTCACCGGAATTGTGGCATTTCTGAAGGTTACATTTGACCGGTTTATTATAATTCCATGGATTGCCAGACTTGGCTGGAAGAAATATCTCAATGAGGTAGAGGTAACAAGGAAGATTCTGGTTGATGTAGAGGCAGTTAATGTAGTGGTAATAGCGGCAATTAAGGACGAGAAGGCCCCGGAGGTGACATATAAACTGATTGAAAGAGGCACCAGGGAGATCTCCATGATCTCAGATCATATATTTTTTCCGGAGTGAAAAAATAACTGCCTGGATTATACAGTTAAAAGCTAAAAAAAGTATTATAATAATGTTTCAGGGGTTATGACATATCCCCTCTTCCTCCGGGAGGCATGCCATCCTGTTGTGGCCCAAGTGCTTCCTGAAGTTCTTCGACAGTAACGCCAAGTTCTGAGGCTGCGGATTCAAGATCTATTTCTTCTCCTTCAACCCTGTCACCAAGTGCAGCAGCAAGCTGATCCTCTGTTACTCCAAGGGTTTCAGCCGCTAAGGCTAAGTCCACCGGCTCTACACGTCCTTCTTCTGACATTCCCATTCCTCTCTGAGTTCCTGCACCTGCCATTTCAGGATTTGCACCGGATGGAGGAAGAGCAATTATTTCTGCCTGATTTTCTGTTGCTGTACCTTCTGACTGTGATGTGCAGCCGCATGAAAAGAGGCACAGTGCCACCAATGAGACTGCAAAAAGCAATGATATACTCTTTTTTATCTTAGAATCCATGTTAATATCACCGTTTTAATTTATTCTGACTTCCTGAATTTCCAGACTTACTGTCAGTTTAAGATCTTTATTCATACCTGAATCATACATCTCCGATTCCATGTAAGAAATGTTTTACATAATGTTATTTATATGACACACACCCCTGTAGTTAAACGGAAATACCTGCTGATTAAAGGCACCTGGGTTCTGACATCTGAGATCAGGCAGATGAAGATGGGCCGCTGTACACCGGTTTTGTCCTCTGAAAGTTATGAAACATTCCGGAGTTTCATTCTCACCTGATATTTAAAATTATGAAGAAGAGTTATCCCACTCAGGCACAGCTTTATTCACCGGAAAGAGAGAAATTTACCATTTTGGCAATACTGTTTTTGGTTCTGTCATTCCTGTTCTTATCTCCGCCGGAATTGTAGCATTTCTAAAGGTTACACCTGACCGGTTCATCATCATCACATAGACTGCCAGACCTGGCCGGAAGAAATATACCGGGGGAATTAGAGGTAACAAGGCAGATTCTGACCGATATAAAAGCATTTAATGTAGCAGTGCCCAGGTCATGCCTGAGTTGTTGCAATGTCACATTACATTTTTAACCACATGTAAAACATTACGGACTGAAATCCGATATTATCATTTAAATTATCCACCAACCCCGACAGAATTCAATTGACAGTACAGTAGCAGTGGCGAAAATTAAAGAAGAACGTAATCCTCAGGGGACATACAAACTAATTGAGAAAGGTACCGGGGATAACTCTCCGATATGATTTCAGATTTTCACTCAGATTCAAGAGACATTAACGGAATTATAATGAAACCTGACAAAAAAAGAAAATTTAAAATAAAAATTTCAGCGTTGTCCCGGAGCTCCACCAGCGCCACCGGCTCCTCCACCGACTCCGCCACCGGCAGGCATGCCTGCCGGAACTCCAAGTGCTTCCTGAAGTTCTTCTACAGTAACGCCAAGTTCTGAGGCTACTGATTCAAGATCTATTTCTTCTCCTTCAACCCTGTCACCAAGTGCAGCAGTAAGCTCATCTTCTGTTACTCCGAGGGTTTCAGCCGCTAAGGCTAAGTCCGGCTCAACACGGACATCTCCTGACATCCCCATTCCTTCCGGTGCTCCTGCTTCTGTTCCTGCTCTGTCCACATTTTCAGGGGGCATCTCTTCCGGATTTACCCCATCACCTGTCATTTCAGGTCTTGTCATTTCAGGATCCGGACTGGAAGGTGGGGCAGCAGTTATCTCTGCCTGACTCTGTGAGGTTGTATCTGCTGACTCAGACTGGGATGTGCAGCCGCACGAGAGGAGGCACAGTGCCACCAGTGAGACTGCAAACAGCAATGATATCTTATTTCTGATTTTGTTTTCCATGTTATTACCACATATAGTTATTATTCTTATTCTGCCACAATACACTCAGAACGAACCATAACAGACATTGTCTGCCCAATTCTGATTATCTATCAGGTTCAGACTGATTAACTGAGCCCGATTCATTTACTAAGGTCGTATCCATTTCAGATTTATCACATGCTTTTAACTCCGGTTCATCTGTGATTTCATTATCCGTTTCAGGTTTGCTGTCCGGTTTCAAACCGGATTTATCACCTGAATCTGCTTCTGATTTTTCAGCTGAATTTCCGGAATAGAATATCCTGATTTCAGCTGCATCACGGAGAAAATCAATCTTTTCCACATCTACATCCAGAATATTCAGACCGGTTCTCTCTCTGAGGTCCTCAATAAGCTCTGCTTTTCTGCCTGCTTTTACAAGTTCTATCTTTTCATACAGGATCTCCTTTTGCATAACCTCCTTTTTAAAGCCCCAGCCGTTTTCAAGAATCCAGATGACAATTATTACTGCCAGGTTTATGACAATGATTCTGGTGTATTCCCCCGATTCAAAGAGCACTGAATTCAGGATTGGAAGGGCAACCATCACAAAGAGATATGTCATCTCCCTGATGGGGACTGTTTCTGTCCTGTATCTCAGAATGGAGAAGAGAGCAAAAAGCCCGAACCCCGCACCGATAGAGAGTTCAATGCTGGTAAAGAGGCCCATTATGAAATACACAATCACATTGAATGCAAGAAATGTGAAGATGAAATTAGGCTCGCTCCTTTTGGGATAGTAGATAAATCTGACAATTATGAAAGCACTGATGAAATTTATCACAAATCCCAGAACTAACAGCAGAGCTGAGTTTAGCAGCATAGTGCTTCACCTCCGGAAATCCGGGAGAGATACATCAGGTTTGGCTTGAAACGGTTGTGCTTCAGGTTTTTATAGATGAGTGATACCCCGATGCAGTACTTTGAAAAGCTCCTCTTCCGGACACCATACTTCTGCATTACAGATAGGGCCTTTGATTCAGAGGCGTTTTTGCCACTTTTAACCTCTGCGATCACAACTTCAGGCAGTGAAATTTTATCACCGGTGTTACTGAATGTCAGCCCGAAGTCAAAGGTGATCCTCTCGCTATAGTTCTTTGATACAAGAGTTACCCTTGAATATTCTGTTGTCAGAACCGGGTGGAAAGTATGGTAGTCATACGGAAAGTTGGACTTCAGGAAGAGATCCTGCTCTTCTTTTGGGAGTATGCCGGATTCTGTGGTTTCTATACGCTTCTTTATCGTGACTCCGGTATTCTTCTTCTCCTTAATCTCCACATAACTCTCACCTGAAGAGAGATAACGGCGGGTTCTGAGCTTGAAACGGTTCAGTTTTCCGCTGTGGTGCTGATGGTAGGTTATGAAGGAATTGTCATCATAATATACCGTCTCATAACCGCTTACTGTGCAGCCTTCAACATCAAGGATTCTGTAATCTCCTGACAGTGCAGAGATTATGTTAAGGCATTCCTCAAAGGTCATCAGGTATTTTGACTCACGCCTGCTCATGAGATTGGCATCAGACTTTTTCAGTTCTTCAAGGGTTATTATTTCATAATTCTCTATTCCGGATGAGATTTTCCGGATAATATCATCTGTTGTACTGTTATTTTCATCCGGAATTTTCTGTGCTGCTAAGTTCATAATTATATCTCCATATTTTGGGTTATTTTTATTGTCCGGAGATAAACTCCATGACCGCACCATAGCGGCTGTATGTATACTCTGTTGATTCATTCGGTGACGAAGTGAAATCTTCGGGACTTTCCAGGTGTGTATAACCTTCTGTTTCACCCTCCGTGCCTGTGACGTACGGCTCAATCATCGAATGGTAGCGGGTGTATAACCCCTCCGTCTTCTCCGGTTCAAAGGAGTTGGTTGCCACCGGCAGAGCAGATGCAAAAAGAACTGATATTTTTTTGCCGGACAAAATATTCACTCCCGGTTTCCCTTTTCCTTCAATATTCTGATTGTTAGCTATCGTCAGCACAATGTATAGTAAATCTTACATTATGTTATAAATATGATACACATCCCGATGGTTAAATGTACTATTGATATGATTATCAGCCCTGCATTGTGAAGATCAGCTCAGACAGTAAACAGGTGCCGGAAAATTATAATACTAATCACGATTAGTACTAATCATGATTAGGGATTTTATTGATCGTGAGAAGGAGCAGGAGGTTCTGAAGAGAGAATGGAATTCAGATGGAGGCCGCCTCATAATCATCTACGGCAGGAGACGTGTTGGAAAAACAAGGCTTGTAAATGAATTCATAAAAGGCAAAGAGGGTATAATGTTCTTTGCCGAAGATGTCACCGTTCAGATCCAGATTAACGGCCTCAAAGCTGAAATTGCCGGATATTTAAACGATGAACTTTTACAGGGCCTGACAATAAAATCATGGACTGAATTATTCACATATCTCATGAAAAATCCGCCGGATAAAAGATCTTATCTTATAATAGACGAATTCACGTACCTGATCAGAAGTGATAAAAGTATTCTTTCAGCAATCCAGAAGGCATGGGACAGGGGACTGTCTGACTCTTTATGGTGCATTATTCTCTCCGGGTCTCTGCTAAACCTTATGAGCGAATATGCCCTCTCCTATACTTCACCATTATATGGCAGAAGAACAAGGGATATGCTCTTAAAACCTCTTGAATTTAAAGATGCAAAATTATTTCTCAGCCAGAATGAGAAAGACAGCTTAAAAACCTATTTCACAACCGGAGGAGTGCCTGAATACCTGCAAAAGGCTTCGGAATATGAGACATATGAAGAATTTGTGAGAAATGAATTTTTCTCAAATTTCGGTTACTTCTACCGTGAGCCATATTTCCTCCTGTCACAGGAATTCCGGGAATTAAAGACCTACCAGGGAATACTCTCAGCCATTGCAGAGGGAAAGACAAAACCTTCTGATATTGCAGTAAACTGCGGAATAGATACCAGAAAGATATACCCATATCTGGATGGACTGATAAGACTTGGATTTATCGAAAAAGAGACACCACTCTTAAGCAGCCAAAAATCCGGAATATACATAATCAAAGATTCTGTTATTGATTTCTGGTACAGTTTTGTAAGTCCTAACAGAAATGAGATTGAGAGAGGATGTTACACAAATTATGACTTTAACAAATATTTCGGAAAAAAATTTGAATCTTTTGTCAGAAATGAAATTGCACCGGCTATATTTCCCAAAGCCAGAACCGGCAGATGGTGGCATAAAGGAGAGGAGATTGATCT
The DNA here is from genome assembly GCF_024662215.1 of Methanoplanus endosymbiosus. Lineage (NCBI taxonomy): Archaea > Methanobacteriati > Methanobacteriota > Methanomicrobia > Methanomicrobiales > Methanomicrobiaceae > Methanoplanus > Methanoplanus endosymbiosus. The sequence continues at coordinate 1,026,159 of NZ_CP096115.1, forward strand.
GATTGCAGTAGATGATGATGCAGAAACGATAATATTTGCAGAAGTTAAATACGGTAAAAAATCCGCATCAGATGCTTTAAAAATACTTAATAAACTTGAACAGAAATCAGAATACGTCAAAAACAGCACCAAAAACAGCACAAAAAACAATGAGGATTATACAAAGAAATATGCGTTGTTTGCCGGAAAAATCACAGATAAAGATAAAATTACAGACAGAGATAAAATCAAAGGGGATAATTATCTGATTTATGACCTTGATGATATGATGAAATATCTGATGTGATAAATAATTTCATATGCTACTCTGAGAAATGATGAAATATCTGGTATGACAATTATGAATCCTGTAAATTTTGTAATGGAATGTGAGGATTAAAATGAAAACAGATTCTGAAATTAAGATTTCCGGTCTTGAAATACTAAACCAGCATCTTGGTATGGTAGAAGCTGAAAGATTTATTGCTCTTATTCAAAGGGATAAATTTGATTATACAAGATGGCGGGAATCCCTCTTTGAAGATTTAAGCGGAGAAGAGATAAGCAGAAGGGCAATGGAGCATCAGAAGCATCTTAAAGATGAATAAAACCTGAAAATAATAATACTAATCACAATTAGTACTAATCATGATTAGGTATTTTATTGATCGTGAGTAAAAACAGAGTTATAATGATTGAAGATTTAATCGAAGATTTCATCAGAGAATACAGCGGGGAATTCACAATAGCAGAACTCCGGAATAACTTTCCGGAGAAGATTAGCAGTCCGGAGTTTGAACAATTAACTGATGCCCTTAAAGAATCCAATAAAATCGGAACAGATGCAGACGGGTATGTTATCTGGATTTACAACCCGGAAATTTACAGGAAATATGCTGCACGTGATGATTTAAGAGTCCGATGAAAAACAGAGGCTAACCATATGACAATCTGATTGAAATTTTGGGCATCAATACCTGCTATATGGGTTATCTGTTGGAAAGAATATCAGCCCAACACTATTCCCGGGAATATTACTCTCAAAATCACTTATTACCTCAGAAGATCATTTCCAGAACCAGAACTCACATTGCCGGATTCATAATTTAACAAGAGCCTCTTCTGATCTTTTCTTCAGCTCTTCTCTTTTTTGCAGTATCTCACTTTGGATCTGCCGACCCACTTTTGTATCATCCAGACCCTTTCTGATAACAGATACAACATACTCCTGATCTTCTGTGGAGAGATTACTGATATCGCTTAAAATCTTATCTATCCGGAGTGAATGGTGGGACATATTATAAGCTTACAGATTTGAAAGAGATAATGTAGATGGACCTGGCGGGATTTGAACCCGCGGCCTTTACGATGCGAACGTAACGATCTACCCCTGATCTACAGGCCCTGACCAGCAATCACCCGATAATTGTCAGGCAATTATTGTACGATCTGCATTAATTAAAACATGCCGGAATTACACCGGACAATAATTTTGGGCAATAATCCCCGACCATAAACCCCCACCATCATAACACCTGCAAAAGGCATCAAAAAAATATTTCCCGGCCATATTCCAATATAGAAATATGGCGACATCAGATTAAATTCTCAGATAATGAGAGATCTTCCGGAGATCTATCAGAAATCAATCAAAGATTAATCGGAGATCAACCGAAAATTTAAGATAATCCTGTGAATACTCACAGAATAATCTCAATGTCAAGCTTCTCTGCAAGTTCTTTGTATCTGTTCCTGATAGTAACCTCAGTCACACCGGCAACCTCGGCAACCTCACGCTGGGTTCTGCGTTCTCCGCCAAGAATTGAAGAGATATAGATAGCAGCGGCAGCGACACCTGTAGGCCCTCTTCCGCTGGTAAGCTCCTTCTCACCGGCCTGCCTGAGAATCTCAACTGCCCTTGACTGAACCTCACCCTTAAGATTCAGACCTGAACAGAAACGCGGCACATAATCAATAGGTGATGTAGGCAGAAGTTTTAATCCGAGTTCCCTTGAGATGAACCTGTATGTCCTTCCTATCTCCTTTCTTGAGACACGGGATACCTCAGCAATCTCATCAAGTGTTCGCGGGACATTGCACTGGCGGCAGGCTGCATACAGTGCAGCTGCTGCAACACCCTCAATACTCCTTCCGCGAATGAGATTCTTGTCAACCGCATCACGATAGACAACAGCCGCAGTCTCACGGACATTCCTTGGAAGACCAAGAGCAGATGCCATACGGTCAAGTTCTGACAGTGCAAATGCAAGGTTTCTCTCCGTAGCATTTGATACACGAATCCTCCTCTGCCATTTACGCAGACGGTAGAGCTGTGCACGGTTCTTTGAAGAGATAGCACGGCCGTAGGAGTCACGGTTTCTCCAGTCAATCATTGTGGAGAGACCCTTATCGTGGATAGTAAAGGTCATCGGTGCACCGACACGTGAACGCTTCATCCTCTGATCATGATCGAAGGCACGCCACTCAGGACCCCGGTCAATAAACTCCTCTTCAAGAACAAGACCACAGTTCTGACAGGTAAGTTCAGCACGTTCATAATCCTGCACAAGCTGCCGGCTTCCGCACTCAGGACAGACAGTCTTTGTGGAACTCTCATGCTTATTCTTTACCTTCTCAACCGTAGTTGATCTGTTCTTAAGTGCCTCTCTCTGGCTCTGGAGTTGTTTAAGTTTTTCAAGTTCCTGCATATTTGTATCACCGAAATATTATTTAGTGTAGAGTTTTTCACCGGCTATACGATTCTTTGTGCTTCTGCAGCTGACAGATGCATAAGGCTTCTTAATATTTCCGTATATCTCTACAAGTTTTCCGACAGGTTTTTGCCTCCTGTCAACAACATCTGAATAGAGACGTGGAAGCTGAGCTGCATCACAGTTTATTACCAAAAGATGCTCACTTTGAATAAATTGTACATTGCCTGCCAACTTCAAAAAAACCATTCCTTAAAATCCGGGTAACTGGCGATAATTCGCAACCTATATATATTTATTTTGATCTTATAAAAAAGTTTCGTGAATATTTATATAATAATTAACTTTTGATCATCCAGTCGATATTTTCCATAGACAATATACTATTTGAACTTATTTCATCCATGCCGGCACCCATGGCAACAGCCTTTCGCGCGTATGAATCCATGAGATCCCCCGGCCCGTGTGCATCGGAATCCACAACAATTCTGCACCCGCAGAGCTTTGCAACTTTTAAAACATGACCGTTTGTCCGGTTATGGCCGCCTCTGCCTGTAATCTCAACGGCAACACCATTTTCAGCCGCTAAAAAGCCCTCTTCTTCAGTTAAAAAACCGGGATGCGCCAGAATATCAACATCAGAAGAACTGCATGCAGCCATGTTCGTCCCCGGACAGACAGGTTCTGTAACAGTCTCACCATGCACAATAACAACCCCTGCGCCCTCATCCTTCGCTCTTTTGGCAAGTGCTGCAATCTCATCAGGAGGGACGTGGGTGATCTCAACCCCGGCAATGACATGTACACCATACAGGGAAGACGAACTGACAACCTCAAGCACAGACGAGAGAACTGAAGAGATATTTGAGGCATCCACATGATCAGTAATCCCAAGAACCCTGTAGCCCAGCACAGAAGCCCTTCTCACAAGCTCAGACGGTAAAAGCTCACCATCTGAAAAGACAGTATGCGTGTGAAGGTCGTACATCTCTATTTTGCCCCGATTCCGGCAGCTATCTTCTTTAAAAGCTCTTCTTTAGGGCCGGAATATTTGACACGGACACGGCCCTTCTTATCCAGCCAGAATGCCGGATGGCTCTTCTCCTCGACAACCGGGTTTAAACCGGCTTTTTTTAAGGCAGAAACAATAGAATTCAGATCAGGAAACTGCACTGCAAGATTTTTCGGCACGCGCCTCCCCTCACTGCGCTTCAGCTTCTGATCAAAATAACAGGGATAAATGACCAGCTCTTTTTTCATAATAAATATATGACAGGTGCCCTTATTAACAGATCCCAGTCAAAATAGATCTTATGCATCATATTGACGTAAGCATCGAAAAAGATGTATTCGACGCTAACAACAAACTTGCACATAAGAACTTCCACAGACTGAAGGATAACAATATAAGGGCCATCGACCTTCTCGGCGCAATAGGATCAGGAAAGACAGCCCTCATAGAAAAAATAGTCCCGGAACTGAAGAAGAGAGGCATAAGAGCCGGAGCAATAGCAGGAGATGTCTGGGGAGACGACGACTTCAGAAGAATTGTCGATACCGGAATCCCGGCTGTAAACGCAAACACCGGAAAGGAATGCCACCTGGATGCACATCTGGTAGAGCATTCAATAGATAAACTTCCGCTTGAGGATATTGACATACTGTTCATCGAAAATGTCGGCAACATGGTCTGCCCCACCGACTTTCAGCTGGGCGCAGAGAAGAGAGTGGTTGTGATAAGCACAACCGAGGGCGACGATGTGGTAAATAAGCACCCTATGATGTTTAGAAACGGAAATATTGCAGTTATAAACAAGACAGATCTTGCAGAATACGTGGAATGCGACATATCGAGAATGGAAGATGACATACACAAATATAACCCCATAATGCCTATATTTAAGACCAATATGAAAACCGGAGACGGAATCTGCGAACTTGCGGATGAGATACTCCGGTAACGTTTGCGGTTAGGTTAAATAATTTCAGGATGAATATATATAGCAATTCAGGTGAATGGAAGAGTTGGCCAAAATCCGGCATTTCCGACTACCAAATTATAACTTAAAGGTGTAATAAAATGCTCTGGCAAGGTAAATCAGTAAGGTCAGCGACAGGAGGACGTGTCCACCTCTCACGCAAGAAGAGAAGAGTAGAAATCGGAAGAGCACCGGCAGAGACCGTAATCGGTGAAGACCGCCACAAGATCATCAGGACATTTGGCGGAAACCAGAAGGTCCGTTCACTCAGAGCAAATGTTGCAAATGTCTCAAATCCAAAGACAGGCGTAACACAGAAGGCTGAAATCAAGAATGTGGAAGAGAACAAAGCAAACCCGAACTATGTCCGCCGTAACCTTTTAACAAAAGGCGCAGTAATAAAGACAGATCTCGGCAAAGCTAAGGTAGTCTCAAGACCCGGTCAGGACGGCGTTGTAAACGCTGTTCTCATCGAATAATTTTTTTTACATTAACCGGAAAAATCCGGTTGTTTACGTTAAGCTGAAAAACATGAGCTCCGGCTCTCTTTTGAAACAGTTCAGATGTGCATTTTCTGCACCCAGACGGCATTTTAAATAATTTTAAAATAATGGTTTGAGTAACACGGCAGATATGCCGGAGAATTCCGGAGAAAAAAATCATGAAAAAAAATCTCCTGATACTGATAATTCTTACCCTTCTAATAGCAGATATCACAACAGCTTCATATCACCATGACGGAAATACCTATACGGTGGAAATTCCGTCAGGATGGAGTCTCTTTTCACTGCCGGTAAATACTGAAGAGAATACCGCAGCAGAGATATTTAAGACAGACAGTACAGAGAGCATAAAGTCAGTTCTCGGCTGGGACGGCAGTCACTGGTTTCAGCTCATGGAAAATGACAGGTTAAGCCCGTACACCGCCTATGCAGTACGTTCTGAATCAGATACAGAGATAACAGTTGTGGCATCAGATCCACAGCCATACCCGTATGACTCGTTTATCTATGAAGGTTTTTCCCTCTTTGGAGCAGTCCAGATCCCCGGAAATGATTACAGCCTGAGTAACATTCCGGTCAGCACCGCAGTGGAGGATCTCTATTCAGCACCAGACGGAGAGGGCTTCTTAAGAGTAGTAAGTCCACCCTACGGGCAGGATAGCTGGGAATATATACGGGACTCAGATTCCGGAGAAGAAGAGAATATAGAGCCGTTTAAGGGCTACTGGATCGAGATGAAGAATGGAGGTCTCATCTCCGCCTGGTATGACCGGAATAATTCCCCGTGGTCAGACGATGAGATACCAGGATGGGACTACTGGAATTTCACCGTGATGGACTATCTCGAAACAGTGAACAAAGACCATGCTATGTCATTTGAGGAGTATCACGCTAAGATTATAGATTTCCTGAAAGTGAATAAGGTCAGCCGCTACATTATATACGTAACAGACCCGTCATTTCACGGTTTTGAATATTACGACCCGGATAATGTCCCCGTACCCGGATCTACCGAATCCTTCGTGAGTTTCCTGAATACAACAGCACACGAAGCTCCGCAGACCGAAATCGAGCTGATGATCGAATCAGATTCCTTTGCAGAGAGTGGGAGTCTTCCGGAAGGTTACCCGCCCCTGCCGGCACACTGGTACACTCTTCCAAATGCCCTTGAATGGTTCAGTAACATAGCCAATAATCCCGGACTGAAGAGTTCAGCAGTAAAGGGTATCACAATTGATCCTGACCAGGACAATGCCGCAGGAAAACGTCAGGTCATAGACTATGTTGACTATTATAAATATGACAACAACCTCACAGCGTTCAGAACCGGAATGGCACTCGGAATAGATGAGAAGTCCACAACAATGTGGGGCATACGAAGGCTCACTGAAATTCCGGATTACAGAGACGGGGACAGTTCGCCAAAACTACAGACTGCGTACCTTGAGGCATACTATTACCCGTCGTTTTATTACTGGATGCAGGATGAAACAGGACCAAGAGATCCCCTCCAGGCAGCGGTTTACTTCCACAGGGCCATGAAGGACCAGTCATATGTCCCGGGCACAGGCATGATAACCTGCAATGGCGGACATTCACCATTTAGTGTATTCGGAGAGGGCACAGATTTTACCAATTATACACAATATCCTGACGGGCAGACGGTGAACCTGATTATGAGATCAGGAGAATATGTTCCGGAGATGAGTGCCGGAAGCTGGAAGGTCAGTGAGAGGACATCAGCAACTGAAATGAAGATGACAGGTGCACCAGAGGTTACCGGGCCTGACTACCACCATTTCATCAGGGGCGAGATTCCGCTCACCTATACCTTTGAGCCGTTTGATGAGGATATGGTAAGCAGAGTACAGATTATGTTCTCCTTTGAATATCCAAACGGAAATCACTTCTTCGGGAACTGGGAGAAGGACGATTTCCTTGAATTTATGTATTATCTGAAAGAAGAGGATAAGAAGGACCCAATATTTCATACGGCTGACGGAAGTGGCATTGAATTTCCGGACAACTACGCCATATTTGATACGTATTTTTTAAATGAGGCATGGGGAGGTATTATTACCTGAATGAGATGAGATCAAAGATCACCTTTTTTAGCAGGTCGTATGAAACTTTTTTTCCAGAAAAACTTCGCTTCATGAAGTATATATAAAAAAAGATCTTAATACTCCTTATAATGCGCAGAATATATCACAGATTTCCACTCAGATGTGACCTTGACTTTGATATTGAAATGTCCTTTTATGACGCAATTTCAAAGGTTATCAGCCTGAACAATACACATACCACATCAAAGAGGGGTGAGGATCTGGTTAAGCTTGCTGTACAGGTGGATGTTGCGGACAGAAAGACAAACATGATCAGTGTCGATGAAGTGCCCGATCTTGCAGAGGTATCAACTGATACGGTGGATTTCAGGATAAACCTCATTGAAACTATCCTTACAGGAGACAGAAGAATCCCGCGGGCCGGGACATCATACCTGCTTAAGGTCAGGGAAAACGGCATGATAACACAGTGCTTCATTGTAAAGGAGGGGACTTCAGGGGACACTGATGCCTTCGATATAAAGAAGATGATTAAGGGTGAATAAATTTAAGCCCATGCTGAAGCAGACCATCGCCTCACCCTTTAAGAGCATGAGAAAGGGTGGGCTGAAAAAAAATGAGATCATATACTACCTGACCCTTGACCGGAGATGGATGAATAAGGATCAGGCTGAGAAGCTGATTACAATAGGCCTTGAAGAGGGCCTGTTAACAAAGGAGAAGGATCTATTATCCCCGGCCTTTGATGCAGCATCTGTTGAGATACCAATAGGTTTTAAACCCGGATCTGAGATCCTTAAGAGACGCGATCCTGTGGAGGAGATCTTAGGCAGGATTGCGGAGAAGAATAAAACTGAAATTTCAGTTGTGACGGCTGAGATGAATGAAATTATCAGGGTCAGTTTTGACGGGCATCTAAGCGCAGCTGCCGCATCTGTGATTATTGCACGGAAATATGGTGTTCCCTTTGAGGAATACCTTACAGAGCTTAAAAAACAGGCTAAATCTGCCTGAAATAAACTCCTTAAAATAAAAAAATATCGTATTTATTCTGCTGCAGCTTCTGCCTCTTCAGGGGCAAAGTATGCTGCGAGTTCTTTCTGTCCGTATTCTACAACTTTTGCGTTGATCTGAACGAAATCTGCTGTTATCTCAGATGCACGGATCGTCTTTCTCTGACGCTGTCCGTCATAGGTAGGGCGGAATCCTGTGCTCTCGGAGAGAAGAAGTTTCCTCTTGCCTGCACCAGGGAGATCCTTTCTTGCCGGAATTCCGGTTCTGTCGGTTGCACCTGTAAGTTCAATCTTATATCCCTCAAATCCAAGTGCATCTGCACTGACTGTCTCTCCGAGCTTCTTGCCCATTAATGCGCCTGCCATTGCACCTGCGGCCTCAACTTTATAGGACATGCCGGTCTTTGGGTCGGACAGGACTACTTTGAAATCTGCCATTGATAATATACTCCAATATTTAGTTCTCTATTATTTTGGATTGTAACATTAAAAATGCTACTTACCCCAGAAGGGATCTTCTTTTCTTTTTATGTTTGTAAACTCTTCCAAAACATCGGCCATACTTGCGTTTAAGTGTGAAAGCATCTCAGTTTCAAGGACTTTTACGTGGCGCTCCGGAATTTCGACATAAAGAGTGTCGCCGACATCAATCTGACGGCCGACAGTTGCACCTTCAATTGATATTGCAACCTCTTTTCCCTCATGCGCCTCCTGGATATTGTCCTGACCCGACTTCATCTGTTTGAGTTTTCCGATTCTCCTGCCATCCCTCAATACGAGGTTTACTCCGGTTGTGAGCTTGCCGCCAAGCACCCTCACACCCACGACTGCCGGGTTGCTCTGCCGGAAAACACAGTCCGGAAGAAGGGAGATCTTTGCAGGCATGATGATCTTTTCAAAACTCTGCTTCTCCATCTCACGCCTTGTCTTCTCCTCCCATTCCACGTAGTCGTCTATCAGGTGATAAATGACCGCACTCTCAAAGAGCTGGACATTGCCTTTTTCTGCAAGTGAGTCTATCGCATCCGGAAGAAGGGGTGTATTGAATGCAAGGAGGACAGATCGTAATGGATCGCGGATTGTTGCGACCTCGATTATATCATGCCTGCTTACAGGGCCGACTTCTGCCCTGAAGACCGGGATTTCATGCTTCTCAAGCTCTTTTGAAAGTGCTTCAAGTGCACCGATGGTATCTGCCTTGATGAATATGCCGTCATCTGAGAGTTTTACCTCGATGTCTTCCATCTCATGGCGGACAGATTCGATAATTTCGTCCCGGTCTCCTCTGATAACCCTGAAAGGTGATCCGGCAACTGCACCGTCAAGTCCCGGCGCTGCGACCTTAATTCCCCTTGCGGCATTGACGGACTTTACACGCTCGAATTTGTCCTCGGTCAGGATCTCCTGCATCGGCCTTGGCTGAAGCAGGGATCTCACCTTTGTTGTGATGACCTCATTTTCTCCTCCGACTGCTATCTCGTCTCCGACTTTGAGTTTACCGTCATAGAGGATTACATCAAGTGTTATGCCAAGTCCTTTCTCTTCCTTCACTTCAAGGACAGTGCCGCAACCAGGCCCTTCAACGGTGAGTGCGAGGTTTTCTGTCATATAACGCTGGGCAAGACCTATCATGACCATTAAAAGGTCAGGGATACCTTCCCCGGTTATGCCGCTTACCGGCACTATTGCTACATTCTTCTGGAAGTCCGATATTCTGTCGTACCTTTCGCAGTTAATTCCTCTCTCCGAGAGATTTCCGACAAGCTCATAGATCTTTGTCTCAAGCATCGTCTGGACTCTCTCGTTCTGTGCTTTGTAGCAGGCAGCAAAGGGTGCGTTCTCGTTTATGCGCCAGCCGTGGATCCTGTCAACCTTTGTCGCCGCAACAACGAAGGGTGTTTTGTAGGATTTGAGGATCTCAAGGGCTTCGATGGTCTGGGGCTGAAAGCCTTCATTGATGTCAGCAACGAGAATTGCCATGTCAGCGAGTGCACCGCCCCTTGAACGGAGTGTTGTGAAGGCGTGGTGTCCCGGCGTGTCGATGAATAACAGACCAGGGACATCGAAACTCATTTTGCCTTTTGTTCCGCTCATCTCCTCTATTGCATCGAGAGGAACAATTGTTGCACCGATGTGCTGGGTGATTGCGCCGGCCTCCTTGTTTACTACCGAAGATCCCCTTATCCTGTCAAGCAGGGATGTCTTGCCATGATCGACATGCCCAAGTACGCAGACAATCGGTGTTCTGATCGATCCCTGTGCTTCTGAGTTCCCTGATTTCTTCTTCTTTTTTGCCATATTGTTCCCCTCCAAAAAATTTGGGTTTTCTGAATTCTTCTCTGTTTTACCACACAGGCATTTTTTTAGACATAGAGCCGGTTATAGCTGTTAAATGTGTATGCTCATTTAAGCATGCAGATTTAATTCTGCACCAGTATTCCGGCAATATGCAGACTGTTTCTCATTATAAGCTTAAACTTTTTAAAATGTTCTGTGAGTGCAAACTTTTGTATCTATATATACGTACACAAAAAGATATTAGACTATGCAATTCAGATGATATTGCCACAGAATTCCGGATAGTTTCAACTCTTATTTCTGCCGGAATTTCATTGCCAAAGATCAGTTATAATAAAGGTGCAGGGTTGCTGATCTTTTTGACCTGAAAAGGATACTGAATTTGCCATTTTACTCCGGCGCTCTCCTCCGGAAGCAGAATGCCGCCTGAAATATCAGATTCTGCCGGACAATTCCGGGACAAAATGAAAATATTAATTAACCAGCGAGGACAATGTTTGTAAGCAACATGCCGGGGTAGGGTAGTTGGATATCCTCAGGGATTGTGGCTCCCTGGACTCGGGTTCAAATCTCGGCCCCGGCCTCATTGTTTTTTTGTTACTTTTCTGATTCTTTTGCCTGCGGAATTTCATATCAATACTTCTAAAAAATATTCTGCTCCGGTTATGGTAAATCTCCGGCAGATGGGCAGAGCCTAAGACAGAGATGTTTTAAAACCGGGATATCCCCGGACATAATGATAAGTATAATTTCCCGGATTATTGAAAACAACTGCGGGAAGACTGACAAAAATAATTGTGACAATAGAAATAAGGTGATGCCTCAATAGAATAACTATAGTACGGGGTCATCAACATAAGATAATAAACACACATAATATTTATTCCTCTGCCATCAACGCTGCCATAAGAAGAAGAGAACAATGAAATATGTAAATTCTGAAATGCCGGAACCGGTAGTAAATGGATTCATGGAAATGGGAAATCAATCACTTCAACTGAGGGATTCCTGAGGCAAATATAGCAGTTTAATCCCCATATCAATCTTTTTTTAAAAAATATTCAGAATAATTACTTTAATCAAAACCATTATATATTCATATATAACTATATATGATCATGTCCAAAACGGTCAGCCTTTCAGACGAAGCATACGACAGACTGAAGAAATGGAAAAGTAATGACGATGAGAGTTTTTCAAGTGTTGTTTTAAGAACCATTCCAAGTGTTGCAACTCCTGAAGAACTGCGTGAAGCTATTAATAAATTTAAAGGCCGTCTTTCTGATGAAGATGCCGACATAATGACAAAGAGTGTTGAAGAGGATTGAATGATTATTTTTGACAGCACTTTTTTAATAGATCTAATCAGAAGTCAAAATAACATCAAACATAAGAAGGCTGTGACTTTCCTTGAAGAAGTAATAAAAAGCGGTAAAAACTTCAATACAACCTTTGTAAATGTCTATGAATTATATAAAGGAGCCTACAAAACAGAAGATGTCAATGAGTCAATAGAAAGAATAAAAGAAGTTTTAAGTGTTATACCGGTACTTAAGCATTCGGAAAAATACTATTCACTCTATGGGGAAATATCATCAGAATTAGAAAAGAACGGAACACCTATCGGAAAATTTGATGAACTTGTTGCAACCATTGTAATCTGTCAGAGTGCCAAAAATCCAGATGTAAAACTTGTCACTAACAACACTAAGGATTTCATAAGAGTTCTTCCACCTTCCAAAATATTAAACCACTAAACTTTCTTTTTAGAATATACGCCCCGGAACATCATGTAAGTGAGTCCACCGACAGCACCCCCTAATGCGGGGGGTCTTCGGATAAAGGAACTGAACTTTAAGTCTGACTATCAGCCCCGGACTTTATTTATATGGTGTTATTTTATTCTTTTACACTCAGATTATCATATCAATACTTCCGGAAAATATTCTGCTCCGGTTACGGTAAATTTCCGGCAGACGGGGATCATACATGCCTCAGAGCCGATATAGCTCAGGATATAATGATAAGCAGAATAGCTCATATTATTGAAAAAAAACTGCGGGAAGACTGACAATAAGAATAATAATAAAAATAAGGTGATGCCTCAATAGAATAACTATAGTACGAGGTCATCACCATAAAATAATAAACACACATAATATTTATTATTTTGCCATCAGCGGCACCATAAGAAGAAGAGATCAATAAATAATCTCTTCGGCATAGTGATCCCCGTGATATTTCTCGCGGCATTTATCACAGATGTAAACCATCTTCCCTTCCATATCTGTGCAGTCAACACATATCCAGACTGCAACCGTTTTTTTGTTCTCTTTTTTACAGGACTGACAGTAATGATTTCTCCTTTTGCTCTTCCCTGTTATTTCAGGATATTCCTTACCTTCTTCAGCATCCTTTACCTCTTCAAGCGTTATTGTATGCTGGACATTCGCTCCAAAATCATAGACATATTCAATCGTGTCACCTGTATCAAGGCCAAGTTCATTGATCTCCGGATCTGCTCCTTCACCATATCCACCAGGCTCAATATATCCATACCCACAGGAATCCCTGATTTTTCCGGGATAAAACTGACTCAGATGATCCATATCAAGCCCGAATGCTGTGCGTATCACTCTGTCAAATTCACCAAGCGTCTGATCCCCTCTTATTTCAATACGCCTCCAGAAGCTTTTCCGGACCTTAAAAGCGATTTTAAATACAAATACTTTTTTTTCAGTCATGTTAATAACCAATTATTCTGTAAAATTAATTAGAGGTCTACAGCAGAAAACAGATAAAATATCCGTTTGACTGAGAAAATCTGCCAAATAACATTTAATTGATTGCAGGGAAAACAATGGTTTTTTATGCCAATTTCCGGATGCAGACAAATAGCAAATTAAATAATAATAAAAATCCCATCATCAGATAACCGGGAGCATAAGGATTTTGGGAGAGATAAATAAGAAGGATATGAGTGAGAGGGAGATCTGCACTAAATTCATTACTCCCGCCATTATTAATTCCGGCTGGGAACTAAAGACACAGATCAGGGAAGAGGTAAATCTCACCAAAGGGCAGGTTTTGGTGAGCAGTGGCAGAACAAAGAGAGGTAAGAGAAAGTTTGCCGATTATGTCCTCTATAAAAAACCCAATATTCCGCTTGCGATAGTGGAAGCCAAAGACAATAAACATACCATAGGTTCCGGTATGCAGCAGGCGCTTGAATATGCTTCAATGATAGATGTGCCTTTCTCATTTTCGTCCAATGGTGACGGATTTTTAATGCATGACTCAACTCCGGACGCTTCTGTGATTGAGAGGGAATTAAAACCGGATGAATTCCCTTCTCCTGAGGAATTATGGGAGAAGTACAGACTGATGAAAGGGTTTGACAGCCGGAAATCTGACCTTTTCACCCAGGATTATTACTCAGACGGTTCAGGCAAATCTCCGAGATATTATCAGGTTAAGGCAATCAACAACACAATAGAAGCCATCTCCAAAGGGCAAAACCGCATACTGCTTGTAATGGCAACCGGAACAGGGAAGACCTATACTGCTTTTCAGATAATCTGGAGATTGTGGAGATCAAAGGCAAAGAAGAGGATTCTCTTTCTGGCTGACAGAAATATCCTTGTGGATCAGGCTAAAACAAACGATTTCAGGCCGTTTGAAAATGCAATGACAAAGGTTCAGAACCGGAAGGTGGACAAGAGTTATGAGGTTTATTTATCTCTGTACCAGGCAGTTACCGGAGATGAAGAGAGAAAGAAGATATTTAAACAGTTTTCCCCGGATTTTTTTGACCTGATTGTTATAGATGAATGCCACAGAGGATCTGCATCAGAGGATTCGGCATGGAGGGAGATACTTGAATATTTCAGTTCAGCAACCCAGATTGGCCTTACTGCCACTCCGAAAGAGACAAAATATGTATCAAATATTGATTATTTTGGAAAACCTGTCTTTGTCTATTCGTTAAAGCAGGGAATTGAGGACGGATTTCTTGCACCTTTCCGGGTTATAAGAATTGATCTCGATAAGGACCTTGCAGGCTGGAGACCGGAATACGGCAGGACTGACAGGTACGGAAACCTGATTGAGGACCGGATATATAACCAGAAGGACTTTGACCGGGAACTGATCCTTGAGAAGAGGACAGAACTTGTATCCGGAAAGATTACCGATTTTTTAAGAGAGAATGATCCTTACGGCAAGACGATTGTATTCTGTGAGAATATCGATCACGCCGAGAGGATGAGGCAGGCGATTGTGAATAAGATGCCGGAATTTGTCAGGGACAATCACAGATATGTTATGAGAATCACAGGTGATTCTGAAGAGGGAAAACTTGAGCTTGACAATTTCATAATGCCCGACTGCCGGTATCCGGTGATTGCAACCACGTCAAAACTGCTGACAACAGGGGTTGATGTCCAGACCTGCAGACTCATTGTTATTGACAAGCGAATTGAGTCTATGACGGAGTTTAAGCAGATTGTGGGCAGGGGAACGAGGATCAATGAGGAGTATGGGAAGTACTTCTTCACCATCATGGACTTTCGGAAAGCAACTGAGCATTTCTCTGATCCGGACTGGGACGGCCCATCACTTCAGGATGATGACTATGAGGGAGGCGGGCCTGGCAGGAGAGAACAGGGAGAAGAAGGTGAAGGTATGGTCCGTTATGTTGTGGATGACGTTGGTGTTTCGGTTGTCGCCGAGCGTGTGCAGTATTACGGTCAGGACGGACGGCTGATTACCGAATCTTTGAAGGACTACACCAGAAAAACTGTTGCCGGGCAGTACAGTTCACTTGATGAATTTCTGAGCAGATGGAGTGAGGCCGGGAAGAAGACGGCAATTGTTGACGAACTTGAAGAGCATGGGGTATTGTTTGATGCACTCCGCGAAGAGGTCGGAAAGGAGTATGACCCCTTTGATCTCATCTGCCATGTGGTATATGACAGGCCACCGCTTTCAAGGAAGGAGAGGGCTGAAAGTGTCAGAAAGAGGTCTTACTTTGAGAAATACGGAGCAAAGGCAGGGGAAGTTCTTGACGCTATTTTAAAGAAATATTCAGATGAAGGACTCTGTGATCTTGAGAGCATTGAGATTTTAAAGGTCGATCCGATCAGCAGTATCGGAACTCCGGTTGAGATTATAAACGGAATTTTTGGCGGCAGGGAGAAGTACATCTCTGCCATCCGCGGGCTTGAAAAATGCCTTTACGGAGCGGAATGTTAAGAGATCTGTTTTTTGCCTTGTGAACAGAACTATATAAACAGATTTTTTTCAGGTTTAATATTATGTCAGTCTCCACGACAATAAAATCAATACAGGATATAATGCGAAAGGATGCCGGTGTTGACGGCGATGCACAGAGAATAAGTCAGCTTGGATGGATGCTCTTCCTGAAGATCTTTGATGACCGGGAAACCGAGCACGAACTGATGAATCCGGAGTACAAATCCCCGATTCCGGAGGAACTCCGGTGGAAAAACTGGGCGGCAGATCCTGAGGGAATTACCGGGGACGAACTTCTTGATTTCATTAATAATAAGCTTTTTTTGGAGCTGAAAAATCTTACAGTTCCTGAGACGGGCGGCAGTATGGAGTATGTTATCCGGAGTGTCTTTGAGGACTCCTTCAATTATATGAAGCACGGGACACTCATCCGGCAGGTAATAAACGTCATTGAAGCCGGAATTGACTTTAACAAAAAGAAGGAGAGGCATCTCTTCGGGGACATCTACGAGAAGATCCTGAAGGATTTGCAGTCTGCCGGAAATTCGGGTGAGTACTATACTCCACGTGCCGTTACTCAGTTTATGGTGGATCAGGCAGGGCCAAAGCTTGGTGAGAAGGTCTATGATCCGGCATGCGGTACTGGCGGATTTTTAACGTCAGTTATTGATCTTATGAGAAAGGACGTCAGATCTGTCAGTGATGAAGAGTTGTTGCAGGAGAAGATCTTTGGAACGGAGAAGAAGCAGCTGCCCCATCTTCTCTGCACCACAAATATGATCCTGCACGGGATTGATATTCCGGATAACATCAAACGCGGCAACTCCCTCGCCCGTCCGCTTCGTGATTACTCATCGGCAGATAAGGTTGATGTGGTTGTGACAAATCCACCTTTCGGCGGAATGGAAGAGGACGGAATTGAGAGTAATTTTCCAAAGGCTTTTCAGACCCGTGAGACGGCTGATCTCTTCCTCGTTATGATTATGCACATTTTAAGGGACGGGGGCAGGTGTGCAATTGTTCTTCCGGACGGATTTTTATTTGGTGAGGGTGTTAAGACAAGGATTAAGGAGAAGCTCATCTCTGAATTTAATCTTCACACAATTGTCCGGCTTCCTAACGGAGTTTTCAATCCATATACCGGAATTAAGACAAACCTGCTCTTCTTTACGAAGGGTGAGCCTACAAAGGATGTCTGGTTTTATGAGCATCCGTACCCTGAAGGCTGCAAGTCATACAATAAGACCAGACCTATCAGGATTGAGGAGTTTGATACAGAGAAGAAGTGGTGGAATAACCGGAACGAGACTGAACAGTCGTGGCGTGTGCCGGTTGCCGATATAATTAAGGGCAATTACAATCTGGACATCAAAAACCCGAATGTTTTGGTGGTTGAGAACGGAAATCCGGAGGAGATTTTAGCACAGTACCAGTCGGCAAAGTCTTCTGCCGATGAGATAAGGGCCGAACTGTTGTCTGAGCTTAAATCCGCCCTTGAGAAGTAATATAATCTGACCACAGGCAATGGTGTTAGGAAGGAACTTTCTGATGGACCAAAAGATGAATGACAAGTTAAGGAAGATTATCAGGCTTCCGTCTGAGACGGAATGGATCGAGTTTAAGGAGGCAAAGAAGGACTTTGACTTTGAGAGACTTGGCAGGCTATTTTCCGCACTTAGCAATGAGGCCAACCTGAACAGAAAATCCAAAGGCTGTCTTATCTTTGGAATAACTGATAAGCCTCCCCGTAAAGTTGTTGGTTCAGATTACAGAAAGTCCCATCCGGGACTTGAGAGGCTTAAGGTACAGGTTGCAGATCACACCAACCACCGGATAACGTTCAGGGAAGTATATGAAGTGGAGTTCGATGGAAAAAGAGTTGTCATCTTTGAAATTCCGCCTGCCACAAGAGGAATTCCGACAACATGGAAAGGAAGGGCATATGGACGGGTTCATGATTCCTTAGAACCTCTTACACTTACCAAGATTGAGAGAATCAGGCAGCAGAATGCTGAATCTGACTGGTCAGCAGAGGTCTGCAAAGAGGCATCCATTGAGGACCTCGATGAAGAGGCAATTGGATTTGCCAGAGCAAAATTCCGGGAGAAAAATCCCGGCATTGCAGATGAAATTGACAGCTGGAGCGAAGAGGAATTTCTGAACCGGGCAAAGGTCTGTATTAACGGGGAAATTACAAATGCTGCTGTCATTCTTCTTGGAAAAGATGTGTCAGACCACCTCATCTCTCCATCGGTCGCACAGATTACATGGGTTTTGAAGGATGAATCCGGGTATGAGAGGGATTACACCCATTTTGGACCGCCGTTTATTCTTGCTGTGGATAAGGTGTATGCAAAGATCAGGAATCTGACATACAGGCACATCTCCGGTGATTCTCTCTTTCCAACTGAAGTCAGCCAGTATGACCCTTATGTCATCCGTGAAACCCTAAACAACTGTATTGCCCATCAGGATTACAGGAAATGTGCAAGAATTAACGTTGTTGAAAATCCCGATTCCCTTCTGTTTACAAACAGGGGGGATTTTCTGCCCGGAAGTATAGAAGAGGTCATCAGGAGTACTTCACCTCCGGAATTATACAGAAACCGTTTCCTTGCCGCTGCTATGGTCAGTCTCAATATGATTGATACAATAGGGACGGGGATTAAGAAGATATTTATGCATCAGCGTGAGAGGTCTTTTCCTATGCCGGATTATGATCTGAGCGTTTCAGGGAGCGTTAAGGTCACAATTACCGGAAAAATCCTTGATGAGAGATATACAAAAATGCTTGTTAAGAGGAAGGATTTAACCCTGTTTGATGTTATTGCTCTTGATAAGGTTCAGAAGGGGCAGAGTATTTCCGGGGATGAATTTAAATCACTGAAGTCAAAAAAACTAATCGAAGGGAGGCGGCCAAATAACCTCTATATATCCTTTGATGTTGCAGAAAAAATGGATTTAAAGGCAGAATATATCAGGAACCTCTCTTTTGACAAGGCACATTTTAAATTTCTGATTATCTCCTATCTGGAAAACTTTGATCATGCATCCAGAAGTGAAATTGACAGACTGTTATGGGACAAAGTATCAGATACGATGGACGATGAACAAAAAAAGTCTTTCATTAAAAATCTCCTTCAGGAAATGCGGAAAGAAGGAATCATTAAAAGAGATGGTTCTTTCAAAACAGGCCAATGGAGGCTCACAAATTCTTCAAATCGCAAAGTAAAATACTAAATATAAAATAAACTATCAATCCGCATTCAGTGTTTTCTTTGGATAAAGCAGAAATATTTTTAAGCACGGTAGAAATAAATTTCAGGAAAAGAACCACAGATTGACCGTATTCAGTATTTTCTTTGGATAAAGCCGGAATTATTTTAAGCCCGGTAGAAATAAATTTCCCGGAAAAAACCACAGATTAACTGTATTCAATATTTTCTTCGGATAAAACTGAAATATTTTTAAGCACGGTAGAAATAAATTTCCCGGAAAAAACCACAGATTAACTGTATTCAATATTTTCTTTGGATAAAGCAGAAATATTTTTAAGCACGTTAGAAATAAATTTCCGGAAAAGAACCACAGATTAACCGTATTCAGTATTTTCTTTGGATAAAGCTGAAATATTTTTAAGCACGGTAGAAATAAATTTCAGGAAAAGAACCACAGATTGACCGTATTCAATATTTTCTTTGGATAAAGCTGAAATATTTTTAAGCACGGTAGAAATAAATTTCAGGAAAAGAACCACAGATTAACCGTATTCAATATTTTCTTTGGATAAAGCTGAAATATTTTTAATCACGGTAGGAATAAATTTCAGGAAAAGAACCACAGATTGACCGTATTCAATATTTTCTTTGGATAAAGCCGGAATAATTTGAAGCCCGTTAGAAATAAACGAACAAAACCCCAATCCATTTTTCCGGTTGAAAAACTAATTATATCCCTACAAATAACATATTATTACCAGATATGAATCATGAGGGTTTGGGTAATAGTTCGGGGAATAGTTCAGGTGAAAATATAGTCAAAAACGATTTTCAGCCGGACAAAGATTTTTCCGGACATGACAATGAGATAAATTCCGGTGAAGAAGAAATCATTGTATCATTCATAAGGGAATGGAGCGGGCATTTCAGAAAAGAAGAACTCATAAAAGAACTCCGTGAAAATACTCGGGAAAAATTTCCGGAAGAGATCACATCCAGTAATTACAACCGGATAATCCAGAAACTACTCAAAACCAATATGATAGCAGTCGATTCCAAAGGTTACATTGGCTGGATCTTCAGCAGGGAATTATACACAAAATATGCCACAAAACCTGAACTTAGACTCAGACAATAACCATAACAAACCAACCAAACCAGATCAAAGAACATTCAGGCCACCAAACAACTCAAAATAGAAAAAATACAGCATCTCAGCCGGAAAAACCATGCAGAATATGAAATCAAAGACAGATCAAATGGATAAAACAGACAACGGGGATAGTGAGGATAGCAAAACAATGTCATCAGACATCCTGACAGAGAACTTCGATACAATAACAAAAGCAAACGGCGGCATAAAAAAACTCCGTGAACTAATCCTTCAGCTTGCAGTGCAGGGTAAACTTGTCCCCCAAAACCCCGGTGACGAACCGGCATCCATCCTCCTCGAAAAAATCAAAGAAGAAAAGCAGAACCTCATAAAGACCGGCCAGATTAAGAAGCAAAAACCCCTACCCCCCATAGAAGAAAACGAAGTGCCATATGAGTTGCCGGAAGGATGGATCTGGACAAGGTTAGAAACGATTCTATCTGAAGCACAAACAGGTTTTGCATGTGGTAAGAGAGATCCTGAGGGTATTATTCAATTAAGGATGAATAATGTAAATACTAAAGGTAGTTTCAATTGGAATAAGATTATAAGGGTTCCTAAAGATTATAACAATAAAATTGGTTTTTATCTTTTAAGAGAGGGAGATATTTTATTCAATAATACAAACAGCATAGATTTAGTCGGGAAAAGTGCAAGATTTGATTATTTTGAGCAACCCATTGTATTTAGCAACCATTTCACAAGATTAAGAGTAATTGAAGATACGCCAAATTCATCATTCATAACTATCTGGCTTAATAATTTGTGGAGTGCCAATGTTTTTAAGAATTTATGTAATAAGTGGGTTAATCAAAGCGCAATTAACAGAGATAAACTTAAAAACTTAACATTCCCACTCCCACCACTCGCAGAACAGCACCGCATAGTTGAACGAGTAGATGCACTCATGAAACTCTGCGATGATCTTGAATCCCGGCAGGAGAGCGAATCAGAGAACAGAAGGCTTCTTCTGCTCTCTGTCCTTAAAAACCTCGAAGATGCCGGAAGCGAAGAGGAGAAGCAGGAGGCATGGGAGATACTCTCCGGCAGGTTTGACGATCTGATAAACTCCGCTGAGGATGTAAAGGAACTCAGAAAGACAGTCCTGCAGCTTGCAGTGCAGGGCCGCCTTGTGCCGCAGAACCCGGAAGACGAACCGGCATCCGTCCTCCTCGAAAAAATCAAAGAAGAAAAGCAGAACCTCATACGAACAGGCAAAATCAAGAAGCAAAAACCCCTCCCCCCCATAGACGAAGAAGAAGTGCCGTATGAGTTGCCGGAAGGATGGACCTGGACGAGACTAAATGAAATCGTTTCTAAAATTGGTTCAGGAAACACTCCAAGAGGAGGAAAATCCGTGTACCAAAATTCAGGAATACCATTTATCAGATCACAGAATATCTGGAACGAAGGTCTCAAACTGGACAATGTAGCTTACATCCCAGAAGAAATTCACAGTAACATGGCAGGGACCTTTATTAAACCAAGAGATATACTCCTAAATATCACAGGTGCCTCTATTGGAAGAAGTTGTTTAATTAGGGATACTTTCAAAGAGGGGAATGTTAGCCAGCATGTATCAATTATTAGATCTTTAAATGAGAATACACGAGAATATCTACACTTAACAATAATTTCTCCATACTTCCAAAACGAGATCATGACCAAGCAGGTTGGCATTTCAAGAGAAGGTTTGAGTAAAAGGATATTAGAATCATTTGCAATCCCACTCCCACCACTCGCAGAACAGCACAGAATAGTCGAGAGGGTGGATGCACTTATGAAACTCTGCGATGAACTGGAGAAGAGGGTTGTGGCACGGGAGGAGGCGGCAGAGAGGCTTTTGTCGTCAGTATGTGCCGGGATTTGCGGATGAAAACTCTTGAAGAATTATAATTTAAAATGCTTTTTAAAGTCCGAAACAGGTTTGAATTTACCCTTTCTCAGCTCATCAATTTTTTTTAAATACTCTTCCCGGACTATAAATTCTTCTTCTGTGTCAAATTTCTCTGTCGGTTCAGACATCTTATATTCATCCATAACAATCAATTGGTTATTCTCCGGAATAGTCAGCAATACATTTACTTAAACAGAAACAGGATCTTTTCAGTTTCTAAAGATGATCATAAGACACAAATACTTATTGATTGATGAAATTATTCTTAGGTGTGTGAGACATATACTAAAATATCAGGGGAATTTATTTACGACATCAAATTCATAAGCGTGAAAAGTCAGGAGAAATTACCCAATCTTCACGATATTAAACCCATAAGCGTGAAAAGTCAGAAGAAATCCCCTAATTTTCACGATATTAAATTTATAAGCGTGAAAAATTAATTACATTTAACTAAGCGAAGAACAAATAACAAAATAATAAAATGAAAAAAGGAGTTTTGTCATGGCAAAAAAACCGGCTGTAATCAAAAATATTCCGGAACTAAGAAGGCGGTTCTATAAATCAGCAAGACATAAAGAATCCCTGCTTGCCCTCATAGCCGAAGCCGAGGTCACAGAACAGGTTTACAACTCCAATGCCATTGAGAACAGCACTCTCACATTTGAAGAAACTGACAAAATACTCCTTGAGATAGATCCCGGCAGATACATTTTGGTCAGGGAGCATTTCGAGGCAGTAAATCTTGCAGAAGTTATCAGATATATCAATGAAAACGCCAAAAAGGAAGAACTCACCCCGGAAATCGTCCTGAAACTTCATGAAATGCTTCTGTCAGACATCCGTGATGACATTAAGGGAAGATTCCGTAAAACCGGGGAATGGGTGCGTGTCGGAGGTCATATCGGACTTGACCCGGACCAGATAATGACTGCCATAGAAGAGATGTTTGCACACTATTACGCAACATCTGAAGAAAATATCATCAGAAGAATAGCCAAACTTCACCTAACCTTTGAATACATCCATCCCTTCATTGACGGAAACGGGCGTATCGGAAGAGTAATAATCAATTACCTCCTGATTCGCGAGGGATATGTTCCAATAACCATTACATTCACTGACAGAAGTCTCTACTATGACGCATTTGAAGAGTTTGAAAGTTCAGGAAAAACTTCAGTGATGGAAGCAATAATCGGAAAGGCACTCACAAACAGCTACCATAAACGGCTCACATATCTTGAAGGAATGGAGATTGTAAGCCTTCGGGAATACAGCCGGAGATTTAACATATCCCACTCAAACCTAATCAACAAGGCAAACAGGCAGACAATTCCGGCATTCCTCGAAAAAGGCAGGTGGAAGATCGGAATTCCGGCTGAAAAACAGAAATAAAAATAAAAATGAAAACAGAAATGAAAATAAAAATTTCACCACTTATATTTGATCATTTCCCCTGCCAGTATCTTATCCTGATGATGAAGTACTGCCATTTGAGTATTTCATATCCGGAGAACCTGTTCACCTGACTCCCACAACCCGCCGAATAATAAAGAATAATCAAAAGGGCGGATGCAATTATTTGACACATAATGAATGCCCGAACCGCCCCTTCTTGTAACCAAAATCTTATGGAATAACCCCCCCCTTTATTTGATTTTGGTTTTTTGCATCACAAATGCTTATATCACATTGAATTCAATTATCATCTGATTAGAATGTCCGGCAACCAGAAAAAAACCCTTAGATTTACTGTAATTATAGAAAGGGATGAAGATGGCATATATATAGCGGAAGTACCGCAGCTAAAGGGATGCCATACTCAGGCTAAAGATCTAAACACTCTCATTGACCGAATCAGAGAAGCTGTGGAACTTTGTATTGATGAGGATGATGCAATCAGTCCACTGGAATTTATTGGGCTTCAGCAAATCGAAATAACAGTATGAAATAAACCATCATCTCAGAATATCTTCCCAATTATTTTATTGGGAATTTTTAGATATGAAGCTGTCTCCAAAATCTCCGGAAAAAGTCTGCAGGGCAATTGAGAGGCTTGGATTTATAAATATAAGAATAAAAGGAAGTCATTATTTTTTCAGGCATCCGGATGGAAGAACAACTGTTGTACCTTACCATAAAGGAGAAGATATCTCTGTTGGTCTCATTGCAAAAATAATCAAAGACTGTGAAGTTTCAAAAGAAGAATTCTATGAGTTGTTATGATGATTAGACTCTTCACCGGTTTTCTGAGTAGGCACTCTATGAAAAATCAGTGATGGACAGATTACTCTTCCGGATCATTTACCTTTTCAGATGAATATTCTGGAATGGCCTGATTTGTGCTTTTGTATAACTGAAGAATTTCAAAGTGCCCTTAAAAATAATTAATTTTATTTAATTTTGCGATAACACCGGATTGTCGGGAGGGTAGATGCACTTATGAAACTCTGCGATGAACTGGAGGAGAGAGTTGTGGCACGGGAAGAGTCGGCGGAGAGGCTTTTGTCGTCAGTATGTGCCGGAATTTGCGGATGAAAATCAGCTATACAAAAGTTACTCTAAAATTTAATATAACAGTTAGATCATATAATATCATATACTACAATAAATGAGAACTCAAAAACTAAAATTTAACTGAAAATATAATTAAAAAATACAAAAACTGAAACATAAACAGGTAATTAAAAATGAGTAAAACTCTCTATTTTGAAAGAAAATATAAACAAAACATAGATAATTTTAATTTAACTACAGAAATAGACTCTGTTATTGAAAAAAAGACAGGAAAAAAGTTAAAATTAATTAAAAAAAGCAGCCCTGTTCTCAGCAGAGGAGGATGTATATTTAAAATAAAAGATTATAACCTCGAAAACAGGATTGAAAAAGCAATTAACCGATATTCTGAATAATCTCTTTTTTTATGAATAATTTCAATGAATTATACAATGATAAATTTTTACCTGCATACAGTGATCTTGTCGGCTACATAGCCAACAAACCTGAAGCAATTATCGAACAATTTGAGCGGGTATTTACTCATTTAATGGTCTATCATACAAATTCAGATGAATCTACCAGGAATGAAAATCTAAAAAAGGCCCACGACCATTTAATCAGAATAACACTTGACTGCAGAAAATTATTATGGGTAGAGCTGGACGAGATTGTCAAAACAATAATTGAAAGCCCCGAAAAGAGAAAACTCAGCCTTAATATAAATGAATCTGAATTGTTTGTAATGTACAGTGAATACATCAAAACTGCTCAGAATGCAAGACATATGGAAATCAGTTCAATAGGAATCGATCCGCTAAAGTGCATTGAAGAATATGAGAAAACCATAAAAATTGGATTTAAAATTATTGAAAGTCAGGATCCTTCTAAACTACACTATGTCAATGAACTTGTCGATAAAATAACTATAATTGAATGGATCAAAGCAAACATAATTCCCATATTTGTAGGTGGAGTAATAGGTGGGATTATTGCAGGATTAATTACTCAGTTCATATTGAATATTCTTAATTAAAATCATATTCTCGAAGAAGTACACATATGAGAACATTTTAGATAGCAACAATTCATTTTTAAAGCAGATATGGCAAAAAAACCGGCTGTAATCAAAAATATTCCGGAACTAAGAAGGCGGTTCTATAAATCAGCAAGACATAAAGAATCTTTACTCGACCTCATAGCTGAAGCCGAAGTTGCAGAACAGGTTTACAACTCCAATGCCATTGAGAACAGCACTCTCACATTTGAAGAAACTGACAAAATACTCCTTGAGATAGATCCCGGCAGATACATTTCAGTCCGGGAGCATTTCGAGGCAGTAAACCTTGCAGAAGTTATCAGATATATCAACCAAAATGCCGGAAATGAAGAGTTAAACCCCGAAATCGTCCTGAAACTTCATGAAATGCTTCTGTCAGACATCCGTGATGACATTAAGGGAAGATTCCGTAAAACCGGGGAATGGGTGCGTGTCGGAGGTCATATCGGACTTGACCCGGACCAGATAATGACTGCCATAGAAGAGATGTTTGCACACTATTACGCAGCATCTGAAGAAAATATCATCAGAAGAATAGCCAAACTTCACTTAACCTTTGAATACATCCACCCATTCATTGACGGAAACGGACGTATCGGAAGAGTAATTATCAATTACCTCCTGATTCGCGAAGGATATGTTCCAATAACCATCACATTCACTGACAGAAGCCTCTACTATGACGCATTTGAGGAGTTTGAAAAATCCGGAAAGACTTCAGTAATGGAAGCAATAATCGGAAGGGCTCTTACAAACAGCTTCCATAAACGGCTTGCATATCTAAAAGGAATGGAGATTGTAAGCCTTCGGGAATACAGCCGGAGATTTAACATATCCCACTCAAACCTAATCAACAAAGCACACAGGCAGACAATTCCGGCATTTTTGGAAAAAGGAAAGTGGAAGATCGGAATTCCGGCACCGGTTCATTGATAGCACAACCCAATAATAATCTTTCATCAAAATTTGTTAGGCCCGAGCACATAAGCAATATTGCCGATTAGAAATTTTAATTTGCAATACAATGTGTATCAACATATAAATGGTAAAATTATAATATTCCTTTTTCAGAATATATTTTAATTAAATCATTTTGCTGTAAATGGCAGTCAACAACATTTTCAAACTGTGATTTCGTCAGGGAAACCTGTTTTGCCATCTGACCAATCAACTGATCACTGATCTCTTTATTTCCATGGCTTACTTTCGTATGAACTGGAGTTTTTTTACCGTCATGATAAAAAATCAGTACTCTATGATCTGTATTTACCTTTTCAAAACCTTTTTTCAGAAGAGCTCTCTGTATTTTGGAATTCTTTCGGGATGTCATTAAGAAACCTCACCAAATAACTTCAGGAGCTGCTCTCTTAGTTGAATGGCGCTTTCGGTCAAATTTGAAACATCTTCATTAACATACTCTTTATACAGAACTATCAATTCTTCACTGATTTCTTCTATTCCTTCCTTTAAGTTTGGTACAATGGCCAGGAGTTTGAATTCTTCATTTGATATTATGTAGCTTTCACTCTCATCTTCATATTCAACAAGAATTTTAAGTGGATGGGTTAGTTTATTGATATTTCCTTCCCCAAAATCAACTTCAGAAATTAATAATGAATCAGTGGGTTGTAAAGCTGTTTTATCAGTAATTTCAATTGTATACTTATTCTTTTCCTGTTCAATCATTCCGGATATTGTAACAAGTTTTGTTAAATTATGAAAAATTACATCCTGCAGGTCCTGTTCATAATTACAATTTACTTCTCCATCAGGAGTATCAATGATGCACCTGCGTTTTCTATCAACCCTGATATCAATTAACCTGCCAGTTACTTTTCCCTGATATTTCTCTGGTTTCTTCTTTATTGCCTGTTGGATAATTGGTTTTCTCACAGGATCTAACTTTATTCTGTATTCATTGAATCCAACATCAAGTGTAAATTCAGATTTTTCATCAGGCCAGATGGTATCAAGTGCCTGAAGACATTTATGAACCCGGAATTCATCAGGCAATATATCAAAAATATTTGATGCTATTTCATCCTGACCTGACGAAATTTTAATGATTTCCTCTGTCATTTTCAAAGCACGTTTGCCTATTGTGCCCTTTTCCGGAAAATCAGGAAATGGTAGTGATGTTTGAGAGTCAGAAAGGCCAATTATTGCTTCAAAACTTCCATAATTTAAATTATTTACAACCAGATCACATCGTTTTTTAACGGAATTGGGAAAATTACCACCAGTACGATATTTATTTCCCTCAAGATAATCACCTGAAATATACATGATGGTCTGGAGTGTGTTCAGATAATCAGCAATAATAGATATTGAAACAGCAGACCCTGATTTACTTTTTGAAGCTATTTTAACTTTTATTTTATCAGTATCTTCTTTCATGATTATTATCCGGTGTAGCCGCAGCGTTCTTTACTTCACAATATAGAAATATCTGTGATTTATTACTTTTTTTATTGGTATATATTACCACCCACTTTATAATCAATATTTACTTAGCTACCACTCCCATCCTTCATTTGATCAGATAATACCTTCACAGGCTCCCGCCACCTATTACAACCTGAACCATATTAAATAACTTCACCCATTTTACTTCCAGGGTTTTACACTACTAATGATAATATCGCATTGAATTCAATTATCATCTGATTGGAATGTCCGGCGACCAGAAGAAAACCCATAGATTTACTGTAATTATAGAAAGGGATGAAGATGGCATATATATAGCGGAAGTACCGCAGCTAAGGGGATGCCATACTCAGGCTAAAGATCTAAACACTCTCATTGACCGAATCAGAGAAGCTGTAAAACTTTGTATTGATGAGGATGATGCAATCAGTCCACTGGAATTTATCGGGCTTCAGCAAATCGAAATAACAGTATGAAATAAACCATCATCTCAGAATATCTTCCCAAATATTTTTTTGGGAATTTTCAGTCATGAAACTATCACCAAAATCTCCGTAAAAAGTCTGCAGGGCCATTGAAAGGCTTGGATTTATAAATATAAGAATAAAAGGAAGTCATTATTTTATCAGGCATCCGGATGGAAAAACAACTGCTGTACCTTACCATAAAGGAGAAGATATCCCGTTGGTCTCATTGTATAAATAATCAAAAACTGTGAAGTTTCAAAAGAAGTATTCTATGAGTTGTTATGATAATTGGGCCCTTCACCGGTTTTCTGAGTATTACGACAATATAATTACAAGAAGGATTTATAATATTGTAATGTGAAGATCCCACAACACCACCATACAGCAAATATATACCAAACCACATAATGAAACAACAAATATATACCACAACCACATAATGAAACAAAAAATATATACCACAACCACACAATGAATCAACAAATATATATCACAACCATATAATGAAACAACAATGTTGTTGAATAGAGGATTTGCCAAACCACAAAATAGAGAATATATAAAATTACTAAAATTGAGGAATTAAATGACATTCGATACAGAATTCGTACAAATGATCAGGTTCATGGATGTAATATGAAAAGAATTATTGTTGCCCAGCGAAATGATCCAAATGCTGACACCGCTGCAAATTCCCGGAAACTGGCAGAGCTTAAGGAATTAGCACATGCTGCCGGCTATATGGTCGTGGGCACATTTGTGCAGTCAAAAAAGCCTGACAGGAATTACCAGATAGGCCGTGGTAAGGTGGATGAACTTGCGGAGTTTGTGGAATCTTTAGATGCTGAAAAAGTAATTTTTAACAACCAGCTGTCAGTGACGCAGATCTATAACATATCTGAGACATGCAAATGCGAAGTAATGGACAGATTACAGCTCATCCTGGAGATATTTGCTGCAAGAGCCACTACAAAGCGTGCAAAACTACAGGTAGAGATTGCAAAACTGCGATATGAGCTTCCTAAAGTAAAGTCTATCGTTTCCATGCAGAAGAAGGATGAAAAACAGGGATTTATGGGTCTTGGAAGTTACGAAAATTCCCATGAGCAGGACATCAGGAAAAGGATCACAAGGATCAGGGCCGAACTTCAGCAGGGAAGCGGGAGCGAGTCACAACGCATTTTCAGGCATGAAAGGGGATTTTCCCTTGTAGCTCTGGCAGGTTATACGAATGCGGGGAAAAGCACTCTTTTCCAGTCACTTGTAAAGGAAGAGACAATAGTTAAGGACATGCTCTTTACGACACTATCTCCTACAACACGTTCTCTCACAGTAAACAGCAGAAAAATGCTGCTGACAGATACTGTGGGATTTATCGAGGACCTCCCGCACTGGATGGTGGATGCTTTCAGGTCAACACTTGACGAAATATTCCTGG
The DNA here is from genome assembly GCF_024662215.1 of Methanoplanus endosymbiosus. Taxonomy (NCBI): domain Archaea; kingdom Methanobacteriati; phylum Methanobacteriota; class Methanomicrobia; order Methanomicrobiales; family Methanomicrobiaceae; genus Methanoplanus; species Methanoplanus endosymbiosus. Next base: position 1,056,117 of record NZ_CP096115.1, read on the forward strand.
CTGATGTCATTCTTCTTGTGGTGGATATAAGTGATCCAATGGATATTATAAGACAAAAACTTGCTGTCAGCCATGATATCTTCAGGGAAAGAACAGAGGGTGCTGTAATAGTTACTGCTCTTAACAAGGCCGATCTTCTCCCTGATGAAGAACTGCAGGAAAAAGTGGAAGTTATCAGTTCCCTTACTCCTGCCCCGGTCATGATATCTGCAAAATCAGGAGAAGGTCTTAACGAACTTAAACAGCGATTATATGAGAAACTTCCGGAATGGGAACACTGCAAAATATCCATCCCGGTTTCCGAAGAGAGTATATCCATGGTGTCATGGCTTTATGATGAAAGCGTTGTGCACACAATCGAGTATGGCGACTCCATTCTCATGGAAATAGAAGCAAGAGATGAGATAATTCAGAAAATAAAGCCTTTCGCCGTGTTTTCTGAATGATATTAACATCCGGAAAATATCTGTGTGCACAGTTACGAAAAGTCGATATATAGATCATTTATGCAATTGAAAAGGAATATCTCCGTACATTCCCCTTCGCTTCATACTATTATCCCCATATTTTCTTTTTTTGATCAATTATGCAAAGCATTCTTCAGAAAGATTATAGCCGAACAGCACAGAATTGCTAAAATATATGACTTACTTCCGGCCCTGCAAAAACCGTTCTTTACCACTGACATACCCAATATAAATAATTGTTCTTTAGTAAAGAACGATCATATAACCTGAAGTTCAACAGCAGATTGAGACACAGACAAAGAACAGCTATTGGATGTAATCTTACAGCAGCAGGAATTATATAAAGAAGTTTCCGGGGATGTTACTGAACGTGAGATTAATTCCGAAAAATACATGCAGGGAAAAGAGATAATCATAATTCCGGTCTGGAAATACATGCTCTACCCCGAATTATATCCATAAAACACAGAAACATCAGACAGACCCGGAGGAGTCCGGACTGAGCAGCCACTTCCATAGCGGAACCATCCGGATACCACCATCCAACTCACCTTCAGTATCCTTTGTGAGAAGCAGCAGATCTACAGCACCAGTAAAACCGGAACTCTTACCAATCTGACATTTCTCTGAGAACTCCCCTGAAAATTCAATAAGTCCGGCAGTCTCCCGTTCTTTAATATCATCAGTATAGGTAACATTAATCGCCTGAAGGCTACCGTCCCTCTTTTTTATGACAAAATCAGCCTCTTTTCCTGTTCCCGTTTTCTTCCAGTAGTATGGAGAAAAACCACGCCTCATAAGCTCAACAAATACAAGGTTCTCAGCAAGCCTGCCAACATCCTTTGAAAAAGCAAAAGATACGGAATTTCTAAGACCATTGTCTATGCAATAGATCTTCTTCTGGTTCCTCTCCTGCGTCTTCAACGAATAGCTGAAATAACGGACCTCAAAGAGTATCTTTGCCATCTCAGCAAAATGTATGTATTCACGTATAGTCCCGCCATCGACCTGCAGAACATCCGACAGATTCCTGTACGAATAAACGGATGTAAAATTAGAGAAAAAATAGACCAGAAGCAAACTTAAGGCCTTCTGATTCCTGACATTCTGAATCCGGACAATATCCCGGTAAACAATACTGTCATAATACACCCTCAGATAATCATTTCTTATCTCTTCATCATCCTGCAAAACAACCTGAGGAAAACCTCCGGATTTAAGATAATCAGACAGATGGTTTATTATCTTATACTTATCTCCCGCAAGAGCCACAGGATCTTTGGAATAATCAAACCCTTTAAACATCAGATATTCTGAAAAATCAAGAGGATACACAGAAACCGGCAGATACCTCCCGCTCAGCAGAGCAGACAGTCCTGAATCCATAAGATATGAAGAAGAACCTGAGATAATTATCTTAAACAGCTTCCGGTCATAATAAGACTTAATCCACCTCTCCCACCCATCAATACTCTGTACCTCATCAAGAATCAGCCAGACATCATCCCCGGCATACACATCCTTCCTGTAAGTATCAATCACAGTTTCAAGTGGATTTTCAAATTCTGAAAGAAGAGGATCATCACAGTTTACAAAGAGAATTTTCTCAGGTGAAACTCCGCGTTTTAAGACCAGTTCGTCAACAGTCTGAAAGAGAATAGTCGTCTTCCCCGAACGACGCACTCCGTTTAAAACGAGAATTTCGCCAGTATCAAGGTATTTTCTGATCTTTTGGAAATATTTTTCACGTATAATTCCGGTTTTGAGCATCTCCCCTCTCCACCAGGGATTAAATGAAACCAGAAGATCAAGACATTTAGGCATCAGAATTTACTATGATTATAATCATACATAATACCTCTTTTACATAGATTATAACGCCATCAAAAACAGAAATTTACTAAGATTATAAACGGAACAAAAAACAGAAAAATCCTGAAAACATTACCAATCCAAAAACAGATTTTACGACCTTAGACCATCAAAAAAAGATTTAAAGCCCGGAAAAAGGTTTTATAAATGTCTGAAAAACCTCAGGGCACAAAACCTCAGACCATCTCTCCGGCCTCAAAAACATTCCATGATCGTGTCGGGAATGAATCGAGATAACCGTCAAGATATCCAAACTGGGGATGCTCTTCCAAATAACTCTTAGCATCAAATGCAATTCCGGACGGGGCACCCCACCGTGCATTGAAACTCATATTCAGAGCCATAGCTGAATTTACAGTCTTGCCGTCATACGAACCGGACGGCTTATAGGGCTGCCGGTTGTAAACCGGATTTGGGTCAAGCTCATAGTGGCCCTCAACCGTTCGTGATGACGGAATTTCCTCACAAAGCCAGACATCATAATGATCAGATAAAACAGCCTTCGCATTCTCCGGGTTTATCCTGCCCTTATACTCCTCCATAAGCTGAGGCAGCCGCACCATCCTTGAAGCAACACTGCCCCTTACATCTGTAGGATCAAGACCTGAACACTCAAAATTCCTGATCCTTGCATCCTCTACGGAATTTGCCCCGACAAAACAGCCATCCTTCGTCTTTGAGACATTAAAGAACTTCAGACCCTGCTCAAACCTCATAATCTCACCGGTATTCGCATCACCGACAAGCCAGGTATTTGCAAACCCGCCGCTCCGGTTGGTATTCATAATAGTGACAAAAGAATCAGGGTCATCAGCATACTGCGAAGCCTTCCTTAGCCTCATAAACGAAGGTGTCCTGTTCTCCTCATATTTGTTAAAACCGGAGATCGTAGTCTCTGTAATCATAAGCCCGGCATCAGTAATCAGAAAATCAGTCGAACTGTCAATCAGGCCCGGAGCACTCTGCATAAGAATGCGGTGGCCTGAATCAGGCTTCACATCAGCGATGATATGGAAAAACCTTGCACGCTCATACGGTGTCCAGGTGGTATGCGCCACAACCGCACCGCCGTCTTCCGTATAATTCCCAGTGGCAGCAAAGGCACTGCACGCCTCCATATCATAATCCATCTCACTGTAATATCCGGATTTGACAATCGGCCACCAGTACCCCACAGTCTCCTTGTAGGAGTTCCAGCCTAATATGTCCTGAAATGTAACATCGGCACCGGCAGCATCTGCACCATCGGCAATACCCTGCATCTCAAGAATATACTCCTCATCAATATTTGGCACATACATCCGGACGGAATTCTCCGCAAAGAAATCAAAATCCATCCCCGTATTATAATACGTCAGATACCTGATGCTCTCCATAATCTCCAAAATTTCGGGTGCCATCAGGTACCCGTGCTGATAACCCCTCTCATACGGTGAGCCCTCAATGTGAAGATATGTCCACCCGTCCTTCTCAAACCTGTATCCCATACCATCCGGGGATTTTTCAGCAGCCGAATCATCAGCTGCAAAAGCGGCACCCGCCTGAATGGCAAAGAGAAACAAAACTGCCAGAATAAAAGGCACAATACATACCCTGACCATAAAACCGGAATATTTACTCATATTTTTACCAGATATATAAATTATAAACAAAGCATATAAAACAGTTTCCGGAAATATTCACATAACAAAATATCTGACAGATGAAAGAATATAACGGTATAAACCGGACATATAACTTAAAATATACAGACCAGAATAAGAATTAAACCCCATTTTATGCCCAATTCACAACACCCACATAACGGCCCGTATTTCCTCTTTCCCTGCATCAACCATAGCAGACATCCTCCGGGTACAGACCACCGGTACAGACCCCTCATAGACCAGAAATCCGGGCATTAAAAACAATTTAAACCAGGATTAGCCCTTCGATTCCAGACATCAAAAACAGAGATCAAATAACAGTCAAAACAAAAAATTAAGCCCAATATGCCGTTTAAAAAAAGGAAGTCTCTGATAAATATCCGGAGACATCAGAGACACATACACAGACATAAATAATGAAGTCTGAATAATTATCCCGGAAAAAATCCACGATAACACAACAGACTGTAACACCGGAGATACTAAAAAAATTGCAGAAGAATATAAACCCCCTACAGAGTCCTCTGCCCTCTGTCAATATCCCCCTGCATAATCAGATCATATTCATCCTCTGATAGTTCCTGCGGTAAATAAGAGATACCATTCCTCTCAAGATTGCTGACAAAAGACCGAAGATGATTTTCTGAACCACGTCTCAGGTTCTCATAGATAAGAATAATATCCTGCTTATCTGTCCCGGCAATCGCATCATCGAGATCAATGATGTCAATCTCCTCAATAAGAGCACCGTTCTTTAAAGCATCAGTCTCAGATACCGAGCCGGACGTTACCAGACCATCATAGAGTGCCTGAAGTTCAGGGTTTTCAAACACTCCCCTCACCTCACCCTCAACAGGATTTACAAGACTATACCTCTCAATAAGAACAACCATACTGTCCATATGAGTCTCTTCTGCCGAGGCAATATTTGAAAAGACCGGCTGACCCCATTTATCATAATAATACAGATAGGCGTCACGTGCAAGCTTCTCCTCTTCAGCCATAAAGAGAATATCAGCAGCTTCAGCCTCAGTCAGATTTCCAACGGGATAAGCATCAGTACTCTGTTTAAAACCTGACGGATTAAAAGCTGTCACATATTCAGAATCATTAAATCCACCCTGACCACCGGCATATCCCGAACCATTCTGAATATGCTGACCGCCGTCAAATCCTCCGCCAGAATCATTCTGGCTGTTCATCCTCTGCCCGCCACCGCTTCCGTCCTGTTTATTCAGACCCTGACCGGTTCCCGGACTGTTATCAAGACAGCCCGAAACCATAACCATACAGGCAGCCACAATCAGAAGAGCCGCCAGAAATCCTGTTATACGCATAATAATCAAATCCTTTGTAACCTGTTCAGTCCGAAAATACGACCCGAAAGATTATATTCTTTTTTACGAAATACGACATAAAACCCAAAAAATTTCGCCCATAAAACATTATATCCAAATTAAAAACGAAAAATTATCAGAAACCAAAGAAATTTCAGAGGGACCTATATGAGAACCAAAAAAATAATATTAAATCCTGAAATATCCACCCGAAATAAAAAAGGGAGTATCCACAAATTGAAACCAGAATATAAAATAATTATACCGGCACTAATCCTCACAGTGCTCATAATCACCGCAGGATGCACAGAAAACCCAAAGAAAACAAAACCGGAAGGTGAAAATTCCGGCATGGAAGATAACAGCATACTACTCTTTGTAACCATACCACCACAAAAAGAGATGGCAGAGGCCGTCGGCGGAGATTACGTAACAGTAAAAACACTTGTTCCGCCCGGTGCAGACCCGCATTCATACGAACCCTCCCCCGGAACACTTCAGGAGATGTCAGTTGCGGATGCCTGTGCAATCGTTGGATCAGGCCTTGAAACTGAGAAAAACTGGCTTGACAAGATAACCGGACTTAACCCGGACCTAAAGATAATCAACTGTTCTTCCGGAGTGAAATTCATAAGATCAGATGAAGACGCTGACAATAAAGAAGGCTATACAGACCCACACATCTGGCTCTCGGTCTCAAACGGAAAAATAATGACAGAAAACATAAAAGAGGGCCTCATTGAGATAAAACCGGAACTCAGAGCAGAATTTGAGTCACAGACTCAGGATTACCTCAGCCGCCTTGACACCTTAAACTCTGAAATAGCAGATAAACTGAAAGAGAGAAGGGGCGAATACATACTCGTCTATCATCCTGCATGGAGATATTTTGCAGAAGAATACGGCCTTAACACCATAGCAATTGAAAAAGACGGAAAAGAGCCGACACCGGCCGGAATAAAATCAGTGATAGACCAGGCAGAAGAATACAACATAAATACAGTTCTCATATCACCACAGTTTAACAGAAAAAGTGCCGAAGTCATCGCAGAAGAGACAGGCAGCAGGGTTATGACAGTGGACCCGTTAAAGGAAGACTACATTGAAAACCTGAGAAATACAGCCGAAGTATTTTCAGAGGCATAACAGATGAAAGAACCGGCAATTGAGATAAATAACCTCACAGTTATGGGCGGAGGGCATCCCCTCCTTGACAGTATAAACCTCACTATAAACAGAGGTGAATTCCACGCAGTAATCGGGCCAAACGGCGGTGGGAAAACAACACTGTTAAAGGTCATACTCGGCCTGATAAAGCCAGACTCAGGCTCTGTAAAAGTATTCGGCAAAACTCCGGAGGAGAACCGCAGCCTTATCGGCTATGTCCCGCAGTTTCGGACATTTGAATTCGGATACCCCATATCTGTCATGGAGATGGTCCTCTCCGGAAGAATGGGCCATATAAAAGGAATCAGAAAAACCTACAGGGAAGAGGACATAAAAATTGCAAGAGAATCCATCGAAATTCTCGGCATTGAAGACCTCGCAGAGAGAAATCTCTCAGAACTTTCCGGCGGGGAACAGCAGAGGACAATAATCGCAAGGGCACTTGCAGGAAAACCTGAAATGCTGCTTTTGGACGAACCGACAGTCTATGTTGACACCCCAACAAACAGAATGTTCTTTAAAATGCTTGAAGAACTCCACGACATGATGACAATCCTCCTTGTAACACACGACATAGGAGTTATCTCATCCAATATTGACTATGTCGGATGCCTCAACAGAAAACTCTACACCCATCATACAAACCAGATCTCCCAGGACATGCTGGACTCTGCATACAAATGTCCGGTTGAACTCATAGCACACGGCATTCCGCACAGGGTATTTGAAGAGCATGATGAACGGGACAACTACACCGGCAGTAAAAATTCCGGTTCAGACCTGAAAAAAGAGAGATAATTATGAGAAAAACTGAATCATTCAGAAATAGGTGAAATTCCCATGCTTGAAATATTTGCATATGAATTTTTAAGAAATGCACTCATAGCCGGAGTTCTGGCAAGCATAATCTGCGGCATCACCGGGACATTTGTAATAGTTAAGAAGATGGTATCACTCTCAGGAGGCATATCACACGCCGCATTCGGAGGCATAGGCATAGGCTACTTCTTCGGCTTTGAACCTATCGCAGGAGCGGCACTCTTCAGCCTTGCAACCGCCGGCGGAATAAACTATATCAGAAAGAAAGCCGGAGAAAACCTGGACACACTTGTTGGTGCTGTATGGGCAGGAGGCATGGCACTCGGAATAATGCTCATATATATGACCCCCGGCTACGCACCCGGACTTATGACATATCTCTTTGGAAATATACTGCTTGTGCCGGAATCTGACATCATCCTCACCGGAATTCTGGCAATTGCAGTGATAATTATTGTATCCTTCTTCTTTAACCAGATGGTGGCAGTAACCTTTGACGAGGAGTATGCAACCGTAATGAACATCAGCACTGACCGCTTTATGCTCCTTTTACTCTGCATAATCGCACTCACCGTAGTTGTGCTCATACAGATCGTCGGCATAATACTTGTAATCGCACTTCTGACACTTCCGGCAGCGATAGCCCACAGGTATGCCTCCAACATAAAAAAAATGATGATACTCTCTGCCATACTCGGAGCAGTATTCACAACAACGGGCATACTCATATCATATTACCTTGATGTCCCTTCAGGTGCTGCAATAATTCTGCTAAGCTCAGCGGCATACCTGAGTGTGATCGCCAAAAGCAGCTTTAAAATGAGAAAAAACGGCCCAGTATAAGATAACAGGAGAGAAAAAATATTTTTCCGGATTTAAACCAGATATGCGCCCAAAATTCCGGCTTCAGTGCCCATAAGTCTCCTTTAACTCATCAGAGACAATCTCTCCCCATTTAATCCTCTCCCATTCACCATCCGTTACAGTGAGAACATCATATGCAGGATATATGTCGCCGTTTTCATCAAAATGACGCGGCCCGCAGAGACCGAGATACCTGATCTCCTTTAATGAATCCTTAATCTCACCGGCATCATAACCGCCATCTGCAATAGCTTCGGAGAGAATCTTTGTGGTGTCATAACCATAGGGAACAGGCCAGTTAATCACATCATTTCCGTATTTCTCATAATACCGCTCTTCAAAAGCATCAGAATGAATCTGACTGGACTGCATCGTTGCAGTAAGACCCTCTGAATAGTCACCGATCTCCTCAATGAGGCCGTCATTGATAAGCCCTTCAGAGCCAAACCAGACTGCATCAACCTCAGCATCCTCAGCAGCCTTCAGGATATTTACCGCCTGTTCATAGTATCCGATCAGAATTATGCCGTCGGGATCTGCTCCCTTAATCTTCTCTATAAGAGCACTGAAATCGTATATATTTGGATCAAAACTCTCAACCAGAATGAAATGACCGCCATACTTCGGATATGTCTCAAATACAGAATCACTGAGGCCGGCCCCATAGTCATCATCAGAGTAAATGAGAGCCACGCGGTTTAATTCCGGATGGAGCACTGAGAGCAGTTTTCCAATACCCCGCCCCTGATATTTATCGGACGAGATTGTCCGGAAGACATAATTTTTGTAATCCGAAAGGGCCGGATTTGTGGCTGACGGTGAGATTAAAACAATACCTCTCTCCTCTGCTATCGGTGCAATTGCCACCGTTGCAGTACTTGAAACAGCACCGATAACCGCAGGAATTCCTTCATCCGCATAATAATTAATTGCCCACTTGCTCATATAGGGATTGCCAATATTGTCAAAATAGTCAATTTCAACCATCTTCCCGGATATCCCGCCCCCACCATTTATCTCATCAACGGCCATATCAATGCCCTGCTTAAATTCCTGACCATAATTTGAGAGCGAACCTGAAAGCGGCAGAATTGCCCCTATAACAATCTCATCCGGATAATCCCCAGGCTCAATTATCAGTATATCATAAGCAGAGAAGAAGACAACCAGCCCTACAATTATCAGGCCGGCTATATTTACAGGAGTCAGAATCTCACATATATTTCCGGGCTTCATTTATCCGCCTCTCTGGAACTGTCATCTATGTCAGAAGAACCTGTTTCTTTCTCTTCATCAGTCCGGGACTTATTTTCCCCTTCTGCACCGCTTTTACGTAAATTCAGCCTGCACATAAGATACGATCTCTTCTCTTCAGCAGAAACCCCATCCTGCAAAGAATCTTCACTGATTTTTCCGGAATATTTCTTATAAAATCTTTCATACAGGAGTTCACGGCCCTGATCACTGAGGATATATACAAATATGAGAAGCCCGACCGTATTTGCAAGAACCATTGACGGAAATGCCGCAACAACCACACCGACATACTGTTCAAATGTAATCCCTTCAGTTAACAGCGGCAGAAGCACGAGAATATGAACACTTTCAATAATAATGCCAAGAATTATTGCATGATAATAGGTAAGCCTGCCCCTGGTCCATCTTATATATAATCCGGCTATAATTCCGGCAGCAACAGTCCCGGCAAAGCAGGCAGTGGCAGTCCAGCCGCCTGACGAATACCTGTAAAGTCCGCCGATCAGACCTGCAAGCCCGCCTACCAGAGGGCCACCTAAAAGTCCGGCAATGGCAGGCCCTGTATCCCTGAAATTGATGATAAGACCGTCAAACGGAATACCACGATATGTACCATAGACGGATATCGCACCAAAAATTGCTACAGCCCAGATTTTATCGAGATAATCAGCCCGCCCGTCAAGAAACTTCTGAAACATATCAGTCTTTGAAAAGGCATAGATAACAAACCCAATAACAAGAAGCCTCTCAATGAGCGGCAGGCCAAATGTCAGAAGGCTTGACTCAAGAATCATTGCGACATACAAAAATACAATACTGCCTGCACCTGTGATAAGAATCCATAATCTGCCCCCACGGGCATATTCAGGCAGTTTAAGATCGAGATATATTATCATAAAGCCAAGAATGCCAAACATCACCGAGGCAAATGCAGCAGTATGATGCACAAGAGCCACCGGATCAAAGAGTAACATTGCAGTAAGAATAATGCCGGTAAAGATGAGCAGGCAGATCCTGTAGATCACCTTTTCACTGCTCTTCACCGGGGTTGAATCTTTAATTATATGTGAGATCGCCCTTGCACGCCCGTCCATACCTGAAAGGGTTGCACCAAACATGATCAGATATCCGGAGAGAAGAAAGATCACAATACCATATGGGATATATGCAAGGACATAGAGCACCTGCGATACCATACTGTCAATTGTTATCGCCTCGCCGTGGCCAAGATATGAGACAGCAAAGCCACTGACCCCAAGGGTCATATAAAGAAATGTAATAATCCCCACAATTGTGAATGCAATGCAGAGATCGAGATTGATACTCTTTAAAAACCGCTTATAATTTATCTCCTCAGAAGTGCTTTCCATCTTCTCATGCAGCCATGTAGAATATAAAAGAAGGTTTAATCCCGAACCCACAGCACCCATCATAGCCATAATGGCAATGACTGAGCCTTCCGGAATATCAGGCTTAAACCCTTCAATTATTGCACCATAAGGAAGTGAAAACTCAAAGAGACAGTACATTATCGCGACAAAGAGACCAAGAACAAGGAAGATTACGAGCTTTTCAACCCGCTCATATGAGTCCTTCCAGAGCAGGAAGAGAATCAGAACAATAGAAGAGACACCGACAAACCAGGAGGGCCAGATTCCCGGAATCAGGTAGTCCAGAAATATTCCTGCATAGATGAGCATTCCTCCGAATGCGAACATCTCAAGGAAATAAATTATCATTACCAGATATGAACCCCAGTTGGAAGGACCCGGAAGCCGCCTGAATCCGTCAAATATTGTCTCTCCGGTTGCAAAGGTATAGCGTGCAATTCCGTTTGCAAAAGCAAACTTAAAGATAATGGTGAGAATTACGACCCATATCAGTTCAAAACCGAAATGTGCCCCAATCTCAACTGCCTCTGCTATCCCGCTCTCTCCGGCAGCAGCAATTGCTAAAAGCAGACCGGGACCAAGGAAAATAAAATAATCACGGTATTTTTTGGGTATTTTCTTTATGAACCGTCCAAACATCTTAAACTTGTTTAAATGTATTCGCTCAGATGGTAAATTAATTGTGTAGTCTGACAGGCAATAGCAGATTTCAGAATAAAAAATAATCCGGAATCAGAGGCAGATAAAAAACCAAAATATAAAAATCTTTGAGAATACAGATTACCTGTGAAGTTAACATCCGGGAGGATGAGATATGATGACACTAAAAGATTTAAAAGGACAAAAATTAGGTATTCCCGTAACCCTGCCGCCCTTTGATCCGGAAAAGGATGTAACCAATGCACCTGATTACAACAGACCGGAATGCTGGCTTACTTTGCCGGATCATTTCAGCAGGGAGAGGCAGCCGGTAGATGTGTTCTGGGTGTACCCGACTATTCTCTCTGATGATACGACCTACTTAATGGACATAACAGACCCAGGTCTGAGGGAGAAGGCAGAGTGGACAATTGTTGAGCAGGCGAGCATATTTGACGGTCAGGCCAACATCTATGCACCTTATTACAGGCAGAACAATGTCAAAATAAATCCCGTAATGCTCACCGCTGCAAGGCCGATCTTCGATTTGGGCCAGCAGGATCTCATCCGGGCATTTGACTACTTCCTGAAAAATATCAATAGAGGTGAGAGGCCGATAATTCTTGCCGCCCACAGCCAGGGATCTGTCAGGGTTGTTGAACTCTCAAAGGCAGGAGAACTCCTGACAGGCAGTGAGGATTCATTAAAGAAGCTTATTGCAGCCTATACTATAGGTTATTCTATAACACAGGAGGACCTTGACATAAACCCCCTGATGAGAATATGTGAAAATGCAGAAGATACCGGGTGTTTTATAACCTATAATTCAATCTCCGATGAAAAAAACAAAGAGAGAGAAGCTCCGACGATAATCCCCGGGACCTTTGTCGTAAACCCTCTGACATGGAAAACGGATAATGAGTATGCACCTGCATCATCCAATATTGAGGCAGCGTTTTTTAGGCATGAACACCCGGAAACGCCGAACAGGTACAAAAATTTCGCAGCAGCTCAGGTGGTAGGCAGTGACCTTATCTTAACAGACATTTCTCACCCTGAAGAACTTCCGGCAACGAGCGTTACATTCCCAAAAGGTGTGTACCATATGTATGACTACGCGATATTTTATGGTAACCTGAGGGCCAATGTCGCTGACCGCATCAGCTCATACTTTAAAAAAGATAATTCAGGATAATACCTGAATTATTAAGGGTTAATACTGGCTACCATAATACCGGAATAAAAGCTCAGTTGCAGCCCTGACCTCCTCCCCGTCTTTTCTGACACCTGCAAGATAAGCATTGAATACCTCATCTGTCACCACATGAAGTCCCGGTTTGAACATATCGGCGTGCATCTGAAGGTCAAATGACCTTGCTTCTGCCTCAGTAAGCTTCAGTGATCTGTATTCGCCGTCATGCGGGATATACACCGGATTATCTTCTCGTGGTGTTTTTAACACAAGATCGGCAAGCGGTGTCATCGGAATAGGTTCTGCAACCGAGACGAAGGCATCATCGAGGGAATGTCCGGTTACAAAATCTTTGGTAAGCTCAAAGTCCTCCTCAGTCTCCTTCGGGTGTCCCACAATGAAACTGCCGGCAACCTTTAACCCATGATCCCGGCACGCAAAGACCGCATCAGATGCCGCCTGAATATTTGCACCCTTGCCCATCTCCCGCAGAATCCTGTCAGAACCGGACTCAATGCCAAAGAAGACCCAGCCGATTGAATAATCCCGGATGGCATCAAGCACCCTCTCACTTATGCAGTCCACCCTTATGTCAGGCGATGATATATTCCTCGGCCCCATAATGGCAGCCATCTCCTTTAAAAGCCCGACAAAGGCATCCTCATTGAACTTACCGTCATCGGCCATGTAGAGCGATCCTGTTCCGCCGGAAATTGAGAGCCTCGTAGCGCCCATCCTCTTAAACTCCCTCACTTCGGCCAGTACATCCTCAAGCTTCCTGCTCCTGATATTCCGGCCAAAAAACCTCGGAACCTGGCAGAAGGTGCATGCGCCTGTGCAGCCCCTGTGGGTTTCTATATATGCGGATGCACCGCGGATGCTCTGGGCGCTGATGTCAGCCGGAATTAATGGCAGTCCACGGTTCACAGATGCCTGACCTCTCTTTTCCCGGATTACTATGCCTGAATTATCCTTAAAAGCAATTCCTGCAATATCCTTTGAAAATCCGGAATCCAGGAGATCAATAACGGTCTCCTCGCCTTCCCCGATGACGACAAAATCAGGCTCAAGTTCACCGATTACCATCTCAGGGTATGCCGAGACCGGCCCTCCGATGACAACAGTTCCGCCTTCTGCCCTCTTATTCCGGACAAACTGCTTAATTTCTGAAGACAGCAGATGCTGGGTGGAATACAGACTGAGCATTACGGGGTCTTCAGTATCGCCGGCAAAGTTATTGGCTATCGTTACCTCATGACCGCCGTCACGGAGAATACCGCCTATGAGCATGGCTCCGTATGTATATATTTCAGGTGAGATGACAGAGACTTTCATTTATAATTAGTCTTTGTCAGAACCGGAAAAAAAATGTCTGTTATGAACCGGAATAAATTCCGGTAATTTTAATCTCTCTTAATCTTCCCTATGCAGAAGATAAGTCCTGCTGCAAGGACTGCACCAATTACTGCAAATGGAGGCAGCCCGCTCTGTGTAGGCTGTGAAACAGGCACAAGATTGCCCTGAACAGAGGAGGTGCCGCCTGCATTGACAGTTGCTGAAACTGTTGAGTCAGAGTATCCTGTAAGCCTGAAGGTCACACTGTACTGACCTGCTGCCATTGACTGCTGGAAAGGTGCAATGCCCTTGTATTCATTATTGATATAGACATTTGCACCTGTAGGGTTGGATGTGACATCAAGTGTTCCTGTTGCCGCCGGAGTCGGAGTGGTTGAATCCATATTCACAGATACGGTTGCCGTCCCGCCACCTAAAACTGTAGTAGATACTGATTTGTCGGAATAACCTGACATTTTCAGGGTAACTGTATGTGTCCCGCTTGCGACATTGTCAATGACATAACTGCCTGAGTACGGCGTAACGCCAATATATGACCCGTCAAGGTAGATGTATGCCCCGCTCGGTGTTGAGGAGATGTAGAGAGTACCTGTTGAAGGGTTTGGAATTGCAGATAATGTCCTTGACACTGTGGTCACCTGTCCGGCATAGACATTTACCTGTCCTGACCATTCATAGTAGCCGGCTTTGTTAAGCTCAACGATGTGGGCACCTTTTGTAACACCGGAAATTGTAACCGGAGAGAGTCCCTGATAGTTTCCGTCAAGATATACTGATGCACGTGTTGGTGTCGAGGTGACTGCAATTGTTCCGTGATCGTTGACCGGAACAAGGGTTGCTGTGACTGAAGACTGCTGCCCTGCTGAGACTGATACAGTAGATCCCCAGTCCTGGTAACCGGATCTTGTAACTCTGACAGAGTGCGTACCTGTGGAGAGTCCGTCAACGGTGTGAGGGGTCATTCCATAGTACGTTCCGTCAACATAGAGTGCCGCATTGCTGGGGGATGACGAGACATAAACTGATCCTGTCGTCGGCCCCTGTGAATTTAATGTGAAATAATAATCAACAGTCTCACCAACTGACGGGGTGCTCAGGCTTGTAACCTGACTGTTTGTATAGCCTGCCTTTGCCGCATATGCAGTCGTTGGCATACTTGACGGGCTGCCGTCCAGATACACCGTATAGGTGTACTCCTGGTTCACTGTTGTTCCCACTGCAAGACCATCTACATAGATGGTTGCCCCGTCCACATTGGTATGGAAGGTGTACCAGCCAAGCTGATTTCCAAGAGGCTGCTCTGCTGAAGCCATCCCCGATAATGCCGCAAGGCAGAGAAGGGCAACTGCAAAAAACCTTAATTTTCCTGATGCCATAATAATCAAATGTAATTCAGCTATAGTATATATATACCTTCCGGAATATTGAGAACAGGCAAAAAATACGCAATAAGGTAAAAAAATGGAATTAAATAGAAAAAATTTCAAATCTGCACACAATCATCCGGATTACAAAACCCGCGGCGGAAAAAAAGAAATAAATATTATTTTCCTGAACCGGAATAATTCCTGGTTAAGAAAATCAGACCTGCAATGAGAGGTGCAGAGATGATATAGATAATCCCGGAAGGTGATTCCTTCTTCTCTCCTTTTGGATCTGTAATCTCAATCTCAGTAACGGCATAATTTCCGGATGAGAGCGCTTTTTCATTGTCGGACAGTGTTGTCACATGGATTTTGTAAATACCCTCATCAAGTCCGCCCACAACAAGCCCGGTATCCCATGAGTAATCCCACTCAGCACCACCTGAATAGATCTGGTGGTGCGGGATTCTTGCGTGCCGGACATCACCCTCAAGTGTGGTTCCGCTCTCAGGAAGATCAGGCCCTGTAATGAAGAGATAGACAGGTGCTGTATTCATACCAGCGCCTGCCTTACCCTTAAATTTGACAATATCGCCGATCTGTGCACTCTCCTGTGACGACTCAATTGTCATGGAATCTGTTGCCTGTGCCAAAACCGGAGATACTGCCAGCAGCAGAGCCGCCAGTATAAGAATACATAATGCCGGAAATGGCCGGCCCGCACCGGAGGAAGATAACCTTAATTTATCCATGTGATACATTGACAGCAGATAAAATATATCACTTCTGAAAAAAACTGAAAAGGTGAAAGGCCTGAAATTTACAGATATATCACAAAATACCTGTAAATCTCACTCAGATGACCTTACCTTCAACCCTCTTTGCATATCCGGTCATCAGGTACGAGAGTATGACACATACACCCATA
The DNA here is from genome assembly GCF_024662215.1 of Methanoplanus endosymbiosus. Taxonomy (NCBI): domain Archaea; kingdom Methanobacteriati; phylum Methanobacteriota; class Methanomicrobia; order Methanomicrobiales; family Methanomicrobiaceae; genus Methanoplanus; species Methanoplanus endosymbiosus. The sequence goes on from NZ_CP096115.1 coordinate 1,072,416, forward strand.
ACCATCGCAAGGACAAGCCAGTGAACCGGCCCTATAGAGTCCACCGAAAGCCTGACAATGAGATTTGCCGGATTCAGGGGCACAGCCAGTGAGGCAAGGATGACGACCACAAGGGCGGTTGAGAATATAAACTGGGCGTTTGTTCTTTCACGGTATTTAAGAGCGATAAGCGCCCCGATAAGTATAATCACCATAGATCCGGCGGTGACATGCAGAATTATCGGGACAAAACCGCTGATCGCTATGCCGTTGGCCATTAAGAGCAGGAGCCACCCGGCAGACTGCACAGGCACAAGTCCCAGACATGCAGCAGTCTTGCCCCAGATCATCTCAGGGAAGGTTACAGGAGTTGACATAAGTGTCTCAAGCGTATCCTGCTGGTACTCCTCCGTTATGAGATCGATTATCAGTGCACCGGAGATTATCGCCGGCATAAAGACCAGAAGCGGAATTAGCAGGCCGTACACAAACTCATAGAAGTCACTGGACGGGTTTGTCTCCGGAAGTATCAGTTCGACCGGCTTAAACTCAAGCCTTGACTGCCGGATCTTTCTGAGTCTGTCTTCATAGTCTAAAAGAGCATCCTTTAGCTTCACATTAACAATGCTTGACTGGATGTCATTTTGTATGACATACAGGGTAATTGTGATCGGATCTGCCGAATACTCCTCAATTCCCGGAATCCATATGACTGCCGAGAGTTTTCTCTCCTTTAAGGCCGCAAGTGCAGTGCCAAGCTCCATCTCATATATGACAAAATTGTCACTGGATGCAAGCTGCCCTGTAAGCGGTGATGTGGTATTTCCCGTAACCCCGACAGGATATTTGATCGTTGAATACTGACTAATCGAGTCAGGGTTGTACATAGATGCCAGCCCCACAAGGAGAAATGAGGAGAACATTGCGATGAAGAGCTGAAGCAGTATGGCAAGGAGTATAGTTTTTTCAGAAAAAAGCCCCTGAAGCTCTTTTTTTGCGATGATTATACAGTTTCTTCTCTTCATTGTTAAGCACCCCATCCAAGGATAAAGTACAGGTTATACAGGACATGCACTATCGTTGCCGCAATCAGCCCTATAACATATGCACGCCTTCCGCCGAGTTTCAGGCAGGATATGGTAGTCAGGACACCAATCATATGCAGCGAGAGCGGAAGCCAGAGCACCTGAAGGCTTGCAAACATAATCTCGCCAAATACAGACTCGGTAATCTCGGCAAGGGTTGCAAATAAGAGGAGCTTTTCAGCCACGAGAAAGCCAAGCGCTACTACAAAAGAACCAACAATAATATTTTTCAGGCTGAAGTACTCCGGCGATGTGTAGTACAGGGTATAAACCCCGACTGACTTTGCCAGCTCTTCAATGAATGCCGCAGATATGAGAATTGCAATCAGGGAATATGGCATTGGCAGATTGAAGAAGAGCACAAGAACCATCATCTGCGCCATAAATACAAAGGGAACGGTTATTGCACTTATTGCAAAGAGGGATGTATTTGTCCATCTGTCAGATATAACTGTCCGGATAAACTCCCTTAACCTTGGAATCAGCCTGTGATAGTTAAAGAGCCTCTCCTCGGTGAAATTTCTCGCTGAGAGGTAAAAGATCACACCTCCGGTGATGAAGAAGAGTGATGTCGAATATATGAAATCATAGAATGTAAAGCCGTCACCCTGAAGCTGAAGGATTATCAGAGTCAGCGGCGACACCAGGCTTACGACATGGATATTTGCAAAGATGCTTGGGAAGAATATATAGGATGTTGCAACGGTGGAGAAGAATATAGAGATGAAGGATAACTCCTTAAAACTCCTCGCAGTCATTCCGATTAGAAGAGCATTGGCAAGGAAGAAGAATATCACCGGAATAAGCGGGAGGAGAATTATGAACTCACCGCTTGTGAGGGCGGTCAGAATTGTTGAGATTGCAAGCATCATCAGGAAATAGGGAATTCCCTTACCAAGGATTATCTGCCAGCCGGGAACTGGTGAGGCAAGCAGGGCCTCACCGCTTCTGCCTATCCTCTCATTCATAATACTCATCATGAAGAACTGGGATGTGAAGTAGAGCGGAAATACGAATACAAATACCAGTATTATCGAGTCAAACGGAAGGGGCGGCGCAAGCTGAGAGGGAGTCTTGTACTCAAGGCCGTTTCCCCCGGATGAGGTGAGCATATCAGTATATCGTGATACCCGGCTGTCCTCACCCTCACCTTCAATAAGCCCGAACCTGAACTCATCAGGATTGATATTTCTTGCATCACCGGGCGGAGTTACGGGCTGCACAGGCAGTGATGGTTCAGGCGCTCTGAAAGGATTAGGCGGAGACACTGCCAGCTGTCCGCTCTGGGTTGCAAGAAAATCAAGTTCGCTCTTCACATACTGCTCGTCAATGAGCAGCGGATATACGGCAAATATATCAGTTTCACGGTTGTACACGGCAGTTTTATACCGGGTATAATCCTTCTCAAGTGCACTTAAGGCGGCGGATGCCTTCTCAGTGCCAAGGCGCGATACGCCGCCGTCAATTATTGTTATATCAAAATAATTATATGCTCCGGCTGAGGGGGAGGCAGAGTCAATCAGATAAACCTGAAACCGCTCATCCCCGGAAAGGACAGATGCCGCATCTACGCTGTCAATACCGGCAGTGTAGATGTCATCCTGGAGGTGCATACCGCTCTGCTGTGTAAGTCCGGTTGCGAGAATCAGGAGAATAAAGAGTACAATGGAGATCGGCAGGACATCCCGGCTCATTGTACCGGCAAACCGCTTGACCTCCCATTTTGAAATTGTGCCGATATTTCTCAGTGCATCTGCCATTTATCCCACATCTCCTCTGTTAATCCGGATTTTTCAGGAATTTAAGTATCATAATTTCCGGATAAATAATCAGGAAATAATAACTGCATAAATTCACTCTTTGATCTCTGCTTCTTTTATTATACTGATGATATAAGAAGATTTAGAGTACGGCAATCAAAAACCGGAATTCACAGGCAGGTGAAAAAATACTGCACTGCCGCCTCAACAGGAATTATTATATAAAAATGGTGTAAAGTAATCCCTGATACTAAATGATTCGCGCCCGATCTCTCGTAAAGGACTTTGACGGATTCACAGCTCTTGACGGAGTTGACTTTGAATTCGATAAACCCGGAATATTTGGAATAATCGGACATAACGGTGCAGGGAAGACGACACTGTTAAAGATAATGTCCGGGCTGATTAAGCCGACTTCCGGCGAACTTGAGATTAACGGAGTTGATGTGGTCAGGCATCCGGACATACATAAAAGGACTCTGGGTTATCTTCCGGAAGAGTCCAGGCTTTATGAAAATATGAATGTCTGGAGTTATCTTGCGTTTTTTGGTGAGATATACGGGATGAGTGACGGGGAGATCAGAAAGAAAAGCAGGGAACTGCTGTCAAAGCTGAAGCTTGATCCGGGCGACAAAAAGATGGGCGAGTTTTCAAAGGGTATGAAGAGAAAGGCAGCCATTGCACGATCACTGATGCATGACCCGTCCTTTCTGGTATATGATGAGCCAACCTCCGGGCTTGACCCTATGACATCGCGGTACATAAGCGAGTTTCTCCGTGAGATTAAGGAAGAAGGGGAGAAGACAATAATCCTCTCTGCGCACAATCTCTATCAGGTGGAAGAGATCTGTGACCGGGTGCTCATACTCAGAAGGGGCAAGACACTTGCTCTCGGAGATATGGACGAGCTGAGAAGTAAATTCGGTTCTGTATCATATGAGATAGAGTTCGTTCTTGACGACCGGGATCTGCTTGAAGGTGTTATAGGAGAGTATTCGGAGTCTGCCGGAATTATATCAGCAACGGTTGAGGATGTGGATGACTTAAGCAATCTGACGAATATCGTTGCAAAGGGCGGCGGGAGAGTTAAAAAGATTGAATCGCACTATCCAAGCCTTGAGGATATGCTGGTTATGATCGGTGAATAATTCCTTTTTTTCAGACATTGCCATTATACTATACAGAATTATCCGGAACAAAGCCTGCGCTAAAGAAGTAAAACCCTGAAAAGAAGTTGTAACGGGCCTGAAGGGAGTTGAACCCCTGGCCTACGGATTAAGAGTCCGTCGCTCTGCCTGACTAAGCTACAGGCCCACAACTGCGCCTCTGCGCCTACATAACTTATACTTACATTATTTTAGAACTTCCGGTTTTGATCTCTCCGGTTTAAACCAATGAGGAGAGACAAAAGTCCCGGCTATATTTTCAGAAACAAACAGGTTTTTCCGGCAGAGTCAAACCAGGCGGCTGCTCAGCGATAAAATTCAGACCATAGATAAAAAAATAACAATTCCGGGACGCAGAAAATCATAATTACTGAGAAAAAACCCTGAAAAGAAGTTGTAACGGGCCTGAAGGGAGTTGAACCCCTGGCCTACGGATTAAGAGTCCGTCGCTCTGCCTGACTAAGCTACAGGCCCACAACTGCGCCTTTGCGCCTACATAACTAGCATGTGGAACAATATATAGATTTCGGAAATCCCTTAATAAATCCAGAAGTAGATATATGATGATACATGCCAGATAGCCTGCCTAATGGCTCCTCGGATAAGGTGAAGTACCTCGTCCTTGGCTGTGGAAGCATCGGTTATAATGTCGTTGAAGTACTCGCGCATGATTCTGATGAGATCATAATCATCGACTCTGATGAAAAGAGAGTCGAGGATTTAAGAGATCAAAACTACGAAGCAATAGTCCGCGACATACAGAAAAACGATTTCCTGAACTCACTCCCGGTTCCGGAAGTCGTATTTGTCCTTTCAAGCGATAAAAATGCCAACCTCGAAGCAGTAAAGACGGTAAAGGAAACCTATCCTCCGGCTTACGTAATTGCAAGAGCTGTTGACAGGTTAAGCCTCACCCTGCTCGAACAGGCCGGTTCAGACATGACACTTTATCCGCAGGAAGTCTTTGCAAAATCCGCAGTACACCATATCAGAAAACTTCACTCGTCAAGGCTCGCAAGAAAACTCTACCATTACCTCTCTGAAATTGAAGGAATAATGGGTATATTTCTCCATGCTAACCCGGATCCGGATGCGATATCGAGCGCAATGGGACTCTGTGCAATAGCAAAAACTGCGAGCGGCGGGAAACTCGAATGCAGAATCGTATATGACGGCAAGATCGGCCATCAGGAAAACAGGGCATTTGTCACCCTTCTTGACATTGAGATGGTGAAATTCTCTGACGAAGTCATCGATGAATGTGATTATTTTGCACTTGTTGATTCACCGGGACCCGGAATAAACAATTCAGTCCCTGACAACATCCACGTCAATATAATAGTTGACCACCACATGCCTCCGGATAATGAACAGTCAGTTCCGGCTGAATTTGTAGATATAAGGCCGAATGCGGGCGCAGCTGCATCGATAATAACGCAATACATACAGGAACTCGGAATATCAATAGACCAGAAGGTTGCAACTGCACTTCTGTATGGCATCAGGGCAGACACAAGGGAATTCTCCAGAAATACAACACCACAGGACTTAAACTACGCCGCATACCTGCTCCCCCTGACAGATGGAGATCTTCTCGGAAAGATTACATCACCCTCAATGTCGCCAGAGACAATGGAAGGCTTTGGCAATGCCATCAGAAACAGGAAAGTCCAGAGCGGCTATCTCTTTACAAATGTCGGATATGTCAGAAACCGCGACATAATCCCGCAGGCCGCAGATCTGATGATTCAGCTTGAAGGCATAAATACAGCAATTGCATATGGAATAGGAGAAGAGTTCATCACCATATCAGCAAGAAACAAGGACATCAGGCTTCATGTGGGCAATGTCTTAAAAGAGGCATTCTCCGATATCGGTGAAGCCGGCGGCCATGCCACAATGGCAGCGGCACGAATACCACTCAACTCTTTTTCCCTTGTAAAGAATAAGGAAGAACTCCTTGCACTTGTAATTGACCCGATTCTCGAACGTTTTGCTGACCTCGTAGATATAAACAAAAAAGTCACAACACATGAACAGCGGCTTACAGAAAACGGATGAAACAGAGAAATGCTTCACAGGAGAGCATGATGAGATTTAAAGACTGGGAACCCCATTACACAAAAATACTCGACTATTTTGGATTTGACAGGGACGGAGATGAGAAAGCCGCCATCCTTGCATCAGAGCTTACGGACAGAGACGACATAAATCTCCTGAAAGAACTCTGCGGGGGCAATACAGTAACAGTATGCGGAAATGCACCCTGCCTTGACTCTGACATCAAAAAGATAAAGGGGAAAGTCCTCGCCGCAGATGCAGCATCTGAGAGACTGTATAAAGCGGGCATACTTCCGGATGCGATATTCACCGATCTTGACGGCTGTGATGAGAGTTTCATTGAGATGAATGATAAGGGAACGGTGATCGTTATCCATGCACACGGAGACAATATCTTTCTCCTCAAAAACTGGATACCACGGTTTAAAGGTCCGCTTGTGCTCACAACCCAGGCAGAACCCATATCAAATGTCCACAATTACGGCGGATTTACAGACGGAGACAGGGCGGCATTTACAGCAGACGAATTTGGTGCTGAAGAGATAATCTTTGCAGGCTTTGATCTCGACGACAAAACAGTAAATCCAATGAAGAGAGGCAAACTGATGATTGCCAAGGATCTCTTAAGAGAAATCGGATATGAGATCTGACAGTCCCGGTGGCAAAGTGCCAAAGGCTGTAATCATAGACGGATATGTAGATGAACCTGCATGCCTCGGAGTATCGCCCTATATCTCACCATATGTCCGCTATGCAGCAGGCGTATGTGCAGAGAGAGGGTTTAAAACCGGATATTACACCATTGATCAGTTAAGGAAAAATCCGGCGGTATTTTCTGAGCTTCAGGCAAGCGACTATGTCATTGTCATATCAGGGGTTACAGTGCCGGGGAAGTACTTTGCCGGAACTCCGGCAACGGCTACTGAAATCATGCAGATTGCAGAGTCGCTCACAGTGCCTGAGACATTCTTCGGAGGCCCGTTAAATCTTGGATATTCCGGCGGCGGCGGCCATTATGCAGAGAAGCAGTGCTTCTCATCCTACGATCACATACTAAAAGGAGAGATTGGAGCAGCCCTTGACAACGCTCTTTCCGGCAGACAACCGGAAGGGAAGCTGAACTACGAAAAGATTGACAGATTCAGCGCTGCCGGAAGCTTCATCATAAAACTTCATCCAAAATTTCCGCATGTGATCTGTGAGATGGAGACCGCACGCGGGTGCTCGAGATCTGTGACAGGCGGATGTTCATTCTGCACAGAGTCAGTGTACGGCGAGCCTGTATTCAGAAGTCCAAAGGGCATATTTGCAGAGACAAGGGCGCTGCATGAGAGCGGGGCAGAGCATATAAGAGTCGGCAGGCAGCCTGACATTCTGGCATACGGTGCTAAGATCGGGGAAGAATTCCCAACGCCAAAACCCGATGTGATCGAGAGGTTATTCTCCGGAATCAGGAGCAATGCGCCCGGCCTTCATACACTGCATATAGACAATGTAAACCCCGGCACCATTGCAGCCCATGAGGAGGAGGCAAAGGAAGCCCTGAGAGCGATTGTGAAGTGGCATACAGCAGGGGATGTAGCAGCATTCGGCCTTGAGTCAGCAGATCCTGCTGTTATATCTGCCAACAACCTCAAAGCCTCAGCAGAAGAGGTTATGAGAGCCATTGAGATTGTAAACGAAGTCGGGGCAGTCAGAAGAGACGGAGTACCGGAACTTCTTCCGGGGATAAATTTCGTCACCGGACTTTCGGGTGAGACAAAAGAGACCTACAGGCTCAACCTTGAATTTCTGCATGAGGTCGCCAGACGCGGACTGCTTGTCAGAAGGGTAAACATCCGGCAGGTGATGCCCTTTGAAGGGACAAAAGCCTATGATAACAATACACTTGGCATGCACGACAGGGAATTTAAGGCGTTTAAGGATGATGTCCGCCGGAATTTTGACCTGCCGATGTTAAAGAGGGTATTTCCGGCGGGAACTCCCCTTAAGGAGATAATCATTGAGGAGAGCGGCAAAACCTCATTCGGGCGGCAGATGGGATCTTATCCTATACTTGTCGGAATCCCGCAGGAGATAAAAGAAGGAACGGTCACTGATGCCGCAGTCACTGACTGGGGATTTAGATCAGTCACTGCGATGACCATTCCGGTTAAGATAAATGAACTATCAATACACGCCTTAAAATACCTCCCCGGAGTCGGAAAGAAGAGGGCCGCATCCATCATTGCAAAGAGGCCGTTTAAAAATATTGAGGAATTCAGAAAGATTGTGGGTGAGACACCCATTGATGATATAATCCAGTTCTGAGATTATAACTTTTTTTTCAGCCGGAATTTTATTAAGGCAGAAATCTGACAGTTCAGCTCTTTTTATCCCCGGAATATTCCTTAATTTCGATGAACTTCAGGATGTCGGTTCGTGTGACAATGCCGGCAACCCTGCCGTTTTTCACCACCGGAATCCTGCCGATATTCTGCATAGACATGATCTTTAACACATCTGCAAGTGGCTGTGATGGTGAAACTACCATAAGATCGGATGACATCACATCCCTTACAACCAGAGCATCACTGTCAATGGAGGCATGTGATCCCGCATCCGCAAGAGTTACCATGCCAACGAGATCCTCGCCGTCCATCACCGGAAAGCCAAGATGCCTCGTCTGATACATGAGATCAACAAGTTCTGAGATTGGCATATGCGGCCGTACAACCGTCACAGGCGAGGACATCGCATCCTTTACACAGACATCCCGGAGCAGCTCATTGTACTTCATCATTGATGCCTCCTGCCCGGCACCGAGATAGACGAATACTGCGATTATTATGAGCACAGGGCTGAATATTAACAGTCCGACAATACCGAATACTATCGCAAAACCCCGGCCGACATCTGCTGCTATTTTTGTTGCCCGGTGAACCGGCATCCTCTTTGCAAGAAGTGCCCTGAGCACCCGTCCGCCGTCCATAGGAAAAGCCGGAATAAGATTGAAGAGGAAGAGAAGAATGTTCAGAAAGCCCAGGTATCCAAGAATATAAAAGACGAGTGAGGCAAAGGCCGGCTGAGAGATCGTGACATACGAGATATAAGCCGCTACCGAGGTCACAATCCCGATGATAAGGCTTGCAAACGGCCCTGCAAGCGCCATTGGAAGTTCGATGGCAGGATCCGGAGACTTACCCTCATCTATGGATGATATACCGCCAAGTATCAGCAGGGTAATACCCGTAACTTCCAGCCCTTTTGAGAGAGCGACAACAGAATGTGCCAGTTCATGTATCAGAACGCCCGCAAAAAGTGAAACAGTCACAACAGCGCCGAGAGCATATGGCATTGTTCCGGCAGTGATAAGCGAGAGATCCATCTCATAAGGCAGACTGTAAATTTCCTCAAGAAAGGATGCGCTGTACTCAATCTGATAACCGATTATATACGTAAAAAGCGGAATAACCAGCAGAAATGTGAAATGTAACCTTATGGGAATGCCAAACAGCCTGCCTATCTGTATTGAATCCTGCATTGAGATAGATTATATTTTTAAATATTAAGTATTATACCTTCAACCGGTAACGATGAAAACACAAATCACCGAGCTCTTCGGGGTAGAAGTTTATACAGACAAGGCAGTCCGTGTCGGCACGGTTGACGATGCCATACTGAATATCGACACAAAAAAAGTAGATGCTCTTGCCATTGGAGATTTAAACCCTGAATTTGTTCAGATGAAGGGATTCACCGGAATAAAAATCCCATACAGGATTGTAAAGTCAATAGGAGACATAATCATCATCCGCCATATCAACAATATGTTCCAGAAGAATGAATCCAAATAAAAAAGGGAGAACTTACCGGTTATATGCAGGAAAGAGAGATCTTCAGTGGTATTTATGCAGTCCCGCCTGTCATTGTCAGGCTTGACGGAAGGGCATTTCACAGCCTGACCAGAGATCTGAATTTTAAAAAGCCATTTGATGAGAAGTTCAGCTCTGCCATGTGGAGAGTATCTGAGAAACTCATCTCCAAAAGCGGTCTTGAACCGGAATTTGCATATACATTTTCAGACGAGATAAGCCTCTACTTTGCAAATCTTCCCTTTAAAGGACGCATTGAGAAGATAAATTCAGTCTGCGCCTCATATGCGGCATCTGCCCTCCTCCTTGAACTTGGCCTGAATAAGCCGCTGGCATTTGATTCAAGGGTTATAATGATACAGAAAGACCAGACCGGAAAATATCTCTCATGGCGGCAGAGTGAGGCATGGAGAAACCATATGAATGCCTACTGCCAGAGCGCCCTCATATCCGAAGGAAATACAGGCACAGAGACTGCCAGGATAATGAAGGGGATGAAGTCGGCAGATATGCACGAGATGATGTTTAACCGGGGCGTGAATCTTTCGGAAACTCCGGCATGGCAGAGGCGCGGAACAGTCATTCATAAGGACAAAGTGCTCAGAAAGGGCTTTAACCCCATAACCGGCACTGAAGTTACAGCCTCCCGGACAATAATTACGGCTGACAAAAACCCGCCCCTCTTCAGTGACGTGCAGGCTGCGGACGAATATATAATAAAACTGCTCTCACGCGATGAAGAGACACAGTGAACAATAACCACAGTATCTCCGGCAGGCAATAATTTCCGGAGAAAAAATACTTTTTTACAGATAGAATCCGGTTATGCCAAAGATTCCGGCGGGCAGTATTTCAGACCCAAACAAAAAAAAATTAATTTAAGCCGGAAATTCAGGAAAGACCTGAAATTCCGATATTCATCGTTATTCCTTCAACGTCCCAGTCCTGAACAAGTGATGCTTCAACATCTCCCGTTTCAGAGATCTCAAGAGACTTTGCACGCACTTCGTTCATTATCATCTCTTTCCATCCGGAGACAAGACCCAGAATTTTTTCGTCCTCAATCTGAACGACTGCTGAAATAGAGTCATCAACCTGGAGATCAAGCTGCTTTCTCATCTCCTGGATTCTCCTGATGACCTCCCTTGCGTACCCTTCGGCTGTGAGATCGTCATCAAGGGTTACATCGACACAGACAATGCCCCCGTCCATCTTTGCGGAGAAGACATTCTCCGGAAGCTCCTCATCAAATGCAACATGCTTTGCTGTAATCGTGTACCCGGAGATCTCAACCGAGCCGTTTGCCCCGATCTCACGCTTAAGCATGGCTGCGTCCGCACCTTCGATTGCGGCTTTGACCTTCGGCCCTTCCTTTCCGAATTCCGGCCCGATTGCCCTCATAACAGGTTCGGCCTTTACGCCCATGCGGTCCCACGCACCCTTCACAACCGTAACTCTGCGTGCATTGGCACGCTGGCGGCAGAGTTCATTGAGCCTTATAACCGCAGCTTCAGAAACATCAGAGTCAGTGATGACAATAGCCTCTGCAACAGGCCATCTCAGCTTTCTTCTGCCGTCCTGCCTTGCAGTTGCAACAGCATCATCAAATGACCTTACAACCGCCATCTCGGCCTCAGCTGATGCTTCCTTTAAGGAGTCATCACCTGCAAACCAGTCGAGCATATGAACACTTGCAGGATCAGCCTCTGATCTGAGATTACTGTATATCTTCTCGGAGATATGCGGGGTGAACGGTGCAAGCAGACCTGAAAGCCGCCTCATGACATAGTACATCGTCTCATATGCCTGCCTCTTGCTGACAGAGTCCTCCTCAAGCCACATCCTTGAGCGGACCAGCTGCACATACCAGCGTGAGATGTCCTCCAGAATACATGATATAAGCAGACGGGTTGCACGGTGAAGCTCACAGGTTCCAATGTAACCGGTAACGTCAGATGCCACAGTATTGATTCTTGAGATGATCCATCTGTCCTCATCCGGCATTGACGCAAAATTCTCCCTGACATACTTTCCGTCCCAGATTCCTGATTCATCAGTTTCCGGTTCAAAAGAGTCAAGGATCATATACGGAAGCGGGAAGCGGTACACATTCCAGAGAATATTTGCCGCACGGTTGGTTGTTTTGACACCATCCCAGTTGAACTTGAGATCGTCCCAGGGAGCGCTTGCAGACATGATGTACAGCCTTAAGACATCAACACCGACCTTCTCAATGACCTCCTCAGGTGCAACGACATTGCCAAAGGACTTGCTCATCTTTCTGCCATCTGAATCGAGAGCAAAACCGTGCATCATCACGCTCTTGTATGGTGATCTGTCAAAGGCGATTGTTGAAGCGCCGAGCTGGGAATAGAACCATCCTCTCGTCTGGTCCTGACCTTCGGTTATGAAATCAGCCGGCCAGAGCTTCTCAAAGTCGTCAGTCTTTCCGGGGTAGCCGATTGTCGCCCATGAAGCCATTGCAGAGTCAAACCAGACATCGAATATATCCTCAACCCTTCTCATAGTCCCGCCGCATGAACAGGAGTATGTGATCTCATCCACATACGGGCGGTGCGGATCAGTAAGATTTGAGCCTGCCTTCTCATTCAGTTCAGCCATTGTGCCAAATGAATCATAATTATCACAGGAGTCGCACTTCCAGACCGGAATCGGAATGCCCCAGTATCTCTGCCTTGATATACACCAGTCACGTGCATCAGCGACAAAGTCATGGAATCTTGCACTGCCTGCCCACTCAGGGTACCACTTCACCTTAGCAATTTCTTCGAGCATCTGCTCTTTGATCTTCGGGATTGCAATGAACCACTGCTCAGTGGCAAGAGAGATGATAGGTGTCTTACAGCGCCAGCAGTGCCCGTATCTGTGCACAATCTTCATCTCACGCAGGAGATGATCACCGAGTGCTTCCAGAACCTTTGCATCAGCGTCCTTCACAAAGAGTCCTTCAAACTCTCCTGCCTCAGCTGTAAAGATACCCCTTCCGTCAACAGGGCAGACAATCTCCAGATTGTCCCTGAGGCCGACAAGGTAGTCGTCCCACCCATGTCCCGGTGCGGTATGAACCATTCCGGTATTCTCAAGGGTGACGTGATCTGCCATAACAACCCTGTGTGCGATCTCCTTTTGCCGGGGGACAAAATCAGCAAGCGGGGATTCGTACTCTGTTCCGGCAAGCTCTGCACCGGTCTTCTTCTCCACCACTGAAAAGTCCTTATACCTGCCTTTCTTCAGGACTTCCCCGGCGAGATCCTCTGCAATCCAGAGATATTCTGAGGAATCCTCCTTCTCTGCAAGGACTTTCACATAGACAAACTCCTCTTTGACAGCAACCGCAACATTTGCCGGCAGTGTCCACGGAGTTGTCGTCCAGATGACAAGGTACTCCTTCTCTGCACCTTTCACCGGGAATTTGACATAGATTGACGGGTCCTGCTCATCCCAGTACTCAACCTCAGAGTCCGCAATAGCAGTCTCACAGCGCGGGCACCAGTTTACCACACGGGAACCGGTCTCAAGGAGCTTCTTCTCATCCGCTTTCTTGAGCGCCCACCATGCTGCCTCCACATAGTCAGGAGTTATTGTCTGATACGGATTGTCAAAGTCCATCCAGATGCCGAGCGCTTTGAACTGCTCAGACATAATATCCTTATGAGTGACTGCAAAGTCCCTGCACTTCTCAATAAATTCGGATATGCCAAACTTCTCAATATCCTTCTTGGACTTAAAACCGAGTTCATTCTCAACGCGGACCTCAATAGGCAGCCCGTGCATATCATAGCCAGCACGATCTGTCACATTTAATCCGCACATCCTCTTGTAGCGCAGAATGGTATCTTTGAGAATCTTATTCCACGCAGTACCAAGATGGATATGTCCGGTAGTGTAAGGAGGGCCGTCAACGAAAAAATAATCGTCTCCTCCCTCTCTGAGTTCCTTAACTTTACCGTAGGTGTCGTTTTCGGTCCAGAATTTTAAGACCTCGCCTTCCACCTCTTTTGCATTAAAGCTGCTTGTCACCTCTTTCAACTGCAATCCCTCGAATAGTCCTGTAATGTTTGTAATTCTTTTAACATAGCACTTTGGAGAGCGGCAGATATTTTTCCGGAAGAAAAGGTGAAAATAACCGTGAGTGAAGTTCACCGCCGGAGACCTGATAACCTGTGAGGGAATGCAGAAAAAATGAGAAGATATACAAATATTCAGGCAGAATAGAGGTACATAAGCAGATATTACCACATAAACCCGGTGATGGCAATAAGCAGGAGACGGGAAAAGAGACATACAGGCAGATATTGTCACCGGAGTGCATCTCCTTCCGGACAGAAAACAGTAATTCACAGATGCAATACATATGGAAAAAATATCAGCAGCAGTAAAAAAATATGAAGATATCAATCGTTAATTCAGCAAAAGACCCCGCAGGATGTCATATCAGGAAAGAACTACTGAAGAAGACGGGGCACTCCGGAGAGGGGATATTAAGGTACTTCTCACATGAGATCGTATTTCTGGAGACAGAAGAGCGCCTCATATATGAGGACAATCTCGATGAGAGAACAGACTGTGACCTGATAATCTTCATCTCAAGGCATACAAGCGTAAACCCTGCCCCGGCCCTCACAGTGCATGTAACAGGGAATTTTAAGACGGCAGACTACGGCGGGGAACCGGAGTCACTTGCCATGGCAGCACCGGAGTGGATGCACAGGACCCTGAATATGCTTCATAAATACGCACCCGAAGGCTACAGTGTATCCTATGAAGTAACCCACCACGGGCCGACTGATCTGAAAACACCGTCATATTTTGTTGAGATAGGCAGCACTGAGAAGGAATGGGCGGACAGAGATGCCGCATCCGCCGTTGCCGACACACTCCTGGAAGTGTTAAAGGAAGATTCTCCGGATGTCATCCGGATGATCGGGTTTGGCGGAAACCACTACGCTGCAAGGGAGACTGAGATAGCCCTCAGCTCAAACGCGGGATTCGGGCATATATGCCACTCACGTGAAGTGCCGGGCGCAGGAGTGGAAACAGTCATCAGAATGATTGAAAATTCCGGCGCACAGGCGGCATACATTGACAAAAAAAGTGCCCCAAAGAGCGATCTGAGAAGAATTGAGAGGATACTTGCAGACCTTAACATGCCCCTGCTCTCAGAAGGCGAGATCAAATCAGCCGGAAAACTCGACTGGGAGACATTTCTTGAGATCAGAGAGATGGCAAAGGAGGTACGAGGTGCAGGAAAAGTAAGAATCATGGCCCTTTCAGGAAAAGGAGATATAATCCGGGCCGGAATAAATGCAGATCTTTTTGAGGAGGCAATGAAGGCAGATAAAAGCGCAGTCGTTAAAACGCTTCAAAAACTTCCGGTTGCCTGTATAATGTCACTTTCCGGGAATGTACTTCCGGAATTTATTTTATATAAAGAGAACAGATTAAAACTAATAAATGATTTAATTACTTTGTGTGTCAAAATCTTACACAAAGAAAAATATACTGCCATTGACAATGACAGAATAATTATCAGGAGAGTCAGGTTTGACCCGGACGCAGCAAAAAGGGCAGGAGTCACGCCGGGTCCGCTGTATGGCAGACTGGCATCCGGAAATGAGATAATTATTGAGGGGAGAAAAATCACTCCGGATATGGTCTCAGCAGTTGATGAGAAAATAATTCACTTAGAGGGTTTGGAAAGATATCTATGATGAAATCAATAGTGGAAGAAGCACTGTCAAGAAGCAGGGATGATAGTAAAATGATCGTTGATCGTCCCTACAGCAGCGAGGATGAGGATCTGGAGGAGATCCTCAAATCACTGAGGACAAGAATTACAGTGGTAGGTTGTGGCGGAGGCGGCTCAAATACCATTACAAGAATGGCAGAAGAAGGCATTGAAGGCGCAACCCTGTATGCACTGAATACCGATGCACAGCATCTCATCAGAACAAAGGCAGATTACCGGATTCTCATCGGCAGGAAGAGAACAAAGGGATTCGGTGCAGGCTCCGTCCCGCAGGTGGGAGAGGAAGCAGCACTTGAGAACGAAGATGAGATTAAGGCAAAACTTATGGACAGTGATATGGTCTTCATCACTGCCGGACTCGGAGGAGGAACAGGCACAGGTTCTGCACCGGTCATTGCACGGGCAGCAAGAGAAGAGGGCGCTCTCACCATCGCAATTGTAACCCTCCCGTTCACAGTTGAGGGCGCGATAAGGGCAGAGAATGCAGAAGCCGGCCTTGAAAGACTGCGCGATGTTGCAGATACCGTCATAGTTGTCCCGAATGACAGACTTCTTGAAGTTGTACCCAACCTTCCTCTGCATGCAGCCTTCAAAGTATCCGATGAAGTTTTGATGCGTGCCGTCAAAGGTATTACAGAACTTATCACCCAGCCGGGTCTTGTCAACCTTGATTTCGCCGATGTCCGTACAGTTATGGAACGCGGAGGAGTGGCAATGATAGGCATGGGCGAGAGTGACAGTGAGGATAAAGCGGCCGATTCAGTCAAGAAGGCGCTCAGATCTCCGCTTCTCGATGTGGACATCTCCAATGCAACAGCTGCACTTGTAAATGTCGTCGGTGGCCCCGACATGACAATGAAGGAAGCCGAAGGTGTTGTACAGGAAGTCTATGAGAGGATAGATCCGGATGCACGTATTATCTGGGGAGCACAGGTTGATCCGGATATGCAGCATAAAATGAGAACAATGCTTGTAGTTACAGGCGTAAGTTCACCACAGATTTACGGGAAGGGCGATGAGTATTCACAGAAGCCCGCAGCCCGCGAGTACGATATAGACTTTCTCAGGTGAGTAATACAAAATGTCATTTAATTTTAAGTTAGACGAAGAACTTTTCAAAAAGTACATGCGTGTTCTGAAGCTTGCAAGAACACCATCACGCGACGAATTCCAGAAAATCGCAATTGTTGCGGCGGCAGGTATTGCCCTTATAGGAATGATTGGATTTATCCTCTACGAAATAATCCTTTTAATCCCCTGAATTAATATTTCAGACAGGTACAGCAAAATGAGTACTGAAGAATCCGAGAATAAAATATATGCAATAAAGACCACTGCCAAACAGGAGAGGACAGTGGTTGACAATATTGTTGAGGCGCTGAAGGATCACGAAGAGATCCGCGTAATGTCAATTATGGCGCCTGATGAACTTAAGGGTTATGTGCTTGTTGAAAGTCCTGATCCCATCGCCAGAATGGAACAACTAAGAGAGATGGTGCCAAATGCAAGAACTGTGGTAAAAGGGGCATCATCATTCCGTGAGATAGAACATTTCCTTGTACCAAAACCGGTAGTGAGCGGTATTGATGAGGGAACAATTGTAGAACTCATTGCAGGGCCTTTCAAGGGTGAAAGGGCGGTTGTAAAAAGAGTAGATACATCAAAAGAAGAGATAACAGTAGAACTTTACGAGAGTATGGTTCCAATCCCAATCACTGTCCGCGGCGATAATGTGCGCGTGATAGAAAAAGTCCAGGAATAATCCTCTTTTTTTCAGGCCCACCTGAAAGATTTAAATCAGCATAAAATCAAATAATAAAGACCCAAGCTTGGCAGTGGAATCTATATCACTGTCAGCAAAGGTGATATTACAATGGGAGAAGTAGTCGAGGTATTGGTACCCGGCGGTAGGGCCACAGCAGGGCCACCATTAGGTCCGTCACTCGGACCACTCGGAATCAATGTGAAGGCAGTCGTTGATGAGATCAACAAGAAGACCTCCAGCTTTAACGGAATGCAGGTTCCTGTAAAAGTTGAAGTTGACGACAAGAAGAACTTCACAATTTCCGTTGGTGTCCCGCCAGCAACCGCACTTGTTATGAAAGAGTGTGGCATTGCAAAAGGCTCGGGAGAACCGAATGTCAACAAAGTTGGCGACTTACCGTTCGAGGCTGCTGTCCGCATTGCCAGCATGAAGTTTGACGACATGCTCTCATATGACATGAAAAACGCCGTAAAGGAAGTTATCGGGTCATGTGTCAGCGTTGGCGTCACTGTTGACGGCAAAGATCCAAAAGAGATGTTTGCCCTCATTGATGCAGGCGAATATGACGGTCAGCTAGTATAAAGAGCACAGACTATGAAAACCCATAGAAGATCCGGGATTATTCCGGGTCGTTGAACTATGGAGGTATTAATTTGGTAGAAAAGGTCCAGATTCTAAATGCCGTTAACTCGGCGATAGAAAAGGCGCCAAAGAGAAATTTCCAGGAATCAATGGAAATTATCGTCAATCTTAGAAATATTGACATGGCACAGCCTAAAAACCGTATAGATGAGACAATGCTTCTGCCACATGGCACAGGGAGAGTGGAAAAGATCGCTGTGCTTGGTAAAGGAGATATCACCACTCAGGCAAAAGCTGCAGGTGTAGATCTCATCATCGGACCTGAAGAAATTGAGCGTCTCGGTGGAGAAAAACGTGAAGCAAGGCAGATGGCCGACACTTACAGGTTTTTCCTTGCAGAAACAGGCGTAATGCCTCTTGTAGGCCGATTCTTAGGTACCAGACTGGGTCCGCGTGGTAAGATGCCACAGCCAATTCCCCAGGGAGTTGACATCGGACCTATCGTAGATCGTCTCCGCAAATCAGTCAAATTCAGAACCAAGGACAAAAAGACCTTCCACGTGAAAGTCGGTTCAACCGGTATGAATCCTGATGACGTTGCAGAGAATATTGATGCGGTTCTGAAGAAGGTAGAAGCCAATCTTGAAAGCGGAACTATGAACATTCGTTCAATTTACGTTAAAACATCCATGGGCCCGGCAGAGAGGTTAGTGTAATGACATTATATACAACACACCTGCCGCAGTGGAAAAGGGACGAAGTTGAGGAAATTAAGAGCCACGCAGAGGAATACAAACTTATAGGTCTTGTAGATCTTCATGGTATCCCTGCAAGCCAGATGCAGCAGATGCGCCGCAACCTTCGTGGAAGTGCAGTGCTTAAGATGACAAGAAATACACTCATCGAGCACGCTTTCACAGAGATGGGCGGTGAAATCGAGGGCATCAACAACCATATCGATGGCCACAGCGCTCTTATTTACACCAACGAAAATCCCTTCAGACTGTACAAAAGGCTTCAGGAAACAATGACAAAGATGGCTGCAAAGCCAGGTGACATTGCTCCTGAGGACATTTCAGTATCAAAAGGCCCAACATCATTTCCTCCCGGACCAATCGTTGGTCAGCTCCAGCAGGCAGGAATTCCTGCCGCGATTACCGCAGGAAAGGTAGTTATTCGTGAAACAAAAACCGTTGTCAAAGAAGGCGAAGTGATCAACGCAAAGATGGCAGACGTACTTTCAAAGCTTGATATCAGGCCAATTGATGTAGGTATGAGCCTTCAGATTGCTTTCTACGAAGGAACTTTCTTCGAGCCAAAGACACTGGCGATTGATGAGACAGAATACTTCAACAATCTCGTACTTGCAGCCCAGCAGGCATTTAACCTTTCAGTTAATGCAGTTATCCCAACCGCTACAACAGCAGGGGCAATTATTGGCAAGGCTGTACGTGAAGCACGCAACCTTGGTGTTGACGCGGCAATATATGAGAAGGATATTGTTGAGCTTATTATAGGACGTACACAGAGAGAATCACTCGCTGTTAAAGCGATTGTTGAAGAAAATTAATATAAAATAATATAAGGTGAATTAAAAATGGAATACATCTACGCAGCACTTATTTTGCACAACGCAGGAAAAGACGTATCTGAGGAAGCCGTAACTTCTGTCCTCGGTGCAGCAGGTATCGCAGTTGACGACAGCCGTGTAAAGGCACTCATTGCAGCTCTTGACGGCGTTGACATCGAAGAGGCAATTGCAAAGTCAGCAGTTGCAGCAGTAGCAGCAGCACCGGCAGCAGCAGCAGCACCAGCTGAAGCAGCACCAGCTGAGGAAGAAGAAGAGGAAGAAGAAGAAGATGCAGCAGGCGGCATGGCCGGTCTCGGAGCACTCTTCGGATAAATCTATTTTTTTTAAGTCTTACATTATATTTCAGAATCTGAACTTTTCTAAGCGATACATCCCGCTATTACAGAACATGATCTGTACATTAACGCTGACTGTATCATTGCTTCACTGTTATTCTGTCACATCACTGTAAATTCCGGCTGAATAAAAACCTGAAAATCTCAGTTGAGAATGTAAATTCTTATTCCTTTGCGGGTATCAGATATTCATAATGGATGCACTCATTATACTCGCTCTTACTCTCATTCTGATAACTGCACTTGCATTTTCAAGGAAAGTGCCGGTTTTTATCACCCTTTTGATGAGTGCCCTATTCTTCGGGCTTCTTGCCGGGTTTGATCCGGATACAGTCATAAAATGGGCTATTGCAGGCATGGGGAGGGTGTTCTCCGGATTTGCAATCATTATTCTGTCAGGCATAGTAATTGTCAGGCTTCTCTCTGATCAAAATCTCCTCTCTGCTATGATGTACGGGATAAACAGACGGATAAAGAACCCGTGCATCAGTGCCGGAATTTTAGGTTATCTCCTCTCGGTTCCGACAACCTGCTGTATTACAACCTATATGATGCTGGCACCGGCACTGAAGGGAACAGATAATGTTATCTCAGGGGCCGATAATTCCGGTAGTGATATAAATTCCGGGAATCAGAAGAGATCAAATACACTTCTGTACACGCTGGCAACCGGAAGCATAATCTCCTATGTATTTATATTCCCAACACCGGTGACAATTCCTCTGTTTGTGGCTTTCGCACCGGAATTTCCGGCATTCTCATTTGATCTGCTTGCAATACCGGTATCAGTTATCTCTCTTCTGGTGCTGATCGGGGTTTTCTGCAGGAGATACAAATCAGAAGAGTGGGGGGATGCTGCCCGGAATAAGGATGACAATGAACCGGACGGTGAGATCGCCCTGAAGACTCAGCTTAGGGCATGGGCACCATTTCTTACATTTCTGCTTACTATTCCGGCAGGGCTGTTTATACTCAAACTCTCCCATGCAACCCTCATGCAGTTCATCATGCTTATGGCAATGATAACCGCATTAATTCTTGCCCCCGATGAGAAGAGAAAGAAGAGCTTTTCAGAGGGTGCAAAATTTGCAGGGCTTATCCTCTTTGATTTCTGTGCCGCAGGAGCTATAGGAAGTGTAATCTCAGAGTCAGGCCTTGCCAACAGTGCGTTTGATAGCATGCTGCCGGTAATGCCGGCAATTGTGATACCTTTCCTGACCGCAGCAATGCTTGCAACCGCACAGGGGTCAAGGGTTGTAACAGCTGTAATCTCGGCTGAGATTATCGGCAAAAGTGCACTTGCGGACATCATACACCCTGTGCCCTTAATTCTCATGATAATTGCAGGGACATGCTGTATATCATACTTAACAGATCCTTACTTCTGGCTTGTAAAAAAGACAACCGGAGATGATATAGGAACTGTTCTGAAGAATTACACCCTGCCGCTTGCATGCTACGGGATTGTTATTTTTGTGATTGCTCTGATAATGTGGGCATTTGTATTTCCACAGCCGCCCTTCACATAGAGAAGAATATATTTCCGGAGCTTAAATCAATTCTGTCTCCGGATTTTAAAGGATTAAAATAAGAGCTGATAATTTATTTTTTCATCTTTCCACGGAGATATATCACAAAGCCGACCGCAGCAATCAGGGTTATGATTAAGACCCAGGACCACATTGTGGTGCTTCCCGGTACCTTGGGGGTTTTCTCCGGAGTAACTGATTTATCAGGTTCAGCAGACTGCTGAGCTGTATCCTCTGCAAAGAGAGCATAGTTGCTGAAGTGATCTATGCGAATAGTTACCGTCCTCTTATCAGCATCAGTTTCTCCGGAAATAATCTCCCATTCGCCGCTTTCGCTGTTATACCATCCCGCTTTTGCATCACTTCCGTATCTGTTCCATTCATCCTCTGTAAGTTTGAATGTCAGAGTAATTCCGGGTGTGAAGGTGGTACCGTCAGGCGTGCATTCATAGGCATGCAGTATCATAATCTCTCCGGAGATTCTCGTCAGTATAGCATTTGCGACTGCCGGAACTGAGTTTACAGGCACAGCTACTATACTTATACTATCCTGTATATTTCCGGATGAATCTTTTACGGTAACGCCTGTGCCGATGCTTAAGTATGCTGATATATCATCTGACCAGATCGTCACCGGCCCTTTGGTTTCACCTTCAGCACCAAGAGGCAGGTCTGCGGAACCGATAAACTCTTCTGGCTCAACTGTTGCCTGGGCTGTAGGTTCAGCTGTTGCTTTTACAGTAGGTTCAGCTGTCGGGGTAATTACAGGGTCATCATCGTGGCTGCTGCTTCCTCCGCCGCCACCGCTGCTGTGCCGGGATACAGTTATGAAATTCGCTTTTGCGGCATTTACATCACCATACCCGTTGGTGGCTGTCAGTGAGACAGAGTATGTACCCGGACTCTGGTAGGTGTGCACCGGATTCTGCTCAGATGAAGTCTGCCCGTCTCCAAATGCCCAGAGCCATGAATGTGGACTGTCTGTGGATGTGTCGGTGAAGCTTACAGTCAGCGGTGCATAACCACCGGTTGTATCAGCAGTGAAATCAACTGTCATCGGATTTTTAACGGTGATGTAATCCTGTTTTTCAAGCGTGTCAGATCCCTTAAGATTTGCTATTGTAAGGGTTACATCAAATGTTCCGGTTGAGTTGTAAATGTGTGACGGGTTTTGCAGGGCTGATGTCTTTCCGTCTCCAAAGTCCCACTGCCATGAAGCCGGACCGCCATCTGAGAAGTCGTTGAACTGTACCAGGAGAGGTGCATCTCCGGATACCGGGGTTCCTGAGAACTTTGAGACCGGATTAATCAGTGGTACAAATCCTACCAGTGCCTTGGATGAGAAACCATTCGGAGACAGACCGGTGAAGGTGTAAATGCTGTCGCTGAAGGTGTAAGTTGTGTCAAGAATTGTTACTGCACCGTCATCTGAAAGGCTCAGGAGTGAGAAGTTTGCAGGACCTCCCCATCTGCCGACGTAATCTTCAGGTGCTGTCATTACAATGACTGCATCTGAGACATTGATACCACCGAATGAGGATTTGTTTATCTCCATTGTATAGGCAACTTCCTCAAGTTCAGCATCCAGTTCATTCAGAACGGCAAGCTGGAAAGCACGCCCCTGGTTTTCATCAACTGCACCACGGGTGATAGTTATATCAAGCTGTGTGGAGGAGTTGGTAAGTGCTGAGAGTCTTCCGGATATGTTAGCTGAAATTCCGGTGCTGACATGTCCTACATCACCTTCAAGGTTGATGGAATTTGAGATGTTTCCAATCTGTGCTCCGGTGCTGTTGCCTGTCCAGCCTGAAGAGGAATTTTGCAGACCGGAAGTTTCGATCTTTATTTCAATTCCGGGATTCTGTACTGTGATCGTCTTATTGTCATTTGATATTGTTGCATTCCTGTTTTCTTCAATGTTTATCGAAACCTGGCCGGTGTTGTCATTATATGTCATATTGCTGACCACCGCCGGCTGATCCTTTTTAAGGGCAGAAGTTACCGGAGTTATGTTGATAAGTCCGGGTTCCATATCATCAAAAGCATATGTGGCACTGCTTCTTGTCCAGAAAACATTTACAAGTTCAAGCTCACGAACGCATGGCAGTCCGTTTGAATGGACATTTATGTCAACAAGCTGAATAGGTTCAATTCCTGTCAGGTTTGTTGTAGATGAACCATAGACCTGAAGCCAGCCGTTTTCATTTCTGATGACTGAATTTACCGATAGGTCAGGCACTGTGCCATTTGCACGAACATCTATAATCGACATGACAGTCCTGTTGAACTCCATGATGAAGGAGATATTTCTGACCTCATTGAGGCCGGAGGCACTGACTGTCAGGTATTTGGAGGACTCAACCGGAAGTGTGCCGCTTGGTGCTCCTATTACGGTACGCATCTCGACATCGATTGCACCGTCTCTGGAGATTACATGGCACTCCTTACCATATGAGCAGGCTTCTGTCTGTGTAAATGTAATTGGTGAAGTTTCTCTGAGTGTTGTCAAATTGGAAACTGCTTTGAAGTTTATTTCCGCAATTCCGGCCTTGTTTTTAGATGTTATTCCGGAATTGTCAGTGATGTTTATTGTGAGCAGGCCGTTTGTGTTATCAATTGTGTCCCTGAAGTCAGAACCTTTGGTTAATTCTGAGGCGGATGCATTCTCAACCGTAATTAATTCAGGGTTGTATGAAAGAACGAAGTTCATCTCTGTTATATTGTCAAGAGCTTCACCTGTTACCGGGAATTTAACTATGTCTCCTGATGGAATTCTGCCTGATGGTGCATAGAGCATTATTGTAGAGATGTCAGTTGCTGTGATGTAGTCTGTCTTTATGCTCGTATTACTGCCGTACGGGTTGGTTGTCGTAAGGCTGACATTATAAACTCCTTCTTCTGTGTAGATGTGTACCGGACTTTGTTCTGATGAAACATCTCCATCTCCGAATGACCAGCTCCACGACTGTGGGTTACCTATGGTTGTATCAGTAAAGGTCACATGAAGCGGTGTTTCACCTGACAATGGTGTTGCAGTGAATGAGGTCACTGGTTTTGTTCCTGACGGGACGAGAACAAATTCTGCCTTGGTTGTATCACCGGCTGTTACTGTTACAGTCTTTTTACTGTCGTAATACAGGGATTTTTTAAGCAGGATTTCATGGGTTCCTGCCGGAATTTCAGGCAGAGTGTTATTGGTCAGTACTGATGTGTTCTCACCGTCAAGCCATATCCAGGCATTGCCTGGTGAGGAGATGACAGTGATGTTTCCGGTCTTCTGCACAAGGTAAAAGAATACATCGGTTGTTTGGTCTTTGTTTACAACTACGCTTTTGTTTACTGACGGATAGTAGCCGGATTTTTCAACTGTAATATTATGGATTCCGGCTGAAACACCTTCAAGAGTGCTGTTGGTCAGTTGCCCTGTGTAGTTGCCGTCAAGCCAGATTACAGCTCCCGGCGGACTGCTGGCCACCCTTATGCTACCAGAGTCATGATCGGGAACAAGCTCAAATGAAACCTGTGAACTATCACCTTTGACAACTGTGATGGTTCTGTTTGCAGGTGTGACATAGCCGGATTTTATCACCGTCAGGTTGTGATCACCTGAACTTACATTCAGAAGTGTCGTATTAGTGAAATCTCCGGTCAGGATACCATCAAGCATAACACTGCCATTGCCAGGGGTACTGTTGACCACAATGCTGCCGGTGTCATGATCGGGAACAAGCTCAAATGAAACCTGTGAATTCTCACCTTTGACAACTGTGATGGTTCTGTTTGCAGGTGTGACATAACCGGATTTTATGACAGTCAGGTTGTGATCGCCCGAACTTACATTCAGAAGTGTCGTATTGGTGAAATCTCCGGTCAGGATACCATCAAGCATAACACTGCCATTGGCAGGGGTACTGTTGACCACAATGCTGCCGGTGTCATGATCGGGTTCAAGGTTAAAGCTTACCTCCGAAATTTCACCTTTGGTTATTGTGACAGTCTTATTTAATGGAGTAAAGTAACCGGACTTGACCACAGTTATGTTGTAAGTTCCAACTGGTTTGTCGGCCAGGGTTACATTGGTCAGTTTGCCGGAATCTGTGCCATTGAGATACACCATAGCTCCGGAAGGAGTGGAGTTGATCTGCAAAGTGCCGGTCTGCTCGGTTAAGTCAAAGATGACTGCCTCAGTTTCACCTTTGCTTAAGGTGACTATCTGACTGAAGGAATCGTAACCGGACTTTGTAACAGTTATGTTGTAAGTTCCAACTGGTTTATCGGTTAGGGTTACATTGGTCAGTTTGCCGGAATCTGTGCCATTGAGATACACCATAGCTCCGGAAGGAGTGGAGTTGATCTGCAAAGTGCCGGTCTGCTCGGTTAAGTCAAAGCTGACTTCTTCAGTTTCACCCTTGCTTAAGGTGACTACCTGACTGGAGGAATCGTAACCAGACTTTGTAACAGTTATGTTGTACGTTCCAACCGGTTTGTTGGTCAGGGTTACATTGGTTAATTCACCGGTGTCTGTGCCATTGAGATACACCATAGCTCCGGAAGGAGTGGAGTTGATCTGCAAAGTGCCGGTCTGCTCGGTTAAGTCAAAGATGACTGCCTCAGTTTCACCTTTGCTTAAGGTGACTATCTGACTGAAGGAATCGTAACCGGACTTTGTAACAGTTATGTTGTAAGTTCCAACTGGTTTATCGGTTAGGGTTACATTGGTCAGTTTGCCGGAATCTGTGCCATTGAGATACACCATAGCTCCGGAAGGAGTGGAGTTGATCTGCAAAGTGCCGGTCTGCTCGGTTAAGTCAAAGCTGACTTCTTCAGTTTCACCCTTGCTTAAGGTGACTACCTGACTGGAGGAATCGTAACCAGACTTTGTAACAGTTATGTTGTACGTTCCAACCGGTTTGTTGGTCAGGGTTACATTGGTTAATTCACCGGTGTCTGTGCCATTGAGATACACCATAGCTCCGGATGGAGTGGAGTTGATCTGCAAAGTGCCGGTCTGCTCGGTTAAGTCAAAGATGACTGCCTCAGTTTCACCCTTGCTTAAGGTGACGATCTGACTGGAGGAATCATAGCCGGACTTTGTAACAGTTATGTTGTACGTTCCAACCGGTTTGTCGGATAAGGTGGCGTTGGTTAACTCACCGGTGTCTGTGCCATTGAGATACACCATAGCTCCGGAAGGAGTGGAGTTGATCTGCAAGGTTCCAACCTGACTGACAAGGTCAAAGCTGACTGCCTCAGTTTCACCTTTGCTTAAGGTGACGATCTGACTGGAGGAATCATAGCCGGACTTTGCAACTGTTATGTTGTAAGTTCCAACCGGTTTTTCGGATAAGGTGGCGTTGGTTAACTCACCGGTGTCTGTGCCGTTGAGATACACCATAGCTCCGGAAGGAGTGGAGTTGATCTGCAAGGTTCCAACCTGACTGACAAGGTCAAAGATGACTGCCTCAGTTTCACCTTTGCTTAAGGTGACTATCTGACTGAAGGAATCGTAACCGGACTTTGTAACAGTTATGTTGTAAGTACCAACCGGTTTGTCGGATAAGGTTACATTGGTTAATTCACCAGTGTCTGTGCCGTTGAGATACACCATAGCTCCGGACGGTGTGGAATTGATCTGCAAAGTGCCGGTCTGCTCAGTCAGGTCAAAGATGACTGCCTCAGTTTCACCTTTAGCCAGTGTCACAATACGACTGGAGGAATCGTAACCAGACTTTGTAACAGTTATGTTGTAAGTTCCAACCGGTTTGTCGGCCAGGGTTACATTGGTTAATTCACCGGTGTCTGTGCCGTTAAGATACACCATAGCTCCGGAAGGAGTGGAGTTGATCTGTAAAGTGCCGGTCTGACTGACAAGATCAAAGATGACTGCCTCAGTTTCACCTTTGCTTAAGGTGACTATCTGACTGGAGGAGTCATAGCCGGACTTTGTAACAGTTATGTTGTAAGTTCCAACCGGTTTGTCGGATAATGTGGCGTTGGTTAACTCACCGGTGTCTGTGCCGTTGAGATACACCATAGCTCCGGAAGGAGTGGAGTTGATCTGCAAGGTTCCAACCTGACTGACAAGGTCAAAGATGACTGCCTCAGTTTCACCTTTGATTAAGGTGACTATCTGACTGAAGGAATCGTAACCGGACTTTGTAACAGTTATGTTGTAAGTACCAACCGGTTTGTCGGCCAGGGTTACATTGGTTAATTCACCGGTGTCTGTGCCATTGAGATACACCATAGCTCCGGAAGGAGTGGAGTTGATCTGCAATGTTCCAACCTGACTGACAAGGTCAAAGATGACTGCCTCAGTTTCACCTTTGCTTAAGGTGACTATCTGACTGAAGGAATCGTAACCGGACTTTGTAACAGTTATGTTGTACGTTCCAACCGGTTTGTTGGTCAGGGTTACATTGGTTAATTCACCGGTGTCTGTGCCATTGAGATACACCATAGCTCCGGATGGAGTGGAGTTGATCTGCAAAGTGCCGATCTGCTCGGTTAAGTCAAAGATGACTGCCTCAGTTTCACCTTTGCTTAAGGTGACGATCTGACTGGAGGAATCATAGCCGGACTTTGCAACTGTTATGTTGTACGTTCCAACCGGTTTGTCGGATAAGGTGGCGTTGGTTAACTCACCAGTGTCTGTGCCATTGAGATACACCATAGCTCCGGAAGGAGTGGAGTTGATCTGCAAGGTTCCAACCTGACTGACAAGGTCAAAGATGACTGCCTCAGTTTCACCTTTGCTTAAGGTGACTATCTGACTGAAGGAATCGTAACCGGACTTTGTAACAGTTATGTTGTAAGTACCAACCGGTTTGTCGACCAGGGTTACATTGGTTAATTCACCGGTGTCTGTGCCATTGAGATACACCATAGCTCCGGAAGGAGTGGAGTTGATCTGCAAAGTGCCGGTCTGCTCGGTTAAGTCAAAGCTGACTTCTTCAGTTTCACCCTTGCTTAAGGTGACTACCTGACTGGAGGAATCATAGCCTGACTTTGTAACAGTTATGTTGTAGGTTCCAACCGGTTTGTCGGCCAGGGTTACATTGGTTAACTCGCCGGTATTTGTGCCGTTGAGATATACCATAGCTCCGGAAGGAGTTGAGTTGATCTGCAAGGTACCGGTATGCTCAGTCAGGTCAAAGCTGACTTCTTTGGTTTCATCCTTGCCTAAGGTGACTATCTGACTTGAAGAGTCATAGCCGGACTTTGAAACTGTTATGTTGTAAGTTCCAACCGGTTTGTCGGATAAGGTGGCGTTGGTTAACTCACCAGTGTCTGTGCCGTTGAGATAAACCATAGCTCCGGAAGGAGTCGAGTTGATCTGTAATGTTCCAACCTGACTGACAAGGTCAAAGCTGACTGTCTCAGTTTCACCCTTGCTTAAGATGACTACCTGACTGGAGGAATCGTAACCGGACTTTGAAACTGTTATGTTGTAGGTTCCAACCGGTTTGTCGGATAAGGTGACGTTGGTTAACTCGCCGGTCTCTGTGCCGTTGAGATAAACCATAGCTCCGGAAGGAGTCGAGTTGATCTGCAAGGTACCGGTCTGCTCAGTCAGGTCAAAGCTGACTGTCTCAGTTTCACCCTTACCTAAAGTGACTATCTGACTGGAGGAATCGTAACCGGACTTTGTAACAGTTATGTTGTAGGTTCCAACCGGTTTATCGGTTAGGGTTACATTGGTTAACTCGCCGGTCTCTGTGCCGTTGAGATAAACCATAGCTCCGGAAGGAGTCGAGTTGATCTGCAAGGTACCGGTCTGCTCAGTCAGGTCAAAGCTGACTTCTTTGGTTTCATCCTTGCTTAAGGAGACTATCTGACTGGAGGAGTCATAACCGGACTTTGTAACAGTTATGTTGTAGGTTCCAACTGGTTTGTCGGCCAGAGTTACATTAGTTAATTCACCGGTGTCTGTGCCGTTGAGATAAACCATAGCTCCGGAAGGAGTCGAGTTGATCTGCAAGGTACCGGTATGCTCAGTCAGATCAAAGCTGACTTCTTTGGTTTCATCCCTGCTCAGGGTGACTACCTGGCTGGAATTGTCATAACCGGTCTTGACCACTGTAATATTGTAGGTTCCAACCGGTTTGTCGGATAAGGTGGCGTTGGTTAACTCACCAGTGTCTGTGCCGTTGATGTAGATCATAGCTCCGGAAGGAGTGGAGTTGATCTGTAATGTTCCAACCTGACTGACAAGGTCAAAGCTGACTGTCTCAGTTTCACCCTTACTTAAGATGACTACCTGACTGGAGGAATCGTAACCGGACTTTGAAACTGTTATGTTGTAGGTTCCAACCGGTTTGTCGGCCAGAGTTACATTGGTTAATTCACCGGTGTCTGTGCCGTTGAGATAAACCATAGCTCCGGAAGGAGTCGAGTTGATCTGTAATGTTCCAACCTGACTGACAAGGTCAAAGCTGACTTCTTTGGTTTCATCCTTGCCTAAGGTGACTATCTGACTGGAAGAGTCATAGCCGGACTTTGTAACTGTTATGTTGTAGGTTCCAACCGGTTTGTCGGCCAGAGTTATATTGGTTAATTCACCGGTGTCTGTGCCGTTGAGATAAACCATAGCTCCGGAAGGAGTCGAGTTGATCTGTAATGTTCCAACCTGACTGACAAGGTCAAAGCTGACTTCTTTGGTTTCATCCTTGCCTAAGGTGACTATCTGACTGGAAGAGTCATAGCCGGACTTTGTAACTGTTATGTTGTAGGTTCCAACCGGTTTGTCGGTCAGGGTTACATTGGTTAATTCACCGGTGTCTGTGCCGTTGAGATAAACCATAGCTCCGGAAGGAGTTGAGTTGATCTGCAAGGTACCGGTCTGCTCAGTCAGGTCAAAGCTGACTGTCTCAGTTTCACCCTTACCTAAAGTGACTATCTGACTGGAGGAATCGTAACCGGATTTTACAACAGTTATGTTGTAAGTACCAACCGGTTTGTCGGCCAGAGTTACATTAGTTAATTCACCGGTGTCTGTGCCGTTGAGATATACCGTAGCTCCGGAAGGAGTCGAGTTGATCTGCAATGTGCCAACCTGACTGACAAGGTCAAAGCTGACATCTTCAGTTTCATCCCTGCTCAGGGTCACAACCTGGCTGGAGTTATCATAACCGGATTTAACAACTGTAATATTGTAACTGCCAACCGGAATGTCAGAGAGAGTTGTATTTGTCAGTTCTTCCGTAGATGTTCCGTTAAGGTAGATCATAGCTCCGGAAGGAGTCGAGTTGATCTGCAACGTTCCAACCTGACTGACAAGGTCAAAGCTGACGTCTTCAGTTTCATCCCTGCTCAGGGTCACAACCTGGCTGGAATTGTCATAGCCGGATTTAACCACTGTAATATTGTAACTGCCAACCGGAATGTCAGAGAGAGTTACATTGGTTAATTCACCGGTGTCTGTGCCGTTGAGATATACCATAGCTCCGGAAGGAGTCGAGTTGATCTGCAATGTGCCAACCTGACTGACAAGGTCAAAGCTGACTTCTTCAGTTTCATCCTTGCCTAACGTCACAACCCGGCTGGAATTGTCATAACCGGATTTAACAACTGTAATATTGTAACTGCCAACCGGAATGTCAGAGAGAGTTGCATTTGTCAGTTCTTCAGTAGAGGTTCCGTTAAGGTAGATCAGAGCACCGGAAGGAGTTGAGTTGATCTGCAACGTGCCAACCTGACTGACAAGGTCAAAGCTGACTGTCTCAGTATCTCCTTTGCTTAAGGTCACAACCTGGCTGGAATTGTCATAGCCGGATTTGACAACTGTAATATTGTAAATGCCAACCGGAATGTCAGAGAGAGTTGCATTTGTCAGTTCTTCAGTAGAGGTTCCGTTAAGGTAGATCATAGCTCCGGAAGGAGTTGAATTGATCTGCAATGTGCCAACCTGACTGACAAGGTCAAAGCTGACTTCTTCAGTTTCACCCTTGCTTAAGGTGACTATCTGACTGGAAGAGTCATAGCCGGATTTGACAACTGTAATATTGTAACTGCCAACCGGAATGTCAGAGAGAGTTGCATTTGTCAGTTTTTCGGTAAAGGTTCCGTTAAGGTAGATCATAGCTCCGGAAGGAGTTGAGTTGATCTGCAACGTGCCAACCTGACTGACAAGGTCAAAGCTGACATCTTCAGTTTCATCCCTGCTCAGGGTCACAACCTGGCTGGAATTGTCGTAGCCAGATTTGACAACTGTAATATTGTAACTGCCAACCGGAACGTCAGAGAGAGTTGCATTGGTCAGTTCTTCAGTAGAGGTTCCGTTAAGGTAGATCAGAGCACCGGAAGGAGTTGAATTGATCTGCAATGTGCCAACCTGACTGACAAGGTCAAAGCTGACTTCTTCGGTTTCATCCCTGCTCAGGGTAACAACCTGGCTGGAGTTGTCATAACCGGATTTAACAACTGTAATATTGTAACTGCCAACCGGAATGTCAGAGAGAGTTACATTGGTTAATTCACCGGTGTCTGTGCCGTTGAGATAAACCATAGCTCCGGAAGGAGTTGAGTTGATCTGCAACGTTCCAACCTGACTGACAAGGTCAAAGCTGACGTCTTCAGTTTCACCCTTGCCTAACGTCACAACCTGACTGGAATTGTCGTAGCCGGATTTAACAACTGTAATATTGTAAATGCCAACCGGAATGTCAGAGAGAGTTGCATTTGTCAGTTCTTCCGTAGATGTTCCGTTAAGGTAGATCATAGCTCCGGAAGGAGTCGAGTTGATCTGCAATGTGCCAACCTGACTGACAAGGTCAAAGCTGACTTCTTCGGTTTCATCCCTGCTCAGGGTCACAACCTGGCTGGAATTGTCATAGCCGGACTTGACCACTGTAATATTGTAACTGCCAACCGGAATGTCAGAGAGAGTTACATTGGTTAATTCACCGGTGTCTGTGCCGTTGAGATATACCATAGCTCCGGACGGTGTGGAATTGATCTGTAAAATGCCAGTCTGCTCAGTCAGGTCAAAACTAACTTCTTCAGTTTCACCCTTGCTTAAGGTGACTATCTGACTGGAAGAGTCATAGCCGGACTTGACCACTGTAATATTGTAACTGCCAACCAGAATGTCAGAGAGAGTTACATTGGTTAATTCACCGGTGTCTGTGCCGTTGAGATATACCGTAGCTCCGGAAGGAGTCGAGTTGATCTGCAATGTGCCAACCTGACTGACAAGGTCAAAGCTGACTTCTTCGGTTTCATCCCTGCTCAGGGTCACAACCTGGCTGGAATTGTCATAGCCGGACTTGACAACTGTAATATTGTAACTGCCAACCAGAATGTCAGAGAGAGTTACATTGGTTAATTCACCGGTGTCTGTGCCGTTGAGATATACCATAGCACCGGAAGGAGTTGAGTTGATCTGCAAAGTTCCAACCTGACTGACAAGGTCAAAGCTGACTGTCTCAGTATCTCCTTTGCTTAAGGTCACAACCTGGCTGGAATTGTCATAGCCGGATTTGACAACTGTAATATTGTAACTGCCAACCGGAATGTCAGAGAGAGTTGCATTTGTCAGTTCTTCAGTAGAGGTTCCGTTAAGGTAGATCAGAGCACCGGAAGGAGTTGAGTTGATCTGCAATGTTCCAACCTGACTGACAAGGTCAAAGCTGACTTCTTCGGTTTCATCCCTGCTCAGGGTCACAACCTGGCTGGAATTGTCATAACCGGATTTGACAACTGTAATATTGTAACTGCCAACCGGAATGTCAGAGAGAGTTACATTTGTCAGTTCTTCAGTAGAGGTTCCGTTAAGGTAGATCAGAGCACCGGAAGGAGTTGAGTTGATCTGCAATGTGCCAACCTGACTGACAAGGTCAAAGCTGACTTCTTCGGTTTCATCCCTGCTCAGGGTTACAACCCGGCTGGAGTTGTCATAGCCGGATTTGACAACTGTAATATTGTAACTGCCAACCGGAATGTCAGAGAGAGTTGCATTTGTCAGTTCTTCAGTAGAGGTTCCGTTAAGGTAGATCAGAGCACCGGAAGGAGTTGAGTTGATCTGTAAAATGCCAGTCTGCTCAGTCAGGTCAAAACTAACTTCTTCAGTTTCACCCTTGCTTAAGGTGACTATCTGACTGGAAGAGTCATAGCCGGACTTTGTAACTGTTATGTTGTAAGTACCAACCGGTTTGTCGGTCAGGGTTACATTGGTTAATTCACCGGTGTCTGTGCCGTTGAGATATACCGTAGCTCCGGAAGGAGTCGAGTTGATCTGCAATGTGCCAACCTGACTGACAAGGTCAAAGCTGACGTCTTTGGTTTCATCCCTGCTCAGGGTAACAACCTGGCTGGAATTGTCATAGCCGGATTTAACTACTGTAATATTGTAACTGCCAACCGGAATGTCAGAGAGAGTTGCATTTGTCAGTTCTTCAGTAGAGGTTCCGTTAAGGTAGATCATAGCTCCGGAAGGAGTTGAATTGATCTGCAATGTGCCAACCTGACTGACAAGGTCAAAGCTGACTTCTTCGGTTTCATCCCTGCTCAGGGTAACAACCTGGCTGGAGTTGTCATAACCGGATTTAACAACTGTAATATTGTAACTGCCAACCGGAATGTCAGAGAGAGTTGCATTTGTCAGTTCTTCAGTAGAGGTTCCGTTAAGGTAGATCAGAGCACCGGAAGGAGTTGAGTTGATCTGCAACGTGCCAACCTGACTGACAAGGTCAAAGCTGACTGTCTCAGTATCTCCTTTGCTTAAGGTCACAACCTGGCTGGAATTGTCATAGCCGGATTTGACAACTGTAATATTGTAAATGCCAACCGGAATGTCAGAGAGAGTTGCATTTGTCAGTTCTTCAGTAGAGGTTCCGTTAAGGTAGATAATAGCTCCGGAAGGAGTTGAGTTGATCTGCAACGTGCCAACCTGACTGACAAGGTCAAAGCTGACGTCTTTGGTTTCATCCCTGCTCAGGGTAACAACCTGGCTGGAGTTGTCATAACCGGATTTAACTACTGTAATATTGTAACTGCCAACCGGAATGTCAGAGAGAGTTGCATTTGTCAGTTCTTCAGTAGAGGTTCCGTTAAGGTAGATCATAGCTCCGGAAGGAGTTGAATTGATCTGCAATGTGCCAACCTGACTGACAAGGTCAAAGCTGACTTCTTTGGTTTCATCCCTGCTCAGGGTAACAACCTGGCTGGAGTTGTCATAACCGGATTTAACAACTGTAATATTGTAACTGCCAACCGGAATGTCAGAGAGAGTTGCATTTGTCAGTTCTTCAGTAGAGGTTCCGTTAAGGTAGATCATAGCTCCGGAAGGAGTTGAATTGATCTGCAACGTGCCAACCTGACTGACAAGGTCAAAGCTGACGTCTTTGGTTTCATCCCTGCTCAGGGTAACAACCTGGCTGGAATTGTCATAGCCAGATTTAACAACTGTAATATTGTAAGTCCCGATTGGAGTATCAGAAAGCGTTGCATTGGTCAGTTCTTCAGTAGAGGTTCCGTTAAGGTAGATCATAGCTCCGGAAGGAGTTGAATTGATCTGCAACGTGCCAACCTGACTGACAAGGTCAAAGCTGACGTCTTTGGTTTCATCCCTGCTCAGGGTAACAACCTGGCTGGAATTGTCATAGCCGGACTTGACCACTGTAATATTGTAACTGCCAACCGGAATGTCAGAGAGAGTTACATTGGTTAATTCACCGGTGTCTGTGCCGTTGAGATATACCATAGCACCGGAAGGAGTTGAGTTGATCTGCAAAGTTCCAACCTGACTGACAAGTTCAAAGCTGACTGTCTCAGTATCTCCTTTGCTTAAGGTCACAACCTGGCTGGAATTGTCGTAGCCGGATTTAACAACTGTAATATTGTAACTGCCAACCGGAATGTCAGAGAGAGTTGCATTTGTCAGTTCTTCCGTAGAGGTTCCGTTAAGGTAGATCATAGCTCCGGAAGGAGTTGAGTTGATCTGCAACATTCCAACCTGACTGACAAGGTCAAAGCTGACTTCTTCGGTTTCATCCCTGCTCAGGGTCACAACCTGGCTGGAATTGTCATAGCCGGACTTGACCACTGTAATATTGTAACTGCCAACCGGAATGTCAGAGAGAGTTGCATTTGTCAGTTCTTCAGTAGAGGTTCCGTTAAGGTAGATCATAGCTCCGGAAGGAGTTGAGTTGATCTGCAATGTTCCAACCTGACTGACAAGGCCAAAGCTGACGTCTTTGGTTTCATCCCTTCTCAGGGTAACAACCTGGCTGGAATTGTCATAGCCAGATTTAACTACTGTAATATTGTAACTGCCAACCGGAATGTCAGAGAGAGTTGCATTTGTCAGTTCTTCCGTAGATGTTCCGTTCAGGTAGATCATAGCTCCGGAAGGAGTTGAGTTGATCTGTAATGTTCCAACCTGACTGACAAGGTCAAAGCTGACTTCTTCAGTTTCACCCTTGCCTAACGTCACAACCTGACTGGAATTGTCGTAGCCGGATTTAACAACTGTAATATTGTAACTGCCAACCGGAATGTCAGAGAGAGTTGCATTGGTCAGTTCTTCAGTAGAGGTTCCGTTAAGGTAGATCATAGCTCCGGAAGGAGTTGAATTGATCTGCAACGTGCCAACCTGACTGACAAGGTCAAAGCTGACGTCTTTGGTTTCATCCCTGCTCAGGGTAACAACCTGGCTGGAATTGTCATAGCCGGACTTGACCACTGTAATATTGTAACTGCCAACCGGAATGTCAGAGAGAGTTGCATTTGTCAGTTCTTCCGTAGATGTTCCGTTAAGGTAGATCAGAGCACCGGAAGGAGTTGAGTTGATCTGCAATGTTCCAACCTGACTGACAAGGTCAAAGCTGACTTCTTCGGTTTCATCCCTGCTCAGGGTCACAACCTGGCTGGAATTGTCATAGCCGGACTTGACCACTGTAATATTGTAACTGCCAACCAGAATGTCAGAGAGAGTTGCATTCGTCAGTTCTTCAGTAGAGGTTCCGTTAAGGTAGATAATAGCTCCGGAAGGAGTCGAGTTGATCTGCAAAGTTCCGACCTGCCGGGACAGAGTGAAACTCACAGATTCAGTCTGATCTTTACCAAGTGTCACAACACGGCTGGAGTTGTCATAACCGGATTTAACAACTGTAATATTGTAACTGCCAACCGGAATGTCAGAGAGAGTTGCATTTGTCAGTTCTTCAGTAGAGGTTCCGTTAAGGTAGATCATAGCTCCGGAAGGAGTCGAGTTGATCTGCAAAGTTCCGACCTGCCGGGACAGGGTGAAACTCACAGATTCAGTCTGATCTTTACCAAGTGTCACAACACGGCTGGAGTTGTCATAACCGGATTTAACAACTGTAATATTGTAACTGCCAACCGGAATGTCAGAGAGAGTTGCATTTGTCAGTTCTTCAGTAGAGGTTCCGTTAAGGTAGATCATAGCTCCGGAAGGAGTCGAGTTGATCTGCAAAGTTCCGACCTGCCGGGACAGGGTGAAACTCACAGATTCAGTCTGATCTTTACCAAGTGTCACAACACGGCTGGAGTTGTCATAACCGGATTTAACAACTGTAATATTGTAACTGCCAACCGGAATGTCAGAGAGAGTTGCATTTGTCAGTTCTTCAGTAGAGGTTCCGTTAAGGTAGATAATAGCTCCGGAAGGAGTCGAGTTGATCTGCAATGTGCCAACCTGACTGACAAGGTCAAAGCTGACATCTTCAGTTTCATCCCTGCTCAGGGTCACAACCTGGCTGGAATTGTCGTAGCCAGATTTGACAACTGTAATATTATAAGTCCCAACCGGAATGTCAGAGAGAGTTGCATTTGTCAGTTCTTCAGTAGAGGTTCCGTTAAGGTAGATCAGAGCACCGAAAGGAGTGGAGTTAACCTGCAAAGTACCGGTCTGCTGAGTCAGGCTGAAATTAACTAACTCAAGACCGCCTTTGACAAGAGTAACTTCATCGCTGGCATTGTCATATCCTTCAAGCTCAACGGTTACGTTGTAAGTGCCAGCCGGATAATTGGTGAACGTGAAGTTCGTGAAATTGCCGGTGCTGACTCCGTCAATATAGATTAAAGCGTCAGCAGGAGTAGAATTAACCTGCAAAGTACCGGTCTGCTGAGTCAGACTGAAATTAACTAACTCAAGACCGCCTTTGACAAGAGTCACTTCCTCACTGGCGTTGTCATAACCTTCGAGTTCAACGGTTACGTTGTAGGTTCCTACCGGATAATTGGTGAACGTGAAGTTGGTGAAATTGCCGGTGCTGACTCCATCAAGATAAATCAGGGCATTGGCTGGGGTAGAGTTGACCTGCAGATTACCAACAGAGCGTGTAAGATTAAACACCGCAACCCGGGTACCATCACCTGGGAGGACCAATACCTCAGATTCAGAATCATAACCCGTCAGCTCAATTGTAACATTATACTCCCCGGCAACCTGCTCAGTAAAGGTATGATTGGTTACAAAACCAGAATCCATTCCATTCAGGTAAATCGTAGCATTTTGTGGAACAGATTCAATCTGCAGAGTTCCGGTTTCAAACGTCATCCACTGGAATATCGGATATTTTGATTTTGAATCAAACGCCCTCCAGATTTTAGAATTATCACTGGAAGTGCTTATTATATCGGCCGACCATTTAAGGCCATCAGAATCCACAATTCCGGTGAGGAAATCATAGTCCTTAAACCTGGTAACATCTGTAACCAGAGTTCCATAACCGGAAACACCAGTGGTATAACGGTAACAGTTTGTAAACGTTGAACCATCATTTAAACCCAAAAGTCCTCCATATTCTCCCACTGCAGTAGCAGTGCCTGTTGCATAACTGTTGGTTATTGTAGAACTATACCGGTTAAGCCCGACAAGACCACCAGCATGGAGATTCGCAGCTCTGGCATTACCAGTTGCATAACAATTCTCTATTGAACCGCCATTCTCATTGGTCCCTACAAGTCCTCCAATATCATCTATATCACCCGTTGAATTACCGGTTGCATAACAGTTCGTTATACTGCCGCCATTATTCCAGCCAACCAGACCTCCGTTTGCGTAATTAGGTGCATACACATCACCGGATGCTGTACAGTTATTAATTGCTCCCAGATTCTGTCCAACAAGACCACCGGCATGTTTGTCACTGCCTGTGACATCACCTGTTGAATAGCAGTTACCGATTTCTCCGCCAGCCTCATTATAACCAACAAGACCCCCATTATTGATTTTGCCTGTGATATTTCCCTCAGAATGACACCCGTCCACTGTTCCCGTATTCCACCCGACAAGGCAGCCTACATTATCACCAGTGGCAACTGTATCTCCTGTCGCAGAGCAGTTTTCAATTGCACCGGAATTCCGGCCGGCAATAATACCAACATTATTTGTTCCTTTTACTCCAGCACCGGCAGTTTCAATATTTAAATCTCTTATAGCTCCGCCGGAGCCGACATATCCAAATAGACCAACATAATCTGAACCGCTTTCATCCAGCGTAAAATTAAAGATTGAATGTCCCCGACCGTCAAAATCTCCATTAAACTGAATTGTAGAATTACCAATAGCAGATTCCGGACCACCATCAGCGAGATCAATATCATCAGTCAGAATGAAATATTTGTTCCAATCGCCAGGATTATCAGACAGGCGTATAATGCAGTCACTATTACTCAATTCATACGGATTTTCTTTTGTACCATTTCCTCCACCATATTCCGGAACTAATGCAAATGTGACAACTTCAATATCACCCTTTGTAAGATTTACATCTTCATATGCAGATTTATAACCTGTTTTTGCTACAGTGACATTATATATGCCCTCCGGAATCTGAGAAATAGTTGTATTAGTTAATTCCCCAGTATCAAACCCGTTTAAGTAAACTGTAGCTCCATCAGGATCTGAATTAATCTGAAGAGTTCCATTTCCAAAACCAGAAGACTGCCACTGGAAGAATGGATACTGGCACTTATATGTGGATACTCTCCATGTTTTCGATAAATCAGCATCAGTGCTGATTATGCCTGTTGACCAGTTCAGACCGTTATTTTCCGTACTTCCGGTGAGGAAATCATAGTCCCTGAATTTAGTTATATCAGAAATATGGATGCCGTAACTGTTGCCATTATCAGCATAACGATAACAGTTTATTCCCGAACCATAATTCTGCCCAAAAAGACCACCGGCATATTCCGTTGCAGTGGCATTGCCTGTTGCATAACAGTTTATTAAATAGCCATGATAATCATTATAACCAACAAGACCGCCGGCATAATTATAATAAGAATTGACATTGCCCGTTGCATAACAGTTTGTTATTCTACCTTCATTATATCCTACAAGACCACCGGTTTGATATTTTGCAGTGGCACTGCCCGTTGCATAACAGTTTGTTAAGTTGCCGGAATTAGAACCGGCAAGACCACCAGCATGGTCATTCGCAGTGGCATTGCCTGTTGCATAACAATTCGTCAGTGAGCCACCATCATTACTGCCAACAAGACCGCCGGCATAATTACGTCCCGCAATGACATTCCCGGTTGCAGAACAATTGGTTATTGTACCGGAATTCCATCCGACAAGACAGCTTGCATTATCTCCCACAGATGTGGAGTCACCTGTCGCAGAGCAGTTTTCAATTGCACCGGAATTCCGGCCGGCAAGAATACCAACATTATTATTTCCTTTTACTCCAACACCGGCAGTTTCAATTTTTAAATCGCTTATAGCTCCGCCGGAACCGACATATCCAAATAGACCAACATAATCTGAACCGCTTTCATCCAGCGTAAAATTAAAGAATGAATGCCCATGACCGTCAAAATCTCCATTAAACTGAATTGTAGAATTACCAATAGCAGATTCCGGACCACCGGCAGAGAAATCAATATCATCAGTCAGGACGAAAGATTTGTCCCAATCGCCAGGATTATCAGACAAGCGTATAATGCAGTCACTATTACTCAATTCGTACGGATTTTCTTTTGTACCATTTCCTCCACCATATTCCGGAACTAATGCAAATGTGACAACTTCAATATCACCCTTTGTAAGATTTACATCTTCATATGCAGAGTGATAACCGGAAAGCTCAACAGTTACGTTGTAGGTTCCCACAGGATAATTGCTGAAGGTGAAATTGGTGGAATTGCCCGTGCTGACTCCATCAAGATAAATCAAGGCATTGGACGGAGTAGAATTCACCTGCAAAGTACCGGTCTGCTGAGTCAGACTGAAATTAACTAACTCAAGACCGCCTTTGGCAAGAGTAACTTCATCGCTGGCGTTGTCATAGCCGTCAAGTTCAACGGTTATGTTGTAGGTTCCTACCGGATAATTGCTGAACGTGAAGTTAGTGGAATTGCCGGTGCTGACTCCGTCAATATAGATTAAAGCGTCAGCAGGAGTAGAATTAACCTGCAAAGTACCGGTCTGCTGAGTCAGACTGAAATTAACTAACTCAAGACCACCTTTGGCAAGAGTCACTTCATCGCTGGCGTTTTCATAGCCGTCAAGTTCAACGGTTATGTTGTAGGTGCCAACCGGATAATTGGTGAACGTGAAGTTAGTGGAATTGCCGGTGCTGACTCCGTCAATATAGATTAAAGCGTCAGCAGGAGTAGAATTAACCTGCAAAGTACCGGTCTGCTGAGTCAGACTAAAGTTGACGAACTCAAGACCACCTTTGGCAAGAGTCACTTCATCGCTGGCGTTGTCATAGCCGTCAAGTTCAACGGTTATGTTGTAGGTTCCTACCGGATAATTGCTGAACGTGAAGTTAGTGGAATTGCCGGTGCTGACTCCATCAAGATAAATCAGAGCACTGGAAGGTGTAGAATTAACCTGCAAAGTACCGGTCTGCTGAGTCAGACTGAAATTAACTAACTCAAGACCACCTTTGGCAAGAGTCACTTCATCGCTGGCGTTGTCATATCCTTCAAGCTCAACGGTTACGTTGTAGGTGCCAACCGGATAATTGGTGAACGTGAAGTTTGTGGAATTGCCGGTGCTGACTCCGTCAATATAGATTAAAGCGTCAGCAGGAGTAGAATTAACCTGCAAAGTACCGGTCTGCTGAGTCAGACTGAAATTAACAAACTCAAGACCGCCTTTGGCAAGAGTAACTTCATCACTGGCGTTGTCATAGCCGTCAAGTTCAACAGTTACGTTGTAGGTGCCAGCCGGATAATCCGAGAACGTAAAGTTGGTATAATTGCCCGTGCTCTCGCCGTCTATGTAGATCAGGGCGTTGGCAGGGGTGGAATTAACCTGCAAAGTACCGGTCTGCTGAGTCAGACTGAAATTAACTAACTCAAGACCACCTTTGGCAAGTGTCACTTCATCGCTGGCGTTGTCATAGCCGTCAAGTTCAACCGTTACGTTGTAGGTGCCAACCGGATAATTGGTGAACGTGAAGTTCGTGGAATTGCCGGTGCTGACTCCATCAAGATAAATCAGGGCATTGGATGGAGTAGAATTAACCTGCAAAGTACCGGTCTGCTGAGTCAGACTGAAATTAACTAACTCAAGACCACCTTTGGCAAGTGTCACTTCATCGCTGGCGTTGTCATAGCCGTCAAGTTCAACCGTTACGTTGTAGGTGCCAGCCGGATAATTGCTGAACGTGAAGTTGGTGGAATTGCCGGTGCTGACTCCGCCAATATAGATTAAAGCGTCAGCAGGAGTGGAATTAACCTGCAAAGTACCGGTCTGCTGAGTCAGACTGAAATTAACTAACTCAAGACCGCCTTTGGCAAGAGTAACTTCATCACTGGCGTTGTCATAGCCTTCAAGTTCAACGGTTACGTTGTAGGTGCCAACCGGATAATCCGAGAACGTAAAGTTGGTATAATTGCCCGTGCTCTCGCCGTCTATGTAGATCAGGGCGTTGGCAGGGGTGGAATTAACCTGCAAAGTACCGGTCTGCTGAGTCAGACTGAAATTAACTAACTCAAGACCGCCTTTGACAAGAGTCACTTCATCGCTGGCGTTGTCATAGCCGTCAAGTTCAACAGTTACGTTGTAGGTTCCAACAGGATAACTGCTGAAAGTGAAGTTGGTATAATTACCAGTGCTCTCGCCGTCAATGTAGATCAGAGCGTTTGAAGGAGTAGAATTAACCCGCAGAGTGCCGACCTGTCTTGACAAAGTGAAGTTGACCTCACCAACAGTTCCACTGGCAATATTTACAGAATTGGTGGCATTGTCATAGCCGTCAAGCTCAACTGTCACATTGTAGGTTC
Source organism: Methanoplanus endosymbiosus (assembly GCF_024662215.1). Lineage (NCBI taxonomy): Archaea > Methanobacteriati > Methanobacteriota > Methanomicrobia > Methanomicrobiales > Methanomicrobiaceae > Methanoplanus > Methanoplanus endosymbiosus. The sequence goes on from NZ_CP096115.1 coordinate 1,115,106, forward strand.
CAGCCGGATAATTGGTGAACGTGAAGTTGGTATAATTACCAGTGCTCTCGCCGTCAATGTAGATCAGAGCGTTTGAAGGAGTAGAATTAACCCGCAGAGTGCCGACCTGTCTTGACAAAGTGAAGTTGACCTCACCAACAGTTCCACTGGCAATATTTACAGAATTGGTGGCATTGTCGTAGCCATCAAGTTCTACGGTTACGTTGTAGGTGCCAGCCGGATAATCCGAGAACGTAAAGTTGGTATAATTGCCGGTGCTGACTCCGTCAAGATAAATCAGGGCATTGGATGGGGTAGAGTTGACCTGCAGATCACCAACAGAGCGTGTAAGATTAAACACCGCAACCCGGGTATCATTACCTGGAAGGACCAATACTTCAGATTCAGAATCATAACCCGCCAACTCAATTGTAACATTATACTCCCCGGCAACCTGCTCAGTAAAGGTATGATTGGTTACAAAACCAGAATCCATTCCATTCAGGTAAATCGTAGCATTTTGTGGTACAGATTCAATCTGCAGAATTCCGGTTTCAAACGTCTCCCACTGGAATATCGGGTATTTGGATTTTGAATCAAACGCTCTCCAGATTTTAGAATTATCACTGGAAGTGCTTATTATATCGGCCGACCATTTAAGGCTGTGATATAATTTTGTTCCAGTGAGGAAGTTATAGTCCCTGAATTCCGTTATATCAGAAATATAGATGCCACCATAGCCTCCGGATTTATTATAACGATAACAATTATCTATGTCATTGAGGCTACTGCACCCAGTAAGACCGCCGGCATAGTTACTCGCAGTGCCACTGCCCGTTGCATAACAATTTGTTAAGGTACTATCAGGGGAATTATAACCAACAAGACCACCGGCATAATTACCAGAAGCAGTGGCATTGCCTGTTGCATAACAGTTTGTTATTTTGCCCTTATTATTTCTACCAACAAGACCACCGGCTTGTTCTGTTGTAGCAGTGGCACCGCCCGTTGCATAACAGTTTGTTAAGGTGCTATCTTTATTATAACCATTATAACCAACAAGACCACCGGCTTGCTTTGTAGCAGAAGCATTACCCGTTGCAGAACAATTCGTTAGGGAGCCACCATTATTCACCCCAACAAGACCACCGGCTTGTTCTGTTGTAGCATTGGCACTGCCCGTTGCATAACATTTTGTTAAGGTGCCAGAATTATAACCGGCAAGACCGCCGGCACCAGATTCTGCAGTGGCATTACCCGTTGCATAACAGTTTGTTAAGAGGCCAGAATAAATATGACCAGCAAGACCGCCGGCACCAGATTCTGCGGCGGCATTACCCGTTGCATAACAATTTGTTAAGGTGGCATAATTATTAAGATCACCAACAAGACCGCCGGCACCAGATTCTGCGGTGGCACTGCCCGTTGCAGAACAGTTTGTTAAGGTGCCCCTATCTTTAGAACCAACAAGACCGCCGGCATACTTATTTGCAGTGGCATTGCCTGTTGCATAACAGTTTGTTAAGAGGCCACTACCATCATAACCAACAAGACCACCGGCAGATTCTGTTGTAGCATTGGCACTGCCCGTTGCATAACTATCTGTTATGGTACTGGTATCAGATTTAGAACTAGAACCAACAAGACCGCCGGCATACTTATTTGCAGTGGCATTACCTGTTGCATAACAGTTTGTTAAGGTGTTAGCCAAATCATAACCAGCAAGACCACCGGCATGTTCTATTGTAGCAGTGGCACTGCCTGTTGCAGAACAGTTTGTTAAGGTGCTATAATAACTAATACCAACAAGACCACCGGCATAATCACGTCCCGCAATGACATTCCCGGTTGCAGAACAGTTGGTTATTTTGCCATTTCGATTATAACCAGCAAGACCACCGGCTTGCTTTGTAGCAGAAGCATTACCCGTTGCAGAACAATTCGTTAGGGAGCCACCATCATTCTTCCCAACAAGACCACCGGCAGAACCACCAGCAGCAGTGGCATTGCATGCTGCAGAACAGTTGATTATTGTACCGGAATTCCATCCAACAAGACCGCCGGCATAATTACGTCCCGCAATGACATTCCCGGTTGCAGAACAGTTGGTTATTGTACCGGAATTCCATCCAACAAGACAGCTTGCATTATCAACCACAGATGTGGAGTCACCTGTTGCAGAACAGTTTTCAATTAAACCACAATTCCAGCCGGCAAGAATACCAACACTATTATTTCCTTTTACTCCAACACCGGCAGTTTCAATATTTAAATCTCTTATAGCTCCGCCGGAACCGACATATCCAAATAGACCAAGATTATCTGAACCACTTTCATCCAGCGTAAAATTAAAGATTGAATATACCTGACCGTCAAAACTCCCGGTGAAATAAGTACTAATATTACCTATCGTCTCAGTAGGTCCGCTTTCATTAAGAGCTATATCATTGACCAGACTAAAATTACTGCCCCAGTCTTCAGAATGTCCGGACAGATAAATCAGATCTTCCTCTGTGCTGATATTATAAGGGTCATCTGAAGTGCCGCTGCCCCCGCTGTATTTCTGAATCGAAATTAAAGTAAAGTCAAGAGTTTCAGTCTCACCTGATTCAAGCACCACAACCGAAAATGCAGGACTGGAAGTATAACCACTATGGGATATTGTTACATTATACATCCCTTCCGGAATCTCAGAGAGAGTTGCATTGGTAGTCCTGATGGTATCAACACCGTTCAGGAAAACTTCTGCACCCGCCGGAGTCGAGTTTACATTAATAGTGCCAGTACCAAAAGACTGCCACTGAAATATTGGATAGTGTCCTTTGTAACTAAATGCCCTCCAGACTTTTGCTGAGTCAGCATCAGTGCTTATAATACCCGAAGACCAATTCAGACCATTATTTTCCGTAGTTCCGGTTAGGAATTCATAGTCCTTAAACTTAGTAATATCTGAAATATGGGTGCCTGAATCACCTTCATTCCCGGTATAACGATAACAATTATCAATAGTTCCGCTATTAACCCCAACAAGTCCGCCGGAATTACTATCTCCAACACCTCTTCCGGTTGCATAACAATTGACAATATCTCCTTTATTATCACCAACAAGTCCACCGGAATGACTATTGCCAATACCACTTCCGGTTGCATAACAATTGGTTATGGTGCCATCAAAATCGTTATTTCCAACAAGACCGCCGACATAATTATCAGATGTGGCATTACCAACTGAGTAACTGTCTGTAATTGTACCATGATTAACTCCAGCAAGACCACCGACATTAAAGTGGTCTGAAGAACTGGCGATTGCATCACCCGTAGAATAACAATATATTATTTCACTGCCGTCGGCATTCTCTCCAACAAGACCTCCGGCGTTATTAGAAAAGAGAGTAGTGGCATTACCAGTAGCAAAACTATTTATAATCTTACCATTATTACGCCCGACAAGAGCACCAACATTATAATGAGAGATCTCGGCATAAACGGAGGCACTACAATTATTTATAATACTGTTGTCATTAGTGCCAACAAGTCCACCGCCGTAATTTCTACTACAGGTTGCACTACCGGTAGCTGTACAGTTTATTAACTGGCTGTTTCCCTCATTAAAACCAATAAGACCACCGACATAATCAACGGCAGCAGTTGAATCACCAGTAACAGAACAATTTGTTATTATGCCCCCGCTGTTTTTTCCGGCAAGAATACCAACAGAGGTATTCCCATTAACGCCACCTGCTCCTGCTTCAACTCCCAGGTTTTTAATTTCTCCACCGGAAATGTAACCAAAAAGACCAATATTATCAGAGCTACTCTTATCAATTGTAAAATTGCTTATGGTATAACCCTGGCCGTCAAAACTGCCGGTAAACTTGGTAATTGAATTACCAATGGTCTCAGCCGGACTGCTGACAAGGGCAATATTATTAATCACACTGAAATTACTGCCCCAGTCTTCAGAATGTCCGGAGAGGTAGATCAGGTCTTCTTCTGTGCTGATATTGTAAGGGTCATCTGAAGTACCGCTGCCGCCGCTGTATTTCTGATCCAAAGTTAAAGTAAAGTCAACAGTTTCAGTCTCACCTGATTCAAGTGTCACTTCATCGCTGGCGTTGTCATAGCCGTCAAGTTCAACGGTTATGTTGTAGGTGCCAGCCAGATAATTGGTGAAAGTAAAATTGGTGTAATTGCCCGTGCTCTCGCCGTCTATGTAGATCAGAGCACTGGAAGGTGTAGAGTTTACCTGTAGTGTTCCAACATCTCTTTCCAGTGTGAAGTCGGCATATGCTGTTGTACCATCGGCAAGCATAATTGTCTGATATTTTGTCCCATAACCGTCTTTTGTTACTGATACATTATAATACCCTTCCGGAATCTCAGAGATAGTTGTATTAGTAACTACCTCAGTATCAGCCCCGTTTAAGTAAACTGTCGCTCCGTCAGGATCTGAATTAATCCGAAGAGTTCCATTTCCAAAAGACTGCCACTGGAAGAAAGGATACTGGCACTTATATGTGGATACTCTCCATGTTTTCGACAAATCAGCATCAGTGCTGATTATGCCTGTTGACCAGTTCAGACCGTTATTTACCGTACTTCCGGTAAGGAAATCATAGTCCCTGAATTTCGTCATATCAGAAATATAGGTGCCGTAACTATTGCCGTTGTCAGCATAACGATAACAATTATTTATGTTACCGTTATAGTTCTTGTCCCCAATAAGACCACCGGCATATGTATCAGCAGTGGCATTGCCTGTTGCATAACAGTTGGTTAAGTCGCCTCCAAAATTATAACCAATAAGACCACCGGCATATGTATCAGCAGTGGCATTGCCTGTTGCATAACAGTTGGTTAAGGCATCACAATTAGTATAACCAACAAGACCACCGGCATGTGTAGCAGCAGTGGCATTGCCTGTTGCATAACAGTTTGTTAAGGTGCTAATATCATAACCAACAAGACCACCGGCATCCTTATTTGCAGTGGCACTGCCAGTTGCATAACAGTTTGTTAAGGTGCCGAAATTATAACTAACAAGACCACCGGCATAGTCACCAGCAGCAGTGGCACTGCCAGTTGCGGAACAATTAGTTATTGTGCCTTCATTAACACCAACAAGACCACTGACATATCCTTTTGCAGTGGCACTGCCAGTTGCATAACAGTTTGTTAAGGTGCCTAAATTATAACTAACAAGACCACCGGCAAAATTCATTGTTGCAGAAGTATTACCAGTTGCATAACAGTTTGTTAAAGTGCCAGAATTAAAACCAACAAGTACACCAACATAACTCTTCCCTGTTACACCATCATCACAAGCTTCAACTCCAAGGTTCTTAATATCTCCACCAGTATGGACATAACCAAACAGACCAACATTATCAGAATCACTTTTATCCATCGTGAAATTGCTTATGGTATAATCCTGACCGTCAAAACTGCCGGTAAACCTGGTACTCGAATTACCAATCGTCTCAGTCGGACTTCCGGAAGAGAGGGAGATGTTATCTGTCAGAATAAAGTAATTACCCGGACCCCAGTTCCCGGAATCAGTTGATAATTCAATAAGATCCTCTTTAGTGCTTATCTGATAAGGATTCAAGGAGGAACCATCCCCCCCGCTGTATTTTATTTCAGTTAAAGTAAAATCAACCGCTTTGGTTTCATCCGATCCAAGCGTCAGCAGCAAAAATTCCGGTGAGGAAGCATAACCATCACGTACAACTGTGACATTATATTCACCCTCAGCTATATCAGATAAAACTGCATTGGTTGTAACCCCGGTATCAACCCCATTTAGGTAAACTTTCGCCCCATCAGGATCTGAATTTACCTGAAGAGTTCCGGTTTTAAAAGTCTGCCACTGGAACACCGGGAACTGGCTTTTATCTGCAAACGCCTTCCAAATCTTTGAATGATCGGCATCATTACTGATAATGTCAGGTGACCATGCAAGACCTTCATTGGGTGTCGTTCCGGTGAGGAATGCAATGTCCATGAACTTCGTCAGATTAGATACATATATGCCGTTAAGATTTCCTCCGTTATAATGCCTGTAACAGTTTGTTAAGGTGCTAATATCATAACCAACAAGACCACCGCCATTGGCATCACCAGTAGCATAACAGTTTGTTATTGGGCCTTCATTACATCCTACAAGACCACCGGCATCCTTATTTGCAGTGGCACTGCCCGTTGCATAACAGTTTGTTAAGGTGACGCCTTGATTATGACCAACAAGACCACCGGCAGAGTCCGTTGCAGTGACATTGCCAGTTGCATAACAGTTTGTTAAGGTGCCTAAATTATAACCAACAAGACCACCAACATTAACTGAACCAGTTGCATCACCCGTTGCAGAGCAGTTAATAATTCTGCCCAAATTTGCTCCGGCAAGAACACCAACATGACTCTTCCCTGTTACACCATCACACCCAGCCTCAACACCAAGATTTTTAATTTCTGCAACGGAATTAAGACAACCAAAAAGACCAACACAATCAGAACCACTTTTATCCATCGTAAAATCACTTATGATATAACCCTGGCCGTCAAAACTACCGGCGAAATTATCACCAAAATTACCAATTGTCTCAGTCGGACTGTTGACAAGGGCAATGTCATTGGCCAGGATGAAATATTTATCTCCGCCCCAGTTTCCGGAGTCTGTTGAAAGGGAGATGATGTCCGCCCCTGTACTTATCTGATAGGGATTACCGGAGGAACCATCTCCACCGCTGTAAGCACTCACAGTTCCCGTCAATACAAGTATTGCCACAAATAATGACAATAAAAAAACTCTAAAGTAAGAGAAACCTACTACGCCCGAATAAAAACGCTGACACTCCATTATAACCCAACTCCCCGAAACTTATGAGTAGAACCACCTACCCAGATTTGCAAATTAATATCGCATTTATGGTAACTTTTGACGGCCCCGCCATCCGGAAATAATATATAATATATCCTTTGCACCGATGAAAAAAATAAACAAGATTTACGGATACAAAAACTTCACTCATATCAGCCTCCAACCGACACCATAATGAAGTATATTACAAAGTCATCCTTACCAATCAGACCATAATTAAATTATACTGAATTATGTCTCCAATGAGTTATAATAATATTCACCAATAAATCATTAAAATCTGAAAAATTGTGAATAATATTGCCACATTACAGAGATTATTACAAAATATTTCGACACATCATAAATCAAACCCGGACGGATCATTTCAGCGATTACAGAATCTATCATCCAAATAACCAGATACACATATTATCCGGAATAAATAGATTGAATATTTACACATTATATTTGTTTATATTTCGCAACAAAAAAGTAGAAGATAAACAATCTGACAGAACAGTCAGCATCAAAGCCCCGCATAAAACCCGGAAATTCCCATACTGATTTAATCCCCATTAACGAAAAAAATTGTATGATAAACCAATCCGACATAAACCACATACGGGTTTATAAATATTTTAAGAACTGAATCATACCCTGCCTAATACCCGGACATTTCAGATATTTCCAGTAAAAAATTATAAAGACTAAAAAGGCAAATTATTCATAGAGTTCATTAACCGGTATGAAATGAACACAAAAGTCATATTGACGTAAATATGTCAAAGATGATGTAAAGAACACATAACAGGAAATAATTTTGATATTTCCTAACTATGGTGATTAAGATGAGAAAGGTATGTTTATCAGGAATTTTACTGCTATCCGTAATTCTCCTCGCAGGTGCAGCATCAGCCGCATCTGTAGGCGGAGATCAGGGATGGTATAATATCCACTGCAATGTGGACGGTGCAGCAGTCTATATGGACGGAGAATACAAAGGCGAGATTGTAAACGGAATACTTACAGTGCCTGTGTACTCCACCGGAACTCCGTACAAAACAATTTCAGTTGAAATGCCGGGCTACACAACATGGTTTGAGAACATTGACACAAACCCGGCAATGGGCGAGCAGGAAGATATCTATGCTACATTGAACCCTTCCACTGAACCGACTCCGGCACCAATAGGCGGCGACACAGGATACTACGTTGTGTACTGCAATGTTGACGGTGCTGACGTTTACTTTGGTTCAGACTACAAAGGACAGACAGCAAACGGCGAACTCACAGTTGAGATTTACACAACCGGAACCCCGTACACAACATATTCTGTTCAGAAGAGTGGATATACACCATTTACAGCACAGATTTCAGACTATCCTGCAAAGGGCGAGACTGTAAAGCTTCATGCAACCTTAAACCCTGCACCACAGCCAACAAAGTCGCCTGTCGCACCCGGAATCATCATGATCTCAGTTATGGGTGCCCTCCTCTGCGGATTCTTAATCTCCAGAAGAGAATAATTCAGAATTTATGATCATTTGAAATGATCATAAATCAACTTTTTTTAAAAAACGGAAATATTCCGGATTTCTTAAATAACCAGGCTATATAAGCAGGCCGGCAGTCAGTAACCAAAAAGTTCCGGCTGACAGAATAATTCATCCTACTCATCAGAAATTTTAGCCTTCCTGCCGGCCAATGAGACCGAAAAGCAGAGTTCAACAAAAATATTATTTCGCAAAACCCCAATATCAGTACTTTAAAGATTCCGCAAATTTCATCACATAAGACCCCGGAGTTTTCTGCCTAAACTCAAATAGTTAAGTACTTCTCAATATTATATTGTGTCAAAACCTCTGCTGCGTGCCGTGGAATGTTTGCACAATCTGAATCAGACAAATGTTCAATATGATCTTGTTTTTTTGATGTACCAATTGCCAATCAATAGATATATATTGCCTCCAAAACATCATCCTTGTGGCAATATTTGGTCAAAAAAACAGCAAAATCCAGTCAGATACAGGACTGAAGCTTGGAAAACTTGAATTGATCTGTGATATTATTGAGGATCATATCTCCTTTCCAGATGGCAGATATTATGATTCAAAAACAATTGTAAGAGGAACAATAGCAGCGGCATGTTCTAAAAATTCGATTTCAGGACTTGTAAAAATGACAGATGGTTTGCCATCCCATACAACCTGTCTGAAATATTTACATAATATTGACATGGAGAAATTAGAATCAGATTCCTCTAAAATACTTTTATTGGCAGGGGAAGGCATAATTATAGAAGGCAGGGCTTACAATTTTGCTATTGATAAAACCCTCAAGCCATATTATGGGGTTAAAGACGAAGAAGAAGATCCTAATATTATACGCAACAAGAAGAAAGCATCGACAACCAAGTTCTTTGCTTACATGACTTTATCGATTGTGGACCAGGATAAGCACCTCACCCTTCTTGTTATTCCCTGGAAAGATAATGATAATAATTTTGATGGAATAAAAACATGTGTTGAGTTAATTCGGAGTTTAGGTCTGAAAATAAAATGTTTAATGTTAGACAGGGAGTTCTACACAGGTAAAATCTTTAGCTACCTAAAAGAATCAGATGTCCCACACCTCATGCCGGTGAAGCAACATGGTGAGGAACTCAAAAAGAATCTAAAAGGTAAAAAATCAAAATCCTTTAAACACACCCTAAATTCAAAATCAAAGTTCCCATTGGAGATAGAAATAGTTGACTGTATTGTCTATCAAATGGGAAAGAAAGGCAAAAATGGTGTACTTCATCGAGCATTTGTAGTTTATAAGGTATGTAAATCTCCAAAATCGATTAGAAGATTGTATAAACACAGATTTGCCATTGAGTCCACATATGTCCTTGCTAATAAAAGTGGTGCAAGGACATCCACTAAGGATCCGGTAGTTAGGTTTTATTATTTTTTAATCTCTTTTATAATACAGAACCATTGGGTTTCAATCAAATGGAAGAGATTTGCAAAACTTCAGAGGGGACCAAAGGTAATTTATAGAGATCGATTTCCCTTGCACCATTTTATCACTATCTTAATTAAAGAGGCTTGGGAGCATTTCCATTTATTGAGCCTTAATGAAATTGCCATAAGCTGATATTCAGACATCTTCATGAATTGAGTATGCAGATGGCCAGGTTTAGCGGTAGCTATTTTAAATTTTACAATATCTTTACTGGAAACGGTATAATTTCGATTCAAACTCATTTATTCAGACATTTATTCATGAAATATGAAGCAGTGTGTTGTGGTTCAAGTGGGATAAAATGGTGTTAACCAAAATCGGTTTACAAAATACATTTTTATCCCTCAAATTTGAAATGCAGGACATTTGGATATAATATTCAATTTAGGGGCATACAGTAAGACATTTTTAAAACAATATTCATCAATTTTAAATATTAATCGAGCACTTAATTTAAAGTACTGAATATATTAAATATTATTTCAAAGATAGATGGTGTAAATCAATAAAGACTATTAAATGAGAGAATCAATAAGTGTACCATAATTATAAATGACCTATGTCAAGAATAATGATAGTTGATGATGAGGAAGCGATAAGGGAGATCATGACCCTTTTCCTAAAAAGAGACGGACACGACATAACTGCGATTTCATCCGGAAGTGAAGCAGTCATAAACTTCAAATCCAGTCTGAATTCAGGCACACCTTTCGATCTTGTAATACTTGATGCAAATATACCCGGGGATATCGGTGCAATCGAGATTATAAAATCAATAAAAGAGCATGACCCGGAGATATCAGCGGTAATTACAAGCGGAGATTCAGTAGGCGGGGCAATGAAAAAACCAGAGGATTTTGGATTTGCCAGGGCACTTAAAAAACCATTTAAATCCGCAGATTTGATAAACCTGGTTAAAAGTCTGGTCCACACTTAATACCTCCGGAATCCGGAAAAATAATAGACTTTTCTTTGCAGCATTATTTTGGGATCTGTACATCCCCTACAAATATAACTCCCATTTAAGCTTCAAATTCACAAAAAACGGAATTTTGGCCACTAAACCATCCTACCCGCATATACACACTGTCCATATGAGATACATCCGTCACCAAGCGGAAATTCACTGTTCAGAACAGGAATAAAACCTTCCCTCCTGATAATTCCGACAATGGTCTCCCGAATCATCTTATTATATGCAACCCCGCCGGAGACTGCAACCCTCTCATAACCTAAAATTCCGGCAGACTCCACAGCCATCTCAGCAATGCCTGCCGCAAGATTATACTGAAATGATGCCGCAATATCTGAAACATTCATACCGGAGAGGTAATCAGCACGTGCACGCCTGAGAAGTGATGAAGTCATAAAAACCCTGCACCCGGAATCGGTTTTAAACTCCCTCTCCCATTCCGCCGGAGTTCCGGCAGACGCAGAGGCTTCAAGCTTCATCGCAGGTTCACCATCATAGGTCTTCTCACGGCAGATACCAAGAAGAGCAGATGCAGCATCAAGCACTCTTCCCGTGCTGCTTGTTTTTGCAACATTAATTCCGGTCTTAACCTGCCTCCCTAAAACATTCAGCTCAAGATCAGACATACCCCGTCCGGCTAAAATTCCGGCAGTCAGATCATCGGGCAGAATTCCGTACAGCATTCTCTCAGGGAACCGTGTGGCAAGATCACCACCAGGCATATTAACAGTCTCAAGATGGCCAACCCTCTCAAGCTCAGGCACACATCCGGCAAAGACCTCACCGCCCCACACAGTTCCGTCATCACCAAGACCAACCCCGTCAATAGCAATGCCGACACATGGATCAGTGCATGCCGCAGCAATATGTGCACGGTGGTGCTGAACCGGGATAAGTTCAGCACCGGAAATCTCAGAGAGTTCCTTTGCATACCGTGTAGATAAGAACTGCGGGTGCATATCATGGGCAATAATATCATATTCAGCACCTGTAATAGCAGCCATCTTCTGAACAGTCTCTGTGAGATACTCAAGGGTTGATGGATTTCTCACATTGCCCACATGCGGCGATGTATAGCAAAAACCCTCTTTGTAGATTGTAATATTTGAATTCAGCTCAGGACCGACAGCAAGAATACAACCGTCACCCAGATCAGCAGACGTTCTCTTAGGAGCATAGCCGCGTGACATCCGGATGATATAACCATCCCGTACAACCGAATCATCACAGCGGTTGTTTATAACCCTGTTATGTGTCAGGAAATAATCAACTGATGAAGACAGCTTATCAATAGCAGTTTCATATTCGGTGATCATCGGATTTCCGGGTGAATTCGCACTGGTCATTATCAGAAACGGCGCTTTCAGGTTATCAAAGATGAGATGATGAAGGCCGGAATAGGGAAGCATAATGCCGATTGTATCCAGATTTGACACTTCAGAGAGCAGGTCCCGATCACGCTTCACAAGAACAGCAATCGGATGCTCAGGCCCTCTTAAAACATCCCTCTCCTCATCAGAGACAAAAGCTACAGAGTCGATAAAACTCATCCTCCCGGCCATCATCGCAAGTGCCTGCTCAGTCCGCCCAAGCCTCTCCTTTAAGAGTAAAGCCGACCGCTCAGTGCAGGCAATATGAAACCCGCCAATACCCCGGATTGCCATAATATGCCCGGCATCAAGCAGCTCGGCAGCCATCATTACAGGATCAGTGCAGTCAACCGGATCTCCGCATCTGTCATACAAAAACAGTCCGGGCCCGCAATTCCGGCACGCAATAGTCTGCGCATGATGCCTTCTTGAGAGTGGATCTTCGTACTCTGCCCTGCAACACCCACACATTGGAAATTCATCCATAGTCGTCCTCTCACGGTCATACGGAATCTCCGAAATTATGCTGTACCTCGGCCCGCAGTTTACACAGGAAGTAGCCCAGTACCTGTAATACCGGCCACCCACCTCCCTGATATCAGCAATACAGTCATCACAGATTGAGACATCAGCCGGAATAAAACCGGAAAGAGTGCCTGTACTGCTCTTATCAATATAAAATCCGGGACCTACTGTGCCGGAGTAATCCTCAGTCTCAACCGAGTCTATCTTTGAAAGAGGTGTACCCCTCCGGATCTCAGATAAGAAAAGACCAAAATTTTCTCCGGATGCGACAACCCTCACCTCACTACCAAGATTCTGTACTGAACCGTCAATGTCATATTTCTTTGCAAGAGAATAGACAAAAGGCCGGAACCCAACACCCTGCACAATACCTTTTACAATAATCCTGCCGCATTTTTGCATAATATTCTCCTCTTATTGGTGAAAGACTCCGGCAAAGAATAAACCAGGTCTTATTTATTATCCGGTTATGTTTGCAACATCCCATAAACTGACGATGTATTGCCTTATAAACGACGCATTAACAGACAAAAAGCAGTACACCTCTGCCGGAATATGATACTTATTTAAAAGAAAATTCCCTGTTCAATCCTTAAAATCACTAAATAGTTTTATTTTTTTTAAAGTCAATATATGTATTGGGTTTTACTTTGACGGGACATATTAGAATTGTTAATGATCCTCTGGATCTAGTTCCGCTTCTGATTACATTCAATGATCCGGATTTTAAGCTGGTTTACAGCCAGTTAAGCAAAAACTGGATGACTGAAGAAGAACTGTCTGAAGAAGCTGATTCTGAGAAAGTACGTGAATGTATTATTCTCTTAAAGAAAGGAAATCTGATTGAAGAGAAGTGGAGAATGCCAAAACCCGGTGGAAAACCGGCAATGGAATTTAAAACAACATACAGCAAATTCAGGGCAAATTTCCAGTGCCCTATGGATGACCTTGGAGATATAATATACATATCCGTCTCAAACAACGGGGACCTCAGAAACAGGGCAGACGAAATAATAAAAGATGTACGCGCAGGAAATAATTCTGTCAATGACATCGGAAGAAAATACGGGATAAGTCCTGTGTTTGTGAAAGGTCTTGCAAAAAGAATATCAAATCTTGAAGTAAAGGGGCAGGGGCTGATCTTTGTTGAAAAACCAGAATGATCCCCTATATATTATTCTAAGAAGCAAAAAAGAAGCAACACGTTTTCAGATTCTCGTTGAAATTGCAGAGAATCAGCCGGCCTTAAGGCAGCAGGAGATCGCTGCAAAACTAGGCGTAACTCCGCAGGCAGTCTCCGAATACATAAGAGAACTTGTCGATGACGAGATGGTGGCATCACAGGGCAGGGGAAGTTACACAATCACACCAAAAGGAGTGGAGTGGGTCACAAACAATGCCGAAGCTCTTGAATCCTACTCCAGACATATTACAAGGGACATTATCCAGAAGGTCTCAGTCTGGACTGCAATAGCTGAGTGCGACATACAGAAAGGTGATATTGCAGGTGTCGTTATGAAAGACGGCTACCTCCGCGCAAATCTCAGCAAAGAAGATGCCAGGGGAGAGGCAGTTTCAGATGCCAAAGCCGGCATGGATATAGGAATTTCCGGCCTTAAAGGAATAATTAATCACCACAGAGGAATCGTACACGTCTGCAAGGTACCAAGAATAGAGAGAGGAGGGTCAAAAAATGTCAGACCTGAACTATTACGGGATATTCTTGAGAAGAGCAGATTTATTGGTGCGATAGGTATAGAAGCAGATATTGCTATAATAAATGCCGGAGGAAAGGCAGACGCATTCTTTGGTGCACGCGAAGGAGTAATAGAAGCAGCAGTTCACGGGCTTGAATGTGCAGTCGTCATTGTTGATGAAGAATTCACAGACTATTTAAAAAGGCTTGAAACCGCGAACCTGAGATATGTGATTCATGACCTGATATCACGATGAAAATTATTATTTACCCTAAAAAAAGCCAGTATAGCCTTTTTTTTTACAACAAGCTTTCTGTTACAGCAACAGGAACGGTTGAGCTTTCAAAGACCTCAAGAGGTTACCGGCCGAAAAATTTCCGGATCAGGCATGCCGGCGGCAGGCATTACAAAAATACACCGACAAAAGAGCTGATCAACTTAATCAGGCACGCTGACATCAGAATAACATCAGAAGACAAAAAAATAGAATCATTTCTCTCAGATCTTCAGATTAAATTCACTCCTCTTACAGCATGCAGAATCTGCCTGGTTGAGGACAGGATAACACCGCTTAAGAATAAAAATTCAGTCAGTTACGGAAAGGAGAAGATCTGCCTTGACTGTGCAAAGAAGGAGCTTAGAAGAGAACTTGGCTTCATGGGCGGCATGGGGATTATGTCCACCGACCACCTTGAAAGGCTTCTGGAACTGTATATGGATCTTGACAGGGTTTTAGCGATAGTTCAGCCTGAAAATCCGGAAAAATCAAATACCCTCTTTGACACACTCCAGGCACATGAGATAAAGGAGACAACGGCGTTAAAAGACCTGCCACTCCCCAAAAAATTCATTGAGGCATCAGGTGTAGAAAATCTTATGCCTGTACAGGAGTTATGCGTCAAAAGCGGCCTTTTATCTGGGCGTGACATCCTCGCCGTTGCGGCGACTGCAAGCGGAAAGACGTTCATAGGTGAGATGGCAGGCATAAAAAACCATTCCGAAGGCAGGGGAAATATGCTCTTCTTAGTGCCACTGGTAGCCCTTGCAAACCAGAAATACTCAAGGTTTACCAAAAGATACCCTTACCTGAATGTCGCCCTTAAAACCGGAGTTTCAAGGCTCAATATTCCTGAAACGAAGGTAAAGGCACGCAGAAATATAGAATCATCAATAATTGTCGGGACATATGAGGGAATAGATCATCACCTGAGGCTTGGAAGGGAGTTAAAAAATATCGGTACGGTTGTGATTGATGAAGTTCAGACCCTTGAAGACCCTGAAAGGGGGCACAGGCTTGACGGACTGATTGCAAGGCTGAAAACAGTTGCACCGCAGGCGCAGTATCTCTACCTCAGCGCCACAATCGGCCTGCCGCATCTCCTTGCAAAGAAACTCAATGCAGAACTTGTCAGTTATGCGGAACGGCCGGTTGCCCTTGAGAGGCATCTAATCTTTCTGGAGAAGAAGCAGAAAGTGCCGACCATAAAGAGGATGGTGACAATTGAATTTCAGAAGAAGTCATCCAAAGGCTACAGGGGTCAGACGATAGTCTTCACGAATTCAAGGGCAAAATGCCATGAAATTGCTGAGGCTATCGGAAAAAATGCCGCGCCATACCATGCAGGACTTACTGCAAAGGAGAAGCACGAGGTTGAGGATAAGTTTGAGAACGGAAAAATCTCTTCCGTTGTAACGACTGCGGCACTTGCTGCCGGTGTTGACTTTCCGGCATCACAGGTCATCTTTGAATCGCTTGCAATGGGTATTGAGTGGCTCAAGGTGCAGGAGTTCTTACAGATGATGGGAAGGGCCGGAAGACCTGATTACCATGACATCGGAAAGGTTGTAATTCTTGCAGAGCCGGGTGCATCATACTCAAGAGAGACAAAGATCACTGAAGAGGAAGTTGCAATAAACCTTCTTAAGGGTGAGATGTTTGAAGTCGCCCCTGTCTATGACGATGAACAGTCTTCAGAGGAATTCGCCGCCAATGCAATCATCTGCAAAGGAAATATAAAGGATATTGAGAAGATGCAGAATACAATGGTCGGGGAGATGCAGGATATTGAAGGGGTTTTAAGGAAAGAAGGGCTGATCTCATACAACAGGGACAGGATAACAGTATCCCCGCTTGCAAGGATAATGGCTGAGCATTTCATAGGTATTGAAAGGCTCAGAATGATAACAAAACTTGTTAAAGTTAAAAAAGATCCTCTTGATATTGTAGCCGAACTTGACTGCCCTGAAGATGACTGATTAACAGAAAAACTAACATAACAAAACTATTTCCTTTTTTAAGCACATATTCTGCCGGATTAATCAGTGCAGAACGACCACAGGATAATATCAGCTATTCAGATCTGTTGCAGAATTTCCGGACAATTTATATCCGGAATTTTATCTCTTCATATTCTCATGAAATATTATCATCAAACGTCCTGATATTTCATCCATTCTGTGTGCAGGCAGAAATGCCGGCATATGTGTGACTCTTAAGACTGCATAAAAGTTGGGGCACACATTTAAATTATATTATATTGTATAGAAATCACAGGGAAATTCCATATGGGATTTTTCACATAATGAGGTGTTAATCATGACAAAATGGAAATGCAGAATGTGCGGATATGTGTACAACCCTGAAGCAGGAGATGAAAAAAGTGGAATCAAACCAGGTACAGCATTTGAAGATCTGCCCGAAGAATGGATCTGCCCCAAGTGCGGTGCAGCGAAATCAAAGTTTATAAAGGTCGGCTAAAATGGCTGAAAAGATGAAATGCTCAGTATGCGGCCACATCTACAATTCAGAAAAAGGTGATGCCGGAATCAAACCCGGCACTTTGTTCAGTGAAGTGCCGGAAGACTGGAGATGCCCGGTCTGCGGAGCAAATAAAAGTGATTTCGTAAAAACAGAATAAGCATGACTGTAAGAACGATTAAGGAAAATATCTACTCAGTAGGTGTTACTGACTGGGACAGGCAGATCTTTGATGAAATGCTGCCGCTTCCCGACGGAACAAGTTACAATTCATATCTTATCACAGGGTCTGAAAAGACTGCACTCATTGATGCAGTAGATTCTGATTTTGAAGAGGAATTTATCACAAACCTTGCAAAATCTGACGCAACCGCAATTGATTACATCATTGTCAATCACGCTGAACAGGACCATTCAGGTGCGCTGGGGATATTTATTGAGCTTTTTCCACAGGCAAAGATAATCACATCAGAGAAAGGAAAAGAACTCTTAAAAAGTATGCTTGGAATTCCGGATTTCAGGATGCAGACCGTATCTGACATGGAAGAGTTGTCCCTCGGAGATAAAACCCTCCGGTTCAGAATTACGCCCTGGGTACACTGGCCGGATACGATGATGACATATTTAAAAGAGGATAAAATTCTCTTCTCATGCGACTTCTTTGGAGCACATTATGCAACATCATCCCTCTTTATTGACGACTATCATTTACACTATATACTCTCAAAGCGTTACTTTGCCGAGATTATGATGCCTTTCAGAAAGAAGGTTTCAGAATATCTTGACATGCTAAAAGAGTATGATATTGATATTGTCGCGCCAAGCCACGGCCCTCTCTGCAACAGTCCGGAGATACTATTCGACCAGTACAGGGAATGGTCTTCTGATGATGTAAAAAACCGTGTAATCATCCCTTATGTATCCATGCACGGAAGCACAAAGAAGATGGTCTTATACTTAACTGACGCGCTTATCAGAAGAGGAATTGAGGTAAGGCCGTATGATCTTGGCCGGGCTGACTCAGGCGCAATTGCAATGGATCTGCTGGATGCCGCAACTATCGTTATTGCAACCCCGACAGTCCTCTTCGGTCCGCACCCAAAAGCAGCCAATATCGCATTTATTGCAAACATCTTAAAGCCAAAGGCAAAATTTGTCAGCATAATAGGTTCTTACGGATGGGGCGGAAAGACAGTGACTGATCTTCAGGCAATGACTGCAAAACTTGATGCAGAGGTTATAGAGCCGGTTTACATCAAAGGAACTCCGGCTGAGGATAATTTCCTCGCGCTGGACAGTCTTGCCGACGAAATATTAAAGAAGCATAAAGAGAAGAATATCGCATAATAACAGAGGTGCAGGAAATGCCAGAAAAATTTGAATTTTATAAAGGTAAGGAATGTAACGGAATTGTGATGCCCATCAATCCATATGAGGGAGACCTCTCATGCTGTGGCAGTGAAATGGAGCTTTTGGAAGAGAAAACAGCAGACTTTAAAAATGAGAAGCATGTCCCGGTGATTGAGAAGGTGGACGGCGGAATTAAGGTGACTGTCGGCTCGACACTGCATCCAATGGCAGAGGAGCACCACATTGAATGGATAGCAATAGCTGACGGGGACTGCTTCATGCTGAAATACCTAAAGCCCGGAGATGAACCTTCAGCCATATTTCCGGTGGACAACATCGCAGTAAAAGCTTTTGAACACTGTAATGTCCACGGCCTGTGGACAAACAAAAAGTAATTTTTATCACACAACCCCTTTTTTTCCGGAAAAACAGGTGAACTGAGATTCACTGCAATATGGAAAAGGTTTTAACTATGCCCTGATGATCTGAATGGTATTCAGGATGAATCGTCTGGAACAGTTTTCAATAATAGCAGATGATCTGGGGACAGTCTTCAGATTTTTAAGTGTCGGAACAATATTTCCGCTGCTTATTGCACTTTATTATCAGGAATGGGATATGCTTGTCCCGATGGCTCTTGTGCCGGTTGCCCTCTTCATTCTGGGAACAGTACTGTTACATTTCCCGGAGAACAAAAGAGAGGCAAAAGTAAGCCAGGCGCTCTTTTCAGTTGCATTCATATGGCTGGTATGTGCCTTTATCGGTGCAATACCATTCTCACTCGGCATTGACATGCCCTATCTTGATGCAGTCTTTGAATCAATGTCAGGATGGACAGATACCGGCATTACCATGCTTCATGACGTGGATTCAACACCACATACCCTACTCTTCTGGAGATCGCTTATGCAGTGGCTGGGCGGTCTTGGCATTGTTGCATTTACGGTTGTGATGCTCTCAAAGACAGGACTGAACCAGTCAAGATTTTACAGATCTGAAGGCAGAACCGAGGCATTTATGCCAAGTGTCGTGCAGCAGGGTCTTCAGATGTGGAAGATATATCTTATCCTAACCGGAATTTCAATAGTTGTTATTCTCTTATCAGGTGTGCCGCTGTGGGATTCTGTAAATATTGCCATGGTTGCAATTGCAACCGGAGGTTTTTCAGTGCATACCGCCGGAATTCCGTACTACAACAATGCACTGCTTGAAATGCTCATAATTCCGGTGATGATTGCAGGTGCCCTTCCCTTTAAAATATATTATACCATGTATTACAGGAGAAAATCCGGATTTTTAAAGGATGAACAGATAAAACTTCTGTTAATGCTCATACTGATCGGCTGCATAATAATCACTGCCGATCTCATCATGTACAGGGGGCTTTCAGGTTTTGATGCCCTGAGAAAAGGTCTTTTTATGGCAGTTGCAGGTGCAACAAGCACAGGTTTTCAGACAGCAGCAGTCAGTCTCTGGGCACCGGTTACTGTCCTCACCCTGATATTTCTTATGTTCATCGGCGGATCTTCAGGCAGTACAGCCGGAGGAATTAAACTGTCAAGGGCAGCTATGGCATACAGGGGGATTCTCTGGTGGTTCAGACGGAGCTATGTCAGCAGCAAAGTAATTGTTCCTTTCAGGTACGGCGGAAAGATAATTCCAAAGGCACAGGCAGAGACCGAAGTGTCCAGAAATATGATTATAATTCTGCTCTACATAATGACCATATTTATTGCTGTGGTGCTGATAATGCATTTTGAGACACCTGACCATGACACCAGTATGGTTCTCTTTGATGTCGTATCAGCTTCATGCAACAACGGGATAAGCACAGGATTTGCAGGGCCGGATTTAAGCCCTTTCAGCAAGGTTGTCTATATATTTATCATGTGGATTGGCCGCCTTGAGATATTCCCGGTGATAATGCTCTTTATGGGTCTTTTCAAAGGGTTTGAATGATATAAATTATAAAATAAAAAAAGGATTAAAAGAGTCCCTGACCCTTTGCACGGAATTTGCTCTGAAGTGTCCTGCCGACTACACGGAAGGCGGTCTCAAGCTCCTCAAACGGAGGCACTTTATTCTCTCTTAGGATCTCACGCCCTCCTGTCATCTCTGCACCTCCAAGAAGCACTGAAACTATGCGCTTGTCAGTGTCATCCGAGAGCTGCATAATCTGCTTTGCAAACCTCTCCGAGGTGAGCACAAGGTTAGGGAATCCTATTACCACACAGATGTCCCAGAGATCGTCATGCTTTGCAAGGACATTGAAGGTTCTTGCAAACCTCTCTCCGTCAGCATCACCCAGAAGATCGACAGGGTTGCCTTTGTTCCAGAATTCCGGCAGGAAAGTGTTCAGCTCGTCAATAACATTCTGCGGCAGATCAACTATCTCAATACCATAGCGCTCTGCATAATCGGTTGAGAGAACTGCAAAACCGCCTGCATTTGTAACCACTACAGCCCGTCTGCCAAGCGGATAGTGCTTGTGATGTGAGAGGAATTCAGCTGCAAGGAAGGCATCTTCAAGGTTTGTAACCGAAAGAATGCCTGCTTCCCGGAAGGCCTCCATATAGACCTCATAACTTCCTGCAAGAGATCCTGTATGTGATGCAGCGGCGGCACGGCCCCTTGCTGATGAACCGGATTTGATTGCAACAACAGGCTTTATCTTTGCAACCTCACTTACCCGCTTCATGAATTCCCTCCCGTTGTTTATCTCCTCGATATACATGATGATGGCATCGGTGTTCTCATCAGACTCTGCCCAGTGGAGATAATCAAGGAAGGTTAAATCACTCTGGTTGCCTACAGAAACGACAGATGAAAATCCGACATCATGCGTAAGACTCCAGTCCACAACAGCATTTACAATCGCACCGCTCTGTGACAGGAAGGCAATGTTTCCGGGAGTCGGAGATCTCTGGACATAGGTGGTATCATATCCCTTGTGGGGGCTGATAAGTCCAAGGCAGTTAGGGCCGACAATTCTTGTGCCATGCCTCTTTGCAATGGCAACCATCTTATCTTCAAGCTTTTTGCCCTCCTCGCTCATCTCCTTAAATCCGGCAGTGATTACAACCGCAATCTTTACACCCTTCTTGCCGCACTCCTCCATTACTCCGGGCACAAGCCTTGACGGAACTGTAATTACAGCCATATCGACATCCCCTTCAACGTCAAGAATGCTTGGATATGTCTTAAAGCACATAATGCGATCCCTGTTTGGATTGACAGGATAGAGTTTGCCTGGGAATGATGACAGTTTGTGCATAACAGCATAACCCATCTTTCCGGGAGTCTCGGATGCGCCTATGACTGCGATGGATGATGGATTGAAATATTCAACCGGAACAAGTTCATGCTCCTCCTCACTGCCATTGTGCTCATCACTGAAGATGAAGGCTGTGTCCACCGCACATGCACCATTTTCATACAGCCTGAGCGGGTTAATGTCAAACTCCTTTAAGTCTTCAGTCTCTTCAAAGGCTTTGCAGACATTCATTATAATCTTTACAAGTCCGTCCTCGTCCTTTGGTGTTGAACCCCTGTAACCGGAGATCAGTTTGTAGGAGTTGATCTCCCTGACCATCTTCCTGACCTCATCTTCAGTTAAAGGCAGGATTCTGAGCGAGACATCTTTTAAGAATTCGACAAGAGTTCCACCGATTCCGAATGTTATGGTCTTTCCAAAGGATGGATCAGTATTTCCGCCGATGATAAGCTCAACACCGGGTTCAGCCATCTCTTCAACAATAACACCCTCAATCTCCGCATCCGGATTCGCAGATGAAATGTTTGAGATTATCCTCTCATATGCCTTTGATGCCTCTTCTGCACTGCTCACACCAACGATGACACCTCCGGCATCGCTCTTGTGGATGATCTGCGGTGAGACGATCTTCATGACTACCGGAAATCCAATCTCAGTTGCAGACTCTGCTGCATCATCTGCGGATTTTACAATTTTGTATTCAGGTACCGGCACATCATATTTTTTGAGGAAATCATATCCCTCTGCTTCACTTAATAACCATTCTGCCATATTTTAATCCTCTTTTTTTATAAAGGGGGCTTTGGAGAGGCCCGAAAATGCACCTGTATCAGTTCAGATATTATTACAGAATCTGCATTTTCCGGCACAGACATACCCTTCAACAAATGACGAAAAAACATTCGTTAGGATTTGCTTACCATTAATTGATCTAATTTATAGATAAAATTTTGTAACAGTTAATCGTGTAGAATATAGAACACTTTAAATATGCATCCGGGTTGCGCATTCATCTGTCGAATTTGACAACCAAGCAATCATTTATATAACATATAAATCCTTTTTATAAACATGAAGGTGAATCCTGAAGATTCTTTAAAGATAGAAAATATTGTGGCCTCCGCAAAGGTCGCTGACAAACTTGATCTTCAGATGATAAATGAAGAGATCAAAGATGCCGAGTATAATAAGAAGAGATTTCCCGGCGTTGTACTGAGGATGCAGGACCCGAAGATAGCAGCGCTTGTTTTTGGTTCCGGAAAGGTAGTACTTACGGGTGCGAAGAGTGTTGACAATCTCTCAAAAGGTCTTGAGATCCTTGGAGAGAAACTCAGGGCACTAAAACTTGACATACCTGACAACCTTGAGTACAAAATCCAGAATATTGTGACATCAGCAGACCTTGGATCGCCAATAAATCTTAATAAAATAGCAGTCGGATTTAATCTTGAAAAGATAGAATATGAACCTGAGCAGTTTCCGGGACTGGTGTACCGCCTTGATGAGCCAAAAGTTGTTGTTCTCTTATTTGGTTCAGGAAAACTGATTATAACCGGAGGAAAACAGCCGAAAGACGCAAAAGCGGCAGTCATAAAAATCATGTCAGACCTCTCAAATCTGGGTCTCATATAATATTTTTGGTAAAATAACAAATTTCATTTTTACAGTTCAATATTCTTAGTATTAATTTCAGTACTGGAAATACCCTGATAAGGATAAACACCTATATATATCATTCTGACATAAATTCTAAGAAATAATTCTGGTGAAGATATGAAACTTGAAAGAGTACTGACATTTACAGATGCAGAAGAAGAACTTGCCAATCTGCTTACAGAGATCGGCATGAAGAGAAATGTCTCAAAGGTCCTTGTATATCTTGCAAATACCAATGAAGCAACATCAAGAGATATTGAGAGAGGAACAGATCTCAGGCAGCCTGAAGTAAGCATTGCTATGAGGACACTCATGGAGAAGGAATGGATTGACAGCCGCGAGAGCAAAGCAGAGAGCAAAGGCAGGCCGGTTAAGATCTATTCACTCTCAAAGGACATCAATGACATTGTTGATATCATTGAAGTCGAAAAAGAGAAGGAAATTAATATTCAGCTCAAACTTATTGAGAAGGTAAGAGGCTTAATCGCCAAGTAAAATAACCTCAACATCATTTTTCTTTCCGATTACAACTTTAGTTTTGGAAGAGTACTGTGTAAATAGTCCGCAGGATAATACTCCAGGTATATTATTCAGTCTGCTCTCAAGGTTTTCAGGATCAGATATTACTCCAAAAGAGCAGTCAATCTCAAAATTACCACTGTCTGTTATCACCGGCCCGTCCTTCTTTACGCCTTCCCTTACAACCGGAACTCCGCCAAGTTTCCTTATTGTCTCCATCATGGTTGAGCAGGCAAATGGTATGACTTCAACAGGAACGACTGCGTCAAGTCTGTCAGAGAGCTTTGAAGGATCGCTTACAACAATGAAACTGTCTGCCGCATCGCATACACATTTCTCCATGGTCTGTGCCGCACCTCTGCCTTTAATCATTCTGAGTTTAGGATCGATCTGATCTGCTCCGTCAATTGCCAGGTCAAGTGTAGGGTAATCATCAAGCGTCCCAAGCGGTATGCCATATTCCCTTGCACGCCTCATCGCCTGATAGGATGTCGGAACTCCTACTATGTCAAGGCCTTCGTTTATCATAGCGGATATTTTTTCCATTGCAAAAAATACTGTTGAACCTGTGCCAAGTCCGACAATCATCCCGTCTTCAACAAGTTCTGCGGCATAATAACCGGCATTCTTCTTCATAATATTAGCGTCAGTCATGAAAATTCCTGATTATAATTGCATAGCCATCTGAATTAAATTATTCCGGGAATTTATGCAGAAGAACCGGACAATGAGATCCGGAGAGTAAGAGATGACCGGAGATTCAGGCTTTAAAAGGTAAAAAATTTAAAAGATAATTGATTCCCGGAGAAATATACCAATATTGCCCCAAAAAATTCCGGTTACATTATCAGATAATCAATAGAGACCGATGCTGTAACATCAACGGTGTCAGGGCTTACCGGAGTAGGGGCAGCCATACCGCCCACAGACTTCTCCATTACCGCATAGTCCATACTGTTGCTGTAACTGTACGGCGTGTAGCTCGAACCGACATTGACAGATTTCACACCGGAGATTTTTACGCCAAGCGCTGCTGATACTGCATCTGCATCAAGTTTTGCCTGCTCAACTGCCGCAGTAATTGCCTGTGATCTCAGTGACTGTGACTTTTCGTCACTGAGTGTGAAATAGATACTGTTTATCCGGTTTGCACCACTCAGAACACTTGCATCAATGATGTCCCCCGCAAGATCAATCTTGCCTGTCTCTACCAGAACTGTATTTGTAACCTTATAGATCTTCTTATCCTTGCCAAACGGAGAGTCTGAACCTGTGGTATAGGAGTAGATATTGTAGCCTGCTGTGCTTATCTCGTCATCGGTCAGGCCGATAGCTTTTAAGCTGTTTACAGTCTGTGTCATTCTCTCAGCATTCTCCTGCTGTGCCTTAACGGCATCTGTATTCTCAGTCTCAACGGCTATGGTTATCTTCACAACATCCGGATCTGTCGTAACCTTACCTGTCCCTGAGACATGAATAAGCCTGTCATCCTCTGTAATCTCTGCCGATGCAGTGCCTGCCAGTGCCAGAACTGCAATGAGCATGACTGCGAGAATTATATTTTTTCCTGCCTTCATAGTTATCAGAAGATAGTTGTTCTTTAAAATATTAACCCTATCTTTGACTTCGAAAAAGATCGAAGTTAAAATAGAGCACAATTTCCGGAAAAACAGGATTAAAAAGAGAATTAAACAGGAAAAATATGAAAAAAAGATGTCCGTAAATTATTTCCGGAGTTAAATATAAATTTCCGGAGTCATTTCAGATTAACTGTGCCCATTACACGAAGTTTTCCTGAGTCAAGCTGGTGAATCACTGCCCGGTCACCCGGAAGATAGACAATATTCTTATCAAGTTTCAGTGTTATTTCAGGTTTTTTAGGGTCATTGCCTGAGACAGACTCAATCCTGCCGGATACATACTGCATCCAGTGGCCAAGATGAATCACCATTCCGGCTTCAATGGGTGCTGACCAGTATTTCACAATATCAGCCTCTCCGGAGAATGTATCTGTATATTTAACATTGTCATCTGTTGTCAGAACAAATCCGCGGTCGAGGTCATCTGCTGAGATATTTTTCAGAGCCAGACCGACACGGTCACCTGCATGTGCATCGGAGAAGTCATCATCATGCTTCTGAATTGATCTTAGCTGTGCAGTCTTCTCATCCGGAAGAACATTCAGGGAATCATGAACTTTAATTGTACCTTTCACAACCGTGCCAAGAATAACCGTTCCTATCCCCTTTACATTGAAGTGGTGATCTATGGATACAGTGCCGGGACTGTCATCTTTGCTTAACTCAAGGGATGCAGCCTCCTTTAGCAGCATTTCACGGAGAAAGATCGGGTCATCCTCAGAGAATTCGTAGTTCTCAAGGACTGTGCCCTTAATGAGCGGGGCAATCTGGGATTTATCAATATAATTTCTGAGAATGATACAGCCGGATATTATGCCGGCGCAGTCTGCCATCAGTACAGTCTCACCAAACTCAGCAGTGATGCCGTCAACAACAATGATGGCATAATCTGCCATTGATGCAGTATAAAAGAGCGGTGCAAGTTTCTCAGGGTACTTCACAGGTTCGATTAGGGTTACGGTGTCCTCTCCCTTCTTAAGATTGTATAATATTACATCGGACTGTGTTCCTTCCTTTCCGATGGTCTTTGCATACCCGGCACATCCGAGCACAGCTACATTAAGGTTTGGCATAGTGCCTTAATGTTAGAATCTATTGAATAATGATGCTTCTTATTGAGGGCGGTATCAGAGGATAAAATAGAGGGGAAATTTATGTATATAGATCTCATCAGTCCTTAAGTTCCATATCATAATGATTTCTAAGGACTCTTCTGATCTTGTCTGATTTGAGATAATTATTGTCAAGTTCATCAATTATCCGGTCAATTTCACCCGCCTGTTTCAGAATCTCTTTGTTATCCGGATTCTCATCAAGAGAGGAGATGGCCACAATAACAGATAATGGATTTCTGATATGGTCGTTTAAAATTGCCAGCTGTTCCAGATTTTTTTCGATCTGTACAATTGACTTCTTCTCCCTCATATTGCTTTCAAATTCAGATGTCTTATCCCTTAAAAGCAGAATAAATCCGCAATTTACCGCTTCAGGTTCAAGAGGTGCACTCTGAAAGAGAATATATTTTTTCCCGCCATCACCGTCTGTCTCAATAATCTTTCTGACATTGTCTCTGTTTAAATCATATACCATATCCTCTGAAATGTCCTGAAATATATCACTGACACGCAGACCAACCTTATCTTTCGATTTAATCTCCATTATAGTCTCTGCCGATGAATTGATGTCAATTATGACTCCATTTCTGTCTGCAACAATAACTCCCTCAATCATACTCCTGAATACTTTTTTGTAAGCCTCAGGAATTATCTCAGCAAGGGGAACTCTGAATACGCCAATATAGATCATAATTCCGGTTAAAAGAAAGAAGAATGGTGTCAGATCAAAAAGATTATCCGGCGCAAAACCTGTCACAAATATTATATTGCCGATAAACGGAATAAGGGCACCTGCCATAACATAAGAGATCTGCACCCTCTGATGACGCGGGGACGGGATATATGTCCATAACAGGAACAGAAATCCAAGAAATATAAGCAGGTAAGAGTAAAAAATATAGATATAATACCAGGGACCAAAAAATAACGAAATAAAACCAAAACCATCGATGCTATTATATGCAGCATTCACAAAAAGGCCGTGATAACCGTTTGTCAGAATAACTGCCAGTGTCAGAACCGGAATTATGAGAAGGCATGCCAGATTTCTAAGAGAGATGCAACTTTTTCTGCCGGTATAATCAAGGACAAAACAGAGCCATAAAATGGGAACAAATACCCCGGCAAAGAAGGGAAAGACATTGAATAGCATCATAAATGCATAATTAGAATAGTTATATTCAACAGCATAAAATAAAGACCAAAGGGATACAAAGACCATCAGTACTGAAAAAGGAACAGCACCAAGAACATGCTTTTTAGAGGCCGAAAGGTAAGCAAGTGAACTACCTCTGGGCTAAAGACCCAGAGGCTTCCTGCTTCATACCCCAAACCATTGTTCGTAAGTCCACAGGCCCTTCCCCTCGTTCCAAGGGTGTAAAGATATTATATTCCAATTAGATTCTGTTTATCAAAAGCAAATTTCCTGATATTTATTGCGGCATTTATATCCCGGTCATGATGTACCCCACAATCCGGACAAATCCAGTCTCTATCAGATAAAGTCAAATCCCTGTTGTAATATCCACATTCACTACAGATTTTTGTAGATGGTTCAAATTGTCCTATCCGTAAGATAGTTTTACCGTGTTTCTGTGCCTTATATTCTAATTGAGTAACAAATGAACTCCATGATGCATCAGCAATATGTTGTGCCAATTTATGATTTTTTAACATCCCTTCAACATTCAAAGTTTCCAGTGCAATTGCTTGGTTCTCGCATACTAATCTAAAAGAGAGTTTGTGCTGGAAATCGCTTCTTTGATTGTGAATTTTTTCATGAATTTTTGCTACTGCATTTTTTGCTTTATTTCTGTTGTTAGAACCTTTTTGTTTTCTACTCAATCGTTTTTGTAACACTTTCAGTCGGAGAAGTGACTGCTTCAAATATCGGGGATTCTCAATCTTTTCACCATTGGAGAGTATTGCAAAATCTTTGATACCTACATCAATACCCACAGTTGTATCTGCATCAAAATGTTGTACAGGAAGTTGTTCCTGTCCATCATCTATCAGAATACTAATAAAAAATTTGCCCGTTGATGTGACTGACACAGTTGCTGTTTTTTCAGCTCCCTCATATTTCCTGTGTAATTTTGCTTTAACCCATCCAATTTTAGGTAATTTAATTTTATGGGTATCAAAATTCACAATGTAGTGTTGTGGAACTGAAAATGACTGCACTGGATTTTTCCGGGATTTGAATTTTGGAAATCCTTTCTTTTCCCGGAAGAAACGAGTAAATGCATTTTCAAGATTTAACAATGCACTCTGTATTGATTGCGAATTAACATCTTTTATCCAATCATGCTCTGATTTCAAATCAGGTAGCATTTTTTGTAATGCAAATCTCGATATTGATTTTCCATCTGTTTCATAAGTTCGGATTTTATTTTCCAGACCCCAATTGTAGATAAACCTACAGGCACCGAAATGCTGAAAGAACATTTTCTCCTGTTCTTTGTTAGGATAGATTCGGTATTTGTAGGCCCTCAACATATAGATTTGGTTTGATTTCAACCCCCCATATATTTTCTTGTAAAACTACAATTACGAAATATATATATGAGAACAAAGATGATGTCGCTTACATCCCCTTGGCTAAAGACCAAGGGGATTTACGCTAAATTTTTAAAAGTGAAATTAATGATGTAAATATTAAAAATAAGTACAGATAGATTATACTATTCTCCCCCTTAACAGTCCTCCCCGGATGTTAATACAGTAAAATAGTATATAATATTATTGTTCACCGGTGGGTGAAGTATGCAGTTACATTGTCACCACTGACAGAATCAATCCTTACAAAACCAACTCTCTCAAACTGCACTTCCTCTCCTGCCATATCCTTAACACCTTCTTCACACAACCCTTCAATGTCACCGTCAGGTCTCTTCATCCGGCAGGGCACAGAAGCCCTGCCATAGGGCAGCCACTGAATAATTGATGCATGCTTCTCCTTTGCCTCTTCAAGTGAATCTCCGGCATAAGTGATGAGGATCACTCCATCTTTCTCTGTAATTGTTACATTGAAGAGATCCTTAAGCCTGACAAAGGATTTTCCTGCAATATCTCCTGGTGAGAGATGAAGCTTGCCTGTAAAATCAAGCTTTCTGACACCTCTTGAACTGTCATTCGGATAAAGGGGAATTTCAGCGGTTTTTGAAGGTGCACCGGAGATCTCAAATGTCACAGGTTCAGGGACAAAAAAATAACGGTTTGCAACCGGATCAATTATCGCCTTATTTTCGGCAAAGAGATTCTCCCATGAGAAGTTTATATCAGTCTGGCCGACTCCGAGATCAACCATCGCCTTCCTGACAGCTTCAGGCTTAATACCCCTTCGTGCAATTGCCTTTAAGGTTCCAAGCCTGATATCGTCCCATCCGGTATAAGTGCCATCCGAAATTCCGGCCTTCATCGCTGAAGTTGACAGTACCACATCTCCGACTGACATACGCCCATAGTGGTAGTACTCCGGCTGTTTCCACCCGAAATAATCATAGATATAGCCCTGCCGTCTGGTATTGGCGATGTGATCCTTGCCCCTGATGACATGGGTCATCCCAAGCAGGTGGTCATCCACAACGACTGATAAGTTCATCATCGGATAGACAGTTACATCTTTTCTGGGATGAGGTGGAGAATCCACAACCCTGAATATTGAAAAGTCCCTCATTGCAGGATCAGGATGCTCAACGTCAGTCTTAACCCTGACTGTAACAGTGCCTTCAGCAAATCCTCCGGCAAGCATCTTATCCCACTGCCTGAGATTTTCCTCAACGGAGTTGTCCCTGCACGGGCAGGGTTTCTTACTGTTTTTAAGCTCCCTGAAACTTTCGGCATCACAGGTGCAGATATAGGCACCGCCTATCTCAATCAGTTTCCGGCCGTGCTCATAATATATATCAAACCTGTCGCTCTGATAGACAATATCTGTAATATTTAAGCCAAGCCATGTGATGTCATCCAGGAGAAGTTTATAATTTTCAGGCTCAACACGCCTCGGATCAGTATCCTCAATTCTCAGAACATACTTTCCGCCATATTTCCGGACGTAATAATCATTGAGATATGCAGCCCTTGCATGACCAAGGTGAAGAGGCCCGCTTGGATTGGGTGCAAAACGCATCACAACGCCATTGTCACCAACATTCTTAAGCTCACGGAGAGGTTCCTTCTCCTTCTTCTCCTTCTTTTCGGTGAGGAGCTCAGGAGCAATAGCCATCAGCTTCTCCTTTCTCTCTTCCGGCGGGAGAGCCTCAACTTCGGATAAGACATCCTTAAGGATGGCAGACATCTCCTTTGCCTGCGTTCGGAATTCCGGATGTTTACCCATAAGCATGCCAAGAACAGTGCCGGCTTTTGGCACATTCTCATGCTGGACGGCATTTAAGAGGGCATGCCTGAAAAAAAAATCGCGTGGATCTAAAGACATTGCCTAAAATCCTCTGTTAATAAAATAATCTGTAATCTGGCAGAGGAGATCCTTCTCCTCACAGTCATCAAAGACTAAAAGCATCTGTTTTGCCTTCTTAACGTGCTCCATTGCAGTATTTCTGGTCTCCTCAATGACACCTGATTCAGTTAGTATGTCAATGGCCTCCTGAATCTCTTCATCGGTTAAGGATTCCTTCCTGTACTTTGAGAGATCAATGCCCTTCTCCTTTGCAAGAATTGCAATGAGTGTTTTTTTACCCTCGCGAAGATCCGAAGCCCTGTCCTTTCCGGTCTTCTCAGTCTCACCCATAAAGTCAATTAAGTCATCCTGGATCTGAAAGGCAATGCCACTGTGATAGCCCCAGTCATAAAGGGCCGAAACCTCTTTTTTACTGCCGCCTGCAAGCGTTGCACCTATTGATGCAGCAGCAGCATATAATTTTCCGGTCTTCTTGCCGACCATATCGATATATTCAAAGGAATCCACATCATCACGTGACTCAAATGACATATCCTCATGCTGACCCTGGCAGATCTCAACACAGGTTCTTGCAAGAATAGCAACACTGTGAACCTTTGCAAGATTGTCAGCAAGGCAGTTTGTGATAAGCTCAAATGCCTCAGCATAGAGAACATCCCCGGCAAGAATTGCTGTAGGTTCATCCCATTTTACATGAACAGTAGGTGCACCTCTCCTGACGGAATCGCCATCCATTATATCATCATGGACAAGGGTGAAAGTATGCGTAACCTCAAGGGCAAGAGCTGCCGGGAGTATATCCAGTGATCTGCCTTTAGAAACGAGATCAGCTGCAAGTAATGTCACCGCAGGCCTTAGCCTCTTGCCGCCCGCAAGAAGTAGATGGCTGCTTGCTTTCCCAAGCTGAGTAGGAAGCCCTCCAAATTGCCTGTTCAGTTCAAGATCCACAAGTTCAGCAGTTTTATCAAGATATTCTTCAAGTTTCATGGGATTTCCTCACATCAAATTATTTACTGACATTTACTCTCATACCGTTTCTTAAGATGTGTATATCATTATTTAAGGTATATCCGCAATCCTCTGCAAACCGGACATATGCCCCGGTCATATCAATATCACCGTGGGACGGGATGATATGCTGCGGATTGAAGAGATGAATCACCTCATAATGATCTTCCTTCTGGGCGTGACCGCTCACGTGAAGCTCTTCAAAGATACGTGCACCCTTCATCTTCAGGAATGTCTCCTGATGATATCTCTGACCATAGTTCATCGGATTAGGAATAATCTTTGCACTGTACATGATCTTATCACCTTTATCGACCCTGTAAGGCGTATTTCCGGCTGCAAGCCTTGTTAATATTGCACCCGGCTCACCCTGATGTCCGGTGACGATTGGCACGTACTTGTCCTTGCCCTCCTTCATAATCCTTCTGAACATCCGGTCAACAGTCTTCCTGTTGCCATACATTGAGACAGTATCCGGAAATCCTACCAGCTTCATCTGCTCTGCTGTTGAGGAATATCTCTCCATTGACCGTCCGAGCAGCACAGGTTTTCTGCCGATCTCATGGGCACACTCTGCAATGGTCTTTACACGGGCGATATGGGATGAAAAAGTGCTGACCATCATGGCGCATTTATCATCCTCATAACTTGTCATAACATCCCTGACAAGCTTATGGGCAACCTTCTCACTTGGGCATCTTCCCGGAAGGCTTACATTTGTACTCTCAACAATGAGTGCTAAAACACCCTCACGCCCAAGTTCTGCCATTCTGGCAAAGTCCGGCGGGTTTCCAAGCACTGGTGTTCTGTCAAGCTTGAAATCGTTTGCATATACAATAATTCCGGCAGGGGTATGTAAAACCGCCATTGCAGTATCAATTATACTGTGCTGGACATTGACAAATTCAAGGCTTATATCCGGAGTTATCTGGTACCTGTACTTCTTTCCGGCATTCAGCGCGAATACCTTATTATTGACACCAAACTTCTTCTCGCCTTCAATCTGCTGTTCGATAAGTTTTGCTGTGTAGGGTGTTCCGATGATTGGGGCATTATAGCGGTGCGCAAGCTTTGGAATTGCACCGATATGGTCAAGATGTCCGTGTGTGCAGACTATAGCCTTCACACTGCCCTCGACAGTATTCATAATAGTGTCATCAGGAATAGCCTTCATCTCAATGAGATCAAGGGAATGCATATTTTCTACTTCAGCATCCTCATGAATCATTATCTGGTCAAGGCGAAGACCCATATCAAAAATTACTATATCCTTTCCTACGCGGACGGCTGTCATATTACGTCCGACTTCTCCATAACCGCCCACGGCAATTATTTCTACTTCCATATTTTATTCATCTCCATATATTTTCATCTGAGCCGTCTTTCCCGTAATATAAGTCCTGACCTCTGACAGTTCAGCTAAATTTTCTGAGCCGGTCAGGTACATGGCAACGGTAAGTTCACGGTTTATAAGTTCAATCTCTTCAAAGAGCGCCTCACGCGATTTCATGGCCGGTTTTAAAAGCTTTAACGCCATGCCGCCGAGTGCTGCCCCCAGTGCAACTGATTTTGCAATATCTATTCCGGACTTTAAACCTCCGGTTGCTATAACAGGCACACCACAGTCCGCAACTTCCATTAAGGAGACTGCAGTCGGAATGCCCCAGTTATTAAAGTCATCACCCATACGGGCCAGAAGTTTCTCAGCCCTGAGCGCTTCAACAGCTGCCCACGATGTGCCTCCAAGTCCTCCGGTATCTATGGCAGAGACTCCTGCGTCACAGAGCAGTTTTGCAGACTCACCTGATATTCCACATCCTGTCTCCTTAACGATGACAGGATATTTAGAAGACAGGCAGAGATCCCTGACAGCCTGAAGGCATCCGCCGGAATCATGATCACCCTCTGGCTGAATTGCCTCCTGAAGCGGATTTAAGTGAATACATAAAGCCTGTGCATCAATCATCTCCACAGCACGATCTGCCCACTCAGGGCCTTTGTCTGCAAGCTGAACTGCACCAAGATTCCCGCATAAAAATGCATGGGGTGCACTCTCACGGACTATTGTAAAACTGTCCTCAAGTTCCGGGTTTTCAAGCGCAGCACGCTGAGAACCGACACCCATGCCAATATTAAAATGCTCTGCCGCCTCTGCAAACCTTGCGTTCACCTCAGCGGTATCACTATGCCCGCCAGTCATTGCGGCAATAAACAGCGGCGATGAAAGACTATAACCAAGAAATTCAGTGCCTCTGTCAATCTTATCCATATCACACTCAGGGAGTGCATTATGAACAAGCCTTATGTCCTCAAAACCTGAAAAACCTGATTCAACCGGTTTTTCACAGCATATCTCAAGATGCTCCCTCTTCCTTGAGGACGTATATCCGGATTTATCTATTATTGTCACCTCTTATATCTCCGGATTATTGGCATTATTGCGGCTGAAAAGCCGAATTTTCCGGATATTTGCGGATATATTACTGTGATAAGACCTGAACCGGATTAGCCGGGATCAAATCCTTCCCTGATCCCTTAACATATTACTGCTGCAATGCAAATGCTAACGGCTTTTGGTCACCACAGTTCCGCCATGGCTGCGCCCGTCCAGGAAATCACCGAGGCGATCTATATGGAATATACTGGAAGTTATCCCGGCTTCAGAAAGCAGAAGAAGTTCTTCTATTTTACCTTTCATCCCACCAGTCACATCGGTATTTCCTGAATCATTGAATGTCAGATCTGCAATTGACTCTGAGTCTATTGTCTCTATTACACTGCCGTCTTTGAGAACACCAGAGACATTGGTTGCAAGCCCGATCCTGTCAACTGCCATATTCCCTGCAAGGTAACTGACAAGTTGATCGCCTGATACAATACAGGCACCCTGACCCAGGTCCATCACAACATCCCCATGCAGAACAGGGACAATGCCATGACGAACCAGCATTTCAACAGGACCAAGCTCAAATGATATTAGACGTCCGTTTTTTGCGGTACATGCATCAAGCGGGTGAATGCCTACTGCCTCCACTCCACTGGCACGAAGCGCATCTACCACTCTCTCATTCAGTTTCCTGACTGCCGCATGAGTGATAAATATACCTGATTTATTATTAGGATCCAGGCCTTTATCAATATGATGTTCCTTCGCTTCCGGATGACCACATGATCCTGCACCGTGGATGATAACCGGAAAGATCTCCTTTCTGACGGAAATCTCTTTTGCAACCGCAGAAATCCTCTCTTCATCGATCATGCATCGCCCGGATTTGTCAGTGATGACACTGCCACCCAGTTTCAGAATAATCACTTCTCTAACTGTCATTCTCTGTCCTCACTCCGTCTGTATCTATTGACGTAATTATCGCCCTGCCTTCTGCCGCCTCTATCGCCTTTGCAATACGGTTCTTTGATCTCTTTGGACAGAGTGCAATCATGCAACCGCCACCTCCGGCACCGGTCATCTTTGCGCCATATGCGCCCGATGTACGTGCGGCAGTCACAAGGCGGGTGAGCATTGGATGGCCGACTCCGAGTGCCTCAAGGAGAGCATGATTGACATCCATATAACGCCCAAGAGTCTTCTGGTTATGGAAATTATGCAGTGATCTGATAGTGACCGCCTCAATGGCATCAAGTATTGGATCAACCACATACGGATTGTTCCGCCTGAATTCACCAACCATAGCAACAAGTTCAGCTGTCTTATGGGACACCATGGTGTTGCCGATGACAAGATTGAGGTTTTCAGGCGGAAGGATTCTCCTTTTATTGTCCTTCACCAGAACAAGGCCGCCATATGTGGAGACAAAGGTATCAGTGGGACTGGCTCTCCCGCGCTGTACCTTCTTCTCTATCTTAAAGGCAGTTGAGGCAATATGTGACCTGTCCATGCCAAGGTTATACTCCTCATTAATTGCTGAAAGTGTCGCAACAGTAACAGCAGCAGATGATCCAAGTCCTGAAGATGACGGCAGCTGCGAATGTATATAAGCACTCCCGTTAACTCCGGTGAGATCAAAACAGTTCTCAATATAGGGAGAATTTACCCTGGGAGGGTTTTTGCCCCTTCTGACCGTAACAAAGACTCTGGGTTTAATACCCATCGCAATGCCGGGTTTACCAAAGACTACTGCATGTTCACCAAAAAGAAATACCTTGCCGGGTGCGCTGCAGGTAGCCATACTGTTAAACCACCGCTAATGAAGCATAACCTACGACCTGACTGCGATCGCCGTTAATATCGCCGCTTGTACTGTAATGAAGCTTAATTGCTCTCTTTG
Organism: Methanoplanus endosymbiosus; assembly: GCF_024662215.1. Classification (NCBI taxonomy): domain Archaea; kingdom Methanobacteriati; phylum Methanobacteriota; class Methanomicrobia; order Methanomicrobiales; family Methanomicrobiaceae; genus Methanoplanus; species Methanoplanus endosymbiosus. The sequence goes on from NZ_CP096115.1 coordinate 1,151,544, forward strand.
CACCAAGCCTCTTTGAAACCTCAGCCATAACCGTAATCGGGCCATAACCGCATGCCGAGATGCCTTCATCAATAATTCTCTGATAAAATTCAGCAGTATCAAGATTTAAGAGTGCATCAATGGCATAGTTGTCAAGCATTCTGGCCTCCTTATCAGGGATATAATGGGAAAAATCCGACGAAGCGATTATTTTCACAGGACTTTCTGACAACTCAACAGCTCTGAAAACCTTCTCTGCAACAGACAGTGAATTCCTGCGTGTCTGACTGCCCATAAGGATTGGCACAATTTTGCAGTCCGGAAAACGGTACTTGATGAACTGCATCTGGACCTCAAGAGAATTCTCCTTCTTCCTGTGTGCGTAATTGTCCACCGGAATGTCAAGATTTTTTATGAAATCGTTGTCATTTTTAAGTGTCCCAAGAGGTGTCTCCCAGTTTTCAGAGGATACACAGTCAGGATAACCGGTATGGCTCGGCCCTATAACAACAAAAGTACCCGTAAATTCTTTGGGGATTGCTGAAAAGGCGTATGCTGATGTCTGTCCGGAGAATATAATTCCTGCGTGCGGTGATACAACGCCGAAGGGTTCGGGAAGTGCGGAAAGTGATTTATCAGGAATATTTGCAAAAAAAGATTTCAGTTGTTTTCTCAGAACAGAAGATTCCGCCGGATAAAAACTGCCGGCAAGAGTGCTCCTGCGTAATTCCATTAGGCTTTTCCCCCGGATTATAACTCTGCTTCAAAATCTTCAGGTGTAAGTGAAGTTGCAATGCCGCGTTTGCTCATTACTTCCTTTGCAAGGAGGTAATAGACAAGACTGAGGGCCTTTCTTCCCTTGTTGTTTGTCGGGATTACAAGATCAATGTACTTGGTAATATTGTTTGTATCACAGAGTGCAACAATAGGCACGCCACACTGGACAGCCTCGTTTATTACCTGAAGATCTCCGATTGGATCTGTTACTATTACAACATCAGGTTCGATGTATTCCCTGATGCTCTGATTGGTTAAAAGTCCCGGAATAAACCTTCCGACCTTTGAAACACCGCCGACAGCCTCTGCAAACTTTCTTGCAGGATACTGGCCGTACTGGCGTGATGTGACAACAAGCACCTTTGCAGGATCAAATTTAGCAATAAATTCTGCTGCGACTTTAATGCGCTCATCTGTCTGCTGAATGTCAAGGATGTAAAGTCCGTCTCCCCTTACGCGGTAAATGAACTTTTTCATATCCTGGCTCTTCTGCTGAGTTCCGATATGAACTCCGGCAGCCAGATATTCTTCTACAGGTACAAGTGATTCTTTCAGTTCAATCTCTATTTCATTTGAATTCAATATTACATCAGCTCCAGTACTATTTTCTCTTTACGGTAATGGGAATGACACCTGTTTCATACTCCTCAAGAGCGATCTCAAGCGGATCAATCCTGTCTGTCTTAACCAGAAGAGGTGCGCCCATTGATATCTGAAGAGAGCGTGCACCTACAATTCTGGCTCTCTCATATCTGGTGTATGTTTCCATCATAATCCCATAAAATCTGTATTTCTTTTTTTTAAATCTGACAATGGGGTCGCTGAGATTCGAACTCAGGTTACAGCATCCCGAACGCCATAGGATTCCAGGCTACCCCACGACCCCTCATAAATTTATTGGTAAGGGTTGAGATCATCAATGATCTCTTTATGGGTGAGCAGCATCCTCCTGCAACAGTAGCGCTCAAGCCCCAGATCATCAAGGATATCCCTGATCTCCTCACCGGCATCTCTTCTTTTCTTAAACTCTTCATAGTAAACGGAAACTACTCTTCCGCATGTAAAGCACCGGACCGGAATCATTTTTTGATCTCTCCCTTATAATTTTATCTGTTCTAACGATAAGACTTCTGGAATTTCTTCCTTGCACCACGGCCGTGCGGCTTTTTGGCTTCTTTCTGGCGTGAGTCATTGACAAGGAGTGTTCTGTCATATACAAGATATGCATCCTTAATCCTTGGATCATTGTGCCAGTTTACAATTCCACGTGCAATTGCCGTCCTTACAGCTTCAGCCTGGCCCATGTAGCCCCCGCCTGAAACATCAATAGTTACATCAACATCATCTGTTGAACCGGGGAAGAGAAGGATTGGCTCTGAAATTTTCATACGTGCAATTTCAGTGCTGTAGATTTCAAGGGGGATGGAATTAATTCTGATTCTTCCTTTCCCTTCCTTAAAGGTAGCCCTTGCAATTGCAGTCTTCTTTTTTCCGCTTGTGTTAATAATCTTAGACATATTATTCAAAGCCCCCTTAGAACTTTGCTCCAAGAATACTGCTTATTGTTCCGACAGCCACATATTTTGGTGTTGAAAGACCATCAATGTGGGCAGATTCAATAGTTTCGGCTTCTATGTCTGCAAACTCTTCAGGCACACCAACATAGACCTTGATACGGGCTAATGCCTCAATACCACGCTCTCTTTTATAAGGTACCATACCTCTGATGGTGCGTTTTACGATATGATCAGGCCTTCTTGGATAGAATGGTCCGCCTTCTCTGGAACCACGCTTCCTCTTCTGATCATAGTCTGCAAGAACACGGGCTTTTGCGCCGGAAATAACTGCAGATTCTGCATTGATTATTGCAAATTCCTCACCCTGAAGTGAACGTTTTGCAACAGTGCTTGCAAGTCTTCCAAGGCGCAGACCGGCTGCATCGATTACTGTAACCATTCTTAATTCACCTCAGAATCCTTACGCTTTTACCCTCGGGGTTTGACTTTACGAGGTCTTCTATGGTCATGCAGGTGCCATTGGCATTTTTAATCTTGTCAATGGCTGATTCGCTGAAGTTTAGTGCCGCAACAGTAACTCCTGATGAAAGCACACCGCTTCCAAGGACCTTGCCGGGAACTATTACAGTTTCGCCTTCGCGTGCGTATCTGCTGATTTTATTCAGATTAACTTCAGCGTGGTTTCTGGAGGGAGCCTCCAGCCTTTTTGCAATCTCACGCCATACACCTGCATCATTGGTCCTTGATGCATCCTTTAGAGTTGCAACCAGGGCAGAGTAGCGCGGATTTGTCTTAGTAGCTATCTTCATTTTAGATCGCTCCTGAAATGTCGCTTAATACATCCACCAGGCCACGTGATTTATTCCCGATTATATCCAGTGCACGGGTCATAATTTCCTTTACAGGCATTGAACCGTCACTTTCAACTACAAATATATATTTGCTGTCATGGGGATTAACACGTATCGCCGGCTCGTCTCCGATATCACTTGCCATACAGGCCTTTTCACAAAGCCTGCACATGGAACAGTCTTCCAGTCTGCTGTCAATGACTGACACTGCCTTACTACCGGCTTTAAGGACACTTCTCGGGCACTGCTCTATGCATTTCCCGCACCCGTCACAGTGATCGCTCACTTCAATGACAGGATATGCCTTATATCCACATGCAAGTGTCGGCTGCCACTTTGCATGTTCCATACCGGTATTCAGTTCTGCCCTTGCTTCAAGGACAACCTTCTGATCTTCGTCCAGTTTTACAATAGGAATGTCGGGGCTGACAGGGACTGCACGCGGATTCTGGGGAACCAAATCTCCGGACATTACAATTCCCGGACCTTCAACACTCAGGGTAAATACTGCCTGGCACTGTGAGCATCCTGCGCCTTCGCAGGAGCACTCGTCTCTTCTGACATATTCTGAAAGGTCTGTTGTAATCGGAATCAGGCCAAGGCGGTGAGTGAGAATTTCATCGAAGAGTGCACTGTTGTTGTCATACAGAAACACATCTTCGATTGCAAGTGTAGGCACATCTGTGATCATTGCCCTTCTGAAGGAATTTGCAAAAGCAAATGTAGTACCTTTCAGAATAAATTTTGCAGCATTCTCATCAAGCCTGCTGAATGTGATTTCCATTAATCAGACTCTCCTGCCCCTTCTTCCACCTTTAGCACGAATGCTGTCGTGTGGAACAGGTGTTACATCCTCAATACGGCCGATTCTCATTCCGGCACGTGCAAGAGCACGGATTGCTGCCTGTGCTCCGGGACCGGGACTGCGCTGTTTGCCACGTCCAGGTGCACGCACCTTTACATGGACACCGACAATACCCTTGTCCTTTGCTGCATTTGCAACATTGATTGCCATCTGCATTGCCGCATAGGGAGAGCTTTCATTACGTGCCTGCTTTACAACCATTCCACCACTTGATTTGGTGACGGTTTCTGCACCGGAAAGATCTGTAACTGTAATAACTGTATTGTTAAACGAAGCAAAAATATGAGCTACGCCCCATTTCTCTTTTGAATCTTCTGCCATTACTGTCTGCCTCCGGACATGATGCGACCGCGCTCAGGGTGTGCTTCACCAGTGAATGGAGAGTTGCCGTAATAAACTACTTCGGACTCCTCTGATTTCCTGATTCTGCATCCCGGAATTGTAACTTTTCTCCCGTTAACAGCCACATGACCGTGTGTGATCATCTGACGTGCCTGTTTAGGCGAGCGTGCAAGACCTTTTCTGTACACGACAGTCTGAAGACGGCGTTCAAGTTCATTTTCGGTCTTCATTGCCAGCACATCGCCGATACCTGCTCCTTCAGGAAGAAGGCCGTATTTTGCAAGATGGCCAAGAAGCTCATCTTCCTTTCTTGCAATAAGTGCTTCATCAGTCACACTTGATTTAAGAGCAAGAAGGTCACGGGCTGCACGGCGGTAGCGCCTTAATGTACTCTGGGCTTTCCAGAGTTCACGCTTGTTTCTGAGACCGAATTCAATGACAAGACGGTTCTCATCATCAATACGGCTCTTCTCAAAGCGCCTCTTTGGTGTTTCATACTGCTTGTGATTTTTACCAGGATATACCATTTAAACCACCCGATTATTTCTTCTTCCTGCTGACACCGACAGTCGATCCTCTTCTTCCTGAGGACTTGGTGCGCTGTCCGCGTACTTTCTGACCGGTCTCGTGACGGATACCACGGTAACAGCGAATCTTGCGCATCCTGTTGATGTCATCCTCAAGAGTCAGGCTGAGATCTGAACCGAGAAGCTGTTTTGCCTCTCCGGTATAGACATCCTTCTGACGGTTGAGCATCCATACAGGAACAAGATTCTGATAATCTGTCACCACATTGCGAATGCGGCCCACAATCTCCTCATCGAGAAGACCAAGGGTTGCACGCGGATCCGCACCTGCCATATCTGAAATTACAGCAGATGTGTGCATGCCGATTCCCGGAAGGCCGGTAAGTGCAATCTGAACGGATTTTGTTCCGTCAAGATCGGCATTTTCAATCCTTACAAAGTAATTAATCTCTTGTTCTTCCATTCAATAGCCTCACAATGAGATTTGCTCTAAAAGCGCTGAGGGAGGGATTTGAACCCTCGAGTCCCAGGGGGACACGGGGTTAGCAACCCCGCGCCATGCCAGGCTTGGCTACCTCAACAGAGTAATCTCGCATCTTACGACACTCGCGATAACAGGTATCGCTCCATGAATGTTGCTTAATTAGATATGACAAATATGTTATTAAGGGTTGTGGTATAGTGATACCGGATCAGCTACTCAAAGAAGGATTTCATATCCGGAATACCGGCCCGGAGAGGTTTTCTCTCAGTAAGTGCCGAGACAATGAGCGGGAGCGCGATTGTGGCATCGGCAAAACACTGGACGCGGAATGAGTCCGGCGCTTCCTTGCCCCAGCTGATGGCCTCTTCAAATGTGCAGCCCGAAAGTCCGCCCCAGTGCGGCGCATCTGTTGTGTACTGGATGGCATACTGGTGGCCGTCGGTATTTCTCTCATGTATTCCTGCAATGACATGGGTCTGCTGAATAAAATTCTTCGGGACACCTCCGCCGACATATATCACCCCTGTGCGAACCGAATTTTCGATGACTGTGGTTATCTCATCAACATCAGCGATCTGATCGACCGATATCTCAATGCCCCTTCTCCTCGCCATCAGAGCAGCTATCCCGACTGATGAATCACAGAGGGCCGGAATGAATACCGGAATTTTAGCTTTTGCACATTCATTTAACACAGACTCTCCGGCAGGGTTCTTACCTCCAAGCCAGACACCCAGTTTCTCCATCAGAACACGGGACGAGGCATTGAATGGAGAGATCTCTTCAATAAAAGAAGCTATTTCAGATTCAATACCACGGAACTGGTCATCATATGCAAAGACATCGTAGATACGATCAATACCCTTTGAAAAGAGTTCACAGTCATCAGCATTGTGGTGGCCCATATAGTGGCGCACACCCAGGTGTTCACAGGTATCATGAAACATATTCGCCCCGGTTGAGACAATACCATCAATATATCGGTTTTTAATAAGTTCTATGACGCATTTCTGCATTCCCGCAGGGATCATTGCACCTGATAGTCCAAGAAGGATGATGCAGTCCGGATCATCTATCATTTTCTTCCAGACTTCAAGTGATTCCCCCAGTTTTCTGCCCTGAAAACCGGTTTTTCCCATCCCTTCGATCAGTCCGGCAACACTTCCGGACGGTGATACTGACGTTGCTCTTTTCATGATTCTGATAATTAATAAAGAGAGATATGATAAAAAAAGATTCGATTGAGACGGAGCACTAAATATTCAATTGTAATGAAATATAAAAAAAGAAAATAATTTAGATTATTCCGGACTTAAAGCGCAACAATAAGGCTGTCCTTAGAGACCATACCTACAAGTTTGCCTTCCTTTGTTACCGGAACCGAGCTGATGTTTTTGCCGACAATAAGATCAATTGCTTTTGCAACATCTTCGGTTATCTCCATCGTAAGTGCAGGTGATGTCATTATATCACTGACATAAAGATTTCTGACCTGCTGCTCCTGATGCTTCTCACCGACTGATTCTCTGAATTCCATCATGGATTTTGCCACGTCAGTCTCAGTAACAATACCGATGATATTGCCTTCCTCAGTTACAACGAACTTTGCAGCTTTCTCATCAATCATTCTCCTGCGGAGGTGAACGACACGCTCACCAGGGTTGATGCTGTGAGGGTTCTGCATCAGGCTCTCAACTGAACCTTCAGGAACCATGACCTTTAACAGATCTGTTGAATCCACCTTTCCGACAGGTTTATGCTCTTCATCAAGTACAACAACGATCTTGTATCTCTGAAGCAGAGGGATGAGAATCTGTGCCTCTTCATCAGAATAGACTGAAGTGAAGTCATCATCTGCCCGGTTTACAACATGGATCTTTGTTGGCGGCAGGGAAGAGGTTTTTTTGCTTCCGAGAGTCTCTGCAATTGCCTTTCTTGAGATTGTACCTGTTACAACTCCGTTATTGGTTACGATCAGTGGATCGGCACCTTCAGATAACATTTTGTCTAGTGCTTCAGTTATTGGTGCTGATTTTGCTATTGTGACTGGCCTGGACATTACATCCTTTACAAGGGTTTTTTCATTCATTTTTTTAACCTCAAATCGGATTTGCATAAGTTATTGGTTATTTTTCATCATCCGTATCACAGGCATTTCAAAAATATGCCATTATGAAGGCAGATATATACTTTAACTCAGAGTATCATGGCGGAGAATTCATAGAATTCAGATTTCCGCAGATTTCCGGTATAGATCTGCCCGGTCATTCAATATATCGTTATTCTTTTGTCAGGGCTTTGACAAGATCAAACTCTGTAATTACACCAACCAGATGAGAATCCTCAATTACCGGAAGTGCACCTACATTTCTGCTGATCATCTCCTTTGCAACCTCACATATTGGTTTATCGGGGGTTGTTGTGTAGAGTTCACCATTGATTAGATCCCTGACCGGCACTGACATAAGATCAGATATATTACCTGTCACCATTCCTTTAAACAGATCACCTTTTCCGATGTATTTCATAATATCCATCGCAGTAATGATTCCAAATAAAACATCATCACTGACTACAGGCAGACGTCTGAATCTGCGGGCAATCATCTCTTTTGCGACATCAGTCATAAGCGCATCAGGGCTTGTGACATAGGGGTTAGGAGTCATAATCTCAGAGACAGACGTATAATTGTCTTCACACGATAGTGTCCTTAATATATCCCTCTCAGTAACAATTCCGACAACTACACTGGTATCAGAGATAATGGGAAGGCCGCCGCATTTCTTAACCACAATGGTTCCGACAACCTCATTGACCTTCGCATTTTCCTTCAGGGTAATGAGGCGGGTCGTCATTATCTCCCGTACATTATCGTTTAATGCGGCTATAAGATTCCCTTTGTGCTTGCCGGAAACGAGATTAAACTTCTCTCCGCCTCCTATAAAGTTCAGGATGTCCCCTGCTGTCACAATACCTATGATCTTTCCAGTACCTGAATCAGCAACAGGCAGACGCCTGAAACCTTTTTTTGTCATTATCTCAACTGCACCTATGATGCTCATCGTCGGTGAGACCGTGATGACATCTTTCGTTGCAATATCCTTTAAAATTATATTGTTCTGATTTTTATGATTTTTTTGCATGAAACCATTCCCATATTCAGACGCAGTATTTAAAATATTATACAGCGATATTCTCAGGAAATTTCTTATCTTATCCTTAAATTATTATCTCCGGGCCTCTCCCGGCATATAAGGCGGGATATGGATATATCCGGAATTTTTCCGGATCTCTAATCCGTATCGTCGCTTATCCTGCAGACCGAACAGAGCATTCTGCCGTCAACGAAGACGAGATCATCTGACATAAGGTTGCAGTTGTCACAGACTCCCGATGTTGCAGAACCGTTTGAATCCTCATAGTTATGATTGACTTTTATGAGATCAGACATTATCTCGTTCATCTCATTGGAGACCGAAATAATATCCCTGACTGTTACGATGCCGACAACCTTGGATTTGTCCACTACAGGAAGCCTTCTTACTTTATTTTTCACCATCATGTGAGTTGCTTCACCGACGGTTTTGTCAATGTCAATGGTAATTAAAGGTGTACTCATAATTTCACTTACATAAACATCTCCGGGTTTGCGATCTTTAGCTACTACTTTACAGTTAATATCCTCCTCGGTAACAATGCCCTTAGGCACATTATTCTGCAGTACTATACAACTTCCCACTCCTTTCTTGCACATCTTTGCGGCCGCTTTTGGAACGGTAGCTTCAGCGCCGATTGTGGCCGGATTGTACCTCATGACCTCCTTTACAGGAACATCTATTTTGAAGTGATTTGCGTCCATTATATTTTCGCTCACATGACCACCTCCTCCTCAGCAGGAAATACCCGCAGAAGAGAGGTCTACAGATTATCCTATGGTTTCCAGCACTATAAAAGGATATTCACTGACATTTTACATAAAACAGCCAATTATAATTCAGGTCAGCCATCAAGTATATATTATCCGGATATTTTCCTCAGAAATTATATGACCAAAGGATTTTTTGGTAATATCAGAACTTTTCCGGCCATTCTTCTTTTTGCCATAACAGCCACAGTTATATGTCTTTGAGGTCATAATCTGAATATCAATCAATTTTACCGGAAATTCTGGGAGCAGCATACAATTTACTGAAAAAAACCTGAGAGGTTATTATTTTGTACCCACAGACCACAAATATCAGATATTTTAATTTTACAGCTTAAAAGAACTGATTTTGATAATTATGCAGGATAAATAAGAAATTTTACCCCTCCGGTGAAAAAGGATATTAATTTATACTGTACCAAAACCAACATTTCAGGAGAATACAACATGAGCTTCTTCATCAGGACAAAAAAGAAATTAAAGAAAATAATTTCCAGATTATTTAAGAAAAAACAGATGCGTATAGGCATTTACGGGCCTCCCAATGCAGGAAAGACAACACTCTCCAACCGTATTGTCAGAGACTGGACAGGGGATGCAGTAGGGCCTGTAAGTGAAATACCACACGAAACACGCCGTGCCAGAAGAAAAGAGGGAGTCACAATTGCGGATGAAAAGGGCAATGCAATAACAATTGATATTGTTGATACACCCGGAGTAACGACCAAGATTGACTACAAGGAATTCCTTGAATACGGCATTGAGTCTGAAGAGGCAGTCGTCAGGGCACGTGAGGCAACCGAGGGGGTTGCTGAGGCTATGCACTGGTTAAGGGAGGATATTGAGGGTGTTATATACATGCTCGACTCAACTCAGGACCCTTTCATGCAGGTCAATATCATGCTTATCGGTATTATTGAGAGCAGGGGGCTGCCAGTAATAATTGTCGCCAATAAAAATGATCTGCCGGATGCATCCTCCACAAGAATAAAAAGCGCTTTCCCGCAGCACCCTGTAATTTCAATCTCAGGGCTTGAAGGCAATAATGTGGAAGAGCTGTACGAGAAAATGATCGATTTCTTCGGGTGATTTGTATGATTCAGGGAGTCCAGATAGATTTAATTTCTTCAGAACGTCTTGAGAATCTCACATCACTTGAAAAAATAAGGATGATTCTTGAAAAGGTTATCGATGGAAATGTTATCGTTCTTGAAAAAGGGCTTACGCCCGACGAGCAGAGTTTACTGATAGAGACAACTATGCGTGAGATAAAGCCGGACGGTTTTGCAGGAATTGAAATGGAGACTTATTCCAGTGAATCGGGTACACATCAGAAGAGCGGAGGGCTTTTCAGTGGACTTTTCGGGAAAAAAGATCACACTTCAGGCAGAATGACAGTAATCGGTCCTGCAAACCAGATGAAGACTCTGAAGAAGGACAAAAACCTTATAAGCGCCTGGGTATCATCCAGATAACAGGAAGCATAATGATCAGAGGTCCGGTAAAATTAAGGTGGATATTGTAAAGATGCCTCATAAATGCACACAATGCGGAAGAGAATTTAAGGACGGCTCAACTGAAATCCTTAATGGGTGCCCAAGCTGCGGCGGCAAAAAATTCCTTTACATAAATCCTGAAAACCTTCACCGGGATGTTTTGGAAGAGAAGAGTATAGAAGAAATTGCTGCCGAGACAGGTCAGGAGATCATTGAGATCAAAGAGCCGGAAGAGAAGAGAAATACAGATAGTAAAGACAGCGTAGAGAATGAGAACAGGAAGAACAGAAAGAAGATTGAACTCTACGACCGTGTTGAGAGCATCCGTGTGTTAAATCCGGGAACATATGAGCTGAATCTTGAAAAACTCGCCTCAAGCGATGGTATGGTCATGAAGATGGGAACGGATGGCAAATATGTTGTCGATATAATGTCAATGTCCAAATCCAAAAAGAAGAAGAAGAAGTGACAGAACGATTAAATCACTATTAAAAATATCAATATCTCTCTTTTACGAAATTTTCATACATTCTCCGGGCAGTATGTATATCATTCTAAGAGAAACTGTCACCTTAAAACTATAAAAAAAATAAAAGAACGGAGTTATTTATTTATCCAGAGAATAACTGCTGATTCCACCATCGAAATAAGAATCACTGTTTTTGATCAGTCTGAGATTAAACACCCCTGAACCTTCAGACTGTGTAAGTCCGTTAAGAGTTACCTCTCTGCCATCATAGTCGAATATTATGGTTTCTCCATCGTATGACAACTGTGTCCATCCCACCTTATTTTTGGTTTCCAGAACAAGTGTGCTCTTTAGACCGCTGAATTTCGGGACATAGGGCTTTGGGAGACCCTCTTTCCCGATAGAATTGCCGTTTACATAGACATCCACATCAGTAATGTTAAAACCATCCTGCCAGAGGCTTGTTCCGGAGATGAAAACACTTCCGTCTCTTATGTCTTTTGAAAGCTCAAACCTGACAATATCCCCGGATTCAAGAATATAACCATCAACTATGGTCTTCCCGTTATCTGTGTTTTCAATACTTATTGTAGGTATGATATACTGATCGCCTGTATCTTCCACAGTGAACTCAAGGTAATAATCCTTCTTAAGGGTAGCATCCTTGCTGTTATCAGAAATAAAGACTACATCATGAATATCTGAGGAAGTCGGATTTACAGTTATCATATCAGCATATGTTTTTGTGGACTGCCCACCGGTTCCCGTTACAGTCAGTGTGACATCATAAGTTCCCGCACTGCTGTAGGTATGTGAAGGGTTCTCTTCCGTTGATGTCTCACCGTCACCAAAGTCCCAGAGCCATGAAGCTGGTGAATTTGTTGAACTGTCTGTGAAGGTTACTGTAAGTGGTGCATTGCCACTGGTTGTATCTGCCGTAAAGTCTGCAACAGGAGCAGGCGGTGGAGTGCAGGTATCATAGATCTCTCTGACCTGGTCATCTGTAAGGGCAATTGTATAGAGCATCACTTCGTCCATCACACCTTTGTATCTGAAAAGATACGGAGAGTACATCTGCTGCATACCTATCGTCAGGGCATCGTCATTGGTGTCAAATGAATCCGGCAGGGATGAGGTGACAGTTCCGGCAGATTCACCGTTGATATACAGTTTAGCCACCCCGGTGTCAGTATCAGCAACAAAGGCAACATGCTGCCACTGTCCGTATTCATAGCCAAAACCTGTTGTACTGTACTCTTTATATCCTCCGTATTCTGTCTCAAATGATAACTCTGTACCTCCGTTAAGATTTCTTATGAATAATTCATAATTGTCCTCATCCTGAGATCCCTTGCATATAAGCGAGGTGAAATTCAGGAACTTAGTGACATCCATATCATCAGGGATTACCGGTGGTTCAGGCATAAGCCATGCAGCATATGAGAGATAATCCGGTGCATCAAGGGTATCGTCATTGGGGACAAGCACATAGGTACTTGTTCCGTCAAAATACAGACCGTCACCGCAGGCACCGTCCACACGGGAATATGTACCCTTAATAGATCCGTCATTGTCATTGCCGGAGGAATCAGTGGCTGTGCCTCCTGAACCTTCATCAAACTTCCACCATCCGGCAGGTGACGGAAGTCCGGTCACTGTGATAAATGAAGTCTTAACTTCTGTATCATAGCCACCCGCATTTCCGGCTCTCAGGCTTACATTATACACTCCGTTTAAAGTATATTTGTGCTGCGGATTCTCTTCAATTGAGACAGTTCCGTCACCAAAGTCCCAGAACCATGTGTCAGGGGCATTTGTGGAGAGGTCAGTAAAGGTTACTGTCAGAGGAGCAGAACCGGTTGTTGTATCTGCCGAAAAGTCTGCAACAGGAGCAGGCACAGGTGTGCATTTACCATAGATCTCCTGCACCTGACCTGCTGTAAGAGCCGTTGTATAGAGCATCACTTCGTCAAGTTTCCCTTTGAAGTTAAAGGTCGCCCAGTCAGGATAACCACCAGAAATCTTCTGCATACCTATGTACACCGGCTCATCATTAGGAACTAATGAAGACGGCGTGTCAAAGGTACCCACACTGGCCCCGTCAATATATACTGTCCCGGTTCCGGCTCCTGTATCCACAACACATGCCAGATGCTGCCAGCGGTTGTATTCATACGGAACACCGGTAAGATGATCAAGACGCTCATTAACGGATTCAAATGTGAAACGACTTACAGTATCGGTTTTTTTCATGAAGAATTCATAATTGCCGTCTCCATTGTCTCCTTTGTCAAGAACAGAGATAGTATTCCTGTATTCATCCCAAATTCCTGATTTATTTATGGGCAGTTCAGGATATATCCATGCACACAGAGTCACCTTATCAGACGCATCAAGCGTTGCACTGTCAGGTACTGAGATATAGGTAGTCACACCATCAAAGTAGAGCGCATCTCCACAGGCTCCGGCCATGCGAGAGTACGTGCCCTGTATAGATCCGTCATTGTCATTGCCGGATGAATCAATGGCTGTACTTCCTGAGGCTTCATCAAATGTCCACCATGCAGCAGGTGCAGGCCCTGACTGACACGCATCATCCTGGCAGAGAGGGATATCGTAGGTTCTTGCAATTGCTGACGATGACCATTCAAGGTGCAGGACTGCCATGCCGTTATTCTCAAACATCTTTACTTTTACCGGATGGCAACCTGCCGCCAGATATGTTGTTGCAGACTTTTCCTCAGGAATATGGTAACCGCCGTTATCTATGAGAGGAGGATCGGCATCGTCAGTATTATCAATCCAGAGATATGAACCGTCATCAGATGTAAGATAGAATGTGTAATCACCCGCTTCTTCTATTATCAGGTACCCATCATATATCACACTGAACTGCTCAGTCTGACCTATAATTCCCTCAGGCCAGCCGGTTATATCAGTTCCATATCCACGCCATGAAACTCCGTTCGGATCAGCAAATCTGAGTCTTTCATCCGATCTTTCAACAGGTGTCCCTTCAAAGTTCCGGTTATCGAAATAATAACCTGTCAGTCCCGGCCTTGTGCATACCGGCACAGCACTCACGATAATATCTTCAGAGTGGGATTCTGATTCACCATATATATCTGTAACTGTCAGGTTTACGGTATAACTGCCCGGATCTGTGAATATATGAACAGGGTTCTGCACAGTTGATGTTGTCCCGTCACCAAAGTCCCAGGACCATCCGGTAACTGAGCCTGTCGAGGTATCTGTGAAGCTTACATTCAGCGGAGCCAAACCTAAGATAGGGTCTGCTGTAAATCCGGCATTTAACGGCCTGCAGCATTCATCCACACAGAATGAATCAACAAATATCCTGTCAAAGTCACTTGATTCCCACTCAAGCTGAAGCACTGCATGAACTTTTTTCTCATACATTTTAATCTTCAGGGGATGGAAACCAACTGTCAGGTGTCTGTTACCGGATTTTTCTTCAGGGGAATGATCATCCCAGTTGTCAACAACCGGAGTATCCCCGTCACCCGTATTGTCAATCCAGAGCCTTGAACCATCATCTGATGTAAGATAGAATGTATAATCTGCCTCTTTGTCGATCATCAGGTAACCTTCATAGATTACACTGAAATCATCATCCCTGCCAATTATAGGATTTGGCCAGTCTGCAATATCGCTTACATAACCATAACGGTCTATGGCTTCCTGATCTGCAAATCTTATCACCTGATCAGTTCTTAATACCGGATTTCCGGTGAAATCATTGCTCCTGTAATAATATCCGGTAAGTCCCGAAACTTCACACGACTGTGAAGGCAGAACCGTAATGTACCCGGATTTTGTCTTTGTCCCGTCACCATGAGCATTGGTGGCAGTAAGAGTTACTGTAAATGTCCCAAACGATGAGTAAATATGTGTTGGGTTCTGTTCTGATGATGTTGCACCGTCACCGAAATCCCACTGCCAGGACGATGGTTCATTTGATGATGAATCTGTAAAGTTAACAATCAGTGGTGCACCTCCGGAGAGCGGGGTTGCTGTAAAGTCTGCCACAGGAGGATTACCCGGTACATCAGTTGGTACCGGAGTTGGAATTTCTGTAACTACTTCAATCGGCTTACCTGCATCAGATCCCAAAAGATAAATGACACTGGGTTCTTCATAATTCTGATAACTGACAATCTGTATATCGTCCGGTTTTTCAGAAACATCCAGATAAATTTCTCCTCCGGTATCCCATTCACCCCAGTCTGAAGAACCATCATTATTTACAAACTGATCAGTAACATCCTCTCCTTCAACAATGATCTGTAATTTATCTTTCTCAAGGAAATCTCCGCCATCATTTCTCAGAACCAGTTTCAGCTGATCACCATCATAATAAGCACCAGTACTTATCACAACCGCAGGTGCCTGATCATCGCCGGAATCTGTAACCATCGTTATTCCAATAAATCCTGCAATAACAACAAAAACAGCTACAAGCAATACAAATCCAATAGTTTCTGAAGCCGCTGCTTCTTCCCGGTAATACATAACATCACTCCCACTTAACAGAAAATTTTGTCAGAAAATTTTTATTTATTGTTCCTTGAAACCAAAAACATACCATTGGTCATGTAAGTCGTCCCTTCCGTCTCATTATAGCCAATAATAGAAAGGGATACATTTGCGGGCAGATCACTAGTTGACAATAGTACCTGTAATCCGCTAATCACAGCCTGATAATCCACATTGTCTGTGGTATCCATGGTCTGAGCAATTGCATCCTTTGCACCACCATCACCGGTATGGTCATAATCATAATACACAATATCAACACGATCCGCAACAAATACTGACTTATCGATTGTAACATTAAGAACAGGCTCATTCATTCGGACCTCAAATTCAACTGCAAGTTCGTCTTCATCATTTGTTATTTCAATTGGAGACTCAGTAATATTTATATCATCACCACCCGTTGAGGTTCCAATATCACCAATTACTGATACATTCGCAACCGTCTGATTGGAATATAATACAGGCGATGACGACAGCAGAGTCTCAGTATCACCGCCGATATAGACAATCTTTGTACCAATGGGCATTCCCGGACCTACATATTTTATGCCATCACCCGGAGACCACGTCCCGCCGGAGGGTGCTGAAAAATCACCCGGCACATATCCATTACCGTCATTAAGATCAACCAAAACCCTGTATTCTCCAGACTTAAGGGAGTCACCCCCGTTATTATAAAGGTAAAATTCACCGGTTCCGGATTTACCTGCCAAAATATCAACTACAGGTACCACTTCAGATGGTGCCGATGAAAAAAGCATTACTGATATTACTGCAATCCCTATTACCGAGAGAGATACAAGTAGTATCGCCCCGATTACTTCACTTACGCCCTCATCAGAGACCGGTTCCGGACATTTTTTTATCATCACAGCACCTCACACAATAATTAATATATTGTATATCATAAATCAGCAGATCACTCCAGAGAAGAAGCAACATTCTGGAGTGTAACCGAGAAATTCGCATTATAGATACTCAACTGAACATCGTCTCCCGTACTGCCGGGCGGACCTAATATATCAATCTTTACAGAGCGGGAACCCGGAAAGGTAATATCATACCAGTCCGGATTATAAACTCCCTCCCGCCAGAGAGCACTTTGAAACACTTTCTTCCAGACTACAGCCTCAAGACTGTCCTTAACAGTCAGCTCAATCTGAACACTCTGAGCACTCACAGTACCGGGAGGATACTGGCCCTCATTTTTATACCTTGTATCGGCCATAACCGGTCCTGAACCCCCGACACTCTGGCTGATAGTAGGGCACTTTACTGATACAGGAATTATATATACACCCAGTTTAGTTCCACCATCCAGCCCATAAAATGAAACAGTAGGATCAACCCTTGCAGTCACACCATCTGTCTGTTTCAGGAAAACGCCACCCATCTGATAATAGTATTCCTGATCGAGCCAGTAATTATTCTGAGAATTATAACTCATTTTTCCGATATCCTTGTCAAATACAGGATTTGCAGCATCATTATTTTTAGTAATTAATATATGACCGTCACTCTGGTTAACAGTCATATAACCTGCTGAGGGTACCGGGAAAAAAAGAGGCGCAATACCACTCCCCCCAGTCTTAAATCCGCCTCCTGTGCCCATTACAAAAGATGTACCAAGGTTTATGCCATAGGGACTGAAATTTACATTAGCTCCGGAGTTCTCAACTCCAAGAGAATTTATCCACAATGAATCAAGAGATATCTTATAATCGACAAAACGGTCTTTTATCCCGTTCATATGGTCTATTTCATCCATCTCTCCCTGGACCGGCACTTCATAAACAACATACATAGACATAGCTATAGTTAAAAGACCAAGTATCAGAATAAAACCTACAACCTCAGAGAGTGCCTCTTCCCGGACAAAAAATTTCATGATCCCGTTATCTCCGTAATATTATCTTATTTTATAATAAACCATCCCTAAATGCAAGAATTATGGATCATAACCCAATTCAGACCATAAAGAATCCCATTATATTAATCAGATCTTACAACTATCATACATATAATATCAATACCCAATAATGATACAGCACCGATCTTCAGACGTAATGATCAAACCTACATATTGTTAATCTTAAACTGATAATATATAAGCGACATGCAGAAACAAGGTGACAATTCAACAGATAAAATACAGATACACTGGGCAGATGTGATTGCATCAAAGGTTGATGCAACCGTCCCGCACAGAATTGCAACGGGCATCACCCCGTCCGGGCCTATACACATAGGAAATATGCGCGAGGTGCTCACCGGAGATATAGTATATAAGGCAATGACTGACAGGGGAATTGATGCCGAACTTATATACAATGCAGACGATTTTGACCCTCTAAGGAAGGTCTATCCTTTCCTCCCGGAAAGTTATACAGAATATATCGGAATGCCAATATGTGACATACCATGCCCCTGCGGAAAGCATGAGAGTTACGCAGACCATTTCCTCGAACCATTCCTGAAATCACTTGAGGAACTTGATGTAAAGCCAAAAGTTCTGAAATCAAGTGAATTATACAGAACAGGAAAATATACAGAACAGGTAAAGACTGTCCTTGGAAAGAGCACTGAAATTAAGGAAATTCTTGAGCGCGTATCCGGCAGGACGCTTCCGGACTCATGGGTGCCATTCTACCCAATATGCAAAGGGTGCAGAAAAATAAGCAATGCAGAGATCCTTGAGCATATTCCGGAGAAGAACCTTGTCAAATATAAATGTGAATGCGGACACGTTGACTACTGCGACTACTCCAAAGGCGAGGGAAAACTTGTATGGCGTGTTGACTGGCCGATGAGATGGTCAGCACTCGGAGTAACCGTTGAACCGTTCGGAAAGGATCACTCCGCAGCCGGAGGTTCATATGACACCGGAAAAGAGATTGTAGAGAAGATCTTTGGCGGCAGTGCACCTTTCCCAATCCAGTATGAATGGATCAGCCTTAAGGGTAAGGGCGCAATGGCATCATCAACAGGCGTTGCAATATCAATAGAGTCAATGCTTGAGATAGTGCCGCCCGATGTGCTAAGGTACCTGATAGTCAGAACAAAACCTGAAAAGGCAATCAGCTTTGATCCGGGAATGGGACTTCTGACACTTATAGATGAATATGCAAGATTATCCGATAAGGGAGAAGGACGCGAATATGAACTATCCGCAATATCAGATGTGGCAACCGACATACCGTTCAAGCACCTTGTAACAGTCGTGCAGATTGCACAGGATAACGATGCAATATTTGATATACTGAAGAGAAGCGGATATGATGTCAAAAACCGGGATGCTGTCCTTAGAAGAGCAGAGAGGGCAAAGATCTGGGTTGGAAAATACGCACCTGACATGGTAAAATTCACAGTAAGAAAAGAGCTTCCTGAAGAAGTACTCTCATTCAGTGCGGCAGACATTGATGCACTGACCCTGCTTATTGAAAAATACGCAGCACTGAAGGAATGGAAAGCCGAATTCCTCCATAATGCAATATACGATCTCGGCAATGAAACAGGTGCAAACCCGAAAGATATCTTCACATGCATTTACATGGCAATTCTCGGACAGAAGAGAGGCCCGCGTGCAGGATGGTTTATTGAGGCACTCGGACAGGATTTCGTTATGAAAAGGCTTCTTGAGACGGTGAATGCAGGTGCTCAGTAAGGCCTGCCGGCAATGCCGTGAAGGTGCAAAGATGGTGCTCTTTGTAACCGGAATGTGCAGTAAGAAATGCTGGTACTGCCCGATATCAGATGAGAGAAGAGGCAAAGACCGTGCCTATGCAAATGACAGGGTAATAATCCGGCCGGAAGATATGATCGAAGAGGCACGGATTATGTCAGCGCTCGGCACAGGGGTTACAGGAGGAGAGGCACTATTAGAGATGGACAGAGTCATGTCATTCTGCCGCCTCCTAAAACGTGAATTTGGTGAAGAACACCACATACACCTCTATACCGGAACTGCGCCCGATGAAGAGTGCTTAAAAAACCTTAAGGGACTTGTTGACGAGATAAGGATGCACCCGCCGCATGAAGTGTGGAAGGAGATTCTGAGTACTGACTATATCAAATCAGCAAAGAAAGCAAAAGAGATGGGTTTTGAGGTAACCATTGAGGTACCGTCACTTCCGGGACTAAAATATCTCATACCCGCTCTGCCTTATCTTGACTATATGAACATCAATGAGCTGGAATGGTCTGAGACCAATGCTGAAGAGATGAGAATACGTGGGTACAGCCTTGAGGATAACTACCACAATGCAGTACCAGGAGCAAAGGCATGGGCAGAGGAGATTTTAAAAGATCCTAAGGTTCACTGGTGCTCATCAACCTTCAAAGACTCAGTCCAGCTAAGAGAGCGCCTCAAAAGAATAGCAAATAATACAGCAAGACCCTTTGAGGAGATAACAGATGACGGAACAGTCGTGTACGGAGTATGGTATCCGGAATGTGACATACCGGAAGATCTCGAAGAAGACCAGTATGAAAAGTATGATGACAGGATAGAGACCTCATGGTGGATCTTAGCTGATTTTCCGGATGACTTCCCCGGCAGAAAAGAGATCATCGAGAGATACCCGAACAACGGAATGGTTGTAGAGGTTACACCTTTATGAAGAGAGCAAAAGCATATTTTGAATCGCTCTATGAGAAATACCTGCTGAGGCAGTGCAGGCATGTCCCAAAACATATAGCCATAATACAGGATGGCAACCGGAGATTTGCCAGAGAGTCCGGCATTGAGGTTGCACTGGGGCACAGGCTTGGTGCTGAGAAGACCGAAGCTGTCATGGACTGGGCACACGACATCGGTGTTACAGATATGACACTGTACTGTTTTTCAACGGAAAATTTCAGAAGAACCAAAGATGAACTTGGGGAACTATTTACCCTGTTTACCGAAAAAGCGATTGGCATTGTCTCTGACGAGAGAGTGCATAAGAATAAGATAAAATTCCAGATGGTCGGTGACAGAACCCTTCTTCCAGAGGATTTCCTCAGGAAGATTGAGAGAGTTGAGGAACTTACAAAGGACTATGACCATTTTACAATAAACCTTGCCATTGCATACGGCGGAAGAAATGAGATTGTCCTTGCAGCAAAGTCAATCCTTCAGGAAGCTCATAATGGAGAACTATCACCGGAAGAGATCGACATCAAAACAATCGAGGCTCACCTCTACAGGGAACAGAATATCCCGCCCGTAGATCTGATTATAAGAACAGGCAATGATAAAAGAACCTCTAATTTCCTGCCGTGGCTTGCAAACGGCAACGAATCAGCAGTATATTTCTGTGCGCCATACTGGCCGATGTTTCGAAAGATAGATCTCTTAAGGGGAATTCGGATGTATGACCAGAGAATTAAAAACGATTCTACCTACCTGCCATAACGCCTTTTACGGGTCTGATAATCCCTTAAGGCACGAAGGAATTCTGTTTTTCTAAACTGCTTCCAGTTTACATCTGAGAAGAAAAGTTCCGAGTACACAGACTGCCATATAAGAAAGTCAGTCAGGTAACTTCCACCGGTTTTAATGACAAGATCCGGCTCGTAATTGAAAGTCAGATATGACTCAATCATCTTTTCATCGACATCATCCGGATTTATTCCATCCTCTGCCATCTTCCTGACACACCTTACAATCTCATCGCGTCCGCTCATTCCTATAACAATATATACTTCCACTCCGTTTCCGGATACTTCGGTTTTATCACCGTAAGTGAGAGTAAGTTTTGCAAAAGAAGATATTTCACGAAGAAACGGGAGATAATTATCAGGATCATCCAGATTATCCGTATTTATATGGAAAATAACATTTTTGATGCCGCATTTAATGCACCATCCGGCAACTTCCTGAATTTTCTCCGGGGCATCCGTCAAATCACGGCCGGTAAGCATAAAACAAAGTGAATCTGGAAGGTACTTTAGTTCCCTCTCCAGTCTCCATTCGTAATACCTGTGCACCAGCATATTTCAAGATGCCCCAAAGACATTCCAGTCGTTCGGATGTATGTCTGCAATTGAAAAACCCGAAAAAACCCAAAGGGTATTTCGTAAAGCTGTCATGCAGATATTCTGCATAACAAACAGTCTTCCAACTACAAACTAACTTAATCTTTTTTCCTTCATAACATAAATATATACTAATTTAATCCGGAGAAATGATAACAACATGCTGATTTTTATAGGGCTTGGACTCTTTGATGAGCGAGATATATCAATAAAAGGGCTTGAAACAGTGAAAAGCGCAGACAGAGTATTCCTCGAGGCATATACTTCACGCTTAATGGGGGCAGGCACCGCAAAGCTTGAAGAATACTATGGAAAGGAAATAACTGTCCTGTACAGAGAGAATGTGGAAAACAATCCGGAAGAGATTCTTCTGGCTGCTGAGAGTGGAACTGCGGCATTCCTGACCGCAGGCGACCCTATGGTATCAACAACACATTCTGATCTTAGAATCCGTGCTGAGGAGAGGGGCATCAAAACCGGAATTATACACGGGGCATCAATACAGAGCGCTGTCTGCGGACTTTCCGGCCTTCAGAATTACAGGTTCGGCAAGTCATGTTCGGTGCCGTATCCGGAGAAGGGATGGTTTCCTCTGACACCGGCAGAGACTATAATGTCCAATATGAAACAGGGGCTTCACACCCTTGTCTATCTGGATATTAAGCCTGACAGGTTTATGACTGTCAATGAGGGTATAGAGATCATAACTGAGATGTGTAAGAGGAGGGAGGAAGAGCCGCCGGAACTCTTTGTCGGCATTGCAAGGGCGGGATCAGAGAATCCTGCTGTAAGAGCAGGAAAGGGGAGTGATCTTATAAGTTACGACTTCGGCGGACCGCTTCAGATTCTGATAGTGCCGGCAGAACTGCATATGATGGAAGAAGAATACCTGAAAGTATTTGCCGGTCTGTAAGAGATGAATGCTGAGAGTCTTGGAAATTTCCTTGAAGAGAAACTTATCAGCAGCCATGTGTTCGCCGTAAAGGGTTCATATGCTGAAAAAACTGCCCTGGAATGCAAAAATATGGCAGATTCATACCTGCATGACGGGAGAGGATTTTATAATTCCGGCGATGATGTCAATGCAGCTGCATCATTTACATATGCTATGGGCTGGCTTGATGCAGGAAGGTTTATCGGTATTATTGATGCTGATGGCAAATATTTCAATGAGTCAGGAGATGAGATCATTATAAGACCGGGGCTTGACGAACACCTCAATGAGAAGACAGGCCGTTATAAGAGGATGCTTACATCTGCCCTTGAATCTGTCAGACCCGGCCCGGACACTGAAAGCACAATGTACAATGCCTCAGAAAAAATAATCAGAAACGCAGAAGAACACCTTATTTCCGGGGATGAATTTCAGAACCGGAAGATGACTGTCAATGCGCTTGCTGAATTCAGTTACGGATATGGCTGGCTGGACTGCGGTGTCCGGGCAGGGATTATAATAATTTTAAAAAACAGAGGGCTTTTTACGGTATAAAAACCTGAAATGGTTTATATTTTGCAGACTTATGTTTTTTAGAGAATTAAGGATTTATTAATATGGATAAAAGTCAGGTAAAATGGCTGGCCATTTCAGTAGCCTTCAGTATCATTGTACTGGTCATTGTCCTTTATTTTACAATAGATGAAAATACAATTACCTATCTTAAGGAGCTTCAGCCACAGTTCCTTGTAGCAGCAATACTGCTTCATGTACTGTCTATGGGATTCTGGGCAGCAAGAATAAAGCTGATGTCACGTTCTCTAGGATACAAAGTTCCATTTATGCACTGCCTCAATATGGTATTTGCAAATCTGTTAATTGCTGCTGTAACTCCTTCACAGGCAGGCGGAGAGCCGGTGAGGATACATGAGCTGTACAGGGCGGATGTTCCGCTTGGCGATGCAACGGCGATAGTTATACTGGAGAGGGTTTTAGATGGCATTCTGCTGGGCTTAATAGGCGGAATTGCCGTTCTTATGCTCTGGCTTGGCAGTGAGGAGCTTGGCCTTGGCCTTGGAATTACACTGCCACTTGCATTCATGTGGATTATGATTATGGGATTTGTAATTCTATTTGCATATTCTGTCAAAAACCCGAATTTTCTCAAAAATCTTGTCAAGAAGATATCAGGATTTCTGACAAAGAGATGGCATGCCGAGAAGGCTGAAAAACTGATGAATAATATAGATTCTGAGGTTGACAACTTTCACGGAGCGCTCAAAAATTATATTGGCCATTCCAAGATCGGACTTTTATGGGGCGGAATTTTCACCATCTTATACTGGTTCAATGAATTCTTTATTGCATCACTTATACTGATGGGACTTGGACAGGCACCTCATATCATTGAATCCTTTGTTGCACAGATAATAATTGCAATCATTATGATGATACCGCTCACACCCGGAAGTTCAGGTATTGCAGAGCTTTCTGCGACATCACTGTACAGTCTGTTCATTCCGTCATCCATTGTCGGAATATTTGTGGTACTGTGGCGTATAATTCTATATTATATGAATATCTTTATGGGAGTATTTGCAACGGTTATAATCGTAAAAAGAGAAGTGTTAAGAAAAGCAATCAAGAAAAGAATATCAAAAAACAGGGATTAAAATTATCCCAGAAATTTCCTCTTTTCAGCGGCTCTCAGAATACCGGTCTCAAGGTCATCCGTCCTGTTATCTGCCAGATTACCTATAATTCCGGATGTTATAGCCATATGCTCATCATCAGTATCAAATTCACCTAAAATATCCTTTGCAAATTCAAGATCTTCAGCCGGAAGGTATGGAGAGTCGGGATTGACAAACATCAGGGCATCCCTTAGATCTATCTCAAAATTGAGATATACTTCATTCAGGTACTCACAATCCTCCTCTGATAATGTGGATATACCCAGTATTTCGGGAGGAACGCCAAGGGAGTAACAGGCAGCTGTGAAAGTGATAGCTCTTGGCAGATTCAGCCCTTCGTGATCTCTTGAATAACCAAAGAGGCCGATATGCAGCTTTCTGAGCCTTCTTTTAGGGACATAGCCTGCTACTTTGTTGATCACAGGTGCAAGTCCGGTCAGGCGGTTATGGTAAGCTGACGAACATTTTTCAAACAACTCCAGGGACCTTTCAGTGTCAACAGTCTGAGAAATCCCGGTTTCTCTTCCTTCAAGTTTTTTAATTCCTTCACAGACAATATCCACAGGAAAATCATATTTAAAGGCAGACTGTATTGTAAATGTATGAACGCCCGGATATTCCCTCACAAAACTGTCCACATTATCCGGCCTGAGATTACCCCTGAAAGGTGCGGATCCCACACCAAGTATTGGATATATTGGGACACCGGAATTATCTGAGAGTTCTTTCATCTTCATCAGGGCAATTTTATTGAGAATTACCGCACCTATATTTCCGTAATTTATGGCAGGGTCAGAGCGTGCGAAGAATACGCGCTGATATTCGAGATTCTTGTCTTCTATATATCTCCCGACAATTTCTCCGGAATTCAGCATCCCGTCCCTGTCTTCAAAGAGGGGAATTACATTTATCTTTTCAGGTTTAAATTCCCCAATCCAGTCGGATATTGTAATATCACGCCCACCAAGTCTCCCGTGCTGCTTTCCTATCACATAATCACAGTAATACTGATAGATGTTATCCACCGAGACATATGATGTTGTCATCGGAAGTATAACCTCAAATATCGGAGCTGTTTCATTTCCATAAAAAAGTTTTGCCAGGTCAAAAGAGCGTGGAATACTTTCGAGGGTTTCAAGGAGAATTTTTGCCTCGGCCTTCTCTACTTCCGGGTTTGGAAGTCTTAAAGTCAGAAAGAGATCCTTTCCAATCTGTTTCTCTGAGAAGTAGGATTTATATCGCGAGAGAAGTTTTTTTATGACAAAATTATCAACTTCTTTCCCTTCGCAGTCCCACATCTGTTCACCACATTTGAGATGAGAATAAGCATAATATGCCTCAAGAACTTCTTCTTCGCCACCCAGAAGAGAATTCCGCGAAAAAAACGGCATATTTACATTGTCCGGATGCTGTGTGCTCATCGTCTTTGGCACTCTGAAGTTACAATGATCTTTAATCATCTTTAAAATTCACAGTAAATATATGTGGTCAACCACCTAGAAATATGCGGTTGACAGGAGCAGGAAATATATCAGCCAGTAAAAATTAATATTCATTCAGGTGCGGCAACTGTCATCCGGAGATTCAGAAAAAAGGACATTTATCTCTTCCCGGACGGAGAAATAGCTACGTAAACAGGGTGGATAAAAAAAATGAGAAGACAATTCATAAGTAAATGTAATTCACTCCATCCTGTAACCGCCCTTTGGCACAGTAATCTCAAAGCGTGCTCCACTGCCTTCTGTACCTGTTTCTGAAATCGAAATTCCGGTAATATCAAGAATTTCTTTCACCAGAAAGAGTCCTAAACCGGTGTTTGAACCGACGCCATGCTCAAAAATCCTGTTCTTCATATTGACAGCAACCCCTTTGCCGTTGTCTTCAACCACAACAACACCAAAACCATCTTTCTCATGGAATGAAACCTTAATTTCGGTCACATTCTCACCATGCCAGAAAGCATTCTCAAAGAGATTGTAAAATACCTTTTCAAGCATGGGGTCTGCATAAATTTCAAGGGTTCCAGTATCAGATTTCACTTTTATCAGGGTACTGCAGATCTGCTGCATGACTGACTGAACCACAGATTCGATATTCTGCCATGCCGGAACATGAACACCAAGATCCTGATAGTCACTGGTAAACCTGATCTTCTTTTCAATCACCGCAGTTGCTTTTATCATCGGCTCAAGATATTCCCTGACTTTTTCTTCATCAATCTCACCTTTCAGCAGTTCCTGGTATGCCCTTATGCCGGAGAGCTGGTTGATGATATCGTGCCGTGTGACTGAGGATAGAAGGTTAAGTTTCTTATTCAGTGCCTTCAGTGCCTCTTCTGTCTGTTTCCGGTAGGTGACATCCACATGTGTCCCGACTGCCCTGTGAGGAATTCCCTCGTCATCTACTTCATATGACTTTCCCCTGCCCGATATCCACATCCAGCTTCCGTCCTTTTTCCGGAGACGAAAATCCTCCCGGTATGGCCTTGCTTCCTGTACATAACCATAAATTCTTGGCACAACCTCCCCACGATCCTCCGGGTGCATCAGATCAACCCATGTTGAGAGCGACATCGGCAATTCTTCCGGTTCATACCCAAGCATTGTATAATAACGCGGGCTGAAGTAAATCTCATCTGTATCAAGGTTCCAGTCCCATAACCCGTGTTCACTGGCATCCACAGCCAGTTCAAAGCGATTACGGATTTTTTGCAGTTCTTCTTCTGCATTCTTTCTGGCAGTAATGTCAACCATAGTTGTAAGAAGGCAGGGGATTTTCCCAAAGATAATGTAATCAACAGAGAAGAAACCATACATAATTTCGCCATTCTTTTTGCGTACCGGAATTTCGATATCTGTGACCCTGCCCTCCTCTTCAAGTATCTGGAATGCATTCAGCCTGTCCTCAGGATAAACAAAGAGATTCAGATCATTTGCAGTTTTACCCAGAACCTCATTCCGCGGATACCCGATCTTCCGGACGAAGGAATCATTGACATCTATATATCTGCCATCCTCTTTTGTCGAGACTGCCATAATGGATGCACTTGAATTAAAAACCGCTGAAAATTTATCCTCAGATAATCTGAGCTGTGATATATCCTTACTGATACCAAATATTGCAGGTTGCCCATCCCATTCACCCCATGAGACCTTTGTCTCAACCAGGATTTTATGCCCGTTCTTTGTCACAAGCGGAACCTGGTGGGAATCATATTTTCCGGCCAGTATATCATTCATGATGCAATCTGCTTTGTCTCTCTCTTCTTCCGGATGGAGCATAAGCACACTTTGCCCAAAGATCTCTTCTTTATTGTAGCCAAGACAATTTATGACCGCATCATTGACATTCAGGATAAAACCACGTTCGTCAAGCACAAATAAGAGAAGATCAATATTATTGAATAATGCCTCAATATTTTTCCTGGACTCTAATATTTTATTTTTATCCAGATTCTCCTCTGCACGCCTCTTTTCAACTAATTTAATAATATAATTCCGAAGTTCACCAAACCGGACCTTCGGTACGCCAGATTTTCGGAGATAATAGTCAGCACCGGCATTCAGGGCCTCCATTGCAACTTCTTCACTGCCTTTTCCGGTAAAGATGATAAAAGGAATATTGTTTCCACTGCCGCGAATATTTTTCAGGAATTCAATACCATCCATACCGTACAAAAAGTAATCAGAGACAATTATATCATATCTCCGGTTATGAAGCTTATCAAGCCCCTCTTCCGCAGATGACACAGTATCCACTTTAAAACCTAAGTCAGATTCCGAATATAATTCTGATAATTCAGAAGATGTTTCCTCACCATCAACATATAACAGATTAATCTGATTGATATTCTCCTCCATTACGAATAAACCCCAACTGTACAGTATAATTAAGACACTATTACAAATAAAATACAATGGATTATTAGTAAGTTAAATAGTACAATAATCCATAAAAAAACATTCTGATGGCTCAAAGTCCAATGTAATTGTTGGATAGTATAATTTAAACAAAATAACTATTCAAAACAGCTTACACTGACATAATAACTTTTCAGAAGAGACAATCACTCACATGAGCAATTGCAGCGTTAGGTGGTTCCCAAGAACTCTCGTATCTTAGTACAGCACCAAACGTGGGCGGGCTTAACTGCCGGGTTCGAGATGAGTCCGGGTGTTTCCCCGCCGCTATGGCCGCAATCACAGACCGGACATCAGGTCACGAACCTGAATTATTGTCTGCAATTATCCGGCATATTGGCATTCACACAACGATTTCGTCTGGATTTTAACGGTTAAGTAATGTTTCCGTTGCCGAATTATCGGACTTTAGTACCTGTGGACTGAACACGTCGTTGCCTTCGTGCGTACATCCCAGGTCTATCAAACGGGTCTTCTACCCGCGTCCTGTGACGGAGTCTCTTTTCAGGTCAGGTTTCAAGCTTAGATGCTTTCAGCTTTTATCCCTTATCGCGTAGCCACCCGGCATTGCCCTGTCGGACAACCGGTCTACCAGTGGCGACGACGGAAAGTTCCTCTCGTACTATTTCCATCTTACCTTCAGACTCCCGACACCCCATATAGATAGTAACCGACCTGTCTCACGACGGTCTAAACCCAGCTCACGATCCCCATTAATAGGCGAACAACCTCACCCTTGGCTGCTGCTGCACAGCCAGGATGGAAAGAACCGACATCGAGGTAGCAAGCCGCCGGGTCGATATGTGCTCTTGCCGGCGACGACTCTGTTATCCCCGGGGTAGCTTTTCTGTCGTCAATAGCACTCATCAAAAGCGCGTATTGGTTCGTTAGACCCGAGTTTCCTCTCGCAGATACTTGCTATTCGTATCAGCGTCAGGCCAACTTTTGCTCTTGACACTCTTCTGTGAGTTTCTGACTCACATGAGTTGACCTTGGGGCACCCTTGATACCTTTTCGAGGGTGTGGCGCCCCACCCAAACTGCCTACCTACCGATGTCCTCGTAAACGAGTTAGTGTTACAGTAAACCAAGGATGGTGTCTCAGATTGCGACTAACCTGCCCCCACAAGGGCAGGATCAAAGTCTCCCATCTACTCTGCGCAAGGAATACCGTAACACAACGACAGGCTGCAGTAAAGCTCCACGGGGTCTTCACTTCCCATATGGGGTCCCTAGCCTCTGCACTAGGATAAAATGTTCAACGGACTTGTGTTTGGGACAGTAGGACTCTCGTTAATCCATTCATGCAAGTCGCCAATTAAGCGACAAGGTACTACGCTACCTTAAGAGGGTCATAGTTACCCCCGCCGTTTACGGGTCCTTCGTCCGGTTGTACCCGGTTTTCAGATGCCCGCACTGGGCAGGAATCACAGACTATACTAGTCGTTTCCGAGTTGCAGTCTGCTATGTTGTTATTAGACAGTCGGAGTCCCCGAGTCACTGCGACCTGCTTGATCTCCAAGCAGGCACTCCTTATTCCAAAGTTACGGAGCTATTTTGCCGAGTTCCCTAAACACAATTAAACCGATACGCCTTGGCCTTCTCAGCCAGGGGCACCTGTGTCAGATCTCGGTACGGTCATCTGGCCCCCTTTTCACGGGCTCCAGGAATTTGCTGTATTACTTCATCACGCTTTCACTCAATTCTCACCATTGCGGTTCTCCAGGAGCTTATACGATTAAACAGGGCGACGGCCCTGCACAGCATATCCCGAAGCGTCAGGATTATTGGCCGATGGTACAGGAATATTAACCTGTTTCCCTTTCGACGTACTCGAGTTACGATACACCTTAGGACCGACTAACCCTCGACTGACGAACATTGTCGAGGAAACCTAGCCCCTCCGGCGGATGGGATTCTCACCCATCTAATGCTTCTACTAATGCCAGAATTCTCATTTCTGCACGGTCCACAGGAGCTTACACCCCTGCTTCTGCCCATGCAGAACGCCTCTCTACGCCATCATATTAATATATGGTCCGTGGTATCTGTGGTAGGTTTGAGCCCCGTCCATTTTCTGCGCCCCAAACCTAGACTGGTAAGCTGTTACGCACTTTTTAAAGGGTAGCTGCTTCTAAGCTCACCTTCCAGTTGTTTTTGGCCTGGGACCTCATTTAGTGTTTACACTTAACCTACACTCAGGGACATTAACCACGGTCTGGGTTGTCTCCCTTACGCACTACAAGCTTACCCCGCAGTGCGGACTTCCGGACTTCTCAGATGACGGGGAATTCGGAGTTTGACAGCAGGGTAAGGAATTTCTTCCCCAACTCCCACAATCAGTGCTCTACCTCACCGTCTATCTCCATCCAGGTCATGCTACGGCATGTTTCGAGAGGAACCAGCGGATGCCTAGTTCGATTGGCCTTTCACCCCTATACGCAGGTCACACGAATGATTTGCATATCAATACCGCTTCGGCCCTCCACGCAACTTTCGTCACGCTTCAGCCTGCCCACGCATAGATCACTAGGCTTCGGGTCTTATCCTGCCGACTTCACGCACTTTTAATACGTCGTCCCATGTGCCGTAAGGCACTACGAACCTGTCGCTTTCGCTTCGGCTTCCCGCAGGGTTAACCTCGCCGACAGAATAAACTCTCTGGCCCGTTCTTCAAAACGTAAGTTATGACGCTGGCAATACCGCCCATACTACAGCCTCGCGGCTGATTCTTTCGCGGTAAAGATCCTTTAACGCCATAACACACCATCGCCTGCCAGTTTCAGGCACTTTTAACCACCTTTTCAGGGTTACTTTTCAGCTTTCGCTCACGCTACTATTACACTATCGGTTTCGAGGAGTATTTAGTTTTGGAGGTTGATGACCCCCGGATTCACGCGAGAATTCCAACCCGCGCTACTCAGGACACCACATATATGTGAGAGATTTACGTGTAGGGGACTGTCACCCTCTTTGGTTTGACTTTTCAGAACAAATTCCACTTCATATCTCACAAAAACAGTGGGCCTATCAACACCACATCTCCCATTGCTGGGATTCAGTTTGAACTCTGTCGTTTTCGATCGCCTTTACTAACGACATCTCGTTTGATTTCTCTTCCTCCCCCTACTGAGATGTTTCAATTCGGGGGGTTACCGATCGTTACCGATCGTGACTTAATGTCACAGGATGTCCCATTAGGGTATCTCCGGATCATAGAATCCTTGCGTCTTCCCGGAGCTTATCGCAGCTTGGCACGCCCTTCGTCGGCACTCGAACCGAGCCATTCACTGACAGGCAGAACGTAATTCAGCATTTTATCGGTTTAACCGTTAAAATCCATTTAACGTCGTTGTGTGAATACCTATACACGGCCTCAAAGAGTCCTTACTGACTCTCAGCCCTTCCCCGTCGATTCACATCAACGGGTGCATTGAAAAGCCGTTTCCGAAAAAACGGCTATGGACCCAGGGGGATTTGAACCCCCGGCCTCGGCGTTGCAAACGCCGCGCTCTTCCAGCTGAGCTATGAGCCCTCTGCTTTTTGTTTATGTTAACACTGACAATTTTACAGTTTGTTTAATAACCGCTAATTACCCCTCACGATATTTCGTTAGGAGGTGATCCAGCCGCAGATTCCCCTACGGCTACCTTGTTACGACTTAACCCCCCTTGCGAAACCTAGATTCGACTGCGGCAATAAACCACAGCCTCATCCAAACCTCACTCGGGTGGTTTGACGGGCGGTGTGTGCAAGGAGCAGGGACGTATTCACCGCGCTATGTTGAAACGCGATTACTACGGATTCCAGCTTCATGTGGGCGAGTTGCAGCCCACAATCCGAACTTGGGACAGGTTTAGGGGATTGACTACACTTCTCAGTGCCGTTACCCATTGTCCTGACCATTGTAGCCCGCGTGTAGCCCGGATAATTCGGGGCATGCTGACCTACCGTTGCCCATTCCTTCCTCCTCTTTAGCAGAGGCGGTCCCAACAGTGTCCCCATCATTCCGGAGAACATGCTGGCAACTGTTGGCGTGGGTCTCGCTCGTTGCCTGACTAAACAGGATGCTTCACAGTACGAACTGACGACGGCCATGCACCTCCTCTCAGCTGGTCAAACAAAGTCTTCAACCTGGTTATCATTCCGCTGTCTTATCCGGTGAGATTTCCGGCGTTGAGTCCAATTAAACCGCAGGCTCCACCCGTTGTGGTGCTCCCCCGCCAATTCCTTTAAGTTTCAGCCTTGCGACCGTACTTCCCAGGCGGTACGTTTCACGGTTTCCCTTCGGCACCCCGGAGACTCGTGGTCACCGGCACACCTAACGCACATCGTTTACGGCTGGGACTACCCGGGTATCTAATCCGGTTCGCTCCCCCAGCTTTCGTTCCTCACTGTCGAAGCCGTCCTGGTGAGATGCCTTCGCCATCGGTGGTCCCCCGGGGATTACAGGATTTCACTCCTACCCCCGGAGTACCTCTCACCTCTTCCGGTTCCTAGAACAACAGTTTCTCTTAAACGCCTGCAGGTTAAGCCTGCAGATTTCCCAAGAGACTTATTATTCAAGCTACGAACGCTTTAAGCCCAATAAAAGTGGCCACCACTCGAGCCGCCGGTATTACCGCGGCGGCTGGCACCGGTCTTGCCCGGCCCTTTCTTCGGATGCTTTTTAGACATCCGGACAGCCCGCATATACGGGCACTCGGGGTTCCCTTATCACAGTTTCCTGCATTGTAAAGTTTTCGCGCCTGCTGCGCCCCGTAGGGCCTGGAATCGTGTCTCAGATTCCATCTCCGGGCTCTTGCTCCCACAACCCGTACCGATTACAGGCTTGTTGGGCCACTACCCCAACAACAACCTAATCGGCCGCAGATCCATCCTAAGGCGCCGGAACTTTCGGTTAAAGAACATTCCAGTATCTTTAACCTATGGAGTATTATCCCCAGTTTCCCGGGGTTATCCTCCACCTTAGGGCAGGTTATCCACGTGTTACTGAGCAGTCTGCCGAGGGTCTTAACCCTCTCAACTCGCATGGCTTAATCGAACCCCGATAGCAGTGACCTCTGGCAGGATCAACCAGAATTAATTGTTTGAAGTACTTACACTTCGGCACACTATCGATATTTCACTAGTTTATCTAAAAGGAATTAGCGGTTATTAAACAAATTTCCGCATTGTCAGTGCCAACGTCAGAACCGACACCCCCATCCGGGTGCTTTCGGTTCTCCATCTAAGAATCGAGGTAACAATGTTAGGTTTATTGTTATATAAACACATTGTTTTACGATTTACAAAAAGCAGAGGAAAGCATATCTCAGCGAATCCATCTTAGCTTACTTCCACCCTGTGAAAAAACTCACAGGACTCCCGAATTAAACGTTACAGCCACCCTGAGGCGTCTGTTCCCGTAATACTTCGGCCTTACAATGTTGTATGCCGCCACATATAAACCCTTGCAGGAAATGAGAGAATTTTCAGGACAAACCCAATCATCCGCAACAAAAAAACGGCAGAACGGCGTTTTTCCATGACATTTTGATCACTCGCGCAAACGGACAGGAATACAACACCATTCCCTGCAATAAAAAAACCATAAAATCAAACAAAAAAAACACAAAATAACAAACATCTCCAAAATATAAAACATGAAGAGCCCCATCCATCAAAACTCCCGGTAATAAGATGAGAAAACTCCCATACTCAACCCGGCAATAAGCGCTCCAAAGCAGCCGGAAAAATACCGCAAAACTCAGTTTTCTTCAAACTTATCCGGAGACCACCCGGAAATCTTAATCTCGCCGAAAAATTCATCCTGAAATATCATCAGCTTTCCTTCAAGCATCAGAAAGAGAAGCGGAAGATATACAGACCTGTGGTCCATTTTAACGTCCTGACATAACAGACTGAGAGTAGTCTCTCCGGAAGTACCGCAGATCTTCACAAAAGACGAGTAAACATAATCAGTTTCATCCTTAAAGTCCTCCTCATGAGCAACCGAGATGACATCATCCGCCTCAAAAAATACCGGTGATTCGGCCTTCTTCCGCTTCTGCTTACGAATCTGCATCTTTTCTGCGGTCTTTAACTCCTTGATAAGCTCATACAGTGTAACCGGTCTTTTTCGGTGACTCTTGCGTTTAATACGCCGCTGAATCTCCTTTTCAAGGCGATCAACAGGCTCTGCAATATCCCCGAATGTATAATCATCACCGCCGAACAGGTCATCACCGGAAAAATCATCACATAACTCATCATCCGGAGATTTACCCGACTCCTCAAGGACCTCAGACTTCATCCGGAGAAGAAGGGAAGCATAAAAGAGAGTCCGGCCTGAAACCCTCAGGTCGAGCTTATGCATCCTGTCAAGCTCATTTAAGAAACGATCAGTAACCTCAACTATATCAATATTCCATGGATCAATCTCGCCGGACTCCGACATCCTGACAAGAATCTCTACCGGTTCCTCATCCATTGCTCTTTACACCGGTAACATATGTACTCTTATCAGGCCTGGCAGTCACACCAATGATCCGGTCAGCCCTCTCAATAGTCGGGCGGCGAAGTGAGACACATATCGTCTGTGCATTGCCGGAGAGTTCACTGATCATATTGGAGATCCTCTCAACATTTGAACCGTCAAGCATCATATCCACCTCATCAAGCGCATAGAAAGGCGCAGGCATATACTGCTGAATAGAGAAGATAAATGCAAGAGTTGTGAGGGATTTCTCACCACCGGACAGTGCGGAGAGGAGATGAACCTTCTTACCCCTCGGCTGAACTGCAAACGTCATACCGCCGCTGAAGGGATCTTCAGTACTGTCAAGGGAAAGATTTCCGCTGCCCTCAGTGAGGCGTGCAAAAATACTCCTGAAATTTGAGTCAATTGCATTATAAGCCTCCATAAAAGAGTCATACTTCATCTTCTCATAATGCTCAATTCTCTCAATGATATTGGCCCTCTCCCTTGAGAGAACCTCCTTCTTGCCTGACCTCTCCTTTATCCGGGTGTCAACACGCCCATACTCCTCAATTGCAAGCATGTTAACCGCACCAATCCTCTTTATCGCCCTCTCAGAACTGTCAATTCCTTTCTCAATCTCATCAGGGGACATATCAGTCTCAACTCCGGACGTTTTGGCAGACAACTCCTCAATCTCTGAAAGAAGCGAACCTTCCCTCTCCATAAGAGATGAAACCTGAAGTTTTATCCTCTCCATCTCAGAATTAATGGCAAAAATCTTCTTCTCCACAGCCAGAACTGAACTGTTGAGCTCATCCCTCAGAGCCTGCAACTTATTTAGCTCAACCGAAAAGTTATCCTTCTTTTCCACAAGGGAATTTATTTCTGCCTCAGCTTCCGAAATTCCGGCCTGATTCTTCAGAACATCCTCATCAATCCTCTTAAAATCAGAATCAATCCTCTCCCTCTCATTCTGAAATTCTGTAAGGCGGCTCTGGAAATGCTGCCTCTCCCTCTGTGAGTCAGATATATCATCGTCCTTATTTCTAAGCCTGCGTTCCGAATCGGTGACTTTTCTCCGGAGAAAATCCACTTTCTCAGCAAGTTCCGGAATTCCAGTATCACCAAGCTTCTTCTTTAAGGATTCAATGCTCCCCTCAACAGAACCAATATCCCAGGATATTCCCTCAAGTACAGATTCAATCTCCTCAAGCCTGACAGCACCAAGAGAGAAATCACCAGCCATATCATCCTGTTTTTCCCTGATTCCGGCAATCTCAGCATTGAGGGAGTCATAGAGTTTTTGGAATTCTTCAACCAGCACCCCATACTTTGAGATCTGCCCGCCAATTTCAGACCGCCGGCTTCTCCTCTCACCGGCAAGATTCTCATATCTCTCAACAGCAGCCCTGAGATCACCCTCCTCAGCAGCAAGCGCCGAAATTTTTGCCTTAAGGGCATTTATCCCGTCATCTGCCGCGACACCAAAGCCCTGCATCTTCTTATGAACAGAACCTCCGGTCATAGCACCGGCGACCTCAATTAGATCACCGTCAAGAGTTACCATCCTGAAACGGCCCATCATCCTTCTGGCAGTGGCCATATCCTTTACAACAACAGTTCTCCCGAATACATGACGGAAGACAGAATCAAAGAGGGGATCATATTCTAAAAGATCTGCCGCATATCCAATCACATCAGGATCAGATATATGGGGCAGATCGGGGGCACGAAGTTTATTTAACGGCAGAAAAGTCATCCGGCCGAGACGGTTCTCCTTCAGATAGCTTATGCAGGAAGATGCCACAGAATCACTCTCGGAGACAATGCTCCTGAGTCTGCCCCCTGCCGCAATATTAAGAGCATTCGTATATTCAGGCGGCGCTCTCCCAAGCTGTGCAACAGTTCCGTATATTCCGTCCATGCCGAGGATGTAATCCATCGCCCGGCCTCCAGGCCCACCCGATGCCTGCTGCTGAGCCTCAAGCCTCATCAGTTCACGGTCAAGGGATCTTATCTCAGATTTAACCTTCTCAAGCGCACCTTTATTTTCAAAGAGCCTCCCTTCACTCACCGACAGTTCCCGGTCAATAACAGACTTCTCCGCACCAAGGGATTTTATCAGTTCAGAATACTCCTCAAGGCTGCCGGCCCTGCCCTTCAGCTCAGATTCCGCCTGAATGAGTCTCTCTGACAGGCGCTCTTTCTCTTCAGTCCGAAAACGGCTCTTCTCAATTAAGAGATCCTGCTCCTTTAAGAGATCAGATCTCTGTGAACGGAATTTTTCAAGCCTCTCCCGGAGGGAGAATAGTTCATCTTTTGCACCCTCCACAGTCCGGCTTTCTTTGGAGAGCTGATTCTCCGCATTCTCAAGATCTGCCCTGATGCCGGAGAGCTCCATTGAAAGACCGGAGCGGTCAACAGAGAGATTCCTGATCTTATCGGAAATCTCCTTTACTGTTGACTCAGCACGCCGCATATCGGCAAAATTCTTCTGCTGCGCCTCCTTTGACTTCTCCCTCTCAGCATTAAGCTTCGCGATCGACTGCTCGCAGAATCTCACCTTACCACGTGCATTCTCAATTTCAGAGAGCAGAGCAAGATATTCAGCACCGCTCTTATCATTGATCTCGTCTTCGATCTCCTTTGCCCTGACTTTTAACTGTTCCAGTTCATCCTGACGGACTGATTTATTCACGGAAAGTTTCTCAGATTCAGCATTCTGATCTTCAGTCAGAGATCTGACCGCCAGAAGTTCCTTATTTTTCTCAGCAAGTTTTGCAGACGAGAGGCAGTTTTTCAGGTGCTCAAGCTCCTCCTCAAGCGCCCTGTACTTTAAAGCCTGCTCCTTCTCCTCCTTAAGCTCAATAATCCGGTTCTCAAGCTCGGCAAGAATCAGCTCCTCCCTCTCAATCCTGTCGCGGACGATCTCCAGTTCAGAGAGTGCCTGATCCCTTTTCTTGTCAAATTCTGCAACCCCGGCAATCTCATCAATGATCTTCCTGCGCTCGGTATTGCTCATCTCAGTTATGCGTGTGATATCGCCCTGCATCACCACATTATACCCCTCGGATTTTATACCGTTTCTTGAGAGATATTCAACAATATCACCCACCTTACAGGCGCGATCATTGAGGTAATTGTAACTGTAATATCCATGAGGAGTTCTCTTAATCTTCCTGCGGATCTTTGTGCCTTCAGAAAAGGTGATTGAGACCTCTGCGGTATTTTTTCCGGAGTTAAGATTGATAAGGTCAGTCAGTTTCTCAGCGCGAAGACCCCTTGCGCCGGAGAGAGTCAGACAGAAGAGAACAGAATCAATTATATTGCTTTTACCGGAGCCGTTTGGGCCTGAAATGACAGTGAATCCCTCAAAAAACGGAATTTTGGTTTTTTTGCCAAATGATTTAAAATTGTCAACTTCAAGTTCGGTTATATACAAAGACCAGTAGCTCCTTTGAACGCTGAAAATATTGGATTTGTTATTTTAGATTACTTTCTTTTCTTAGTTATTTCCACTGCATCATCATCATCAGCATAAATAAGAGGCTTTCTGTCCCTTGGGTCTCTCTCAGATGCCCTCCTCACAGGAATGTGTCCACCCCTGTTGTCTGCAATGATCATACCGTCACCCTTCATCCTTTCAGGCTTCATTGTGCCATCCGGCTGAATGATCAGGACCTCTTCGGATCTCTCCTTCTCTTCCCGTCTGCGCACATCCTCACTCTTCTTAACTGCAATATCCACAGGCTTCTCCGGAACAGGATAATTCCTGCGCTCTTTTATAGCATCAGCCTCCTTCCTGTTATCAGTAGCCGGTCTTCTGACATCAGTAACTGGTCTTCTGTTATCCGCAGCTGTCCTTCTGGCATCAACATTTTTGTTATCAGCACCATTTTCATCCAGAGATCTTGACAGTTTCTGAATCCAGGCTTTGAGATCAAGCATCTCAGCAGTAAGACCCCTGACCATACCACTCATTTCATTGACCTGTCTTTCAAGAGATTTCACCCTCTCGTCATGTTCAGGACTGGCATCTTTTATTTCACTGACCTCTCTTTCAAGAGCTATCACTCTGTCATCATGTTCAGGACTGGCATCTTTCATTTCACTGATCTCTTTTTCAAGAGCCTTCACCCTCTCATCATGTTCAGGACTGGCATCTTTCATTTCACTGACCTCTCTTTCAAGAGCCTTCATCCTGTCATCATGTGCAGGACCGGCATCTTTCATTTCACTGATCTCTCTTTCAAGAGCCTTCACCCTGTCATCGCTTACAGGATTAGCACTGGTCATTTCCCTGACACTGTCTTTAAGCATCTCTATTTCACGCTCTTTTTCCCCGACTGTATGTTCGAGGTCTCTTATTCTGGCAGAAGAATCATTAATATCCATCAGGATACTCCGTTATATGAAAGTCATCTCATAGGTTAATTAACATTTTGTGTTTTTCCGTCTTATGCGCCATCATCCGGTTTTACTAAATGATAACTGAATAAGTTAAGTTTCAGTATAAACAGAAACATTTCTTCAGAAACAATATAATCCTCAGAAAAACAACTCTTTTGAATATGTCTGATCTGGCAAATTATGATCCGGATATTTACAATTTAATTGAAAAGGAGCGCCTTCGCCAGGTAAACGGCCTGGAACTCATCGCTTCTGAAAATGTTGTAAGCAAATCAGTCCTTGAGGCTGTAGGTTCAATTCTGACAAACAAATACGCAGAAGGATATCCCGGAAAGAGATATTACGGCGGATGTGAATTCCACGACCAGATAGAAGATCTCGCAAGAGACCGCCTCTGTAAACTATTCGGTGCTGAACATGCAAATGTGCAGGCAGTCTCCGGAAGTCAGGCAAATCAGGCAGTATATTTTGCCTTCATGCAGAACGGCGACAAAATGATGAGCCAGGATCTTGCACAGGGCGGCCACTTATCACACGGATCTCCTGTAAATATTACAGGAAAATGGTATTCCGTCTCGCATTACGGAGTTGACAAGGAAACCGAAACACTTGATTATGCGCAGATTGCCGAACAGGCAAGAAAAGAGAAGCCAAAGATGATTGTATGCGGTGCAAGCGCTTACCCGCGTACCATCGACTTTAAGGCATTCAAAGAGATTGCGGATGAGGTCGGCGCATACTGTATGGCAGATGTGGCGCACATTGCGGGACTCATAGCCGGCGGGCAGCACCCTACATCAGTAGGAGTGACCGACATTACAACCACAACCACACATAAGACACTACGCGGACCACGCGGCGGTGCAATCATGTGCGGCGAGGAGAATGCAAAAGCTATAGACAAGTCGGTATTCCCCGGTATGCAGGGCGGACCACTGATGCATGTCATCGCCGGAAAGGCAGTATGCTTCAGAGAGGCTCTTACACCTGACTTTAAGGAGTACGCAAAGCAGATCGTCAGAAACTCACAGGCAATGGCAGAGGTTATGATCAGCGAAGGACTTGACCTTGTCTCCGGAGGAACTGACAACCATCTGATCCTTCTTGACCTGACAAACCTTGC
The DNA here is from genome assembly GCF_024662215.1 of Methanoplanus endosymbiosus. Lineage (NCBI taxonomy): Archaea > Methanobacteriati > Methanobacteriota > Methanomicrobia > Methanomicrobiales > Methanomicrobiaceae > Methanoplanus > Methanoplanus endosymbiosus. The sequence continues at coordinate 1,191,897 of NZ_CP096115.1, forward strand.
AGCAAACGGTTCACATCTGACCGGACTGGAAGCAGAAACCTTCCTTGGAGAAGCAGGAATAACAGTCAATAAGAATACCATTCCAAGAGAGAAGCTCAGCCCATTCGTCACAAGCGGCCTTAGAATCGGAACACCGGCTGTGACATCAAGGGGAATGAAAGAAGAAGAGATGAAGCAGATCGGACACTGGATTGCAGCTGTACTTAAGGATGTCTGTAAGGACAAAGACTCAAAGAAGGCAATTACAGAAGTCCGTGCCGAAGTAGAGGCACTTGCTTCAGGATTTACACTCTATCCGGAAGTCAAATGATATTAAACGGCAGGGAACTATCTGAAAAAATTCAGAATTCTGTAAAGGCTGAGATTGAAAAATCCGGTCTTACCCCATGCCTTGCAACTGTGATCGTGGGAGAAGATCCCGCATCGCAGATGTATGTCAGAATGAAACATAAGGCATGTGAAAATGTCGGCATAAAGTCAGCAGGAGTTGAACTTCCGGCAGAGTCCACCACAGAAGAGATACTTAAAGCAGTATCTGAACTGAATAAAGACCCGTCTGTTCACGGCATTCTCGTACAGCTTCCCCTTCCATCCCACGCAGATACAGAAAAAGTGATTGAATCCGTATCCCCTGAAAAGGATGTTGACGGATTTCACCCGTACAACCTCGGCAGGCTCTTTTCAGGAAGGCCTGACTTTGTACCCTGCACACCGGGCGGAATAATGACAATACTCTCAGAGTACGGCATAAATCCGGAAGGCAAAAGAGCAGTCGTCATAGGAAGATCTGTAGATGTCGGAAGGCCGATGGCTGCACTTCTGATAAATGCCAACGCAACCGTAACAGTGTGCCATTCAAGAACCAGAAACCTTGAAGATGAGATCAGAAATGCCGACATTGTGGTCAGCGCAATCGGCAGGGCGAAATTTATCAGAGAGGATATGATTCGTGACGGTGCAGTTGTAATCGATGTCGGCATAAATCAGGATGACAACGGAAAGTTATGCGGTGATGTTGACTTTGAAAATGTTGAGAAGAGAACATCAGCAATAACACCAGTCCCCGGCGGAGTCGGGCCGATGACAATCGCAACCCTTATGCAGAATACACTTAAATCAGCAAAACTGCATGAAGGACTTTAAAATAGGCAGTCTCACAATAAAAGAGAACGGGCCTGTAAAACTGATAGGGATTGTCAATTGCAGCCCCGAATCCTTTTTTTCCGAGTCTTACACCAGATCACAGGATGTCTTCAGCAAAGCCTCAGAGCTGGCAGATATGGGTGCTGATATAATTGACATAGGTGCAAGAAGCACTGCACTGAATGCAGAACCGATCTCAGTCAGTGAAGAAATATTTCGGGTAAAAACTGCCCTTAAGGACTTTTCCGGAAGCGGGATTCCGGTCTCACTGGATACCATGCACCCGGAAGTACTCACTGCCGCGCTCAGATATGATATAGACTGTATAAATGACATATCAGGCCTCTGCAACCCGGATTATGCAGAGATTGCCGGAGACAGCGGGCTTCCGGCAATACTGATGGCGGCAAAGGAAAAGCCTGGGGACAGTCTGGGAATAAAAGAGACCACAGAATATCTCAGAATAGTCATGCAGAGAGCAGAAAATTCCGGCATTGAAAATGTCATACTTGATCCCGGAATCGGAAGGTGGACTGATGAAAAAACACCGGAATCTGACTGGGAAGTATGCAGACAGTTCTCAGATCTGAAGGTTTTCGACAGACCCCTGCTTGCGGCTGTATCAAGAAAATCCTTCATAGGAGATCTGCTTAAAAAGCCGGCAGAGGAGAGACTCTCCGGCACTCTTGCAGTAACTATGCACCTCTTACATTCAGGTGCAGGCTTTGTGAGGGCACATGACACAGAAGAGACAAGAGATATAATAGATGTATATGAAAAATTAAATCTGATCTACAGATGAACTCTTCATATACAGTTTTCGGGATTAAAACCGGAATTATAATTCCGGGTGACAATATCACAGACACCATTTTAAACAGCCTGAAATACCCGGATTCCCTGAAAGACGGGGACATAATAGTAATTGCTGAAAGCGCACTCGCATCTTCCGAAGGGTGCATCATAGAGCTTTCTGATGTAAACCCGACAGACGAAGCGCTTATACTTAGCAGGAGATATAATACAGATCCAAAACTTACAGAAGTCGTGCTAAGGGAGAGCGACTCGGTAGTAGGCGGCATACCGGGATTTCTGCTCTGCATGAAAAACGGAACTCTGCTCCCGAATGCCGGTGTTGACGGCTCCAATGCTCCGGATGGCACAGTAGTAACACTCCCAAAGAACCCTGACAGAAGTGCTGAGAGAATCCATCATGAGATCTTTGAAAAGACCGGCATCAGAGCAGGTATAATTATTGCGGATTCAAGGACACATGCCATGCGCCTCGGATGTTCAGGTGTTGCAATAGGATGCTACGGCATAACCGCAGTATCGGATGAAAAAGGAAGAGAAGATCTCTTCGGCAGGGCGCTTGAGGTGACTGAGCTTGCCATTGCCGACAATATAGCATCTGCCGCCGAACTTGTGATGGGAGAAGCAGATGAGAGCACCCCTGTAGCCATCATACGGGGACTTGGACTTGAGATCAACAATGACATTGGGGTGCAGTCAATTGAGCCTTCAGGATGCCTCTTTATGGGTGTGGCGATGAACTCCAACCCTTCCCTTTTCAACTGACATTTTTACCCCAAGATTCTCAAGAAAGCCCCGGCTTTCACCTTCAGAGTGAAGGAAGATCTCAACGAGATCCTCTTTCTCATCAATATCGGTTGATAACCGGAAGGAGTCTATAACCTCAACCGTAAGTCCTTCATCACGGCATATATTCAGATGGTCAGAAAAGCTTGCGCCGTAGAAATCAACATGAAATTTATCAGGATTTTTCACAAATATTGCATTGGTCCCGCCGCCCCTTCCGGGAACGACTGCAATGTCAGAACCGGTCTTTACCATACCAATAACAGACTCTGCGGTTGCAAGAGGAAGATCTGACATTATGATAAAAACAGAGTCATCAGTCTCAGAGAGATATTCATTCAGCGCCTCATTTAAGCCAAGAGGTTTTACCACTGTTTCAGCGCCCTCAACTGATATATCCTCTGTGCAGAGAAGAACCGTCCGGCAGCATGCAGAATTGGTTGTACATATAACATCGGAGAGCATTGCCAGGGCAAATTTCTCCCTCTCCTCCTGACTTAGAATGCAGGACAGTCTGGTCTTCGGGTTCGTTGGCCTGAAGGGAATGACAGCATGAACCATTTAAATATTGTTACCCGGTATTTCTTTAAAAGGCATCGGATTGAACAGTAAAAAAATAGAGCAGGATTACCGGTTCAGAAAGAGACATTGCCAGATCTGACATACTCCCGGTACTGAAGAGTGGGCATTCTGCCAGTATTTAACATAAAAAAGCTAATGTGTATAACTTTACAGGCTTTCCGGCTGTATCAGATCCTTTCCAAAAAATCCGGCTCAAAAAAATAAAGGCAGAGAGATCTGCCTGAAAAGATGAGAATTACTATTCCTTTTTCTTAAATAACATGCAGTGGCAGTATCCGTCCTTTGCAATCTCATCCCTGTGGAATTTGCATGGGCAGATAATATCACGGTCAGCTTTGGGGTCTCCGGATCTGATTCGGCAGGGACAGTACCTTGCGCCATACATAACCCTGTTCTTTGCAAGGCCTCTGGCCACGACAGATGCCTGATCGTCTTTTCTGTTCAGCTCCCAGCCGTTCTTCTCTGCATATCTCTCAGCCCATCCAAGAATCTTCTCTTCAAGCTCTTCAAATGTCTTCTTTTCATCTTCAGTCAAATTACCAGCCCCGCCAGTTCAGATTATTTACAGTGACTCAATATATGAGATCATAGAGTCAAAGATTTTTTTGCCGTCTGATGAGCCAAGCACATCTTCTGATGCCCTCTCAGGATGAGGCATCATGGCAAGCACATTCCCACCTTTGCCAAGTATTCCGGTGATATTATCTGTGGTGCCGTTTGGGTTGGATTCAGGTGTTACTTCACCATCCTCATCACAGAAACAGAAAGCAACCCTCTTCTCCGCCTTCAGGGCAGCAATATCATCAGGTGAAGCGACATAACGCCCCTCCTTGTGGGCGATCGGGAGTCTGATGACCTCACCTTCCGAATAAGCGGATGTGAAAGGTGAATCAGCATTCTCAACCCTCAGAAAAACTTCCCTGCATATGAATTTAGGGTATTCATTGATGGTAAAAACACCAGGAACGAGACTGCTTTCAGCCGAGATCTGCGCACCATTGCATATCCCAAGCACAAGACCGCCCTTATCAGCATGTCTCACTACATCTGCCATAACAGGCGTTCTTGTAGCTATTGCACCTGCACGAAGATAATCACCATAGCTGAAACCTCCGGGAATTACAATACCGTCATAATCCCTTTTAAGCCCGTCCCTGTACCAGATAAGATCAGTATCAACACCGCATACATCCCTCAGCACATGAAGAGCATCCTTATCGCAGTTGCTCCCTCCAAACTGAAGAACGGCAAATCTCATTCTGTTACCTCAACAGAATAACTTTGAATTACCGGGTTTGCCAGAAGCCTGCCGCACATCTCCTCTGCCCTGGCTTTTGCAGATTCAGCATCCTCTGCCTTAATTCCAACATTGTAAAGCTTTGAATTGGTCAGATATTCTGTTTCAAACCCAAGGTTTGATAGTGCGTGCTGAATTGCACAGGCTTCCGGGTCAAGCATGCCTGATTTAAGTGAGATTATAATTTTTACGTCAAATATCATTTAATCACTCCATATGAGAGTCTTTCCACTGATTTATCTTTTCTACAACACGGGCGTATGCAGACATCAGATCTCCTTTATCAAATCTGTACACGTCCTTGTCAAATGATTCCATAGTACTCATGTCCCACAGTCTCATTGAATCCATACTGATCTCATCACCAAGGAGAATCATACCGTCCTTCCTTCCGAATTCGATCTTAAAATCAACAAGAATCAGGCCAAGTCCCTCAAAGAAATCAGAGAGAAGTCTGTTAATTGTAAGGGTTTTTTCACGGACATCCGCCAGTTCTTCAGGTGTTAAAAGACCAAGAGCCACAATGAGATCATCATTTATTGACGGATCTCCTCTCTCATCATCCTTGTAATCCGTAACAACAACCGGGGGGTCAAGAATCTGCCCTTCCTCAAAAGGAAACATCTTCACAACAGATCCCGCAGCGCGGTTTCTTGCAATAACCTCAAGAGGAATCATATTGAGTTTTGATACAATCATTGACCGTTCATCAACTGCTCTTAAATAGTGGGTCTTCACCCCGTTTTTCTCAAGAAAATCAAAGAAGAATGCTGACGCTGCGAAGTTGTACTCCCCTTTGCCTGCAAATTCATCCTTTTTTTCTCCGTTAAACGCTGTAATATCATCCCTGAAGACAGCAAGGAGTTCATCATCCTTATCTGTTCTGTAGATGGATTTCGCTTTTCCTTTATAGAGAAGTTCTCCGGTTTGCATTTTCATCATCTGCTTACTGGCTATTATTCAGACTATTAATTTCGTTTCTCTGCTGAATATCTTTACCCAGTTTATCTATGAGATCACTGAGTGCTGAAGGGTACCATCCTTTACGGATATACTTCTGATAGATGCACAGTCTCTCCTGAATCCCCCTGTCTCCGGCAATAACTTTCAGTTCATCAATTGCCGGCCAGGGATGTTCAGGGTTGACATAATCTATCGTTACAGGCGATACGCCGCCAAGGTCATCAACGCCACAGCCAATCAGGCGGGAGGCATCAGCAAGGTTTGGCGGGATCTGAACTGCGATGTCGCGGGGCAGGATCTCCTTTGCAGTCTTAATTGTCTCACAGATCTCACTGCTGCCAATAACGGGCCACCTCTCCATTGCAGTACCCTCTTTCGGGCAGAAATTCTGAATGATCACTTCCTGGATATGCCCGTATCTCTTATGAATACCGGCGATAACCTCAAAGGATTCCTCCCTGTCGCTTTCAGTCTCACCAATGCCAAGCAGAAGTCCGGTTGTGAACGGGATGCGGAGTTTACCGGCGTTTTCAATACACTCGATACGGACTTCCGGCCTCTTTCCGGGGCAGTTTTTGTGCGCCGGAATTTCGGCTGTTGTCTCAAGCATAAGGCCCATGCTCGCATTGACTTCAGACAACCATTCAAGGTCGTCATATTCAAGCACCCCGGCATTTGTATGCGGCAGCATGCCATATTCAATTGCCCTTTCCGAGAGATGGTAACAGTATTCAAGCACAGTTGAAAAACCCTGCTTCTCAATATTGTCAATAAATCCTGCCTCCTGTTCAGGCATCTCTCCGAATGTGAACAACGCCTCAGTGCAGCCCGCAGAGGCGCTCATTTCAAGGACCCTTTCGGCTTCCTCCCGTGCCATAACACAACCGTCGCCGACAGGCCTCCGGAATGTGCAGTAGCCACACCTGTTCCTGCATACAGATGTAAGCGGAAGGAATGCATTTCTTGAGTAGGTGATCACCCTTTGTTGCATTGAAGAAATATTTGAATTATTAGTACATCAACCAATCGGATGAACAGTATTTTAAGATAACACAGAGCGGCAACTGATACAAATCAGATAACCGGGAATTAAAGAAGTTTAAATTCCCAAAATATTTTTTTAAATTAAGATATTGGGCATAATTCCGGTCAGAACCACTGGTCAAGCGTCTTCTGACCTGCACCGGCATTTATCTTTTCAAGGACTGAATTTATTCTCTCCTCTGAAAATCCATGCTCTGCGCAGAGAAATTCTGTAACGCCTGCGCCGTCAACTGCCCCGTAATCAGGAATAATATTCTCAGTTACCGGCGGATTTAAGAAAAAGTCCTTCACCGGGAGATAGTCAAAATCAGGCACGCTCTCAGATAATATCTTCTCAAATGCGTTATCCCTGACAATCTTTAAAGCTTTCTTCGGCCCGATTCCACGTATCCCACTGTTAAAATCGGTGCCGATAAGAATTCCAATCTCAATAAGCTGCTCCCTTGTAATATCAAGCCCTGAAAGCACCTCATCAAGAGTAATAATCTCAGGGTTTACAGTTATTGTCCTGCTCCTGATCTTTCTCTTTCTGCTGACTGTTAAATTTCGGGCAAGTTTTTCCGCTCCGAAGAGAAGTGAGTCATAATCCTGTGATACGGAATAATCCACAATTCCTTCTGAGACCATAAATGCCGCCTGCGCTTCACCTTCTGAGGGCGCGTCAAGATATGGAATACCCATCAGGGAGAGAAGCCTTTTGGAACTGTCAATGATCTCCTTATCAACTCTCGTTGAAGATCTGGCATGGCGAAAAGCTGCCTGAATATCACCAACTTTTAAAGCCTCAACTCTTTGAATCTCCGCCTTCTCTTTAACAGCCCGCCGCTCTGAAATAGTCTTACTCTTAAATTCAGGGGGTTTGCCGTCAAAGATGAATACCGGAGATATACCCTTTTCGATAAAGTTTGTCAGCCGGAAAAACAGCCCGGAGAGGTGCGAGGTTACCCGCCCCTCATTATCCATCAGAGGGGTGCCGTCAGCCTGTCTTATTGTGGTCAGAAACTGATAGAGGGCATTATTGCCGTCAAATGCCGCCCGCCCTCTCAGACGATCCCATTCGGCAGGTCTTTTGTATTCTGTAAGAATATCACGTATTGCAACACCCATGAATAAATCCCGGAGTTTTGGGTCTGAAAATAAAAGATATTATCTGTATATTCTCCTTGCAATAGATGATACAACTTCATTTACCTCAGCCGACATATCATCACACTTCTCGTTTATCTCAGCTGAGAGCTGTTCAAGGTTCTGTCTCATATTCCGGTCCCTTTCATTTACGGAATTCTCAAGATTTTCAAATTTCCTGCAAAGGGATAATATCAGACCTGCAAGTGAGATCATCATTACTCCGGTTGCGAGGGCAACAATCCAGTCCTGCCATAACCTGACAACCATCACAAGAGTCGAGATGACAAGAATAACCGCGAGCAATATATCCCTTGTACTGTTACGCTCATCCATGTTGATAGATATTTA